>JAGDYZ010000012.1:0-434561 GCA_049116335.1 Pelagimonas sp. | reverse complement strand
TTCGAATCCTCCTCGGTCCGCCAGCTTTCACAAAAGCCGCGCTTCGCCTGTCTGGCAAGTGCGGCTTTTGCTATTTCGACTCGACGTTACACACGTGTGACATGGTGTTGCTAGGCAGGGTTTGACTGTTGCCGGCAGGTGTCGCTCAGACAAAAGGAGCAGATCGCAGCTATGGTAGCGGTTGGTGAGCAGATTGCAGCGCTGCCCATTCAATGGGACGCTAAGGGGCGGATGAAGATCCTGATGGTGACCTCGCGTGGGACAAAACGCTGGGTCATGCCCAAGGGGTGGGAGATGGACAATACCAAGCCCTGGGATGCCGCTGCGATCGAGGCCATGGAGGAAGCGGGCGCCAAGGGCACTATCAGTTCGGAAGTTCTGGGCACCTATCGATATTTGAAAGTGCGCGACAACGGCAAATTGGTGCCCTGTCTGGTACGTGTCTACCCCATGCTGGTGGAAGAGCTAAAGCGCGACTGGAAAGAACGTGGGCAGCGGACGCGGAAATGGTTTAGCCCGAAAACCGCGTCGAAATTGGTGGTTGAAGAAGAGCTATCTGAGCTTCTTCTGTCTCTTCATAAAAAGCCACATAAACAGCCGATTATTCGAGACCTTATGAAGTCGACCTGAAGACTTGCCGCCAGATTGGTCAATGTAGGGGACCTATGGCCGTAGTTTTTGGGTGGTTTGGGCTGGCAAATTTACCCCGAATTAATCCCTTCCTGCCGCAAAATTGCCACATTCCCCGCAGGTTTCGGCTCTACCTGGCGCTGCTTAGCGGTTATTCCCCGCTACTTTAGAAATTCAAACTGGTGAATAAGGCGGAATTCCGCTAAATCTGCGGTTAGAGCAAAATAAGGCCGTCACATAAAAAAAGACGATGGCCACAGAGGTAGAGCGGTATAGTCATGAGCGCGATTGATTTCGTGATCCGTACCCGTGCGGGTGCGATCCAACATGGTAGTGTAGGCGGCAATGACGAGTCCTTTTTGGTCTCGGCGGGTGCAAGCAACGATATTTCCCTAAACATTCGGCAGACCGATCTGCGTGGCTATGACCGGGCGGCGGATGACCTTTTGATCACGCTGGCGGACGGTCGGGTGATTGTCCTCGAGGGATACTTCACCAGTGACGAAAATCGCCTGTTCCTCAGTGCGGAAGGCACGCTGAATGAGGTCACCTTTGTACAGGGCGACGGTGGCGCGCTCTTTGCTCAGTATGGTCCGACTGAGACCTGGGGCAAATGGAGCCCGTCCGACGATCTGATCTTTGTGAATGACCCTCAGGTCGCACTGGATGCGGGGATTCCGTATAACGGTGAAGAAGAAGAAGTGAGCATGCTGGCCGCAGCGGGTCTGCTGGGGGCCGGTGGCCTTGGTGCAGGGGCCGCAGTGGGAGCCGCAGCGCTTGGTGGCGCCGCAATCATTGGCGGTGGTGGAGGCGGGGGCGGTGGTAGCACAGCGCCAACCGTCGACAACCCTGACGGGGACCACAAGATCAACGGGGAAGGCTCTGCGCCTAGCATCGATGTCACCGGGACCTCTCTTCCCGGCGCCGAAGTAGTAGTGACGATTGGTGGTAAGACCGTCACCACCACCACCGGCGACGACGGCAAATGGAGCGTCACCTTCACCGGAGGGGATTTCCCGGTTGATGGCGACTATGACAATGTTGCTGTCAAAGTGACCGATCCGGATGGGACGGTGACTGACCTTGATGGGCCGTCCTTTGAAATCGACACTGTTGCGCCTCCGATCAGCGCCACCAACGGGGCTGTTTCGACCGGCGACCTGTTCAATGAAACCGCTCATTCCGGTGGCGGTGTTACACTGTCAGGCACTGGCGAAGTTGGCGCGACAGTCACTGTAACCATCGATGGCCACAGTCAAACCACGACCATCGGTGGCAATGGCGAGTGGAGCTTTACTTTCGACGCCACTGTCTTGCCTGCGGGTGAATACACGCGGGATGTCGTGATCACTGCTGAAGATGGGTTTGGCAATATCACCACCCTGAACGAGCAGATCCAGATCGACACGGTGAATGAAGTTGCGTTGACCAACGCACCTCTCACCGGCGACGATATTCTGAACGCCGCAGAGGTGAGCGCAGGCCTGACACTGACTGGCACCGGGCAATCCGGCTCGACTGTATCAGTTGTCATCGAAGGCGTGACCAAAACGGCGACCGTTGCCGGGGACGGAACCTGGAGCGTGACCTATGGTTCAGCAGATCTGACCACGGGCACCTATCAGACCACAGCGCAGGTCACATCGACCGATCCTGCGGGCAACGTCGTCACAACCTCGCATACCTTTGATGTTGATACTGAAATCAACCTGACCGTGAACACGGCCGGCGTTGAAGGCGATGGAACCATCAACAATGCGGAACGCGCAGATGGGGCAACCCTGACCGGCACCGCAGATGCAGGCGCAACGGTTGAGATCACCATCGGATCAACTGTGTTGACCTCGACGGCTGCGAGTAATGGGGCCTGGAGTGTGGATATTCCTGCCTCCTCCATCCCAACCGGTGAAACCACCCTGAACTTTACCGCGAAAGCGACAGATCAGGTTGGCAACGTTGAAACCACAACCGGTTCAATTGATGTCGACACCCTGGTGACCAACTTTGGCTTCACCTCGCAGGCCGGTGGCGACGGTACCGTGAATGCACAAGAGGCTGCGCAGGGCATTTCTCTGACCGGCACAACCGAACCGGGTGGCACCGTGGTCCTGACCCTTGGCGGTGCAACTGTGAATGCAGTTGTTGCCCCCAATGGCAGCTGGACCGCGAACTTCACCTCGGCTCAGGTACCTGCAGACGGCACAACAACTTTGACTGCCGTTTCCACCGATCAGGCTGGCAACTCAGAAACCATCACCCAACAGGTGACCATCGACACCACCGCAGGGACATTGACCATCAGCCCCAATCCGGTTGAAGGCGATGATCTTGTGAACGCTGCGGAAGCTTCGGATGGTGTGGTCCTCACCGGGACGTCGGATCCGGGTCAGATGGTGACTGTCACGATGAATGGTGTGTCCCATACGGTGCAAACTGCGGCGAACGGTGTTTGGACCGCTCCTTTTGGAGCCCATGAGATCGCGTCTGGAACCTATGACGCTCAGATCACCGCAACTATCACGGATAGCGCTGGCAACACATTGCAGCGCACCGATATGGTTAAAGTTGACACTGAAGTTGTGAACTTCGGGGTGAGCACAAACCCCGTCGAAGGTGACAACGTCATCAACGAAATTGAGGCCCAGGACGGTTTTGCGCTGACCGGAACCACCGAGCCCGGTGGTCAGGTTACTGTGACGTTTGAGGGGCATGTCGTTCAGGCGGTTGTGGATGCCCAGGGCAACTGGACCGCTCAGTTTGGTGCGGCCACAGTGCCGGTGCACGACCTGCCAACACCTTCGCAAATCACCATCGACACCACCGATGCGGCGGGGAACACAACCCAGACCACGACGTCGGTAACGGTTGATACGCGTGTTCAGAAATTGAACATGTCCTCCGATCCCGTCACAGCCGACAATGTCGTGAATACTGAGGAAGCGGCGAGTGGATTTGAGCTGACTGGTCAGGTTGAAGTGGGATCGACCGTCGTTGTGACGCTCAATGGCGTTGCGCACACCGCAACCGTCAATCAAAATGGCGGCTGGACCGTCAATATCCCATCAACATCGATCCCGGCGAACATGGACGGCAATCTGCCCGTGACAGTCACGGCCACGGACCCGGCCGGCAACGTACGTACGACCAGTGAATCGGTGACAATCGATACTCAGGTGCCGGATACGCTCAGCTGGGAAGGCTATGGCCGGGATGCAAGCGGCGTCGATTTGATCCGCACCGAGATTACGTCGGATCGCGTTTATCTGGGCAATCTGGTGGATGGAGCGGGCGGCCCTTCGTTGGTTGAAGTGAACATCGACAATGAAGTTAACGTCGGCAACCAGACCTATATGGAACTCTCTGGATCCGTTCCGGATGGAAGCCATCTTGTTTTGGCGACATCAGACGCGGCAGGGAACACCTCGGGCGCCTATCTTGTCACGGATGATCCGGCGACGAACACCGTCAGAATGTCGGATGATATTGCGACGACGCTAAACGAGTACAACGTCGACACCATTGATCTGCAATTTGCGGAAGATGCCGAGCTGACAATCACCGAGGCGCAGATCAAGGCGCTGTCGGACACAACTGATACGGTTGTGGTGCATGGTGGTGTAGACGATCAGGTTACCATCAGTGGGGCGCAGGCCAATGGTCAGCAAACTGAAGATGGTACAACCTAAAATGTCTTTACACTGGGCGATGCAACTGTTCTGGTAGAGGAAGACATCACAAACGTGGTCATCTGACCGTCGCGCGTGACATATGACGTTTGGAGGCCCGGCTGAACCGGGCCCCAAATCCCGAAAAACAACAATCGCGCCGATACGGGGGCACGAATGACATTGAGCAGGCGGAGCCTGGGCATGCTGATCGCAGTGATCGTGTTGCCTGGCTGTATGAATGATATGGGCGACGGCATTGTGTCTCGCTTTAAAGGGGCGACACCATTTGCAGTGGCGGCCTCCGACGAAGGCGCGCAGCCAGCAGTTGCGCGATCCTCAGATGCATCCGACATCATCGCGGCGCTTCAGTCCCGAACATCTGTTTTGATCCCAGGCACCCCTTACAGCCAGATTGCCCAGGCGGTGATCGCCTCTGATGCGCGGGTGGCTGAGGCGGAACTGCGTGTTGCCCGGCTTCGGGCCGAGGCGGCGCAGAAAAACTGGCTGCCGACGATTGGGCCGAGCATCTCATTAACATCTCTGGGCGATTTCGTGGCCGATTTGGTGGTCAATCAGGTGCTCTTTGACAATGGCCGCAAGGTTGCTGAACGCGATTTGGCCAAATCAGATGTTGAGATTGCCGCCGTCAATCTTGTGGATGACGGCAACACACGCGTCTACGAAGCGCTGTCGCTGTATCTCCGCTCTGAAGAAAACCGCCAGCGTGCGGCACAGCTTGCCAGTGCAATCCGCGATATGAACCACTTTGAGTGGGTGATGAATGAACGGGTCAAAGGCGGCGTTTCCGACAGCTCTGATCTCAACATCATCCGCCAAAAGCTGGCGTCCATGCGCGCGCGCGAAAGCGAAGCGAATGAGACGGTCGCCACCGCCATGGCCGAGCTTAATGCGATGTCGAGCATTCCACTGAACAATCTGCGCGGAATTGGCGGGTTGCAGGAGGTTGTCTCCGGTGAGGCGCTGGGCGTGATCCGGGCGCGGGCGGAGCGTGACCAAGCCATTGCGCAGGCAAAAATTGCCCGGGCCAGCCATCTCCCCGGATTGGCAGCGACTGGGTCCGTTGGTCAAAGCAAACCAAAGGTCGGTTTGGAAGTAACCACGGATCAGCTGTTTGGTCTCGGGTCCATGGCGCAATTGGAAGCGATTGACGCGACCAAAGAGACCGCTGACCGCAAAGTGGATGAAGCCCTTGAAGATGCGGCACGTGAGATCGCATCGCAGACCCGTAAATTCGAAGCCTATCGCCGGCAGTCGATAGAAGCCGAGGCTTTGACCACGCAGGCGAGCCGCAATCTGGATCTGTTTCAGGCGCAATATGAGGGCGGGCAGCGTCAGGTCATGGATGTGGTTGGCGTCTATGAGACCTATGCGCGTGCGGTCGAAAACGAAATTGATCTGAAATACAAAGCGGCCCGCGCCGAGCTTGAACTGGCGCGCCTACGCGGGGCTTTGGCCGAAGGGGCGCAGATTTGAGCACGGATAAGATCATCCGCCTGGCCGATCGCGCCCGCGACGCCATGCTGCGGGTGGTGCCCAGCTCTGGTTTGCCTGCCTCTGTTTTGCGCAGAGCGCCCCGTCACAGCGACCGTGCGAAACATCGTGCTGAGCTTATCAAAGTATATGCCGCGCGGCTCGGGGCCGAAGTGCGTGACACAGATGTCCTTGAAAGCCTGACGCAAAATGCCGGGTGTGATGACAGCTTTGCGCTGAAACAGGCCGTAGAGGCGGCCCGGCTGACCGCTATCGAACTCGAACCCGATAGTTTGGTGCCAGAATTGTGGCCAGCTCTGGCCTTGATGAACAACGGGCAGGTCTTGCTTGTGCTACGTCAAGAAGGGTCAACGCTGATCCTGTATGACGAGGACAGCAACGACCGACGCACCGAGGTTTCGGTCTATGAATTCGGCCCCTATTTTACCGGACAATTGATCCAAGCCGAGGCCCCACCGATCGCTTTGGCCGAACCCAAATCGGCTAGCGAAGAAGACGGGCATTGGTTCTGGGGGCAGTTTTATCGTTTTTCCCGCTACTTTGGCGAAGTTGCTTTGGGGTCATTTGTTGCAAATCTCTTGGCTGTATCGGTCGCCCTGTTTTCTTTGCAGGTGTATGACCGGGTGATCCCACACCAATCCGAAGCGACGCTTTGGGTTCTGGCTGCGGGTGCGATGGTGGCCTTGCTACTCGAAGCCTTCCTGAAAGTGGCCCGTGCCCAGCTTCTGGACGGGGCAGGGCGTCAGATTGAATTGAATGTGCAGGGGCTTTTGATGTCGCGCCTGCTGGGCATGCGGTCTGACCTTCCGGGACGGACACCGTCACAGCTGTTTTCCTCGATGCGTGAGTTTGGCTCGGTGCGCGAGTTTTTCACCGCATCAACGGTCGGTGCCTTGGCCGATATCCCCTTTATCTTTGTGTTCCTATTCTTGGTTTGGTCCATTGCCGGGTCGGTTGTTGGGGTGTTGATCCTTGGTGGCATTCTGATGGTTGTGCCGGGGTTCTTCCTGCAAAAGCGGATGATCCGCCTCACGAAAGAAGCACAAGGCGCCTCTGCGCGGCAGTCTCGATTGCTGCAAGAGGTTGTTGTTGAGCTCGACACCATCAAAACCCAGCGCGCAGAAGATCGTTTTGCCCGTCATTGGGAAGAGTTGACCGCACTGCAGGCTTTGAAAAGCAGTGAACAGCGTCGGTTGTCCTCCATCCTGACCTTCTGGAGCCAGGGCACCCAGCAGGCGACCTATGTCGCGGCAGTGATCACGGGCACATACCTTGTGTTTGCGGGTGAATTCACCGTTGGCTCGATTATTGCAGTAGGGATCCTGTGTTCGCGTACCCTTGCGCCATTAACCCAGTTGTCCGGTATTCTTGCCCGTTGGGGCAATGTGAAGGGGGCGTTGGACGGGTTGGATGGTCTTGCGCATGTTGCACAGGATCGGTCTACTGCCCGAAGCTACCTGCGCCGTGACACCCTAGAGGGAAAATATGAGCTGATGGGGGCAGGGTATCGTTATGACCCTGAGGCCGCTGCTGTGCTGCATCTTCAGCAATTGATGATCCAGCCGGGACAGGTTGTGGCTGTTCTCGGGGCCAATGGTTCAGGCAAGTCCACGCTGCTTAAAATGCTGACCGGTCTCTATGCGCCGACCGAAGGCAAATTGTTGATCGATGGCACCGAGATGTCCCAGATTGACCCGCGCGATTTGCGCCGCTGTATCGGATATCTCGGTCAAGATGTGCGGCTGTTTCACGGCACGCTTCGCGACAACCTGAACCTGACGATGATGGAACGGGATGATGACCGCCTATATGAGGCGCTTGATTTCGCGGGTCTGGGTCAGTTCGTCAAATCACACCCCAAGGGGCTGGATCTGGAGATTAGAGATGGCGGTGAAGGGATGTCCGTGGGCCAGCGTCAAAGCATCGGCTGGGCACGTCTGTGGCTGCAGGACCCAGATATCTGCTTGCTTGATGAACCGACCGCCGCGCTTGACCAGACCTTAGAGAAAACTTTGATTTCACGGTTGGAGACCTGGTTGCAGGGCCGTACCGCAGTGATTGCAACGCACCGCGTGCCGATTTTGCAACTTGCAAGCCGGACGCTCATCTTGGCCAATGGTCGGATGGCGATTGATGGGCCGCGCGATCAGGTTCTGGATCATCTGCGCACAACTCAGACCGGAGCCGCGTGATGGCCAGCCCAAGCACCAACCTTGCGGATGAACTGCGCCGTGACCTGAAAGGCCCGTCTTGGGTGATCTGGCTGTCGGCCCTGTCAGTTTGGGCTTTTGTGGTTTGGTCGGCGCTGGCTTGGGTGGATGAAATTGTGCGTGCAGAAGGCGAGATTGTTTCGTCCTCACGGCCACAGATCATTCAGAACCTTGAGGGCGGGATCCTGTCCGAGCTTCTTGTAAAAGAGGGGGATGAGGTGCTGCGCGGGGATGTTCTTGCTCGGCTGCATGGCACGCAATTCCGCAGTTCTGTTGATGATCTGAGCGACCAGATAACAGCGCTTGAGATCCGCCGCCTGCGCATTGAGGCTGAGCTTGCTGGCACCTCATCCTTTGATGCTCCGGCCTCTCTGTCGGTGCGCTTGCCAGAGATGATTGCCTCGGAACGAGCCCTGCTTCAGGCGCGACAATCTGATTACCTCAGTCGCGCTGCCGGGGCACGCAAAGTGCTGGAACAGGCGGCCTCTGAGCTGAAACTGATGGAAGACCTTTTGAAGAAAAAGGTTGTGGCGCTGATTGAGGTGACGCGGGCACGGAAAACCCATGCGGATGCGAAGAAAGCCTATGATGAGATTGTCACGCAGACCGAACTGACCCGGGCGCAGGAATATTCCGATACGCTGAAAGAGCTGGCGACACTGCGCCAGAACCTGAAAGCCAGTCAGGACCAATTGAACCGGACCGTGCTTGTGTCACCCATGCATGGGATCGTGAACAATCTCAAAGTCACGACCATCGGCGGCGTGGTTCGGCCGGGCGAAGAGATCATGCAGATCATCCCAGTTGACGAAGATCTGTTTGTGGATGCCAAGGTCAAACCAGAAAACATTGCCAACATCCGTCGCGGACAAGAGGCGACGATCAAGCTAACGGCCTATGACTATACGATTTATGGATCGCTCAAGGGCCGGGTGGATGTGATTTCCGCGGATACGTTTGAGGACGAACGCCGCTCGGATTCAACACCGCATTACAAAGTTACCATTCGGGTGGACATGGCTTCGATGACCGATCGACAGGCGTCGATTGAGATCCGTCCGGGCATGCTGGCGCAGGCGGAGTTGCACACCGGTGAAAAAACCGTGCTGCAGTATCTTTTGAAGCCTCTTTATAAATCACGCGAGGCCTTCCGCGAACCGTAAGAGCCTCTGCGCCGCGCGTGAGATGAGAGGGCTGCCTCCGGCGGGAGTATTTGGGAAAAGAAGAAGCGTGACGCCTTTCCCATATGTTGTTCTGACTGGCGCGCGGGGTTAGGTCTCGGTGTCCATCCAGATGGTGACGGGGCCATCATTGACAAGGCTGACCTGCATATCAGCGCCAAATCGACCGGTGGCCACCGGAACATCCTGCGCGGCCATTTGCGCCGCGAAATATTCATAGAGTTTTTCACCCTCTGCCGGGGCTGCTGCTGTTGAGAACCCGGGACGGTTGCCGCGAGAGGTGTCGGCGGCGAGTGTAAACTGACTGACAACAAGGGCGGACCCGCCGATGTCTTTCAGCGATTTGTTCATCCGGCCTTCGTCATCTTTGAAGATGCGCAGTTTGGCAATTTTTGCCGCCAGCTTATCTGCCTGCGCTTCGGTATCGCCCTGCATGGCACAGATCAGGATCAGCACCCCGGGGCCAATTTCGCCCACGGTGGCTTCGGAAATATCGACGCGGGCCTCAGAGACCCGTTGAATCAATGCGCGCACAGTTCATGCTCCCATGGTGGATTTGCGCCAGCGCGGCTGACGGTGACGGCGGCGGCCTGTGTGCCCAGTGTCACTGCGGAGCGCAAGGTGTCATGGCTTGCCTTGGCCAATGCGTCGCGGGTCAGAAGATTGTCGCGGTGGAGGCCCGCGAGGAAACCGGCATTGAAGGTGTCGCCTGCGCCGACGGTGTCACAGACCTTGGCCTTTTGCGCGGCGATGTCAGTTTGCCCGGAAGCGGTATAGAGGCTCACACCCTCGGCGCCTCGTGTGATCAGCACCACTTTGGCCCCGCGTTTCAGCAGGTCCGTTTCAGAGGTGCCAAGCCAGTCCAGATCTTCGTCTGATAGTTTGATGATATCTGCACGGTCAAGCATTGCAGTCAGCCGTGTCCGATAGGCGGTTTCATCTGTGATGAACCCTGGGCGGATATTGGGGTCGATCATCACAACCCGCGAGCCGGAGTTTGCGCAGAGCGCGGCGTAGCTGTCTGCGGCGGGTTCTGAGACCAGGCTGATGCCGCCAAAGAACAGCGCCTCTACCGAGCTCAGATCGTCGGGGCATTCGTCCGGCGTGGTCATGCGCCCAGCGGTGTTTTCATCATAAAATGCGTACTTGGCGTGTCCATCGACCAGCGTAACAAAAGCCAGGGTCGTCGGGCGGTCGCTGCGCGGGCAAAGCGAATAGTCTACCTGAGAGGCCTGCAGGGCACTTGCCAATTGGGTGCCAAAAAGATCCGTGGACAGGCCGCCAAAATAACCCGCAGGGGCTCCCAAGCGCCCCAAGGCAATAGCTGTGTTAAACACGGCCCCGCCGGACAGGGGCGCAAAGGCGTCTTCGCCATCCGTGGAGCTGCGTGGCAGCATATCAATCAGGGCTTCCCCACAGCACAGGATCATTGCGGAACTCCTATCCGTAACCGACAAATTGTTAGCGCCAACATGCTTGTTTCGGCGGGTGAGCGCAAGGTTGCGCTCACCCGCCACCGATTATTGGTTCATGGCGATGACATAACCAATTCCTGCGGCCACAATGACGCCAGCCAAGACAGCAAATCCGATTTTCCATGCTGACCAGGGGCGCTCGCCCTGGACACGACCGGTGCGACCGTTGATCACGAAGCGATAGCTTTTGTCGCGGTATTTATACGCGGCCATCCAAACCGGAAGCAGCACATGTTTGAAGGTCACATCGGAGACATCTGTGTCAACGTGGTGGATACGCTGCCGGTCGCCGCCAATGTCGAATTTCACGTCCCGTTCGATCTGGCGATCCATGCGCACACGGGCTTCGTCAAACCCGTCATCCAGATCAACCTGATACCCTTCCGCGCGGAAGCCGGCGAGATACTCAGGGCGGTAGGGTTCCATTTCGGACAAATCCCAGGGTTCAAGCGCATCTGTATAGCGTTTGGGGAGAGATTTTGAGGCCAGCACCAAAATGTCGTCAAAGAACCGCGCGACGCGGCCAGATGCCGGCGTCCAGCGGATTTTCTGTACCCGTTCGGTTTCGGCTTTGCCGTCGCGCATCACAGTGCGGGTTTCATAGTAGATTGTGCCGCGTTCGCCACGATAGCGCGACTTTGTGTCGGCATCATAGGTCCAGAAAGGGACATAAATCCCAGTCATCTTACGACCTTTGCGAGCATATTCCTGCAAGCCGTTTGGCGCAAACCACAACCCGCCCAGCCAATCGGCCATGGCTGTATGGGCGTCCCGTTCCTGCAATTTGAAGGGCAACAGGCCACGCGGTTTGATATGGCGATGGGTGCCGGTGTCGGTAACCACAGGTGTTGCGCAGAACGGGCATTCAGCTGAATGGAGATCAGGGTCAAACTCAACCTGAGCCGCGCAATTGGGGCAGGTCGACACACGGGTTTCTTCCATCTCCTGCAGCGGCAGAAGATTTGCCATGGCGGATTTGAAATCGAGTTCTTTGATCCCCCCATCCCATGGTCCGCTTTGGGCAACCTCGCCCGTGTTGCCACAGTGATCACACAGCAAAACGCCCTGGTCGGGATCAAACCGGAAGTCCGCACCACATTGATCACAGGGGAACCGGTGGTCTTCCTGTGTGGTCTTTGGTGTCTCCGACGGCGGAGGAGGTGGAGGCATGGACATTCGGGAAACTCCTGAAATCTATGGCGGCACGTTACGCCGTGACGGGCGGCAAAGGGAAGGCTTGAGTTCGCGTCCCTTCCGGCTTTACCCTGCGTTTGGACTGGAGCGTAAGATGCGATTTTTTATAGCGGTTTTGGTTGTACTTATCGCGGCGGCGCCTGCGATATCTGACGAAGTGACCTATCGGTTCAAATGGCAGGGCGCCAATGGATACCATATGACCGGCGGAATGAGTTTTGACCCCGATACTCTTTCTGGGCCATTGGTCTTGGATAGCGATGTGATTTGCTTCGAAATCAATGGTTTCAAAGGAAGTGAAACCATCGGTCGCTGGGCATTGGGTCAGTTGCAACCAGAGACCACATGGCGGCTTCATTTTCTGCGGAGCAAAGGAGCCTTTGTCGTTGAAGGCGGGTCCATTCAAATGCCGCAGGCCTGGAATATGAACGGGCGTGGCGACAACTGTGGGGTTGGGGGATTTGGCTTCAATCTTGGGAGCTTCGCGCAAGACCTGTGTCAGGACAATACCTTGATCGTCGACAGCCAAGTGTCTCCGTTTCAAACCCTTTCGGCGGAGCAGGATGACAGTTATGTCTTCCCGCCCGATGCCTGTTTGGGACCCGCGCTTCTTAGCCTGCAGGTGGGGGCGGAGGAGGGGGCATGATAGTGAAGAGCTGGGCCAGCTCGTGCACGTCTCCGGCACGTTTCCAGCCATCTTGACCAGGTGTCCAGACATGTGTCTCGCGAGACAGTTCACCACCTGTTGCCATCCGTCCCAGATCCGCTTTTGAGAAGGGACCTTTGGTTTGGCCGTTTTCCGCGACGTGCCAGACGTGTTCTACGGGCGGCGGAGGCGGCGCTGCAGCAGCAGGTTGTACCGCCTGTTGCTGAGGCTGTGCCCCCCAAGGCCCGGTTTGTTGCTGTGTCATCTGCTGGGCCATATTCATACCCATGCCTGCGCCAAATCCCATGCCCATGCTCTGATCCATGGCGCCACCCTGACCCATGGCCTCGGCCGCCTTCCACTTCATGTGGTCGTCGAGGTTGCCAGCAATACCGCGCGAGGTGCGCGCATCCAAAGCCTTTTCAACCGCGGGCGGGAGTGAGATATTCTCGATATAGAGCTCGGGGAGCTCGAGTCCGTATTGCGCAATTGTTGGCCCAATGGCCTTTGCAATCAGCTCACCCACCTCACCGGTATTGGCGGCCATATCCAGTACAGGGATGCCGCTGCGGGTGATGGCCTGGCTGAACTCCTGGACAATGATGTTACGGATCTGAAAGCTGATCTCGTCCATGGTGAATTCACCATCGGTGCCAACGATCTCGGTCAGGAAGGTCGCGGCATCGGCCACCTTGATGGAATAGGTGCCAAAGGCCCGAATGCGGGTCGGCCCAAATTCAGGATCACGCAGCATAATGGGGTTTTTGGTGCCCCATTTGTTGTTGGTAAACCGGTTGGTGTTGACGAAATAGATTTCCGACTTGAACGGCGAGTTGAAACCGTGATCCCAGTGCTGCAGGCTGGTCATGATCGGCATGTTGTTGGTCTCGAGCATATAGAGCCCGGGCGTAAACACATCTGCCAGCTGACCTTCGTGAATGAAAACAGCAGCCTGACCTTCGCGAACGGTCAGCTTGGCTCCGTATTTGATTTCATGGCCTTCGCGTTCAAAGCGATAGACAAGCGTGTCGCGTGTATCATCGGTCCAATGGATGACGTCGATGAATTGGCCACGGAGGAAGTCAAAAATAGGCATCAAACTCTCCTGTTATCTGGTGTCAAGCGGCACGCCTGCGCGTGTGCTTATGGTTTGAATCATGGTGAGGAAGGCGTCTGGTGATGGGCAAAAAGACCCTAACAGATCCATGCGCTTTCCCTTGTGCGTGATTTGAAGAACCGAGCCGCGATTGAGCAATCGAAGGCGATCAATATGCGCAAGTTCGACTTCGCGGTCCGTCGATCTAAGGACCCGTGGAATGAGAAGCGCGCCGTCGCTTAGCCGTACCGTGGCGGTCGATTTCACTGACTGGTACGCCAGTACGCCAAAGGCAGCGCTCACCAACGCGAGTAAGCAGGCCACCAATCCATTGGCGAGGGTCCCTTGCAACGCGGAAAGCTCAAACCCAAAGGCACGTGTTGGTGTCGTTTCGGTGAGCCCGAGAGAAGTGAAGATGACGGTGCAACTCAGGCACCCGATCAGGCCAATAAATGAGCTGATTTTCGGAGGCCGGTACGACAGCTGCAGATCTTCTAGAGTGTCCCGCATCAAATTGGCCCGCGTGTCGTTCCCAGCAGCTGTCCTGCCTTCTCGACAACAATGGGGCGGGCCTGATCCACGGTCATGCCCGGGGTCAGGCGCGGGTCATACAGAATTTTCAGCAGCATTTCATCATGCTGGGTCAAAAGCGCAAATTCGTCGTCGTCATTAAAGATCGACGGACGTGCGCGCGGATGGTCATTGGCAAGCCCAAGCCCCTGCGCCACCTCTTCATGCACGCAGGACTGCCGCAGCAGGGGCGGGTGCTCGGCCCGGATAATGGCAATGGCTTGACCATAGTCATAGCCACCCGGCGTCGAGGAAAAGGCCATGACAACACAGTGAATGGACCGGGGAAGAGATTTGAAAATCCGCAGCGCCCGCGTGTCCACATCTGGCACAAGCTCTTGAATGCGCGGGATGATCAGGTCGCGATCGTCCTCACTCATAAACATCACGGTGAAGTTCGGATTGTTGTCAGACAGAGTGATAGGATGCCCAGTGATCTGGTTCAGCCGCTTGGCATAGCGTGCAACAGAGGTGCGGTCATCGGTGGTTTGCGCCAAGGGTACATTGGGACCAAACTCAACGCTCATGCGGATGGGCTGGGTCCATTTCTTGATCGCGCTGGCCCCGCCCTTTGACGGGGTAAGGCCTGCGCCTCGCTCGTATTCTTCGGCCAGGGCGATGCGCTCAAAATCGCGGATTAACATAGTGTCCGTGAAGACCGCGTCGGTGGCTTTGGTCTCGGTGCGCAGCAACCCCCGGGATCGCAGATCACTTTGAACGCGGGTGTAGTAGGTTTTAAGCGCAAGGCTGGTGGCGGATGGCCCATCTGGGCGCGGGCCCGGTGGTGGGGCCACAACGGCGGCATTGGTCGCCACCGCTGGACCGGTTGGTGTCGGGGCAAAGCCCGTGGGTTCACAGCCCGCAAGCAATGTGATTCCAGTCAAAGCCACGGCTGTGGCCAAACGCGTGCCCCGTGCCTTCATTTATGCAGGAACCGCTGTCCCGGCGTTGTCGCCAACACCATCTTTGCGCGCCTTGGCCGCGGCCAGTGTGTCGCGCAGCTCGCCTTCCATCTTTTTCAGCTCTTCCTCGGCTTTGGCCCGGCGCGCTTTGCCTTCGTCGGCAATCTGCAGGCTGTCCTGAATGGTGCCAATCAGATCCGCATTGGCCTGTTTGACCGCTTCGATATCAAATACACCACGCTCCATTTCCTGACGCACGATCTTGTTGCTTTCGCGCAGGTTGGCCGCGTTGGCGGTCAGCAATTCGTTGGTCAGATCGTTTGCTGAGCGCACAGCCTCGGCGGCTTCGCGCGAGCGTTGAATGGTGACAGCCTGCGCCAGCTGAGTTTCCCAAAGGGGAACCGTGTTGACGAGGGTCGAGTTGATCTTGGTCACCAGAGATTTGTCGTTTTCCTGAACCAGACGGATCGAGGGCAGCGACTGCATAGTGACCTGACGGGTCAGTTTAAGATCATGCACCCGACGCTCCAGATCATCCCGCGCAGCGCGCAGGTCGCGCAGCTCTTGGGCGCGCATCACCTGATCATCTTCGGCAGCGGCCTGAACTTCGGCCTCTTTCGCCGGGATCACGGTGTTGTCCAGCTCAGCAAGCTTTTCCTCGCCGGCAGAGATGTAAAGCGCCAGCTCATCGTAGAACTGCAGCGTCTTTTCATAGAGCATATCCAGCGACTTGATGTCTTTAAGCAGGGTGTGCTCATGCTTGAGAAGATCATCGGTGATCTTGTCGATCTGCCCCTGAACGGTCTCAAATTTCGCGGTAAACTTGGCGAAAGGCGCGGCGCGGCCCAACAGTTTTTCCCACCAGCTCTGTTTGCGGCGCACATCCAGCTCTGAGACCGAGAAACCACGAATGGTGGTGACAATACCGCGCAGGCTATCGCCGGCGGGACCTACATCCTTGTTGCGCACATCCGCCAGCATGGCTTGGCTGATTTCCTGCAACTCCGCCTGAGCGGCCGAGCCAAAGGACACGATGGAATTGGTGTCACCCATATCAAGCTCGTCCATGCGTGACTGAATTTCTTCGGTCACTTCCGGAGTGGCGTCGGCCATGGACACAACAGCATTGGCATCCGCCGGATCGGCCAGAACAACAGCATTGATTTCATCAACCAATACAACGGCCTCTTCAGCTTGTTTGCGGATAGTCTCAGACATGGGATCCCCCGTAAAAAATCACCGCGCCGTTAAAGGCGCACACCCTCGCGCTGCAGCCGTTCCCGCAGCACGTCAATTTCGACCGTCAGGTCGCTGTTAGAATCAAGAAGGAGCTTTTCGGTCTTCGCTCCAAAGCTTTCTTCCAGATCCGTCAAAAGCATCATGAAATCGCTCCGCGCATCGCGGTTTTGCGATCTTGAATAGATGTCGGCAAATTTGATGGCGGCATCGCGTGCACCCATCAAATAAACACCTAGGAATTTGCGCGCTGCGGTCAGATCGCGCGGATCTTCTTCGACAGTGCGGATCATGTCACGCACTTTGGTCTGGAACCGTTCAACTCGGGCCTCAACCTGACGATCTCCAGCGCGGCGGATGGCATCCGACATCGAGGCTAGATGTGCCTCCGCCTCGTCGACCACTTTTGCAACGCGGTCTTGTTGGAAGGTATCGATTCCTTCCATGCCTTTGTCTTTCATAGGGTCGATGCCGAAGGCACCAATGTGAAGTGCCGTCGCAGCCCCACCAAAGATAAGTGGCGCGATCAGTCCTGGCTCGGTGGTCCAGGCGGCGATACCCGCGCCGATGCCGCAGGCCAGCGCTGCGAAAATCTTACGCGGAAGGGCAGGGCGACGCGACACGCGACGCTCGTCATAAGCCGCTTCGGCCTCTAACCCGCCACGCAACAGCCACGCGCCCAAGATCAGGACGCCTGCACCCGTCAATCCTGCTGCCATGCCGATGGCGCCGTCATTGAGTGAGGTAGCGGCCAGAACAATCGCGGGTGCAAACAACACATTGCTGCGGGCCCCCGCGGGTTTGACCTTGGCCCCTTGATAGGCGGGGCGCTCGTCTTGTTGTGGGCTGTCGGATCCGTCTGGGCTAAACTTACCACCAAAGCGCTGCGCCATGTCAGAGCCCCCCCAGCCAGCCACTTGTCACCCCGAACAACAGGATGATCAACAACACATAGCTTAGCTTTTGTAGGCCACTGCCAGACATAACACTCCCTTTCACGCGAACTCTTGGCGTTCGCGCTAAAGGTAGGGAGAAAACAGGGGTTCTGCTAGGGGGAAGTCAGCGCGACGCGCGTCAACCTGCCGATTTCTTTTAGGTTTGGGACATCCGCCGACTAAGCGGCGTCCAGCGGCATCCGCTCGAGCAACATGTCAGCATCGAAATCACGCGCATCCCGCCCGTTGCGTGCCCCGCGTTTACGGGCGCGGCTTTCAAAACTGCGGCTCATCGCGTCAAGTTTCGCGAGGTATTTGCGGCGTGCAGTGCGAAACCCATCATCAAGTTGGGCTTGTTCTAGGGCCATAGCCTCTTGGTTCAGCAAATCGGTAAGGGTCTGCACCGGAGTGAGAATGCGGGCTAGCTCTCTGGGGCTATCGGACATGGCGCGCACCACGCGCTTGATCATGCTGCGGGTGGCCTCGGTCTGACGCGTAACTTCGGCATCGCCCAAAAGCGCAATACGGTCCGTCACTTGGGTCAGAGAGCCTTCAACGGTTTGGCGCAATGCCTGCGTCTCAAGCCTTTGGACCAGGTCCGGATCATTCACACCTTTGTCGACCATCGGGTCGAGACCAAAGGCCAGAACGCTCAACAAAATAGAGGCAACGCCAAGACCGGCGGGGATCATGAGATTGGCAAAGTGATGCCCGGCCAGCACAAATACCATTCCGCCAATCACAACTGATCCGATCAACTTGCGCGGTAAACGAGGCCGATGCGCTAGGGGCTGAGCATCATACCGACGGTGGGCGCGATGCCCGGCTGAGATCAATCTGACAGCCAGCGATAACATGCCCATCAGCAAAAACGCCGTTAGCATGCCCGTAGTGTTGCCCTGCAGAACCCAAAGCACCAGAGGAAAACCAGCAAGAAACAGGATGTTCAGGCTCTGGTCAAACTCAGGGGGCTGGAACAGGTGCTCGTGGCGAGAGTGATACGACATGGCGGGCCTCAGAAGCAGCTAAGGGCAAAGATCATTGCCCAAAGCGTCGCAAAGGCCAGCCGTGGCACCAATTGCCCATCTTCATGGGCGCGAATGGCGGACACAGCCAGAGTATCATAGGCATCCCGCACCACAGCGCGCAGGTTGCTGACAACGAGGAACAGCGAGGCGACAAGCGTCGCAAGGGCGATCAAAGTAATCATCATGCTCCCCGTTCTGCGCGCGAATCCGGGCGAAATCTGGGCGCGCAGGGGGAGAAATGTTGAAAAGGTTAATCGCTTTTGTGGCCTCGCCCCGGTTTACGGTTGCGGGTCACCTGTGGACGGCCGCCCGGTTTGCCACCAGGCTTTCCGCCGGGTTTGCCTGCGGGTTTACCGGGGGGCGAAAAGCGCCGCGAGGTGTCCGAAGCTGTGGGTTTGCTCCGTCCTGTGGGTTTCCCTTTTGTGTCGGGCGGGTCAGATGGTCCTTGGGTGCCGAACTTGCGGGATTTGCCTGAGGACATGGGTTTGCCAGGGCGTCCACCCGGTTTGCCGCCTGGTTTGCCACCAGGACGGCCGGGGCGCGCAGGTTTGGCCGCAGGTGTCGGTTCTTCAAAGGCCTCTAGCCCAAGCTGATCGCGAACGGTTTTGCCGCGCACTTCTTCAACCTCGCCTTGTTTGACCTGTCCAAGTTGAAATGGCCCATAGGACACGCGGATCAGCCGGTTCACAGTGAGGCCAATATCTGCCATCGCACGGCGAATTTCGCGGTTTTTGCCCTCGCGCAATCCAACAGTCAGCCAGGCATTGGCACCCTTCTGACGGTCAAGGCTGACAATCATGGGCTGGAATTTCTGTCCATCTACTTCGATGCCTTGGCGTAGGGGCTCGAGGGTTTTGTCCTCGGGGCGCCCATTGACCCGGACGCGATATTTGCGGAGCCAACCTGTGCTGGGCAGTTCAAGCTTGCGCTTGATGCCGCCGTCGTTTGTCAGCAGCAGAAGACCTTCAGAATTCAAATCCAACCGGCCCACTGTCATGACGCGGGGCATGCCCTCGGGCAGTTCATCAAAAATGGTGGTGCGACCTTTTTCATCCCGTGTGGTCGTCACAAGGCCCGTGGGCTTGTGGTATAGCCACAGGCGTGGACGTTCGGGCGCGGCCAAAGGAACACCGTCAACGGTGATCTGATCGCGGTCGGTCACATTCAGCGCCGCGCGCTCGACGGTTTCGCCATTGACCTCGACGCGGCCTTCTTCGATCAGCTTTTCAGCATCACGGCGGCTGGCGCGGCCGGAACGGGCGATGACCTTGGCGATGCGATCGCCATCATGTTTGGGTGTCTCTGTCATGTGAGGGATCTAGCCCATTCCGCTGGCGTGCGAAAGCGGCTATGACGCGGCAATGCAGTTTCGGACGTATATGGATCAGGCGCTGGACGAGGCGCGCGCGGCGGCGCAACGCGGCGAAGTGCCTGTTGGCGCAGTGATTGTTGCGCCCGACGGCAAGATTGTAGCGCGGGCGGGCAATCGTACTCGTGAGCTGAATGATCCAACGGCGCATGCTGAGACCTTGGCGATTCGCGCGGCCTGTGTTGCCTTGAAATCGGAACGTCTTCCGGATCACGATCTCTATGTGACGCTTGAGCCCTGCTCGATGTGTGCCAGTGTGATCTCATTTGCGCGGATTCGGCGTCTCTATTACGGCGCGAGTGACCCGAAATCCGGGGGCGTCGAGGTTGGCGCGCGTATCTTTGCCCATCCGCAATGTCATCACGTGCCCGAAATCTACGATGGCCTCTCTGCTGAACCGGCGGCGGCGCTTTTGAAATCCTTTTTTGCGGGGCGTCGCGAATGCTGATCCTTTTGAACAAACCCTTTGGTGTCTTGTCGCAGTTCACCGACAAAGGCACCGAAGGCAGTCCGCGTGAAACTCTGTCCGACTACGTCAATGTGCCCAATGTCTATCCGGCAGGGCGATTGGATCGTGACAGCGAAGGCTTGATGCTTTTGACGGATGACGGGCAGCTGCAGGCGCAAATTTCCAGTCCGAAGTTTAAGAAACCAAAGACCTATCTGGTGCAGGTAGAGGGAACACCCTCGGATGACCCGCTTGCGGCGCTGCGTAAAGGGGTTGAGCTAAAGGATGGGCTCACCCGCCCCGCCAAGGTCGAGCAGATTGATCCGCCAAAGCTGTGGGAGCGGGATCCTCCAGTGCGGTTTCGCAAGTCGGTGCCAGATCACTGGCTGAAACTGACCATCACCGAAGGACGCAATCGTCAGGTGCGTCGCATGACCGCCCACGTCGGGCTCCCGTGTCTGCGTTTGGTGCGGTGGTCTGTGGGCGATTGGACAGTTGAAAATCTAGCGCTGGGGGAATGGAGGCAGGTCGATAGCCCGGTCCGCCCGGTGTCGCGCAATCCATCCCCCAAATATTCGCCAAAACCGCGCAAGCCGCGGGTGAAATACAGCAGCTCCAAGCCCGGTAAATCATAGGGCCGCGCATTGGCGGCCCTGACTTTAGATCACACCCATTTGGCCATGGGTGGCAGGCTCATCAGCACCGCATTGGCGTCGTGGCCGGTAGCCAGACCAAATTTGGTGCCCCGATCATAGACCAGATTGTATTCCGCGTAGAGGCCACGATGCACCAGCTGGGCGTCTTTGTCGGCTTCATCAAAGGCGTCGGGGCGGCGTTTTTCGATCAAAGGCAGATAGGCGGGTAGGAAGGCACGGCCAATGTCCTGGGTCAGAGCAAAATCTTTCTCCCAGTCCCCGGTGTTGCGATCATCCATGAAGATCCCGCCAACGCCGCGTGCCCGGTTACGATGGGGAATGTAGAAATACTCATCCGCCCAGGCCTTTAGCTCGGGATACAGCGTCTCACCGTGGGGATCGAGATGGGTTTTCTGCACCGCATGGAAATGCGCGGTGTCATCCTCATATTCGAGGCAGGGGTTCAGGTCCGACCCGCCGCCAAACCACCAGGCGTTGGGGGTCCAGAACATACGGGTGTTCATGTGCACCGCGGGGCAATGCGGGTTTTGCATATGCGCTACAAGGCTGATGCCGCTGGCCCAGAACCGAGGATCCTTTTCGATGCCCGGAACACCCCGTGCGGCCATGGCTTTTTGCGCAGGAATGCCCAGAGTGCCGTAAACGCTTGAGACATTGACGCCGACTTTTTCGAACACACGCCCGCCGCGCATCACGCTCATCAGGCCGCCACCGGCGTCGCTGCCGTCGTCTGAGGCGCGTTTGGTTTCGGTCACCTCAAAGCGGCCAGCCGCCTGATCGCTGAAGGGGCCATCGGAATGGCTGTCTTCAAGCGTTTCAAAGGCCGCAACAATGTCGTCGCGCAACTGGCGGAACCACGCGCTGGCGCGGGCTTTTTCGTCGGCAAATGCTTGGGTCATTCCATCCTCAGGGCGATTGATACGTCCCGGGTTTAATGGACCGGCGCCGCCACGGGATCAAGGAGGGTGCGACCACCATCCACAGTCATGACCTGTCCGGTGACAAAACTTGAGCTGTCGCTGGCAAGGAATTGCACCGCTTCTGCCAGCTCTTCTGCCGCAGCAATACGTCCCAAAGGCGTGTGGTTTTCGATGTCATCGCGATAGTCGCGATTCTCACGCAGGGTGTTTTGCAGGCTGGCGGACATGACCGAGCCAAAGGCCACCGAGTTCACGCGAATTCGCTCAGGTGCCAGCGCAACAGCCAAAGACCGCGTCATCTGATCCAGCGCCGCGCAGGACACGGAATAAGCCATCAGGTCGGGGTGGGTGCGCCGGGCGGCGATCGATGACAGGTTGACGATAGATCCGACCTGACCCTCGTCTTGGCCTTCCGCCTGTTTGATCATGCGTTTGGCCACCACCTGACTGAGCCGCAGCGAGGTCATCAGGTTCTGTGACAGCATCTGTTCCATCGAACCATCGTTGAGATCGAGAGGATCGGATGGCATGGTCTGGCGCGATCCATTGACCAGAATGTCCACGCGATCAAAGGCATCCAAGGTCGCAGACAGCAGATTGGCCATGGTCAGCCGCTCGCGCAGATCGCCTGCGAAATAACGCATGGCACCATCATCGCAATCTGGCCCACATTCTTTGACAAGGCCGGTTTCGTCCATATCGGCGAACATCACATTCGCACCCTTGTTCACAAAATGGCGCGCAATTGCCAGTCCGACGCCATTTGCAGCGCCGGTGACAATTGCCGTTTTGCCTTCAATTGAGAAACCCATGATAGCTCCTGTGATGCGTGACGTGGACGTTAGCCTAGGTCAGCGCTTAGTGCGAGTCGGTCGCGTGGCATGGAGGAGCTTGAACGCGCCGGTGCCGCCGATTTCTTTCACATCCCGGAACAGCTCGCCCAGAATGGTCTCGTAGGGCAGGTGGCGGTTGGCGACCAAGAAGAGCTGACCCGAGGGGTTCAATGAACGCGCAGCAGCGGCGATAAAGGCCTGACCCAGCTTTGGATCTCCTTTGCGCCCGGTGTGAAACGGTGGGTTCATGACCACCACATCCATCAGGGCAGGAGACAGCCATGTTGTGGCGTCGGCCCAGTGAAACTCGGCCCGGTCGTCGGTCACATTTTTACGGGCACAGGTCAAAGCTGATAGATCAGCCTCAACCAGATGCACCGATTTCACGGCCTCGTTTTTCAACACTTCGCGTGACAGCCAGCCCCAGCCGGCACCAAGATCAGCCACCCGGCCTTTGAGTTTGGGCAGAGCCTCTGCCAAAAGCTTGGATCCAGGGTCTGCTTTGTCCGCAGAGAACACGCCGGGCGCGGTGAAATCGCCCTCGGGGTTTTCGGACATGTCTGGGCGAAGCCAGTCGATCAGAGCCGAATCGGAATTGAACCAGATGCACCGGCCGTGCGCTTTGGGCACCTGTCCCTCAAGGGCGACACGCTTTTTCAGAGCTTTATGGATCGAATCAACCCCATCGGTTTTTGCACCGATGACAATGATAAAACCCTCGGGGGCGGCCTGAACCGCCTGGGCAATGCGGTGCTCTGCCAGATCGCGCGCACGGGGCAGGGTGACAATGGCGACATCATAGGGGCCCTGCGCTGATTCACGTGTAACCACGCCGCGCTTGGTCCAGGCATCAAATTCGGGGCGGAATCCCTGAATCACTTCGACCTGAGACGAATCAAGTCCCCCGAGGCCCTCTTCGATCAGGGCCCCAAACAGCGCAATGCGCCCTTCGGGCAACACAAGGCCACCCGATTCTTTTGCGTAAACAAGTCTATCCATATGGGTTCAGGCCGCGCGGCCTATTCCTTTTCCATGGTGCATTGCAGGGGATGTTGGTGTTTTAGGGCGAAATCCATGACCTGAGTCACTTTGGTTTCGGCGATCTCATGTGAGAAGACGCCCACAACAGCCACACCTTTTTTATGCACCGTCAGCATGATTTCAAACGCTTGCGCATGGGTCATACCAAAGAAACGCTCAAGAATATGCACCACAAATTCCATCGGAGTGTAGTCATCATTCAACAGCAAAACTTTGTAGAGCGGCGGGCGCTTGGTTTTGGGGCGGGTTTTCACCGCAACTCCGGCATCGCCTTCACCATCGTCTGATGGGGTGGTGCCGCTCATGGCATAGGTCCGATCATTAAGGGCGAATGTCATAACAGCTGCGCTTTGCCTTAGTGGAATTAGCCTGTTTATATAACCTGTCCAGCAGCCGGGAAAAGGGGGGCTGGTCTATGAGGTCAAGAATGCCGCAAAAATTGCAAACAATCGGTTTCGATGCAGATGATACGCTTTGGCACAACGAGCGGTTTTTCCATCTCACACAGGAGAAATTTGCAGAGCTGTTGCGCGACCACACGGATGTGGCCGATTTGGACGGGCGGTTGATGGCCGCGGAACGGCGTAACCTTGGTCACTACGGGTTCGGGGTGAAGGGGTTCACCTTGTCGATGATTGAGACCGCAATCGAGGTCACCGATGGGCGTGTGCCTTCTGAGGTGATATCTCAGTTGCTTGAGGCCGGACGTGAGATGCTGGATCACCCGATGGAGCTTTTGCCGCATGCCAAAGAGGCGGTCGAGGCGATGGCGGGATCACATCATCTGATGCTGATCACCAAAGGCGACTTGCTTCATCAGGAACGCAAACTGGCGCAGTCCGGTCTGGGAGATCTGTTTGATGGCGTCGAGATCGTTTCAGACAAAGTGCCAGAAACGTACACGCGGATTTTCTCGGCTACGCCGGGCGGGGTGTCGGGGGCGATGATGGTCGGGAACTCAATGAAATCCGACGTGCGGCCGGCGATTGAAGTCGGGGCATGGGGCGTTTTTGTGCCGCATGAGTTGAGTTGGGATTTTGAACATGCCGAGGCCCCCGATTCGGCGCGATATCACGAGCTGCCGGATCTTGCTGGCCTGTCAAACTTGGTGGCAAATCTGGACTAAAGTGTCGCCTTAGTTTTGCCACAATTCGCCACATTTCAGTCGCAATTGCCGGTCTAGGGGGTGCGGTGACTTAGACCGCTAAATCTGGGTGGTTCGGTTAACAAAACCTTGCCAAATTAGCTGGAATTGCAGGGTTTTCTGAAACCCACCTCCGTGTTACGCTTTTGCCTAATAACTAAGAAAAAGCTCACCGAAAAATCGGGGGCGAGGCAGTAAAAAAGGCAGTATCTACGGTGACGGGACGCGCTTCCAAAGCGGGCCGAATGGGCCTGTATATCCTCACGTTTGTCTGGTTGGTTCTCATGGTGCCGCTGAGCGCTATGGCGGCCCCCTATGCTGCCCTTGTGATGGATGCGCGCTCGGGTAAAGTTCTCCATGCCCGCAACGCAGATACACGCCTGCATCCTGCCTCGCTGACCAAAATGATGACGCTCTACATTGCTTTTGAAGCGGTGCAGAACGGTGAGATTTCGATGGATACTCTGGTAAAAGTGTCCTCACACGCAGCGTCTGAGCCGCCTTCTAAACTAGGTTTGCGGACGGGGCAGAAGATCAAATTGCGTTACCTTGTGCGCGCGGCTGCGGTGAAATCCGCCAATGACGCGGCAACCGCCATTGGTGAAGCGATCTCAGGATCAGAGGCGGCGTTTGCCCGCCGGATGACCCGCACGGCAAAATCCATGGGCATGACCCGCACAACCTTTCGCAATGCGCATGGGTTGACGGAAAGCGGTCACCTGTCGACGGCCCGAGATATGTCGTTTCTCGGGCGTCATATGATTTATGACTACCCTCAGTATTATAACTTGTTCAGCCGCAAAACGGCAGACGCAGGAGTGCGGACGGTTGCGCACACAAACCGCCGTCTGCTGTCGAGCTATCGCGGAGCGGATGGAATCAAAACCGGCTATACTCGCGCAGCGGGATATAATCTTGTGGCCTCGGCGGAACGTGGACGCGAGCGGATCATCGCGACGGTATTTGGTGGGCGTTCAACAGCGTCTCGCAATGCCAAAGTTGCTGAGCTCCTTGATCTCGGGTTCAAGCGCGCGCCCACGCGGGTGGCCCTGCGCAAACCGCGCAAGCCCGCATATCGCGGTGGCGGCCGTGAGCCCGATGTTCAGGTGGCTAAGGCGGCCCCTCGCGCAGCGCCCGGAGCGAAAGGAAAAACGCTTCGTGTCGCATCGGCGGCGGTAACTCGTAGCCTGCGCCCGCAAGCACGCCCTGTGCCTGAGGCGCCGCCAGACGTCGCACCCTTGGTTGCGGAGCTGCAAACCGAAATTGATAGTGTTGTGAAAGATGTACAGCTTGCGGTCGCAGCTGAAGCGGCTGCCGCTAAGCCAGAGACGACCGGTCCTCCACCCTCGCGATCCAAAAAACCTGTGTTGCGGCCTGAAACCGTGGCAATTGCAGCGGCGGCAAAGCTGGATGTTCCTACGCCTGCCCGCAAAGCCGAAGTTGTGACGCGATTGTCTACCTCCGGAGGGCGCCATTGGGGAATCAATGTTGGACGGTATCCCAACCGCTTTGCCGCAGAAAAAGTCCTGTTGAAGACAGCGCTTGCCGAAACCTCAACTCTGGATGGAACGCTGCGCAAAGTTGTGAAAGGCAAACGCGGATTCGATGCCAACTTTATGGGGATGACGCGTGACAGCGCCGAGCTGGCCTGTCGCAGGCTGCAGGCGCGGCAGATGTCCTGCTTTATGGTTGGTCCGGGCTGAACTTGGAGCTGATCCTTGGCCCAAGCGGGGCTTTGCCCCTCTGCGCGTGCCGCGCATTCACCCCAGAGTATTTTTTGAAAAGAAGAAGCCCAAGGTGCGTGTCTTGGGCTTCTTTCATGTTCGGAGAAGACGATTAGATGTCTTTGGACATCAGGGCCTCTGCGATTTGCACCGCATTGAGCGCGGCCCCCTTCAAGAGTTGATCGCCCACGACAAACAGCGCCAGCGATTTGCCGCTTGGATCGCCCAGATCAGTGCGGATGCGGCCAACCAGAACATCATCCTGACCACTGGCATCCACCGGCATCGGGAAATAGTTGCGCTCTTGGTCATCGACCACTTTTACGCCCGGTGCGTTGGACAGCAGCTCTCGGGCCAGTTCTGGCGACAGTGCTTCGTCCAGCTCAACACTGATTGCCATACCGTGGGCGCGCGGCACCGGGACGCGGATGCAAGTGACTCCAACTGGCAGCTCGGCCTGGTCAAAAATGCGACGGATTTCGGCAATCACTTTGCTTTCTTCACCGTTGTAGCCGGTGTCTGGTTCGATATCAGCATTGTGGCTGAAGAAGTTGAAGGCATAGGGGTGGGGCAGGACTTTGGGTTCAAACGCTTCCCCACGCAGCGCCGCAGCGGTTGAGTCGTTAAGTTCCTCCATCGCCTCAACTCCCGCGCCGCTGGCGGCCTGATAGGTTGACATCTGCAGGCGCTTGATCTGGCGATGGGCGCGCAGAGGGGCGAGAGCAACGGTGGCGATGGCTGCGACACAGTTGGGATTGGCCACAACGCCGTGGTGCTGGGGCAGGGCGTCGGCGTTTACTTCGGGGACAATCAGCGGAACATTGTCTTCCATGCGGAAGGCAGAGGAATTGTCGACCACAACCGCACCGGCGGCGATGGCGAGAGGGGCAAACTTCTTGGACAGACCAGATCCGGCAGAAAAGAGCGCGATATCAACGCCCGCAAAGCTGTCTTCGGTCAGTTCTTCGATTACCAGTGCGTCGCCGCGAAACGAGATGGTTTTCCCGGCGGAACGGGCCGAGGCCAGCAGGCGAAGCTGGGCCAGAGGGAAGTTCCGGGCCTCAAGGCATTCGACAAGCACGGCGCCCACGGCTCCGGTGGCGCCGACAATGGCCACAACGGGGTTTTGCGGCAGAACACGTGCGGCGGCCTGGGGGTTGTTTTCGATCAACATCTTTTCTCTCCTGATCTGTCGGAGAGAACGGTGACCCTTGTGCCCCGTCCGTCTCCGGCGGGGCTTGGTGGGTTATCCGGTTATTCGACCGCGCACCCCAACCAATCCCCCGCCATGGCGGTGGTCTTGGTGGTGGTCTTGGTGGTGGTCTTAGTGGTGGTCAAAACACGGATCATGGCGGCGGGGTAGCGCGAGACCCCTTGCTCTGGCAATCCCCATTTTGAAATTTTCTTTCAACAGGCCATGTGCTGTCGCCAAAAAGACAAACCCCCGAAAGGCCGAAGCCCCGGGGGTCGTCAATTTCTTACAGTGCAAAATACTGCTAAGCGTAGAGCTTAGAGCAGACCTTCGCGCTGGGCCTTTTTACGAGCCAGCTTGCGGGCACGGCGGATAGCCTCGGCCTTCTCGCGCGCTTTTTTCTCGGACGGCTTCTCGAAATGTTGCTTGAGCTTCATTTCGCGGAACACGCCTTCGCGCTGCAGCTTTTTCTTCAGGGCACGAAGCGCCTGATCGACATTGTTGTCACGAACACTGACCTGCATGTGGTTTTCACCACCTTTCTAAGTTTGAGTTGCATGAATTGCAGGAGCTGGCCGGATAACAGCCTTTGCGCTATTTGTCCAGTATCGCATGTGATTTGAATCGGGCACACAGTGTTCGACACGTCAGTGAGGAGAAGGCCATGACCGAAAGTCTGTCAAATCAGCTGCTGGATGCGGCGGTGATGCATGTCCCTTTTGACGGGTGGACCGACCCGGCGTTTAAGGCTGCTGTTGCCGATGTGGGGGTTGATATGGTTTTGGCGCGAGGTCTTTTCCCGCGTGGCGCTTTGGATCTGGCGATCGCCTATCACAAGCGTGGCGATGCCGAAATGATCCAACGCTTTGAAAACACGGACACCTCGGCCATGAAAATCCGCGAAAAGGTGACCTTTGCGGTGCGTGCGCGGATTGAAGCGGTTGACGATCGCGAGGTGGTGCGACGGGGCACCGTGCTCTTTGCTTTACCGCAGAATGCACCTGAGGGTGCGAAGCTTATCTGGGGCACGGCCGATGCGATCTGGGGTCTGCTGGGGGATACATCGCGAGACATCAACTGGTACTCGAAACGGGCGACCCTGTCTGCGGTCTATTCGTCCACAGTTCTCTTCTGGCTGGGCGATGACAGTGCGGGTTACGAATCGACCTGGGCCTTTTTGGATCGCCGCATCGAGGATGTGATGCGGATCGAAAAAGCCAAGGCGCAGGTGAAGAACAGCCCGTTTCTGTCAAAGTTGATGGCGGGGCCCGCTAAGCTGTTTGAGACTGTCAAAGCGCCCGATCCTGTTGAACCACGAGATCTGCCCGGCGGTTGGACTGCGCCACGATAACATCTTGCCACATTGGGTCCGCCTGTTACCAAAGTGATCAAACAGGAGGATCCCATGAGCGAGACGATGCAGGCCGTTGAAATCAGTGAACCCGGCGGGCCGGGTGTTTTGACCCTTTGTGAGCGGCCTGTGCCCCAGCCTTTGGCGGAGCAGGTTGTTATTCAAGTTGCGTACGCCGGTGTGAACCGCCCGGATGCCTTGCAGCGCGCAGGCAGCTATGCCCCTCCTCCGGGCGCATCAGATCTACCTGGTCTCGAGGCCTCGGGGACCGTTGTCTCGGTAGGCGAGGGTGTCGAGTGGCCCAAAGTCGGCGATCAGGTCTGCGCGCTTTTGCCGGGCGGTGGTTATGCGGAGTTTGTGGCCACGCCCGCTGCGCATTGTTTGCCTGTTCCTGCGGGCATGGGAATGAAAGAGGCGGCCTGTCTGCCCGAAACCTTCTTTACAGTCTGGTCAAATGTGTTCCAGCGCGGCGGCCTTCAGGCGGGTGAACGGTTTCTGGTGCATGGCGGCAGTTCGGGGATCGGAACGACGGCAATCCAGCTGGCACGGGCCTTTGGCGCGCGGGTTTTTGTCACTGCAGGATCTGATGAAAAATGTGCGGCCTGTGCTGAGCTTGGCGCGGAGCGGGCCATCAACTATCGCGACGAGGATTTTGTCGAGATCCTGCGGGCTGAAGGCGGTGCGAACCTGATCCTTGATATGGTCGGCGGCGAATACCTGCCGCGCAATGTCAAGGCGCTGGCCGATGATGGCCGGTTGGTGCAGATCGCGTTTCTGCAGGGGCCGAAGGTGGCTTTGAATTTTGCGCAGGTCATGATGCGACGGCTGACCATCACTGGCAGCACGCTGCGCCCGCAAAGCGATCTGGCCAAAGCTAGGATTGCCGCGAGCCTGCGGGAGACGGTCTGGCCGTTGTTGGATGCGGCAAAAATTGCGCCGGTGATGGATTCCGAGTTCCCACTGGCGCAGGCGGCCCAAGCCCATGCACGCATGGAAAGCTCGGGCCACATTGGCAAAATCGTTCTGAAAGTTGCGTAGCGCCTAGATCACGGCGCGCCGATAGAGATGCCATGTTGCATGGCCAAAGACGGGCAGGATAACAATTAGGCCCAAAAGCGCGGGGATGGATCCAAGCACCAACCCCGCCGCAATCATTGCCCCCCATCTGAGCACAACACCGGGATTCTCACGGGTCAGGCGCAGCGAAGTCGCGACGCTGATGGGCAATCCGGCGCGACGATCAAGCAACATTGGAAAAGACACAAGCGACACCGCCAGAACAACGATGGCGAACAGCAAACCTACACTTCCTCCCGCGATGACCATCACCCAGCCCTCTGAAGTCGTGAACACAGAGGTGAGGAAGCTGTTGAACGAAGCCGGTGCAGCAGGCCCGAGTGTATAGGCATAGATGGCTGAAGCGGTGATCATCCAAAAGGCGAAAACCCCCAACAGATAAAACCCGAGCATCAGAATGGCTGCGAAGGACGGGTGTTCGTAGAGGCGCAATGCGGCAAGCCAACTTGTGGGGTGCCCTTGTTCCCTACGGCGGCTGACTTCGTAAACACCCACTGCGGCGGCGGGTCCAAGAAGCGCAAACCCCGCAATCATGGGAAACAACATGGGCAGCATTTGGGATTGCACACCCATTGTGATGAGCAGGATCCCAATGACGGGATAGAGCAAGACGAGAAACATCACATCTGTTCGACAGGCCAGAAAATCCTGAAGCCCCAGTCGCAGCGCTTCGGTCAGATCCGCGTTGGTCAGACGTCGCACTTGAGGCATGGATTGGGTGGTGTCGCTGCCTAAGCTGCGGGCGCTGTCGGTCAAATGCTGGCCGCTGTGCCCGAGGCCCTGCGCCATCCAGCTTAACGGGTTTCCGATGGTTTGAGGCATAGCTCTCTCCTTGGCATCCAGTTTCCGGGATCCAAGTATAGCACAAAATGCGTAGGCTCGGGGTCACGCCCTAGAGAGTAGGTCGGAGCTCAAAAGAAAAAGGGGGCACATGGCCCCCTTCGGTGTCTTTGGTGATGTTCCGAGATGTTCCCCGTGAATCAGCGCCGCCAGTCGAAAAAACCGGGTCCGGCCTGTTCCAAAAGCTCGCGCGCCAGGGCGCGGCCCAAGTCGGGGCCATCGGCAATCGGGCCACGAGTTTCGCCAGCAAAGGAGGCGCTGCCATCGGGTTTGAGGATCTCCCCCCGCAGGCGCAATTCGTCACCTTCCAACTCGGCCAAGGCGGCAATCGGAGTTTCACAGGAGCCATCCAGCTCGGCCAGAAAGGTCCGCTCGGCCAGAACACGGTGGCTGGTGGGCGTGTCGTGAATCGCGTCCAGCAGGTCTTTAACCCGCTGGTCATCCGCACGGCGTTCAATGCTGATCGCGCCCTGGGCCACTGCGGGCAGCATATCATCAGGGTTTACCGGATAGGCGGGCACGTCAGACATATCCATACGGTTGAGACCGGCCAGGGCCAGAAAGGTCGCCTGAGCCACACCATCGCCAAGCTTTTTCAGCCGTGTCTGCACATTGCCCCGGAATTCAACCACTTTGAGGTCAGGGCGGCGGACCATCAGCTGCGCGCGACGGCGCAGCGACGATGTGCCTACAACGGCGCCTTCGGGCAGATCATGGATCGAGCCAAACTCGGGGCAGATAAAGGCGTCACGCACATCTTCGCGCGGCAGGAAGCATTCAAGCACCAGACCCTCGGGTTGGGCCACGGGCATATCTTTGGTGGAGTGCACCGCAATATCGATATTGCCACGCAGCATGGCTTCTTCGATCTCTTTGGTGAACAACCCTTTGTTGCCGATTTCTTTCAGCGGGCGATCCGCATCAATCATGGCGCGGTTGTCGCCCGTGGTGGTGATCACCACAATTTCAAAGGCGTCTTGCGGCAGGTCATGCGCCGCCGCAAGGCGATCACGGGTTTCATGCGCCTGGGCCAGCGCCAGAGGCGAGCCACGGGTGCCGATTTTCAGCGGCGCGTCGGGGGAGGGCTTGGCATTTGTCATAAGTGCAGCATTATGCGGCGCAATGGCCAGTGGCAAGCCGCTGTGATTTGACATATTGCCGCCACACAACAGATAGGCCGGGACGAAGACGGAGACCCCTGATGACCAAGACGATATTGCGCGCTCTGGCGGGCGAGACCCTGCCGACCCCTCCAATCTGGATGATGCGCCAGGCGGGGCGCTATTTGCCCGAATACAAAGCCACCCGCGCCGAGGCCGGGGATTTTCTGTCGCTGTGCTATAACCCCGAACTGGCCACCGAGGTCACCCTGCAGCCGATCCGGCGCTATGGGTTTGATGCGGCGATCCTGTTTGCTGATATTTTGCTGCTGCCTCAGGCGCTGGGTGCGGATCTGTGGTTCGTCACCGGCGAAGGCCCCCGTTTGTCCACCATCCAATCGGATGCTGATTTTGACAAACTGGGCCGCGGTGAGATGATCCACGACACCCTGAACCCGGTTTATGAAACCGTGCGTCGCCTGTCGAAAGAGCTGCCCGAAGAAACCACTCTGATCGGGTTCGCCGGTGCGCCCTGGACCGTGGCCACCTATATGATTGCAGGCCGTGGCACCCCGGATCAGGGACCAGCCCATGCGCTGAAAGCCGAGAACCGCGCGCTGTTTGAGAAAATCATCGACCGCTTGACCGAAGGCACCATCGATTATCTGACCGAACAGGTCAAAGCGGGTGCCGAAGTGATCAAGATCTTTGACAGCTGGGCAGGCTCGCTTAAAGGCGAGGATTTTGACAAATACGCGTTGGAGCCTACACGGATTATTGCCTCTGAGCTGAAATCGCGCTTCCCGGATTTGCCGATTATCGCTTTCCCGCGTCAGGCCGGTGACAATTATGTTGGATTCCATGAAAAGGCCGGTGTCGATTGTGTGGCGATCGATGACAGTGTCACCGCTGAATGGGCGGCGGCGCATGTTCAGCCCGGTGGCTGTGTGCAGGGCAATCTCAAAAGCTCACATATGGTCACTGGCGGGCAGGATCTTGTCGATGAAACCAAACGCATCGTCAAAGCCTTTGGCAAGGGGCCGCATATCTTCAACCTTGGCCACGGCATCACACCTGACGCGGATCCTGAGAATGTGAAACTCATGATCGACACTGTGCGGCAGGGGTAATCCTGCGCAAAGTGCCTGCGCCATTGAGGTGCAGGCACCAGAACCTAAATCATTGTGATTGGGGCGTTAACGGCGCCCCCACCTTGTACGGCGACCCGGCATCGGGCGATCTTTGGCCTGTTCTCGCAAGAACACGAGGAGGCCGGCTCCGATGATCAGGGCACAGCCAATCCAAGTCGAGACGGTTGGCCACTCTCCAAGAAATACCCAGCCCAGAGCGAAGGCCATCGGCAAGCCGATGTATTCAAATGGCGCGATAGTGCCTGCATCCGCCAGACGATAGGCGGCGCTGATGCTATAGCCGATGATCCCGCTGCATAGGCCAAGGCCCAGGAAAATTGGCCAATCCTCTACCGGAGGCATGCGCCAGGCGCGCAGCAGGAACTGCAGGCTTTCATTTTCGACGCCTTCCGCAAACCGACCATCCCCTGCCACGATGTAAAATCCGAGAGACACCACCAGAAAGGTTGATTGGATATAGACCGCAAGTGCCGAAGCAGGAGATGAAACGCCCAGTTTGCGGGTCAACACCTGCATGATGGCGTAGAAGAAGGCCGAGACAACCGGCAACAGCAGGATGAAATTCCATTCACCCGCGCCCCAGTTCCAAGGTTCTTGCATGATCACAACGCCGACGAGACCAATGCCAATGGCGGCCATTCGCCAGATGCCGACTTTTTCACCGAGAATGGGAATGGCCAGCAGGGTGATGAAAAGCGGGGCGATATAAAAGAGTGCAGTGACCTGACCCAGCGGCAACACGGCCACGGCCGCATAATAGACCATATTTGCCACAACCACCATGAGACCGCGCATCAGGTGAATACCCGGTGTGCTGGTTTTCAAAATGCGCCAGCCCCCCTCCATCTGGACAAAAGCCAGAGTGAAGACCATCGCAATGGCCGACCGGGTGAAAATGGTCTGATGCAGAGGATATCCCCCGGACAGAAGCTTGATCAGCAGGTCATTTACGATGATCGCCATGGTGCCAAAGCAAATGAAAAAGATCCCAAGGGCGGGGCGATTAAGTTGGACTATGTTTATATTTTGTACGCTCATAAAGCTGTCGGTAACAGACGCGCAGATGTCGCTCGCTCTTATTCGCGACATGGGTGTCGGAGATGAAATTCCTGTTCGCGACATAAGGTGAGACGATTGTTCTGTTCGCGACATGCATGGATGCTGTGCAGAAATGCAGATAGGTTTTCCTCTTCTCACGGATTAGTGTGTGCGAGCGCAAACAGGTCAGGCCCCATCCGGGGCCTTTTGTGCCTGCGATATTGAGGGGCCGCGACATGGCGATGGTTGAGATCCGCGATTTGCGGAAGAAATATGATGGCGGGTTCGAAGCGCTCAAAGGCGTGAATCTGGATATCGAAGAAGGCGAGATTCTAGCGCTTCTCGGGCCAAATGGCGCAGGGAAGACCACTTTGATTTCAACGATTTGCGGTATTACTTTGCCGAGTTCGGGGCAGATCACGGTTGGTGGAAATGACGTAATCGAAGCATACCGCGCGGCGCGCAATCTGATTGGGCTGGTTCCGCAGGAAATCAATCTCGAGCCCTTTGAAAAGGTGATCAACACCGTGCGGTTTTCGCGAGGTTTGTTTGGCAAACCCCGCAATGATGCCTTGATTGAGAACATTCTGAAAAAGCTGTCCCTTTGGGACAAACGAAATTCTCGTGTGATGGAACTTTCCGGTGGGATGAAGCGCCGGGTGTTGATCGCCAAGGCGCTGAGCCACGAGCCGCGTGTTCTGTTCTTGGATGAGCCGACCGCAGGTGTGGACGTCGAGTTGCGCCGCGATATGTGGGATACGGTGGCCGAGCTGAAACGCGATGGTGTGACCATCATTCTGACCACGCATTATATCGAAGAGGCCGAGGCCATTGCCGACCGCGTGGGGGTCATCAACTCGGGCGAGATCCTGTTGGTTGAGGAAAAGGCTAGCCTGATGTCCCGTATGGGGCAAAAAGAGCTGCGCATTGATCTGGTCGATCCGGTCGCCGAGATCCCATCTGCATTGGGTGAATTTGAGCTGAGCCTCGAAGACGAAGGCAAGACGCTGCTTTATGCCTATGACAGTGCCGCAGAGCGGTCAGGCATTGGGCGGCTTATGGCCGCGGTGGCGGGTGCGGGCCTTCAGGTACGTGACGTGGCCACCTCGCAAAACTCTCTCGAAGATATCTTTGTTGGTCTGGTGGCCAATCAGCAGGAGGCGGCACAATGAACTGGCAAGCCGTAAAATCGATCTATGTCTTTGAGATGGCGCGTTTCTTTCGCACCTTGATGCAAAGCTTTCTGTCGCCGGTGATCTCGACATCGCTGTATTTCGTGGTCTTTGGTGCCGCAATTGGGTCGCGCATCGATCAAGTGGACGGGGTCAGCTATGGCGCTTTTATCGTCCCTGGCCTGATTATGCTGAGTGTGATGACGCAGGCGATTTCAAATGCCTCTTTTGGGATCTATTTCCCTAAATTTATCGGCACCGTGTATGAACTGCTCTCTGCACCGGTGAACTTCCTTGAGATTGTCATCGGATATGTGGGGGCGGCAGCGACCAAGGCGCTGTTCATCGGTGTAGTGATCCTTGCCACCTCAGCGCTGTTTGTGGATCTGGAGATTCAGCACCCGGTTGCCATGCTGGCCTTTATGGTTCTGACCTGCCTGAGCTTTTCACTCTTGGGGTTCATCATCGGCATCTGGGCTAAGAACTTTGAACAGCTCCAGCTGGTTCCGCTCTTGGTGGTCACGCCCTTGGTGTTCTTGGGAGGGTCGTTTTACTCGATCTCAATGCTGCCGCCGATCTGGCAGACCATCACACTGTTCAACCCGGTGGTCTATCTCATTTCTGGCTTCCGCTGGGCCTTCTTTGGGTTGGCCGACGTGCCGATTGGTCTAAGCCTTCTGGCCATCGCGGGCTTTACTGCGCTTTGTCTTGGCGTGATCTGGTGGATCTTCAAAACCGGTTGGCGCATTCGCAGCTAATCACTCTGCAAACCATCAAATGCGGCGTCGGATCATCCTTGATCCGGCGCCGTTTCATGTTGGGACCGCAGCGATCCGATCATGATCAAAGCCAGAGCAACCACCGCAAGGCTTGCCGCGGTCTGTATTGCGGCCTGAAAGCTATAGTGCTGAGCGATCAATCCAACCACAGGACCAGCGGCCAACCCGCTGACCATAACCGTGTTCCAATAGAGCGCCGTCGCACGGGCGGGGGCATTGGGCGTAAAGGACTGGATGAACGACAGTCCTAGGCTGGCATAGAGCCCATAGTAGATGCCTTCCATCGCAGCAGCAGCCCACATCTGATAGATATTGGTAATTTGCGACATCACCACAATTGTCACACAGGCAAATACCGTGGTGCCGATCAAGGACAGGCGCAGGCCAAACTGCCGGATCAGGAACGGCGTGGAAAAGATCGCTACAATTTCAACGGCGGTTTTGACGCTGAACGCTGTGCCAGGCGCATAACCGGGCAACCCGATCTCCTGCACCCAAAACAGGGGAAGGGCTGTGAATGTGATGGAATGCGCCGTGGACAGACAAAAGATATAGGCTGCAGCCAGCCACAGCGCTGGGGTGCTCGAGGCCTCAACACCGGCAGCCGCTTTGCTGGGAGACCGCAGGGAGCCGCGTGGAAAAATTGCATACCACAAGAGTGTCCAGAGCAGGGCAAAGCCACCGCAGAGCTGAAACACAAATTCAGCTCCGAGTTGGTCCGCAGTAATGAAGGTCAAGGCGGGGCCAGTCATCCAGGCCGTCGACGTTGTCGCGCGCATATAGGCGTTCAGGCGCGATCGATCGATGGTCAGTGTGTCGGCAAGTTGAATGCCTGTGCTGAACATGGTCGAGATCGCAGAACTTGCGATGCCGTACCCCATTACACCACAGGTCATGGTCACCAAAAACGTTGGGGATAGGGAGAGGGACACACTCGCGAAAAGGCATCCAGAAATGGCAACCCCGACCAGAGGAAAGGCCGAAGAACCTTGATCCAGCCGCTTGGCAAATATCTTGTTGGTCACAATCGTCAAAGGCACGATCAGCGCGGTGTACAGGCTGATAATCCAGCGCGGCTGCCCCAATTCCTCCACCAAGAAGTATCCCATAAAGGGAACGATCATCGAGCTACACAACGTACCCGTGAAGAGGAGCAGCAGAAAGGGGGCGATGGATCGGGAAGGTGAGGACATGGAAATTGGCCGAGTATAGTGGGATCAAAACTGCCCGCCCCAGCCAAATGGTGTCGCAACCGGCGCAGATTATGCAGGTATGCGATGGGTTTGCACGTTTCTCAAGAAAAAATCCATCGCAATTCCACCTATCCACATGCAAAAGAGTGCCAACCAGGCGGTTCCCGCAAAGATTGAGCCACCACTAACGCCCGCACCTATGGCGCATCCTCCGGCCAGCATGCCGCCGAATCCCATCAACACGGCGCCGATCATGGCCTGCCGCATCGGAGAGGGGCCTTCGAATCCCTGAAGTTGGAATTCTTTGGTCACCAGCGCGGCGGCGAAACTCCCGAGCACCACGCCAGGCACCAAGCCGATGTCGAACTCCAAAATGGCGTTGCGGTCGAGAAAGAACATCAGCGTATTGGCCGAGGGACCGGTGAAGGTCAGGCTTTCGATTTGGACCGGGTCAAAGGCCACCTGGCTCAGGGCATAGGTCAGGGCCCAGCCCACGGCAGCGGCAAACCCGACCCCTGAGGCAAAAACCAGACGGCGCAGGCCGATCTGATTGCGACGTGACAGTTCTAGCGCCAAAACAGCCGTCAGAGCACCGAGGATCAATCCAGCTTCAGGAGGCAGATGCAATGCTGCTAGAAGATCCATGTTGCGGCCTCCCGAGGTGATCCAGAGCGCCGCGAGATAATCCCGAACTGGCGCCAGCCATCCGGTCAGGCTCATTTGCGCCACCACGGCAAAAATCAGGCCCGAAACAACGGATCGCAGGTTGCCGGTCGCGGCCAGCACCAACAACCGCCCAGAACAGCCGCGCGCCAGAACCATGCCTGCGCCAAAGATCAAACCGCCAATCACAGCTCCTGACCAGCTCCCGGGCACAGCCATCATGCGTGCCTCGGTGGTGTCAATGAGCCCCAAAAGCTGGGCCCCTTGAACCCAGACCACAGCCGTCGAGAAGGTCAGCAACCAAACCGCGACCTTGTCATTCATGCTGCCGCGACCAAACTCGACCACAGCGGCACGCAAGCAGAACCTTGACCGTTGGGCTGCGATGCCAAAGATGATCCCAGTGATCAGCCCAAACAGCGCAGCGGTTGGGTTTTCGCCCAATCTTTCGACCAAAGCCACCAGATCCATGTGCGTCTCCTTCACGTGATTGTCGCGGGATCTACGCGTTGGGGTGGGAGGTGGCTTTGATGTGGATCATACCTATGCATGAATTCGGATGTGTTTTCGTGCAGGGGTGATGTGCATCTAAAGGCGACCAAAGGACTCGACTTTTGGCAACAACAGGCGTAGCGGCGATGGTATGACCGAGATTTCATTGCAAGACGCCCGCGCGTTGCCTTTTCACAAACGCCCGATCACCCTGCTGTTCCTGATGGCCATTGCCCTGCCGCTCAGCTTTTCGACGTGGCTGGCGCTGTTGAACAACTTTGTCATCGACGTTGCCGATTTTCAGGGCGACGACATTGGTTTGTTGCATACGGTGCGTGAGATTCCGGGGTTTCTGGCTGTTGGTGTCATTCTTGTTCTTATCTTCATGCGGGAACAGACTTTGGCGCTTTGGTCCTTGGCCCTTCTCGGCGTGGCGACCATGGTCACAGCCTGGTTCCCAAGTTTGGGTGGCATTCTGCTTGTCACGACATTTAGCTCGATCGGGTTTCACTATTACGAAACCGTCAACCAGAGCCTTCAGCTACAATGGTTGCCTAAAGATCGTGCGCCGCAAATTCTCGGGTGGATTATCACCGCAAGCTCAGGTGCAACTCTCGTCGCCTATGTGTTGATTGTTCTCACTTGGGAGCGGCTCGGGCTGAGCTACAACACTGTATACATGGTGTCTGGTGGGCTGACATTGGTGATTGTTGGCTACTGCGCGATGGTGATCCCGCAGTTCAAAAGTCCAACTCCGCAAAACAAAGAGTTTGTTCTGCGCAAACGCTACTGGCTCTATTATGCGTTGCAGTTCATGGCCGGAGCGCGGCGTCAGATCTTTGTGGTGTTTGCCGGATTTATGATGGTCGAACATTTTGGGTTCGACGTGCATCAGCTGACAGGGCTGTATCTGGTCAATCTTGTCGCCAACATGTCCATGGCTCCACTGTTTGGCAAAGCGGTGGCGCGGTTTGGGGAGCGCAACACCCTGACCTTTGAGTATGTCGGGCTGGCAGGCGTTTTTCTGGCCTATGGCGGGATTTATTGGTTTGGCTGGGGTGTTGGTCTGGCGATGGCGCTCTATGTGCTCGACCATCTGTTCTTTTCTTTGGCGCTGGCCTTGAAAACCTATTTCCAGAAGATTGCAGATCCTGCGGATATGGCTCCAACAGCGGCGGTCGCCTTCACCATCAACCACATTGCGGCAGTTGCTTTGCCGGTGCTTCTCGGCATGCTTTGGCTGGCGTCGCCCGGCGCGGTGTTTGCGCTTGCCGCGGCCATGGCTCTGGTGTCTCTGGCGCTGGCTCTGATGATCCCGCGCAATCCTGAGCCGGGCAATGAAACTATCTTTTCGATGCGCTTTGCAGCACCGGCGGAATAACGCACCCTTGACCTTATCCCCGCCTGCGCCTACCCGAAGGCGCAGGTCAGACCGGAGATACGCTGATGCCCACTTTTACCGCCTTTACCAAATTGCCGTCTAAAGAGTCCGCTGACCAACTGGGTCTTGCTCTGGAGGAACTGGAAACAGAACCAACAGGCGTCGGTGTTTTTGAGATTGAAGATGGCAGCGGCACCTGGGAAGTGGGCGGCTATTTCCTTGAAGAACCCAATGACGTTGAACTGACGCTGCTGGCGGTTGCGTTCAACGCCAAACCCTTTGTGGTCTCCGAAGTGCCAGACACGGATTGGGTCGACAAAGTGCGCCGCGAGCTGACCCCGGTCGAAGCGGGGCGCTTCTTTGTCTACGGCAGCCACGACGCCGACAAAATTCCGGCTGACAGTGAACCGCTGCTCATTGAGGCCGCAATGGCCTTTGGCACCGGCCATCACGGTACGACGCAGGGTTGTCTTGAGGCGCTGGATCGTCTGGCAAACGAAGGCTTTGTGGCGCAAAGCGTCGCCGACATCGGTTGTGGAACGGCTGTACTGGGCATGGGCGCGGCTCGGATTTATCCCAACCCGGTGATTGTCTCTGACATCGACGAGGTTGCCGTGGACGTGGCGGTTGCCAACGTCACCGCGAACAATCTGTCAGATAAAGTGACCTGCGTTGAGGCCGCGGGCTTTGGTCATGATGAGCTGGCCAATCGCGCGCCCTATGATCTTGTCTTTGCAAATATCCTGAAACAGCCCTTGATCGATCTGTCGCCCGACATGGCGAAACACCTGTCTCCAGGGGGTTATGCGATTCTTTCCGGAATCCTCGTCCGTCAGGCGCAGGAAGTGATCGACGTTTATGCACAAAATGGCATCAATCTTGTCCGCAATGACAATATTGGTGAGTGGGTAACGTTAACGCTTCGTAAAAATGCGTAATTTCGGACGTAGTTAAGGAAAATTCGCCACAAGTGCCCCAATTCCGCCCCATTTGATACCTACAACTTTAGGTATCCGGTGGGGGCCGGTGTATTGGAGGCTGCCGTGGAAGACACGCTCCGTGATTTTGATAAGCGACAGAGAGAAATCCGTCGCAAACATATCCGGTTGGCCAAAGGGTATGTGACCAAGCTGGACGGGAACGGTGTGTTCCTGCATGTTCCGGAAAACAAAGCCGCGCAGAAATCAGGTCTGCGCCTGTTGTTGCTCGGGGCGATGGTTGTTTTTGGCTTCAAGATTCTAACGCTGAGCTGGCTGGGAGTAGAAGACTATTCCACGCATTTGGCGACGCTTGAGCAGGGATCGGCTTTGGAAAAGGCCGGGGCTTGGATCATGCAGATTGATCCCCTGACTGAAAAGGCCGCTGGTTTGGCCGCGCCTTATCTGGGTTAAATCTTCGGGATCTCACCGACTAAATCTGGGCCGCCTTGATTAAGGCGGCCCTTGGTTTTTGCGTGGCCTGTCTAGTAGGTCTGCTTGAGATTGGTGTAGTCGCCGCGCAGTTGCAGGGTCACAACCACATCTTTGCGATCACGATTGCGGAAGAACCAGCCATGGTTGCCGTCAAAATTCGCACGAAGATCTCCTTCGCCACCGGTCTGGCCACGCCCCTTTTCATAGCTGATCGAATTGCCAGATCCGTCACCGTGCAAATCATAGTTGATCCGTCCGCCATCACTGTACCAGCGGTATTGCGCAATCGCGTCTTTGGTCATTTCAAGCTTCCACTCGATGCCCTGCCCGGGGGTGAGTGAAAAGGTGATCTCATCGCTCCATTGCCCGGCCTCTTGCGCCTCAGCGCTGCCGACAAAGACACCCATCAGATCGTTCATCAGGCTGGATTGCTGATCCAACTGACGCTCTTCGTACAGTTCTTGCTTGATCTCTCCCATCTCGGTCAGCCCAAGAAGCCGCCCCATGCCAGTGGGGTCGATGGCATATTCTGCGGGCAAAACCACGGTCAGCAAAAGCGCACCCGCCGCGCCTGCGGCAATGGCGGTTGAGCGCAAAAGCTGTTGGGTGCTGGGCAGGTCGTCGAGGTTCGGTTTTTCTGCATTAAACATTGATCTGTTTCCTTATCAGCCCGCCACAAACAGGCCGGTCAGTTGATATCCAATGAGCACGAACCCCGCGCACATCATGAGTACATTTACGGAATAGGCATGACGCCAAAAGCTGGGCTGGCGCCGCCAGAACCCCATGACGATCAGGATCACCGCCAGCGCCATCATCTGGCCGATCTCAACCCCAACATTGAAGGCCAACAGATTGGGCACCAGCCCATCTGCTGCGATCTCATAGTCGAGGATCTTGGTGGCCAGACCGAGCCCGTGGAAAAATCCAAAGATCAGCGTGGCTACCTTGGTGTTGGGCTGAACGCCAAACCAACGCTGAAACGCGCCAAGATTATCCAGCGCCTTGTAAACCACCGACAGACCGATGATGGCGTCGATGACATAGGCGTTGACGTTCCAGCCAAAATACACGCCCGCCAGCATGGTGCTGGAATGGCCGATCGCAAACAGGCTGACGTAAATCGCCACATGTTTCATGTGGTAGAGGAAAAAGACCACGCCCAGCAAAAAGAGAATGTGGTCATAGCCCGTCACCATATGTTTGGCGCCGAGGTAGAGGAACGGAATGATATTCACGCCCCAGATTTGTTGGATATAGCCAGCATCGCCGACGGTGACATTATGAGCCGCCGCACTGATCGGGAGCATCAGCACAGCAAAGCATACGGTGAGCGCCGTCAAAAACGGTCGCCCCGCAAAGGGGTGTTTCATTGAAAAAACCTCAGATTGTGATTGGGTTAGGTGAAAAGCACCTAAGCCCTCGGAGGTCGTTCGGGCGTTGTGGGAGAAAAGGGGGCCGCACTGATCTGGGCCAAATCCACCGGTGCATCGCGCATGTAGGGTGTCGCCAGCGGAATGGGGCGGGGCAGATAGGCAGTGGTATGGTCATGATCCATGACGTCGTGGCTGTGCCCGTGTGACGACCAGGCGAGGTCAACAACATCGTCATGGCTGTGCCCATGGTCCTGCACCATGTCTGACACCTGGGTTGGAAGATGTGACACGGGGGGCGCAACCGTCCAGACAAGCAGCGCTAGACACAGCAATGCCATGCCAATCTGTTTCATCTGAATCACACGCTGCGTCATTGAGCCTCTTTTATCCCCCCCAGGGGGTTATTGCAAGAACCCCGGGGGGAGGTTAAGGTGAGATATGACACATCGACACCAACATGCAAATCACCCGGCACTGGTCACTCGGCTGAAACGAGCTGATGGACATCTTCGCTCGGTCATCGAAATGATCGAAGAGGGCAAACCCTGTGCCGATGTCGCACAACAGCTGCACGCGGTTGAGAACGCCGTGCGCAATGCCAAACGGGCTCTGATCTATGATCACATGGATCATTGTCTGGACGGCGAACACCCCACCGATCTTGATGAGATCAAAGCCATAGCCCGCCATTTGTAGAGGCCAGCCATGTTCGACATTTTGAAAAACCGCACCTATCGACATTTGTTTCTGGCGCAGATCGTGGCGCTTGTGGGCACGGGGCTGGCGACGGTTGCGCTTGGGCTTTTGGCCTTTGATCTGGCCGGAGAGGGCGCGGGGCTGATCCTTGGGGGTATCTTCACCATCAAGATGATTGCCTATGTCGGCATCGCTCCTGTGGCGGGGGCCTTTGCCGACCGGGTGCCGCGGCGGGCGATGCTGATTGCGCTGGACTTGATCCGAGCGGGGGTGGCGCTTGTATTGCCGTTTGTGACCGAGGCCTGGCAGGTTTTTGGTCTGATCTTCATTCTTCAGGGGGCTTCGGCGGCCTTTACCCCAACCTTTCAGGCCACAATCCCCGACATTCTGCCGGATGAAGGGGAATATACCCGCGCACTCTCGCTCTCGCGTCTGGCCTCTGATCTTGAGAACATCATCACGCCGACTTTGGCGGGATTGGCGCTCTTGGTGTTGTCTTACAACAATCTGTTCTGGGGCACATTTGCCGGATTCGTGATTTCAGCGGCGCTGGTGGCGTCGGTGGTCTTACCCGCGCCCAAGCGGGGCGAACCACGCGGCATTTACGACCGCACCACGCGCGGATCGCGCCTCTATCTGGCAACGCCGCGTCTGCGTGGTTTGCTGGCGCTCAATCTGGCAGGCGCTGCGGCCGGGGCGATGGTTCTGGTCAACACGGTTGTTCTGGTGCGCGGCACGTTGGGCATGGATGAAAGCGCCCTGGCGATGACCATGTTTGGCTTTGGTTTGGGGTCGATGATTGGGGCTTTTGCCCTGCCAAAGCTGCTTGAGCGGTTCTCGGATCGGCCAGTGATGTTCTGGGGGGCGGGCTTTATGATCGGGGCCAACATGGCTCTTGCGGCGGTGATAGCGTCGGTGGGGCTGACCTGGTCCTTGTTGTTCGCCGCCTGGGGCCTCTCTGGTCTTGGCTTTGCCATGGTCATGACGCCCTCGGGCCGTTTGCTCACCCGCTCGTCGCATGCCGAGGATCGACCTGCGGTCTTTGCGGCCCATTTCGCGTTGAGCCACGCGTGTTGGTTGATTGCCTACCCACTCGCAGGATGGTCGATGACCCAGTTTGGGGCGATAGGTGCTTTGATGGGGCTGTCGGGGCTTGGTGGTGTTGGCATGATGATCGCATTGCGGGTCTGGCCCAAACATGATCCTGAGATGGTCCCTCATGCGCATCCCGAATTGCCCAGAGATCACCCTCATCTCAAAGAGCACGCCAACGGTGGCCACGCCTTTATCATTGATGACCTTCATCCGGCCTGGGCGCGATCAAGCTGATAGCCTGTGCGGGAGTGCACAGATCTCAGGATTGCGAGCGAAAGGGTGTGGCGCTAACAGTGTCACACCCTCTTTCATTCTGGTGATCCCCATGACCAAGGCCTCTGATCTGACACAAGGCCCATTGCCGGGCCATTTTCGACGCATCGCTGTGCCTGCAGCTTTGGGAATGTTGTTCAGCACACTCTATAACGTTGTTGATGTCTGGTACGCAGGCAAGCTGTCGACCGATGCGCAGGCCGGATTGGCGATCTCTGCCACGATTTTGATGTTGTTCAGCGCATTCGGTATCGGGCTTGGATCGGGGTTATCGGCGCTGGTGGGCAATGCGGTTGGGGCTGGGCAGAACTCCTTGGCAAGGCGGACCGCATTACAGGGCATCAGCTATGGTGTTGTTGGCGCGGTTGTCTTGACTGGTGTGGGGTTGATCCTGACGCCCAGTCTGGTGTCCGCGCTGTCGGAACCCGGCGCCTACCGGGACGCCGGAATCGATTATATGATGTTGCTTATGGCTGCGGTGCCCGGTTTTGTGCTGGCCTTTGCAAGCAACGGCATTCTGCAATCTCAGGGTGATGCGGTTTCCATGCAGCGGGCGATGCTGGTCGCCTTTTTCGCCAATGTGGGGCTTAATCCGCTCATGATCTGGGGTATCCCGGGGCTCTGGTCGGGGATGGGCTTTGACGGTATCGCTGCCAGCACGGTGGTGAGCCAAAGCGGTGTTGCGGTGTTCCTCATGTACCGCGCCTTCGGTACGGAGCTGGCCTCTGCGCCGCGCAAATCTGAACTCATCCCGGATTTCCCTATGTGGCGCGAAATCATCGCGCAGCAGCTGCCAACCGCCATGACCTTTGTGGTGATGATCCTGTCGGCCTTTGTGGTGCAGTATCATCTTAAAGGGTTTGGAGGGGCATCGGTGGCAGCCTATGGGATCGCACTGCGGATCGAACAGTTGCTCTTGCTGCCCACCATTGGCCTGTCGACGGCTTTGCTGCCGATCGCAGCGCAGAACTATGGCGCTCAGGCCCAGCCGCGCGTTCAGGAGGCGTTTCGAACCAGCCTGCGTTATGGCTGGGGCTTCATGGCAATCACCTGTCCAATTCTGTTTTTGGCGGCGCCTTGGGCGATGCAGGCCTTTACCTCAGATCCCGAAGTGATTGCGATTGGCGTGGACTATCTTCATATTGAGGCGGTGATCCTGCCGATCTACGCGTCTCTCTTTGCGGTGAATTCCCTGCTGCAGGCGTTGAAGCGCCCCAAGTGGACCTTCTGGATTGGCGTCTACCGTCAGCTTCTGGCTGTGCCATTTTTTGTCTGGCTCTTGAGCAGTCCGCTGGGGTTTGGCGTCTATGGGGTCTGGGTCGGTATTGCGATCAGTGTTGTCACGGGGTTCGGTGTAGCGGCCGTGTTGGTTGAACGCGTCGCACGCCCCCGTATTGGCAGCCTGTTGACACGTAACCATCCGCTGCCAGCATAAAGAAAAAGCCGTGTTCCTTGGGGAACACGGCTAGTATCCGTTCAACAGGGAGCGACGGAATTAGAAGCGGCTGACCACATCTTCGATTTCGCCGCGCGACATGCCGATGTCGGCCAGTTCGCGGTCGGTCAGAGCGTTCAGGCTGCGACGGGTGTCGCGCATGTCTTTCCACTCAGCCACAGCGGCGAAAGCTGCGGTGATAAAATTCGTAGGCTGACCTTTGGAGTCAGCTGCGATGAAAGGGCGGGTCTGTGCGAGTACGGCCATGTCAGTCTCCTAAGGCTTAGCGTTCGTTTTGAAACGGGATGTTTCCTCGTCTCGAAACCGCATCTAGTTTGAGCAAAACGCCCGGACAAGTGGCGAAATTTGCATGGGACCTATGCGATTTTTGCATGTCGATACCGACGGTTAAATCATGGTTAACAGCGGTAAAATACGACCCCATGTCTTGTCGTTTTTAGATTTTGGGAAGGCGAAAACAGGACAGGAGTGTCGTAGATCAATCGCGGCGATCCAAAAGCGACATGTCGCATATGGCTTGGCTTTTGTTCTCGTTTCGTGCTAGTTTTTCTGAAAATGAAATAATACGTGAGCAGGCATGCGAGTTTTGGGCATTGATCCGGGTCTTCGGAACCTCGGTTGGGGGGTGATCGACTCGGAAAACGGGCGACTCAGGCACGTGGCCAATGGCTCGTGTCACACGACGACCGGGGATCTGGCGGATCGCCTTTTGTATCTGCATTCTCAGCTGTCGGATATCTGCCGTCAATTCGCGCCTGATACAGCGGCTGTCGAACAGACCTTTGTCAATAAAGACGCGGTTGCGACCCTGAAACTGGGACAGGCCCGGGCCATTGCGCTGCTTGTTCCGGCGCAGTTCGGGCTCGATATTGGCGAATATGCCCCCAACAAGGTGAAAAAGACTGTGGTTGGCGTGGGCCACGCTGCCAAAGAGCAGGTGGCGCATATGGTCAAAATGCAGCTTCCCGGTGTGAAGCTAAATGGCCCGGATGCGACGGACGCTCTGGCGATTGCCATTTGCCACGCCCACTATAATCGCGGATCAAACTTAAAGGTGCGGGCATGATCGGACGAATTGCAGGACGGATCGAATACAAAGCCATGGATCATGTTCTGATCGATGTGCGCGGTGTCGGCTATATGGTGTTTTGCTCGGACCGTACCTTGGCCAGTCTACCGAGCTCCGGCGAGGCGGTTGCGCTTTTTACCGAGCTGATGGTGCGCGAAGATCTGCTGCAGCTTTTTGGGTTTCCGACGCTGGTTGAAAAAGAATGGCATCGTCTGCTGCTCAGCGTGCAAGGGGTCGGTGCCAAAGCGTCGTTGGCGATCTTGGGCACGCTTGGCCCGGATGGGGTGAGCCGCGCCATCGCGCTGGGCGATTGGAATGCGGTGAAGGCTGCCAAGGGTATTGGGCCTAAAACGGCACAACGTGTGGTCAATGAGCTGAAGGACAAAGCGCCCACAGTCATGGCAATGGGGCAGGGCACGGTGACCACACCGGACGATGTGCCCGAGGTTGTTGAAACACCTGCCGCCGCCTCTGCGCCGCGATCAAAGCCCGCAAGCAAACCCAATGCCTCGGCTCAGGCCGAAGCGCTGTCTGCCCTTGGCAATCTGGGGTACGCACCGGGCGAAGCCGCGGGCGCGGTGGCACAGGCCGCTGGTGAGGCACCAGATGCAGGCACGTCGGATTTGATCCGGGCCGCGTTGAAATTGCTTGCACCGACAAACTAAACGTCGGCAGATAATGCTGTTGCGCGCTGCCTTCGCCAGAAAGACCTGACATGACCGAATCCGATCCCACGTTGCGCCCGGACCCCTTGCCCGAGGACCGTGACCGTGCTCTGCGTCCGCAGATGCTCGAAGATTTTGTGGGACAGGCTGAGGCCCGTGCCAATCTTCGGGTGTTCATTCAGTCGGCGCGCACCCGTGGCGAAGCAATGGATCACACCCTGTTTCACGGGCCTCCCGGTCTCGGGAAAACCACCCTGGCCCAGATCATGGCGCGTGAGTTGGGGGTTGGCTTTCGCATGACATCGGGTCCGGTTTTGGCCAAGGCGGGGGATCTTGCGGCGATCCTGACCAATCTTGAGCGTAATGATGTGTTGTTCATCGATGAAATCCACCGGCTGAATCCGGCGGTCGAAGAGGTGCTCTATCCTGCGATGGAGGATTTTGAGCTGGATCTTGTGATCGGTGAAGGCCCAGCGGCGCGGACAGTGCGGATCGAGCTGCAGCCCTTCACCCTTGTGGGGGCCACAACCCGTCTGGGCCTGCTGACCACGCCTCTGCGGGACCGGTTCGGCATTCCGACACGGTTGAATTTTTATACCATCGAAGAGCTTGAGACCATTGTTGCAGGCAATGCGGCCAAATTGGGGGTGCGGGTTGAGGGCGATGGCGCACGCGAGATCGCCAAACGTGCACGCGGCACCCCGCGCATTGCCGGGCGGTTGCTGCGCCGCGTGGTGGATTTTGCCATCGTCGAAGGCGGTGGGGTTGTCACGCAAGAATTGGCGGACAGATCGCTGACCCGACTTGGGGTTGATAGTCTTGGTCTTGATGGGGCGGACCGTCGCTATCTGCATTTGATTGCTGATAATTATGCCGGAGGGCCAGTGGGCATTGAAACCCTGTCCGCGGCCCTGTCTGAAAGCCGGGATGCCTTGGAAGAGGTGGTCGAACCCTATCTGCTGCAACAGGGATTGATCCAACGCACGCCGCGCGGACGTATGCTTGCACGCAAAGCCTGGGATCACATGGGGTTGGTGCCGCCTCGTCGCGAGGATCAGGCCAATCTGTTTGGAGGCTGATTTCCATGCATAAGCAAGATCCTAGCATTGCGGAAATGACCCAGATGTCGGTGCGGGTTGCCGAGTTGTATTCACAACACTTTGGGGCGCCCCGTGATGCCCGGTTTGCCTTGATGAAGCTGTCCGAAGAAATGGGGGAGCTGACCGGGGCTTGGTTGCAATTGCACGGTCAGAGCCGGGGAGCCGCAAACACGCAGGATCTTGAAAACGAATTGGCCGATGTGCTTGGGTTTCTGCTGGTCTTGGCCCATCGGGAGGGGATAGACCCGGCGCAGGCGCTCAGCCGAAAATGGGGCAAGTACCTGAACGCGGGCGCATGAGTATTTGGAAAAAGAAGAAGCGGAGACGTGATGCAACCTTCAGAGATCGAAGCGCTGTTCACCCGGACCGACGGCACCTATCTTTGTGCCCGCTGGGGTCGCCCCATTGCGCCGATTGTCTTTGGCGTTGAGGATGACACGCTGTCGGTGGTCAAAGGCGCCTTTGAGGTGGTCTGTGGCATCGCCGGGCACACTATGGCGGAAACAGACCCTGAGCTGGGTTCAAACGTCATGGTGTTCTTTTTCCGCGATTGGGATGAGCTTTTGGGCGTGCCGGATTTGGATCGGTTGATCGATGGGTTGTCGCCAATGGTCGAACGGCTGAGGGGGGCTGACGCCAACCAATATCGCGTGTTCCGCTTTGACGAACAGGGCGCCATCAAAGCCTGTTTTATCTTCCTACGTATGGATGCGGCGTTGAGCGATATGCCCGCAGATACGCTGGCTCTGACGCAGGTGGTGCAGTCTATTGTGCTTTGGTCAGACAAAGCCTTTGCGGAGAAAAGCCCGCTTGGTCAGCTGGAAGATGGTCGTGTTGTGTTGCGCCCCGATATCGCCGAGGTGATCCGCGCGGTGTATACGCCGATTTTGCCTGCCGTGGCGCAGGACCCGAGCCACGCTTTGCGGGTTTTTGCTCGCATGAAGCCGAGTGACTGACATAAGAAAAGCGCGGCCCAGTGAGCCGCGCTTTTGGTGATGTGATGTTGATTTGTGGGCTTAGCGAACCAGGCCAACAATCTCATATGTTTTCTTCAGGATCGGCGAGGCGATGTCACGCGCACGTTCGGCCCCAAGGCGCAGGATCTTGTCGATCTCTGTGGTGTCATCCATCAGGCGGCGCATTTCGTCCGAAATCGGAGCGAGTTTATCGACCGCCAGATCGGCAAGCGCGGGTTTGAATTTTCCCCAACCAGCACCAGCGTAGTCTGCAACTACCGCCTCGGCGCTCTGATCGGACAGAGCGGCATAGATATTGACCAGATTGCGGGCTTCGGGGCGTCCGTCCAATCCGTCCATGGTCTCAGGTATACCATCGGGGTCGGTCTTGGCCTTTTTGAACTTCTTGGCGATCTTGTCGGCATCATCCAGCATGTTGATCCGCTCCATGTCGGATTCGCCGGATTTCGACATCTTTTTGGAGCCATCGCGGAGGTTCATCACACGCACAGCCGGGCCTTCGATCACCGGTTCGGTCATCGGGAAGAAATCGACTTTGTAATCGTGGTTGAACTTGGCGGCGATATCGCGGGTCAGCTCGACATGCTGTTTCTGGTCGTCGCCAACCGGCACATGGGTGGCGTGATACAGCAGAATATCGGCCGCCATCAGCGATGGATAGGCATAGAGCCCCAGCGAGACTTTCTCGGCATTGTTACCGGCTTTGTCTTTGAACTGGGTCATGCGGTTCATCCAACCCACACGCGCCACACAGTTGAAAATCCAACCCAATTCCGCGTGCTCGGGCACCTGACTTTGGTTGAACAGGATAGACTTTGTCGGGTCGATGCCAGAGGCAATATAGCCCGCGGCCACTTCACGGGTGGCCACCTGAAGATCTTTGGGATCTTGCCAGACGGTGATGGCGTGCAGATCGACCACACAAAAGATGCTGTCTTTGCCAGCGTCTTGCGCGGCAACGAATTTCTTAATCGCGCCCAGGTAGTTGCCCAGGGTCAGGCCACCGGATGGCTTGATCCCGGAAAAGATACGCGGGGTGAAAGCGGGAGAGGTTTGGACCCCCTCGGACATAGGCTTACTCCGTCTGGAAATATCAGTAAATCTGGCTTACCTATGGGCGCAGTGACCGTCAAGACAGGTGCCCCATGACGCAAAGCCCCTTCGAGCCGCAAGAACCGGCAGTTAATCCCATGCCGCCGGTTGTTGTGGCGCTGTTTTTGGTGCTGCTCGGCTTCGAGGCGATGTTTGCGCTGGGCCAGTATGGCATCATCGGCGGCCCCAATGGGATCGGTTGGCGCAATCTGATGATTGAAAAGTTTGCCTTCTCCGACAAGGTTTTCGACTGGATGCTCACCACCGGTCAGTTTCCCGCGGAACATCTGATCCGTTTTGTGACCTATCCCTTTGTGCATGCCACTCTGACCCATGGCATTATGGCGATGGTGATTATGTTGGCCTTGGGGAAAATTGTTGCCGAAGCGCTTGGAACCTTTGCGTTTCTGACGATCTGGATTGTGTCATCGGTTGCGGGGGCTGCGGCTTATGGGTTGCTTACAGACGATCCCCGGCTGCTATTTGGTGCCTATCCACCCGCCTACGGCATGATTGGGGGCTTCACCTATCTGATGTGGGTGCGTCTGGGCGCGCTTGGTGCACCACAGGTGCGGGCCTTTTCCCTGATCGGGTTCCTGTTGGGCATCCAGTTGTTGTTCTCGCTGCTGTTTGGCGGTGACAACTCGTGGGTCGCCGAGATTGCCGGTTTTGTGACTGGCTTTATCGGAGCGGTTATTCTGGTGCCCGGTGGCATGGCGCAGCTGATCCAGAAACTGCGCCGCGATTAAAGCAGGGCTTTGGGCAACAGGCGGTCGATCAGCGGTAGTTTCGGTACCTCTCCCGGGGTTACGCCCGGCCAATGTGCCGCTTGGCGCGGGTCAGCATCTGAGCCCAGCCAGAGTTTGCCACGCGCGTCCATCAACGTGGCGGCCTCTTGGCCTTTGATCAGAACGGATGTTTCGGTGTCGCAGCGTGTGGCCTTCTGACTGAAGGCGGATGACCCGAGAACTGTGGTGTCATCATCAATGATGGCAAGGTTCGCGGTTGGATGTGGCGTGATGTGGACCGCAAACCGCTCTCCTAGCGCACTGGCCAGATCTGCAACCGCCTGTGATTGCGCGGCAAGGATCGCCTTTCCTTCACCGTCCAGAAGGGTGGTTTCCAGATTCTGAGGTAGGACCAAAATTACCTGTGGCGCTGAGGTTAAAGAGGTAAGGACCTGAGGCAGGGTCAGTGCAGCGCTTTCAAGATAGACATAGCGCTGTGCGGCAACAATCGCCTGACAGAGCGCCGAGGGCAAAGTGCTCTGGACAAGTTCGGGCAAAAGCCCGTGCCGCGGCTTAGTCAGACTTCGTATAAGCCGCAGGTCAGGCCGGCTGACTCCACGTGTTCCAGTTTGAAGCGCGCGAGGGCGATTGGCCAGCGACACACCAGCCTTTATGGCTGCCTGCCAACAATCTGCAAAATGCCCTTTGAGGGCACTCGACAAATCACCGTCTTGCACACGCAGTGTAACCAGATTGGCGTCTTTGCGGATCGGACCTGTGGTGACGATGGCTTGGACCCGATCCACCACAACAAAGCTTTGGTGGCTTGTGATAAACGACCGCGGGCCCTTGGCTGTTGTAAGTTTGCGTTGCACTGGTGTCAGGCGCCCGGGGTCGCCTGTTGTAAGGGTTTCAAAGGCGGCTTTGGCGTGTTTGGCCACACGTCGCTGCCACAGTGCGGGTAGCGTATGCTCTTGTGGGGCCACAACAATCTGACAATCCCCATGGGCGCGCTGCGCCAATGCAGATCCAGCAAGCCAGGCGCGTCGATGGGCATTGGGAGACAGGAGGGGATCGTGATCCGGGATCAACACCCGCAGGGCAACGCCGCGATGACAGAGCCATGCAAAAAGATCGCCCCAGGTGGCAAGGCCACGGTCTTTCACTTTAGCACTTTGAAGTGGGGTTTTTGCGGCCACGTCGGGGAGCGCCCAAAGCACTTCCGCTTGGGCGTCGACCAGAGTTTCTTCAATTGCAGCAAGACTTGTTGCGGTTGAGCCAAGGATCTGGGGCATCAGTTACGTCTCCTGCGCACAACACCTTTGAGTTCGGCCAAGGAAAACGCCCCGGTGAGTTGCCCGGCCAAGCCATAGCTGAGGATCCCCAGCGCGATCAGGCAGACCAGTGCGGGGTAGCGCCAGTAGTCCAAATTTAGCGCCGGCATCATGAGGATATAGAGACCGTAGATCACCGCGCCCATCAGAGCGGAGGCGAGACAGATGCGCCAGAGCCGTTGACCAAAGCGGGCGTCAAATCGGGCCACATCACCCATTTTGCGCGCGCCATAGGCCAGTTGCCCCACCATAAGCCATCCGGCGGCGGTGGCGGCGATGGCTGGAGTATACCAGCCAAAACAAGGTGTTAGGCCGGTTGCGATGGCGGCGTTGAGGATCATGGCATAGACCGCATAGCGAAACGGCGTCTTGGTGTCCTGGCGGGCAAAGAACAGCGGTTGCAGCACTTTTTGCAGCACAAATGCGGGCAACCCCAGGCCGTAAATCGCAACGGCCAGAGCAATGGCGGCACTGTCCGAGGCAACGGTTGCACCACGTTCGAAAAGGACGGAAACCAAGGGCAGTGGGATCACAACCAAGGCCACCGCGCAGGGGATGGTCAGGGCCAGCGACAGCTCTCCGGCGCGGGAAAACGCATTGCGGCTTCCCTCATGGTCTTCGGCCTTCAGGCGGCGTGACAGGTCCGGCAAAAGCACGATGCCAACGGCGATACCGACAACGCCGAGGGGCAATTGATACAGGCGATCCGCCGCATATAGCCAGCCCACGGCGCGGTCGAACCCTGAAGCAACCCATTGACCAACAAGCAGATTGATCTGCATCACACCACCCGCCAAGGCGGCGGGCACTGCGGTGACAACAAGCAGTTTCATATCCGGTGTCAGGCGGGGGCGTTTGGGACGAATGAGAAGACCGGCCCGTTCGGTTGCGATCCAGACTATGGCCAGCTGTGCGAGACCCGCCAGTGGCACGGTCCAGATCAACCAAGTGATCACATCAGTCTTAAGTTTCAGCGCGGCCACCATGGCTATGATCACAAAAATATTGAGAAAAACCGGCGCGGCGGCGGCGGCGGCGAACCGGCCTGTGGCGTTGAGCACACCAGAGAACAGGGCGGCCAATGAGATCAGGAAGATATAGGGAAAGACCACGCGGCCAAATCCGACGGTCAGATCAAACCGGTCGTCTCCGGCAAACCCCCCTGCGGTGGCCCAGACCAGCGCGGGCATAAAGATCAGCGCTAGTCCGGTCAGGATCACCAGAACAAAGGCCAATCCCGACAGCGCCTCACGCGCGAAACCTATGGGGTCGTCATCGCCTTCGTATTTCTTTGAAAACATTGGGACAAAGGCGGCGTTGAAGGCCCCTTCGGCAAAGAAACGTCGGAACATATTCGGCAAGCGGAAGGCGGCGACAAAGGCATCCATCACCGGGCCAGGGCCGATCAGACCAAGGATCAGCACCTCGCGCACAACGCCGAGAACGCGGCTCATCAGGGTCCAGAACCCAACAGTAAGTACCCCGGAAATGAGCTTGATGGGTTTCATAAAGGCGGCCTCAGAATGTGTTTACCTCTGCTAGCCCAAGCGGGGGGCGGGGTAAACGGGGCGGTCTGGCACGGGGGCATGGGTGCGGGATCTGAGCAACGCGAAAATGGTACATTTTGTACAGATGGTACGCGCCTCTGCGCAGATGGTACACTTCTCTTATGAGCCTTTGGAGGATTGTGATGCGCGTGTTGAGTGTGGCGATGATTGTGGCGGCCAGTGCCGCTTCGAGCGGTGAGCTGGATGTTTTGGCACGAGAGGCCTGGGGCGCAAGACCGCCGATTGTGGAACGCGCAGAGCCGATCGAGAATGTGACCCGCGGCACGCGTCGTTTGTCGGTTGAGAATGTCATGCCAGAGATCGGGCAAGTACAGTTCTTGACCGTGCATCATACGGGTCGGCGCGCAAGCACGCGGGACTTGGCGGACAACCTGCGCCAGTTTCAGGCACAGATGTTTTCGTATGAGATCGACTATGGCAACGGCACGCGCAAAAAGGTGATGTTGGGCGATCTACCCTATCATTTCTTTATCGATGGAGCCGGTCAGATCGGTGAAGGCCGAGAGACTCGGTTCGCCCCGTATTCCAACACGCAATATGCAACACCGATCCAACAGCATGTCACGGTGGTCCTGGACGGGAATTTTGAACGCAAGCCACCCAGCGCAGCACAGGTTGACGCGCTTGTGGCGGTGCTGACCCATTTGGCCAACCACTATGACGTGCCGGTCACACATATTCAGGGGCACAAACATGTGGCGCAGACGCTGTGTCCGGGCAAACACCTAGAGGCATTGCTGCCAGATATCCGAGCCCGGGTTCAGGCCGAATTGTCGCGATGATTCAAGAAACGCGCGGTGGAGGGATGTAACAGAGGGCTGCAACACTGGAGAGCAGCATGATCCTGAGATACACAATACTTTACGTGGCCGACGTGGCCGCCTCTTTGACGTTTTATGAAGCAGCTTTTGGCCTGACGCGTGGGTTTCTCCACGACGGTGGCGATTATGGAGAGCTGGTGACCGGTGAAACCAAGCTGGCGTTTTCCTCTCAGGCCCTGATGCGAGAGTTGGGCAAAACGCCGGGGCAGGCGGATCCCAAATCTCCGGTGTTTGAGATTGCGTTTGAGGTTGAGGATGTGTCCGCTGCTCTGTCACGGGCGGTGTCAGCCGGGGCCACTCTGGTTCAAGACGTGCGCGAGGAGCCATGGGGACAGGTGACATCTTATGTCAGCGACCCGGATGGTTATTTGATTGAGCTGTGCTCCGCGGTCCAGGTGGACAAGGCCGGTTCCGACATCTGAAGCAAGAGATCAGGCCGGTTGCGAAGCGCGCGCGGGCTAAATCCAAACCAGCGGCGCATGTCGCGGCTGAAATGCGCCTGATCCGCATAGCCGTGATCCTGCGCGATATGTGCCAGAGGTGTTGGGCTGCGCAGGTCAAGTGCGGCCCGGCGTGCGCGTCCCAACAGACGCCAGAACTCAGGCGGGGGTAAGCTGCGTCGTTGAAACTGGCGTTGTAGCGTTCGAAGTCCGACACCACACTGGCGCGCGATGTTTGGTAGATCGCTGTCGGCCCTGGCAAGGTCGGCAATGATTTCAGGCCATTCAGTGTTCTGGGGGAGATGGGCCAGCAGACCGGGAATGTCCGAAGTGTCGCGCAACTCCTTGACCAGCTCATCAGAGACTTCGGTGCCGGGGCGGAGACGATAGCCGCGCATCCGCGTACCGGCCTGAATATCGATCTGACGCGGCTGATGATCCCACTCGGTCAGGTGCAGGACATCAGGGGCGTTTTGCTTTTGGATCACCAGAATGTCCCGGCAGCCGTCGGGCAGAACAATACTTTGTCCGTTGTCCTGCGCGTGAAACTGCCAGGGGTGAAAGGTCCGTGTCATAAAAACCTCTTATCCATCTCTGGCCGAATTGAGGTGCGGCCAGAGATGTTTTCAAAACGTCATCCTTGGGCGCGTTTGCTGCCTTCTGCCATGGCTTCGCGCAGACGCTTTTCCAAGGTGCGCTGTTTGCTTTCGGCATGGAATTTCAGGCCAAACATGTCTTTGACATAGAAGGTATCCACCACCTGTTCGCCAAAGGTCGCGATCACGGCGGAGGCGATATAGACGTTGGACGAGGCCAGTGTGCGGGTCAGATCATACAGCAGACCGGGGCGGTCGCGGGTGTCGACTTCGATGATGGTGTAGATCTCGGAGCCTTCGTTATCAAAGGTGATCGAGGTCGGCACACGGAAGGCCTTTTCGCGCTTCTTCAGCTTATCCTTTGAGACAATGGCATCCCGCGCCACCACTTCGCCCATCAGGGTTTTGTGGATCATGGTCCGCAATCGTGGCAGGCGGGTGGAGTCATAGGGCGCGCCATCCGCATCCTGAATCCAGAACCCCGCCGTGGCGTAGCCGTCTTTCGACGTAAAGGTCCGCGCATCGACCACGTTGGCCCCAACCAGCGCCAAAGCGCCGGCCAGACGCGAGAAAATGCCCGGGTGATCTGCGATGGCAAAACACACCCGCGTGGCATCGCGATCTTCATCGGGATGGATGTCGATATTTATTTCATCGTCGTTCACGTCGCGCAGCAGATTGGCAAAGGCCACATGTGCGGTGACATGCAGGCCCTGCCAATAGGGATCATAATGACGGCTGGTTTCTTTGCGCAGTGCGGCAGCATCCCAATCGGGCAGGGCCGCGCGCAACAGCTTTTTCGCCTCGGTGCCGCGGTGTTTGCGGTTGAGATCTTCCATTCCATTGTCGAGCGCATCGCGTGTCTGACGATAGAGCGCGCGGATCAGAACGGCTTTCCAGTTGTTCCAGGTGCCGGGACCAACACCGCGAATGTCACAGACGGTCAGGACACAAAGCAGATCAAGGCGTTCCTTGGTGCGCACCGCCTTGGCAAAATCACGCACGGTCCGGGGATCGGCCACATCGCGTTTCTGCGCCATGTCGGACATCAAAAGGTGGTAGCGCACCAGCCATTCGACGGTGTCACATTCCTTTTTGTTCAATCCCAGACGGGGCGCCACTTTGCGCACGATCTTGGCCCCAAGGATCGAATGGTCTTCGTCGCGGCCCTTGCCGATGTCATGCAACAACAGCGCGACGTAGATGACGCGGCGGTTGATGCCTTCTTCGATGATTTCGGTCGAAATGGGCAGCTCTTCCCCCACTTCGCCGCGCTCGATCTCGGCCAGGTGATGGATGACCTGAATGGTGTGCTCGTCCACGGTATAGTGATGATACATGTTGAACTGCATCATCGCGACAATCGGGGCGAACTCTGGAATGAAGGCGGCAAGCACCCCAAGTTCGTTCATCCGCCGCAAAGCGCGCTCCGGGTTGCCGTGTTTCAGCAGCAAATCCAGAAAGAGCTTTTGCGCATCTTTGTTGTTGCGCATGTCATCGTCGATTAGCGACAGATTGGCTTTGACCAGCCGCATGGCGTCGGGATGGATCAATAGACCTGTGCGCAGACCTTCGCCAAACAGGCGCAGCATATTGAGTTTGTCCTGCAAAAACAGATCGTCATCTGCGATTGCAAGGCGGTTGTTGACCACCTGATACCCCGCCTTCACACGCGGTTTGCGCTTGAAGATCCGCTCAAGCAGTGGTGCAGCCTTTTTATGGTCCGCTTCCAAAGAGGTCAGGAAAATCCGGGTCAGATCTCCTACGGCGGTGGCGTGGCGATAATAGTCCTGCATGAACAGTTCGACCGCACGCCGTCCCGCGCGATCTTCGTAGCCCATACGCGCGGCGACTTCGACCTGCATGTCAAAGCTCAGCTGTTCAACGGCACGGTTGGCCGCCATATGTAGGTGACAGCGCGTGGCCCACAAAAACCGCTCGGCCTGAACAAAGGTTTCATATTCTTCGGGGCGAAACACGCCTTTGCTCACCAGCTCAGAGGTGTCTCCAGTGTGATGCACATATTTGGTGATCCAGAACAGCGATTGCAGATCGCGCAATCCGCCTTTGCCTTCTTTCACGTTGGGTTCGACCATATACCGCTGGCCCTGCTTTTCGTGGCGCAGGTCGCGTTCGGTCAATTTGGCCTCGATAAATTCACGTTCCGTGCCGGTGAACAGCTCGTCATGCAGGCGGTGTTCCAGCTCGTCTGCCAAAGGGGCATGGCCGCAGATAAACCGCTGTTCCAGCATGGCGGTGCGGATGGTCATGTCTTCGCCACCCAGACGCAGACAATCACGCACGGTGCGCGAAGAGTGGCCAACCTTGAGCTTGAGATCCCACAGCATGTACAACATGCTTTCGATCACGCTTTCTGCCCAGGCGGTGATTTTATAAGGGGTCAGAAACAGCAGATCGACGTCTGAGAAGGGGGCCATTTCCCCACGACCATAGCCACCAACAGCCATCAACGCGAGGCGCTCGCCTTCGGTTGGGGCATTGATTGGATGTAGACGCCGAGTGGCGACCTCAAAGGTCAGCCGGATCATCCCGTCGGTGAGCCAAGTATAGGCCCGTGTGGTGCGGCGCGCGCCAAAAGGGGTCTCGGCAAAAGCGCGGGCAATGGTGTCACGCCCGTCTTTCTGGGCCTGCCGAATGCAGGCCACAGTCAGTTTGCGGATGTCAGCCTCTGATGCATCCTCGGGAAAGCTCGCAAAAAGCTGATCCCGCAGGGCAGGCAGATCAAAGATCTGCTCTGCTGGTGCGATGAGAGTGTCAGGCGCAGGGTCAGAAACCTGCGCCGGTGAAGCGGCTTGGGGCTGGGTCAAGAACTTCGACTTTCTGGTTGCGAATGGTGGCAACGGAGAGGGCACGCTGGGTGGTGCCATCCGCTTTCAGGCGGAACAGACCGCTGGCGCCGTTAAAGCCCGAGGACCGGGTCAGTTCAGCGGCAGTCAGGGCCTCTTTGCTTCCCGATTGCAGCAGAGTAGCGACTGCGGTCACCCCGTCATAGGCCACGCTGGCCAGTGGGTTTGGCGACGCGCCATAAGACGCACCATAGCTGGCGTTAAAGGCCGCCTGCTGTGATTGGCTGGGCAGAGTGAACCAAGCCCCTTCCGCGCCACGCTGCGAGAAGATCTCAGGCTTTACGTCCCAACGGGTCAATCCAATGTACTGCACGCTTTCCGGCGCGGCCCCGGCCTCGGGCAGTTGGGTCAGCAACATTGGCATGGCGGCGTTTGCAGCTTCGGTGGTGATGAACACGCTATCGGCCTGACCGGAGGAAATCACGCGGCCGGCGTTTCGTGCGGTGTTTGTGACACCCTGAATGGACAGATCATAACCTTCTGAAGAGAGAACCGAAACACCGTTAGATGCGGCGGCTTGCTCAACGGCCAATTTGCCGAACTGGCCTGACACATCATTGGAATGCACCACAACAACCGAGCCTTTGCCCTGTTTTTTGGCATAAGACATCAGGCGGTTGGCTGTGTTGGCAAAGGTTGGCGACAGGATAAACACGTTGCCGCCCGCGATGGTCGGGTTGTTTGAGAACCCAAGAACGTTCACACCTTCATCAACCACGGCCAAGCCCGCAGCATTCACGGCATCGGCGCGCAGCGGGCCGATGATGATCTTGGCACCTTCGTCAACGGCGAGCTGGGCCTGCGCCCCGGCCGTCGCGGCAATGCCACCAGTGTCATAGACTTTAAGGTCGATTTTCGCGTCGGGGAATTTGGTCAATGCAAGACGTGCTGCATTTTCCATGTCACGCGCCACGGCACCGGCTTCGGCATCCGATTTGGGCAGCAACAGCGCAACAGTGGTGGGTTTGGCTGGGTTCACGGTTGGACCAGTGTTGCCGCCGGGGAGGGAAACAGGGTCACAGGCTGCAAGAGTAAGCGCGGCAGCAACAGCCGTGGCTGGGCGCAATGCCTTGCGAAGCGGAGACAAAACGGCGATCATGAAATAGAAAACTCCCTCATTGGCGGGCGCGGGTCCGGCCCGCACTTAATTGTGGGTGATCATAAACGAGCAGAGTGAGGGGTCCAGTCATGAATTCCGACAACGAAGGCTTCCGTGGCGGTATTGCTGCGGGGCTGTATCTGGTGGCGACACCTATTGGAAACGCACGCGATATCACCCTGCGGGCGTTGGATTTATTGCGCGAGGCTGATGTTCTGGCGGCCGAAGACACCCGCACGCTGCGCCGGTTGATGGAAATCCACGGCATTGCGGTGGGCGATCGGCCGCTTGTGGCCTATCACGACCACAACGGAAGCCGCGCCCGGCCGCGTCTCTTGGCCGATCTCGCCGCTGGAAAATCGGTGGTTTACGCCTCTGAGGCGGGCACTCCGATGATTTCCGACCCGGGGTTTGATTTGGCGCGCGCCGCTCAGGAAGGGGGGTTGCCGGTGACCAGCGCGCCGGGTGCGGCGGCAGTGATCACAGCGCTGACCATTTCCGGGCTGCCAACAGATCGGTTTATGTTTGCGGGTTTCCTGCCCAACGCCAAAGGCGCGCGGAAAAAGGCGCTGGGTGAGCTGGCGGCTGTGCCTGGCACTTTGGCGTTTTACGAATCCCCCAAGCGCGTGGCGGCGATGTTGGCGGATGCGGCCGAGATTCTGGGGGATCGCCCGGCGGCGGTGTGCCGTGAATTGACAAAGAAGTTTGAGGAATGTCGCCGAGGTAGCCTGACGGAGCTGTCGGCCTTCTACAGTGAAACCCAGGCGCGTGGAGAGATTGTTGTTCTTATCGAGAAGGGCAGTTTACCGGATGTAAGTGAAACAGATGTAGAACAGAAGGTGAAAGAGGCGCTGGAAACCATGTCGGTGCGCGACGCTGCGGATCACGTGTCTGCGGCTTTGGGGGTCAAGCGGCGCCCGGTGTATCAGATGGCGATGAAACTGGCGCAGGGTGAGTAATTGGTAGGGGGCTGGTTTGGCTCAAAAGCAGATGGTGGGCGCGACAAGTTTTCATGCGGGCCTTGCCGCAGAAGAGCAGGTGGCGCAGTGGTATGCCCGTCGTGGGGCGCAGATGCTGCATCAACGCTGGCGCGGGCAGGGCGGTGAGATTGATTTGATCCTGCAAGAAGGTGAGACCGTGGTCTGTGTCGAGGTCAAGAAAAGCCGCGATTTTCGCCGAGCATTGGAGCGGATCCAACCCCGACAGGTGGCACGGGTGATGGCCGCCGCCGAAGAATTTCTGGCCTCACAGCCCAAAGGCCTGCTAACCGATCTGCGGTTTGACGTGGCTTTGGTCGATGGGTGTGGTGACATTCAGGTGATTGAAAACGCTTTTGCGCCTTAGCTGCCATTGCATCGGCGTGGGTCATGCGCCATGTCTTGTCGGTGCGCAGAACGGCGCATGACCGTGAGGATGACTTATGAAAATCGCCTTTCAGATGGACCCAATTCTGGGCGTCGATATCAACGCAGATACCAGCTTTCGTTTGGCGGAAGAGGCACAGGCCCGTGGGCACGAGCTTTTCTACTATGGTCCGGACAATCTGGCCTATGACGAAGGACGGGTGACCGCGCGCGGCCATTGGATGACGGTTCAGCGCAACCCGGACGTGCCTGCGGTTCTGGGGCCCGAAGTGGTGATCGATCTTGCGGAGGTGGATGTGGTCTGGCTGCGCCAGGACCCGCCGTTCGACATGCATTACATCACCACCACCCATCTGCTGGACCGCCTGAAAGGTCAGACACTGGTGGTGAACGATCCGTTCTGGGTGCGCAACTTCCCGGAAAAGCTCTTGGTGCTGAACTTCCCCGATCTGACGCCCCCGACAACTGTGGCCCGTGATCTGCAGACCATCCGTGATTTCAAAGCACGCCACGGCGATATCATTCTCAAACCACTGTATGGCAATGGCGGCGCGGGTGTCTTTCGTCTCGACGAAAACGATCGCAATCTCAGTTCGCTCTATGAGCTGTTCACCGGGTTCTCGCGTGAGCCGTTGATTGTGCAGAAATATCTGCCCGCGGTGACCAAAGGCGACAAACGCGTATTGCTGGTCAATGGCGAACCAATTGGCGCGATCAACCGCGTGCCAGCGGCGGGCGAAGTGCGTTCGAACATGCATGTGGGTGGACGCCCTGAGAAGATCGAGCTGAGCGACCGTGATCTTGAGATCTGCGCCAAGATCGGCCCGACCCTGCGTGACAATGGTCAGATCCTTGTGGGCATCGACGTGATTGGTGACTGGCTCACCGAAATCAACGTGACCTCGCCCACCGGCATTCAAGAGCTTGAGCGCTTTGACGGCATCAATGTGGCCGAGAAGATCTGGCAGGTGATTGAAGAGAAATGCGCCTAAGCTGGCAGCTTCGGGTTCTGTTGTGGCAGATGCGGTGGATTGCAAAACCGCTTCTGCGCCGCACGGGTGAGCCCGAAAAGGCGCGACGTGATCTGGAGAGGGCGGCGGCGTGGATGCGTTGGCCGCCTTTTCTATATCACGTCACGCGCCCCGGTGGGCTGCATTGGATCAGGGTGGGGGCTTGCCAGCCCGGAAAAGTGATTTTGTATTTTCACGGTGGTGGCTATGTGGCCGGGAGCCCATCCACCCATGTTGGTATGCTGGGACGGTTGTCTAAACTCTCCGGGTATGAGGTCTGTGCGCCGGAATACCCGCTGGCCCCGGAGACGACGGCCCCCGCACAATTTGAGGCAGGGATAACGGCATGGGATCGGCTGATGGCGCTGGGCTATGCGCCGCGAGATGTGGTGATTGGCGGCGATTCTGCGGGGGGTGGTCTGGCGCTTGCAGTATTGTCTGCGGTTTTGCGGCGAGGCGACCGGCCTGCGGGGGCATTTTTCTTTTCGCCCTGGACCGATTTGACCTGTAGCGGGGAGAGCCTTGGGTCGAACCGCGCCGCCGATCCTATTTTACCTTCTGAACGCATTCACGAATTGGTGGGGATGATTGCGCCGGATCTGCCCAAAGAGGATCCTCGACTGTCGCCGCTATTTGCGGACTTTTCTGAATGCCCTCCGGTGTTGATGCATTATGCCGAGACCGAGGTTTTGCGCGATGATGCACAGCGCATGGCAGCACATCTGCGGGCCTCAGGTGCCTCGGTCGAGGAAAAGGTTCACAGCTCTGCGCCGCATGTCTGGATGTTTCTGGATGGCTATCTGCCAGAGGCCCGTCGGTCGTTACGAGAGGTGGCGCATTTTGTTCAGGCCTCTTTTGCCGAGACCAAACGATAAGACAGCGCCTCGGCCACATGCGGGCGGCGCACGTCCGGGCTTTGATCCAGATCGGCGATGGTGCGGGCCACACGTAGAATGCGGTGATAGCCCCGCGCGGATAGGCCAAATCTGTTGGCGGCGCGGGTCAGCAAGTCGCGGCTTTCGCTGTCGTCCCCAGTGATCTCATCCAAAAGCTGCCCCTCGGCATCAGCATTGGTGCGGGCGGAGGTGGTTTCAAATCGCTTGGTCTGGACCCTGCGGGCGGCGGCAACCCGCGCCGCAATACTGTCGGAACTGTCCCCGGACGAGGGCAGATCAAGGTCAGAGAAGCTCACCGGTGGGACTTCGATACGCAGATCAAACCGGTCCATCAATGGTCCAGAAATGCGGCCCAGATAGTCTTCGCCACAGATCGGCGCACGGGAACATGCGCGGTTCGGTTCTGTGAGATAGCCACATTTACAGGGGTTGGCGGCGGCGGTCAGAAGAAATCGGCAGGGATAGCGTACATGCGCATTGGCGCGTGAGATCATGACCTCGCCGGTTTCAATGGGTTGGCGCAGCGTTTCCAGAACCGTGCGGGGAAACTCGGGGAATTCATCGAGAAACAGCACGCCATTGTGGGCAAGGCTGACTTCGCCCGGTTTCGCGCCGCGCCCGCCGCCGATGATCGATGCGGTAGAGGCGGTGTGATGCGGATCTCGAAAAGGGCGCTGACGTGAAATGCCGCCCTGTTCCAAAACCCCAGCGATGGAATGGATCATCGAGGTCTCAAGAGCCTCTGCGGGGGTGAGCGGGGGCAAAATGCCGGGCAGACGTTGGGCCAGCATGGATTTTCCCGCACCGGGACTGCCGATCAGGATCATATGATGGCGCCCAGCGGCGGCGATTTCCAAAGCGCGTTTGGCTCGCTCCTGACCTTTGACATCGCGCAGATCGCGCTCGGATGGGGCATTGGCAACCTCGCCGGGCTCGGCAGGGGAGAGCAGCGATTGCCCCGAGAAATGATGCATGATGTCGAGAAGGGATTTTGCCCCAATCACCCGACAGGCGGCCACCCAGGCGGCCTCGGCACCAGAGGCCTGCGGGCACAACAGGGCGCGGTTGTCTGCGGCGGCGGTCATTGCGGCGGGAAGGGCGCCTTGAACCGGAACAAGATGACCATCTAGGGACAGTTCACCCAAGGCCACGGTTTGTGCGGTGGAATCCTTTGGGATGATTTCAAGCGCAGCCAGCAGGGACAGGGCGATGGGCAGATCAAAATGAGACCCTTCTTTGGGCAGATCTGCGGGGGAGAGATTGATGGTGATCCGTTTTGAAGGCAGGGCGATGGCCAGCGCCGAGAGCGCGGCGCGCACCCGGTCGCGGGCCTCAGAGACGGCTTTGTCCGGCAACCCAACAATGGAAAAGGCCGGAAGCCCCGGCGTAACCGCGCATTGCACTTCAACGCTGCGGGCTTCGACGCCTTCAAAGGCGACGGTATAGGCGTGGGCCACCATGACACTCGTTACTCCAGAACACCGGCCCAGCCTGCGGCAATCTTGGTTTATGAATAGTTAACGCGGCGCGGGTGGTCGCGCCGCGTCGGGGTGTCAGACCAGCGCCATAAAGGCTGGCCATGCTTCGGGGTCCGCCACTGTCTTTGCGCGGCAGGTCGCGTTGCAGACACCAAAGACACGGCCATCAAGTTCCAGCAGATGCGTGATGGGTTTGCCGGAATAGGGGCATGTCTCATTCTCAGCGGACCCATTTTCAACTGCGCGTGCGGCGCGTGGTTTGGGGCCGGGCCAGCTGGTTTGTGCAAAATCGCGTTTGTACCAGGGCAGTTCCTGACCCGTGGCAAACCCGAGTGCGCGCCATTGGCGGAAGGCCGGATCGCTGAGATGCGCGTCAACATAGCGCTGGGCCACGGGACCAACTGGAAGGTTGTAGGTCGCGATGCGTGCGGCTACTGGGGCATAGAAGGCATCAACCGCAGAGTACGCGCCGCAGAGCCACGGCCCGCCGGAGGTCTCAAGCGCATGGGTCCAAAGTGTCTCGATGCGGGCGATATCTGCGCGGGTCGGCTCAGACGGGGCGGTGTCAGAATAGGCCACAAACAGGTTCATCGGGCACTCTTCTCGCAGGGCCATAAAGCCGGAGTGCATCTCACAGGCCAGATTTCGCGCGATCGCCCGGAGTTTGGGATCACTCGGCCAGATCCCCGCGTCGGGATGGCGCTGGGCCAGTTCCTCGGCGATGGCCAGACTGTCCCAGATGACGGCCCCATCTGCGGTCACAAGGGTCGGAACGGTGCGAGCGGGTGCAAGATGTGCCAGCTGGGCCGCGACATCTTTGTTTTCAAACGGCACCATCTTTGGAGTGAAGGCCAGATCGAATTTTTTGAACAGCAGCCAGCCACGCAGGGACCAGCTTGAATGGTTGTAATCGCCGATGAACAATGTGTCGGTCATGATGTCTCCTCGTGTTGAGGAAAAGCTATGAGACGCCGTAGGGAAAGGGAAATTCTGATTTGTCAGAGGGAGCATCACAGATTGTGATCGCTCGAAAGGCATTGATTAACAGCCGCAAGAGTTTCCTGACCAAACCAAATGATCCAGAAGACGTGGTCCTGCGTAGTATCCATAAGTTTCACTCCGATGGGAGGTTCGGATCATGGCACTTGATGGGCAAATGGATCAGGCTTTACCGCGCCGCGCGATGAAAGCGGAACTGCTAGACGCGGAAACCGAATTGGCTTTGGCGCGCGCTTGGCGAGACAATCGTGATGAAGCCGCGCTGCATCGCCTTATTACGGCTTATATGCGTTTGGCGATTTCAATGGCGTCGAAGTTTAAACGCTATGGCGCGCCAATGAATGACCTGATCCAAGAGGCTGGGCTGGGGCTTATGAAGGCGGCAGATAAGTTTGATCCGGATCGAGGTGTGCGATTCTCAACCTATGCCGTGTGGTGGATCAAAGCCAGCATTCAGGACTATGTGATGCGCAACTGGTCGATGGTCCGCACTGGTTCCACCTCTGCGCAGAAGTCTCTTTTCTTCAACTTGAAGCGCGTTCAGGCGCGTCTGGAACGCGAGGCGGACACGCAGGGAGAAAGGTTAGATCAACATCAGCTGCGCCACCGGATCGCGTCAGAAGTTGGCGTTTCGTTGAGAGATGTCGAAATGATGCAGGGGCGTTTGGCCGGGTCAGATTTCTCGTTGAACGCCACTCAATCAAGTGAAGAAGACGGGCGAGAGTGGATCGATACGCTTGCTGATGAAAGCGAGCAGGCAGATGAGATTGTCGAAACAGATCACGACACAGAACAGATGCGGGCTTGGTTGGTCGAGGCGATGGTCTGTTTGTCATCACGCGAGCAATTCATCGTCAGGGAGCGTAAACTTCGTGAAAAACCAAGGACATTGGAGGCCCTTGGGCAGGAGCTTGGATTGTCCAAAGAGCGGATCCGTCAGCTCGAAGCCGCAGCCTTTGCGAAAATGCGCAAATCGCTTGAAATGCGCCGGGAAGAGGTGCATAGCTTTCTCACATGAGAAAGCTTAGTTTTTTAGTCGGATTAATCGCATTGTCTGGCGGCGCTTGGGCGCTTGAGGCAAACGACGCGGATGTGGTGTTCCTTGGTGAGGTGCATGACAATCCGGCGCATCACGAACGGCAGGCCAACTGGGTGGCGGCATTGGCGCCTAAGGCTGTTGTTTATGAAATGCTGACCGAGGCGCAGGCTTTGCAGGTTGATCCCAGCTTGACTGAGACCGGACTGGCGGAGGCGCTGGATTGGGAAAACAGCGGATGGCCTGATTTCTCAATGTATTACCCCATTTTCGAATCCTCCAGTCAGGCTCGGGTTTATGGGGCGGCCGTGCCACGGTCAGAGGTTCGCAGCATCAAAGAGCGCAGCATCGATGAGGTTTTTGGGGGTGATGCCGACCGGTTTGGCCTGACCCAAGGTTTGCCGCAGGACCAGCAAGCGGCTCGGGAGGCCATGCAGATGGAGGCCCATTGCAATGCCCTTCCGGAAGTTATGCTGCCGATAATGGTCGACATTCAGCGGTTGCGGGATGCGGCTTTGGCCCGGGCCGCGGTTGCCGCCTATGCAGAGACAGGTGGTCCCGTTGTGGTCATTACTGGCAATGGCCATGCGCGCAAAGACTGGGGTGGGCCCGCGACGCTTAAGGCGGCCGCGCCTGATGTTGTGATCTACACGCTGGGGCAGGGGGAAGATGGGCATGACGCGCCTGAAGGCGGGTTTGATGCCTTGGCCTTTAGCCCACCTGCAGAGCGCGACGACCCCTGCGCGGCCTTCAAATAAGCGACCTGTGGTCATTCCTGCGCAGGGATTTTAAAGTGCTCTGGTTCGACAACCCGGAGCCCGCGCCATGTCTGATCTTCCCATTCTCTGGTCGTTTCGACGGTGCCCCTATGCGATGCGGGCCCGTCTGGCGATCATGCTTGCGGGACACCAGGTTGAGCTGCGCGAGATTGTGCTGCGCGATAAATCACAGGCTTTTCTAGACACCTCGCCATCCGGAACAGTGCCCGCGCTGCGCCTGTCAGATCAGGTTCTGGATGAAAGTCTGGACATTATGATCTGGACGCTTGAGCGGTCCGATCCCGATGGACTGTTGGATATGCCGCAGGAAGGCTGGGATCTGATCGCGGCGAATGACGGGCCATTCAAAGCGGCGCTGGACCACACGAAATACACCACACGGTACCCCGAGCTGGATCACACGGCCGAGCGCGAAAAGGCCGTGGCCCATTTGCTCGGGCTGGATGCGCGTCTGGCGGGGCAGAGGTGGCTCATGGGGGATCGTGCCACATTGGCGGATTACGCCATCCTGCCCTTTGTGCGCCAGTTTGCCTTTATCGACAAAGCCTGGTTCGACGCACAGGACTGGCCTCACTTGAACGCATGGCTGGCTCGGTTTCTCGACAGCGGTCTCTTTGCCTCGATCATGTCGAAATATGCGCCTTGGGCGGAAGGGGATGCACCGCTTGCCTTTGGCGGCTGAGCGCATCGGTGCGATTGTGTCTTGCCGTCGCAGCGCTTAACACTTGTCCAAGACATTAGGGCCTTAAGGGCGGATGAGGGTGATATGCTGACAGGCAAACGCATTTTGTTGATCATCAGCGGTGGGATCGCCGCCTATAAATCTCTGGACCTCATTCGGCGTCTGCGCGAACGCGGAGCCTCGGTGGTGCCGGTGATGACCAAAGCGGCGGAAGAGTTTGTCACCCCTTTGAGCGTTTCGGCACTGGCGGGCGTCGAGGTGCATCGCGATCTGTTTGATCTGACCAAAGAGGCCGACATGGGGCATATCCAGCTGAGCCGCGTTGCGGATCTGTTGGTGGTGGCCCCGGCGACAGCGGATCTGATGGCGAAGATGGCACAGGGGCGGGCGGATGATCTGGCCTCGACCCTGTTGCTGGCGACGGATACGCCGGTGCTGCTGGCGCCCGCGATGAATGTGCGCATGTGGGATCATGCCGCCACCCAACGCAATATTGCGACCTTGAAGCAGGATGGTGTGCGCTTTGTCGGGCCAAATGAAGGCGATATGGCCTGCGGTGAATTTGGGCCGGGACGGATGTCCGAACCTCTGGAGATTGTTGCGGCCATTGAAGGCGCGTTGGGTGAGGGGCCTTTGACGGGCAAGCGGGTGCTTGTGACCTCGGGGCCAACCCATGAGCCTATTGATCCGGTGCGGTATATTGCCAATCGGAGCTCAGGGGCGCAGGGCACCGCTATTGCCACTGCGCTGCGCGATCTGGGGGCCGAGGTGGTTTTTGTCACCGGGCCTGCGGATGCGGCACGCCCAGACGGCGTTGAGGTGATCGAAGTGGAAAGCGCGCGGGATATGCGGGCGGCGGTGATGGGGGCATTGCCCTGTGATGCCGGGGTTTTTGCGGCGGCTGTGGCGGATTGGCGTGTGGCCAGTGCCTCAGACAGCAAGATTAAAAAACAAAACGGCCAATTGCCCACGTTGGAGTTTGCCGAGAACCCAGACATTCTGGCTGAGGTGTCTCAGATGGAGACCGGACGGCCGGGTCTGGTTGTTGGCTTTGCGGCGGAAACCGATGATGTGGTGGCCAATGCGACTGCCAAGCGGTTACGTAAGGGCTGTGACTGGATTGTCGCCAATGATGTGTCTCCGGAAACCGGGATTATGGGTGGGTCAGAGAATGCTGTGGTGCTGATTTCTGATGCGGGGGCCGAGAGCTGGCCACGTATGGGCAAAGACGCCGTTGCCGAGCGGCTGGTGCAGAAACTGGCCGAGGCGCTGGGCTGATCCCGGCGGATATTGAGTATTTATGAAAAGAAGAAACCATGGTTGAGATTGCTTTGAAGTGGGAGCCTGAGGCGGACCAAAGCCTAGGCCTGCCGGTCTATGCCACCTCCGGCGCTGCTGGTGCGGATCTGAAGGCGAATTTCGCCGATCGCGGGTCTGTTGTGCTGGAGCCCGGCGCGCGGGCCTTGGTGCCGACCGGGCTGCGTTTGGCCATCCCAGAGGGGTATGAGGTGCAAATTCGGCCCAGGTCGGGATTGGCGCTAAAACATGGGATCACCCTGCCAAACAGCCCCGGCACCATCGACAGCGACTATCGCGGGCCTTTGGGGGTGATTGTGATGAATGCGGGGCAAGAGGATTTTGTGATCAATCACGGGGATCGGATTGCTCAGATGATTGTGGCCCCGGTGGTGCAGGCGGGTTTTGCGGTTGTGGAGGATCTCGATGATACCGCGCGGGGCGCCGGTGGGTTTGGTTCAACCGGCGTCGGGTGAGCGGCGGGTGATCCAGTGCGTGAGGCGCTTGGCGCGCCGCGTCACATAGCGGGCCATATCGCGGAAGGGGCGCAGGTAGATATCCAGCAGGTTGGTGGCGCTGGCCTGTGAGGGGGGCAGGCCAAACTGCAGCGTGGCGTCTTTTTCTGACAGGTGCAGTGAGCCAAACAGCCAGTCCCAGATCGCCAGAGCCGCGCCAAAGTTTTTGTCGTGATGGGCCTGTGCCGTGGAATGGTGCAGCTGGTGTTGTGCCGGTGAAATCAGTACCCGCTCCAGCCAGGGCCAATAGTGGATGTCGACATGGGAATGCCGCAGGTTTGATCCAGTGATGTGAAAGATGAAGACCAGAACATTCACACCCACCACGGTCGCAAGATCCACGCCAGTGCCAAAGAGAAACAAAAACAGCGGGATCACGGTGCCCTGCGTGACGGTCCCTCGCAACCCGTAGAGCACACCTTCCAGAGGGTGCACGCGGTAGACAGTGACGGGGGTGAGCGTTTCGGCAGAGTGATGCACCTTGTGGATGGCCCAGAGCAGCGGCCAGCGATGCATCCAGCGATGCACCAGAAATTTGGTGAAGTCATCAGTCAGAAACAGGGCCACGGTAAACAGGGCAACTACAACGGATTTTGGGGTTGTACCGAATTGTCCGGATTGCAGCCAATCCACATCATGCAGGAAGAAATAGACAGCTGTTGCAATTGTGACCTGCGCGATCATCAGAGGTGAGATGAACAGGGTGAACAGTCGGTTCAGCACAAAGATCTTATAGTCGGCTTTGGCAGAAGCTGAGAAAAACACACGTCGGTCAAAAAGGCGCGCAAGCGCCGCTTTGAGCGAAGTCCGTTTAAGCAGCGTCATCCACCCCAGCGCAATCAGCAGCGACAGGGCCAGATAGCCAAAAAAGACGCGTTTTTTGGGATCCCAGAAGTCGCCAAAGATTTCGGTGAACTGATCATACATGGGCCAAGCCGTATAAAGGGAAAACGGGCGGCGCAAGATGCACCGCCCGTCTCAAAGGTTTAGTCTGTTTCTGCGCCAGCTTCGGCTTCCAGAGCGCCAGCCAGAGCTTCGAGTTCGGCCAGTTGGTCGTTGGCACGCGATTTGATGCCGAATGTGTCGACCAGCTGTTTCTGAACTTTCAGCATGTTGAGTTGATAGTCGTTCCAGGTCATGCGGCGCTCGCGGACAAAGTTGCCCTCTGCGTCCACACCGGTGACATAGCTGTTGTCCAGTGTAACCGGGCCAAAGCCGATCAAGGTGTTCAGCTCAAGCGCGGTGGCGCCGAGGTTGTTTTTGCCGGTCTGCAGCGCCATGGCGAAGCCTTTCAGCTCACCCCAGTGCTTGACGTAGGCGCGGTAGGCTTTGGCCAGCTCTTCGCCTTCCAGGCCGTCCATTTTGGCGATATCTTTGTAGACCGACCCGGCGTATTTGAAGGTTGCCTCTGCCAGAACCTTTTCCCAGTTGCCTTCGATGGTTGCCGCATAAGACACCAGTTTGGCGCGCTGATCGTCGGTCAGGGCCGCGCCCTTGGCGTCTGCGATCACCTGACGACCGTCAATGAAGGCCTGCATGATGGTGTGCATGTAGTTGGTGGTCTGGGTGCCGCCTTTGTCCGCGCCAGCGGCGTAGTAGGCCGGGCCAAAGACATATTCGGTTTTCAGGTCAACAACACCGTCGCCATTGGCATCCGCTGCGGCCAGATCTTTGCCTTTCGCGATGGCATAGGCCTGCTTGGGGGTCAGATCCATGGTGTGCGCCGGTGCACCCCAGTAGCCAAAGCCTTCGTCCCACGAATGCTCTTTACCGGTGTAGTAGGCACCGTCTTTGTAAGGCTTGTCGTTGGGTTTTACGTCGGCGGCCAGTTTCTCGTCGAGGTAGTTGTCGACCGACTGGTTAAACATCATGGCGCCCATGGTGTATTTGGAGATCAGCTGACCCCAGTCATAGCCGTTTTCGGCGTCAAAGCCTTTGTCGGCGGTGGCTGCGTTGCTGATCATGTGCAGAACAACGTCTTTGCCGGCCATGTTGCCGGGCCACGCAGGCATGGCGCCGTTGTAGAATTTGCCGGCGATGTTTTTGCCTTTCGAGATCGCACCCACGGTGGATTGCGAAATCGGGAAGCCGTCTTTTGACTTGGGCGAAACGATCTCAAGATCGCTGTCGCTGCCGTTGAAATAGGCCAGCATCAGGGCTTCCAGCTCGGCGGCATTGGCGCCACCGTTGCCGCGACCGGCCAGCGATTTCAGGCTTTTTTCCAGCGTGTGACGCGCGATCTGACCCGAATAGGACACCGAGTTGGTCTTCTCACCGTCGTAGCCCTGCAGGGTGACGGGGAAAGGGCCGTAGGTGTCGGCAAGGGCCGAACCGGCGATCAGAGTGGCTGCAACGATGGCTGTTGTGGAAGAAAGGCCGAACTTGGGCATTACGCGCTCCTCGTAGTAGAGTATTTTACTCAGCTTTGAACTTGACGCTTTTAATCAGGTTCGTGCGCAGCCTGTCAACCGATAAAGGTGAGTGTTTTACATAGGAAAGGCATGTGCGTTTGCTCAAAGCGAAAAATCCTGTGGTGCAGGAGATTTATGCGAATTTTTGAACCTGTTGTGAGCTGAACAGCTTGCACCTTCCGCGTGGGCCGTCATGAATGTCGGTGCTGTCTGACAATGATGTCAGCGCTCTTTGCGAGGGAGGCCAGATATGAAATCGGTTGATGTTCTTGTAATCGGGGGCGGAATTGCCGGGATCAGTGCGGCGGCGCGATTGGCAGAACATCTGTCGGTGCTGGTTTTGGAGATGGAAGAGCACACCGGCTATCACGCCAGTGGCCGGTCTGCGGCTTTGTTTGTGCGCAACTACGGCAACGATGTGCTGCGGGTGCTCAATGGGGCGTCTGCCGGGTTTCTGGAGGAACCTGAGGGCGTTTCAGATCAGTCGATCCTGTCCCCAAGGGGTGAGCTTACCGTGGCAAATGCCGATCAACTGGCGGAACTGCAAGATTATGTTGCGGGGGCCACGGGTATGGAGTGGTTGAGCCCTGCGGAAGCGCGGGAAATTGTACCAGCTCTGAGGGATGACTATGTGGTCGGGGCGGCCATTGAATGGGACGCGCAGGACATGGATGTGGATCGGTTGCTGGCAGGATTTACCCGGCTGTTGCGTGACCGGGGTGGCCGTATCCTTACCAAAGCCAAGGTGCAGTCCATGACACGGTCCGACGGGGTTTGGCAGGTGGCGTCCGGAGAGGAAACTTATGAGGCGCCAATTGTGATCAATGCGGCCGGGGCCTGGGCGGCTCAGATCGGCCAGATGGCCGGGGGATTGAACACGGGTGTTGTGCCCTACCGTCGCTCGGCGGCAATGATTCCGATGCCTGACGGGATTGAGTTTGCCCGCTGGCCGATGGTGGCCAGTGCCGGGTTGGATTGGTATGCGCGCCCCGAGGGTGGGCGTTTGATGGTCAGCCCTGAAGATGAAGATGCGGTAGAGGCGCATGACGCCTGGGCCGATGATATGGTGCTTGCTGAGGGGCTTTATCGGTTTGAACAGGCGCTGGATATTCCGGTCACACGGGTGGAGCACAGTTGGGCGGGCTTGCGCAGCTTTGCACCAGATCGTACCCCGGTTGTGGGATTTGATCCGCAGGCTGAAGGATTGTTCTGGTTGGCGGGGCAGGGGGGCTATGGCATTCAAACCGCGCCGGCCCTGTCACAACTGGCCTGTGATCTGGTGATGAGACGAGATCCGGTTCTGGGATCAGAAATTGTAATGGCATTGGACCCTGTGCGCTTTGCCGGGGCATAACGGAAGGACAAACAATATGGCTGAGATCGAGCGCCAGCACATTGGACAACGTATGAGCAAGATCGTGACCCACGGCGACACGATTTATCTGTGCGGGCAGGTCGGTACCGCAGGCGATAGCGTGGCGGATCAAACCCGTCAGTGTCTGGAAAAGGTCGAAGCGCTTTTGGCCGATGCTGGCAGCGACAAAAACCACATGCTGCAGTGCATCATCTGGTTGGCAGATATGGCTGACTTTGCAGAAATGAATGCCGTTTGGGATGCCTGGGTGCCAGAAGGTCATGCGCCCGCGCGGGCCTGTGGCGAAGCCAAACTGGCGCGGCCTGAGCTGAAAGTCGAATTGATCGTGACAGCGGCCAAGGCCTAATTCCGAGACGGGTCGCGTTGGACGCGGCCCGGTTTGGACTATATATACGCCACTCTGGCGTAGGGGGATCTCCATGATTTTGGTATTGGCATTGGCTGCGATGCTTTGGGGCGCGGGACATGTGTTTCAGACACCCAAAGCTTTGCGCTTTGGCATTCTTGCAGTGTTGTTTTCTTGTGTGATCCTCTTGCACCTTGTCTTGCAAGACGGGCACCCCCTGCGCGAAGCCACCGGGGGCAGTGCCGCACTTTGGTTGATCTTGCTCGGCTTTGCCGCGCTGGTCTGGGGCTATCGGGTTGGCCTGACAAAACTGCGCGAGCGGGCAACGGTCAAAGATGAGGCTGACAACTCAGCTGACAAACCGCTGTTTTCCGATGGAGAGCTGGAGCGCTATGCCCGCCACATCGTGCTGCGCGAGCTTGGCGGTCCGGGGCAGGCCAAGCTAAAACGTGCGGCGGTTCTGGTGATTGGGGCAGGTGGGCTTGGATCGCCCGCGCTGCTTTACTTGGCGGCGGCTGGGATTGGGCGGATTGGTGTCATTGATGATGATGTCGTCGACAGCGGGAACCTGCAGAGGCAGGTGATCCACCGCGACGATACCATTGGCATGCCTAAAGTGTTTTCTGCCCAGCACGCGATGGAGGGCATCAACCCCTATCTCGATGTCAAATGCTACAAACGTCGCCTGACCGAAGAAATCGCGGAAGAGCTGTTTAAAGAATACGATCTGATTCTGGACGGTACGGATAATTTCGATACCCGCTATTTGGCAAACCGGATGGCCGTGAAGCTTGGCAAACCTCTTGTGTCGGGCGCGTTGAGCCAATGGGAGGGACAGGTGTCTGTCTTTGATCCCAAGGTGGATGGCCCTTGTTATCAATGCATTTTCCCGCAGGCCCCCGCGCCAGAATTGGCACCCAGTTGTGCCGAAGCGGGCGTTCTTGGGCCGTTGCCGGGTGTTGTCGGCTCGATGATGGCGGCAGAGACGGTTAAACGTATTTCGGGGGCAGGTGCCGTGCTGCGCGGTGAGATGCTGATCTATGACGCGCTCTGGGGAGAGACCCGTAAGATTGGTTTGAAAAAGCGGGGCGATTGTCCGGTCTGTGGGGGTGGAACAGCGGGCGCTTCAACCTAGGCCTGTTGCAACACCTAGGTTTGCGTCCTAGGTCTGAGGAAAGCCATTTGGAGAGCCTCATGACCAATCCGTTGCAGACCGCCTGGGATACACCGTTTGATCTACCCCCGTTTGATGCCATCGAAGACAGCCACTTTGGCCCGGCTTTTGATGCCGGAATGGCGGCGGATCTGGCCGAGATTGCAGCGATTGCCGAAAACCCCGAACCTGCGAGTTTTGAAAACACTGTCGAAGCGATGATGCGCACCGGTGCGGATCTAGACAAGGCGGCGTCGGTGTTCTTCAACATCGCTGGCGCCGACAGCAATGAGGCGCGCGAGGCGCTGATGCGGGAATATTCGCCGAAGTTTGCGGCGCATAGCTCGGCCATCTATTCCAACACGGCACTGTTCGCCCGTATTCGCACGGTTTGGGAGGCCCGCGAGACACTGGACCTGAGCGACGAACAGGCGCGGGTTCTTATGCTGATCCATCGCAACTTTGTCCGCGCCGGGGCCGCGCTTGAAGGGGTCGACGCCGATCGTATGACCGAGGTGAAAAACCGTCTTGCGGTTCTGGGCACCTCCTTCACGCAGAACCTTTTGGCGGATGAGCGCGACTGGGTGATGGAGCTGGAAGAAGGGGATCTTGCGGGGCTGCCCGATTTTGTCATTGGCGCGATGCGCTCGGCCGGGGAAGAGCGTGGGCTTGGTCCGGTGGTGACCCTGTCGCGGTCGGTGATTGTGCCCTTCCTGCAGTTCTCACCCCGGCGCGACCTGCGCGAAAAATCCTATGCGGCTTGGGCCGCGCGTGGCGCAAACGGGGGCGAGACTGACAACCGAGGCATCGCCGGGGAAACGCTTAAGCTGCGCGAGGAACGTGCGAAGCTGTTGGGCTATGGCGATTTCGCTCAGTTCAAACTGGAAACCGAAATGGCAGGGTCGCCGGATCGGGTGCGGGATCTTTTGATGCAGGTCTGGGCGCCCGCAAAGGCGCAGGCCGAGGCAGACGCTAAAACGCTCGAAGCGATGCTGCATGCCGATGGTATCGAAGGTCTGCTAGAGGCTTGGGACTGGCGCTATTATGCGGAGAAGCGCCGCAAGGCAGAGCACGATCTGGATGAGGCCGAGGTGAAGCCCTATTTCCAGCTTGAGCGCATGATCGAGGCGTCGTTTGCCTGCGCAACGCGCCTGTTTGGTTTGGAGTTCACCCCGCTGGATGTGCCGCTGTATCACGAAGATTGTCGGGCCTGGGAAGTGGCGCGCGACGGGCAGGTGATCGCGATTTTCATTGGCGACTATTTTGCGCGTGGCTCGAAACGGTCGGGGGCGTGGTGTTCGGCGTTCCGCACCCAGCGTAAATTCCCTGATGTGCAGATCCCGGTTGTGACCAATGTCTGCAACTTTGCCAAGGGTGAGCCTGCGCTGCTGTCCTATGACGATGCGCGGACCTTGTTCCATGAGTTTGGCCATGCTCTGCATCAGATGCTGTCGAATGTCACCTATGAGATGATCTCGGGCACCTCGGTGGCGCGTGATTTCGTCGAACTACCCAGCCAGCTGTATGAACACTGGTTGGAAGTGCCGGAGGTGCTGGCCGAATTTGCCCTGCATTCCGAAACCGGTGAGGCGATGCCAAAAGAGCTTTTGAATAAGGTTCTGGGCGCGGCAACCTTTGATATGGGGTTCCAGACCGTGGAATACGTTGCCTCGGCGCTGGTGGATCTGGCGTTCCATGAGGGCACAGCCCCCGGTGATGTGATGCAGAAGCAGGCCGAGGTTTTGGAAGAGATCGGCATGCCGCGCGCGATTGGCATGCGTCACGCGACACCTCAGTTCGCCCATGTCTTTTCGGGCGACGGCTATTCCAGCGGATACTACAGCTATATGTGGTCCGAGGTGATGGATGCCGATGCCTTCGAGGCCTTTGAGGAGGCGGGTGGCGCCTTTGATCCCGAAACCGCAGGCAAGTTGGAGAAATTCATCCTGTCCGCCGGTGGATCGCGGGATGCGGAAGAGCTTTACACGGCATTCCGCGGCCGCATGCCCGGTGTTGAGGCCCTTCTCAAGGGGCGTGGCCTCGCGGCGTAAAAACGACCCAAAGACAAAGTTTCCAAGCCCCGAGTGCATCTCGGGGCTTTTTTGTTTGGGGGGGAGGAAATCTAGTTGTATAATGCAACCATGAATCACTTAGATAGCGGGCACATCGATGCCGTTCGGGCCAGTTCGCGCGCGATTGTGCGCCAGCTGGGCTTTTTGAAACCGGATCTTGCGGGCACCGATTTGTCGGCGTCGGGGGTGCATGCCATCATTGAGATCGGTGAGCGCCGGGGCTGTTCTGCTGTGGATCTGCGCCAGAGCCTGATGCTTGATAAGTCGACAATCAGTCGGCTTTTGGCTGGACTTGAACGTAAGGGGTTTGTTGCAACCCAACGCGACGACGGGGACCCGCGCCGCAAGGTTTTGGAGCTGACGGAGGAGGGGCAGGCGCTTTTTGCCCGCATTGCTGCCTTTGGGAGGGGACAGGTGCGCGAAGCCTTTGAGCAGCTCACGACCACGGACCGGCGTTTGATCACCGACGGGTTGCAGACCTATGCGCGCGCTTTGGGAGACCGAGAGGCGCGGCAGGTCGATGTCTCCGCCGGTCCCGTTGTTGGGTTGTTGTCGCGGGCCGTTGAGTTGCAGGCGCGATTTTGCAGCCAGAACTATGGGTTTGGTCTGGTCTTTGAGCGCAAGCTCGCGCGTGAAATGGATGAGTTCTATGGTCGCCTGGAACATCCCGACAATCTGGTGCTGCGGGCCGAGTTGGGGGGCGAGATCGTCGGCACAATTGCCATTGATGGTGAAGACCTTGCACCCGGCGTGGCGCATTTGCGATGGTTTATCATGTCAGATGCCTGTCGCGGGCGCGGCGTAGGGCGTGATCTGTTGCGGCGCGCGCTGGAGCATGTGGACGCGCGTGGGTTTGAGGAAACCCATCTGTGGACCTTTCGCGGGTTGGATGCGGCGCGGCATCTTTACGAGGCGTATGGGTTTGAGCTTGTTGAAGAACAGCCCGGTAGCCAGTGGGGCACCGAAGTCCATGAGCAGAAGTTTGTGCGCCTCAGGCCGGAGTGTAATTAGAACGGCAGGCGTTCCAATGTGAATCCCTGAGCGTCTAACAGGGCGAGCACGCCGTTTTCGCCGCCCAGATGCGCCGCACCAAAGGCCACTACAATATGGCCGTCGGTTTTCTCGGTGGCGTCAAGAATGACCGGGATCCAGGCGCGATTGCGGGCATCCAACAGTCGGCTGTTCATCGCGTCAAACACGGCCTGATAGTCGATGTCGGACATGGGCGCCAAATGCGGGGTCAGCAATTCAAGCGCAATCTGCAGCTCGGCGTGGTTCTCGTTGAAATAGCCCAGCAACACGGTTTCAAACAGGTCTTCCGAGCTTTCTGGTGACATCAGTGCGGACCGGATCATGGCAAGCTGCAGGGGCATGTCCATGGAGCTGAAGGCGCGAAACAGGGTTGTGGGGTCTTCTAGCGGGGCCATCGGAACCGCATTGGCTGTGGCCACCTGTTCCAGCGTTGCGTCGAGGCCTGCCTCGGTCATGGTCTGAATGTCCATGCAGGCGGGCATTCCCAACAGCATGGAAACATACCAAGGGCGCATTTTCGCGGCCATGAAGCTTGGCACGCCGCGCGCTTTCAAGGCCACAACAAGACGATCCCAATCCCCCTTGGGCATGAGCTCAATCAGGGTCTGGCCTTCAAGGAACAGAATGCTCGGGTCGCTGGCAAGCCGCTGTTCAAGCTCTTTTTTCTCGGCTGCGGTCGCCTCAAGTAGCAAATAGGCTGCTGTCTCGATGATCGGGGCGATGCGGGCGGCGGGGCCCTCAAGCCGAGGATCGGTCAGATGCATGGTGCCAACCAAATGAATGACCTCATCCCCCTTGGTGGCGCGCCAGTGGTTGCCTTCAGGGTAGGGGGTTTCCGCCACTTGCTGTTGTAGGGCGACCTGTTCGTCCTCGGTTAGAAGGGGGCGCAGGTCCTGCCCCTGACAGAGCGCTGTGACCTGTACGGGGAACAGGAGGAGAAAAACAAGTGAACGAAACATCGGCGCACCTAGGGCAATTTGGTTGTGCGCACCCTGCCTGAGCAGAGAGGGATTGCCAAGCCGTTGGTCAGAGGTGATTTTAACAGCCATGGAACGAGAGAGTGACTTATATAGGCCGGTGAAGGCTCTGCTCGAGGCGCAGGGCTATGTCGTCAAAGGCGAGGTGGGGGCTGCGGACCTGATGGCGCTGCGTGGTGATGAGCCGCCGGTCATTGTTGAGCTGAAATTAAAGATCTCGTTGACGCTGTTTCATCAGGCTGTGGCGCGGCTTGGGGTGACAGATCATGTGTATATCGCGGTGCCAAAGCCCACTGGGCGAAGCGCGCGCCGATCATTGAAAGACAATCTGGCGCTCTGTCGGCGGTTGGGGCTTGGGTTTATGACTGTGCTCTCGGATGGGCGTGTGGAAGTACAGTGTGATCCGGGGCCCTATGCGCCGCGCAAAAGCAAGGTGAAACAGGCGCGGTTGCTGCGCGAGTTTCAGCGGCTGGAAGGTGATCCCAATCAAGGGGGCGCCACGCGGCATGGCATTGTCACCGCCTATCGGCAGGATGCGTTGAAATGTGCGGCGATGCTCGCGGAGGCGGGCCCGTCGCGGGGCAAAGATGTTGCCAAAGCCACGGGCGTGGAGAAAGCAACAACCTTGATGCGCTCCAATCACTACGGATGGTTCGAAAAGGTTGAGACGGGCGTCTATGGGTTAAGTCCCGCTGGGTTTGCTGGGCTTAAACATTGGGCCTATAGCTGGGGTGACGATCAGAAGCGCTGAATTTGCGGCTCTTCTTCGGCGATGGCGTAATAGTCGCCCTTGTCTTTGACAAAGATGTGTTTGCCCACCCGCATGCCTGAGGTGTCGTCAAGGCAACCCGCCGCGATGCCGATGCCCGCTTCGCCCGTCATGCGGTAAAACAGGCTCGACCCGCAGCGATTGCAAAACCCGCGTTTGGCGAAATCGGAAGAGGTGTACCAAGTCAGGGTGTCGTCACTCAGAAATGTGAGGCTGTCGAAGGGGGCATTGGTGGCGGCCCAAAGGTGGCCGCTTGTTCTGCGGCATTGGCTGCAATGACAAATTGATATCTCCTGGCGGGCCTCAGGCATCTGAAAGCGCACCCCACCGCATTCGCATTGACCGGTTATCATCATGTATCTCCTGTAATTCGCCAAGTGTCGCCGGTCCTTGTGTGCGGTGCAAGAGGAGGGTTGGTTTTCCATTGAGTGAAATGTGTGCATCTGTATGCTGAATAATGTCCATATATATCGCGTCAGTTTTGTTTTTGACATTAATTGAGATCAACTAAGGTTGTGTTTTTTCCACGTTGCGACATGTGTCTTCGAAGAGGATGAAAGGACGTAGGTAACGTGGAGGAGCGCAGATGGCGCAACATGATCTTGATCGGCTGCAGGATAGGCTGCGGGCACAGCGACAGTCCTTTGACAGCATTCCGGTGATCGACATCGGGGCGATTTCGCAAGGCGGCGATCTGTTTCAGGTTGCCAAAGACATCCGTTGGGCGCTGACCCATGTGGGCTTTTTCTATGTCAAAAATCACGGTGTGCCGGAGACCAGGGTTCAGAGAGCATTTGATCAAGCGCGCGCCTTCTTTGATCTACCGCTTGAGCAGAAAATGGATCTGCATGTTTCGCAAAGTGATGTGGCACTGCGGGGTTATATTGAGATCTTTGGTGAAAACACGGATCCAACCAAAACCAAGGATCTGAAGGAGTGCTTTGACCTCGGGCCTGAGCGCTCCGCGCTAGAGGCGCCGTTCTTTGGCCCCAACCAGTGGCCGGCTGCTTTGCCAGCGTTTCGTGAGGCTGTCTATGGATATCATGAAGAGGCCAAAAAGCTGTCGCAGGGTTTGATGCGGGTGATCGCGCTTAGCCTCGATCTGGATTCCGAGTTTTTTGCCGCAAAACTGCGTGATCCAATCAGCATCCAGAGATTGCTGCATTATCCGCCGCAAGACGGCCAGATCGACGAGAGCATGATGGGGATCGGTGCGCATACCGACTATGGCTGTCTGACCATTCTGGCACAGGACGATGTTGGTGGACTTCAGGTGATGAACCGAGATGGGGCCTGGGTAGAAGGACCGCCCATTCCAGGCACATTTGTTATAAGCATCGGAGACCTGATCCAGCGTCTGACCAACGATCTTTATCTGGCCAACCTTCATCGCGTTGTGAACAGCTCGGGCCGCGAGAGATACTCAATCCCCTTCTTCATCGATGCAGATGCGGATGCCGAGTTTGCTCCCTTAGCCACATGTGTTGGTGCAGACAACCCGGCCCGCTATGAACCGGTGATCTGCGGGGCGCATAAATTTAGCCGTTTCCGGGCCAGTTTTCCCCATCTTGCTGAGCGCGTCGCGTGAATTGGCGTGTTTCGCCGTGAATTGGAAACACTCTGTTTGGCAGGGGGCCTGGTGCCCCCGCCTTTTTTACCTGATTCCATATTGACAACAGCGTGAGCCATTCCTAGCTTCTCGTCGTTAGCACTCGACTAGGGTGAGTGATAACGGCCCCGCCCCGCGGGGTGTATGAGAATAATCCTTTGAGCCTTAAGGAGCATCAAAGATGGCATTTAAACCGCTTCACGACCGTGTGCTGGTTCGCCGTGTGGAAAGTGACGAGAAGACCGCCGGCGGTCTGATCATTCCCGAGAGCGCAAAAGAAAAGCCTGCTGAAGGCATGGTTGTTTCCTGTGGCGAAGGCGCCCGCAAGGACAGCGGCGAGCTGATCGCAATGGCCGTCAGCGAAGGTGACAAAATCCTGTTCGGCAAATGGTCGGGCACCGAGGTTACCGTCGACGGCGAAGAGCTGCTGATCATGAAAGAAAGCGACATCCTGGGCGTTATTTCCTAAGGATCTGGGGCTTTGCCCCACCGCTTTTCTGACAATTCCGATATTCTAGGAGAATACACATGGCCGCTAAGGACGTGAAATTCGACACCGACGCCCGCACCCGTATGCTGAACGGCGTCAACATCCTGGCAGATGCTGTCAAGGTGACCCTGGGCCCGAAAGGCCGCAACGTTGTTCTGGACAAATCGTTTGGTGCCCCGCGCATCACCAAAGACGGTGTGTCGGTTGCCAAAGAGATCGAGCTTGAAGACAAGTTCGAGAACATGGGCGCACAGATGGTGAAAGAAGTTGCTTCGCGTACCAACGACGAAGCAGGCGACGGCACCACCACCGCGACCGTTCTGGCACAAGCCATCGTTAAAGAAGGCCTCAAGCAGGTTGCTGCTGGTCTGAACCCGATGGATCTGAAGCGCGGTATCGATCTGGCGACCACTCAGGTTGTTGAAAGCATCAAGGGCATGGCCCGCGAAGTTAAAGACAGCGCAGAAGTTGCTCAAGTTGGCACCATCTCGGCAAACGGCGAAGCAGAAATCGGCCAGCAGATCGCAGACGCGATGCAGAAAGTTGGCAACGAGGGCGTGATCACCGTTGAAGAGAACAAGGGTCTGGAAACCGAGACCACTGTTGTTGAAGGCATGCAGTTCGACCGCGGCTACCTGTCGCCGTACTTCGTGACCAACCCGGACAAAATGATCGCAGATCTCGAAGACTGCATGATCCTGCTGCACGAGAAAAAACTCTCGTCGCTGCAGCCAATGGTACCGCTGCTCGAGCAGGTGATCCAGTCGCAAAAGCCGCTTCTGATCATTGCAGAAGACGTTGAAGGCGAAGCGCTGGCAACTCTGGTTGTAAACAAACTGCGCGGCGGCCTGAAAATTGCTGCTGTTAAAGCACCTGGCTTCGGCGACCGCCGCAAAGCCATGCTGCAGGACATCGCAGTTCTGACCGGTGGTCAGGTCATCAGCGAAGACCTGGGCATGAAGCTCGAGTCGGTTACCATGGACATGCTTGGCACCGCCAAGAAAGTTCAGATCACCAAAGACGAGACCACTGTTGTGGACGGCGCCGGTGAGAAAGCTGAGATCGCGGCACGTGTTGGCCAGATCCGCACCCAGATCGAAGAAACTTCGTCGGACTACGACCGTGAGAAGCTGCAAGAGCGCGTTGCCAAACTGGCAGGTGGTGTTGCTGTTATCCGCGTTGGCGGCATGACCGAAGTTGAAGTGAAAGAGCGCAAAGACCGCGTTGACGATGCACTGAACGCAACACGCGCTGCTGTTCAGGAAGGCGTCATCGTTGGTGGTGGTGTTGCTCTGGTTCAGGGTGGCAAAGCTCTGGCCGATCTGAAAGGCGCAAACGCTGACCAGGACGCTGGTATTGCCATCGTCAAGAAAGCCATCGAAGCGCCTCTGCGCCAGATCGCTGAAAACGCAGGCGTTGACGGTGCTGTTGTTGCCGGCAAAGTTCGCGAGTCGAGCGAAGCATCGTTTGGTTACAACGCTCAGACCGACGAATATGGCGACATGTTCGGCTTTGGTGTGATCGATCCGGCCAAAGTAACCCGTACCGCTCTGGAAGACGCGGCATCGGTTGCTGGTCTGCTGATCACCACCGAAGCAATGGTTGCAGACAAGCCGTCGAAAGACGGTGGTGGCGCACCTGCAATGCCCGACATGGGCGGCATGGGCGGCATGATGTAATCACCCTTCCACATATGGAAAGGTGAAGTCGCATGACTTCTGGCAAAGGCGCTCATATGAGCGCCTTTGTTCGTTTAATTTGAAGGGTAATGTCCGCAGCTGACACAAACCAAGGCGTGGCATGAACGGCAGTTTCATTTAAGACCGATGCGGGAAGCAGAAGCTAACCCAGTGAAATTGCGGAGAAGTTATGAGCAAGCGGGATGTCAGGAAGGCTTTGACGCTGCGGTTGCCAGACGAATTGCGTCTGCGATTGGTCAAGCTGAGCACCGAAACCTTGCCGCTTGCTTACCTGATGCGGCAGGCCCTGATCCGCGCGTTTCGCGACGAGGTTGAGATCTCCGAACTCGTTGAGCCAGGCACCGCGCGCCCCATTTTGCTACAGTTGTCCCAATCTGAGCGTAAGCTGCTGGCCAAGCGCGTGGGCGACCGTGTGATCACTGATGAGGTGGCCGTGCTTTCCCTGATCTCAGCGGTTGTCTGACGCGGGAATTGCGTCCTGTGGCAGTATTGTGACTGTGGATAAGCCAAGGCTTGTCTACGCGCGCTGAATGCGTTTCTGCTGCGCGCATGATTTTGACCGACGACAATGTGGATTCGCCCTTTCGCGCCGAAGGCCTTCGGCTGGCTGGTGTGGATGAAGTGGGGCGGGGGCCCTTGGCGGGCCCTGTGATTGCCGCTGCGGTGATCCTAGATCCTGCCAATATCCCCGAGGGCCTTGCGGACTCAAAGGCGCTCAGCGCCAAAAAACGCGAGTTACTGAATGCGCTGATTTTGCAATCGTCGTGGGTCGGTGTTGGCGAAGCGAGCGTCGAAGAAATCGACGAGATCAACATCCTTCAGGCCAGCCTTCTCGCGATGGAACGGGCGGTGTCTGCCCTGCCTCAGGTGCCCCAGCATCTTCTGGTGGATGGTAACAAACTGCCAAAAACACTGCCTTGTCCGGCCACAGCGGTTGTGAAAGGGGATGCCCGGTCACAGTCGATTGCGGCGGCTTCGATTGTTGCGAAAACACGGCGCGATGCGATCATGCAGGATTTGGCGCAACAGTTTCCCGGCTACGGGTGGGAAAAGAACGCCGGATATCCAACAAAGCAACACCGTGAAGCTTTGGTTAAAATCGGCTTGACCCCTCATCATAGGCGTTCGTTCAAACCTGTACACAATATCTTGTATCAAGGGTAAATCTTAACGCGCTGATTCAAAAAAGAAATTGACGGCGAATCGTCAATGACTCATCTTTGGCCTCAACCAAAGAGCGCAAAAGCGCCGTGGATTTGAGGCAGAACATGACGAATACGACCAAGAAGAAGGGCGCGAAAGCGCTCCCTCTAAACTCGATTCTTGCTGGGGACTGTGTGGAGGTGATGAACAGCCTCCCTGCGAATAGCGTTGATCTGATCTTTGCAGATCCGCCCTATAACCTGCAGCTGAAAGGCGATCTGCACCGGCCGGATAACTCCAAGGTGGATGCGGTTGATGACGCATGGGACCAGTTCAGCAGTTTCGCGGTCTATGACAAATTCACCAAAGACTGGCTTGCGGCGGCACGTCGCCTTTTGAAACCCAATGGGGCCATCTGGGTCATCGGGTCGTATCACAACATTTTCCGTGTTGGTGCATCGCTTCAGGATCAGGGGTTCTGGATCCTGAATGACGTTGTGTGGCGTAAATCCAACCCGATGCCGAATTTCCGCGGCAAACGGTTTACCAATGCGCATGAAACCATGATCTGGGCGTCCAAATCGGAAGGCGCAAAATACACCTTCAACTACGAAGCGCTGAAAGCTCTGAACGAAGGCATTCAGATGCGGTCGGATTGGGTTCTACCGATCTGCAATGGTGGGGAACGTCTGAAAGACGAAAACGGCGACAAGGCCCACCCAACGCAGAAACCGATGTCTTTGCTGCACCGTATTCTGGTTGGCGCAACCAACCCGGGTGATGTTGTGCTGGATCCGTTTTTTGGCACAGGCACTACGGGTGCCGTTGCCAAGATGTTGGGGCGTGACTGGATCGGGATCGAGCGTGAGCCGTCGTATCGCAAAGTTGCAGAATCTCGTATTGCGGATGTGCGTCGCCTCGACAATTCCCTGCTTCAGGTGTCGACTTCGAAACGTGCCGAACCACGGGTGCCATTTGGTCAGCTGGTTGAGCGTGGCATGCTGCGTCCGGGTGAAGAGCTCTGGAGCATGAACGGCCGCCACAAAGCCAAGGTGCGTGCAGACGGCACTCTGGTCGGCGACGACATCAAAGGATCGATCCATCAGGTCGGCGCCAAGCTTGAAGGCGCCCCAAGCTGCAATGGCTGGACCTACTGGTGCTTCAAACGGGAAGGCAAAGTGGTCCCCATTGACGTGTTGCGCCAACAGATCCGCTCGGAAATGAGCGAGCGCCCGAACTGAGCCAAGCCAACTGAAATTCGCTCGGACGGTGATCTGTCCGGGTGACAGGGATGTCATTGGAATAACGAACAAAACATGACACCGCCGGTGCCAGTTGAGCTTTTCACTGGCACCTACCTTGCCCCGTTGCATCACCGGATGCTGCGGGGTTTTTTTGTGGATAAGTCATGTATATGCAGAGATCCTGCCATCAGCCGGACCTGTTTCGCGGATTCGTATGCCTTTAGATAGGCTTGGAATGCAAAAAGCGCCCGACATGCGGACGCTTTTGTGTGGTTTTGGTACGCCGGTTACCAGTCGATGAACTCTTCAAAGCTCTCGATCATCTGGGTCCAGAGCGTGAAGTTGTCGACAAAGTTTTTCTCGGACACACCAAAATCGATGTTCATGTCCATCTGCAGAAACGGGTCCATTTCGTCGTCCAGAAACACCGAGGCGTAGCGCTTTTCCGAGTTCCACTGGTTGGCACGTGCCAGGCTCATGCCGTTGGACATGTCATAGGCGGCCTGGAACTGAATGGTCAGGCATTTGGCATTGTTGGTGCAGTCATAGAAGAAGATATTGTAGGTGGTGCCGCTGATCTTGCCGCTGATTTTGGGGTCGCCCACATCATCGGTGCCCACAGTTGCAAGATAGCCTTCGTTCTGGAGTAAATACACCAGACGGTCGGGGTCTTCGGCGTTGACGGTCTGTGCCAGTGAGGCGACGGGAAGCAGGGCAAGCCCGGCGGCAAAAATAGCGCTACGCATGGTGAATCCTTTCGGTGCGAATGAAATCTGTCATTGATGTGAATGTAACGTGTTCAGGGGTTTGAAACAATTCCGGTAAACCCGCCCTTGGTAGGGGTTTTCTGTCTGATCAAAGCACACTAGTGGGAGAGTATGGATATTCGAGCGCTTCTCTTTGGTTTGGCCTTTGCCGCAATGTGGTCTTCGGCCTTTACGTCCGCCCGTATTATTGTCGCTGAGGCGCCTCCGCTGTTTGCACTGGCTTTGCGCTTCATGATCTCAGGCGTTCTTGCGGTTGGTATTGCCAAAATCATGGGACAATCTCTGCGCTTTACCCGTACCCAATGGCGGGCCATCATTGTGTTTGGCGTCTGCCAGAACGCGCTCTATCTGGGGCTGAATTTCGTCGCGATGCAGTGGATCGAAGCCTCTCTGGCGGCAATAATTGCCTCAACCATGCCTCTCTTGGTGGCATTGGCGGGCTGGACCATCTTTGGTGAACAACCCCGGCCTCTGGCGATCTTGGGTCTTGTTGCCGGTGTGATTGGCGTAGGGGTGATCATGGGGGCACGCCTGAACGGCGGAGTCGATTTGACCGGCGTGGCCCTGTGTGTTGTGGGGGTGATCGCTTTGACCGTGGCGACCATGTCCATGCGCGGTGCCAGCTCAGGGGGCAACTTTATGATGGTTGTGGGGGTGCAGATGCTTGTCGGCAGCGCAGCGCTCTGGCCCTTTGCGCTCTCGCTTGAGACCCTGGAGGTGACCCTCTCGCTGAAACTGGTCTTGGCCTTTATCTATACGACGCTTGTTCCTGGCCTGGCGGCAACATTTGTCTGGTTCCTGTTGGTCAACCGGATCGGCGCGGTCCGTGCAGCCACTTTTCATTTTCTCAATCCCTTTCTGGGCGTGGCTTTCGCTGCGGTGTTGTTGGGTGAAGCACTGAAAATGCAGGATATTTTTGGTGTCGCCATCATCACATTCGGGATTCTTGCGGTACAACTTGCGCGAATAGAAAGAGTTGAAGGTAAAAAAGCTTAAACTCTGGTGACTTCTGTTTTCTGAGTGAAAAGGTTTCTTAACCCCCTCTGTTCTAGCCCTAGGGCAATAGAACAGGAGTGGTGACAGGAACCATGAGTAGATTTTCGATTCGAACGCAGATCTTCGCGTTCGCGGGTGCATTTCTTATTCTTTTGGCTGCAAGTGCTTCGTTTTCAGTGCTGACGAACTCCCGGTTGGGAGGTCTGGTTGTTGCAACCGATGCCGTCAAATCCCAAGAGACCTTGATTTCACGCATCACCGCAGAGGTAGATAGCGCGCTGGTGCAAGTGTTGATGATTGATAGGGGCGAACCCACAGCCTATGATAAGTTGGCCCAGCATTTAGGGAACGCCGAGGCGCATGTTGCCAATGCAGAGGCGATCATTGCCAGCCCTTCGACGGCTTCGGCTGCGAAACCAGAGCTATACGACAACTTGATGGCAATCGCTGCGGAGCTGAGCGCGTTACACCTTTCCGTGCCGGATATGCAGTCGGCTCCCAGCCACGAGAGGTCTCGTGATTTCCGCAATCGCGTGATCCCGTTGCTGCAGGGACATGTCGATACATTGCGGTTGCAGAAGGACGTTCTATCAGCCGAAGTAGATGGCGAAACCCAAGCCGTTCTTGAAGTGGCCAAAGGAAGCACCCCGCTCATGTTGGCTGGGCTTGTTGGTGGGCTTGGTATCGGCATTCTGCTCGCGTTTCTGTTTGGCCGGAAGCTTTCGGACCCGGTTCAGCGCGCGGCCGAGGCAGTAAGCTCGATTGCTGAGAATGACTTCAGCTGTGAGATTTCCGGCATAGACCGCCGAGACGAAATTGGCGATATTGCTCGCAAATTGAAGGCGCTGCAGAAAAATTGGGCGAAGCTGAGATCGCCGACAAGCGTATTCGCGCCGAGCGTGAGATGCGTATTGATCTCTTCCAGACCCTGAGTATGGCCATGAGCCGTTTGAAAGGGGGCTCTCTCAAAGAACGTATCACTGGAAGTGATTGGTCTGAATTGGGCGACTCCTATGTAAGCCTCTGCGACGATTTCAATGATCTTGCGGCAACGCTTGAGACACTGGTCGGATCGCTGCGCGGCAGTTCAAGCATGGTTGCAGAAAACTCGCGTGAGCTTTCGACAATGTCTGATGACATGTCTCAGCGGGCGGTTATGCAGGCTGCAACGATCGAGCAATCTGCAGCAGCTCTGGAAGAGTTGTCCGAGAGCGTGCGTTCCGCAGCAGAGCGCGCCAAAGACGTAGAGAGCAAAGCAGTTGAAGGTCGTCGTCGCGCAGAAGATGGTCAGGCGGTTATGGGGCAGGCGCTGGAAGCGATGTCTTCCATTGCGAAATCATCGGAGCAGATCAATCAGATCATTGGTGTGATTGACGATATCGCCTTTCAGACCAACCTGTTGGCTCTGAACGCGGGTGTTGAAGCAGCACGGGCAGGTGACGCAGGCAAAGGCTTCTCTGTTGTAGCTTCTGAGGTGCGTGGGTTAGCGCAGCGTGCGTCTGAATCAGCCCATGAAATTAAAAACCTGGTTACCAACAGCACCGCTCAGGTGGAAGATGGCGAACGCTTGGTGCAAAAAACCAGCGAAACCCTGGGTCAGATCGCTGAAAGTGTGAACGACGTATCAGTTATGGTTGCCGATATCTCGACCTCGGCCAGTGAACAGGCCTCGGGCGTCAGCGAGATCAACGTGGGCGTAAGTGAGCTGGATAAGGTTACGCAGCAAAATACGGCCATGGTTGCAGATGTGAGTTCGTCTAGCCAGGAACTAAGCGGAGAAGCAGCTAGATTGACTGATCTTCTCGCTCGTTTTTCCGGCGATGCGGTAACCGCCGCACCAGCTCAAAAGGTCGAGAAAGCTGTCACCATTTCTGATGTTCCACGGCAGCCGGTTCAGCCTTCTGCGGACAAGCTGGGCGGTTGGGATGCAGAACTGAAAGAACCCGATCCGGTGCCAATGGCGCAGCCTCAGTTGAAGGTGGCCAATGGCGGGGATGCCGGGATCTGGAAAGATTTCTAAAGTCGATCAGCGGGGGCCGATGTGGCCCCCGTTTTCACCTACCTGTCCGCGATGCAGTAGCATGTGATCCAGAATGACGCAGGCCATCATGGCCTCGCCAACGGGCACGGCACGGATGCCAACACAGGGGTCATGACGGCCTTTGGTGACAATCTCGGTCTCTTCGCCTTCGGTGGTGATGGTTTTCCGCGTGGTCAGGATGGAAGAGGTTGGTTTGACGGCAAACCGCACAACCAGATCCTGACCCGTTGAGATGCCACCCAAAATGCCACCGGCATGATTGGTGCTATACTCAGGCCCATCAGGACCCATTGAGATCTCATCGGCGTTCTCGACCCCGGTCAGCGCCGCGGCGGCCATGCCTTCGCCGATCTCAACACCTTTGACCGCATTAATCGACATCATTGCAGCGGCCAAATCGGTGTCGAGCTTGCCGTAGATCGGTGCGCCAATCCCAGCGGGTACATTCCGCGCAATCACTTCGATCACCGCGCCAACGCTGTCGCCGGATTTGCGCAACCCGTCCAGATACTCGGCCCAACCCTCGGCGGAGGTCGCATCCGGACACCAGAAGGGATTTTGGTCGATCTGCTCAAGGTCGATACGGCTGCGCTCGATCCCATGTGGGCCCATCTGGGTCATGTAGCCAATTATCTCTATCTGTGGTGCCAGTTTCGCCAAAGCGGCCCGCGCCAGGCCTCCTGCGGCCACACGAGCGGCGGTTTCGCGGGCGGAAGACCGTCCACCGCCACGGTAATCACGGATTCCGTATTTCTGGAAATAGGTGATATCCGCGTGTCCGGGACGGAATTTCTGGGCGATATCGCCGTAGTCTTTCGACCGCTGATCGGTGTTTTCGATCATCAGCTGGATGGATGTGCCGGTTGTTTTGCCCTCAAACACGCCGGACAGGATCTTCACCGCATCGGGTTCGCGCCGTTGTGTGGTGAATTTATTCTGTCCTGGCTTACGTTTATCCATCCAGACCTGAATCATCTCTTCGGTGATCTCAACACCCGGAGGACAGCCATCGACAGTGGCCCCCAGGGCTGGTCCGTGGCTTTCACCCCAAGTGGTGACGCGGAAGAGATGTCCGAATGTGTTCAGGCTCATGGCGCGGTGTCTCCTTATCCCCGAGAAAATGGGGGTCCAAGACCTGTTAAGTCACGGCGCAGATGGTCTCAAGGAAATTCGCTTGATTGCTGGGCAGGGCGGCCCTAGGTTGCGGCCTACCTCGGGGTGCCCGGCGCTAGGTTCGGGCTGAGATACATCTGTGAACCCGTTGAACCTGACCCGGTTAACACCGGCGGAGGGAAGGTTTGGACACTCCCCAATCTGCCCTGTCGCCGCACTCTTGGAGGAATAGCCCATGACACCCTACATGAAGGCCTTCACGTTTGCTGCAGGATGCCTGATGGCCAGCACTGCGCTGGCTGAGACCCCTGCACTGACGGTGTACGCACCTGACTACTTTGTTTCGGAATGGGGCCCCGGCCCAAAGATCGAAGAGCTGTTTGAAGCTGAGTGCAACTGTGACCTGCAGTTCAAGCCCGGCGATCTTCTGCCACGTATCCTATTGGAAGGCGCGCAGACCGACGCGGATGTTGTGATCGGCCTGAACACCGACGTGACCAAAAAGGCCCGTGAAAGCGGGCTGTTTGGCACCCATGGCGTGGCTTTGGATGGTCTGACGCTGCCGTTGGAGTGGTCAGACGACACGTTCCTACCGTTCAACTATGGCCACACGGCGTTTATCTACGATACCACCAAAATCGACACACCGCCTGCAAGCTTTGAGGCTCTGCTTGAGGCACCAGACGATCTGCGTCTTGTGATCCAAGATCCGCGCAGCTCGATCTCGGGTCTGGCGCTCGTGCTCTGGGTGCAGTCCGTCTATGGGGATCAGGCGCAAGAGGCCTGGGCCAAACTGGCGCCAAAGATCGTGACCGTGACACGGGGCTGGACGGAAAGCTATGGCATGTTCACCGATGGCGAAGCGGATATGGTGCTTAGCTACACCACCTCGCCTGCCTATCACATCATCGCCGAAGAAGATGAAACCAAGAAGGCCGCGATCTTCCCGGAAGGTCACTATTTCATGGTCGAGCTTGCGGCCAAGCTGAAAGGCACAGATCAACCTGAACTGGCAGATCAATTCATGGAGTTTATCCTGTCAGAGGCGTTCCAAGGCATGATCGCTACTGGCAACTGGTCGATCCCGGCCGCTTTGCCACAGGATCAATGGCCTGATGGGTTCAAGAAACTGAACCTGCCGGAAAAGGTTCTGTTTTACTCCGAAGATGAGGCCGCCGCAGTGCGGGCAGAGGCCATCGAAGCCTGGCGCGCGGCTCTGTCGCAGTAACGGCCCGTGCATCGAGTTGTGATGATCTTGGCCGCTCTGGTCCTGGCGATGTTAACGCTGGGGCCGATCGGAGCGGTCTTGGTCCGGGCCGGGGGGCTGGGTGATCTGGCCCCCGGTGATCTTCAGGCTTTGCGGTTTACCGTATTTCAGGCCACCTTGTCGGGGCTGTTTTCAGTAGCCCTTGCCATTCCGGTCGCGCGGGCTTTGGCGCGGCAAACATTTTGGGGACGCGGCCTGTTGGTTTCGCTGATGGGAGCCCCGTTTATTTTGCCCGTGATTGTTGCGGTCATGGGGTTATTAGCGGTGTTTGGCCGCACGGGATTGGTCAATGGCGCACTTGATGCGCTGGGTCTGCCAAACGTGAATATCTACGGGCTCCACGGTGTTGTGCTGGCCCATGTGTTTTTCAATCTTCCTCTGGCGGTGCGCATGCTGTTGCAGGCCTGGCTGGCCATTCCCGCAGAGCGATTTCGATTGGCGTCGAGCCTTGGGCTGACACCTTGGGGGGTGTTTTGCACTCTGGAATGGCCCCTGCTGCGCCGCATTGCGCCGGGGGCTTTTGCCGTGGTCTTTGTTATTTGCCTCACCAGCTTTGCAGTTGCGCTCACGCTTGGGGGAGGTCCCCGGGCGACCACCGTGGAATTGGCGATCTATCAGGCCATGCGGTTTGACTTCGATCTGGGCCGCGCGGCGGTTTTGGGGTTGGTGCAACTCACTTTGGGTTTTGTCGCCGGGCTTGTGGCGCTGAAACTGGCGCCCGCCCAAGGGTTTGGCATTGGACGCGGGCGTTGGGTCGCGCGTTGGGATGGACGCGGTCTGGCCCGGGTTCTGGATTTCGTTTGGATTGGTCTGGCGGCGGCCTTTTTGCTTGTGCCGCTGGCATTGGTTGTGGCGCGTGGCGTGCCGGGTCTGCTTGAGGGCGCGGGGGAAGGCACTTGGCGAGCGGCAGGGCATTCCCTGATGGTGGCATTGGCCTCGACGACGCTTGCGGTGCTTTGGGCACTGCCTCTGGCAACACGCCGGGGTGAGCTGTTGTCGATTGCAGCGATTGCCATTTCGCCGCTGGTGCTTGGCACGGGGCTGTTTTTGCTGCTGCGTCCCTTTGTAAACCCCTTCACCATGGCCTTGCCGGTGACCGCTGTGGTCAACGCTTTGATGGCCTTGCCGTTTATGCTGCGTATCCTGAGGCCAGAGGCGGAACAGGTCGCGCGGGACTTTGGCAGGCTGGGTGCCACACTACGGATGACCCCGTGGGCCTGGCTGCGACTGGTTTGGTTGCCGCGTTTGCGCAGACCTTTGGGGTTTGCCATGGGGTTAACTGCGGCTTTGGCGATGGGGGATCTGGGGGTGATTGCTCTCTTTGCGGATCCCGACCGTGCGACGTTGCCGCTGCAGATTCATCGCTTGATGGGCGCCTACCGCATGGAGGCCGCGGCAGGAGCCGCGTTGTTATTGCTGATGTTGAGCTTTGGACTGTTCTGGTTGTTTGATCGCGGAGGGCGCGTACATGCTGAGGATTGAAGACCTCGTGGTCACGATGGATGGCCAGGACCTGACCGGTGATCTTGTGTTGCAGGAGGGCGACCGGGTTGCTGTGCTGGGTCCCTCTGGTGCTGGGAAATCCACGCTGTTGGATGTGATTGCCGGGTTCCGTCAGGCAGATGGGGTGCTGCGCTGGAAATGTGATGTGCTCGCCGATCGTCCGGAAGACCGACCGATCTCGATCCTGTTCCAAGACGGCAACCTGTTTCCGCATATGACTATCGCACGCAATCTGGCTTTGGCGCTGCGGCCTGATGGGCGTCGACTTTCGCCGGCTCAGAATGAACAAGTGGAACAGGCTTTGGCGCGTGTGGGTCTTGCAGGGATGGGACCCCGCAAACCTGGCACTTTATCAGGAGGTCAGCAAAGCCGTGCAGCCCTGGCGCGGGTGTTGCTGCAGGCCCGTCCGATCATTTTGCTGGATGAGCCGTTCTCTGCTCTGGGTCCCGCACTCAAACAAGAGATGCTGGCTCTGGTTCAAGAGGTGGCGGATGAATTGGGGGCGTTGGTGATGATGGTCACTCACGCCCCGGAAGATGCCCGGCGCTTTGCGCAATCGGTTGTTTTGGTCGCCAATGGGCAGGTGCATGAACCTGTTGAAACGGAGGCGTTTTTCAAGACACCTCCAGAGGCCTTTCGCGACTACATCGGCCAGACAACGGACTAACTTCAAACACAGAAGTCAGGCAAAGAAAAAGCCCCGCTTTTGGCGGGGCTTTCTTATGTCAGCGATTGGCTAAACTCAGTCTTTACGAGCGTATTTAACCGGCTTCCAGATGCGTTTGTTGGTCAGGTACAGCAGAACCGACAGGACGGTCAGGAACAGAACGGCGGTGAAGCCTGCCTGTTTGCGTGCCATCATTTTGGGTTCAGCAGTCCACATCAGGAACGCAGATACATCTTCAGCTTCGTGGTGCAGCGAGTTCGAGTGGCCATCAGCATACTCAACGTCTTCACCGTAAAGCGGCGGTGCCATCGAAATCCAGCCACCTGGGAAGGCAGTGTTTTCATACAGGGTTGCGCCAGCTTCGGTTTTCTCCTTGCCGGTGTAACCGGTCAGGATCGACGCGATGTATTCGCCACCGCCCATGCCTTTGACCAGCTGGTTGATGCCAGTGCCGTTCGGGCCGTGGAAACCCGCACGTGCTTTTGCCATCAAGGACAGGTCAGGAGCTGCAGCCGAAGTCACAGCTGGGAAGCTGTCTGCAGGGCGCGCCGGGCGGAAGTCGCCTTCGCCATCCAGCAGTTCCTGATCGAACACTTCAAAGTTCTGCTCGGCATAGGCGCGCACTTCGTCTTCCGAGAAGTGTGGGCCACCTTCGTCGCTCAGGGTGCGCAACGGCACGTACTGAAGACCGTGGCAGGCCGCGCAGACGTCTGTGTAGACGTGCAGGCCGCGCTGCAGCTGGTTCTGGTCAAAGGTGCCAAACGGACCTTCATACGAGAACGCAAAGTCCTCGATGTGGCTCTCGCCACCGGCGGCCATTGCGCCACCGGTGCCCAGGGTCAGGGCCGTCAGGGCCGAGAGGGTGAGTTTCTTGAACATCTCTTTCGGTCCTTTCTCTTACTCGGCCGGGGTCTCAGAAGACTTGCCGTAGTGGGCATCAAAGTCTTCTTCGATTGTGGCAGGCTGTGGCAGCGGCTTCTCGATCACACCCAACAAAGGCAGGATGACGAGGAAGTAGCCGAACCAATAGGCCGAACCGATCAGCGAGAAGGTTGCATAGGGTTCTGCGGCGGGCATCGCACCCAGCCACATCAGCGCGAAGAAGTCGATGACCAGCAGCAGGAACCACCACTTGAGCTGCGGACGGAACCGCGCCGAACGCACCGACGAGGTGTCGAGCCAAGGTGCCAAGGCCATTACAGCAATCGCACCAAACATCGCCAGTACACCAAAGAACTTGGCGTCGATGATGCCGCCGGTCACGAAGGACACCAGCTGAACAACCCAGACTTCAGAGGTGAAGGCACGCAAGATCGCGTAGAACGGCAGGAAGTACCATTCAGGAACGATGTGCGCAGGTGTCACCAGCGGGTTGGCCTCGATGTAGTTATCGGGGTGACCCAGGTAGTTTGGCATGAAGCCAACGATGGCGAAGAAAACAACCAGAACCACAACCAGACCGAGGAAATCCTTGATCACGAAGTAGGGCCAGAACGGCAGGGTGTCTTTTTCGGCTTCGGCTTTCGACCCGCGACGGACTTCAACACCTGTTGGGTTGTTGTTGCCGGTGGTGTGGAAGGCCCAGATGTGCACGATGACCAGTGCTGCGATCACGAAGGGCAGCAGGTAGTGCAGCGAGAAGAAGCGGTTCAGCGTGGCGTTGTCCACGGCAGGACCACCCAAAAGCAGGGTCTGGATCGGCTCACCAACAAACGGGATCGCGCCAAACAGGCCGGTGATCACGGTTGCGCCCCAGAAGGACATCTGACCCCAAGGCAGAACGTAGCCCATAAAGCCGGTGCCCATCATCAGAACGAAGATCAGCATACCGATGATCCACGTGACTTCGCGTGGTGCCTTGTACGAACCATAGTACAGGCCACGGAAAATGTGGATGTAAACAGCAACAAAGAACAGCGAGGCGCCGTTCATGTGAATGTAACGGATCATGTGTCCGCCATTCACGTTACGCATGATGTGCTCGACGCTGGCAAAGGCCAGATCGACATGCGGAGTGTAGTGCATCACCAGAATGATACCGGTGACAATCTGCAACACCAGGCAGAATGCCAGAACGATGCCCCAAATCCACCACCAGTTCAGGTTTTTGGGGGTGGGGATCATGATGGTGTCATAGATCAGGCCAACAACGGGCAGACGCTCGTGCAGCCATTTTTCGCCGCCCGTTTTGGGCTCGTAATGATCGTGCGGAATACCGGACATACGCGCGCTTCCTTATCCCAGTTTAATAGTGCTGCCATCGACCCACTCGGCCGGCGGGATCGGAAGGTTTTCCGGCGCCGGGCCTTTGCGGATACGACCGGCAAGGTCGTAGTGCGAACCATGGCAGGGGCAGAACCAGCCGCCAAATTCACCTGCGTCACCCAGAGGGACACAGCCAAGGTGCGTACATACACCCATCTGAACCAGCCACGCGCCTTCGCTTTCACCTTCGGGCGAGGGCATGGTGCGGTTGGCGTCAGAGGCGAATGCAGCCTGATCGGCAAGGTTCGCGTTCCGGGCGTTGTCATCGATCAGAGGCGATGCGTCCAGGTTCAGATCCTGTTCTTTCGCTTCTGCGATTTCCGCACCGGTGCGGTGGCGAATAAAGACCGGCTTGCCAAGCCATTTGACGGTCAGCTGGGTGCCAGGCTCGACACCGGACACATCGACGCGAATGGTCGAAAGGGCCCGGACATCAGCCGAGGGGTTCATCTGATTGACCAGAGGCCAGATTGCGGCGCCTGCGGTGACTGCCCCGGCGCCGGCCGTGGCGTAGTATAGAAAGTCCCTGCGGGTGCCTTCGTGATCGTCTGCGTGTGACACGAGGTATGCTCCATTGCTCGGGGCCGTTTTGTACGACCACAATACAACCAGGCCGCAGACAAACTGCGGCCAGTCCGAGTGGCTATCTAGCGGGCGCGTGATTTGCCGTAAAGTATCCATTCTGATCTGATGGCAATCAGCGCGGATGTGTCGCGGTTGAAAGAGTGTAAACCAAGGCGTATCTGCGATTTGAAACTTTCAGGAGAGGATCTATGCGCATGCTGATTCTGGGGGCGGTCGCCGCCGCAGGTCTTGCGGCACCGGCCGCAGCCGAAATGGAGCTGTCATTTTACACCGGAACGCAAAGCGCGCCGCATAGCGGCGTCAGCGGCAATTCTCCGGGTGGTGTCGGCAATTTTGATGCAACCCTTGCGTGGGAAGGCCGGTCCGGCGAAGCGCCGCCATACTATGGGTTCCGGGCGACCTGGTGGCAGGACAACAACTGGGGCTATGGTGTCGAATTCTCGCACAACAAAGTCTATGCCAATGACGCAGAACGCGCCGCGCTTGGCTTTTCGCGCCTTGAGTTCACCGATGGTCTGAACCTTCTGACTGTGAACGCCACCAAACGTTGGCCACAGCTTTGGGGTAAGTTCTCGCCCTATGCTGGCGGTGGTATCGGTCTTTCGATCCCACATGTTGACGTGGAAGATGCAACCAGCGGCGCAAAAACTTTTGAATATCAGCTGACTGGCGCTGCGGTGCGTCTGACGGCAGGCACCAGCTACGAAATCAATGACCGCTTTTCGGTCTTTGGGGAGTATCAGATGACCTATTCGCAAAACAAAGCGGATCTGGCCGGAGGCGGGACATTGGAAACCAATATCGTGACCAATGCGCTGAACATCGGGGTATCGATGCACTTCTGATTCAGGTCATTGGCCTGCAAGGGTCAGATGTAGAAGAGGCGGGGGATTCCCCGCCTTATTTCGTTTTTTCGCAAAATCAGGCGGCTGGAGGCTGTGTCGCCTGCATCGACGGACGTTGGGCAAATTCCGTGTACCATTGGGCCAGCCCATCCCGGCCGCCGCGCCAATTGCGTGCTTCGTGGCGAAGATCCAGGTAGCCAAGTGCGGCACCGATCGCGATGTGACCCATGTCGAGGCGACCTTGAAGGTGGCTCATCCAGCGGCTGTTCACGGCATCTAGGGCGCGGGCGACCTTGGCCCACTGCGCTTCAATCCAATCCTGCGACACCTGTTCGGCATCGCGGTAGCGCGTTTCATAGACCATGGCGAGGGCCGCTTCCATGATGCCATCCGCCGTTGCCTCAAGCGCAAGTGTGTCCCAAATGTGACTATCCGGGTAAAAGCCGCCATTTGCGCGGGCGTCCAAAAATCGGCAAATCACACGGCTGTCGTAAAGCGCGGGTCCGTCAGGGCGGATCAATGCGGGGATCTTGCCCAGAGGATTTGCGGCGGTCAAAGCGGCATCCGAGGCCTGGGGCGAGGTGGTGACATCAATCTGTTCGACGTCGTCCCACTGACCTGTTTCGTGAAGTGTGACGCGCACCTTGCGCACAAAGGGCGAGGCGGGGGATTGAAGCAGTTTCATGGAAAGATCCTGTGATGACGCAATAGATTTTGCGCCAGAAAACCACCCAGCCCAATAAAAGGCAACTAGCCCTGCGCTTTGGGGTGGCTCGCCTCGTAGACTTGCAAGAGGCGGGCTTGATCTACCGCGGTATAGGCCTGGGTTGTCGACAAAGAGGCGTGGCCCAGAAGCTCTTGAATGCTACGCAGATCGCCCCCGGCCGAGAGGAGATGCGTTGCAAAACTGTGCCGCATGGCATGGGGCGTGGCGCTTGAGGGCAGGCCAAGCTGCATGCGCGCCTGTTGGATGACCTTGCTGATCATGCGCGGATTGAGCGCGCCCCCACGTTTGCCACGAAACACTGGTTCATTGTGGCCAATATCATAGGGGCATTGCGCCACATAGGTGTCCACCGCGCGCCGGGCGACGGGAATCACCGGGACAATCCGCTCTTTGTTGCCTTTGCCCAGAATGCGCAGGGTCTCTCCCACCGGCAGATCACGGCCGGTCAAGCCAAGAGCTTCGGAAATCCGCAGCCCGCAGCCATAGAGCAGGGTGACCACAGCCACATCGCGGGCATTGATCCAGGGCTCTGAGGACTGAATATCCACCATGTCGATAAGTTTGCGCGCAGCCTCTTCTGAAAGGGGGCGCGGAAGCTTGTTTTGAAACTTGGGTGCGCGGGTCAACAAAACGGCCGTGGGTTCAAACCCTTCGCGCTCGGCCAGCCATCGATAAAAGCTTTTTACCGCGGACAATTTGCGCGCCACGCTGCGCGATCCGGCCCCACCGGCGCGAAGATGCGCCATCCAGGATCGCATGTCCGCAGTGGCGACACGTTTCAGAGGGGTCAAACCCTGAGGCTCCGCGTGATGCAGGGTCAGAAAGGAAATGAAATCAAGAACATCCGAGCGATAGGCGGTCAGCGTGTTTTCAGAGGACGCCTTCAAAGCGCGCATCATATCCAGCCACCCCTGCAGCGCATCACGCGCCGCAGATGATATCAGGACTGCGCTCACGACAGCCAGCGACGCATGGCCCGTTCAAATACGCCTGCGAAAAAGGCCAAAAGATCGGTGCCCTGTTGCGCGGTGAATTGATGTGGGTCTTCGGAGCCCATCACCAGAAGACCGGGAAGCCGACCTGCGCCAAAGTCGAGCTGCAAACAGGCTTCAGAGCGAATCCATTCGGCTTTGTCGCCGTACACGCGCGCATCCCCATGTGCCATCTGCCGCAGAGTGACCTGTTTCAGGGGTGCGTCGCTATCTCCGCCGACATATGTAGCCGCAAACCCGGGGTCTGCAACGGTCAGAACATCGCCCAGTTTCTGGATCACTGGGGCGCTGTCATCCTGCTGAGTCTCGAGAACCAGACGGATCACATCCACACGCAGGATCTGCGAGACATCATTGCCCAGATCTTTGAGGAAGGATTCAAATTCAATCGGGTCCAGCATGCGCAGAATAGCGCGGTGGATCTGATTGGTGCCTGCCAGATTTTCATATGCGGCGGCGATGACAGACCGATGTGTGTCCTCAAGGCGATCCAGACGCGCTTCAAGACGTTCCATCGCGATGCCGCGCAGATCGATGATATTGCCGCCCATGGCCCGTTCGTTGGCCGCGATCAGTGCTTGCATCAGATCTTTGTCATCCAGAATCATATCTGGACGCGAAATAATTGTTTCTCGAAGAGTATCTTCGATACGTTGGGTGCTGCTCATGACGGACCTGTACTGACCAAGACTGGCCCATTTATGGGCTCTTGGAAGTGATCTTAGCCGTATCTTGGCGTTTGTGCACCCCCTCGTGAAAAAGTTTCAGGGGGTGGACAGATGGTGAAAGCTTGTCACTATGACGGGGGTAGCCCCCCTTGGGCTGCGCATCGGGACAGGGTGCCCGATCAGTCCCGGGCCAATTGGCCTGTGGGGTGCGCAGAAGCTGAAGGGACGTTAGCCATATGCCAAACATTGCCATCAACCCAGATATCCAGACCGTTGTGACCACATTTGAAACCAGCCCCGGCGCCTGCCAGGATCTGCTGGATGCGTTGCAGGATGCCTATGCCACCTTCATTTCAAAGCAGCCGGGGTTTATCGCGGCAGGACTGCATGTAAATGACGCGCAAACGCGCATTGCCAATTATTCACAATGGGCAAAACGCGATGATTTTTTGGCAATGTTGCGGTCGTCCGAGATGCGCCGTCGCAACCGCGAAATTTCTGAACTCTGCCGGAGTTTTGAGCCGGTGCTCTATGATGTGGCGGCCACCTATTAGGCGGCAACCTCGTCTTCAGGCACATCCGGGACGTGAAGCCGGAACCCTGCACCACGGACGGTTTCGATCTCAACTTCGCCGTCTGTGGCTTTGAGCATGGATCGAAGATTACACATATAGACATCAAACACGCGTGTATTGGGTTCGTCGTTTAACCCATACACATGCCCAAGCAGGGCGCTGCGGGACACCAATTGGCGGGGTCGCAGCGCAAGATATTCCATCAACTCGTAGAGTTTCGGGGTGAGTTTGATGGTTTCACCGTGGATTGAGACCATGCGAAGATCGATATCGATTTCAAATGGACCAAAGACCAGCTTGGAGTGCGCCAACCCATGGCGTCGCCGGGCCAGTGCCTGAAGCCGGGCGCTCATTTCTTCAAGGGGGGCACAGTGATCAAGGACTGCGTCGGCCCCGTGATCCAACGCGCGAACGATGAACTCTGGTTCTGGTGTTTGTTGCAAGACTGCGATGGCCAGTTCGGGGAACCGCAGACGCAGATCTTTCAGGGTAAAGGTTTCATGCTGTAGATTGTCTGCATCCAGCACCAGAAGATCGGTTTGGCAGGTCTCAAGATAAAGCAGCAGATCTTCAGGCTGCTCACAGCGGGTGAGCAAAATGCCCTTTTCTTTCAGGGCAACGGACAGGCCCACCATACTCCAGCTGCCTTCTGCAATCATATATCGCATGTGCCGATCTCCACGATAGGGCAGGGTGATACCTACCTCCTCCCCGGACGGGGCGAAATTCGTGATCCAGATCGGCACCGTTCTGACGGGACATGGATCGGGGGCTGTCTTCTGACAATGGGAAAACGTTAACGCGGGAATGTGGAGGAAGTTGGGCGTCGGAGGGCCGGGGCGATGTCTCAACCCGCACAAGTCAGAGCAAATCGTCTCAAATGCGAGAGAAGCTAGAGCAAGAGTGCATTTGTTCTAAGTTCTTGCGGGAATTCGAGAAGAGTTTTACACTTTTTTTATGAAAAGCGGGCTTTCTGGCTAAGTCTTGCTTAACGTTCAGCCACGGGTGCCTCTTATGATCGCATTGGTTCTCTTCTTGACAGCCGGCCTTGCCATTGCAGTGGGAGGGCTGGGTAGTGATGACGCTGCGGATGAAGGTGAGGCCTCGCCAGATGACGTTACCCCGACGGATCCCACCGATGTGATATTGCCCGCGGGCACCGAACACACCACCGGCGACCCGGGTGGTTTCAACATCGAATTGGTGTTTGAGGGGGAAGGTTGGACCGAGGAGGTGCGCGATCTGGCAATTCAGGCCGGAGAACAACTGTCTGATGTGATCACTGAAGATATTCCGGATCACAATGGGATTGATGATATCCGGATCGGGCTGAGGCTTGATGCAATTGATGGGATCAGTGGTGTCTTGGGCCGGGGTGGTCCGGATAGCCTGCGACCCGGATCTCTTCTCCCCAACGAAGGCTCGGTGATCATTGATTCCGCCGATGCTCAATCCAGCAGTTTTGCAACCTACGGCGAGGATTTGTTCCTCCATGAAATGCTGCATGCCCTAGGGTTTGGCACGACTTGGGATCTGCAAGGGCTGGTACAGCAGGCCCCCGATGGCAGTGACCGCTTTACGGGAACCAATGCGATTGCCGAATATCAGGAATCCTTTCCGACCGAGGCCGCTGCAGATCCACATTCAAGCTTTGGGGTGCCTTTGGCTTCGGACGAAGGGCACTGGGATGAGCCTGTGTTTGGGACCGAGATTGGAACCCCTCTGCTGTCCTCTTCCAATGTCCTCAGTGAGCTGACCTTGGCCTCGCTTGAGGATCTTGGCTACCAGACCATCCGGGTGGCTGGCGCTGCAACCTGAGTGTGGCACACACCCAGACTTTGACACACAACATGTGAACAGAAAGATGATTTGGGCGGCTCCTGTTGGGGCCGTCTTTTCGTCTGTTGTACCGTCACTTGTGGCGTAAATGCGCGGACCATGCCGAGGGCATAGCGTTGTTGAGACAGAGCGGCGCCTGTGTGTTTTTCAGGGGCGAGATGGGGTGACTTGAAACTCTGCGTGTCGAGCGCGGTTTTGCGGTTCACAGGCTCATAAACTTTGGTTTATAGCCGTCGGCCCGGGGTTTAATTGACGAATCGTAAACCCCAGATCGATTTCAGAGCGGGGAATGAGAGGCCATGTTCCCCGTGAAGGATGGGCACAGGATGCCCACTTTAAAAGACACAGGCAGTCTGACCAAAATAAAGGAGCAGGCATTGAAAACGAAGGTAACCACATCTACGGTTCGTACGCAGATGACCCCTACGCATATGGCCAAAATGACCGTAGCAACGATCAAAAGTGCGACCACAACCACCAAGATCATGCGCAAGGTTCTTGTGCCCCATGCCCGTGTCCAAAGTAATGACGCGGATGTCCCTGAGATGATGATCCGGATCGGGGCCTGAAGTGATGACACGCGTTCTGACAGCTGCGATATTGGTGCTTGGCACCAGCGGTATGCCTGTCTGCGCGCAAACGGCTAAAGATCAGGTCATTCGTGAGCTGACAGAGCTGGGATATCGTGAGTTTTCAGTACAGCGTACTTGGCTTGGACGTGTGCGCATTGTTGCAAAAGGACAAAAGGGCGAACGCGAGGTGGTGCTGAACCCCTCGACCGGGGTTGTGCTGCGAGATTACACGGATCGCTCGGAGACGTTCGATGCTGCAGATCCGCAGGATCGACAGGAACGCCGCCGCGCCCGACGCCGAGACCGAAATTCTGATGTCGACTTGGATGTGATGACGTTGGAAGACTTTGACGAGCAAAGACATGCCGATGAAGGCATGGGGTTCGATGAAGATCACTTTGACGCCGCCTCCGATGAATGGTCTGATGATGGTGGCGGTTGGTCCGATGATATGGGTCCCGATCACGACGGGCCAGACCATGACGGGCCAGGCCACGATGACGGTCACGGGGATGATGGCCCGGATCATGATGGCCCAGGCGGCGGTCACGGCTCGGGACCTTCCGGACCAGGTGGCGGTCACTGACCGACGGAAACACGGTGCTGATGCGTATAAAATGCGTGGAGCAACCAAAATTGCAGGCACTATGAGAGACCGTTTCTCTATTTTCCTTTTGCTTGGGGTGCAGTTGATCTGCGCCGGTTTCTTTCTGTTCAACATCATCACCAGCCTGATCGGCGTCTCTTTCACGCCAATTTCATGGGCCTTGTTTGAACTTATTGAGATCGGTGCCGCGGTCGGCCTCGTGTTGGGGGTATTCGTGTCGTTTTCATTGCTGCGAAAATCCGCCAAGGCTCAGGCCAAAGCCGAGGACAGCCTGCGGCTTGCATCAGGGGCTTTTGCAGAGCTCATTGATGAGCGGTTTGCTGAATGGAAATTGACTCCAGCAGAGCGGGACGTGGCCCTGATGTGCATCAAGGGGCTGACGATCGCTGAGATCACACAAATTCGCAGCACGTCAGATGGAACCGTCAAGGCTCAGACCAATGCGATCTACCGCAAGGCTCAGGTTAATGGGCGTGCCCAGCTGATGAGCCTGTTCATTGATGACCTTATGGGCGAGCCTTTGACCACAGTTGTAGATAATTGACCCATGTGGATAAATCTTGGGATTGTTTTCCTTTGTGTGAGATGGGCGGCGCCAACCTATTACCGATAACAAGTTAGGTTGTCTTTTGGACAAGCTTTCCCAAGTCTATTTGCAGCGGTGCTCTTTCAGAATGTCCAGCGAGACAATTTCAAGCGCGCGCTGATGTGTGGCTTCTAGTGAGACATCCGGGGCGCAGCCCTCGTCATGGGCCTGCAGAAAGCGTTCGGCGCATAGGCACCAGCGGTCTCCGGGTTTGAGGCCGGGGAAGCTGAAACCGGGCTGTGGTGTGCTCAGATCGTTCCCTACATATTTCGAATAGGCCAGAAATTCTGCGGTCATGACGGCACAGACCGTGTGGCTTCCGTGGTCAGCGGCGCAGGTGTTGCAGGCCCCATCGCGATAGTATCCGGTCAAAGGCGCGTAGGAACAGGGCTCAAGCGCCCCACCCAATACGTTTATAGAAGGATCTTTCTTCATCCATTTCCCTTTACAGGCGTAGCCGCGAGGCGGCGCATCATCTCCAGCGCATCGTCAAAGGCACCGGGGTCGCGAAATTGGCGGTCGGCGCTGTTGATGGCAACAACCGTACCATTTTCTTTGTCGATATAGATGAATTGACCGTAAACACCACGGGCCAAAACCTCACCGGATCGGGCGTCTTCCGGGATCCACCATTGATAACCATAGCGGATTTGGCCGGGTTTGGTATTGGCAGACGGCTGGATGCTCTGGGCAAGCCATGCGGCTGGCACCAGTTGTTGGCCCTGAAAGGCCCCGTCATTGCGCACCAATTCGCCAAAGCGCGAATAGTCTCGCGTTGTGAGGTTCAGCCCGCCCAACACAAAGGCCACGCCATAGCCGTCGGTAACATAATGCGGGTCTCCATAGGCGCCCATTGGCCCCAGAATGTATTCTCCCAAAAGCTCGGCAACGGGTCGACCTGTGGCACCTCGTACCACCATGCCCAGAACATGGGTGTCGATCGAGACATACTGCCATTCGGTGCCGGGTTTGGTGAAGGTTTCGCTGAGCCCTTCGGCAAAGCCATCCATGGAGCCACCTAGGGCCAGGATCCGGCCCATTTTGTTGATGTCGCTCCAGAAATCCAAATAGTCTTCGTCAAAGACAACTCCGGATGACATCTGCAGCACATCTTTGATGCTGGCCTTGGAATAGGCGGTGCCTTTGAGAGACGGCGCATAGGTTGTCACAGGGTCATCGATGCTGCCAATCACGCCCTGTTCCAGCAAGATGCCAAACAGCGCAGAGAGATAAGATTTGGCCATCGACCAGGAGATCCGTTGGTCTAGCTGACCGGTCCCTTGGTGATAACTTTCGTGGACAATCGCGCCCTGTTTCACGACGACGGCGGCGGTGACCGAACGACGGTCCACCCAATCCTGCCAGTCCGCGGGCAAAAGCATGGGGGTGGCTTCGGGGAGAGGTGTCGGGGTTCCGGTGGCGGGAATGGGGGCCGAGACGAAAATCTGGCCCATGGAACTGAAGTTCGACACGATTTTGTCTTCGGAGAACAGTGACAGCACAGCATTGAGCCGCATCAGCTCGTGTCGTTTCCAGATACCAGCGACCGCCACAATCGCCAAAATCACCAAACCTATGCGGATACCGCGTTTTACCATGCCTCGTCCTCCTATGGGTAAGGTGACGAGGCAGGCGTAGAAGGTCTAGCGGAATTTATCGGCCAGCTTCTGCAGAGGGCTGCGTGTGTCTTCTTTGGGTGTTTTTTTGGCGTCGGCCTTGTTGGCCTCAGATGCTTTCGCGGGCTTTGTGGTCGACGAGCGCGGAGGATTGACGCGAAGTGCAACTGCGTTCTGGAATTTACCGTTCTCACCACGGGCCAGATCCGGTGCCCCGTCGCAAATGCCCCGCAGCAGATTATCAAGCCACTCTTCGTCGGCCTTGGCGAAATCATGCAGCACATAGGCTGAGACAAGCTCTTTGCGGCCGGGATGGCCTATGCCGAGACGAATGCGCTGATAGGCTTCGGTGATATGGGCGTGGATCGACCGCAATCCATTGTGGCCCGCATGACCGCCGCCCATCTTCACCCTGCATTTGCCGGGCGCCAGATCCAGTTCATCATGAAAGACTGTTACGTCCTGCGAGGTCAATTTGTAAAAGCGCATCGCTTCGCCGACCGATTGGCCAGACAGATTCATAAAGGTTTCGGGTTTCAACAGCAAAACCTTGTCGTCGCCCAGACGACCTTCGCTGATTTGTCCCTGAAACTTGGATTTCCACGGGCCAAATCCGTGATCCTCGGCAATGCGATCCAACGCCATAAAGCCAATGTTGTGGCGGTTGCGCTCATATTTTGCGCCCGGATTTCCGAGTCCGACAAAGATCTGCATGCGGCTCTCCACTATTGTGTCGCATTTGACAAGGCTTGCACTTGCTCGCGTAATCTTTCAACTGATGTCAGACGCCAGCCGACCCCAGAGGGTCTTTTGCCAGCTCCCCTAACATCTCAAAAGAAAGGAAGCGATATGTCTTTTATCGCCATGAACCGGTTCAAGGTTGCTCTGGGCAAAGAAGAGGCGTTCGAAACCATTTGGCGTGAACGCGAAAGCCGTCTGCAGGAGCTCGAGGGCTTTATCGAGTTTCGCATGCTGAAAGGCCCCGAGAACGCAGATGAGGGGTACTGTCTTTACGCCTCGCACACACTTTGGGGCAGTCGCGCGCAGTTTGAAGCCTGGACCAAATCCGAGCAGTTTCGGGATGCGCACAAAAATGCGGGTCGCGGACGCACAGAAGGTGTGATGGTCGGGCATCCTTCGTTTGAAGGGTTCGACACGGTGCTGCAGCAAACGGCGTGATGCCTTTGCTCCTATAATGCGACACCCCGCACCTCGGTGTGGCGTAAGCGGCGTGGCCTTTGGGCTGCGCCGTTTTGGTATGTGGGATGTCGACCTTGTATTTTAAGCTTGAAGTAAATGGAGCCTCTGCGCCATGCTTCGCAAATACAGTGTTTGGATTGGAAATATGTTACGAAAATCTATGACCGCCGACATTAACGTAACATTTTCCTTGCTGAATACGTAGAATCACCCTATCACCGACCATACGGTCGGCTAATTTTCCGATCCCTGAGGAGGAAACCCCGAATGAACGCCTTTATCTGTGATGCCATCCGGACACCCATTGGCCGTTATGGCGGGGGCCTGTCTTCCGTGCGCACGGATGATCTTGCGGCGGCACCGATTGCCGCCTTGATCGCCCGCAACCCTCAGGTGGACTGGGCCAAAATCGACGACGTCATTATGGGCGATGCGAACCAGGCGGGGGAAAGCAACCGCAACGTGGCGCGTATGGCCGCGCTTCTGGCGGGCCTGCCCATTGATGTGCCGGGCACAACGGTCAACCGTCTCTGTGCCTCCGGTATGGACGCCGTGGGCATGGCGGCCCGAGGCATTCGTGCAGGTGACTACGACATGGCCATTGCAGGCGGTGTCGAAAGCATGAGCCGCGCGCCCTTTGTGATGCCCAAGCACACAAGCGCCTTTGGCCGTGCCAATGCGGTCTATGACACCACCATCGGCTGGCGTTTCGTGAACAAGAAAATGCACGAGATGTATGGCACCGACTCGATGCCGCAGACCGCTGACAATGTTGCTGAGGACTATAATGTCAGCCGTGAAGATCAAGACGCCTTTGCCGCGCGCAGTCAGGCGCGCTGGGCGGCGGCACATGAGGCCGGTGTCTTTGCCAATGAGATCATTCCGGTTTCCGTGCCTCAGCGCAAAGGCGACCCGGTGATTGTCGACACTGATGAACACCCACGCCCCGGAACCACTGCCGAAAAGCTTGGTGGCCTGAAAGGCGTCAATGGAGCGGATAAAACCGTGACAGCAGGCAATGCCTCGGGTGTGAATGACGGCGCTGCGGCCCTCCTGCTGGCCAATGAAGCAGCCATGGAAAAGAACGCGCTCAAGCCATTGGCACGCGTGGTCGGCATGGCCAGCGCCGGTGTTGCGCCGCGCGTCATGGGCATTGGGCCGGTCCCGGCCACCCGCAAAGTGCTTGAACGCACGGGACTCACCATCGAGCAGATGGATGTGATAGAATTGAACGAAGCCTTTGCAAGCCAGGGCCTTGCGACCCTGCGTGAACTGGGCATTGCGGATGACGCCGCCCATGTGAACCCCAATGGTGGGGCCATCGCCTTGGGTCACCCGCTTGGCATGTCAGGCGCACGTCTTGTGCTGACAGCCGCTTATCAATTGCAACGCACCGGCGGGCGCTATGCGCTGTGTACCATGTGTGTTGGTGTCGGACAGGGCGCTGCTCTGATCCTTGAACGCGTGTAACGGAGGACGCCACGATGTATGCGCAGCTGGTCAAAACCACCGGAACGGGTGTGAAAACCCAGGACGAGATGACAGATCAGGAACGCGAGTTCCAAGCCAAGATCGACGCGGATATCAAGATCGAGCCCCGTGACTGGATGCCCGATGACTACCGCGCCACGCTGATCCGTCAGATTGGCCAGCACGCGCACTCGGAAATTGTGGGTCAGCTGCCCGAAGGCAACTGGATCACCCGCGCGCCCACGTTGGAGCGCAAAGCGATCCTGCTGGCCAAGGTGCAGGATGAAGCGGGCCATGGTCTGTATCTTTACTGCGCGGCGGAAACATTGGGTGTGACACGCGACGAGATCACAGAAATGTTGCTGGATGGCCGCATGAAGTATTCGTCGATCTTCAACTACCCGACGCTGAACTGGGCCGACATCGGTGCAGTGGGCTGGTTGGTGGATGGCGCGGCGATCATGAACCAGGTGCCATTGCAGCGTACCTCGTTTGGCCCATACAGCCGGGCGATGATCCGCGTCTGTAAGGAAGAAAGCTTCCACCAGCGCCAGGGATATGATGCGATCCGCGTCATGGCGCAGGGCACACCTGAGCAGAAAAAGATGGCGCAGGATGCGCTGAACCGCCTGTGGTACCCCTCGCTGATGATGTTTGGCCCCTCGGACAAAGACTCGGTCCACTCGGCCCAGTCGATGGCGTGGAAGATCAAAATGAACACCAATGACGAACTGCGTCAGAAGTTCGTTGACCAGACCGTGCCGCAGGCCGAGCATCTTGGCCTGACCGTTCCAGACGAGAACCTGAAGTGGAACGAAGAACGCGGTCACTACGATTATTCCGACCCGGATTGGTCCGAATTCTTCAACGTCATCAAAGGCAACGGCCCCTGCAACGTCGATCGTCTCGCCGCACGCAACAAGGCCTGGGACGATGGCAAATGGGTGCGTGATGGATTGCTGGCCCATGCCCGCAAAAAAGCCGCCCGCAAAGCTGACGCTCAGGTCGCAGCCGAATAATCCCAGCTAGGAGGAACCAAGCAATGAACAACGAATGGCCCCTGTGGGAAGTCTTTATCCGCGGTCAGCATGGCCTGAGCCACCGTCACGTAGGAAGCCTGCACGCGCCCGACGCCGAAATGGCCGTCAAAAACGCGCGTGACGTTTACACACGTCGCAACGAAGGTGTGTCGATTTGGGTGGTGGAAGCCAAGCACATCACCGCGACCGCTCCGGGCGACAAAGGCCCGCTGTTTGAGCCAAGCGAAAGCAAAGTGTACCGTCACCCGACCTTCTATGACATCCCCGAAGAAGCGGGGCACATGTGATGGATCAGGCGCTGTTTCAATTCCTCCTGCGCATGGGGGACAATACATTGATCCTCGGGCATCGGGTGTCGGAATGGTGTGGCCATGCCCCTGTTCTGGAAGAGGATATCGCGCTGGCCAACACTGCGCTTGACCTCATCGGTCAGACGCAGATGTGGCTGGGACTTGCGGCAGAGGTGCAGGGCGAAGGTGCCGATGCGGACAAGCTGGCGTTCCTGCGGGATGCCTGGGATTTCCGTAATGTGCTGTTGGTGGAAATGCCCAATGGTGATTTTGGTCAGACTCTGATGCGTCAGTTCCTGTTCGACGCCTGGCATTCGATCATGCTGGGCCGGTTGATGACCTCGTCGAACGAACAGATCGCCGCTATTGCAGCCAAGGCCAGCAAAGAGGTGACTTATCACCTTGAACGCTCGGCGGACACAGTTGTTGGTTTGGGGGATGGCACGGAAGAAAGCCACGCCCGCATGCAGGCCGCGCTTGACTATCTCTGGCCCTATGTGGGTGAGATGTTTGTCTCGGATGATGTGGATGCAGCCATGGTTGAGGCGGGCATTGCCCCCGATCCCAAGACACTGCGTGAGGAATATGATGCTCTGATTGGCCGTGTTCTGGCCGATGCCACGCTGACCATTCCTGACAGCAAATTTGGTCACACTGGCGGCCGTGACGGGCGCATGCACACCGAGCATCTCGGTCATCTTCTGACCCAGATGCAGTGGCTGCAGCGCGCTTATCCGGGCGCCACCTGGTAACTAAAAAACGGGGGCTGCGCCTTTGGTGCGGCCCGGCCTGACGGACAGGCGGAATAGCAAAAGGGGTTATTGTGATGAACATAAGTAACTCTCAGCCAAGCGAAACTCAGATCTGGGAATGGCTTGATGCTGTGCCAGACCCAGAGATCCCGGTGATCTCGGTGGTGGATCTTGGCATCGTGCGTCAGGTGTCGTGGAAAGACGATGCGCTGCATGTGGCGGTCACGCCGACCTATTCGGGCTGTCCCGCCACCAGCATCATCGAGATCGATATCGAGACCGCTCTGCGCGATCACGGCATCGAAAAAATCACCTTCGAGCGCCGCATCGCGCCCGCATGGACAACAGATTGGCTGACCGACAAGGGCCGGGCCAAGCTGGAAGATTACGGGATTGCCCCGCCGCAGGCGGCTGGTGGTCCAACCCATTGCCCGCAATGCAAAAGCACGCGGGTCACCAAAGTCAGCCAGTTTGGCTCCACACCCTGCAAGGCGCATTGGCGCTGTCAGGACTGTCTTGAGCCATTCGATTATTTCAAGTGCATCTAGGGAGGCAACCGATGGCGCGCTTTCACGACCTAACCGTCACCGATATCCAGAAAACCATTCGCGACGCGGTGGTTGTCACCCTCCAGCCGGTCAATGGGGCCGCCGCTGAGTTTGATTTTACGCAGGGCCAGTACCTGACCTTCCGCCGCGATTTTGATGGCGAAGAGCTTCGCCGGTCTTATTCGATCTGCGCCGGTAAGGATGAGGGCATCCTGCAGGTGGGCATCAAACGTGTGGATGGCGGGGCGTTTTCGACCTGGGCCAATGAAGAGCTTAAGGTGGGCGACACCGTTGAGGCCATGGCGCCAATGGGCAAGTTTTTCACTCCGCTCGATCCATCGCAGGGCAAGAATTATCTAGGCTTTGCAGGCGGTTCCGGCATCACCCCGGTGCTGTCGATCCTGAAAACCACCTTGGCCCGTGAACCGCAGTCCACCTTTACGCTGGTCTATGCCAACAAAGGTGTGAACACGATCATGTTCCGCGAAGAGCTGGATGATCTGAAGAACATCTATATGGGTCGCCTGAATGTGATCCATATTCTGGAAAGCGACGCGCAGGAGATCGACCTGTTCACTGGTTTGGTGAGCGAAGAGAAATGCGCCCAGCTGTTCAAACATTGGATCGACATCCAGCACGTGGACACAGCCTTTATCTGCGGTCCTGAGCCGATGATGCTTGGCATTGCTAAGGCCCTGAAAGATCACGGTTTGGGTGAAGAGCAGATCAAGTTTGAGCTGTTCGCCAGCGGTCAGCAGGGGCGCGCCAAACAGCGTGCCGCCTCACGCGGAGCATCGGGTGGTCAGGTGACCACCAAGATCACCCTCGATGGCGCGACGCAGACTGTGAAAATGTCGAAGGACGTTAGCATCCTGGAGGCCGCTCTCGAAAACACCATGGATGCACCCTATGCCTGTAAGGCCGGAGTTTGTTCGACCTGCCGCTGTAAGGTTCTGGAAGGTGAGGTTGAGATGCTCACCAACCACGCGCTGGAAGATTACGAGGTCGAGAAGGGCTATGTCCTGTCATGCCAGTCCTATGCGGTGACAGACACCGTGGTCGTCGACTACGATCAATAGACTGTACAGTTTGTACCCTTTGTACGCGCCATAGCGCAGAAGGTACAAAACCCGCCTCGGTCTTATCCGCGGCGGGTTTTTTGGTTCCCCCAGACACCGGGGCAGTGTGTCTGGGTGAACGTCTTGTTGTTGTTAAGTTTAAGACCTATCTCAGTTCCACCTTCGGTTGCGCGAATTGAGCAGGATATTTCATGACCAGATCTTTTGTAGGGGCCGTTGCGGTCGCAATATTATCGACACCAATTTCGGCGGAGACCTATCGCAGTGCTGAATATGGGTATCTGTTTCAGACCAGTGAAGAGAGTGTCCAACTCTGGGATGAGAGCGCGTCATTTTGTGTTCTGAATATGGAAGTGCCGCGCGCACCAGATCAGATGTTCGAGGTCATGGGGCTGAGATTTGCCGAAGAGGGAGACGAAGCCAAACTTTGGATTGATGGGATGCTGCGTCCAATCCGAGGAACGCGGATCGAGACTTTGCCCTCCACATGTCTCGACAAAGGTTATAGCCCCAGCGAAATTGTTGCGCTTGTCGGGGAAACTTTTGCCGAACGTTACCCGTTTTTCCACCTGTATGACGTGGATTGGTCAACGCGGGTTGCCGATGTTCAAAGCGCGCTTCCAGAAGGAGCGAGCGAGGAAGATCTACGAGAGGCTTTGATGGCTTTGGTGTCTGGGTTGGAAGACGGCCATATCGAGGTGAGCTTTGGCGAAGACAGCTTTTCCCCCGAAGTGTTGCCTGTCTGGGCGGAGGCGGCGCAGGACATTGGCCTGATCACCCATAGTTATGTCGACGATTTGACGCGAGTAGATGGTGTTCAGATGATCTACGGTCGCATTGGTGACGTGGGCTACATGCGCATTTGGTCGATGGGGGCCGATGCGGAGTTTGATGAAAACGCGACAGATGTGGCGCAGAAGAAAATTCAGAGCGCCCTCATGGATCTGGGCGAGGTTTCTGCCCTGATTTTAGATGCGCGTCTGAACTCCGGTGGGTTCGATGCCATAGGATTGGCTTATGCGAGCGCGTTTAACGACGTGAAGCGCCCGGCGTTTTCTCGCGTCTTTCACACCCCAGACGGGCAGGGGCCTGCTCAACGTTTTGAGGTTCCTACGGCTGAGGCGACCTTCACGCGGCCCGTCTATGTAATGACCGGGCCAATGGCGTTTAGTGCGGCGGAAACCTTTGTGTTGGCGATGGCTCAGATCCCGCATGTGACCCTTGTGGGTGATCCAACGGCGGGTGATTTGTCAGACAAGCTTTTAAAAGCAATGCCAAACGGATGGCGGTTTGCGCTGAGCCACCAGATATATCGTGCGCCTGATGGGGCCGAGTATGAAAACCTCGGAATTCCTGTCGATTGGGTGGTGCCCTTTGATCTTGATGGCTTCCAATCTGAGCGGGACATGCAGCTTGAGGCGGTTCTTAATCGGTTGGGACAACCCGTGCCAAACCGAGACTGATTAGAGGATTACACGCGGTCGTTTTCTAGCTTGTCCAGCGCGGACAATAGGGTGTCGACCAGCTGTGCGTGCTGCTCTTTGGTCAGTGCGGCGGAAAAGATATCGGCATCGTTTTTGGACACGGCTTGGATAACGTTTTCAGCGTGGTCCGCGCCGGCTGTGGTGAGTTGAACAAAGCTGCTGCGTTTGTCCTCGGGATGGGCGATGCGGGTGATCCAGCCATTTTCCTCAAGGCTTTTGAGCACCTTGGTCACACCGCCTGAGGTCATGATCAGCGAGCGGTAAAGATCTGACGGTGTCAGGCGGTAGGGCTCTGGCTGGGCGCGCAGCATGACCAGAATGTCAAATCCGGCCTCGCTGAGCCCAAAGCTTTGCACCACCGGCGCCGTGCGTTCTGAGACGATGTCGCGGAGGCGGTAGAGCCCGAGGATCAGCGCAGTGTGCGGCGAGAGCGAGCTTGGCCAATGTGTTTCACAAGACTTGAGAATTTCGGCAACGGTCTGGCGGCTCATGGTGTCTCGCTGAGAAAACTATCTTGCAAGAAAGATACATCGATCCTAGATTGGGGTAAATATCTTTCTGGAAAGATAGATTCGAAAGGTGAACGGATGCGGACGTTAAAAGATAGACTGCGCCATACGGTGCTGTTTGAAGTGCTGGCTTTGATGTTGGTGGTTGGGTTTGGCCCGATGGTCACCGGCCATGGCATGAAAGAGTTGGGCGCGTTGGGCGTCATGATGAGCCTTCTCGCGATGTGCTGGAACCTGATCTACAATTGGCTGTTTGATCTCTGGGATCGCCGGGCGCGCAATATGGCTCCGCGCGGGTTTGGCTTGCGGGCGGTGCATGCGGTGCTGTTTGAGGCCGGGTTGTTGGTTGCGGGGATCTTTATTGTGGCCTGGTGGCTGGAGATCACCCTGTGGGCGGCCTTGATCCTGGATATCGGCTTTGCCGTGTTTTTCCTGATCTACGCCTATGTGTACAATCTTGCCTATGACAAGGTGTTTCCCGCGCCAGTCCTGGCGCAGGAAACCTTGGCCTAGAGCCCGTTCAGGCCGGACAGCGTGAGGTTGGACACCATTTCGGCGTAATCCTCACGCGCCTGTGTGCCGGCGCCACTGTTCCACATGTAGTACCAGTTGAGCATCGCGAAGACCGACATGGTGGCCGCCCGGAGTTTGGGTTTGTCGGTCTCGAATTTTTCAGGTGCGAGAGCCGTTAGAATATCGCTGAGCCGGTTGACCATATCCCGCTGGTAGCCGCGCAGCAGTTTTTGCTGGTCTTCGGGCAGGGCTGACATGGCCTCAAGCTGGACCTTATGTTCGTCGTCCGCGCCCTGATAGCTGAGCAGGATGCGGGCCACGGTCTGGCGCAGCTGGTCCTCAGGCGGCAAACCTGCGGTCTCGACCGAAAGGATATCATCGCGCAGCTCGCTCAGATATCCATCCAGCAGATCAAACAGAATGGCGTCTTTGCTATCGTAGTAGTGATAGATATTCGCCTTTGAAATCCCGCAGGCGCGCGCGACCTGGTTCATCGAGGCGCGGTCAAACCCTTCTTCTGCAAAGAGTTTGGCCGCGGTCTTGACGATGTGACTGCGTTTCTGGTCGTGGTCTTTTGCGATGGTGCGGGCCACGGTTACTCCTTGGAACGGTTGTCGACGACGCGTTTGGCCTTGCCCTGCGAACGTTCAACGTCGCCGGGGTCGCGCACTTCGATATCGGTGGAGATCCCTACAATATCTTTGATGCGTTTGGAAAGCATGCGTTCGGCGGCGGCCTTGGACGCGCCATCGGCCATGTCGGGCAGGGATTCCACAAAGACCTTCATCGCATCCATACGGCCGGATTTATACAGCTCGATCTGGAAGTGATTGGCCAAGCCGCCGGTGGCCAGAACCTGCTCTTCGATCTGGGTCGGGAAGACATTGACACCGCGCAGGATGATCATGTCGTCGCTGCGGCCGGTGATCTTCTCCATCCGACGCATCGAACGCGCGGTGCCGGGCAGCAGGCGGGTCAGATCGCGGGTGCGATAGCGGATCATCGGCAGGCCTTCTTTGGTGAGGGTGGTGAACACCAGCTCGCCCATCTCGCCGTCTTCGCAGACCTCGCCCGTTTCGGGATTGATGATCTCGGGATAGAAATGATCCTCCCAGATGTGCAACCCGTCTTTGGTTTCGACACATTCGTTGGCCACACCGGGGCCAAGAATTTCCGACAGCCCGTAGATGTCGACCGCGTGCATATCAAAGGCGGCCTGAATTTCCTGACGCATCGCATCGGTCCAGGGCTCGGCACCAAAAACGCCAACCTTGAGCGAGCTGTCGCGCGGGTCGATGCCCTGTTTGTGGAACTGCTCGAGGATGTTGAGCATATAGGAGGGGGTGACCATGATGCCGTCGGGCTGGAAGTCCTGGATCAGGCCAACCTGCTTTTCGGTTTGGCCGCCGGACATTGGCACCACGGTCGCGCCAAGGCGTTCGATGCCGTAATGCGCGCCAAGACCCCCGGTGAAGAGACCGTAGCCATAGGCATTGTGCACCATGTCCCCTTTGCGCAGACCCGAGGCCCGCAGCGACCGCGCGAGCATGTCGGCCCACATGTCGATGTCATTCTTGGTATAGCCCACAACCGTGGGTTTGCCGGTGGTGCCGGATGAGGCGTGCAGGCGGATGATCTCGCTTCGTGGAACGGCAAACAGCCCGAAGGGGTAGTTGTCGCGCAGATCATTTTTGTAGGTGAAAGGGAACTTGGCCAGATCCTTCAGCTCTTTGAGATCGTCGGGATGCACACCAGCCGCGTCAAAGCGTTCTTTGTACATCGGTACATTGTCATAGGCGTGGCGCACCGACCATTTCAGTCGATCGAGCTGAAGGCCGCGAATTTCGTCGACCGAAGCGGTTTCGATCGGGTCGAGATCAGCGGGATTGGGAGATAGATCTTTCACGGCGTCCTCCGGACCTTATTCTTCAAATAGGGTGCCCTTGATCGAACGCGAGTGCCCACGGAACTCGGCGATCAAGGTGTTGTTTTGGTTGGTGACTTTGACGTCATAGATGCCACTGCGGCCCTGAAGATGAACTTCATGCGCGCGGGCAGTTAGCCGGTCGCCGATCATAGCAGGCGCGAGATAGCTGATGGAATTGTGCTGGGCCACGGTGGCCTGATTGCGGCTGTTGCAGGCAAAGGCAAACGCACTATCGGCAAGGGTGAAGGTGATGCCGCCATGGCACATGCCGTGGCCGTTGGTGTGATGTTTTTCCACTGTCAGGCCCATTTCCGAGGTGCCTTCGTCGACCGAGATCAGCTCCATGCCAACCCAGGACGAGGCACCGTCGCCGGACCACATAGCAGCCGCAGATTTTTCCGCGCGTTCTTTCGGGGTCATGATCAATGTCCTTTGAACTGGGGCGCGCGTTTTTCAAGAAAGGACGAGACGCCCTCGGCATAATCGTCACTTTCGCCGCAGATCTTCATCGCGTCGGCTTCGGTTTCGAGGTGGTCGTCAAACCCGGCGGTGGCGGCGCCTTGAATGCACTGTTTGGTCAGGCCCAGCCCAAGGGTCGGGCCATTGGCCAGCTTTTCGGTCAGAGCGCGGGCCTCATCCATCAGTTGATCATCGGGAATGGCCTTCCAGATCAGGCCCCAATCTTCGGCCTGTTTGGCAGGCAGCGGCTGGGCCGTCAGGGCCAGACCTTTGGCGCGGGCTTCGCCCAGCAGGTGAGGCAGATGCCAGGACCCGCCGGTGTCCGGGATCAGCCCCACTTTGGCGAAACTCTGGATGAACTTTGCGCCTTCGGCGGCCAGAACCATATCGCAGGCGAGCGCCACATTGGCCCCGGCACCTGCCGCGACACCGTTGACGGCGCAGATAACGGGGAAGTTCAAGCTACGGATCAGCTTGACCAGCGGGCCGTAGAATTCGCGCACGGTGCGCGAAAGGTCAGGCTTTTCGGTCATCTTGGTCGGGTCGCGGTCGCCCAGATCCTGTCCGGCGCAAAACCCACGACCAGCACCCGTCAACAGGATCGTGCGGGCGCCAGTGTCACGGGCTGTTTCGATTGCGGAAAATAGCGCGCGATGCATTTCGTCATTAAAGCTGTTGAGCCGATCCGGCCGATTCAGTGTAATTTCCACCCAATTTTCATGGGGTTGTACAAGGATTGTGTCGCTCATCTTCGGCCTCGTCGAACATATTCAAAAAAAAGGTTTGCATAAACCGACCGGTTGGTCAATGAATATCCAACGAATATTGCGATGCGGAATCGCTGCACCAGATCGGAGGATCAGCGCTATGCTTTCAACACCTGTTTCGGTCCGGATGGACGGGGATGTGGCCTGGGTTGAGATTGACAGCCCACCGGTCAACGCCACCTCGACCGCCGTGCGTGCGGGGTTGATGTCTGCGATTGAGCAGGTGCAGGGCGCTCGGGTGGCGGTTTTGATCTGCGCAGGCAAGACATGGGTGGCCGGTGGTGACATGTCAGAGTTTGATCGCCCCGCAGAAGAGCCGCATTTGCCAGATGTTGTTCAGGCCCTTGAAGACAGTTCAACGCCCTTTGTGGCGGCAATGCATGGCACGGTTCTGGGCGGTGGTTTCGAAATTGCCATGGGCTGTGCCTGGCGGATCGCCGCGGTGGGCACGCGCTTTGGTTTGCCCGAGGTGAATGTTGGTTTGATCCCCGGCGCAGGCGGCACTCAGCGTGCGCCGCGTCTGGTGGGCATGGAGCCTGCCATTGATCTCGCGTGCCGGGGCAAGATGATCGAGGCCAGCACGATGCTTGGCTATGGGGGTGTGGATGTTGTGGCCGAAGATGTTCGGGCGGCCGCAACCAAATTTGTAACCAATCTGCCCGAACGACCCAAAGCGGTCTCGCAGCGCGATGTGCCGCCGTTTGAAGCGCAGATTTTGGAAGAAACCAAAGCCAGCCTTCAGGCGAAATCCAAGGGTCAAAAATCACATTTGGAGACCCTCAAGGCCCTTTGCTGGGCCATTGAGCCCTTTGCCAAAGGTCAACCAAAAGAACGGGCGCTGCATTTGGCTTTGCGCCAGTCCGAAGAAAGCCGCGCACTGCGCTATGCCTTCTTTGCGGAGCGTGCCGTGGCGCGTCCGGATGCCATCTCGGGTGCCAAGGCCCGCGCGGTGTCCAATGTTGCCGTGGTTGGCGGTGGCTTGATGGGGGCAGGGATTGCATGGGCCTGTCTGAACGCAGGTCTGTCTGTCGTGCTGATCGAGCGCGATGCGAAGCAGGCGCAGGCGGCAGAAGGTCGGGTTGCGGCGCTGGGGCAGGGGGCCTTGAAGCGCGGCAAGCTGGACGCGGCGGGTCTGGAGGCAACACTGGCGCGGTTCACCGCCACCGCAGATTACGCCGACGCGGCGAAGGTTGATCTGGCGATTGAGGCGGTGTTCGAAGATCTCGACGCCAAGCGCGCGGTTTTTGCCCAGCTCGACGTGGCGCTGGGCCCGGATGCGATTTTGGCGACCAATACCTCTTATCTGGATCCCGAGCTGATTTTTGAAGGGATATCCAATCCCGCGCGCTGTGTTGGCCTGCATTTCTTCAGCCCGGCGCATATTATGAAGCTGTTGGAAATTGTCAGAACCCCTGCGACCTCTGCCGAGGTGCTGGCCACCGGGTTTGCGCTGGGCAAACGGCTGCGCAAGGTGTCGGTTCTGTCGGGAATCTGTGACGGATTTATTGGCAACCGTATGCTGGCGGCCTATCGGCGCGAAATGGAGTATCTTCTGGCCGATGGTGCGCTGCCGCATGAGGTTGACACCGCGATGCGTGCGGCGGGGTATCCCATGGGCCCTTGTGAGCTGCAGGATCTGACCGGGTTGCAGATTGCCTGGGCCAACCGCAAGCGACAGGCGGCGGATCGTCCCGAAGAGGAACGCTATTTCGATCTGTTTGACGACCTTTGTGCGGCAGGCCGTTTGGGCCAGCGTGCGGGCAACGGGTGGTATCGCTATGATGCGGGTGACCGGACCCCCAAGCGGGATCCCGAAGTCGAAGAGATGATTGTTGCGTGGTCGGCCAAACATGGCATCATCCGCCGTAGTTTTTCGATGGAAGAGATTCAGACCTGTATTCTGGCTGTTCTGGCCAATGAAGGCGCGCGCATTGTCGAAGAGGGCATCGCTGAACGCGCCGAAGACGTCGATATGGTCCAGATCCACGGCTATGGCTTTCCGCGCCGCCGTGGCGGTGTGATGCATCTCGCGGCCGAACGTGGGTGGGACCACGTGGGCGCCACGATGAGACAGGTTGCTGAGGAGAGCCCCAAGTCCTGGGTGCTGTCCAAGGCTGCTGAAGACAACTGAACGATTTGGTATTTGCTTAGGGAGGACCTCATGGCCAAATTCTCGAAACTTTCGACCTTGCTTGCCGGTGCAGCACTGGCGGTAAGCGCGGTGACGGCGCAGGCAGCGGATTACACGCTGACCATTTCAAGCTGGGCCCCGCCCACCCACAACATCAACGCCAAGATGTGGCCCAAAATGATCGAGATGATCGAAGAGGCGACCGATGGTCAGGTGACCGCCGAGCTGAAACTGGGTCTCGCACCGCCCCCCGCGCAGATGGATATGATCATGGACGGCGCGGCCGACATGTCGATCATCTTCCACGGCTATCAGGCCGGTCGCTTTGTCACCACCAAACTGATCGAGCTGCCGGGCTATGAAGGCAATGCAGAGGCGGCATCGGTGGCCTACTGGCGCACCTTCGACAAATACCTGTCGAAAGCCAATGAACACCGCGGCGTGAAAGTGATTGCATTGCACACCCATGGTCCGGCGCAGCTGCACTCGGGGTCGCCTATCGAAAGCCTTGATCAGGTTTCTGGTCTTAAACTGCGTGTGCCCGGTGGTGTTGGCGGCGACATGGGCGCAGCCCTTGGCGCAACCGGCATTCAGGTGCCTGCTCCGAAAGTATATGAAACCCTCGCATCGAAAGCGGCGGACGGGGTTGTGATGCCGACCGAAGCCCGCAAAGGTTTCAAACTGACCGAAGTGGCCCAGCACTATTACGAGATGCCGGGCGGTTTCTACCGTGGGTCCTTTGCGTTCATCATGAACGAAGATACCTTTGCCGATCTGCCCGAAGATCTGCGCCAGAAACTGGAAGACGAAGTGTTTGGTGAACCCGCCAGCCGCGCCATCGGTGCGATCTGGGATGGGGGCGACGCGGACAGCCTTGCGCTGACCAAAGCCACCGAAGGCAACACCATCACCGTGGCGAGCGACGCCGACCTTGCCAAGTTCCAGGCGCTGTCGGGTGACGTGATCACCAAGGTTCTGGAAGAGGTCAATGGCGCCGGTGTGGATGCACAGGCCGCCTATGACATGATCAAAGCGGAAATGGCCGCTCAGTAAGATCCTATTGCGCGGGGCCGGAGGTGAACCTTTGGCCCCGTGTCTTTGCTGCCGGGGAGGGCAGGCATGCACGCTTTCATTCAGACCATACATCGCCTGAAACAACTGCCCATTCTGGTGGCCAGTCTGGCGCTGTTCACCCTGATGGTTATGACGTTTTTCGACGTGGTGTTGCGCTCGGTGTTCAATGCACCGATTGAGGCCGCCACGGAGCTGACCCGCATTTTGATGGCTATTCTGGTCTTTTCGGTGCTGCCGATCATGTCCGCCGGACCCCATCATATTGCGGTCGATCTGACCGATCCGATTTTCCACCGTCTGCGCCTGAGCCGCGTGCGCGACGGGCTGATCTACATCATCAGCGGCTTGCTGCTCTATCTGCCGGTCCAGCGTGTCTGGGTTCTGGCCGAGCGCTGGCGTGACTACGGGGATGTCACCGAATATCTCAACATCCCGCAATTCTATGTTGGCTGGTTTATCGCCGTATCCGTGGGCCTGACTGCGGTTGTAATGATTGTTGTTGGCCTGATGACCCTCTTTGCCCCCCACCTGTTGGAGACAAACGAATGACTGCTGCTCTGATTGGGTTTGGCGTTGTGCTTGTGCTTGTGCTCATGCGGATGCCAATTGTGTTTGCCATGGGGTTGGTTGGGACCCTTGGATTTGCCTATGAGCGCGGCGGCTCGATGTTTTCGGAGCGTGGGCTGAAAGCCGCGATGTCGATGGTGGGGCGCCAGATCACCGATACGGCGCAGGACTATGGGCTGTCGGTTGTTCCGCTGTTCATCCTGATGGGTTTGTTTGTGAACAAAGGTGGCATGGCGCGTGAGCTTTATGCCGTTTCCAATGCTTTCCTTGGACATATGCGCGGCGGCATCGCCATGGCAACCGTGGCGGCCTGTGGTGGGTTCTCCGCAATCTGCGGCTCGTCGCTTGCCACTGCGGCGACGATGTCAAAGGTCGCGATGCCTGAGATGCGCCGCTATGGCTATTCTGATCAGCTCTCGACCGCGTCGATTGCAGCCGGTGGTACGCTGGGCATCCTGATCCCACCCTCGGTGATCTTGGTGATCTATGGCCTTTTGACCGAAACCTCGATTGGCAAACTGTTCATGGCGGGGATCATCCCCGGTGCGCTGGGCATTTTGTTCTACCTCTTCGCCGTGCGCTGGACCGTCTGGCGGGATCCATCGTCGGGCCCGGCCGGTGAACGGGCGACTTGGGGCGACCGGTTTAAGGCGCTGGGCTCGGTCTGGGCTGTGTTGTTGCTGTTCTTCCTTGTGATTGGCGGTCTCTATGGCGCGTTTGATTTCGAACCGCTGAACCTGACCTTTTCGCCGACCGAGGCCGCAGGTATGGGCGCCATGGGCGCCTTTCTGATTGCGCTGTTGCGCGGTGGTCTGGGTCTAAAGGACATGGGTGAGGTTCTGAAAGAAACCACATTCACCGCAGCCGCTCTGTTTGCGGTTTTGATCGGCGCGCAAATCTTTTCGAACTTCGTCAACCTCGCGGGCCTGCCCGAAGCGCTGATTGCCATGGTCACCGCCTACGATGTGCCACCCTTTATGGTCATACTGATGATCCTCGGGATCTACATCATTTTGGGCTGTGTCTTTGAATCGCTCTCGATGCTGTTGCTGACCGTGCCGATCTTTTTCCCGCTGGTGACAAGCCTTGGCTATGATCCGATCTGGTTTGGCATTGTGGTTGTTGTGGTGACCGAGATTTCACTGATCACACCGCCGGTTGGATTGAACGTGTTCATTCTCAAAGGTGTGGTAGGCGATGTTTCGACCGGGACCATCTTCAAGGGTGTGACGCCTTTCTGGATCGCGGATATCTTCCGTCTGGCCCTGATTGTTCTGGTGCCTTGGGTGGTTTTGTACTTGCCGAAAACCATGGGGGCGATGGGCCACTGATGGTTGATCTCAAGGCCTTGCCCGAGGGGTTTCACGACAACCCCTATCCGCATTATGCGCAGCTTTTGGAGGAGGCGCCGGTGTGCCTCCAGCAAGATGGTTCGGTTTTGCTGTCACGCTATGACGATCTGGATTTGGTGTACCGCGATGCGACGCGCTTTATCTCGGATAAGAAGGCGGTTTTTGCGCCGAAATTTGGCGACGGCTCGCCCTTGTTTGAACACCACACCACGTCGCTGGTGTTCAATGACCCACCGCTGCACAGCCGTATCCGCAAGGTGATGGTGGGGGCGATGAACCCGCGTGCCTTGAAGCATATGGAGCCGGGGCTGATTGCACTTGTAGAGGGGCTATTGGATGAGATTGCGGGTCAGGATCAGGTGGATCTGATCGAAAGCTTTGCCGGGGCCATTCCGATTGAGGTCATCGGTAATCTGCTGGGTATTCCCCATGAAGAGCGCGGGCCGCTGCGCGACTGGTCTTTGGCCATCCTTGGCGCGCTGGAACCTGTGCTGACCGAAGCCGAGCTGGAGCTTGGCCACGCCTCGGTGCGCGAGTTTAAAGACTATCTCAAAGGGGTGGTCGCTGACCGTCGCGCCAACCCCGGCGATCCTGAGGTGGATGTGCTGACGCGGCTGTTGCAGACGGAAGGCGAGGCGCTGACCGAGGTCGAGCTGCTACAGAACTGCATCTTTATTCTCAATGCCGGGCATGAGACCACAACCAACCTGATCAGCAACGCGTTGGGGCTGTTGGACAAAGATCGCGCAGCGCGGGCGGCGTTGATCGAAAATCCAAAGCTGTTGACCACGGCGGTGGATGAGTTTCTGCGCATGGAAAGCCCCAACCAGTTTGGCAATCGCCTGACCACGGAAGAGGTCGAGTTTCACGGGGTGACCATCCCGGCGGGTACCGATCTGCATCTGTGTATTGGTGCGGCCAACCGCGATCCGCGCCGTTTTGACGATCCGGGTGTGATGAAGCTGGATCGCAGACCCAACAAACATCTGGCCTTTGGCGGCGGCGGACACACCTGTGTTGGCCTGACATTGGCCCGCATGGAAGGGCGCATCGCCGTAGAAGGCATGCTGCGCCACTTCCCCAACTATGAACTGACCGAAGGGGCCAAGATGGGCGGCCGCGTCCGTTTCCGCGGCTTTGCCTATCAACCGGCCCTGTTGAACAAAGGATAATGCTATGAGCATCCAACAGATTTCATCTTTTGCGGCGGGTCAGTGGGTGGCCCCGGGTGCCGGCGCGCGCTACATTGCAAGTGCCATCACCGGTGAAGTGATTGCCCAGGCGGGCAACTCGGATCTCGATGTACAGGCGATGCTGGATCACGCCCGTCAGGTCGGCGGTCCGGCGCTTCGGGCGATGACCTTCCACCAGCGTGCCAAAATGCTCAAGGCGCTGGCGGCGCATCTGGGGGAACGCAAGCAAGAGCTTTATGACCTGTCGTTTGACACCGGCGCGACCCAGTCGGATCACATGATCGACATCGATGGCGGCGTGGGCACGATGTTTGTCTTTGCCTCCAAAGGGCGTCGCGAAATGCCCGATGGGCATGTCTATGTGGATGGCGATGTTGAACAGCTGAGCCGCAGCGGCACCTTCCTAGGGCTGCACGTCTGCACGCCGCTGCAGGGGGTTGCGGTGCATATCAATGCCTTCAACTTTCCGGTTTGGGGCATGTTGGAAAAACTGGCACCGACGCTTTTGGCCGGTGTGCCTGCGATTGTGAAACCTGCGACCAATTCCTGTTACGTGACCGAACGTGCAGTGCGGATTATGCTCGACAGTGGGTTGTTGCCTGAGGGGGCACTGCAGCTGGTGTCCGGTGGTCTGGGTGACATGCTCGACCGCCTGACCTGTCAGGATGTGGTGAGCTTTACCGGTTCGGCAGACACGGCGCTCAAACTGCGCTCGGCACCGCATATCATGGAAAACTCGGTGCGGTTTGTGGCAGAGCAGGACAGCCTGAACGCCTCGATCCTTGGGCCGGATGTTGAGCCCGGTTCGCCCGAATTTGATCTGTTTATCAAAGAAGTCACCCGGGAGATGACCACCAAGGCGGGGCAGAAATGTACCGCGATCCGTCGCATCATCGCGCCAGAGGCGCAGGTCCAGGCGGTGATTGAGGCGCTGAGCGCGCGTCTGGCAAAGGTTGTGATCGGCGATCCGCGCAAAGAGGGTGTGCGCATGGGGGCGCTGGTCTCGAACGGTCAAAAGCGCGATGTGCTGGAAAAGGCGGCAATGCTGGCCGAAGAGGCCACGCGCGTCTTTGGCGATCCTGACGATTTTACGGTGGAGGGTGCCGACAAAGACAGCGGGGCCTTTGTGCCGCCAATGCTGTTCCATTGTGCGGATCCAGATAAGGCGCAGCGCGTGCATGACACCGAAGCCTTTGGTCCAGTCTCAACCATCATGGGCTATCGTGACCTGGGGCATGCCATCGAGCTGGTCAATCGCGGCATGGGCAGCCTTGTGGCGTCTGTGATCACCCATGATCCGGCGGTGGCCCGTGAGGTGGTGATTGGAGCGGGGGCCTATCATGGACGCCTGTATTTCAACAACCGCGACTCGATGAAGGAATCGACCGGCCATGGCTCGCCGCTGCCGCATATGGTGCACGGCGGTCCCGGTCGTGCCGGGGGTGGCGAAGAAATGGGCGGTGTGCGCGGTGTGATGCATTACATGCAGCGGACGGCCATTCAGGGCTCGCCTGATATTCTGACCGCCGTGGGTGAGAAATGGGTGCCAGGCGCCACCGAGATTGCAGGACCGGCGCATCCCTTCACGCGCAAATATGGCGAGCTGGCGATTGGCGAAACGCTCTATAGCCCCAGCCGTCAGGTCACGTTGGACGATATCGAGCTCTTTGCCAATTTCACCGGCGACACGTTCTACGCCCATATGGATGACGCCGCCGCCCAGCGGAACCCCTTCTTCCCGGGGCGCGTGGCGCATGGCTATCTGTTGCTGAGCTTTGCCGCCGGTCTGTTTGTGGAGCCAAATGAAGGTCCGGTTCTGGCCAACACAGGATTGGACAATCTGCGCTTTATGAAGCCGGTGCAGGCGGGGGATAGCATCAAGGTGCGCCTGACGGTGAAAAAGAAAACCCAGCGCACCGATGAATATGGCGAAGTGCGTTGGCATGTGACCCTGACCAGTCAGGACGATGAGCTGGTGGCGGAATACGAACTGCTGACCATGAACGCGTATTGATCGGGTTCAGATGTGTAATTTTGGCGCGCCTTGGAGGACACTCCGGGGCGCGTTTTTATTTGGGCGAGGGGCCAGCCCCTCTGCCGCGTGGCGGCATTCACCCCGGAGTATTTGGGAAAAGAAGAAGCATCGGGTCTGTGGTGGAATGGATTGGAATATTTGTTCCAATACGTTTAGGATGATCTGAGATCTGTTCCAAAGCGCCGTCGGAGTGACCCATGACATCTGCCCCCACCACCGTTGACGGGTTCCATGCGCGATTGCGTGATGTGGCAGAGGATTTGCCCAAGCGAATGCGGCAATGTGCGGAGTATTTGGCGGATAACACCGACCGGATTGCGGTGTCGACGGTCGCCGAACTGGCAGATGGCGCCGGGGTCGCCCCCTCGGCGATGATGCGCTTTTGTCAGGTGATGGGGTTCAGTGGATTTTCCGATATGCAGAAGCTGTTTCGCACAGCCTTTGCCCCGGGGTTGCCGGATTATGCCACCCGTCTGGCCAACCTGCGTGAGCGTGGGGCCGAGAGCCCTTCGGCGTTGCTGGCGGAATTTGTGGATGCCGGGCGGTTGTCCTTGGAAAATCTCGCAAATTCAGTGGATTCACGGGTATTGGATCAGGCGGTTACCGCATTGGCGCAGGCCAATATCATTCATATTATGGGGGTGCGCCGCGCCTATTCTGTGGCGACCTATCTCAGCTATGCCTTTGAAAAGATGCAGATTGGCACGGTGCTGCATGATGGGGCGGGTAAATTGGTCAACCCGCATGCGGTGCGGGATGGCGATGCGGTGATTGCGATCACTTTTGCGCCCTATAGCGAGGAAACGCTGGAGCTTGTGCAGCAGGCACAGGCCAAAGATGTGCCGGTTGTAGCGATCACGGATACCGCGATGAGCCCGTTGCATGTTGAGGATATTCTGGCGCTTTCCGTGTCTGAGGTTGATGTCGGGGCCTTTCGGGCATTGTCGGCAACCCTGTCTTTGGCCATCACCCTAGCGGTGGCCGTGGGTGCAGCGCGGGGCGCTGAGTTTGGAATTTAGAACTTGATTTTGCACTGATATGGAATAAATATTCCAAAAAATGCAACGACGCGAATCCATCCTGCGTGATGCAGCGAGAGTTTTGCGAGACGGGTTTGGAGGCAAACTATGAAAAAGCTGGATTTGATCACCATCGGGCGATCGTCGGTTGATCTTTACGGTGCGCAGGTGGGTGGCCGTCTGGAAGATATGGCCTCATTCAACAAGTATATTGGCGGCAGCCCCACCAATATGGCGGCGGGCACGGCGCGACTGGGGTTGAAATCGGCGCTGATCACCAAGGTGGGCGATGAGCATATGGGCCGGTTTATCCGCGAAGAGCTGGAGCGCGAAGGGGTGGATGTGCGTGGTGTGCAGACCGACGCCGAACGTTTGACCGCGCTGGTCTTGCTGGGCATTCGCGATCAGGAACAGTTCCCGCTGATTTTCTACCGCGAAAACTGTGCTGATATGGCGTTGAGCGAAGAGGACATTGATCCGGAGTTTATCGCTGAGGCCCGTGCGGTTGTGGCCACCGGGACACATCTGAGCCATCCGAAAGTCGAGGCGGCGACGCTGAAGGCGCTGAAACTGGCCCGTGAAAACGGATCGCAGACCGCACTGGATATTGATTACCGTCCCAACCTTTGGGGTGTGGCCGGGCATGGCGACGGTGAGAGCCGTTTTGTCGAGAGCCAGAAGGTCACTGAGAAACTGCAATCGACCCTGCATCTGTTTGATCTGATTGTGGGCACGGAAGAAGAGTTCCACATCGCCGGGGGCACCACTGACACCATCGAGGCGCTGCGTGCGGTGCGCAAAGTCTCGGGCGCGACGCTTGTGTGCAAACGCGGGCCCATGGGGGCCTCGGCCTTTGAGGGCGAGATCCCCGACAGTCTGGATGACGGTCAGGTTGGGCCGGGTTTCCCGATTGAGGTGTTCAATGTGTTGGGCGCGGGCGATGGCTTTATGTCGGGTCTGCTCAAGGGCTGGCTTGATGGCGAAGACTGGCCCACCGCATTGGGCTATGCCAATGCCTGTGGTGCCTTTGCGGTGAGCCGCCATGGCTGTACGCCCGCCTATCCAAGCTGGGATGAGCTGCAGTTTTTCCTCAAACGCGGTGTGAAAGAAAAGGCGCTGCGCAAAGATGCCGAGCTGGAACAGCTCCATTGGTCGTCGAACCGCAAAGGCGAATGGTCGGATATGCGGGTCTTTGCCTTTGATCACCGCATGCAGTTGGAAGATATTCCCGGGGCGACCGCTGACAAAATCGGTGCGTTCAAAGAGCTCTGTCTGGATGCGACCGTTGATGTGGCGCAGGGCCGTCCGGGGTATGGGTTGCTCTGTGACAGCCGTCTGGGCCGGGATGCGCTTTATAAGGCTGCGGGGCAGGGGCTATGGATTGGGCATCCGGTGGAATGGCCGGGCTCACGCCCGCTGACACTTGAGCCGGAAATTGGTCCAGATTTCGGGGGCCTGAGCGAATGGCCGCTTGAACATGTGGTCAAGGTTCTGTGTTTCTATCACCCTGATGACACGCCGGAAATGAAGGCCGAGCAGGAAGACACCGTTGTGCGTCTGTTCCATGCCTGCCGTCGCAATCGTCTGGAATTCCTGCTTGAGGTGATCCCGTCCAAGGCCGGCCCGGTTGGGGATGAGACCACGGCGCAGGTGATCCAGCGGTTCTATGATCTGGGTGTGTATCCCGACTGGTGGAAACTTGAGCCGATGACCACGCCAGCCGCCTGGACCGCCACCTGTGACGCGATCACCCGCAATGATGACAACACCCGTGGCATTGTGGTTCTGGGTCTGGGTGAAAGCGAAGAAAAACTGGCACAGAGCTTTAAAGTTGCGGCGGATTATCCGCTCGTGAAAGGCTTTGCCGTGGGCCGAACAATTTTCGCCGAAACCGCCAAGGCCTATATGGCTGATGCGATTACCGGACCAGAAGCCATTGAAGATATGGCGGCAAAATATGCCCGCCTGTGTGAGATTTGGGATCAAGCACGCGCCAACAAGGAGAGCGCCGCATGACTAAGACCATTCGATTGACCGCCGCGCAGGCGATGGTGCGCTACATCAGCGCTCAGATGACCGAAGAGGGTGAGCCGTTTATCGCGGGATGCTGGGCCATTTTTGGCCATGGCAACGTCGCTGGGATTGGTGAGGCATTGCACGCCGAGCGTGAGACGCTGCAGACCTGGCGTGGCCACAATGAACAGACCATGGCCCATGCGGCTCTGGCCTATGCGAAACAGTCGGGGCGCAAACGGGCCATGGCGGTGACCTCGTCGATCGGGCCGGGCGCGACCAATATGGTCACGGCTGCGGGTCTGGCGCATGTGAACCGCCTGCCCATCCTGTTGATCCCGGGGGATGTCTTCGCCAACCGTGGGCCGGATCCGGTGCTGCAACAGGTCGAAGATTTTGGCGACGGCATTATGTCAGCCAATGACTGTTTCAAACCGGTCAGCCGCTATTTTGATCGCATCACCCGCCCGGAGCAGCTGTTGACTGCCTTGCCGCGCGCCTTTGCCACCATGACCGATCCGGCGGACTGTGGTCCGGTGACGCTTGCGTTCTGTCAGGACGTACAGGCCGAAGCCTATGATTACCCGGTGGCCTTCTTTGAGAAACAAGTCTGGTATCAGCGCCGCCCGCGTCCTGATCTGGGTGAGCTGGCACGGGTGACAGCGGCCATCAAAGCGGCAAAAGCTCCGGTGATTGTGGCCGGTGGTGGCGTGCACTATTCGGGCGCTTGTGACGATCTTCAGGCCTTTGCCGAAGCGCATCAGATCCCAGTTGTTGAAACGCAGGCAGGCAAATCGGCGCTGGCCTGGGATCACCCGTTGAACATGGGTCCTGTGGGCGTGACCGGTGCCGCAAGCGCCAATGCGGTCTGTGCCAATGCGGATCTGGTTTTGGGGGTTGGTACCCGCTTTCAGGATTTCACCACCGGGTCCTGGACCTTGTTTGAAAACCCCGACCGCACCTTGGTGAGCCTGAACGTTGCGGCTTATGACGCGATGAAACACGGCGCCCTGCCTTTGATGGCGGATGCCAAGGTTGGATTGGCTGAGCTGACTGAGGCCATGGGCGATCTGAGTTTTGCCGCGCCGTCGGAGCAGTTGAAAGCCGACTGGTTTGCCGCCGTTGACCCGCTTTGTGCTGCGCCCAGTGATGAAAGCGACCTGCCCAATGACCAGCAGGTGATTGGCGCGGTTCAGCGGGCCTCGGGGCAGGACACCGTTGTGATGTGTGCGGCGGGCACCATGCCCGGTGAGCTGCACAAACTGTGGAAAGCACCGCGTCCGGGCGGCTATCACATGGAATATGGCTATAGCTGTATGGGTTATGAGATCGCCGGTGCTATGGGGATCAAAATGGCCCAGCCCGAGCGCGATGTGGTCTGCATGATCGGGGACGGCTCATATATGATGGCGAACTCAGAGCTGGCGACTGCCTGTATGCTGGGGACCAAATTCACCATGGTCGTGACCGACAACCGCGGTTATGGCTGTATCAACCGGCTGCAGATGGGCACTGGCGGTGCAGAGTTCAACAACCTGTTGAAAGACGTGCATCACGTGAACCCGTCGAACATCGACTTCGCAGCACATGCGGCCTCGATGGGGGCGGAAAGCGTCAAGGTTGCCACTATTTCCGAGCTTGAGGCCGCGCTTGAAACCGCGAAACAGGCCAGCGGTCCCTATGTGATCGTCATCGACACGGATCCTTATCCCAGCACGCCGGATGGCGGACACTGGTGGGATGTGGCTGTGCCCGAAGTCAGCGACCGGGACGAAGTGACCAAAGCCCGCGCGGGCTATGACGCCGCTCTGCGTGCGCGCCTCAACTAATCCTGCGCCTGAACTTAAGACAAAGGCATCGCGACACGCGGTGCCCCCACGATTTCTAAGGACTGCACCTTATGATCCTTTACGGCACAAACCCCATCGCCTGGGCCAATGATGACGACCAGACTTTGGGCGCGCATATTCCCACCGACCAGATCCTGCGCGAAGCGGGTGAGATTGGTTTTGACGGCATCGAAAATGGCCACCGCTGGCCGGCGGATGCGGAAGAGCTCAAACAGCTTCTGGGCGGCTTTGGCCTGAAATTCATCTCGGGCTGGCATTCGCTGAACCTCTTGGCGCATTCGGTTGAGGACGAAAAGAAAGCGATCCAGCCGCATCTGGACCGTCTCAAGCACAATGGCTGTAAGGTCTGCATCACCTGCGAGACATCGAACTCGGTGCAGGGGCTGGATGAGCCGGTGAACAACGCACCGGTTTTGACCGCGGATGAGATGAAGGCCTTTGGCGCCAAGGTGGAAGAGATCGCGCAACACTGTGCTGATCAGGGGATTCACCTTGTCTATCACCACCATATGGGCACCGTTGTGGAAACCCCTGAGGAAATCGACGCCTTCATGGCGGTGACCGGTCCGGCCACCAAGCTGTTGTTTGATGCGGGTCACGCCTATTTTGGTGCCAATGGCACCGATCCCGCGCCGATCCTTGCGAAATACATCGACCGGGTCAGCCACTTCCACGCGAAAAACGTGCGCCCGGCTGTGATGGCTGAGGTGCGCGAAACAGGCATGTCCTTTATGGATGGCGTGCGCGGCGGGGTCTTTACCGTGCCCGGCGATGCGGAAGGGGGCGTTGATTTCACACCGCTGCTGCAACAGCTGAAAGACGCCAACTATGAGGGGTGGATTGTCATCGAGGCCGAACAGGACCCCGATGTGCATAATCCCTTTGAATACCAGTCTCTTGGTTTGAAAACGTTGAAAGAAATTTCGGCGAAAGTCGGACTGGGCGACTAGGCTCACCCGCCCCCAAGACACATTGGGGGTCATCACCACCACCAACGGAAGGAAAATACCATGGTGGACTATGAATTCGGATTTATCGGCTATTTCGATCGCGAATCCTGCGATCTGGACGAATTCAAGGTGGTGACCTCTCAGCGGCTAGAAGGCTATCAGGTGCCGCTTGCAGCCTCTATCGCAAAGAATGTGCCAATCTACGATATGCAGGCACTGCGCGGCATGTTGGACGATACCGAGCAACGCAAAGAACTTATGACCGAATGGGCTTGGGTTCTGGGGCGGTCAGCCGGTGTTGTGGTCCTGAAAGGGGCCTACGCCGATACAGCGCCGGTGGATGCGGCAACGGCGGTGTTCCAGCAGATCATTGCAGATGAACGCGCGGCAACTGGTGGCGGAGCAGATCACTTCGCCGCCGCGGGGGCCAATGATCGGATCTGGAACTCGCTGCAAAAGCTCTGTGAGCGTGATGCCTCGGTCTTTGCACGGTACTTTGGCAATACCGCGATTGCGGCGATTTCTGAGGCCTGGCTGGGCCCGAACTACCAGATGACCGCGCAGGTCAACCAGGTGCGACCGGGCGGCGCGGCACAACAGGCGCATCGGGACTATCATCTGGGGTTCCAGACCGCTGCGGTGGCGGAGACCTATCCGGCGCATATGCATGATCTGTCGGCGGCACTGACCCTGCAGGGCGCGGTTGCGCACTCCGACATGCCGGTTGAAAGCGGTCCCACAAAGCTGTTGCCGTTTTCGCAACTCTATCGTCCGGGCTATGTGGCGTGGCGGTTTGAGGATTTCCGCGATTACTTTGAGGAAAACTGCATTCAGCTGCCGTTGGAGAAGGGCGACGCGGTGTTCTTTAACCCGGCGCTGTTCCATTCGGCGGGGGCAAACACTTCGGCAGATATCGAGCGGATGGCCAACCTGTTGCAGATCTCATCGGCCTTTGGCCGCGCGATGGAAAGTGTCGATCGTTTGGGGATGTCCAAACGACTGTATCCGGCGCTTCAGGCGCTAGGTGAGGCGTTGAGCCCCGCCGAGCGGTCTGCGGCGATTGCCGCCTGTGGTGAGGGATATTCTTTCCCGACCAATCTTGATGTCGATCCCCCGGTTGGGGGGCTGGCACCTGAAACACAGGCGGCTCTTTTGGCACGCAGCTATGCGGCAGGCGACAACGACACCAGTGTGACTGCGGCGCTTGAGGCCCAAGAGGCGCGGCGCAAACCATAAAACATCGGCGGCCGGACACGGCCGCCTTTCATTCCAAGGAGGAGCGACATGACGGATTTGTTGCGGAAGCCGAACGGCACCCATGGCAAGGTGCATGACATCACGGTCGAGACTGCGACTGGTCCGCAGACCGAAAACTGGGGCTATGTTGGCTTTGGCCTCTACCGCCTGAAGGCGGGTGAATCCGTCTCTGAGGTGACCGGAGATCGGGAAGTCATTTTGGTGATTGTCGAAGGCAAAGCTAAGATGAGCGCCTCGGGCCAAGAGTTTGGTGAAATGGGCGATCGGATGAATGTCTTTGAAAAGACCCCTCCGCATTGCCTCTATGTGCCCAATGACAGTGACTGGAGCGCCGAAGCGACAACTGAGCTGACTTTGGCGGTCTGCACGGCTCCTGGTAAGGGTGGTCACAAGGCGCAAAAGCTCGGACCGGACGGCATCGAACTGACCCCGCGCGGGCAGGGTTCGAACACGCGCTACATCAACAATATCGCGATGGAAGGCCGGGATGTGGCCGACAGCCTGTTGGTGACCGAAGTCTTCACACCCCAGGGCAACTGGTCGTCTTATCCGCCGCACCGTCATGACGAAGACGATTACCCCAATATGACCTATCTGGAAGAGACCTATTACCACCGTCTCAATCCCGCGCAGGGCTATGGGCATCAGCGGGTCTGGACGGAAGATGGATCACTGGATGAAACCATGAGCCCGTCAAACCATGATGTGGTCTTGGTGCCCAAGGGCCATCATCCCTGTGGCGCGCCTTATGGTTATGAAATGTACTACCTCAACGTGATGGCCGGGCCGCTACGCAAATGGCGGTTCAACAACCATCCCGATCACGACTGGATCTTCCAGCGCGACAATCAATAACTGTCTCAGCCCCTCCAACGCGAGGGGCTTTTTCATGGGTGAGATATGCCTGCGAACAGGGTGAGCCCCCTTTGGAATAGGGGCCTACGCCTTGGGATGCTCAATCGCGAAAACGCGATGTCCTCCTGACCCAATACCGATTCATTACTTTGTGATCAGTGCCTTACCCTGAGGGGGTAGTAACAGAGGTGTGTGATCATGGAGTTGAAATCCCCACGCTCGCTGCGCGTGAATGCAGCCAAATGTGATGCGAAACCTACTATCAGTGCCATAGGTCTGGGTCAGGTCGGTGTCGATGTGGCCACCGGGATGGCACACAGCGGCCACCGCGTGGTTGGCGTCGATTTTAGTCAAAGCCGCCTGTCCCGATTTGCTCGTGGAACGCGTACTGCGCGCTCAGAAAATTCAAGCGATGAACTGAGGCGCGCGGAACCGATGTAAGTTTTGTCTCGATCGCGGTGCCTGTCCGATCCGATGGAAGTCCGGACACCTGTCGTCTTGAACAGGCGGCCCGTGCCATGGCGGTTGGGCTTTGCCAAAAGGAGGCCTTCCATGTCTTTGCTGTCCATTGCGCAGTGCCGCCTGGGACAACGCTGGGGGTGGTGGTGCCGATCCTCGAAGCGATCTCGCGCAAGACGGCAGGGCGCGATTTCGGCATCAGTGTAAGCTCTAGTTTTTCTGACCATGATGCCGTGCGTCCAAGGAATGAGATACGAACCAGTCCGGTGATCGGCGCCAGTGATCTACGTACCGCACGGATCATGCGCAGGCTTCTTGCCCCCGGCGAAGAAGACCTCTGTGTCACCACCATTGAAACCGCTGAGATGGTGGCGCATGCCGCCACGGCCCGAGATGTTCTTACAAAGTGTTTTGATGATGAAATCAATCGGTTGTGCCGCGCTTTGGGGGTGAACGGCCCGCTTGTGATGGAGATGGTTTCACCAGGTGACAGCCAGACCACATCGCGCGATAGCGCCTTTGCAGTGGGGGGACGACGGTGCGCGGAAAGCCTCCAAACTTTGTCTCAGGCCGCTTCGGCGCATGGCCTGAGCCTGCCACTTCTCGAAAATCTGGAGCTGTCTCATGTCGAACAGGTCACGCAAGCGCTCCGGTTGGTTCGCGCCGCAAAGGTCAAACGGGTTGGTGTGCTCGGGTTGGCCCACCTCTGGGGCACCGATGATTTCCACCAAAGCCCTGTTTTCGACATCATGGCTCAGCTCAGCGCGGATGGTGTCGAGCTATATGGTCACGACATGGCACTCACCTCGGATCGAAAACGACGGGAGTTGTGTGCAGAGATCGGTACGGGATCTGCCCAAATGCAGAAACTGGCGCAGGATCTCCCAGACATCTTCTGCCAAGAGATCGAACGGGTGGTGAGCCACGCTGAACTGGTGCTTGTCTGTCATCCGCTGCCTGCTTACCGCGTGGCGCTGGAATGGAGTGGGACGCCGGCCATCGATCTGGCGGGGCTGTACCGCTCGGCCCCGCAGGGCGTTGATGTGCAGGGGCTGGGGTGGTCATGATGGGGTCTCGGTGCGTTCGCGCGGGTCGGGGAGCCCGCGTCATCACCTTGCATAGCAACAGAAAAGGCGCCGATGCGGCGCCTTTGTTTCCATGAAATGAGTGGTCAAACCTCAGAAAAGACCTGCGTCCCGTGCGATCATCGCCGCCTGGGTGCGATTTTTGGCACCGATTTTGCGGCAGAGGGTGCGCACATGAAGCTTGATGGTGACCTCTTGCAGATCAAGTTCGCGCGCGATTTCCTTGTTGGACAATCCACGGCACAGCGCCTCAAGAACTTCGGATTCACGGCCGCTGAGTTGCCGGGCCAGAGGATTTTGCGAAGCATTCTGCGCATCACCCATCATGGTTGCCGGAATATAGGTCTCACCCGAGGCCATAAACCGAATGGCGTTCAGCAGAGATTTTGCTCCCAGCGTTTTGAGCACAAATCCAAGACCACCCGCCTCAACGGATTCCTGCGCAATCCGGTCGGGTGCGGTGCCACTTAGGATGGCAAAGGATTGATCTGGAAACTTTTCGCGGGCGTTGCGCAGGCCGTCCAGCCCCTGCATGCCCGGCATGTTGAAATCCAGCAACACGAGGTCAAATCCGCCTGTTTCTGCAATGCAGGCCATCGCACTTTGGTAATCGGCGACGGTGGTGACCTGTGTGTCACCTCCAGATGTAAGAAAGGCAGCAATGGTATCGCGCACCATTTCATGATCGTCGGCCAGTAAGACCGTGATCTGATTGCTGGGTCGGGTGGCATTATCCATGGTGGCCGCTCCAAAGGTTACAATGTTTGCCTGGGCCACGCGGTTCTTCGAAGACATAAACGACATCAATTTCTCCCTACACACTAACTCTGTCGATCAGTCTACCGCGCAACGAACGGGGTGGAATTGTTAAAATAGTTGCGAATTCGCTGAATTCGGTCAGGGTCCCTATACCAAAGGGTTATAGGGTCACCTTAATCGCAATTTCCCAGTTAGGGGTTAATTTCATATGGTTTCAATGCGGGGGCGTGTCAAATTTGATTGAGCGAAAGAGGAGGAGTCATCAGGTGAACACCCGGATAGACACTTTGACCCGGTCTCCGCGCGAGGGCTTTCGCTTTGTTGTTCTGGGCTTTCTGCTCATCCTTTTTCTGAGCCAGACACTCCTTCTGGGGCGGTCGGTTGTGACGCAGCTTCGGAGCCTGTCGAGCGCCTCTACCGATAATTTGCAGTGGAATATTGCGCAGATGGAGGTTGAGCTCCTGCGCATGCGGGTGGCGCTTGAAACGGTCGAACGGGTGGGCGAGGGCGCCTTGCCAGATCTGCGCCGGCGGTTTGATGTCTTTTACAGCCGGTTTGACACTGTCAGCGAAAGCAAAGCTCAGGAGTTCTTGGCCTCATCGACCGAAGGGCGGCGCAGGTTGCGTGCCTATCGTAACTTTCTGGATGAAAGTGTGGTCTTGATTGACGGCACCGACGAAAAGCTATTGGCGGCGGTGCCCTATTTGAGGCGCGCTGTCAGTTCGCTTGAATCGCAGATGCGCTCGCTGTCGCTGGAAGGGGTGTCTGCCTCGGCGCTGGCCGAAGACACCACACGCCGGCAGGTGTTTCAAACGCTCTTTCGGCTTGCCCTTTCCACGGTTGCGCTCATCGCGGCACTGGTTGTTTCGGCCGCCTTGTTGTGGCTGTTGTATCAGCGGGCGCGCAGGCTCGCCGTGCAGCACAACGCTGACCGCGCGCGGCTTGAGGCGATGGTGTCCTCCTCGCTCGACGCTATTGTTGTGATCGATAAGGATGGTTTCATTGTCGAGTTCAACGGCGCCGCGGAACAGGTTTTCGGCTATACCGAAGATGAGGCCGTGGGATGTCTCATGGCGGATCTTCTTGTGCCCGCCCATCTGCGGCAGGCGCATTTTCAAGGTATGGAGCGGTTCATTCGCACAGGCCACAAGCGTGTTCTGGGCAAAGGTCGTGTGCGTTTGGAAGCTCTGCGTAAATCGGGAGAGGTTTTCCCGGTTGAGCTGTCGCTGTCTGTGGCCCAGAGCGGAGATCAGACGGTATTTGTGTCCTTTCTGAAGGATATTTCGCAACAGGTCGAAGCGGAAGAAACATTGACGCGCGCCCGGGACGAGGCCGAAATCGCCGCAACGGCAAAAACCAATCTTTTGACGGTGATGAGCCATGAGATGCGCACTCCTCTGAACGGCATTCTGGGGTCTCTGGATCTGATTGAACGCGACAATCTAAGCAGCAGGCAACTTCAGTTTCTCGAAGCGATCCGGGTATCCGGGGATCTGTTGTTGTCCCATGTGAATGATGTTCTGGATCTGTCTCGGCTTGAGGGGGGCAGTCAGAGTGTGCGCAAAGAGCCGTTCTCGCTTGCTGCTGTGGCCGAAGAGGTTGTCTTTAGCGCCAAACCCCTAGCAGAGCGTCAGGGCAACAAAATCACCCTGGACCTTCTGAGTCCGGATCTAGGGCGGGTGCTTGGCGATGAAACTCAGCTGCGCCAGTGTCTGGTCAATTTGCTGGGCAATGCCAATAAATTCACCGAAAATGGCTGTATTTCGCTTGAGGTTGAGCGCCTGAATGACGGTATGGTTGAGTGCCGGGTGCATGACAGCGGGATCGGTATTCCAGAAGCGGACCTGCCGCGTATCTTTGAGGATTTTGTCACCATCGACACGGCCTATGACCGCAAAAATGCAGGTACTGGTCTTGGGCTTCCGATCACCAAACGGCTGGTGGAGGGAATGGGCGGTGAGATTACGGTCGATAGCATTGAGGGTGAAGGGAGCCTGTTTGCGATCCGTCTTCCGCTTGAGCCTGTGGCGGATGCGCCCAAAGCGGCGATGCCAACGGATCTTGTGCCGCTGTCGTCCGGTCGCGTGATCCTTGTGGTGGATGACAATGAGATAAACCGCATGATTGCGGCTGAGACCCTGCGTTCGCGCGGGATTGAGGCGGTCGAAGCGGATGGCGCGCGGATGGCGCTTGATTTGGCGCGGCGCCAAAAGTTTGATCTGGTTCTGATGGATATCAGCATGCCAGAGATCGACGGTATTCAGGCGCTGCACATGTTGCGGGGGCAGGGCGGCGCATCGGCGGGTGTTCCCGTTCTGGCGCTGACGGCGCATGCCTCACCTGAAGACAGTATTCGAATTCTCAACGCCGGGTTTGACGACATGTTGACCAAGCCCCTGTTGCAGCCTGAAGTCGATCGTATTCTGGGGGTCTATTGCGGCTCTGAAGCCCCGGATCAAGGCGCTGATCTGGATGTACGCGCGCTCTTGGGGGATGATGTGTACGAACAGAACCTCGGGAAATTCCTGCAGGATTTGCGCGTTGTGCTGCCTCAGATTTACGCGGCGCAGCATCTTTCAGAGGAGCTGAAACCCCTGGTTCACGACATGGCAGGCTGTGCCTCGGTTCTGGGGGCAGGTGAGTTGCAAAAGCATTTCCAAGCCATCGAAGCGCTGAAAGATCACGAATGGCAGGAATGTGTGCACGAACATCTTGCGGCGGTGGATCGGTTGGTTGGCGATTTGGAACAAGGGCTTCGGGGTGCAGCCTAAGATCAGTCAGGGTGTGTGACGGGCCATGAAGCGGTCAAATTCCCGATCTGTCGGCGTCGTTCCAGTGAACACCTTGATATAGTCGGGCATCAGCGCGAACCGTGTGTTCATGCTTTCATCGATCTGCATCGAAAGATAGCCGATCTGGGTGTAGAGCATTGTCATTGCTCTGACTTTGGCTTCTGCGTCGGGATAGTCGAACCGGGTGAAGATTTGGGTCATGGCCTTGAGACGGCGTTGGTCGGCCTGATCTAGGCGGGTCTGTAACGACGGATCATTGCGGGCCCAATTGCGGATGGCGAGATCAAGAGGGCCGTCAAACAGAGCGTTGTCGAGCCAGCAGTCAAACAGGTTGAACATCGCCTCGGCAATGGACTCCGCGTAGGCTTCGGTTCGGGCTATCAAATTGCCGGTGTTTTTGTCTTCCCAGCGCCGGATCATGGCGTCCAGAAGCGCATCCCGGTCTTTGAAATGCCAATAGAACCCGGTGCGCGCCAGACCAACGCGTTTGGCAAGGGGCAGGATCTTGACCGCGTCCACGCCACTTTCGGTCAGCATCTGATACGCCGCCTCAAGCCAGCGGGCTTCGGTATTTGTCTCGTCCTGGGTCATGATCACTTCCTTCTTGACACAAGTGTCGAGTCTGGAGACAGATATGTCAAGCAACCCAGTTTATGCGAGGCACCTATGTTAACAGATCCGCTTTTGCAGCCCTACCAGCTCAAACACCTGACTCTGCGCAACCGGATTATGACCACAAGCCATGAACCGGCCTATCCTGAGGATGGTATGCCGAAAGACCGTTATGCGGCCTATCATGCGGAACGCGCCAAGGCGGGGGTGGCCTTGGCCATGACCGCCGGGTCTGCGGCGGTGTCGAAAGACAGCCCGCCGGTGTTCAACAACATTCTGGCCTACAAAGACGAGGTGGTGCCGCATATCCAACGTCTGACTGAGGCCTGTCATGAACATGGCTGTGCGGTGATGATTCAGCTCACCCATTTGGGGCGGCGCACCGGCTGGGCCAAAGGCGACTGGCTGCCCTCGGTCAGTTCCTCCAAACACCGCGAACCGGCACACCGGGCCTTTCCCAAGCTGGCGGAGGACTGGGATATCGAACGGATCATCCACGATTTTGCGGATGCTGCCGAGCGCATGAAAGCGGGGGGCATGGATGGAATCGAGCTTCAGGTTTATGGCCACCTGCTGGATCAGTTCTGGTCGCCGCTGACCAATGATCTGGACGGGCCTTATGGCGGTGCAACCTTGGAAACGCGGATGCAAATGCCGCTGGATGTGCTGGCGGCGGTGCGCAAACGCGTGGGCGACGATTTCATCGTGGGGCTGCGCTATACCGCGGATGAGGCTGAGGCAGGGGGGATTTCACCGCAGGAGGGGATCGAGATCTCCAAACGCCTCGCAGACACGGGCATGGTGGATTTCCTCAACGTGATCCGGGGGCGCATTCATACGGATCCGGCGATGACCGACATCATCCCCGTACAGGGTATGAAGAACGCGCCGCATCTGGATTTTGCTGGTGAGGTTAAACGTGCCACGGGCATGCCAACCTTCCATGCCTCAAAAATCCCGGATGTGGCAACGGCCCGTCATGCGGTGGCGGCGGGACTTTTGGATATGGTGGGCATGACCCGCGCGCATATGGCCGATCCGCATATCGTGCAAAAGATTACCGAAGGGCGTGAAGATGACATTCGCCCCTGTGTCGGCGCAACCTATTGTCTTGATAGGATTTATCAGTCGGGTGAGGCGCTGTGTATGCACAATGCGGCGACAGGTCGAGAGTTGACCATGCCCCATGATATTCCCCCGGCACCAGCGGCGAAAAAGGTGGTGATTGTTGGGGCCGGCCCGGCGGGGCTTGAGGCGGCACGGGTGGCTGCTGAACGGGGGCATAACGTGACCGTGTTCGAGGCCCAGCCCGATCCCGGCGGGCAGGTGCGCCTGACAGCCCAGCTGGATCGGAAACGCGAGATGATCAGTATCATCGACTGGCGTATGGCGCAGTGCGCCGCGCGCGATGTTGAGTTCCGGTTCAACAGCTGGGCTGAGGTTGAGGATGTCACCGCGCTTGACCCTGATGTGGTGATTGTCGCCACGGGGGGATTGCCCAATACGGAATTGTTTGAGGGCAAAGAGGCGCCGCATGTGGTCACGGCCTGGGACATCATTTCGGGGGATGTGAAGCCTGCGGCGGATATCCTGATCTATGACGAGAGTGGCGATCACCCCGGATTGATGGCGGCTGAGATCGCCGCCAAAGCGGGGGCTAAGGTTGAGGTAATGACACCGGATCGCATGTTTGCACCGGATATCATGGGGATGAACCTTGTTCCCTATATGCGAGAGCTGCAACAGCGCGATGTGACCTTTACCGTCACCCGCCGCCTGGCAGAGGTGGCGCGGGAGGGTAATCGCCTGCGTGTGACAATCGGTACGGATTACAGCGATTTCACCAGCCAAAAGACCTATGATCAGGTGGTGGTGAACTATGGAACCCTGCCCATGGATGAGCTGTATTTTGATCTCAAACCTCTGTCGTCAAACGGTGGCGCGGTGGATTACGAGGCGCTGATTGCGGGAGAGGCACAAGACGTGACTCGCGATGGAAACAGCGAATTTCAATTGTTCCGCATTGGCGATGCGGTCAGCGCACGCAACACCCACGCGGCCATCTATGATGCCCTGCGGTTGATGAAGGATATCTGAGATGAAACTGGGGTTTTTGGGCTGTGGCGTGATTTCATCCGCAGTGGTGCGTGGATTGGCCGGGCAGGGGCATGAGATTCTGGTGTCTCGCCGATCAGAGGCAACATCCTCCGCATTGGCGGCGGAGATAGAAGAGGTAAGGGTTGCGGAAAATGCCGAGGTTGTCGCCGGAGCGGAGATCGTATTCCTCGGCCTGATGGCGGAACATGCTGCGGATATTCTGCGCGACCTTCGTTTTCGCCCGGACCAAGCGATAATCAGCTTTATGTCCGGTGCCGATCTGGACCGTGTTGCAGAGCTTGCGGCACCGGCTCGGGCCGCCGCTGTGGTCATGCCTTTCCCCGGTATTGCCAAGGGCGGGTCCCCTCTGATGGCCCTGGGTGATCAAACTTTGCTGGAAACCCTGTTTGGCGCGCGCAACACGGTGTTTATGGTGAAAGATACAGCTGAGTTAAACGCTTATCTGAGCGCGCAGGCGGTTCTGTCACCCGCGGTGGCGCTTGTGGGGCAGGCGGCGCAGTGGTTGGCACAGCACTGCAGCGATCCAGCACAGGGTGAGGCCTTTTTGCGTGTTCTGGTGGGATCTAGCCTGCTGGGATCTGAATGCGCCCCTTTGATCGAGGCGTTGAATACCCCCGGCGGCTATAACCAACGCCTGCGGATTCACATGGAACAATCCGGTATGTCCGAGGCCCTGACCGCCGGACTGGATAACCTGAAGACCTAGATGCGCGGCGAATGCGCCAATACCAGTCGGGCGGCCTCTTTGGCGTCGCCCGCAGGCACACAGCTGTGCGACATGGCCGCCAGGACAATGGCGCCCTCTTTCAAGATCATAAGATGACAGGCCACCGCCTCGGGATCAGCAAAGCCCGCGGCGCGGGCGACATCCGTGAAATGCTCCTTCAACAGGCGTTTGTGTTCCATCGCCTGTGCATTGATCGGATGGTTGGCCTCCTGGAATTCCGCGCTGGCCTTGATGAACATACAGCCCTGAAAGCTGTCTTCTTCGAACCAGTCCTTGAGCACATCAAACAGCGCCAACAGCTGATCCTCGGGTTTGGCTGCTTTGTCCTCCAGCCCACGTAACAGCATATTGCGAAAGTTTTCGTCACGCAGACGCAGGACCGCAAGGATCAGATCCTCTTTGGTGCGGAAATGTTTGTAGATCGACGTTTTTGAAACGCCGGTTTCCTTGGCCACAAGATCCATGCCAGTGGCGTGGAACCCGTTGCGGTAGAACAACCAGAGCGCTTTGTGAATCAGTTCTGCGCGTTTGTTTTGGCTCATTCACTCATTTCCTTGACTGATCTGTTCATATCTCGCGCCCCTCATTTGGTCAAGAAGACCCTTGTATTTAAGGGAAATTCTGCAGCATCTTCACGTCTTTATGATCTCCATCACAAATTTTGATTTGATTGGGTTGACTGATCAGTTCATGTTTGGAGTGCAACATTAACCGATCTGTTCACCTGGATCGCAATCAGGACCCGACACCATGGCCTATGCATTTGCAGAGATCACCTTTACGCCCAACGTGCGCGCCGAGCAGGAGCGCAACGGCGCAGGACATTACGCACGCTTTCTAAGCAATGAGCGACAGGGCGGCGCCACGATGGGCGCCAATGAAGCGGCGTTCATTTCGGCGCGCGACGGATTTTATCAGGCAACAGTCTCAGAGACGGGCTGGCCCTATGTGCAGTTTAGGGGCGGGCCGCGCGGTTTCATTCGCGTGCTTGATGAGACCACGCTGGCCTATTTGGATCTGCGCGGAAATCGCCAGTATCTAAGTCGAGGCAACCTGACCGGCAACGACTGGATTTCTCTGATCCTAATGGATTATCCCAGCGCCACACGCCTGAAGGTCTGGGGGCGGGCCACCACGGTGGATGCTTCCACCATTCCGCAGCTGCCCCATGGGGATGCGCAGGTTGAGACTGCCGTGGTGATCAAGGTCGAGGCCTTTGACTGGAATTGCCCACGCCATATTCCACGCCGACTGACCGCTGAAGAGATGCACCTTGAAATGGCGGCACTCGAATTGGCGAAAGCCTCGGACAGCCAATCCTAATTTTCACCCCCTCAATTCAAACTGGAGACACACCATGAAATTTGAAGTGATCAACTCATCCATTGCTGCCCTGCTGGGCGGCATCTTGTTGCTGCCGATTACTGCGCCAGGCCTGGACGCAGCCGAGAGCCCCTTTGCCACCCAGATGAAGACGATGGAGATTGACGGCCTCAACATCGCATATCGTGAAGCGGGTGATCCTAAAGACCCGACCGTTTTGTTGCTGCATGGGTTTCCGACCTCGTCGCACATGTTTCGCGAGCTGATCCCGGAACTGGCGGACGACTATCATGTCATTGCCCCGGACTATCCCGGGTTTGGCGCCTCAGACATGCCTCCGGCCGAGAGCTATGACTACAGCTTTGCGAATACTGCCGCGATCATGACGGAACTGCTGGATCGCAAGATGGTCGGTGATTACTCGGTCTATCTGATGGATTACGGCGCACCTGTGGGCTACCGGATGTTTGCCCAGAACCCGGAGCGCGTCTTGAACTTTATCATTCAGAATGGCAATGCCTATGACGAAGGGCTGAGCGAGTTCTGGGATCCGATCAAAGCCTATTGGGCGGAACCCACGCAAGAAAACGGCGATTCGCTGCGGGCATTTCTGACCCTGGATGCCACCAAATGGCAGTTCACTCATGGTGTCGGGGATGTCTCTTCGGTGAACCCGGATAACTTCTGGCATGTGCAGTATTTGTTGGACCGCCCCGGCAACCAAGAGGTGCAGCTTGAGATGTTTCTCGATTACGGCACCAATGTTGGGGAATATCCGAAATGGCAGGCGCTGTTTCGCGAGCATCAGCCACCGACGCTGATTGTCTGGGGCCAGAATGATGTGATTTTCCCGGCAGAGGGTGCGCATCCCTACCTGCGTGATCTGACAGATGTGGAGTTCCACCTCTATGACACCGGGCACTTTGCGCTAGAGGAATATGGCACTGAGATTGCTGCAGAAATCAATGATTTCCTTGATCGCACCACCAAGTAATCCGGTGCGAAGACTGGGCGGCCCTGTCGTGAGGGCCGCCCATGTTGTGTTTAAGCCGCGGCCAGTTTCGCCTCGCGGCGGCCCCGTCCGAAGAAGACGTAGTAGAACACCGGGCCGGCGATCATGGTCAGTACCGTGGCGAAGGCCAGACCGCCCATGATGGTCACAGCCATCGAGACAAAGAAGGCGTCTCCGAGAAGTGGTGCCATGCCAAGAATGGTGGTGATTGCAGCCAGCATCACCGGACGCAGTCGCGACACACCCGCAGTCAGAATGGCGTCTTTGAGGCCCAGACCCGCTTCACGCTCCAGATCGATCTCTTCTACAAGAACGATGCCGTTTTTGATCAACATGCCCGAAAGGCTGAGCATGCCCAAAAGCGCGGTGAAGGTGAAGGGAAGACCCGTGCCCAGAAGGCCAAGAACAACCCCATTCACCGACATCGGCACAAGCAGCCAGATGATCAGTGGCTGACGCAGCGCGTTGAAGAGCAAGATCGAAATCAGCACCATGATCAGAATCGAAAGCGGCAACTGACCGGCCAGGCTGGCGTTTGCGTCATTCGAGCTTTCAAACTCACCGCCCCATTCCATCTTGTACCCGAGGGGCACTTCCATGGCTTCGACAGCATCTTTAACCTCGGCGTGAACCTCCGCAGCGGTCAGATCGGCGGGAATATTGGCCCCGACTGTAATGGTGAACAGCCGGTCGCGGCGGAAGACCAGCGTGTTTTGCACTTCGTGATCAAACCCATCCACGATCTGCTCGATCGGCAGGAATTGACCCGAGCTTTGCGAAAACACGAGATGATCCATCAGGCCCGCTGCATCCTCGCGCGGGCTGCGCACGATGATCGGAATCTGACGGTCACGTTCACGCAGAACGCCAGCACGCGAGCCTTCCGTTGCAAAGAGCAGGGTGGCGGTGACATCGTCACGGCTGATCCCAGCGGTTTGCGCACGATTGGTCGCATAGTTGGGACGCAGTACCAGTTCCTGTTCGGCCCAATCGGTCCGCATGGTGGTGATTTTGTCCGATGCCTTACCCATCACATCCATGGCTTCGAGCGACAGCTGACGCAACACCGCGGGGTCGCTACCGGAGAAGCGAACCTGAATGGGATCACCGCCGCCGGGGCCAAAGACCAGACGCTGGGTCCGAAATTCGCCAACCGGTAGATTTTCCGCAGCAAAGGCTTCGAGATCTGCCTGCAAGGCCGGAATGTCATGGAGCGTTTCGGTGCGAATGATCATGTGACCATAGCTTGGGTTTGCTTTTTCTGCACCATAGGTCAGCAAGAAACGTGTGGCGCCTTGACCGACAAAAGTGGCGACAGAAACTGCATCTTCACGTTCGGACAGCCAATCTTCCAACAGCTCCATCCGGTCCGACACGGTTTCAATCGAGGTGCCCTGTGGCATCTTGTAGTGCACAAAGAACAACGGCGTGTTCGAGTTGGGGAAGAACTGCTGTTTCACCGAAGCGAACCCGCCGAAACACACAACGGTGATGGCCAGAAGGCCGGGAATAACCAGCCACCATAGTTTGAGCGAAAGGCTCAGGACGGCGCGATATCCGCGGAACAAGAAGCCGGAATAGGCGTCGTCGTCACCACCGGTGCCTTGCTTGAAGAAATAATGCCCCAGCAGCGGCGCCACGGTCAGAGCCAGAAGCCAGCTGAGCAGCAGCGAGATAGCGATAACCGCGAAGAGCGAGAACAGGAATTCACCGGTCGCATCAGGTGACAGACCAATTCCAGCAAAGGCCATGATTCCAATCACAGTGGCGCCCAGAAGTGGGATCTGTGTCTTGGAGGAGGCTTCTACAGCGGCATCAAGTGAGTTTTTGCCCCGGCGCATGGCAATCTGCATGCCTTCGGCCAGAACGATGGCATTGTCCACCAGCATCCCCATGGCAATGATCAGAGCACCAAGAGAGATCCGTTCCATTTCGATCGAAAAGATCTTCATGAACAACAGAGTACCAACAACGTTGAGCAGCAGCGTCGTGCCAACAACAATGGCCGCGCGCCAGCCCATAAACAGAGCCAGAACTGCCACAACAATGCCGACGGACATGGCGAGGTTGACGATGAAGTCACTCGACGCGGTGTCGACAACGATATGCTGTTGATAGATCGGTTTGAGCTCAACGCCATAAGGCAGATCGCTGTCGAGTTCGGCCAGTTTGGCATCAACGGCATAGCCAATATCGACGATATTGACGTCGAGCAGGCCGGAGACCCCGATGGTAAAGGCGTCTTCACCGTCAAATCGAATGATCTGACTTGGGTCATCTTGAATGCCGCGCGATACCGAAGCGATGTCAAACAGGTTCAGAACCTGCCCCTGCACACCAATGGTCAGACCGGCAATTGCATCAACGGTGTCCGATCCTGTGGGACGTTGAATGCGCGTTTCGCTGTCGCCCACATTCAGTTCACCCGCAGGCGTAACGCTGTCGGCACTGGAGATCGCTTGAGCAATCGCATTGGGTGGCAGGCCAAGGTGGGCCGTCAGGGCGAGATTGGGCTCTACAAAGATGGCTTCGTTGGGCAGACCCTCGACGGTGACGTCAGCTACACCATCAACGGTCAGCAGCTCGCGGCGCAGGTAGGTCGCCAGCTCATGCTTTTCCGCCGGTGAAAAGCCGGTGGCGGTGACCGCAAAGAAGATGCCGTATACGTCGCCAAAACCATCATTGACCACCGGGACACTGGCCCCCTGCGGCAAGGCCCCCTGTGCGTCTTCCACTTCGGAGCGAAGCTTTGACCAGATGCCGGGAAGCTCGGTGCCGTCAAACGTGTCTTGGACCTCAACGTCGATCTGCGACACGCCGGGGCGGTTGGTCGAGGTGATGCGTTTGACCTCACCCATTTTCTGAATGGCGGATTCCAGAGGTTCCGAGACCTCAAGCGCCACCTGTTCGGCGCTGGCGCCGGGATAGGTGGTGACAACAACCGCCTGTTTGATTGTGAAAGCCGGATCTTCCAGACGGCCAAGGGTCGAAAACCCCCAGTAGCCGCCAAAAAGACAGATGAGCATAACGATCCACGTATACAGTGGCCGTTCGATGGACATGCGTGCCAGATTCATACCGCGCACCTATCAGTTCGAGAAGCCGACAAACCGGCGGACGTTTTGCCCATCGGTGAGTGCGGCGGCGCCAGCGGCGACAATTTCCGATCCTGCCTCAAGACCGGAGGTGACAAAAAAATTGCCGTCAGGGCCAGTTGTCACTTCAACCGGGGTGAGTTTGAGCTGACCCTCAGCCGCGCCTTTGGGATTAAAGACCATCACAGCGGTGCTGCCGTCCGGCATGATGCGGATCGCGGTGGTGGGAACGGGAATGCCTTCGATTTCCGAAGTGGTTGCACGCACGGTGACCGTTGCAGAGGAGCCCGGCAGGATCTGGAAGTCTTTTGGTGGGGTCATGCCCAGCGAAATGCGGAAAGTCTGCCCCACGGCAGAAGCTTCTGCGTTGAATTCGCGGATCTGCAACGGAAAGGTTTGCTCTGAGGCCGGGAAGGTTGCGACGATTGTCAGGTCGGTTTCATCCCCTGCGCGCTGAAACAGCACTTCGGGCACGTCAATTTCAATCCGCAGATCCGACATGTCATGTAGTCGGACAATTGGGTTGCCTGCAGCAGTGGTCGAGAAATTGGCAACGTTGCGGGTTGCGACGAGCGCGTCAAAGGGCGCTGACAGGGTGGCGTTGTCGAGCGCGCGCTGGGCGTTGCGGACTGCGATTTCTGCGAGATCAGACTGTGTGGACGCGTCGTCAATCGACACTTGGCTGACGGTGCTCCCCGACAGTTTGTTCAGGCGCTCCAGCGTACGATCGGCCTGATCCTTCTGCAAAAGGGCCTGATCCAGCTGCAGCTGAAAGGGTTCCAGATCCAGCTGGGCGATCAATTCGCCCTCTGGAACAATGCTGCCTTCAACAACGGGGAAGGTGACAACCTGTCCGCCAACCTGAAAGGCAAGATCCACAGTTTCTCGGGCCGCAACCTGTCCGAAAAACTGACGCGCAATCAAACTATTGACGGCATCCGCTGTGAACAATTTAACAGGTTTGAGCGCCTCTTGTGACATGGCAGGTGTCGCCATGACGAGCGCAGCAATAAGCGGAATGTATTTCATGCTTTCGGTCCTTTCGGCAGGCCGGATTTTTCGATCGTGGTGCGCACCTTTGTCATCAGTGTCGCAAAAACTTTGATTTCGTCGTCGTCCAGTCCCGAGACCGACCGAAACAATTCGGCGGCATAAGATACAGTCTCGGCATGTTCGGCACGTCCGGCCTCTGTCAGTTCAAGAAGCCAAGCGCGTCGGTCACTTGGGTCGCGACGGCGCGCGACCAGCCCCAGTTCTTCCAGCTTATCGGCGAGTGCCGTGACGGTCGAGGGTTGCGAAAGCATATCTCGGGCCAAGTCCCCCATGCGTTTGGGGCTTTCCAACAGCAAGAGCATATGACGCGCATTTTGAGGCAGTGGATCTTCCAGATCTTCGGCATCCACCAGCTCTTCGATTTTCAGGTACAGCAAATAGACCCCTTTCATCGCCCGGATTTCGGGAGAGAGGCCTTCGTCGGAATGCAGGCTGAAATCGCAACAGGACATTTTTGATTCCTTTGATGTGGAACACATCGGACAACGTGCTCGGGTCATTACTTCAGAAAATGAAGTATTCAATAAAAAAACCATTCTCATTTGGAAATAGTGAACAGCTATGCGTCAGGTGCATGGCTTGGGAGGCGTCATGTGTCGCCCGACAAGGACGACATCCAACCAAGCGAGGCTTCGGTAGGGCCATTGGGTTTGTATTCCGCGCCAAGCGGAGCGGGATACCCAAGGCGGCGGATCTCGTTGAAGACAAACCTGTAATCCAGTTCGCTTTGTGCCGGGTCCCCGCGATGAGGTGCGCCTGCGAACTGGATGTGCCCGATATGGGGCAGGGCCGCTCGCAACCGGGTGATCACGTCGCCTTCAGTGCGCTGCACATGGTAACAATCAAACATGAGCTTCACATTTGGTGCCGCGATCTCAGAAATCAGGTCCAGCGCTTGTTCCGTGGTGTTCAAAAAATAACCCGGAGCGTCATGTGCATTCAGGGGTTCAATCAATAGGGTGCGCCGTGTGGCGTGGCTGGCATAGCGGAGGTTTTCAACAAATGTGGCTCGCGCATCTGCCCCATCTGCCATTCCGGCCATGATATGAATGCTGCGCGCATCGATGGCATCCGCATAAGCAATGGCCTCATCAATGGCCGCGCGCGCTTCGGGGACTTTATGCGGCAAAGCAGAGAGGCCAAAACTGCCATCTCCGCGCCGGGTATTGAGACCCAGCATGGGCAACCCCGTCGCTGTCAGAGCGGCGCGAACATCCTGCGCTGGGGTGTCATATGGCCAATGACACTCGACCGCATCAAATCCCGCCTGCGCCGCAGAGTGGATTGCCTGAGGGAGGGTTTGGTCAGCCCACAGAAAGCCAAGATTTGCCGAAAAGCGCATGCCAGATCCCCCGAAATCGATGTGTGGAGTGCGGGGAAACCATACACCAATCGCAAAATTTCTACCAGATCGGCGAATTTTGACGGGTTTAACTGCTTAAGAATGCGCCGTTTTTCAAAATTATACCAGATGGTCAAAATTTATCGTTTGATAAAATCTGATTCCGTGGCAGCCTGAGATCAGCCAAATAGCCAACAGGGACATAACACATGGCCGCAAAACAGCTGGCGGAAGGGGTCGTCGCCGGGCGACTGGACCCCTCTGCACTTTCAGACAATTTCCAGGATCTCCATCCTGCCTTTGAACGCCACGAAGCGGCCGTTGCGGCGGATCGGTGTTATTTCTGTCACGATGCCCCGTGCATGACCGCATGCCCCACCTCAATCGACATTCCACTGTTCATTCGTCAGATCGCAACAGGCACAGAAGAGGCCGCTGCGAAGACCATTCTGGAACAGAATATTCTGGGTGGCATGTGCGCGCGGGTGTGCCCGACCGAAACGCTGTGTGAAGAGGTCTGTGTGCGCGAAACCGCAGAGGGTAAGCCGGTTGAGATCGGTCGCCTCCAGCGCCACGCCACAGACACCTTGATGGCGAAGGGCATTCACCCCTTCTCGCGCGCTGGGAACACGGGCAAAAAGGTTGCGGTTGTTGGGGCGGGCCCCGCAGGTCTCGCCTGTGCCCACCGTCTGGCGATGTACGGCCATGACGTGGTTGTGTTCGAAGCTCGGAAAAAGGGCGGTGGCCTGAATGAATTCGGGATTGCCGCCTATAAATCGACCAATGATTTCGCGCAGGCAGAGGTTGATTGGCTGATGCAGATTGGCGGCATTGAGCTGCGCGCGGGCATGTCGCTGGGCAAGGCGATCAGCCTTGAAGATCTGCGCAATGATTTCGACGCTGTGTTCCTCGGCATGGGCCTTGGTGGTGTAAATGCGCTTGGGCTGGACGGTGAAGACAAAGGCGGCGTGCGCGCTGCGGTGGATTTCATCTCTGATCTGCGTCAGGCAAGTGACATGGAAGCCCTTCCCATCGGGCGCCGTGTTGTGGTGATCGGCGGAGGCATGACCGCTGTGGATGCCGGTGTTCAGGCCAAGCTTTTGGGCGCGGAAGAGGTGACCATCGCCTATCGTCGCGGCAAAGAGGCCATGGCCGCCTCAGAGTTTGAACAGGATTTGGCTGCGCAAAAAGGCGTGCGGATCATACATAACGCCCAACCTGTTGGTGTCGAAGGCAACGGTTCGTTGAGCGGTGTACGCTTTGCTTATACCGAGACACAGAATGGCAAATTGGTGGCGCTGGAGGAAACTTTCACTTTGGCGGCGGATCAGCTTTTCACGGCGATTGGCCAAACTCTGTCTGATGTGCCTGAGGGTCTCGAGCTTGAACACGGCAAAATCAAAGTCGATGAGGCCGGTCGCAGCTCGGTTGCAGGTGTTTGGGCTGGTGGCGACTGTGGATCCGGTGGGGATGACCTCACAGTGACGGCTGTGGCCGAGGGCCGCGACGCCGCAGAAGACATTCATACAATGCTGACACAGGCCTGAGGAGGGTACCATGGCTGATCTTACAACCAACTTCCTGGGCATCACGTCGCCCAATCCGTTCTGGCTTGCTTCGGCACCGCCAACTGACAAAGAATACAACGTTCGCCGCGCCTTTGAGGCCGGATGGGGCGGTGTGGTCTGGAAAACCCTTGGCATGGAGGGCCCACCGGTCGTGAATGTCTCGGGCCCGCGCTACGGTGCCATCTGGGGGGCGGACCGTCGTCTTCTGGGGCTCAACAATATCGAGCTGATCACCGATCGACCATTGCAGACCAACCTTGACGAAATGACACGCGTGAAAAAGGACTATCCGGATCGCGCGCTGATCGCCTCGATCATGGTGCCCTGCGAAGAACAGGCGTGGAAAGACATTCTTCCGCGGGTGATGGAAACCGGCTGTGACGGGATCGAGCTGAACTTTGGCTGTCCGCATGGCATGGCAGAGCGCGGCATGGGCTCGGCTGTGGGGCAGGTGCCGGAATACATCCAGATGGTCACCGAATGGTGCAAACAGTATTACGATAAGCCGGTGATCGTGAAACTGACCCCCAATATCACCGATGTGCGCTATCCCGCGCGTGCGGCGAATGCCGGTGGCGCGGATGCGGTCAGTCTGATCAACACCATCAACTCGATCACCTCGGTGGATCTGGACCTGATGGCGCCGCAGCCGACGATTGGCGGCAAGGGCACCCATGGTGGCTATTGTGGTCCGGCGGTGAAGCCGATTGCGATGAATATGGTCGCGGAAATTGCCCGTGATCCTGAAACCCGGGGCCTGCCGATTTCGGCTATTGGCGGCATCACCACATGGCGTGACGCGGCCGAGTTCATGGCGCTGGGCGCAGGCAATGTGCAGGTCTGTACCGCCGCAATGACCTATGGGTTTAAGATCGTAGAGGAAATGATCTCGGGCCTGTCGCAGTGGATGGACGAAAAAGGCTATGCCAATACCGCTGATTTCATCGGAATGGCCGCGCCAAATGTCACCGATTGGCAGTTCCTCGATCTGAACTATGTGACCAAAGCCAAAATCGACGAAGACGCCTGTATCAAATGTGGACGCTGCTATGCGGCCTGTGAAGATACCTCGCATCAGGCTATTGCGATGTCGGAAGATCGTGTGTTCACCGTGAAAGACGATGAATGCGTCGCCTGTAACCTCTGCGTCAATGTCTGTCCGGTTGAGGACTGTATCACTATGGTTGAATTGCAGCCGGGCGATACGGATGAACGGACAGGACGTGTCCTGGATGGGGAGTATGCCAACTGGACGACCCACCCGAATAATCCGTCGTCAACAGCGGCTGAGTAAGTCGGGTATCGCGAAGACAATGAAGGGCGCGGCCTAGGCTGCGCCCTGTCGTTGAGACGATTTTTCATGAAAAATCGGGATCAGACCCTCAGAAGACGTTCGACCAAAGACGTGAGATAGGCATCGGCATCGTCGTACCGTGTTTGATCTCGTGCAGGGCCTAGGACGGTGCCAACCTGCAGATCGAAATCTGCATAATGCTGTGTCATGGCCCAGAGTGAAAAGAACAGGTGGTAAGGATCAACAGGGGCAATACGTCCCTCCTGCACCCAGCCCGCAACAACCGCGGCCTTCTCATCCACCAGCGATTTCAGCGGCCCCTCCAGAACCGCGCGGACCCGCGGGGCATTCTGGATGATCTCGGTTGCAAACAAACGGCTTTCTCGTGGCATGTCGCGGGACATCGCCAATTTGCGCCGGGTATAGGCTAAGATCTCGTCTATGGGTTCGCCATCGGCTGACAACTGTCGCAGCGGGTCTACCCAGACATCCAGCAGGCTTTCCAGAAGCTCGGTATAGATCGCCTCTTTGCCCTCGAAGTAGTAGATCACATTGGGTTTAGATAACCCGGCCCGGGCCGCGATCTGATCAAGCGTGGCGCCCCGCAATCCGTTTTCGGCAAAGATATCCAGTGCGGCTTGAAAAATCGCACTGCGCTTTTCGCGCTGAATGCGGGTGGTTCCAGAGGGGCGAGGTCGGCTCATACCCGACTGTCCTGCGGAATCCCCAGTCCCGTCAAGATGATATCCCGCACCGTGTGCTTGGCCTGTGCCCACTGGATCTCATCCAAGGGGGTGCCGCCGTTCAATGTTGTGATTTGGTGGTCAAAATCCGAGTAGTGCTGTGTTGTGGCCCAGATCATATACAGCAGATACCGGGGTTCGATGGCGCGCATCTGACCCGCATCGATCCAGGTCTGGATGACCTCGGCGCGGCCATTGGTCCAGTCGATCAAGACCTCTTCAAGATAATCCTGTATGACCGGGGCACCATGCATCACCTCAGACGCCCAAACCTTGGATCCCATGGGGTGGCGGCGGGCGATCTCCATTTTGGCGTCGATATAGCCGCCAATGCCTTCGGCCGGGCCGGACGAATCGTCAAAGGCCTGTGCTGCTTCGAGCCAGACATCAAAAATATGCGACACGATGCGGCGATAGAGTTCTTCTTTGGTTTGAAAGTAATAGTGGATATTGGCTTTGGGCAGATCCGCGACATCGGCAATCAATTGCATGGTGGCGCCGCCGAACCCCGCTTCTGCAAAGACTTTTTCCGCCGCTTCAAGAATGCGCTTTTCTTTTTCGCGTCGCCTGTTTGATGTGCGGGTGGCTGGTTTCATTCCGTCATTGCCCCATTCCCAAGAAAAAACTTGACCGATTGGTCAAAGCGCCCTGATAGTTGACCATATGGTCAGGGTCGCCGTGGCGCAAGTCACGAGCCGGGGAAAACCCCATTGCCCGACAACAGGAGAGACGTGATGCAGACGAATAGCAATATCCGCATCGATGCCGATCGGCTGTGGGACAGCCTGATGGAGATGGCCGAAATTGGCCCCGGTATCGCAGGCGGGAACAACCGTCAGACCTTGACGGATGATGACGCCAAGGGACGCGCGCTGTTTCAAAACTGGTGTGAAGCCGCAGGTATGACCATGGGCGTCGATACCATGGGCAATATGTTCGCCACCCGTGCAGGCGAAGACGCCTCGGCGCTGCCGGTCTATATGGGGTCCCATCTCGACACGCAGCCGACGGGCGGCAAATATGATGGTGTGCTGGGTGTGCTGGGCGGATTGGAAGTGATCCGGCGCATGAATGATCTGGATATCAAAACCAAGCACCCGATTGTTGTTACCAACTGGACCAATGAAGAGGGCACGCGGTTTGCTCCGGCGATGCTGGCGTCAGGGGTCTTCGCAGGCAAACACACGCAGGATTGGGCCTATGCCCGTGAAGACGCAGAAGGCAAAACCTTTGGCGACGAGATCAAGCGCATTGGCTGGGTCGGCGATGAAGAGGTGGGCGCGCGTAAGATGCACGCCATGTTTGAATTGCATATCGAGCAAGGCCCTATTCTTGAGGCCGAGGGCAAAGACATTGGCGTCGTGACCCATGGTCAGGGGCTGCGCTGGATTGAGTGCACGGTGACCGGCAAAGAAAGCCACACGGGCTCTACCCCTATGCCGATGCGTTTGAACGCCGGACGGGGATTGGCGCGCATCACCGAGCTGGTGCATGAGATCGCCATGAAACATCAACCCAACGCCGTGGGCGCGATTGGGCATGTGGATGTCTATCCCAATTCGCGCAATATCATTCCGGGCAAAGTGGTCTTTACGGTCGATTTCCGCAGCCATCTTCAGGATGCCATTGATGCTATGCTGGAAGAGTTTTACGCCCGTGCCCCCGCACTTTGTGAGGAAATCGGCGTAAGCCTTGAAACCGAAATTGTTGGCAGCTTCAATCCACCGGCCTTTGATGCGGCCTGTGTCAGCGCGGTACGTGAAGCTGCCCAAGAGCTTGGCTATTCGCATCGCGATATTGTGTCGGGCGCGGGGCATGACGCCTGTTGGATCAACGACGTGGCGCCCACGGCAATGATCATGTGCCCCTGTGTGGATGGTCTGAGCCACAATGAGGCGGAAGAGATCAGCAAAGACTGGGCCGCAGCCGGAGCAGATGTTATGTTCCACGCGGTGCTGAAGACAGCTGAGATTGTCGAGTGACCTTGGTGCAGGCCCATATCCCTTTGCGGTGCGGCCTGCAGTTCACAGGGCGCGGGTCAGGTTGCGTTGACACTTTGATAGTCGGCCACAAGCTTGTCGATCATATCACGAAGCGCGCTTTCCGGGGTGTAGTGCAGATTGGCCAGGTTCTGGGCAACACGCCCCGACCAGACCGTGACCGCAATTTTGACATCCGGGGCGCGGGCGACAATCACCTCTTCGGTGAGGCTCAGGCTGACGGCGAAGGGGATGATACATCCCTCACTTTCGGAGTGTTTCTGAAAGCGCAGAGCCAGAGTGGGACGCCCAGGCGTGGCATCGCGCTCGGCCTTGGTCAAAAGGCGCAAACCGATGCGGTCAAATTCTTTGCGGATATAGGCCGAAAACTTGGCGGTCTCTGCATCTTTGTCCAGCGCGGTTGTGTCAAAATAGACGCCGGGATGGCCACGAAGAATTTCGGCTTTGGGCGAAACGGGAAGATCGTGCAGATCGGGTTCTTTCTCGGCGGTGTGTCCCAGCGCCTTTTCCATCACGCTATCGGGCAGGGCGCGGACCACAGCCATCGAGTTCAACCGGCGGGCAAATTTCTGTTTATCGGCATGGGTGAGCGAGAGAAAATTCCGCACGAGGACAGTGGTCTTGTGCAGACAGCGCATGGGGTTGGAACAGCCCTGCGGCATGGCGCGGACCTCAAACAAAAGCCAGGTTTCGGACAGGGCGATCTGGGGCGCGCCAAGAGCGCAGCACAGCAACAATATACACAACACGCGACGCAACATCACCGCCTCGGGATAACCAAATACATAGGTCACTATGATCCGCGAGGCATGAATTTTTGGTTAGGCTTGGATACTCTTCCGCGTATTCGGCTCCTTTTCGACACCGAAAGGTCAATCCAGCCAAAGACATAAGCCAATGGGCCCCCGGTCAAAAAAATCAATATCGAGGGTGGCCTTCAGCAACAGGGAGACAGAAAAATGGCGACAAAAGTCATCAAGGGCGGCATGGTCTGCACCGCCGATAGAACCTACAAAGCGGATGTTCTCATTGAAGATGAGGTCATCAAACAGATCGGTGAAGACCTTAAGGGCGACGAATATATCGACGCCGAGGGGGCTTATGTGATCCCCGGAGGGATTGATCCGCACACCCATCTGGAAATGCCTTTTATGGGTACCACAGCGGCGGAAACCTTTGAATCCGGCACCTGGGCCGCGGCGGCAGGGGGCACCACAATGGTGGTCGATTTCTGTCTGCCCGGCGAAGACGGCAGTATCAAAAATGCCATCAACGAATGGCATCGCAAATCCGCGCCGCAGATCTGTTCTGATATCGGCTATCACATGGCGATCACCGGCTGGGATGAGAACGTCTTTAACGAGATGAAAGACGCGGTCGACATGGGGGTGAACAGCTTTAAGCACTTCATGGCCTATAAAGGCGCGCTAATGATTGAAGATGACGAGATGTTCGCCTCGTTCAAGCGCTGTGCCGAGCTCGGTGCCCTGCCGATGGTACATGCCGAGAACGGCGATCTGGTGGCAGAACTTCAAACCAAATATTTCAACGAGGGCATTACCGGACCTGAGGGCCATGCCTATAGCCGTCCACCCGAGCTGGAAGGAGAGGCCGCCAACCGTGCGATTACCATTGCAGACGCCGCTGGTGTGCCGCTTTATATCGTGCATGTGTCCTGTGAGCAGGCACATGAGGCGATCCGGCGCGCGCGTCAAAAGGGTATGCGGGTCTATGGTGAGCCGCTGATCCAGTTCCTGACGCTGGATGAGAGTGAGTATTTCAACAAAGATTGGGATCACGCGGCCCGTCGCGTGATGTCGCCGCCCTTCCGGTCAAAAGATCATCAGCAAAGCCTCTGGGCGGGTCTTCAGTCGGGTAGCCTGCAGGTGGTTGCCACCGATCACGCGGCCTTTAACACCGATCAGAAACGCGCCGGTCGCGATGATTTCCGGATCATTCCCAATGGTTCCAACGGCCTGGAAGAACGCCTTGCGGTGCTCTGGACCGAAGGCGTGGAAACCGGTCGTCTGACGCCCAACGAATTTGTGGCCGCGACCTCGACCAATGTGGCGAAGATCCTCAATATCTATCCCAAGAAAGGCGCGATTGTCGAAGGGGCAGATGCGGACATCGTGGTCTGGGATCCGAAGATCTCGAAGACCATTTCGCCAGCAAACCACCACTCGGTGCTGGATTACAACGTCTTTGAAGGCTTCGAGGTGCGGGCACAGGCGCGCTATACTCTGAGCCGAGGTGAGGTCATCTGGGCCTGGGGCAAAAACAGCCAGCCACAGCCCGGTCGGGGTCGTTTTGTGCCGCGTCCGGCGTTTTCGTCGGCTCAAAAGGCGCTGAGCCAGTGGAAGGCCGTGAATACCCCGCGCAAGATCGACCGTGATCCGTTGAACATTCCGGCGGGAATCTAAAGCGGTATCTGCCCGGCGCAACTGTGACGGGTGCACATTATACGACAATTGGGGCTGGCATCCATCCGAGTGCCAGGCCTCGAGGACCACGATATGAATAACGCAGTTTTCCGACCCAAGGAGGCGACCCAGGTGACCGAAACTGTCATAGAGGCCAAAGGCCTTGACCTGACTTACCAGACCAATGACGGTCCGGTTCATGCGCTCAAAGGGGTCGATCTGACCATCAACAAAGGTGACTTTGTCAGCTTTATAGGCCCGTCCGGTTGCGGCAAAACCACCTTTTTGCGCGCCATTGCGGATCTGGAACAACCCACTGGTGGTGAGATCACCGTCAACGGTGTGAGCCCGGAAGAGGCGCGCAAAGCACGGGCCTATGGCTATGTGTTTCAGGCCGCAGGACTGTTCCCCTGGCGCACCATTGGCGGCAACATCCGTATGCCGCTTGAGATCATGGGCTATTCGCGCGCGGATCAGGACGAGCGGGTCAAGCGGGTGCTTGAACTTGTCCATCTCGACGGGTTTGAGAAGAAATTCCCCTGGCAGCTTTCCGGTGGCATGCAGCAGCGCGCGTCGATTGCGCGGGCTCTGTCTTTTGACGCCGATATTCTGTTGATGGATGAACCCTTTGGCGCACTTGATGAAATTGTGCGGGATCACCTGAACGAACAGCTTCTTGAGCTTTGGGCGCGTACGAACAAGACCATTGGTTTTGTCACGCACTCCATCCCCGAGGCGGTTTATCTCTCAACCAAGATTGTGGTGATGTCACCGCGCCCCGGGCGGATTACGGATGTGATTGACAGCCCATTGCCGAAAGAGCGTCCGTTGAACATCCGCGACACGCCGGAGTTTCTGGAGATTGCCCATCGCGTGCGCGAAGGGCTGCGAGAAGGGCATGCGTATGATGATTGATCGCCGCGTCCGCAGCAGGTACGGAGATGAGTATTTGAGAAAAGAAGAAGCGGGGGGGCTGGCATGAAGACCCTGTTCCCTGTGGCGGTCGTGGTCGCCGCTATCTTTGCGCTGTGGTATGTTTTTGCGGTGGTCCTAAATGCGCCCTGGGCCTATTCCAAAGCGGACCGAGCCGGCGTTGCGTTGTCATTTTCCGAGATGGTGTCGGATACGATGGTGCAGGAAAAGCCACGTCTGCCCGCGCCACACCAGGTGGGAGCTGAGATCTGGAAAACCACAGTTGAGAAGAAGGTCACTTCGAAACGGTCTTTGATCTATCATGGTTGGATCACCCTGCGCGCCACGCTTCTGGGCTTTGCCTTTGGCACCGGTTTGGGTGTGCTTTTGGCGGTGAGCATTGTTTATTTCCGCGTGATGGACATGTCAGTGATGCCCTGGATCATCGCCAGTCAGACGGTGCCCATTTTGGCCATTGCTCCGATGATTGTGGTGGTTCTGGCTGCCTTGCAGGTCAACGACATCGTCGCAAAGGGGGTGATCTCGATGTATCTGTCCTTCTTCCCGGTGGTGGTTGGCATGGTGAAAGGGTTGCGTAGCCCGGATCATATGCTGCTGGATCAGATGAAGACCTATTCCTCGAGCGCCTCCCAGACCTTCTGGAAACTGCGTCTGCCATCGTCCACGCCGTATCTGTTTACCTCGCTCAAAGTGGGCGTAGCGGCCAGTCTGATCGGGGCCGTTGTGGCCGAACTGTCGCTGAGCCAGAACGGGGGCTTGGGCGCGCGATTGTTGGCAGGAAGCTATTACGGTCAGACCATTCAGATCTGGTCGGCGCTTTTGTCGGCGGCAACGCTTGCAGCCCTGATGGTCTTCACCATGGGTCTGCTTGAAAAAATGACCCTCAAACGGATGGGGATGGCGCAATGAGCTGGATCTTAGGAAGTCTAATCTTCTGGGCGGTGGCAATTGTCCTCAACGTGCGGCTGTCGCGGTCTGATGTCCCAGGCAAAGGTGTGGTCGTGCCAGTGATCTTCGGCCTGACTATTCTGGTGTTGTGGGAGGGTATGGTGCGGGGCTTTGAAGTGAGCCCGGTTCTGTTGCCGCCACCCACGGCGATTTTCACCACCTTTTTTGCCAAGATGGATGTGCTTTGGGTGGATTTGGTGCAAACCTTTTTCAAAGGCGCGTTGACCGGATATGTCATGGGCTGTGGTTCGGCCATTCTGATCGCCATTGCGGTGGACCGCTCGCCGTTTCTTCAGCGTGGCCTGCTGCCCGTGGGCAACTTTATTGCCGCGCTGCCGATTGTGGGTCTGGCGCCGATCATGGTGATGTGGTTCGGGTTTGACTGGCATTCCAAAGCGGCGGTTGTCGTGGCGATGGTGTTTTTCCCGGTGCTTGTGAACACGGTACAGGGGCTGCAGGCCACGGATGCGATGTCACGTGACCTGATGCGCACCTATGCCACGGGCTATTCTGGGACATTAATGAAACTGCGTCTGCCTGCGGCGATGCCGTTTATCTTCAATGGCTTGAAAATTGCCACAACCTTGGCTCTGATCGGAGCTATCGTTGCCGAGTTCTTTGGCTCACCGATCAAAGGCATGGGGTTCCGCATCTCGACCGAGGTGGGACGCCTATCCCTAGATATGGTCTGGGCCGAGATTGTTGTGGCCGCGATCCTGGGCTCGGGATTTTACGGGCTTGTGGCCCTATTGGAAAAGCGGATGACCTTTTGGCATCCGTCACAACGAGGGTGAAAACACCCCGCTTACAACCAGCAAGGAGACTGAAATGAAAACTATTCTGAAGACAGCCCTAGCAAGCTTTGCCGCCCTTGGCGCAGGTGCAGCTCAGGCCGCCGACGATGTGACCCTTCAGCTAAAGTGGGTCACACAGGCCCAGTTTGCAGGCTATTATGTGGCTCTGGACAAAGGGTTTTACGAAGAAGAAGATCTCAACGTCACCATTAAACCCGGTGGTCCGGATGTGGCCCCGGCGCAGGTGATTGCGGGCGGCGGTGCGGATGTTGTGCTTGACTGGATGCCCTCGGCGCTGGCGTCGCGCGAAAAGGGTCTGAACCTGGTCAATATTGCGCAGCCGTTCAAAACTTCGGGCATGATGCTGACCTGTCGCAAAGACACCGGCATCACCGGGCCTGAAGATTTCAAAGGCAAAACGCTCGGTGTTTGGTTCTTTGGCAACGAGTATCCCTTCCTAAGCTGGATGAGCCAGTTGGGCATCTCGACCGATGGTGGCGACGACGGTGTGACCGTGCTCAAGCAGGGCTTTAACGTTGACCCACTGCTTCAAGGGCAAGCGGCCTGTATCTCGACCATGACCTACAACGAATACTGGCAGGTCATCGACGCGGGCCTGAACCCAGAGGACCTTGTGACCTTCAAATATGAAGACATGGGTGTCGCAACGTTGGAAGACGGCATGTATGTGCTGGAAGACAACCTTGAAGACCCGGCGTTCAACGACAAGATGGTGCGCTTTGTACGGGCCTCGATGAAGGGTTGGAAATGGGCAGAAGAGAATGCGGCGGCGGCTGCAGAGATCGTGCTTGAAAATGATGCGACCGGTGCGCAGACCGAAAAGCATCAGACCCGCATGATGGGCGAGATTGCCAAGCTGACATCGGGTTCGAACGGTGCGTTGGATGTGGCGGATTACGAGCGCACAGTGCAGACCCTGATGAAGGGTGGCTCGGATCCGGTGATCACATCGGCACCGGAGGGCGCCTGGACCCATGCCATCACCGATGCGGCGCTGAAGTAAAACCTGCATTTATTGCATTTCAGGACGTCCCGAGTTTCGGCTCGGGGCGTTTTTCGTTACAGGGGATCTATTGCCCGAAAGTTGGATTGCCTGATGCTCACGACCATTGCCCGTCATGGAAAGCTGTTTCTCGTTGCTGGTTTGCTGGCCGGGGCGCTGTTGCCGGATGTCGCACGTCTTCTGCGGCCTTGGCTGGGGGAAATGGTGGCGGTGCTGCTGTTGTTGAATGCGATGCGCATTGGTGCGCGCGAGGCCTTTGGCGGCAAAGAGGCATTGCTGCGCATGGGCGGGATGGTGGTGGTCTATCAACTTGCGCTGCCACTTCTTGCGCTCGGGCTTTTCACTCTTGCGGGCGTTCTGTCTAATCCGTTTGCGCTGGCGGTGGTTCTGATGCTGGCCGCGCCCGCGGTCACCGGATCGTTGAATTTCACCATTCTGAGCGGTCATGATCCGGCGCCAGCCATGCGCCTTCTAGTGATGGGAACCGCATTGTTTCCGCTTACAGTTTTGCCTGTGCTCTGGCTATTACCCCAACTGGGGGATGCAGGCCCAGCGGCGCTGCGTCTGATTGCAACGATTCTATGTGCTGTTGGCCTCGGGTTTGCCCTGCGATGGGTGGTGCGTGTTGATGAAGTGCGAAAAGGCCAGATTGATGGCCTGTCGACCTTGTTGCTTATGGTTGTTGTTGTCGGATTGATGGCCGGGGTGGGGCCGTTGCTCACCGAGGATCCCTGGCGATTGAGCCTCTGGGTTTTAGGCGTGATTGCGGTGAATCTCGGGTTGCAGATCATTGCTCTGCTGGGGCTGATCCGCGCCAATATCCGGATGGCTGTGCCGCTGTCGATTATTGCGGGCAACCGCAATATCGCGCTGTTTTTTGTCGCGCTGTCAGATGAAGTGACCGCGCCACTTTTGATTTTTATCGGCTGTTATCAGATCCCTATGTATCTGACGCCGATCTTGATGAAACCGCTGCACGCGCGGTTCGCAGACCGCCTAAGAGGTCAGACCGCGTCGGGCTGATGCGGCGGGGCGGCTTTGGCAAAGGCCTCGACCTGTTCAAGGTTCTCCGCGATCCGTGCAATGGTGGGCCATTGGGTGATGTCCAAGGCAAAGCGTTTGTTGTTCCAGATCTGCGCATAGAGGCAGATATCGGCCAGAGTGGGCGTGTCGCCGTGACAGAACCGCCCGGTGTCTGCGCTGCCCGCCAGTGTTTTCTCAAGCGCATCAAAGGTTTCACCAACCCAATGGGTGAACCATGCTTTTTGTCCCTCAGCATCAGCCCCATAGGTTTGGGAGATGAACTGCAGCACACGCAGATTGTTCAGGGGATGGATTTCGCAGGCCACCATATAGGCCAGGGCCCGCACGCGGGCGCGCCCCGCGGGATCGGCTGGCAAAAGCGCAGGCTCGGGATGGATCTCATCGAGATATTCAATGATCGCAAGAGACTGCGGGATATGAGTGCCGTCTTCGAGTTCCAGAACGGGCACTAGCCCAGCAGGATTTTTCTCAAGGAACTCAGGCGATTTATGTGCGCCCTCTTTCAGGGCGTAAGCGACGTAATCATAGTCCAAACCTTTGAGGTTTAGCGCTGCGCGCAGGCGTGTCGAGGTGGAAGATCGGAAATAGTTGTGCAGTTTCAAAGTCATGTCAGGCCACCATGGTGAAGGTCAGCGGGGCAAACCCGTCGATGGTGATGGTACAGCTGTCGTCCGGCCCAAGCGCGCCAACCCCGGCGGGGGTTCCGGTCATGATCAGGTCGCCGGGCATCAGGGTCACATAACGGGACAGATGGGCGATCACCTCGGGCACAGACCAGATCATCTCGGACAGATCTCCCGATTGGCGCAATTCATCGTTAAGTTTCAGTTGGATGGCGCCCTGCACAAGAGGCGCGTCTTTGGGATAGAGCGGACCCAGAACCGCAGAGGCATCAAACCCCTTGGCCATGTCCCAAGGGCGGCCCATTTTCTTGGCCTCGGCCTGAAGGTCGCGCCGGGTCAGATCACAGCCCACCGCATAGCCCCAGATGTGGGCTTCCGCATTTGTTTCTTCGATATCAGTACCTTCGACGCCAATGGCCACCACCAGTTCCGCTTCGAAATGCAGATCCTCGGTTTGCGGAGGATAGGGAATGAGCGTGGCTTGGGTGACGGCATCCCCGGGCTTGGTGAAGAAGAACGGCGGTTCGCGATTGGGGTCTTTGCCCATTTCACGGGCATGGGCGGCATAGTTGCGGCCCACACAGAACACGCGGCGCACGGGGAAAAGGTCTTCACTGTCAATGGTTTCAAGCACCGGTTGGGGCGCGGGGGGAAAGGTGTAACCCATGAAAGCTCCTGTCAGTTGCCGCACCCTAGCGCGCAGATGAACAGGGGGCTAGACCGAGAGCGTTCACAGGCGTGAGATAGTTGGCCACGCGGGTGATACTCTTAGGGCCAGAGCTTTATGAACGAAGTGGATTTGTTTGGGTCTGAGCCATACGAGAATTCTTAGAAATATTGTTATCGGGGCGCTTGTTCTGTGCATGTGCTGCGTTTGGCTTTGGAAAATCTTTGAGTACCGTTTTTACCTTGGCCAATTGCCAAAGGAATTGGGGGTTTGGCATATTACGCACCTGACCACAGCCACCTATGGGTTTGGCCCGGGAGGGGAATCACGCGGGTTTGTTTTATATGCACTGCCTCAGTCCACTGCCGATGAAATTTTGGAACTCGGGACGGGCTGGTTCGAACAGCTTGCACCTTTTGACCGAAATCTTGATCGCCTCGAATGGGCGACAACGCCTTTTTCGCCCGAAGAGGTACATTGGACCACGCAGAAGGGATGTGATCTCAGTGATTGGTGGACCGAAGCGGGAGCCGGGCACGTCTGTCCGGGTATCGCGGCCTTCGTGCGTGGGTTTGGTTTCCTTTACGACTTGGATCCGGATGTGACCGCCTTTGTTGACCAATCCGTGTTCTCAGAGGGGGCCTATGTTCTGGAAGGTAGGTCCCGGCTGATTTTGGTCGATCCAAAACGGCGGTATGTTGTTTATGCCTACCATTGAAGGTTAGCGCCGCGAGACGCGCTAAATGACCGGTGGTGCCGCTGGGGGGGCCGCGGGTGGAAGTGCGGCGGCTGCAGGCGGATCGTCATCACCTGTGGTCTGTGCCGGGGGCAATGGCGGGGCTATGCTTGCGGCTGCAAGTGCGGTCCGAAATCCCGCTGGCGAGAGCATGCCGGGTTTGGGAGGCGGAGCAAGCGGTACGGCAATACGCCCGGGAGCCGAGACCATCTGCCTGCGAGGGTGGTAGGAAAAGCACTGTCCATTCCAGCAATTCAAACCGGCCTTTAGAACAATGTCGAAACTGAATTTGTTGTGTTGGATCGGATTGTCGGGTGGTGGGGCACAAGCCGCGATGGGAAGGATCAGACCAATGGCGAGGTGGCGCAGTGCTGATGCTGGGCGGGGGGCCATGGCGATCTCCGATTGCGGTTTGAACTGATGGTTGCGCAGGCACCTCTGTCGTTCAAGAAAAAGATCCAAATGCGTCGGCAAAAACAAAAGCCCCGGCGCGGAACCGGGGCTTTTGCTGGTGATGTTGAGATGGCTTAGCGGATGACAAAGACCGACTGGGTGGCGTGGCGCACCACGCGGGCGGCGTTGGGGCCCACCAGATAGTCTTTCAGCTCGGGTCGATGCGCCCCTACCACAATGGCATCACAGCCAAAGGTCTCGGCGGCCTGAATGATCTGATCATAGATCGTTCCGGTTGCCACATGCGGGGTTGCTGTGATGTCCGAGGGCAGAGTTTCCGCCGCCCAGGCCGCAAGCGCGGCCTCGGCTTCGGCGTGGATCTTGGCGGAATGGTCAGCCCCAAGCGCGGCGCTGACCATGGCCATTCCATTATCAGGCAGCACATTGAGAATGTGCAGCTCTGCCCCATTGGCGCGCACCAGCTGGACCGCCGCTTCGGCGGCCCGGCGTTTGCCTTTTGACTGGTTGAGATCAACTGCAAGCAGGATTTTCGAAAACATATCGTCTCTCCTTAAAAGGCAGGCTGGGTGGCGCGAGGACGCTGGATCATCATCAGACCCGCCAGCAACAGCAGGGCCGGAATGAAAAACAGCTCTTTCGGCATGCGATCGTTTTCGATCTCAACCGTGGTGATCACCACAGGGCTGTCGCCGTAATAGTCGAACTCCTGACCGCTGACGGCCTGGATCAACTCGGTGCCACCAAAGGGTTCGTCCAGAACCAGCTGGCCGTCTTGCTCCATTAGGGTCAGACCCTGTTCTTGCAGAGTGGCAGTGCCATCCCCGGCAACAGCAGGCAGGAGGATAGTGACAGGGCGCACTTCAGCGGTGTCAAAATCCGGACCTTCGACGGTCAGGCGGATGTCCTGTCCTTCAACGGCCCCATCCATCAGAGTGATGGCGGCGGCACCTTGGGCACTGGTGTATTTGTCACTCACCTGATCGAGGAAGAAATCTGGGCGGAACAGCATGAAGGCGATAAACAGCAGAGCCGCGCTTTCCCATTTGCGGGATTTGGCGATGAAATACCCCTGCGTCGCTGCCGCAAAGAGCAGCATGGCGATCAGTGAGATAAAGAACACCAGAACCGCTTTGCCAAAGCCCACATCGATCAACAACAGATCGGTGTTGAAGATAAACAGGAAGGGCAGGAGGGCGGTACGGATGTCGTAGCCAAAGCCCTGCAGACCGGTTTTGATCGGATCCCCGCGCGAGATCGCAGCCGCTGCATAGGCGGCCAGACCAACGGGTGGTGTGTCATCAGCGAGGATACCGAAGTAGAACACAAACATATGGACCGCGATCAGGGGGACAATCAGGCCGGACTGTGCGCCAACCGATACGATGACCGGGGCCATCAGCGAGGACACAACAATATAGTTCGCCGTGGTCGGCAGGCCCATCCCAAGGATCAGTGACAGGATCGCCACCAGGATCAGCAGGATCATCAGGTTTCCGCCTGAGAGCACTTCGATCACCTGACCGATGACCTGATGCGCGCCGGTGAGGCTGATGGTGCCAACAATGACACCGGCAGCGCCTGTTGCGACACCAATACCGATCATATTGCGCGCGCCAAGGATCAGACCCTGAATGAAGTCATTCCAGCCATTGACCAGTTCCGCCGCGTGTCCTTCACCCCGGAACAGCGCCTTGAGCGGGCGATGGGTCAGGGCGATGATGATCATAAAGATCGTGGCCCAGAAGGCGGAGAGCGCAGGTGAGAGACGATCAAGGCTCTCGGTGCGGACCATCAGGTTCCAGACCAGAATGAAGATCGGCAGCGCAAAGTAGAGACCCCCGATAAGGGTGGGCGTCAGACGCGGGGCCGCTGGAACGGGCGCATTGGGATCGTCCATTTCCAGATCGGGATAGCGGGCCGAGATCTTGACCAGCACAACATAGACCACAGCCACCAAAGCGACGGCGGCGTAGATGCTGTCTCCGAAGATCGGGTCAAGCAAAGCGCGCAGGCCAATCATTAGGAAGGTACAGATGCCAAGGAAAATAAAGCCCGAGAGGAACAGGATCATGATCATCAGAACATTGATCTTGCGCCCTTCTTTCTTGAGCCCCTCAAGACCCATTTTCAGGCTTTCCAAGTGCACAATATAGAGCAGCGCAATGTAGGAAATCACCGCCGGAAGAAAGGCGTGTTTGACCACATCAATGTAGGGAATGTTGACGTATTCCACCATCAGGAAGGCCGCGGCACCCATGACGGGGGGCGTCAGCTGACCATTGGTCGATGAGGCAACCTCTACCGCACCAGCCTTTTCTGCCGGAAAGCCGATGCGCTTCATCAAGGGAATAGTGAAGGTGCCGGTGGTGACGGTGTTGGCAATCGAGCTGCCCGAGATCATGCCGGTCATCATCGACGACAGAACCGAGGCTTTGGCCGGTCCACCGCGCAGGGCTCCCAGAAGGGCAATCGCCACTTTGATGAACCAGTTGCCGCCGCCCGCACGATCAAGCAGGGCGCCAAACAGTACGAAGAGGAAAATCATGGTGGTTGAGACGCCCAGAGCGACGCCAAACACACCTTCGGTTTGCATCCAGTAGTGGCCAAGCGCTTTGGACAGCGAGGCGCCACCATAGTTGGTGATATTGCGCGCCCATTCGGAATAGCCGCCAAAGAAGGCAAACAATACAAAGCACGAGGCAATGATCACCAGCGGCAGACCAAGCGAACGGTACACGGAGATGAGCAACACGCTCATGCCAATGGCGGACATAGTGATGTCAGTTGTGCTCCACAGACCCGGACGGTCTGCAATTTCGAAGCGGAAGACCACCAGATAGAGACAGGCGGAAACGCCGAGAACAATCAACGCCCAGTCATAGGCCGGGATACGGTCTTTCGGGGCGGATTTGGTCAGCGGAAAGGCCAGTGTGGCCAGCATGATGGCAAAGGCCAGATGCACAAACCGGGCCTGAGCCACGATATTGGCAAAGATATTCATACCGGTGGCCTGTGCAACCATGCCGGGCACTTTAGAGGCGATATAAAGTTGGAACAGGGACCAGACAATGCAGGTCCCGATTATCAGTTTTGCTTGCCAGGCAATGGACGGGTTGCGCGCGCCGGTATCGGCCTCGGCAACCATATCGTCCGCGGACTTCGCCGCGTGGCTTTGGTCACTCATCTGTCTTCCCCATGTCACGTTAAACCCTCGGTCGCCGGGTCGACCGTTGGCCGGTCGTTAAAATAGGAGGCGATGTCTGCGAGGTGCTGGCCAGTCGTTGTGGCCCTCATGTCAGAAACGCCCAGGACAGGCCCGGGCGTTCTGGTATGTATCAGAGCGGATTAGTCGGTCAGACCCAGCTCTTTATAGGCTTTGGCCGCACCGGGGTGCAGAGGAGCCGACAGACCGTCTTTGACCATCTGTGCCGGGTCAAGGTGCTTGAACGCCGGGTGCAGGTTGCGGAAGTCGTCGATGTTTTCCATGACCGATTTGGCCACAACGTACACAACTTCGTCCGAAACTTTGTCCGAGGTTACGAAGGTTGCGCCAACACCAAATGTGGTGGTGTCTTCATCGTTGCCCGCGTACATGCCGCCAGCAATGGTCGCCACACGGTAGTAGGGGTTGTCAGCAACCAGTTTGTCGATGGCTTCGCCGGTCACGTCGACCAGTTTCACGTCACAGGTGGTGGTGGCTTCTTTGATCGCCGCCGCCGGGTGACCGATGGTGTAGATCATCGCGTCGATGTTGCCGTCACACAGCTGCTTGGCCATTTCCGAGCCTTTGTACTCGGTCGCCAGTGCGAAGTCGTCCATGGCGATGCCGTGGGCTTCCATGACAACTTCCATGGTCGCGCGCTGGCCCGAACCTGGGTTGCCTACGTTGACACGCTTGCCAGCCAGGCCTGCGAAATCGGTGATGCCGCTGTCGCCGCGCACCAGCAGGGTGAAGGGCTCGGGGTGTACGGAGAAGACTGCGCGCACGCCGGGGAATGGGTTGTCCGCGAATTTCGAAGTGCCGTTGAACGCGTGGTACTGCCAGTCGGACTGGGCCACACCGAACTCAAGCTCGCCGGCTTTGATGGTGTTGATGTTGTACACCGAACCACCGGTTGATTCTACGGCACAGCGGATGCCGTGCTCTTTGCGCGACTTGTTCACCAGACGGCAGATCGCACCACCGGTTGGGTAGTATACGCCGGTCACACCACCGGTGCCGATCGAGACGAATTCCTGTGCGCTGGCAACACCGCCAACGGTCATGCTCAGTGCGGCAACGGCACCAAATACTGCATGTTTCATATGTTTGCTCCCTGAAGTCTTGTTACGACGGAAAAATAGAGTCGATGCCGCTAATAGACAGCCAAATTGCAAAGGACGCAAGGCCAGCAGGGCTTGGCGCAGGGCCAACTTGTTGTTTCAGTGAGATAAGTCAGACAACTTTTGCGGCACGAGCGGTCAATCGCCCGTGTGACGTAAGGTCACCTATGCAGATTGAAGCGGCCTTCTTGCGCTTGTGGGAATCGTTGGCGGTGCGCCGTTCAGGGCGCGGCAGTCAAACCCGGCGGCGGATCTATACTCGGCCAGAAAGCGTGTGCGCTCGTGTTTGGGCAGGAGGGTTTCGACGTCACCCTCGCGACCTGCGCTGCGGGCTTTGTATTGGTCGAGCAGGGCGAGCGGCCCCGAGGATCGCATCCGAAGTACAAGATCTGACACCGGTGCGCAGAGCCTGTTGTTGTAGGCCGCCAGTGCGCGGGGCGTTGCCCCATGTTGCAGCATCATGGCACCCAAGGTGCGGGCATCAACGATGGCCTGCGTCGCGCCGTTTGATCCGGTTGGATACATCACATGCGCCGCATCCCCCAAGAGCGCAACCCGGTCCTCGACCCAATGTGGGGCAGGATCACGATCGATCAGAGGATTTTCATAGGCGGCGGAAGAGTGGTGCATCAGGTCAGGCAGGTCCAACCAGTCAAAGCGGAAGCTATCAAAGTGGTGCGCAAAGTCGTTGAGCACGGCAGGGCGGAACCAACCAATGTTTTGCCAGTCACTGCTCGGGTCAATTTGCCGTTCGGCAATCCAGTTCAAGGTGACGAGCTCGGTTTCGCGGTCGGCGGGTGAAATGGGGTAGAGCATCAGACGTTGCTCTGAACTGCCAAGCGCCAGAAAGGTATTGGCCCCTCGCGGCGGTTTGGCGCGGACCGTGCCACGCCACATCACAGAGCCACCCCATTGGATCGGAGGTTGAGTGGGATGCATTTGGGCCCGAATGCGGGAATGCATGCCATCGGCGCCAATCAACAGACTGCCGGTTTCCTCGATGGGCCCTTTTGCGGTGTCTATCAAGGCGGTGACCGAGCCATCGGTGTTGTGCCGATATCCGGTGACACGTTGACCAAGGCGGACGGCGCCAACTCCGGCGCGGCTTTTCAAAGCTTGGTACAACACCATATGAAAGGCACCGCGATGCACGGCATATTGGGGCCAGTTGTATCCGGCATCCAACCCGCGAGGTTCGGTGTGGATTTCGGTTCCATCTGCGGCCGCCAAGGTCCAAGTGTCGATCGGGATGCCGGTTTGATCCAACAGCTTGGGGCCAATGTTGAGGTCAAACAGTTCCCGCACCGCATTGGGTTGAAGCGTGATGCCCACACCCATCGGCTTCATCTCGCGCGCATGTTCCAACACTTTGAAAGGAATGCCGATTTGCTGAAGCGTGAGGGCGAGTGCCAATCCGCCAATGCCACCACCAGCAATAAGAACAGGGAGCATATGTGATCCTCTTTTTTTGGATCACTATCAATCGAGGTGATGAAGATTTTGCAAGCGAAAGGCGGGAAAATCTCCCGCCCTTCATAAAAAGGTTGAACTAAATTTGGCCGGGCTGGCGCGCGCGTTTCAATTTGACGTCAGTTACTTGCGCGTATGATGGTAATGTTAGTTAACTCTTATTGAATGAGGCAATTTTGAATATTTGTAGATTTACGATGTGTTGTGCTTTTTTGTCTTTCATAGTGGCACATCCAATGAGCGCGCAGGACACTCCAGCGGCATTGTCATGTGTACCGAACGGTGAGACGCCGTTCTTTGTAGCTATTTTAGGCGATTTAGAAAACCAGAAGGCGGTTGTCGGTGAAACTGTGATGGATCTGAAACGGACTGACGAAGGGAGCGCTGTTTCTCATCTTCCGTCACATTCGCTGCTGTTGATCTCAGACGCTAAACGGAGGTCTGAGGGGCGAAGTTTTACAGGACTGCTGGGTGGAGTGATAGTCGAGGGCCAATGTGAAGACGTCACAGCAGCATTTGCGATGTCTTCGCCGCATCTGGCATCATATTTTCAAGAAATAGCAGATGACTACGACGGGGAAGTGTCTGGGCTGCGCGCCGAAGTTGATAGAATGAGTTTGGCTTTGGATAGCGCACAGCTAGTTCTTCCAGAGGCTAAAACGACGCTATCTCGCTGCGAGGTATCGCGCGAGCAAACAGAGCTGCAAAGAGAGGCTTTGTTGCTTGAACTTGAAGCGACCGAGAAGTCGGAGAAGCATAAGATCCGGAACCAGAATGGTATTCTTCGGAGTTATGTTGAGCGAGAACATGAGCTCATTATGAGCTCCAGCTTTTCATCGCCTCCTTTGAGAAAACTGCATTCAGCACTTTTTGAGGATTTGAATCACCAGCTCGGAGAGTGAATGCAATCAACTCTCCGAGAATGGGATGCTTTAGAAAATTAATTTGACGGCAACAGTTTGCCCGGATTGAGGATTCCCTTGGGGTCCAGTGCCGTTTTCAGCGTGCGCATGACGGTCAGGGCCGACCCGTGCTCGGCCTGCATATAGGCCTGTTTGCCAAGGCCGATGCCATGTTCACCGCTGACCGTACCGCCGAGTTTGAGAGCGGTGTGGTTGAGCTGGGCGACAAAGCTTTTGGTCTGCGCCACATCTTCTGCATTGTCCACGTCAAACCCAAGTGCGCAGTGATAATTCCCGTCGCCCGCATGGGCGACGATGGTGCAGGGCAGCCCCATCTCCTTGGCGCGGCTCTGGGCATCACCCACGGCTTCGGCCAATCGGGAAATCGGCACACAGACATCGGTCGACATCGTGCTTTTGCCGGGCATCAGGGCCTTAGTCGCAAAGAGCGCCCCGTGGCGCAGGGCCCAGAGCTTGCTGCGGTCCTCGGCGCGTTCGGCTTTGACCAGTCCACCTGCACCAAACTCTTCCGCGATGTCCTGAAACAGCTCGGCCTGTTCAGCAACAGCCGCGGGTGAGCCATGAAACTCAACAAAGAGATGGGGTTTCTCTGGCAGTCCAGCATTGGAATGCAGATTAAAGCCACGCGCCATCATTTCATCCACCAGCTCAATCCGCGCCATAGGAAGGCCCGACTGAATGGTGAGGATCACGCAGTTGACCGCATCGTCGATGCTGTCGAAATTGCAGGTCGCGGTCGAGATGGCCTCGGGCTGACCGTGCAGTTTGAGGGTGATTTCGGTGATAATGGCAAGGGTGCCCTCGGACCCCACCAACAGATGGGTGAGGTCATATCCGGTTGAGCTTTTGCGCGCGCGGGTGCCAGTGCGGATCACAGTGCCGTCGGCCATAACCGCTTCAAGCGCCAGAACATTGTCGCGCATGGTGCCATAGCGCACGGCGGTGGTGCCCGAGGCGCGCGTGGCGGTCATGCCACCAATTGAGGCATCGGCGCCGGGGTCCAATGGAAAGAACAGACCTGTGGCGCGAAGTTCTTCATTCAAAGCGACGCGGGTCAGGCCCGGTTGGACAACCACATTCAGATCTTCGGCGTTGACCTCAAGCACCCGGTTCATGCGGTTCATATCAAGACTGATGCCGCCTTGGGCTGTCAGGTGCTGGCCCTCAAGAGAACTGGCCGCCCCAAAGGCCACCACGGGACAGTCTTCTTCATGACAGATGCGCAGGATATCTGACACCTCTTGGGTGTTTTCCGGATAGGCCACTGCGTCGGGGAGGGGGGCTTTGTGATAGCTCTCTGATTGGGCGTGCTGTTTGCGGTCGGCTGCCGAAGTGACGAGCCGGTTGCTCAGAAGCGTCTCAAGTCGGCGGATAGCGGTGTCGTGGGTCATCTGTGTTGTCCAGTTGGGGCCGTTGAGATACGGCCCAATCGTCTTTCGGAAAATGGTATACCATTCTGAGGGGGTAACGGAAGACACTCTGGCAGTATCAGGAGAGATTGTGGGTGAATCCACTTATTTCCTGAGGAAAATAGGAAAAGAGAGCCCTTGATTTTGGTATGCCATTTCGCAATGTTGTCGCTAACACGAGCTTGAGCGCGGCGAATCGCGCTTTGCCAGAGCAGGAGACAGCCATGGCCGATACACGCGCGCACCGACGGTTCCGTTCGCAGGAATGGTTCGACAACCCTAACAACCCGGGCATGACCGCGCTTTATCTGGAGCGGTATCAGAATGAGGCCTATACTCGGGACGAGTTGCAGTCGGAAAAGCCGATCATTGGCATTGCGCAAACCGGCAGTGACCTCGCGCCTTGCAACAAGATCCATGTGTTTTTGATGGACCGGATCAAGGCGGGCATTCGGGCGGCCGGGGGCATTCCTATGGAATTCCCGGTACACCCCATTCAGGAAACCGGCAAGCGCCCCACCGCGGCGTTGGACCGCAACCTCGCTTATCTGAGTTTGGTTGAAGTGTTGCATGGCTATCCGATTGACGGCGTTGTGCTGACCACGGGCTGTGACAAGACCACCCCGGCGATGCTCATGGGCGCAGCGACTGTTGATCTGCCGGCGATTGCGTTGAACGGTGGGCCGATGCTGGATGGGTGGTGGCAGGGCAAACGCGCGGGCTCGGGCACCATCATCTGGGAAAGCCGTCGTCTGCTGGCCGAGGGCAAGATTGACTACGAAGAGTTCATGGAGCGGGCCTGTTCCTCGGCGCCGTCGCTGGGCCATTGCAACACCATGGGCACCGCCAGCACGATGAACGCTATGGCAGAGGCGCTGGGCATGTCCTTGCCGGGCAACAGTGCCATTCCGGCCCCGTTTCGTGAACGGATGGCCATGGCTTATGAAACCGGCAAGCGCATTGTCGAGATGACCTATGATGATCTCAAACCCTCGGACATTCTGACCCGCGAAGCCTTTGAAAATGCGATTGTTGTCAATGCTGCCATCGGGGGCAGCACCAACGCTCCGCCGCATCTGCAGGCCGTGGCACGCCATGCGGGTGTCGATTTGCATGTCACCGATTGGGAGAAATTTGGCTTTGACGTGCCTCTGCTGGTCAATATGCAGCCGGCGGGTGAATATCTGGGTGAGAGCTTTTTCCGAGCGGGCGGTGTGCCTGCGGTGATGCAAGAGCTGCGCAAAGCAGGCCGCATCCATGAGGGTGCGATGACCGCCTCGGGCAAAGGCATGGGCGAAAACCTGACCGGGTTGGACAGTGTCGATCATGATGTGATCCGTCCCTATGACCAGCCCCTGCGTGAGAATTCCGGCTTCAAAGTGCTGTCTGGCAATCTGTTCGACAGCGCGCTGATGAAAACCAGTGTGATCTCGGAGGATTTCCAACAGCGCTTTTTGTCCGAACCGGGCAATGAAGGTGTATTTGAGGCCCGCGCCATCGTGTTTGAAGGGCCTGAGGACTATCACGAGCGTCTGAATGATCCAGAACTTGGGATTGATGAGCAGTGTATGCTGTTTATCCGCAATGTGGGCTGTGTGGGCTATCCTGGCTCAGCCGAGGTGGTGAACATGCAGCCGCCAGATGCCCTGATCAAAGCGGGGATCAAACATCTGCCCACGGTTGGCGATGGCCGTCAGTCGGGCACCTCGGAAAGCCCGTCGATCCTGAATGCCTCGCCTGAAAGCGTGGTGGGCGGTGGTCTGGCCTACCTGCAAACCGGTGATCCGGTGCGATTGGATCTGAACAACTCGAAACTGGAAGCAACCGTTCCGGCCGAGGAGTGGCAGGCGCGGATCGCTGCCTGGAAAGCCCCCGAGATTGTCAATCAGACGCCCTGGGAAGAGATCTATCGCACCCATGTTGGGCAACTGGCCGACGGCGGGTGTTTGGAGCTGGCGACAGCCTATCAGAAGATCGGTCGCAATCTGCCGCGCGATAACCACTGAATTTTGCGAAAAAATGGGTGATGGGGGCGCTGCCCCCGTCGCCAAGGCGACTCCCCCGGAGTATTGAACCAAAAGAAGAAGCGGGAGGAAGAGTTGGGTCAGTCGATTGTGATTACAGGTGCGGGGCGCGGGATTGGGCGTGCCTGCGCAGAAGAGTTTCTGGCTGCGGGCTGGCGCGTTGGCCTGATTGGGCGGTCGCCCGAGTCGCTTGAGGAATTGGCCGCTGGGCATGACGGCGCATTGGCGCTGCCCTGTGATGTCTGTGATGAAGCGGCGGTTGAGGCGGCCTTTGATCGGGCAATGGCCGAGTGGGGGCGCATTGATGCGTTGTTCAACAATGCCGGTGTGTCAGCCTTTGGTGGCACGGTGGATGAGATCTCTGTTGAAGACTGGCGGCGCTGTATTGATGTCAATCTGACCGGCAGTTTCATCTGCGCCCGGGCGGCGTTTTCTCGGATGAAAGGGCAGACCCCGCAGGGTGGGCGGATTATCAACAATGGTTCGATTTCGGCCCATGCGCCGCGCCCCGGTTCCGCGCCCTACACCGCCTCTAAACACGCCATCACCGGGTTGACCAAAACTCTGTCTCTGGATGGGCGGGCCTTTGATATTGTCTGCAGTCAGATCGACATCGGCAATGCGGCGACCGAGATGGTGGTGCAGATTGCCAAGGGGGTGCCGCAGGCGGATGGCCGCGTGAAACCTGAGGCGACCATGGATGTGCGCCATGTGGCGGAATCGGTGCGGCATATGGCCGAAATGCCGCTGTCGGCCAATGTGCAGTTCATGACCGTGATGGCGACAAAAATGCCCTATGTCGGGCGCGGCTGATGGGTGAGACGCGGGTTGATCAGATCGCGGAAAGCTTGCGGCGCAGTATTCTGCGAGGGGATTTGCCCCCGGGTTCGCCGCTTAAGGAACGCGATTTTGCCGCTGAGATGGGAGTGAGCCGCACACCGATGCGCGAAGCCATCCGTCAATTGGCGAGCGAAGGGCTGGTTGAGTTGCGCCCGTTGCGTAGTCCCGTTGTGGCGGACCCGAGCTGGAAAGAGATCTCTGACAGCATTGATGTTCTGCGTGCGCTTGAGCTTCTGGCGGTTGAACAGGTGTGTTTGCAGGCCTCGGGTGAAGAGATTGATGAGATCGAGGTGATCCAGCGCCGCATGGAAGCCATGGTGGGGCAGGTGGATGATATCGATCTGTTCGAAGCGGATATGGCCTTTCATACGGCGATTGCCAATGCGTCGCACAATGCGCCTTTGGCCGAGATGTATCAGGCCCTGCTTGCGCGGTTGTGGCGGGCGCGATTTTTGGGATCACGTGAGGGGCGCAGCCTTGATGTGGTCTATACCCAGCACAATGCGGTGATTTCAGCGATGCGCGCGCGCGACACCCAGCAGGCCCAGGCCGAAATGCGCGGCCATCTGGCCCTGCTGAAAGAGCGCATGAAGCTAGTATTTTTCAGCTGAGCCGCAGCGCGCGTGGTGTGGTGCCAAACTCTTTTCGAAAGGCACGGGTGAGGGCGCTTGGGTCTTCATAGCCGCAGCGGGTGCCAATTTCGGCAATGGAATAGGTGGTTTGCTGCACCAACCGGCGCGCGGCGGCGAGGCGGAGGCTTCGGTAGGTGCTTTGCGGGGTGCGCGCGGTGGCTTTGGCGAAATGGGCCTCAAGCGCGCGGGCCGAAATGCCCAGATGGGCGGCGACTTCAGGGATGGACAGGGGCGTTTCGAGATTACGCCGCATCAGAGAAACCGCCATTTCGACCCATTGGTCGTCTGAGTGCCGTTGGTGTGGTGTGGCCGAGAGATCGCGCTCGCCATGCATAAAGAGCGCTGAGACCTCAAGGCGCAGCATCGCGCCATGGTGCAGGCCAATGAGGTGCAGCATCAGCTCCATGGTTGTGCTGGCCCCGCCACAGGAAATGCGATTGCGGTCGATGACAAACCGATCTTCGCTGACCTCGATTTCGGGAAAAGTCTCTGCAAGATCGGTCAAGACATCCCAGTGAATGGTCGCGCGGTATCCTTCCAGCAATCCGGCCTTGGCCAGAAGCCAGCTGCCGGTGTCGAACCCGCCTAAGTGGGCAAACCGTTTGCTGGCGGCCCGCAATCCACGTGATGTGGCAGGCGTGGCATGGTCTGGATGGCCGTAGCTGGGAATGATCATCAACAGGTCGCCGCCGGGATGGTCTGACAGGGGCATGGCGGGCGTTACGGGCAACCCAGAAGAGGATTGCAGCGGTTTGCCGTCGAGGCTGAGAAACTCCCACTCATACAACACCTGACCCGCCAGTGTATTGGCGCCACGCAGCGGTTCGATAGCATTGGCCAGGCAATGCATCGAAAACTGCGGAAAGAGCAGCACGCCGATGCGGCGGGTTTTTTGGGGTGTGGGCGTATCCAGCATGGTTTGATGTGAACTCTGCATGATGTCTGAGGTCAAGCGCGCTTTTACTGTCCTTCAATCAAAAGGAGCGCCGCAGATGCATTTTGGTCTGAGTGACGAACAAGAGATGATCGTGTCTACGGTCCGTAGCTTTGTCGAAAATGAGATTTATCCGCATGAGGATATGGTCGAGCGCACAGGGCAGGTGCCCCATGAGCTGGGCATGGAGATCAAGCAGAAGTGCATCGATCTGGGGTTTTATGCCTGCAACTTTCCTGAAGAGGTTGGCGGCGCGGGCCTAAGCCACATGGATTTCACGCTGGTCGAGCGGGAGTTAGGCCGGGGCAGCATGGCGCTGACCCATTTCTTTGGCCGCCCGCAAAACATCCTGATGGCCTGTGAGGGTGAGCAGAAAGAGAAATACCTTCTGCCAGCGGTGCGCGGCGAACGGATGGATGCGTTGGCGATGACCGAGCCGGATGCGGGTTCAGATGTGCGGGGCATGAAATGTTCGGCCACGCGCGACGGGGGTGATTGGGTTCTCAAAGGTTCCAAGCACTTTATCTCAGGCGCAGAGCACGCGGATTTCTTCATTGTTTTTGTGGCCACCGGTTTGGATGAGACCCCACGCGGGCCGAAAAAACGCATCACCTGTTTCCTGGTCGATCGCGGCCATCCAGGGTTTGAGGTGCGTGAAGGCTATAACTCGGTCAGTCACAAAGGATACAAAAACTACATCCTGACCTTCGACGACTGCCGCCTGCCTGATGCGCAGGTTCTGGGCGAGGTTGATGGCGGCTTTGATGTGATGAATGAGTGGCTCTATGCCACCCGCCTGACGGTTGCGGCTTTCTGTGTGGGCCGGGCGCGCCGGTGCTTTGACTATGCGCTGAACTATTCGGCAGAGCGCAAACAGTTCGGCCAGCAGATCGGCAAGTTTCAGGGCATCAGCTTTCAGATCGCGGATATGATCACCGAGATCGATGCCGCAGATCTGCTGACCCTGTCGGGGGCCTGGCGTTTGGATCAGGGCCTTCCGGCGAACCGTGAGATTGCCAGCGCCAAGGTCTATGCCAGCGAAATGCTGGCGCGGGTCACCGACACCACCTTGCAGATCTTTGGCGGCATGGGGCTGATGGACGATTTCCCGATCGAACGCTTCTGGCGCGATGCACGGGTTGAACGGATTTGGGATGGCACAAGCGAGATCCAGCGGCATATCATCAGCCGTGATTTGCTAAGACCTCTCGGAGCCTAAACGTGACAAACCCCACCGCCAAACCTCAGGTGTCCATCGCCTATTGTATCGGATGTAACTGGCTTTTGCGCGCCGGATGGATGGCGCAAGAGCTGTTGCAGACCTTCAAAGACGATCTGGGGGGCGTGACGCTGATCCCCAGCGACATGGGCGGGACCTATGAGATCAAGGTGGGGGAGACTGTGATTTGGGAACGTAAACGCGATGGGGGCTTTCCGGATGTGAAAGAGCTGAAATCGCGGGTGCGGGACCTGATCGAACCGGAACGGAGCCTGGGCCATATCGACCGGGCGGCAGATCAGACATGAGGGCCGATGCTAAAGAGTGTTGCTGATGCCAAGGGAGGGCGGTTGGCGCGGTTTCTGAAACCAGCGTCGATTGCGGTAGTTGGTGGCGGTGCCTGGGGCGCCAATGTGATCGCACAGTGCCGTCAAACTGGGTTTGACGGCCCGATCTGGCCAGTGCATCCAAAGAAATCAGAGGTGGCAGGCGAGACGACGTTTGCCAGCGTGGCGGATCTACCGGGAGTGCCCGACGCGGTGTTTGTGGGCGTGAACCGCTATGCCACGGTTGATGTGATGCGTGACTTGTCGGTGCTGGGCGCGGGCGGGGCGGTTTGTTTCGCCAGCGGATTTGCCGAGGCGCAGGCCGAGCTGGACGACGGGGCCGAGCTTCAGGCCGCGTTGATGGCCGCGGCAGGCGACATGCCTTTCCTCGGCCCCAACTGTTATGGGTTTATCAACGCGCTGGATGGGGCCGCGCTTTGGCCGGATCAACATGGCGCGCTGCGCTGTGACAGTGGCGTTGCGATCCTGACCCAAAGTTCGAACATTGCCCTGAACATGACGATGCAGATGCGCGGCTTGCCCATTGCCTATATCGGCACATTGGGCAATCAGGCGCAGATTGATCTGGCGGTGCTGGGGCAGGCGGTTTTGGAAGATCCGCGTGTTACGGCGCTTGGTCTGCATATCGAAGGTATTTCCGACATTCGCGCCTTCGAGGCACTCGCGGCGCGGGCGGCTGAACTGGGCAAACGTGTTGTGGCGGTCAAGGTGGGGGCCTCGGATCAGGCCCATGCGGCCACCGTGTCACACACCGCGTCTCTGGCGGGCAGTGATGCGGGCGCACGGGCGCTGTTGCAACGGTTGGGCATTGCGCAGGTCGGATCGCTGGCTGCGATGCTGGAGACGCTGAAAATCTTGCACACGGTTGGCCCGTTGGCGAGCAATCAGGTGGCTTCGATGTCCTGTTCCGGGGGCGAAGCCAGCCTGATGGCGGATACCGCTTTGGGTTATGATGTTGACTATCCCGCGCTGAGCGCGGAGCAGAAAACCGCCCTGCGCGCGGCGCTTGGGCCCAAGGTGGCACTGGCCAACCCGTTGGATTACCACACCTATATCTGGGCGGATCGCGCGGCGTTGACGGCATGTTTCTCAGGCATGATGCAGGGGAGCGATCTGGCGCTGGGTATGGTGGTGCTGGACTTTCCACGTGGAGACCGCTGTTCGGCATCTGAATGGGACTATGTGATTGAGGCGGTCGATGAGACCGCCAAGACCACCGCTCGGCCTATGGCGGTTCTGGCAAGTCTGACCGAAACCCTGCCCGAGGCGATGGCGCGGGATCTGATCGATCGCGGTGTTGTGCCGCTGTGTGGTATGAGCGAGGCGCTTGAGGCCGTGGCCGCCGCCGCTTGGTTGGGCCGGACACATCCAGGTGCGCCGGTGTTGTTGCCCGAGGCGGGTGACCGCGAGCTGGCGGCGCTGAGCGAAGGAGAGGCCAAAGCGGTTTTGGCCCAGCATGGTCTGAGGGTGCCCGGGTCTAAGCGCGTGAGTACGGCGCAGGTTGCAGCAGAAGCTGCCCGCGAGATCGGCTTTCCCGTTGTGCTGAAAGGCGAGGGGTTTGCCCATAAAACCGAAGCCGGTGCTGTGCGTCTGGGGCTGAATAGTGCGGATGAGGTGCAGGAGGCGGCCGAGGCCATGGGCGCCAAGGGCTATCTTGTGGAAGAGATGGTGCCCGATGCGGTGGCCGAACTGTTGATTGGCGTGTTGCGCGACCCGGTACATGGCTTTGTGCTGACCCTAGGAGCCGGTGGGGTCATGACAGAAATTCTGCAGGACACTCAATCGCTGTTGTTGCCGATCTCAGACGCGGAGATTGCGGGGGCCTTGGACAACTTGCGTATTGCGCCGCTTTTGGCGGGGTATCGCGGAGCCGCCGGTGCCGACCGCGCCCGTATCATTGCGGCGGTGCAATCCGTAGCAAATTTTGTAGCGGCACATGTTGATGTGCTCGCCGAAGTGGAAATCAATCCGCTGCTTTGTCTGGAAAAAGATGCGGTGGCTGTGGATGCCTTGATCCGTTGGGAGGAAAATGATGGATAGTCCAATTCATGTGGAGCGCCGGGGGCATGTGTTCGAGGTCACCTTGAACCGTGGCAAGGCCAATGCCATCGATCTGGAAACCAGTCGGTTGATGGGGCAGATCTTTACCGAGTTTCGGGATGATCCCGAAATGCGCGTTGCGGTGGTGGCTTCGGCCAACGAAAAGTTTTTCTGCCCCGGCTGGGACCTGAAGGCTGCCGCGGACGGCGATGCGGTTGATGGCGACTATGGGGTTGGTGGTTTTGGTGGCCTGCAGGAATTGCGCGGGCTGAACAAACCGGTGATCATGGCGGTGAATGGCATCTGCTGCGGTGGCGGTCTGGAAATCGCGCTGTCCGGGGACATCATTCTGGCCTCAGATACCGCAAGTTTCGCGCTGCCTGAAATTCGCTCGGGCACCGTGGCAGATGCGGCGAGCATCAAACTGCCCAAGCGCATTCCCTATCACATCGCGATGGAGATGTTGCTGACCGGGCGTTGGATTGAGGCAGAGGAAGCCGCGCGCTGGGGCATGATCAACCAGATCCATCCCAAAGACGATCTTTTGGCGAGGGCGCGTGAGATGGCCGATCTTTTGGCCTCGGGCCCGCCGCTGGTTTATGCTGCGATCAAGGAAGTGGTGCGCGAAGCGGAGGACATGAAGTTCCAGGACGCGCTGAACAAAATCACCAAATCGCAGTTTGAGAGCGTCGAGAAACTGTACCGGTCTGAGGACCAGCTGGAAGGCGCGCGCGCCTTTGCCGAGAAACGCGATCCGGTCTGGAAAGGCCGCTAAATTTTTGCCCATTTGGGACGGGATGGCGCTTGTGCCTTTGGCACCTCGCCCCACCCACCGTCCCATCGGGCCGTGACATGAGACAGATAAGGAGGGCGTCATGCCTTTGACCATGAACCGTGAGGTTTTCATCACCGCCGCTGTGACCGGATCGGGCGGCACGCAGGACCGCAGCCCACATGTGCCGCGCTCGCCGCAGCAGATTGCCGAGAGCGCCATCGACGCCGCCAAAGCGGGCGCGGCGATTGTGCATTGCCACGTGCGCGATCCGGAAACTGGTGCGCCGTCGCGGGACCTGAAGCTCTACCGCGAGGTGACCGACCGCATTCGTGACGCCGAAGTGGATGTTGTTCTCAACCTCACTGCGGGCATGGGCGGGGACATTGTGTTTGGCTCTGCCGATGCGCCGTTTCCCGTGAATCAGGCCGGTACGGATATGGTGGGTGCGGAAGAGCGCGTGGCGCATGTGGCGGACTGTCTGCCTGAGATCTGCACCCTGGATTGCGGAACGATGAACTTTGCCGAAGCCGATTACGTGATGACCAACACGCCGGGCATGCTGACCGCCATGGGGCGGATGATGACCGAACTGGGGGTGAAGCCTGAGATCGAAGCCTTTGACACCGGCCACCTGTGGTACGCCAAGCAGCTGGTGAAGGATGGTGTTCTGGACAGCCCGGCGCTGGTGCAGCTCTGCATGGGTGTGCCTTGGGGTGCGCCCAATGATCTCAACACCTTTATGGCGATGGTCAACAATGTGCCTGACGACTGGACCTGGTCGGCCTTCAGCCTGGGCCGTGATCAGATGCCCTATGCGGCGGCGTCGGTTCTGGCCGGTGGCAACGTCCGGGTCGGCTTGGAGGACAATCTGTTCCTCGACAAAGGTGTGCTGGCCACCAATGCGCAACTGGTGGAGCGGGCGGTTGGTGTGATCGAAGGCATGGGTGCCAAGATCATCGGCCCGGAGGCCGTGCGAGAAAAGCTGGGGCTGACCAAACGCGCGCCGCGCTGATGTGACTTGATTGAGAGGGGGAGACCCCCTCTCACTCAGCTGGGGTGTTGCGCCCCAAATAGATCGGTTGGATCGAATGTAGTCTTAGGCGACGTGTTCGAGTTTGACCTCGGGTGTGACGCCCAGGGCGAAACAGACATCGCGGGTCAGTTCCGGGCGGTTCAATGTGTAGAAATGGAGTTTCTCCACGCCCCCCTCGATCAGATCGCTGCACAGCTCGGTGCATAGGGCCGTGGCAAGAAGATCCTCGCGATTGTCGCGTGTGGCTTTGGTAAAGGCCTCATCCACCCAGGTGGGGATATGGGTGCCACAGCGTTTGGCAAAGGCCCGTGCGCCTTTCCAGTTCTCAATCGGAAGAATGCCCGGCACAATCGCCTGATCAATGCCCGCTTTGGCCGCCGCATCGCGAAAGCGGAAGAAGGTCTCGGCCTCAAAGAAAAACTGGGTCAGAGCTTCGGTAGCTCCGGCATCCAGCTTGCGTTTCAGCCAGTCAATGTCGGAGGCGAGGGACGAGGCTTCGGGATGTGTGTCGGGATAGGCGCCCACGCGGATGTTGAAATCCCCGGTTTTGGCCAAGGCTTCGATCAATTCGACCGAATGGGCAAAGCCTGTGGGGTGAGGGACAAACCCCGGTGCGTCTTTTGGCGGATCGCCGCGCAGGGCGACGATGTCACGCACACCCGCATCGGCAAAGTCCTGAGCAATTTTAAGCGTTTCCGAGCGTGAAGCATTCACACAGGTGAGATGCGCCGCAGTGCGCAGGCCGGAATGTTTGTGCAGGGTCGCAACAACATCCCGTGTCAGATCGCGGGTGGTGCCGCCTGCGCCGTAGGTGACCGAGACAAACCGAGGTTTGAGCGGCGCCAGCATCTGAACCGTGTCCCATAGCCGAAAAGTGGCCTCAATGTTGCGAGGCGGGAAAAACTCAAACGAAATTTCGGGTGCGGACATCGGTCTACCTTTCAGGATCGGTTGCGCATGTTGTGCCGCAGATATAGTTGTGAGACAAATTCATAATTCTCAAGATCAACATGAGGCTGATATGCATATCGAGTTCCGCCATCTGCGTACGGTGAAAGCCATTCATGAATGTGGGGGGCTGGCGAAAGCTGCGGATCAGCTCAATATAACGCAGTCCGCATTGAGCCATCAGATCAAAGGCCTGGAGGATCAGGCGGGGGTTGAGCTCTTTGTGCGCCGCTCTAAGCCATTGAAGCTTTCGGCGGCGGGTATGCGTTTGTTGCGATTGGCGGACCAGATATTACCGCAAGTTGAGGCGCTTCAGGCGGAATTCAGCGGTCTGAGAGAGGGGCGTTCGGGTCGGTTGCACATCGCCATCGAGTGCCATGCGTGTTTCGAGTGGCTGTTTCCGGTGTTGGAGACGTTCCGCAAAAGTTGGCCGGATGTGGATGTCGATATTCGGCCCGGTCTGGCGTTTGACGCCCTGCCTGCGCTGATCAAAGAAGATGTGGATGTGGTGATTTCCTCTGATCCCGAGGATTTGGCCGGCGTGACCTTTACCCCGTTGTTTGACTACAATCCGGTGTTTGTCGCCGCGGCCTCACACCCTTTGGCGCAAAAAGACTATATAGAGGCTGAGGATTTTCGCGGTCAGACGCTGATCACCTATCCGGTTGAACGATCGCGTCTAGATATTTTCAGCCAGCTTTTGTCACCGGCCAAAGTGGAACCCGCCGCCATTCGCCAGGTTGAATTGACGGCGGTCATCTTGTTGCTTGTGGCGTCTAATCGCGGCATTTCCGTGCTTCCGGACTGGGTGGTGCGCGAAGTGAAGTATAATTCAGACTATGTCACACGCCCATTGACCGCGCAGGGGATCACCCGGCGGCTCTATGCGGCGACGCGCAGCGATGATCTCGACAAACCCTTCATGGCTGAACTGATCAAGCTGGCAGGGCAGGAAGCGCAACGGCTTCAATCTCAGTGACGGTCGCACGGAAGCGAACCACAAAGCGGTTCGCTTAATCCTGTGTGAATGGATGTCAAACGGCCCTGATTTCAGCGGCCATCACGCGGCCATCCCGGCCCTCTTTTAATTCGTAATCCACTTTCTGATTGTCAGCGAGGCCGGTCATTCCAGACCGTTCAACCGCCGAAATGTGTACAAAAACATCTTTTCCACCCTCTTCTGGGGCGATAAAGCCATACCCTTTGGTGGTGTTAAACCATTTCACGGTGCCTGAAGGCATTTTTCCCGTGCTCCTTTTTTCACTCTGTCCTTACAGCCTGGCACAGTGCCAGACCCCTAGTTGCGTAGGTCCAACGCGCAGGATTAAGGTCGTCACTCATCACGGCCCAAGACTGTTTGTCGAAGGTTACACGGCGATAGGATTACCGTCTGAGACAAAAAATCAAGGCAAACTGGGTCGATTTTGCGATTTCTACACCTTATGTGAGCGGTGCTGACACAGGAGTTTACATGATCCTTTATGGCCTGAAGACCTGCGACACCTGCCGAAAGGCACGTAAGGCTTTGACACAAGCGGAGTTTCGCGATGTACGTGAAGATGGCGTGCCGACGGAGACTTTGCAGAAGGCGTTTGAGCAATTTGCAGGCAAACTTTTGAATACACGTTCAACCACGTGGCGAAATTTGAGCGACGAAGAGCGTAACGGAGAGGTTTTGGAGCTATTGGCCGCTCATCCGACCCTGATGAAACGGCCTCTGATCCTTGATGGGGATCAGATGTATCTGGGGTGGGATAAAGCCACGCAGGCGGTGTTTGATGCGTAACGCTGCGCTTGTTTTGGGGATCACAGCCGGGCTGTTTGGCATGTTGGTTGGGTTCTTTGGCTTTGGATATACCGAACTGGTGCGGAACTACTCTGAAGTGGAAGAGGTCTTTGGCATGTTCGACAACCCAGAACTGGTTCGGGTTGTTTCGGTATTGTCTCCCATGCTCGCTGTGGCGGGTGGAGCCATGGCCAAGGTGCGGGCGCTTTGGGGCGGTGGTCTTCTGCTGATCTCGGCCTTGGGTATGTATCTTGGGTTTGGTTTTAACGTCTTCACCATGTTCCCAATTTGCTTTGCGGGCATGGGCGGGCTTCTTGCCATCGCAGCCGGCAAACCGGACGAGCCGAAATCTCATTTCCAGAAATAAGAAAACGCCCCTGTTGAAAGGGGCGTTTTTGGTTTTGAACAGTTGGCGTGGATTACGCTGTCTGAGCTGTGCGACCAAACAGGCGTCCGGCGATGGCATCGATGGACAGCGCGCCAGCGCCTTTGACCACCAGAACCAACATCAGGAAGGTCCACATCACCCGCTGATCTACAAGGCCAATGGAGTTGTCGAACAACCCGCCCAGCGGCACATGGTGTCCTGTGACATCGACAATGGTCTGCACCCAGATAAATCCGATCAGGGCGACGGCAGACAGGCGGGTAAACAGTCCGATAAGGATCAGCGCGGGCAAGATGTATTCTGCAACAGTGCCCGCAAGAATGACCAGGCGCTGCAGGATGTTGAGCTGCGAGACGTCATACAACACAGCCTCGGCCGCCTTGGGGAAGATCTGACCAAAGGCACCTGCAGAAGGGGAGAAGATCGAACCGTCGATCTTCAATCCGGCAGAGTTCCAATAGTAAACCAGCAGCACCGCGGCAAAAACCAAACGGGCCAGCAGGGGCAGGATCTGAGCCGCGTGGCGATCTAAGGTGCCAAACAGTGTCTCGTGAAGGTGGGTCAAGCGGGCGATCATGGTCAGATCCTCGTTACAGATGGATATCGGTTAAGGCGCCACCGTGCAGCAGCAACCCAAGGGTGGCACCCAGATCAAAGTCTTCTCCAGCGTGGGTAAGGGCCTCTCCAAAGCTTTGGCCTTTGGCGATGGATTCGATGAAGTCCCCAGCGCCTTTCGGCAAAAGGTGAGGTTCTGGGTCAAATTCAGGGCGAGTGATGAGAATATCTTCAGGCTGGGCCGTCGGTTGCAGCGCGCCTTCGGTCATGGTGAAGTGATAAATTGACTGAAGCGGCCATTGCGACCGGAGCATGATTGCGGAGGGGGCGAGCACCAGACGCGCAGCCATCAGTTGATCTTCGTCCAGCTCTTGCAGTCGTGCGGGATCAAGCGGGGTGTGATCTGCCGCGTGGTAGCTTTTGCGCAACGCCAATTCCAGTCGCGCCACATCAGCAAGATAGCCAATGGATTTCAGCGGCTCGAGCCCGCCCAAAAAGGCCGGGAAACCGGCGCCATAGTGCATCATCAGCGGGCTGGTCGGCGGCGACTGGCGCAAGAAGATACCTGCGGCTTTGGCAAAGTTCTCGGGGCCGATCAGTTTGGCAACAGCAGGAAATCCGGTTTCCAGCGCCTCGCTGAGTGAAACTGCAACATTGTTGCGATACACCGAATAGCGGGCGCCGGCAGGTTGACCCTGAGCATCGACCAAACCCTCGGGGATTGGCTGTGCCGCATCCAATAGCGCCGTGCGGAAGGCGGTCTGTGAGATCATGCGATCACCTTTTGCAAAGCAGCGTCCGCACGGCGGGCCTCATCCGCGAGCACGGGCCACTCGGGCACATCTGTATCCCACTCAACCAGCAGAGGTTTGGGGCCGGATCGGGCCAGTGTGTAATCCAGCAGGGCCCAGACGGGCTCTACAACCTCACGGCCATGGCTGTCGATTAACAGCGGTTTGCCGTGGTCGTCATGATCTTCGTCATGCCCAGCGAGATGAATTTCCCCCACCAATTCAAGCGGGTAGTCGTCGATGTAGCTTTGGGGCGAATATTCGAGATTGGTGGCCGAAACAAAGACGTTGTTCACGTCAAGCAAAAGACCACAGCCGGTGCGTCGCGCAACTTCGCGTAGGAAATCGGTCTCGGACCAGGTGCTTTCAGCAAAGGCCAGATAGCTGGAGGGGTTCTCCAACAGCATTTTGCGCCCCAAAACCTCCTGGACTTCGTCGATGTGATCGGCGACGCGAGCCAGCGTGGCGTCGGTATAGGGCAGGGGGAGCAGATCATTGAGAAAATGGCTGTCGTGCGTCGACCAGGCGAGATGCTCAGAAAAGCTTGCCGGGTTGAGCCAGTCCACCAGACGCTTCAGGCGAGCAAGATGGTTTGGATCAAGGCGGCCCTCGCCACCGATCGACAGACCAACCCCGTGGACGGAGATCGGAAATTTGTTTGCAAGGGCGCGGAGCTGGGCAATCGGGCGCCCACCGTCCCCCATGTAATTCTCAGCATGAACCTCAAGCCAACCCACAGGTGCGGGATCTTCGATGATCTCAGCATAATGCTGAGGCTTGTAGCCAACACCGGGCAGAGGCGGCAGGGACGAGGCGAGATCAAACATGGGACAGCTCAGATCATGATGAAAAACGGCGCGCACCTGGGGGCCGCGCGCCGTGAGAAAGCGGGGCGTGAGCCCCGCTCAGTCGTGATATTAGGACGCGGGCAGGTCGCGCTCTAGCTCTTCCAGCGAACCCATACGTGCCGAACCGTCTGCCATTGCGGGCAGTTCCATCGATACGCAGGTGCCGGAGTCAACGAGAGTCCAGGCGTTGCCCTGATAGTCTACGGTCGAGGTGCCGGCGCATGTTGTGCCTGGGCCTGCGGCACAGTCGTTTTTACCAGCCAGAGAAACGCCGTAGCACTTTTCTTTGGCCTGAGCCGAAACGGTGGTGGCAGTGGCAGCAAACGACGCAGCAACTGCACCAACGATCGCAACGGTTTTCATGGTCTTCGACATGGTGTCTTCCTCTAGGTTTGTAATCTGGTTTCCGGTTCGGCGTGTTGCCGTTCGGTGGGACAACTCTGACCCGAAAAACCCTACCAAGCCATTCACGGGCGCGTCATTCACGCGTGCGTTAGAGCCTGTGGGTGCTCTGTGAGGTCAAACCGCGTAAATTCAGGGGAAAAACCGCAAAAAAGAAGGGCCCCGAAACAATTCGAGGCCCTTTTATCGTGATTTTCCGTTCAAATGTTACAGAAGATCTGGCGGAGTGGCCGCGCGTGAGAGCTCTGTAACAATTTCTGTCAAAGCGGTCACAGAGGTTGCTTTCTCGCCAAGGCGACGCACGGTGACGGTGCGCTCTTCGACTTCGCGGTGACCAACGGCCAGAATAACCGGGACTTTGCCGACAGAATGTTCGCGGACCTTGTAGTTGATCTTTTCATTGCGAATATCGGCCTCGGCGCGGACGCCGGCCTCTTTCAGCTGGTTCACAACATCCAAGACATAGTCGTCGGCTTCAGAGGTGATTGACGCTACAACAACCTGACGCGGGGCCAGCCAGAATGGCAGTTTGCCCGAGTGTTCTTCGATCAGGATGCCGATAAAACGCTCAAACGAGCCAAGGCAGGCACGGTGCAACATGAAGGGGCGGTGTTTGTCCCCATCTGCACCGATATATGTCGCGTCCAGACGCTCGGGCAGGTTGGGGTCCACCTGAAGCGTGCCACACTGCCAGTTCCGGCCAATGGCATCTGTCAGAGTGAACTCAAGCTTGGGCCCGTAAAACGCACCTTCCCCTTCGAGAACCTCAAACTCATGACCCGCGGCTTTACAGGCGTCCCCCAGAGCTTTCTCAACCAGATCCCAGCTTTCATCGCTGCCGATGCGCTGTTCCGGGCGGGTCGACAGTTTGATGGTCCAATCATGGAAGCCCAGATCGGCATAAACCTTGGACAGGAAGTCGATGAACTTGGCTGTTTCTGGTTCGATCTGATCTTCGGCACAGAAAATATGTCCGTCATCCTGAGTAAAGCCACGCACACGCATGATGCCGTGCAGCGCGCCCGAGGGTTCATAGCGGGCACAGGAGCCGAACTCAGCGATGCGCAGCGGCAGGTCCCGGTAGGATTTCAGGCCCTGATTGAAGATCTGAACGTGACAGGGGCAGTTCATCGGCTTCAGGGCGTTGATCGCCTTTTCACGGGCATGGTCTTCGTCCACTTCGACGATGAACATGTTTTCCTGATATTTGTCCCAGTGACCCGAAGCTTCCCACAGTTTGCGGTCGACCACCTGAGGCGTGTTGACCTCCTGATAGCCGTCGCGGTGCTGCATGCGGCGCATGTAGTCCTGCAATGTGGTGTAGATGGTCCAGCCATTGGGATGCCAGAACACCTGACCGGGGGCCTCTTCCTGCATGTGATACAGGTTCATCTCGCGGCCCAGCTTGCGGTGGTCGCGTTTGGCGGCTTCTTCGAGGAAGTTCAGGTGCGCCTGAAGTTCCTTGCGGTTGCGGAAACCAATGCCGGTGATGCGCTGCAGGTTCTTGGAGGTGTCGCCAAACCAGTGCGCCCCGGAGACACCCATTAGTTTAAAGCTGTCGCCGGGCAGTTGGCCGGTGTGCTGCAGGTGCGGGCCGCGGCAAAGATCCTGCCAGTCGCCATGCCAATACATGCGCAGCTCGGCGCCTTCGGGGATGCGATCAACCAGATCAACCTTGTAAGGTTCACCAGCGTCTTCATAGAATTTGCGCGCGCGAGCGCGATCCCAGATCTCGGTACGTACGGCATCGCGCGCGTTGATGATGTCCTTCATCTTCTTTTCGATCGCCCCCAGATCATCGGGGGTGAAGGGCTCGGCGCGGTCAAAATCGTAGAACCAGCCATAGTCGGTGACCGGGCCAATGGTGACTTTGGTGTCAGGCCAGATTTCCTGAACCGCGCGGGCCATCACATGGGCAAAGTCGTGCCGGATCAGTTCCAGCGCCTGCTCTTCGTCCTGCTGTGTGTGAATGGCGATGGCGGCATCATTGTTGATCGGCCACTGCAGATCGTAATGTTCGCCGTCGATAGAGGCGGAAATCGCCTTTTTACCCAGAGATTTCGAAATGGAATTTGCGACCTCGGCGGCGGTGACGCCAGCCTCGTAGTCGCGTGCATTGCCATCAGGGAAAGTGAGAGAGATTTGGGCCATGTTTTGGCTCTCCTCGTCAGTTTGGCGCCCACGGAACGCCCGGTTGCGGGTTATATGTGTGTGGGTCTTGTGCGCCCGGTGGCGAAGGGTGTCAAGGTGATCCACCCATGCAATTCAAATCTGGTGTAAAATCACCGTATTGACGGCTGCCCCACCCACCCTCCCGCATCCGCCAATACGGTGATTTTGAGCAGGGCAATGCCCGGTGTCGTGCGGAGTTTTATCCGGCGTTTGGAAAGGGCAGCTCTTGTGCCACCTCATAGACTTTGGCGGTCATGCCTTTGGTGTTGAGCCCGCTCAAGGCCGCCTGGAACTTCGCCATATGGGTGGTTTGAAAATGTGGTGTCAGGGCCTCCATGGATTCCCACATCTCATAGATCCGCAGCAGGTTGGGGTTGGTGACGTCAAAGGACGACCGATAGGCGAGGCATCCGGGCTCTTCAACGGTCGCTGCATCCATAGCCTGAATCTCGGCCAGTTTTTCATGGATGCCGGCATCTTCAAATTCAACTTCTACGGTGACGATAAGCATAGGGGATCCTTTTGATGTGGCGGCGTTGAGCACCGAGGGGGTTGGGCCGGCCAGCAAGGCGGCGGTGAGGGTTCGAAGAAGAGTTCTGCGGTTCATGTTAACTCCGAATATCAAGAAGACAAATTATGTCGTTTTGTCGTTTATTGACAAAATGTCGATTTTTGTCAATACGTCGTTTGAGCTGTGAGGTGCAGATGGATAATCGAGTAAAAATTCTGGAGGCTGCGGTGCAGGTCTTTATGCGCTTTGGCGTCGGCCGGACCCGTATGGGGGATATCGCTGAGCAGGCCGGGTTGGTGCGTCAGACGCTCTACACTGTTTACAAGAATAAAGACGAAATTCTCCGCGCAACGATCCTGCATGTCGCGGCGCGCTCATTGGACGAGCTTCAAAACGATTGGTCAGAGCAGGACCATCTGACAGATCATCTGGAAAGCTATTACCAGAGGGCCATTTATCCGTCTTTTTCCGTGATCTCGGCGTCACCCGAAGCGCGCGATATGGTGGGTGGCTATAATGAGGTGGGCCGACAGGCTGTCGCAGAGGCTCAAAATAACAAAATTCAATCCTGGGTTGATGTTCTGACGGCCAAGTCTGTATCGGAACCGGACATTCTGGCGCGGTACATTGTGTTGGGGGCCCTCGGGCTGCGCGATCTGGCCGGAACGAAAGAGGATCTTGAGGTGCTGCTCGCGGTTCACAAGCGTGCGGTTGTGGAGATCGCAGCGCACTAAGGGTTGTCACGGTCCCGTTTTCGCGGTTTGTTCTCGTGTGAGTAGCCGGAGAATTCACATGCGCAGTTTTGAAGAGATATTGGACATTGCCGCGGACCGGAAAGGCGGGCGATCCGCAGTTCTTGAGGGAATGGCCCCCCCGAAATCTGCGGAAGAGATTGCGCAAATCCCCGATGATCGCTGGCTCGCCGCCATGGCGCGGGGTATCTTTCAGGCCGGGATCAGCTGGAAAGTTGTCGAAAACAAATGGCCGGATATTGAGGACGCGTTTCACGGTTTTGATGTGGGGCGGGTATCGATGATGTCAGATGATTGGTTCTATGATCTGGTCGAAGACCGAAGGGTGATCCGGTCGGCCCCAAAGATCCGCGCTATACAGGAGAACGCCGTTTTTATCCTTGATAAAAACTTTGGCACGCGTGTCGCGGACTGGCCTGCGGAGGATTTTGTCGGTCTGCTGGAGTGGATGCAGAAAAATGGATCTCGGCTCGGAGGCGGGACGGGGTCATATCTGCTGCGGTCAATGGGCAAGGAAAGCTATATCATGTCCAAAGACGTTGTGGCGCGACTGGTGGCTGAGGGGGTGATCGAGAAGGCGCCGACCTCAAAAAAGGCCAAACAGGCCGTTCAAGAGGCTTTTAATGCCTGGAAAGCGGAAAGTGGCTTTAACCTCAGCGACATCAGTCGGGTTTTGGCGCAGAGCATCGGGTGAGGCGTGCGCGATTTTTCTTGAAAAATCGGGGTGGTTCTCTTTTCGGACTGCGCTTGCACGAAGTCTGCGCTGGGGTATTTTGACCCACGAAGAAACACAATGGCAGTGAGAGCAATGACCGAAATTTCTTATATTGATGGGCCGCGTGGTCGATTGGCCTATGCCTTTACGCAAGGGACAGGGCCCTGCGTGGTGTTTTTGTCGGGCTATCGCTCGGATATGGAAGGCACCAAGGCGGTGCATCTCGAGGCCTGGGCCAAGGCACAGGGGCGGGCCTTTTTGCGGCTGGATTATAGCGGGCATGGTGTCTCTGGCGGTGTGTTTGAAGAGGGCTGTATCGGGGATTGGGCCGAAGATGCCGAGATTATCATTCGCCACGCGGTGACGGGGCCATTGGTTTTGGTTGGCTCCTCTATGGGCGGCTGGATCAGTTGTGTCCTGACCAAGAGGTTGGACAATATCGTCGGGTTTGTCGGGATCGCCGCGGCGCCGGATTTCAGCGAAGATAGTTTCTGGGCCGGGTTTGATGAAGAACAGCGGCGTCAAGTCATGGAAGAGGGGCAGGTCCTGGTGCCTTCTGACTATGACGAACCCTATGCGGTGACAAAGCGGTTGATCGAAGATGGGCGCGATCAGCTTGTGTTGCGCTCACCCCTTCCGATGAGCTGGCCGGTGCGCCTGATGCAGGGCACAGAGGATGAGGCCGTCACCCGGGAGGTCGCTTTGCGTCTTCTCGATCATATCGAGGGTGAGGATGTGCGCCTGACATTGGTCAAAGGGGCGGATCACCGGTTTTCTGATGAGGCCTGCCTTGCCATGATCGAGGCCGCAGTTGTGGATGTCATCGGGTGAGACGTTTGCTCTTTATCACCCATGCAGAGGTTGTGATCGACCCTGAGGTGCCTGTGACCGAGTGGTCTTTGGCACCTGAAGGACGCGCGCGTCACGATGCCTTCTCAGCGCGGGTGACACAGATCGCAAGCATCTGGAGCAGTGATGAGACCAAGGCGCGGGATGGCGCGGATATTCTGGCCGCTTCCTGTGGGCTTACCCCCCGTGTCCTACCCGCGCTGCATGAAAATGATCGCAGCGCCACGGGTTATCTTCCGCCCCCCGAGTTTGAGGCAACCGCTGATGCGTTTTTTGCCAACCCCGCGCAAAGCATCCGCGGCTGGGAGCGTGCGATAGATGCGCAGGCACGGTGTATTAGGGCTCTGACTGAGGTGATTGCTGCCTCTCCTTACGGAAATATCGCCGTGGTCGCTCACGGTGGGATCGGAGCGCTTCTGCGCGCACATGTTCTGAAGGTTCCCATTGATCGCAGCCATGATCAGCCGCCGGGTGGAGGCGGTCACGTGATGGTTCTGGGCCTGCCTGATTGGACCCTGCTGCACGATTGGCAGCGCATCGAGCAATTTGAAGAGAGAGCACATGACATTTGAGACCTCTATTTTAGACCAGGGCGTGTCTGCCTATCTGGCCGCACAAGAGGCACAGGTCCCGGATCTCAAATCCGGTGTCGAAAAGCGGGTGCTCTGGGCCGGTGAGCCTGAAGGGCAGACTGATCAGGTTTTGCTCTACATCCACGGGTTCTCCGCCACGTCAGAAGAGATCCGACCCGTGCCGGATGAGGTGGCACAGGCCATGGGGGCAAATCTGGTTTTCGCCCGTCTGACGGGACACGGAATCACGGGCGAGGCCTTGGCGCGCGCAACTTTGGATGCCTGGATGCAGGATATGGACGAAGCACTGGCCGTGGCCCGCAAGGTGGGCAAACGGATCACCGTCATGGCGACTTCGACAGGGTGCACCATGATCACGCTGGCCTTGGCTGCGGGTTTGGGCACGGGCGTAGAACGGGTGATCTTTGTCGCCCCGAATTTTCAGGTGAAGCAAAAGGCGGCGGTGATGCTGACCTGGCCTCTGGTTGAGATCTGGGGGCCTTGGGTGGGTGGCAAAACCCATGGGTTTGATCCGGTGACCGAAGACCAGATCTATTTTGGCACTCCAGAATACCCATTCGCAGCGCTTCTGCCGATGGCGCAGGCGGTCAAGGCGGCCAGATCGGTTGATTATGCGGCGCTAAAGATCCCGGCACTGTTTCTGTTTGATGACGGGGATGACATTGTCGAATCCAAGCGCACACGGCAGGTGGCCAAGATCTGGGGGGCGGATCTTCATGTGGTTGACAGCGACGGCACCGAAAACCCGACGCGCCATGTGATCGCCGGACGGCTTTCAGCGCCGAGCATGACGGAACAAGTTGTTTCCAAAATCAAAGAGTGGATGGAGATCTAGATGGACCAGCGTGTAAGCCTGATCACCCTTGGCGTGGCGGATATGGCTGTAAGTGCCGCGTTTTATAAGGCGCTGGGCTGGCAGGAGGTGGATAGCCCGGATGGGGTGGTGGCCTTTGATCTGATCGGCCAGACCCTGGGTCTCTATCCCATCGCCGCATTGGCGGAGGAGCTGGGGATTCCCGTGGAACATTTGGGGCGCGGTGCTGTCACGCTGGCCCACAATGTTCGCTCCAAAGACGAAGTCGCCCCGCTTTTGGCGCAGGCCGAAGCGGCGGGGGGCAAGATCATCAAACCGGCGCAGGATGTGTTCTGGGGTGGGCATCACGGCTATTTCGCAGACCCCGACGGACATCTGTGGGAAATCGCTCATAACCCGTTTTCCAAACTGCGCGACGATGGGGCCTTTTGTTGGACCGGGTATGAGTGAGCTTCATCAGGGATTGGCTTGCTTTGCCTGTGATGTGCTTCCGAAAGGGGAAGAGGGTGGGTTTGACGATCTGGCCATGACCACATGGCAGTTTGGCTGCATGGCCCTTATTGCGATGGGGGTGGCGGAGGAAACGCCCTCGGGCTGTAGCCTCCTGGTGTCAGAGGATCAACTGGAAAAGGCGATCCGCCCGGAGGGGCTTTGGATGCAAGATGCGGTTTTGGTTCTCTTAAAACTCGCTCGGCAAACTGGGGATCTCGTGGTTGAATACCCCGCTACGGCAGCTGAAAGTTCCTCGACAGCGAGATTGGACCAGTTTGTGATAACGCCTGTTGGAGGCATGGAGGCCTACAGGAAAAGCCTACAGGCGGCTACGTGTTCCTCAGATTTGCCTGACTCACAGCGCAAGCTTTTTGAGCTTCAAATAGAGGCCTTGGGAAAAGCAGAGGCACGTATTCCCGTTATGGCGGACAACGCGACCTTATTCATGATGCCTTGGCTCATTGATCTTCTAGAGGGCGCAGGATTTTTAAAGCAGGGCCATTGGAACGAAGCCGATGTGCTTTTGCGTCTATGGGTCTACAAACTCTCAGAAGAGCATCTGTTCGATTGGGCGAGGCAAGCGTTGCGTGAGATGCCTGAGGACCTGCGAGCGGTGCATGACAGTCTGCGGCGAGATCCAACCCCGGCTGAATTGGAGACCTATCAACAGGGTCATGAGGCGCATCATAGACAGAGGATGGAGCAATTCCTTGAAGCTGGATTTCCAGATCCATCTCAACTCGTTCCAGAACGCTCTCAGGAAGAAAAAGAACGTGCTGCGCGCGTCGGGTGGCGCAACAAAATCCGGCATGAGATGATTTGCGCCATGGAAAGCAGATGGCGACCCTTGCTAGGGTGGGACAGCGGTGAAGCACTGTTGCCTTTGTTCCATGACCGGGTTGTCGAGGCTGTGGTTCAGTATTGGGAGGCGGCATGAGATCCCCCCGGTCGATGTGGAGCCTTGAAACGCTTGGCCGGGAACGTCTGTCGCGGCAGTTCTGGATGCGTGAATTTTTGTACTCGGAAATTGGCAATTTCCACCAAATCCAGAATATCCCGGAAAACCCAGATCTTGCGCTGGAGCGGGGGCGGATGCTGTGTTCCGAGCTTCTTGATCCCTTGCAAGAAACCTTTGGTCGGATTTTCGTGCGTTCGGGCTATCGGTCTCCGACGCTCAACCAATTTGGCAACGAGAACCGGCTCAATTGCGCGGCGAATGACTATTTCCTTGAATGTCACATCTGGGATTTACCGGATACACCAATTGCCGGTGCCTCGATCGTGATCCCGTGGTTTGCTGATCAATATGCGCAGGGGCGGGATTGGCGCGATCTGGCTTGGTGGCTTTATGACCATATCCCCTTTGCCGAAGTGTGGTTTTTCCCCAAACTTTGCGCCTTTAACATCAGCTGGCGGCCCGAAGGGCATCGCCGCATCGACAGCTATATCGCGCCGCGCGGGTTGTTGCATCGCCCCGGAGATGCCCCGGAAGAAGGCCGCGCGCAGCGCTATGTGGATTTCCCCAAGTTTCGGGGCATTTCTTACCCGCAATAGGGGAATTGTCCCCACGTTGCACAAGGCTTAGGTCTAGGGGGAAAGTAAATGAGGTGGGCCCATGCAGGGATTCGATCCTAAATTCCAAGATTTTCCGGAGTATATTCTGACCACGACCCGTGAGATCTGGGAGGATCATGGATTGGCGCGGGGGGTGGCGGAATATCTGCATCCCGATGTGATCCAGCGCAGCCCGCTTGGGGTGCATGTCGGCGCGGATCAGGCCAAAGCTCAGATGATGGCCACTTTGGTGGCTGTCCCGGATCGTTCGATGATGAGCGAGGATGTGATCTGGTCGGGCAGCGACGGGGTGGGTTTTCTGGGGTCGCAGCGTATTTTGTCGACGGGCACCCATAAGGGCGCAGGGGTGTTTGGCGCACCAACGGGCCGCAAGCTGCGCTATCGGGTGCTGACAGACAGCTATGCCAAAGCAAATCAGATCAGCGACGTCTGGAGCGTTCACGACACCGGGGCCATCTTGCGTCAGCTGGGATTGGACGGTGCCGACTGGGCGCGCGACCAGCTGAGCGTGATGGACCCGGCGCAGGCTCCTTTGCGGCCTGCGGTGGATGTGGTTGGGCCCTATACCGGACCGGGCAACGCCAGCCAGTGGGGCGTTGGGTTTGCCAGCCTGCTAACGCAGATGATGGAGGGCGAGTTTTCGGTTGTGACCATGCAATATGACCGCGCCTGCCATCTGTGTTACCCCGGTGGTCTCGAAACCCATGGCCCCGAAGCAGCCGAGGCCTTTTGGATGGGTCTTCGGTCGTCCTTCCCCTCAGCGCGGTTTGAAATCCATCATCGGATTGGCATGGAAGAGCCTTTGATGCCCGCCCGCGCGGCGGTGCGGTGGTCCCTGACAGGGCGGCATGATGGCTGGGGCACCTTCGGGCGGCCCACTGGGGCAGAGGTGCATGTGATGGGCATGTCTCACGCAGAGTTTGGTCCGTGGGGACTAAGACGTGAATGGACATTGATCGACGAAGCGGCAATCTGGATGCAGATCCAGCACACCATCGGAGGATAGTCGTGGAAAGTTTCGGCAAGCTGTTGTTCACCCCCGCAGTTCAGGCAGAACAGGACAAGCTGGGGATGCGCGACCGCTATGCCCAAACCTATGAGACACGGTTCACAGGGCCTTTGGATGACAACACACGGGCCTTTATCCAAGCGCGGCAAAGCTTTTACATGGCCAGCGTCTCATCACATGACTGGCCTTACATCCAGCACCGTGGTGGGCCTGTGGGCTTCGTGAAGATTTTGGGTGAAGAGCAGATTGGTTTTGCCGATTACGCTGGCAACAAACAGTTCATCACACGCGGCAATCTTGAGACGGAAACCAAGGTGTCGCTGTTCTTTATGGACTATCCGCGCAAAGCCCGGCTGAAGCTTTTGGGGCGGGCGCGGATGGTGGATGCCAAAGACGATCCGAACCTCGCCGCACGGTTGTTTCAAGACGGGGCCGCACCGGCGGAGCGGCTGGTGGTGATTGATGTTGCTGCGGTGGACTGGAACTGTCCGAAGTACATCGAACCGCGCTATAGCGAGAGCGAGATCGCCGCAATGATCGGGCCTCGACTGGCCGCGCTCCAAAAGGAAAATGAGTTACTTCGCAAACAGTTGGCGGCCTTCGAGGCGAATCAGGCTTAGTCCCATTAGCGGGCCGATTCTGTGGATAACTCATAGGTTGCGTCACACGATGTCGCCGATCCTTCGCGCCGCAGAGCAGCGAAGCCCTTGAAAAAAATGGTTAACACTACAATCCCTAGCGAAACCGTTGACCCGCCACACAACATGCGCGACGATCCCGGCAAGGTATGGGGGCCCTTAACGATTTCAGGGGGATAAATGTATGATGAAACGCGTTTGCGCGCTGGCCACGGCTACGCTGTTGGCCGGAACCGTGTCGGTTGCGGCACAGGACACATGTGGTGGTGTCTACAAAGTGAAACGAGGCGACAGTCTCTCGGGAATTTCTGACACGCTCTATCAGGACGCAGGACAGTGGACCGCGATTTTTCAGGCGAACTCTGACAAGATCAGTAGCCCGAACTCGATCCGCGTTGGCCAGACCTATCGCATTCCCTGTATTGGTGGTTTGCCCAAGGGCCTAGAAGGCGGACGCGTGATCGAGGCAGCGGCGCCAGCTGTTGCTGCGCCACTGGTGGTTGCGCCCGGTACCGCTGAGACCCGCAAGAAGATCAATGTTCTGACCGGCAGCGATTTCGCGCCCTTTACAGACAAAGGCCTGCCCAAAGGCGGTCTGTTGGCCGAGGTGGTCGATGAAGCGATGAAAGCTGCCAATCCCGATGAGGGATATGCCATTCACTGGGTCAACGACTGGTCCGCGCATCACGAACCGCTTTTGTCCAATGCGTTGCTGGACATCGGCTTTCCCTGGTTCAAGCCAGATTGTCAGGCCGACCCAAGCACCTATCGCTGCGCCAATCTGAATTTCTCGGATTCGATGTTTGAGGTGTTGATGCTGTTGTTTGTCGACAGCCAGCGCCCGATGGCCTTTACCACGGACGCGGATATGCAGGGCAAAACCCTGTGTCGGCCAGCAGGCTATTCGACCTATATCTTCGACCAGCAAGACCGCAATTGGTTGAAAGATGGGGTGATCAAGCTTGAGGTTCCTAACTCTCCCGGCGACTGTTTCCGTCTGCTGACAGAGGGCAAGGTCGATGGTGTTGTGCTGAACGAATTCCTGGGCCGCAAGAAGATCAAAGAGCTGGGTCTGCAGGACCGGGTGCAGGTGGCCGCAGGTCAACCTATTTCGGTGGATGGCAACCACATGGTCGTGCATAAATCCCACCCGCAGGGAGACGAGCTTTTGGCGGTGTTTGAAGAGGGGTTGGCCAAAATCAAGGAAAACGGCACCTATCAGCGCATCATTGACGAACATATGACCCGTATCTGGGCCGAGTTCTGATATGCGCAGAGTGTTCAATGCGCTAATCGCGCCCGTTTTGGCTTTTGCGCTGCCCCAGATGGCGGCGGCGCAGGACTGCCAGCCGAGCTCTCATACGGTCCAGCCGGGTGAAACGGTGTTCACCATTGCCAACCACTATTTCGGCGACGCGGAAAAATGGACATTGATCTATTATTCCAATGAAGAACTGCTGAAATCAGCGGTGTTTCAGGTCTCGCCGGGAGATGATCTGGTGATCCCCTGTGTGGCCGGGCAACGCAAAGCCGATGCAACGCCGCTGTTGCAGGATAATGCGGAAATGAAGCTTGTGACGGGGTCGAACTATGCCCCATTCACCGACCGCGACTGGCCCGGTGACGGGATGGTGACCGAGTTGGTCAATGCTGCGCTGGAAACCACACCAAATCCGGTCAGCTATTCGGTCACCTGGGAAGATGATTGGTCAAAGCACCTGTTCCCGATGCTCGACAGCAAGCAGTTTGATATGGGCTTCCCTTGGCTCAAGCCGGATTGTGCGTCGACGCCAAACAACGAACGCTGCAAGAATTTCCATTTCTCGGATCCGCTGGTTGAGGTTCTGATCTTGCTGTTTGTACGTGAAGGCTCAGGCATCACCTATGAACAGGACGCGGATGTGATTGGCAAAACCCTGTGCCGCCCTGAGGGGTATTTCACCCATGATCTGGATCGCCCGGGCCGGGAATGGCTCAAGAAGGGGCTGATCAAGCTGGTGCAGGCAGACAGCCCGAAGGCCTGTTTTCAGGAACTTCTGGCGGGCCGTGTTGATGCGGTGACGTTGAATGTGTTCCTTGGTGCGACCACGATTGACGACATGGGGCTAAGGGGCGCCGTTGTGCCGCTCGATAAACCTCTGTCGGTCGAAGGCCTGCACGTGGTGATCTCCAAAAAACACTGGCGGGGAACAACCCACCTGTATCGCTTTAATGCCGGTCTTGCGGCGCTGAAGAAAAGCGATCGCTATGCTCAGATTGTGTCCAAACATCTGGGCGAATTCTGGGACCAGCTGAAAACACAGTAAGCGCCACATGTGGCAGATCTGCTAGACCCGGGGTTGCATTGCGGCCCCGGGTTTCTTGTGGGCTTTCCAAATTCTTAACCTTTGGTAATCTGTTGCAAACAGGCGGGTTTTCGACCCTAACCAAAGCAGTGATTTCAAAGGGTCTTGGCCATGCGTGAACCAATCGTTTTTTTGCCTGGTTTGCTATGCGATGCCCGTCTGTATGGCCCCCTGATCGCGGACCTGTCACGTGACCATGCCGTGATGACCGCGCCTTTGACCCAGGGCGAACGGATTGAGGAAATGGCCTCGATGCTGTTGGATCTGCTGCCCAAACGCTTTGCTCTGGTCGGTTGGGAAATGGGGGGCATGGTTGCCTTGGAGCTGATCCGTCGCGCGCCCGACCGTGTTGCGCGCCTTGCCTTGGTTTCAACCACACCTCTCGCAGATACCCCGCAACAGGCCGCAGAGCGCGATCCTTTGATCATCCGTGCGCGCGCGGGAAAATTTGACGAGGTGGTTTCTGAAGAGCGCAAGGCCTCGGCTCTGGCGGCAGGCCCTTACCGCTCTGAGATTGTGGCGCTGATGCAGGATATGGCGCAGGGATTGGGGGAGGACTGTTATGTGCGGCAGGCCCGGGCCATGCAACGCCGCCGCGACCAGCAGACCACGCTGCGCAAGATTGCGGTGCCCTGCATGGTGCTCTGTGGAGAAGAGGATCCGGTGACCCCAGTCAAGCGCCACAGTTTTATGGCCGAGATGATCCCCGGTGCGGATTTGCAGGTGGTTGAGCAAGCCGGACAGATCCCCATACTGGAACAGCCGGAGACCGTCGCAGAACTGCTGCGCGGCTGGTTGGCACAGCCCTTGATGCTGCGCTGATCTTGCTAAAATGAACAGGCCTTTGGCCTGCGCTGGATATCTCGTCCTTGTGCCTGCGGCACCGTCCTCGGGTGGGCGCGTGGTGCAAGGTTTTGGCAGGGTGCAAGCGTTTGAGTGGTTGACGGCGGGCATTTGGGCTTTTAGTGCGGGCGCGTGCGGAAGGCTGGACGGCTGCACCGAAAGGTGAGGAAAGTCCGGACTCAGTAAAGCAGCGGTGCCGGGTAACGCCCGGGCAGGGTAACCTGACGGAGAGCGCCACAGAAAACAAACCGCCGCATTGCAGCCTGAAAGCGTGCTTTCGGGTCAGCTGCGGTAAGGGTGAAACGGTGGAGTAAGAGACCACCGGGGGGCTGGCAACAGCGCCCGCATGGCAAGCCCCACCGGGAGCAACGCCAAATAGGAACCTCGCGTTCGCTGATCCCTTCGGGGATATCGGGGCAGGGCGGCTTTGGCCTGAGAGGTTCGGGTTGGCAGCAAGAGCCAGATGGCAACATCTGGCCCAGATGAATGGCCGTCTAACCGGGGCAACCTGGGGGACAAAATCCGGCTTACAGGCCTTCCGCACATAAAAACCTGCGATTCATCGCGAGATTCCGCTCAGGTGCGGTTGACTCGGGCGCAGGCATGGGTAAAAGCCAAGCTTCAAAGATTTTTCACGTGGGCAGTCGCCCAGCGTTGCAGGAGATGACCCATGGCGAAGCCGACCACAATTAAGATCCGCCTGAACTCGAGCGCGGGCACTGGCCACTTCTACGTGACCAAGAAAAACGCACGCACCATGACCGAAAAAATGGTCATTCGCAAATACGACCCCGTTGCGCGCAAGCACGTCGAATATAAAGAAGGCAAGATCAAGTAAGATCGCTTTCATATCCGAATGCAGGGCCGCGCCGGGAGACCGACGCGGCCCTTTCTTTTTGTCCAACGCCAACCCTCTTGAATTTGGGACCTCAGACCCTCTGTCGCGTATCTGCGATGGCGCACGGGGCTGAGTATCTCGAGGGTGTGGCACCTGTGAGTAGGAGCAGGGAGATGGAATGCTTCGAAATGATACGGCGGCTGGATGGCCGCATTGAACGGTTTGATCTGGTGGGTGGAAGTTACCACACGCTGACACGTGGCGGATTTGAGATTCGCCGCGATGACATCTGGGGCTGGGCCGCCTTTGATCCGAAAACCGGGGATCTGGCGGGGCGCCCCTGGGACACTGGCCCGGTTCATGGGGCTGTGCCCCCCAAGGGAGATTGGGTCGGACGCGATGGCGATATGTCTTATGTCTATACCCTGACTGAGGTCTGACCGCGTATGTGTGGGTCATTTGAACTGGGCGCAACGCCGATTTTTCTTGAAAAATCGTGATGCTGAATCGCTAGGGTGTGCATCCCAACAAAAAAGGGCCGGTCGTGATGACCGGCCCTTTCGCATGAGATCTGTGCGAAGTTACTCGCTGTTGCCCATGAACATCAGCAGGAACTGGAACATGTTCAGGAAGCTGATGTAGAGGCTCAGAGCGCCGTCGATTGCGGCTTTGCTCAGCCACTCTTGGTCACCGTGCATGGCGTGGGCCACATAGGTGTTTTTGATGTCCTGTGTGTAGAAGGCGGTGAGGCCTGCAAAGATCAGAACACCAATGGCCGAGATTGCCATCATCATGACGCCGGACTGCAGGAACAGGTTGACGATCATGGCAACCAGCAGACCGATCACGCCCATCATCAGGAAGGTGCCCATGCCGGACAGGTCTTTTTTGGTGGTGTAGCCATACAGCGACAGACCCGCAAAGGCGATCGCGGTGACAAGGAAGGTCTGAACAATCGACACCGAGGTGTAGATCAGGAAGACCGAGCTAAGCGACAGGCCCATAACGGCGGCGAAGGCGAAGAAGCCCAGCTGAACCATTGCTGAGGATCCGCGGCGCATCAGAGCACCCCAGCCGAACAGCAGGAAGGCGAGAGGAGCAAACATGATGACGTATTTCAGCGGGCTCATGTAGATTGCGCCGCCCAGCGGTGTCAGGAACTGACCCGCGCGGATTGCGGCAACGGCGTTGGACGGATCTGACGTGACTGCCAGATTGGCAATCGCCCAGGCCGCCAGAGCCGTGATCAGCATGCCTACGGACATGGTGCCGTAGACTTTGTTCATGTGGGCGCGCAGCCCTTGATCGATCTGAGCCGCCTGGGCATTGGACATGCCTGCAGAACGGATCGTGTTAAAGTCAGCCATAGAAGCCTCCGATTAATCCCTGTAATGCCCGCACGCAAACGCGCGCGTGATGGGTTAGATATTGGTCATCACGCGCGGATTTTCAAGGATTTCCGGGCCTGTTTGGCCTTTGAATGCGGTTATTTGCGCCAATTTGTCGGGGCATCCCAGAACGGACGCAGTGCTTCTTTCTGCGCTTGGGCCTCTGACACGCCAATGTCTTCAAGCATTTGCGGCTCGAGGGTTTTGAGATCATTACGGCTGCGCACGGTGCCGAGCCAAAGCGACAGGGTTTTCAAGGGGCGAAGGGAACGGGTGGGGAGAGCGAGAGACAAAGTGCGGATCATGGGAGTGTCCTTTCTGATGTGTGATGAGTTCCGTGTTTTTCATTGTGAACTGTGATGTATATGCTATGAGTGGACCCATATTGAAAACGAATGTTCATGAAGTGATGCATCACGGAGCTTGATCAATGCGAAATCTCGACATCACAACCCTGCGCTCTTTTGTGGCTGTGGCCCGCTCCGGCGGAGTGACCCGTGCCGCGGGATTTCTGAACCTGACGCAATCTGCGGTCTCTATGCAGTTGAAACGTCTGGAAGAGATGCTTGGGCTTCAGGTGCTGGAGCGGTCAGGGCGCGGGGTGACGCTGACCCCGGCTGGGGTTCAATTGCTGACCTATGCGGAGCGAATCGTCGATCTCAACGATGAGATCTACACCAAGCTGACCGACCAGAGCTGGGAGGGGGAAGTGGTGCTTGGCGTGCCGCATGACATCGTTTATCCGACGATCCCGTCGGTTTTGAAACGCATGGGGCGTACTCATCCACGGGTGAAGGTGCAGCTGATCAGCTCATACACGAAAGAGCTCAAGACCCAGTTCAAGCGCGGTGAAGTCGATGTGATTCTCACCACTGAGAATGGTCAGGATCAGGGCGCAGAGACGCTGTTGCAAACGCCGCTGCGCTGGATTGGGGCGCCGGATGGCCAGGCCTGGAAAACCCGGCCATTGCGGCTGGCCTTTTGTCGGGACTGTATGTTCCGGGCGGAGACCATTGATCGGTTGGATCAGGCAGGCATCGCATGGGAGCTGGCTGTTGATAGCGCCAGTGACATGACCGTAGATGCCACAGTCAGCGCCGATCTTGCGGTGACCACCCGACTTGACGGGCATGCGGGGCCACAGCTGGAATACATTGAGGTTGGCAATGCTTTGCCCGATCTGGGGGCGCAGAACATCAACCTCTATATGGGGGCAAGCAAAGCCGCCCCGGTTGAGGCTTTGGGCGATTATCTGCGTGAAGGTATGTCGGCGCTGCGCGCGGCGTGATCAGACGCCGACTTCGGGGCCAAGGCAGAGCATGGGTTCATCGTTCTGGTTGGCCTCGTACAACACTGTGCTGGCAGGGTCATTTTCGAAAACCGCGCGTAATCCGTTGTTTTCCTGATAAAATGACCAGCATTGCGGGGCCGGATCGTCTTCGTAGATGAAGCAGATCTGTCCGGCCTCTTCGTACCAGAACCCTTCTTTGCATTTGCCATCCAGAAACGACCAGCGCACCCGACGGTCGGGCAGGTACTCTTCGACCCCATAAGATTGACCGGCTTGCCCGAAATAGAGCGTTTTGCCGGTGGCATAGGCGTCAAATTCTGACCCAGACATCGGGTTGGCTGCGAGGGCCGGTACAGCAATGAGCGCAAAGGCGAAAGACAATAGGTGTTTCATGGCGATAGAATGCCAGAGCACGCTTTAACCGTGAAGTGGGGCAATCCATGTCCCTTGGGTCATGGGCGAGGGTTCGCCCAAACGCGGGCACGTTTGTCCATAATCCGCCGCCAGACCGGGGGCACGAGGGCGACCACGGCCATCACCGGCAGCGAATGCGGCAGAATGGGCATGGCCTCTCGGTCAAGTTCCAATCCAGGATAGGGGCGCGTGGGGTGGGCATGATGATCTGAGTGACGCGGTGCATTGAGCATCAAAGCAGAGGAAAACGGATTGGGGGCGTTCCAGCTGTGTTGAGGGCCAACGGGTTCAAGCCGGGTGTCGGTCCGTTTCCGGCGCAATCCGTAATGTTGGACATAGTCCGACAGCAAGAGCTGTATCTGAGCATAAAGGGACAGTCCAATCAGCGCCAAAATGCCGCCGGGCCCGGCTAGAGCGAACGACAGACACAGCGCGAACAGGGCCCAGAGCGCATAGGTCATAAAGGGGTGCCAGCCACCTTTGTAGCGCTTGGTTTCCGCAAGAAACCCAAGCCGCAATGCCCCCCACCAGGCCCGTGGTGCGAAGCTGTAAAAGCTTTGCCCCAATCGGGCAGAATTCGGATCGTGTTCGGTTGCGGCATGCACATGGTGCACATGCAGGTGGGCTGAGGCATGAAATCCAAAGAGAACCGTAGAGTAAACCGCCACACCAAGACGGCGCATAGGGCGCGCGGCGCGGTGGATCAGCTCGTGCGCGTTGGAATTTCCGACCTGACCCAGAAAAAGTGAGAGGGCGATAAAGATCATCACTTTGTTTGTCGTGTTTTGATCCCCTGCGGCGAGGGTCCAGATGCCGCCAAAGAGCAGGGGGAAGTGAGCCAACCCCAGAACGGTGTCCAATCCATCGCCAGCGGGAAACTCTGCTTCGGGCTTATCGGGGGCGTCTAGGGCGGTGATCTTGTCCAAAAAGTATGTGATTACAGTGATGTAAAGCAAAGCCAACAGCGGCCAGTGACCTGCCAGCCCCATGGCCAGGGCCAGCAAAATCACCATACCCAGTGTCGCCACCACAAATCGTGTCATACCCGCCCTTTCCGAGTTATTCCGTCCATTTGCCTGCTCTTTCGGGCGTCAGTCAGACCAAACAGTGGAGAGATCGCGGCGCAGCCCCACCTGTTTTCGTCGTTTTTCGTCCCTAGTCTACAACGGCACACCGGTATGATGCCTGCCAAGTACGGGAGACACAAATGGCACTTGACGATCGCAAAGGCGTCTGGAAATCCGGCCGAGGTAAAGGCCGCAGACACACCAAAGGGCGTCAGCTTGAAGACGGAGCACTTGCTGAAGTGCGTCTTCTGCTGGGAGACCGTCCGCGCAATCGCGACCTGCTGATCGAATTTCTGCACCTGATTCAAGATGAATATGGGCATATTTCGGCGGCACACCTGCGGGCACTGGCCGAAGAGATGCGTGTAGGACAGGCGGAAATCTATGAGGTTGCCACCTTCTACGCCCACTTTGACGTGGTGAAGGAAACCGAAACCCCACCACCAGCGCTGACCATTCGCGTCTGCGATTCGCTTAGCTGCGAATTGGCCGGGGCAGAGCAGCTGCAAAAAGCGCTCGAAGATGGGATGGACCCTTCTGAGGTACGCGTGCTGCGCGCACCTTGCATGGGCCGGTGTGACACCGCGCCTGTGCTGGAAATCGGGCACAACCACATCGACCACGCAACGGTGGAAAAAGTGGAAGCGGCCATTGCGGCTGATGACACCCACGCACATGTCCCCGCCTATGAGGCACTTGACGCCTATGTAGCTGAGGGTGGCTATGCGACGCTGAAAGACCTGCGCGCCAATGGCGACTGGGAAGCGGTGCAGGCCAAAATCAAAGAGGCCGGCTTGCGCGGTCTGGGTGGCGCGGGTTTCCCCTCGGGCACCAAGTGGGGTTTCGTGCGCGCCAATGAAGGCCCGCGCTACCTTGCCGTGAACGGCGATGAAGGCGAACCGGGCACTTTCAAAGACCGGTATTACCTTGAGCGCACGCCGCATGTCTTCCTAGAAGGTATGCTGATGGCGGCCTGGGCGGTTGAGGCGGACAAAGCCTTTATTTATATGCGGGACGAATACCCGGCTGTGCTTGAGATCCTGCGTACCGAGATTGCCGCGCTTGAGAATGCTGGCATCGTTGAGCCGGGCTATATCGACCTGCGCCGTGGGGCCGGGGCCTATATCTGCGGTGAAGAAAGCGCGATGATCGAATCGATCGAAGGCAAACGTGGCCTGCCGCGTCACCGTCCGCCCTTTGTGGCGCAGGTGGGGATCTTCAATCGCCCGACGCTCGTGCATAACGTCGAAACTCTGTATTGGGTCTGCAAAATCAACCGTGAAGGCCCGGAGTGTCTGAACACAGTTGAGAAAAATGGCCGCAAGGGTCTGCGCAGCTATTCGGTGTCTGGTCGGGTGAAAAATCCTGGCGTGCACCTGTTGCCTGCCGGATCGACTATCACAGATATCATCGAGGCCTGTGGCGGTATGCTCGATGGCCATGCCTTCAAAGCCTATCAGCCGGGTGGTCCGTCGTCGGGTCTTTTGCCCGCGTCCATGAGTGATGTGCAGCTCGACTTTGACACTCTGCAGCCGCATGGCACCTTCATCGGCTCGGCTGCTGTGGTGGTTCTGTCGGACAAAGATAGCGCCAAACAGGCGGCTCTGAACATGCTGCGCTTCTTCGAAGACGAAAGCTGTGGTCAGTGTACGCCATGCCGGGTTGGCTGTGAGAAGGCGGTGAAGCTGATGAGCGCAGACAAGTGGGATCAGAACCTGCTTGAAGAGCTGAGCCAGACCATGGTCGATGCCTCGATCTGTGGCTTGGGACAGGCTGCGCCGAACCCAATCCGCCTGACCATGAAGCACTTCCCTGACGAAGTGTAATGGCGATTGGCGCGCTGATCCTTTCGGCGGTTTGCGCGCTGATTTACCTTGAGGGGTTTCTGGCGAAGCCCCCGTCGGTCCTTCGGTCCGTGTTTAAAACTGCGCCAGTGGCGCTTCTGGCAGGTCTGGCTTGGCTGGACCTGCCTTGGTTTTTGGCGCTCGGCCTGACACTTGGCGCGCTGGGGGATCTGGCGCTGTCGCGCGACGGTGAGCGCGCCTTTCTGGCCGGGCTGGTCAGCTTTGCCTTGGCGCATCTGGCCTATGTGGCGCAGTTTCTAAGCCAGCAGGGCGGCGTAGATCCGGTGGTTATGCCGGTGAACACTCTGCCCGTCACAGTTGGCATTGTCCTCTTTGCAGGAGGTATGGCGTGGAAGCTCTGGCCAGCAACCGGAGCGCTGCGCATGCCAGTGATGGGCTATATCGCGATCATCGCAGCGATGGGGTTTTCGGCGATGCCGCTAGGGTGGCAATTTCTTGCACCGGCGATGATCTTCATGGTGTCTGACGCCATTCTCGCCACCGAGCTGTTTTTGATGCGCAAAGACCATAGCCTGCGGGTTATGGCGTCGCGCATGGTCTGGATCACTTACTATGCCGCGCAGCTTTTGTTTGTGATCACCTATCTGGTTCCTGTAATCGGTTGATATCAACGATTGCGATAGACGGCGCAAATACAGCCCTGCGCTTTGATCTTCTTACACAATTTCCACGCGGCATCGCGGTCACTGCGCCCAAGCCGCACCATATAGTACCCGCCTTTCGGACTGGCCCGGCTTTTCTCCCAAATGAGAGCAGGGGTTTCACCGCCCACGGCTTTGGCGCAGCGTCGACTGCGGGATTTGAACTGTGCCAGAGCCCGTTGTTTGGTCACGCCAAAGGCCATCTGTACCCCCCAGGGCTGTGCCGCAGCTTCTGGTGGTTCGGGCTCAGGGTAGGCGGTGAGACGCCGTTTGAGGGCGAGCTCATGACAGGCTGGGGCAAACGGTTTGTCTTTCTGCAACCGGAAATCATGCGCCTTTGGCGGTGCGTCGCGCCATGTCTCGGCAGGCAGGCCGGTGATGATTTTGACGTAGTTGATGGTTTCCGTGGCCAACCCGCGCGACTTGGATACCAAACCATCCGCACGCCGTTCACCGCCATTGTAGGCCACGGCGGCCAGACCATGATTGCCATAGCGACGGGTCAGCTCGCCCAGATATTCCGCGGAGTATTCTAGCGCCTGTGCGGGGTTGTAAGGATCAAGCAACCCCCGGATCTCCGCGGTGGAGGGAATGAACTGGGCAATCCCTTGCGCATTGGCATGGCTGAGCGCGTTTGGGTCAAACCGACTTTCTTGCCAGATCAGACGCGCAAAGAAACCTGGATCAAGGCCGCTATCAGTGGCAAAGGCCTCGATCGCCTGACAGGTGTCAAAGACAAAATGATCGGGGCGAATGCACTGGATTTGGCCAAAAGCGCCGCTTGAGCATTGAGTGCCGGGGATGGAGGTATCAGCGTGCGCCAGTGGCGCAAAAAGCATGAAACACAGAAATAGACGCAAAACCATGGATACAACCCCTCAACTCGGGCGCAATCGGGACAACTGATCTTTTCTTACACGTCTTGCCGTATTAGGTGGAGGAAATCATTATTGACAGGCGTGGCACATGTCCTTTTTCGGGAAGCTCAAAAACAAGCTGTTCAAATCGTCGTCCAAACTGGATGAAGGGCTGGATGCAATTGTAGAAGACGGTGGCAGCGAGACCGCGTCAGAAGTTGAGATCGCGCCTGAAATTGTGTCTGCGCCAGCACCTGAGACCGCTGCGCCCAAGGCTGAAGCGGCTGAGCCGGAACCTGCGCCTGTTGCGCCTGAAGCATCTAAGCCAGTTCAAGCCGAGCCCTCGCCGGTTGAGACACCCAGCGAACCAGCAGTATCCAAACCGGGTCTGCTTGGGCGTTTGATGGGGCGGGGTATCGTCGCCGAGACCGCCACACGTCGGGTGCTTGATGATGATATGCTCGAAAGCCTTGAAGAGCTTTTGATCGCCTCCGATATGGGGGTGGACACGGCTCTGCGTGTGACGGCCAATATTGCCGAAGGACGCATGGGCAAACGGCTGTCGAGTGACGAGATCAAAGCCCTGTTGGCCAGTGAAATTGCCCGGATCATGGAGCCTGTGGCGCGGCCTCTGCCGCTTTATCCCAAAAAACCGCAGGTGGTTCTGGTGGTTGGCGTAAATGGCGCGGGCAAAACCACGACCATTGGCAAATTGGCAAGCCAGTTCCGGGCTGCTGGAAAATCGGTGGTGATTGCCGCCGGGGACACCTTTCGCGCAGCCGCCGTTGAGCAATTGCAGGTCTGGGGCGATCGTGCGGGTGTTCCGGTCTTGACCGCCCCAGAGGGTTCAGATCCCGCGAGCCTTGCCTTTGATGCGATGACAAAGGCACAGGAAGACGGCGCAGATCTCTTGATGATCGACACCGCAGGCCGTTTGCAGAACCGTCAGGATCTGATGGAAGAATTGTCCAAAATTGTGCGAGTGATCCGCAAAAAAGATCCGGAAGCTCCACACAACACGCTTTTGGTACTAGACGCGACAACCGGGCAGAATGCGCTCAATCAGGTTGAGACCTTCCAAAAACTGGCGGATGTTTCGGGGCTGGTGATGACCAAGCTGGATGGGACCGCGCGCGGTGGTGTTCTTGTGGCGCTGGCGGATAAATTCGGATTGCCGATTCACGCAATTGGGGTTGGCGAACAAATTGATGATCTGGCACCCTTTGATCCAGAAGAGTTTGCAGCGGCCCTGACTGGATTGGACAGCAATGGCTAAGCCCCCGGAATTTTCTGATCGGCCTGCGTCGATCGAGGAATATCTCACCCTGCGAGAAGACGCAGGGATGGGGGGCTACAAGTTTGAGGCGGCGCAACGTGGGTTGGCCAATGGGTTGCACGGCGTCTGGCTTCGGGATGAAACCGGGCGTTTGATTGCCATGGGGCGGCTTGTCGGGGATGGCGGGTGTTTCGCGCAGGTGACCGATATTGTCGTGCATCCAGAGTACCAGCGGCAGGGCTATGGCAAACGGATTATGACGGCGCTTATGGACTGGGCAGAGGGCAACCTCGCGGAAGGGTGCTATGTCAGTCTGATCGCCGATCCCGGGGCCGAAGCGCTCTATGAAGCCTTTGGGTTCGAATATCGTACAGGCATGGCGCGCCGGATGTCATGAGCGATTGGCTGATCTCGCTTGAAGGCACCGAAGCGGGTCATCAGCTTGCGCTGGGTTTGGCGCTTTTTGCGGCACTGCTTCATGCCATCTTTGGCGCCTTGCAAAAGGGGCGGCACGACCCCTGGTTGACCCGTGGCGCAGTTGATATCTGCTATGCCGCCATCGCAGCGCCATTTGCGCTGTTTGTGGTGCCCTGGCCCGAGCCGCATATGTGGCTGATCTTTGCCGGGGCATTTGTCATCCACACCGCTTACAAGCTGTTGCAGGCCTATGCCTATACCAAGGGGGCCTACACGGTGGTCTAACCGGTTGTGCGCGGCACAGGCCCTCTGTTTGCGGTGATCGGGGCGTGGTTGATTTTTGATGAGAGCTTCACCTTTGTGCAGTGGCTGGGTGTGGGTGTGCTTTTGGCCGGAATTTTTGGTCTGGCGCTGTACAATCTGATCTTTCTTGAAACCGCGCGCGAGACGCTGAACACAGCGCTGGGATTTGCGTTTCTGACTGGGTTGTTTGTCGCGCTCTATACCACCTACGATGCCTATGGCATTCGGGCGACCACCAATCCGTTCACCTTTCTGGCATGGTTTTTCTTTGTTGATGGGCTATTTATGCCATGCCTCGCATGGATGCGCTGGCGCAGCATGGACCAGCGACCCACGCTTGGGCCCTTGATGCTACGTGGGGCGATTGGGGCGGTGGTGGCGCTGTTCAGCTTTGGATCGGTGATGCTGGCCACACGATTGGATAAGGTGGGCGAAGCGGCGGTTTTGCGCGAAACCTCGACCGTGTTTGCCGCGCTGATCGGCTGGTTGGTGCTGCGTGAAACAGTGGGACCACGGCGCATCGCCTTGATGGTTTTGATTGCTTTAGGCGCTGTGATTGTTGAGCTTGGCGGCTAAAGCCCCTATCTCCCCCTGCAAAGGAGACACGCATGTCTGAAAAAACCGTCAACCCGATGCTCAAGACCGGCTTGGAATATGGGCCGATCTTGGCCTTTTTCGTTGCCTATATTAAGCTGAAAGATCAGGTCTTTACACTTGGGGGCACCGAATATGACGGGTTCATTCTTGTCACGGCTGGTTTTGTGCCTCTGTTGCTGTTGTCCACTGCGATTTTGTGGAAGCTGACCGGGCATCTGAGCCGGATGCAGGCGGTGACTGCGGTTCTGGTGGTGGTCTTTGGCGGGTTGAGCGTCTGGCTGAACGATGACCGGTTCATCAAGATGAAGCCGACGCTGATCTATCTGCTGTTTGGCGGCGCGTTGAGTGTGGGATTGATGCGCGGCAAAAGCTATCTGCGGGCGGTGATGGAAGGCCTTATGCCGCTAGAAGATGAGGGCTGGATGATCCTGACACGTCGTGTGGCGGGACTGTTTTTTGGCCTGGCAGCGCTGAATGAGATCGTGTGGCGGTTCATGAGCACCGAAACCTGGGTTTATTTCAAAACCTTCGGCCTCACGGCGGCCATCTTTGTGTTTTTCATTGCACAGGCTGGGCTGTTTAAGACCTACGGCATCGAAGACGAGGGCGAAGAAGAGCAGGGATAAACCCGGCTTTTGCAAACGCCCCACCCGCCCACCCGCGTCCGCAAAAGCCGGGCGCGGTTTTGTTTTCTCTCAGCTGATGCCCCGGTCAAACCGGGTGCTGAGGTGGATCAGACTTTCTGAGCTGCGCACTCCTTTGGCTTCCCCGATAAGGTCCAGCGTCCGGTCCAGTGTTTCGGTGTCATCGGCGCTGAGAATGGCGATCATGTCGAAGCGGCCAGAAGTGGTGTGGACTGTCTCCACTTCTGTCAGGCTTTTGAGCCGGGTCAGAACCGCCGGCGTGGCCCTTGGTTCGACAGAGATGAGCACCGTGGCACGCAAGGGCGCGCGCAACCCTCCACCTCTGCGCAGCGTAAATCCGGCTATAGCGCCCTTATCCACAAGCCTGTCAATGCGGGCCTGCACCGTTGTGCGCGCCACGCCCAGCCTGCGGGCCAGATCTGCCACCGGCAGGCGGGCGTTTTCAGAAAGCAGTGCGATTAAGGCGCGATCTGTTTCGTCAATCTGCATGGCTGTCCTGTCATATCGTCGTGCATTTCGGTCAATATTGCAGATGTGCCACGTGAAATCGAGTGTCCGACCTCGCAAAATGAAGGAAACAGGCAAAGGATACCGAGCAAATGACCCTTCAACAGCCCCTTGCACGGGATCCACAGTCCTGGTTGTGCCGCGCAGGCCCCGAAGATCCGGTCTATTTTTTCAATCCCATCACATTGCGTGAGACGGCCAAACGGTTTCTGGACGGTTTTCCCGGTGAGGTGACCTATGCGGTAAAGGCAAACCCGCATGAAGAAGTTTTGGAAACACTGGCTGAGGTCGGGCTTGAGGCCTTTGATGTGGCGTCGCCGATTGAGATGGCATTGGTGAACCGCGCGCGCCGCTCGGCGCGGTTGCATTACCACAACCCGGTGCGCTCCAAATCAGAAGTGGCGCAGGGGCGCCAGTTTGGAATCACCAGTTGGTCGATTGATCGTCATAGCGAATTGGACAAGCTCGGGGATATCACCGGTGTGGAAATCGCAGTGCGGCTGAAGTTGCCGGTTGAGGGGGCGAGCTATGATTTTGGTCGTAAGTTTGGCGCAGATCCCGAAGGGGCGGTTGCGCTCTTGAAGATGGTAGTCGCCCGTGGCGGGGTGCCCTCGATCACGTTCCATCCCGGCACGCAATGTCACGATGCCGGTGCCTGGGAGGCCTATATTCAGGCGAGCGCGGAGGTGGCCAAGAGGGCTGGTGTAACACTTCATCGATTGAATGTGGGTGGAGGGTTCCCATCCCATCGCTGTGACCGTTTACCTGACCTGCAGAAGATCTTTGCCACGATTGCCGCGGCCAAAGCCGCTGCGTTTGACGGGGAGGGACCCGTACTTGTCTGTGAGCCCGGTCGGGGAATGGTGGCCGAGGCGTTTCAGCTCGCGCTGCAGGTCAAGGCCGTGTGCGATGATACCATTTTCCTCAATGATGGCATTTATGGCGGTTTGAGTGAGTGGAAAGATATCGGCGCCTCTAGCCGGGTTACGGCGGTAGCAGCCTCGGGCAGACACGGCGACAAGATGCAGGACTTTACGGTTTTTGGTCCGACATGTGATAGTATTGATACGCTGCCTGAAACCATCTCACTGCCTGCGGATCTCAAAGAAGGGGATTACCTGCTGTTTGATGGGATGGGGGCTTACTCAACTGCGTTGGCGACCCGTTTTAATGGGTTTGGCGACTATCGTATCGTGACGTTGACGCGCTAACCTCTGGACTTGTGGGGTGTTTCCCCCCATTTCTTTGATGCGAAAGAAATACAGGGGCGGGTCATGGACACCTTCGGAAAAAGCCAATCGGTCAAACGTGTTGAAGATGTTCGGTTTCTCACCGGTGAAGGGCGCTATGTCGATGATATCGCACCTGATGCCGCCCTGCATGCCTTTGTCTTTCGATCTCCTGTTGCCCATGCGGTGATTGAAACGCTTGATGTGACCGATGCGCGGTCGTCTGAAGGGGTGCATGCGGTTATTGTGGCGGAAGATCTCGAGGCTGCGGGGCTCGATGCGCATATTTCCTATACGCCGGCCCCAAGCCGAGATGGCTCCGTTTGGCCCGCGCCCAGGCGTCCGATATTGGCGGAAAACCGGGTCCGCTTTGTTGGTGAGCCCATTGCCGTTGTCATTGCCGAAACACTGCAGCAGGCGAAAGATGCGGTTGAGCTGATTGAGTTTGATTACGAAGATCTCCCGGTCAAACTGGATTTGAACCCTGGGGGGCAGGCGCTGTTCGATGAGCTGCCTGACAATCGCGCCTTTGACTATGGCATCGGAGATGAAGCGGCCACTGAGGCAGCGTTTGAGGCGGCGGCAAAGGTGATCTCGCTGGAGATTCCCGATAACCGGATCATCGTCAATTCCATGGAGCCGCGCGGATGTTTTGCGGAGTGGGCTGAGGGTCGCTTGCACATGTCCTTTAATGGGCAGGGTGTCTGGGGCATGAAGGACCGTTTGGTCACGGTGCTGGGGCTGGATGAACAGGATGTTCGTGTCACCACCACGGATGTGGGCGGCGGTTTTGGCATGAAGGGAATGGTGTACCCCGAAAACTTTGTGGTGGCTTTCGCTGCGCGTCATTTGAACCGGCCCGTGCGCTGGATGTCCGAACGGACCGAAGCGATGTTGTCTGATAATGCGGGGCGCGACCTGCAGACACTGGCTGAGCTGGCTTTTGATGCCAATCATCGCATTTTGGGATACCGCGTTAGCACCCGCAGCAATCTGGGGGCCTATAGTTCGCAGTTCGCTCAGATGATCCAGTCCGAGCTCTTTGCCCGGGTCCTGACCGGCCCCTACGACATCCCGGTGGCTTATCAACGGTGTGAAGGTATCTATACCAATACCACTCAGGTCGATGCCTATCGTGGGGCGGGGCGTCCGGAAGCCATTTATGTGCTTGAGCGGTTGATGGACCGCGCAGCGCGAGAGCTGGGGATTGCCCCCAATGATTTGCGGCGGCGCAATTTTATCGCGCCAGACCAGTTTCCATATTCAACCGTTACCGGTGAAACCTACGACGTTGGTGATTTTTCTCGGGTGCTAACACGCGCCGAGCAAACCTCTGATATTGCGGGATATGCCGCGCGTTCTGCGGCAGATCGCAACGCGGGTCGGCTGCGTGGTCTGGGGATCTGTTACTATATTGAAAGCATTTTGGGTGCACCCTCTGAGGATGTGAAGGTTGAGTTCACCGAGGAGGGCGGCGCGCTGATTTATGTCGGGACACAGTCGAACGGGCAGGGCCATGAAACGGTCTTTGCACAGTTCCTGTCGGACCAGACAGGCATCCCCGCGGACCGGATTGCGGTTGTGCAGGGTGACAGCGACCGGATTGCCCGCGGTGGCGGCACGGGGGGATCGCGTTCCGTGACGGTGCAGACCAATGTCACCTTGACCGCCGTGGCCGATATCAAGGCCGGGTTTGGCGCATTTCTGGCGGAAGAATTCGACGTCGAGGCCGATCAGGTTAGTTTTGATGACGAACATTTCCGCATTGAGGGCTCAAACGAGACGCCGGGTATGTTGGATGTGGCGGCGCGGGCGCGGGCGGCTGGGCGCGACGATTTGCTAAGCTGGACCGCCACACAGAAACTGCCGGGGCGGTCGTATCCCAACGGGGCCCATATTGCCGAAGTTGTGATCGACCCCGAAACAGGTGAAACGAAGGTTGACCGTTACTCAGTGGTTGATGATTTTGGCAACCTTATCAATCCGATGCTTGCCGAAGGGCAGGTACATGGCGGTGTGGCGCAGGGGCTGGGGCAGGCCCTGTGCGAGCACGTAGTCTACGATGAAGATGGCCAACTGCTCACGGCGACTTTTATGGACTATGCAATGCCACGCGCCGACAGTTTGCCTATGATCGGATTCGATACCGTGCCCGTGCCGTCAACCGCAAACCCCATGGGGATGAAAGGCTGTGGCGAGGCCGGGACGGTTGGTGCCATGGCAGCGGTAGCCAACGCGGTTCAGGATGCGCTTTGGGCGCGTGGGATCAAACAAGTGGATATGCCATTCACACCAATGCGCGTGTGGGAAATGTTGAAGGATGCAGAACAACAAGCTCAGTGATCATGTTCTAGGATGGTTCCGAAAGCGCTTTGCCTCGGACCACACCGCGCTGACGCCGCGCCGCGGCCCGCGCAACCATGTGATTATTCTTGATGGCACGGCCTCATCTCTGGACCATGGGGATGAGACCAATGCCGGGCTTGCGTTCAAACTGCTCTGTGATGAGGGAAGCGCTAGCGTCTACTATGAGGCAGGTATTCAATGGGACGACTGGCGCAGCACCCGCGATGTGATGATGGGGCGGGGCATCAACCGTCAGATCTGTCGCGCCTATGGGTATCTGGCCTCGCGGTATCGTCCGGGGGATCGGATCTTTTTCCTGGGTTATTCGCGGGGCGCTTATGCGGTGCGCTCATTGGCGGGGGCGATCGACCGCGTTGGTCTGCTGAAGGCCGAACACGCGACTGAACGCAATATTCGCCAGATCTACCGCCTGTACCGCTATGACCCGGCAGGGGACGCCGCGCGGTTTTTCCGTGAACAGTATTGTCACGAGGCCGCCCCGATTGAGATGGTTGGTGTTTGGGACACGGTCAAAGCGCTGGGTTTGCGCCTGCCGCTTCTGTGGCGTTTGACCGAACAGAGCCATGCGTTTCACAATCACGAATTGGGGGACAGCATCAAACGTGGGTTTCATGCGCTGGCCCATGATGAGACGCGTGCTGCCTTTTCCCCTGTCTTGTGGACCTGTCGCCAGAGTTGGGAGGGGCAAATCGAACAGGTTTGGTTCCGTGGCACACATGGAGATATCGGTGGTCAACTGGGGGGAGAGAATGAGGCGCGCGGCCTCTCGAACATCCCTCTGGTGTGGATGCTTGAACGTGCCGAAACCAGTGGACTGCCCCTGCCTGACGGATGGCAGGCCCGGTTTCCCTGTGATGCCACTGCGCCTTCGGTGGGAACCTGGCAGGGATTTGGCAAACTCTTCCTTCTGCGAGGGCGACGGGATGTCGGGACAGATCGTTCTGAGCTTGTGCATGACAGCCTGTCGCTGACCGGCTTGTCCTCTTTGACGCGGGTTAGTGCCTAAATTTGCCGGTCAAGAAAAATCTTCACAAAATCTTTACGCCTCTTTAAAGCGTGGCAATTTAGCCTATCTCTACTACAGGACGCAGGATCGGAACCCCTGCGACACCTTCACTGTCCCTCGTTCCGTAACTCGACGCCCGGCATTGCCCGGGCGTCTTTTTCGTTTACATACTCTGAAGTTACGCGGTTGAGGCCTGTAACTTTTGTGAGGCATGGCCCGTGCTGAGCAGCCATTCGGCGACCAAGAGGTTTGGTACCCAACACAGCCAGGCTACTAACGGATATCCAATCTCAAATCCAAAAATTGCCTGAAGCAGGGGCAGTTCAAGACGTAAGGAAACGGCCGCCAGCGTCAGCGCAGCGGATCTGACCATCCACGCGCGGTGTGCGGTAATCTCCCCTTGTATGGCAAGCCAGATGCCGCGGGCTGTGAAGGCAGCCCAAAGTACGGCCAATGCGGCAAACCCCATTGCAGCAAAAGGCCCGGCTTCGGTGGTCACAGCCAAGGCAAGACCAGACAGGCTTCCGACAGCGATAGAGGCGCCATAGAGCCGGCCCAGCCAGCGGTGCAAGCCAAGCCGGGTGCGGCGCAAGCGGGGCGAAAATTGGATTGGAAGCAGAGCGAGCGCAATCGAGGCGCCGGTGATGTGGCCATAAAGCGCCAGAGGCCGGTTTGCCGCGTGATGTGCCATGAAGTCGCCCGCCATTTGTATGGGGAGCATCAAATATCTGGCGGAGGCGAGGGCAACCAAAACCGTCAACAGCCAAAGAATGCGCTTTGACCAGTGGGTGGTCAGAAAGAGGGGAAACGAGACAGGCATGGGCACTCCAGAATCATGTGAACTTGACAGTGTAAAGTAGCGTCAAACTTGACGCTGTCAAGGTTTACGTTAAACTGCCCCGATGACTGAAAGTGCCGACAAGAAAAAACACCATCATGGAAACCTGCGCGCGGCGTTGGTTTCTGCAGGGATTGAGCTTTTGGAAGAAGGCGGGCTAGAGGCTTTGACGTTGCGCAAATGTGCAGCGCGCGCCGGTGTCTCACATGCCGCTCCGGCCCATCACTTTGAGGGGCTGCAGGGACTGAAACATGCGATTGCAGAGGAAGGGTTCAGGCTATTCTCGGCACATCTTCAGCGCGCGATTGAGGTGGGACCGCAATCCGATCGGGGGCGCCTAAATTCAATCTGCCGGGGCTATCTGCTTTTTGGGCTTCAGCATCGTGGGGTGTTGAATGTGATCTTTGGTGGGAAAGGTTTGGCGGGCTTGGTGGCCTCGCCCAGCGGCAAAAAGGAAGCGCATGCTTATCTGCTTCTCAGAGAGGTCTGCGCGCCGTTTGTGCCAGACGGGGTAGACCCACAGGTGGTGGAGGCACAGGTCTGGTCTTTGATCCATGGGTTCACATTGTTGCATCTGGCGGGCGAGTTTGGTCCACCCGCGATGCCAGAAGACGGCGGCGCCTTTGATCAGGTCATGGGTCTGCTTGATGCATTGCCGATGCCGCCCAAGGCTTGACCCTGCTGGGAAATCCCGGCACTTGGACTGCGTATCAGAAAGAGGACCGATGTCATGCTCACAGCGATCATTGATTATGAAAGCGGTAATCTGCACAGCGCAGAAAAGGCGTTTCAGCGCATGGCAGAGGAAACCGGCGCGGGGCAGGTTGTTGTCACCGATGACCCCGATGTCGTGGCTAAGGCGGATCATCTGGTATTGCCCGGCGATGGGGCTTTTCCGGCCTGCGCGGCTGCCCTGCGCGCGTCAGGCTGTTTTGATGCGATGGTTGAGGCGGTCGAACACAAAGGTCGTCCGTTTCTGGGCATCTGTGTCGGCATGCAGCTGATGGCCCGCAAGGGGCATGAATACAATGAAACCGATGGTCTGGGGTGGGTCGACGGAGAGGTGCGCAAAATCGCACCTGCTGATCCGACGTTCAAAGTGCCGCATATGGGGTGGAATGATCTGGTGATCGACACGCCGCACCCAGTGCTTGAGGGGCTGTCGAATGGCGATCACGTCTATTTTGTCCACTCTTACCAGATGCAGATGTCAGATCTGGGGCAAAGATTGGCCCATGTCGATTATGCGGGCGATGTGACCGGGATTGTGGGAACAGACAACCGCATCGGGTTTCAATTCCATCCGGAAAAGAGCGCGGACATTGGGCTGCGGTTGATTGCCAATTTCTTGCAGTGGCGTCCTTAATCACCTGACCTGCCTAAAGAAAAGCCCCGGTCATTCCGGGGCTTTGTTGTTTACTTGAGGCGCGTCCATGTCTGGCTGGAACACAGCAACCCGCCCGCAACACAGCCTTTGAGCTTCAGCGAGTTCCCCGAGAGCTGCATCTTGCCCAGATAGATCTTGTCGTTGGACGGACGCCAGACGCGGCCTTTGTAAGCTCCGCCCCCTTGGGCCACCATATCACGGACAAGACGTTTACCTTTGGTCGGTGAATTGTACTCGCCGCTGTCATTGAAGGTCCGTGAGATCACACCGCAAATTTTGTCACCACATGGCGCAAGCGTGATATGCGCATATGATCCTTCGTCAGGTTGGGTTTTCCACACACCTTCGATGGGGTCTGCGCTTGCCATGGTGCCAAGCAGGCCAATGGCGGCGGCCAATGCCAGTTTCTTCATATCTCGTCCTCCCTAGACAGTGGCACCAGCTTGACGCAGGCCGCAGCGTTCGATCAAGCTTGACCGTAGGTCCGCTTGCATGTTTCCCAGCGTCAGATTATGGCCCAAGGGACGCATTTTAGGGGAAGCCTCATGATCCTGTACCCGGCAATCGATCTCAAAGACGGCAAAGCCGTGCGCCTGCTGCGCGGTGACATGGACAAAGCCACCGTGTTCAATGATGACCCAGCGGCGCAAGCCATGGAGTTTGTAGAGGCGGGCTGTGAGTGGCTGCATCTGGTTGACCTGAACGGTGCCTTTGCGGGCGAGCCCGTGAACGCAGCGGCGGTTGAGGCGATCTTGAAACTGACAAAAACGCCGGCGCAATTGGGTGGCGGTATCCGCGACATGAAAACCATCGAGACCTGGCTCGACAAAGGTCTGGCGCGGGTCATCCTGGGCACGGTTGCGGTTGAGAACCCCGCATTGGTGCGCGAAGCGGCCAAGGCCTTTCCGGGCAAAGTGGCGGTGGGCATCGATGCGCGTGATGGCAAAGTGGCCACCAAAGGCTGGGCCGAAGAGACCAATGTCGACGCTGTGGAGCTTGCGAAATCCTTCGAGAACGATGGTGTCTCGGCAATCATCTACACCGACATCAATCGTGATGGTGCAATGCAGGGGCCAAACGTGGAGTACACAGCGGCCATGGCCAATGCGGTGTCGATCCCTGTGATTGCCTCGGGTGGGGTTTCTTCGATTGACGATCTGAAGGCGCTGCGCAGCTGTGGTGCGCCTTTGAACGGGGCGATCTCGGGTCGGGCGCTATATGACGGGGCCATCGACCTGACCAATGCTCTGCAGGTGTTCAAAGCCTGATGATCAAGCGCTGGCATTATATCGTTGTCTGTGTCGGGCTTTTTGTCAGCGTATTGCCTATGATTTCGGTGATCGTCAGTTCGGCGGTCGCCTCGACCTTTGGCTGTACCTTGCATGAAGGTTTTGCCAACACCTGTGTGGTCTTTGGTGCGGACATTGGCGAAACTCTTGCCACAATGTTCGCTGCTGGTTGGGTGATGTTGGTGACCTTGCCGGTTACTCTGGTCTGTCTGTCGCTGTTAGTGGTGTTGACCCTGATCCGGATTATCCAGCGTCGGCGCGGGTAGCTGCGCCTCAACTTTTCTGTCAATTTTACGTAAAATTGCCGCATTCCAATGTGATTTTTGACGTCTGTCGCGCGGCCCTGCCGTCGGCGGGGATTGGGTCACACGGAGGCAATCATGCCCATTGGTCAGGCAGGATCGATTACGACGAATTCTCCGACCGAGAACGCGCCGATCACCATCACCTTTGATCAACCGCTTGAGAACCCTGTTATCGCGCTGACGGCGACAAACAACGGGGGCAACCAGTTTACACTTCGCGTCACCGAAGTGACCGACAACAGTTTCACTTTTATCATTGAAGAGTGGGAATACCACGACGGCGCCCACCCCGCGATTGAAACCATAAACTGGCTGGCAATCGAAGAAGGGGTTCATACGCTTCCTGATGGACGCGTGATTGAGGCAGGCACCTCGCAGGTCAGTGACAGCAGTGGCAATGCGACCCTGTCTGGCGGGTTTACGGACCCACCTGTTGTTCTGACCTCGGTGATGTCTGAAAATGAGACCACAACCGTCGACAGTGATCCTCTGAATATCACCAGCACCGGCTTTGACCTGCGCCTGCAGGAAGAAGAGGCCGAGGACGGCGACCATGTTGCGGAAACGGTCGGATGGATCGCCATTCAAGCGGGTGGCGATATCACCTCAGGCACTGCACAGACCTTTGGCGGCGTGGATGAGAACACAGATACCCTCGGATTAGGCGGGACGTTTACCGATGCGGTGGTGTTAGGGGAAACCCAAACCATCAATGGGGGCGATACGGCCACCGTAGTCATTGACGGGCAAACCAATTCGACGGTTGGGCTTTTCATCGAAGAAGAGCAATCCAATGACAACGAAACCAATCACATCAATGAAGTGGTTGGGGTGGTTGCCTTTGAAGATGGTCTGATCCCCTGCTACACGCCGGGAACCTTGATCATGACCCGGCGAGGCGAGGTCGAGGTCACGCGCCTGCGCCCGGGGGATGAGATTCTGACCCGTGACGCAGGGTTCCAACCGCTTCGCTGGCTGAGCCAGACTCGGGTGACAGCGGAGCGCCTGAAACGCCAGCCCAATCTACAACCCATTTTGATCCGCAAAAATGCTTTTGGGCCGGGGTTGCCCGCCGCAGACATGCGTGTGTCGCCCCAGCACCGCATGTTGCTCAGCGGCTGGAAGGTGCAACTGTATACCGCAGAAGACGAAATCTTTGCCCCTGCCAAGGGGTTGATCGATGGCGAAGGGGTACTTCAGCAGGCGGCCCCGGAAGGGGTCAGCTATATCCATCTGCTGTTTGACGCCCATCATGTGATCTACGCCAATGGTGTCCCCTCTGAGAGCCTGCATGCGGGCCAGATTTCCAAGTATCAGATCACGCCAGAGGCGCGGCATGAGCTGTTGGAACTGCTGCCAGATCTGCGGTGTTTTGAGAACGCCTATGGCGACACGGCACGCCGGGTTCTGAAGGTCGAGGAAACCCGAGTCTTTGGACCCATTGCCCAGGCGGGATTGGTTTCCGAGCCGCCTCGGTTTTTGTGCTGACCTGCGACACCGCGCTGCGTTGAAGCTTCGCCAAAGGCACCACAGGTTTCTCCCAACATATGGGAGACTGCTATGACGCAAACCGTCCGCAAAACAACCCACCCACAGATGTCCGAGCTTTGGCGTCTGCATCAGTCTGGCGATTTTTTGGATGGCTATGCTGTCACCAGTTCGGCCAGTGTGGCCGAAGCCGCCGAGACCGCCTTTACAATGCCGGGCTGGGCCAATGGTCTGATGCGGTTGCGCAATGCGCTGGTTAAACCCCTTGGGCTAAAAACGGGCGAGGATACACAGGCCTCGGACGCGATCTTTCCCATTCATCTGGACACCGAAACAGAACGTGTGATGGGAACCGATGACAATCACCTCAATTTCCGGATCTCGGTGCTGAAAGCTGACGGAAATATCCACATTGCGACCTGGGTGCATGCAAACAACATCTGGGGACGGATTTATCTGGCGGTGGTGATGCCGTTTCACATCCTTCTGAGCCGCAATAGCCTTGCGCGGGTTGCGCGGGTGCATCCGCCGCTGGACGAAGCCCCCGTGGACCGCTAAGACGCAAATCATGTTAAAAACCCGCATCATCCCCTGCCTGGACGTGGCCGACGGCCGCGTGGTGAAAGGCGTGAACTTTGTCGGCCTGCGCGATGCGGGCGACCCGGTGGAATCAGCCCGTGCCTATGACGCGGCGGGCGCAGACGAGATCTGTTTCCTCGATATCCATGCAACCCATGAAAATCGCGGTACCATGTTTGACGTGGTGACACGCACCGCCGAGCAGTGCTTTATCCCGCTGACCGTAGGTGGCGGTGTGCGCACTGTGGATGACGTGCGGGCGTTGTTGCTGGCAGGGGCGGATAAGGTGAGTTTTAACTCCGCCGCTGTGGCCAATCCCGATGTTCTGGCCGAGGCGGCGGATCAATTTGGTAGCCAGTGTATTGTCTGTGCCATTGACGCGAAAACGGTCGAGCCCGGCCGTTGGGAGATTTTCACCCATGGTGGGCGCAAACCCACGGGTATTGATGCGGTGGAGTTTGCCAAATTGGTCGCCGCAAAAGGCGCAGGTGAGATTCTGCTGACCTCGATGGATCGCGACGGCACCAAGTCAGGCTTTAATCTGCCGCTGACCCGGGCCATTTCGGATGCCGTGGATGTGCCCGTGATCGCTTCGGGTGGGGTGGGCAACCTTGATCACCTCGTCGAAGGCGTGACAGAAGGCCATGCCAGCGCCGTTCTGGCGGCCTCAATCTTCCACTTTGGCGAATACACCATTCAGGAGGCCAAAGAACACATGGCCGCCGCTGGTATTGCGATGAGGCTGTGATGTCGATCCTGCACGATCTTGAAACCACCATTCTGTCGCGCAAAGGTGCCGATCCGGAGAGCAGCTGGACCGCCAAACTTTTGGCGAAAGGCCCGGAAAAATGCGCTGAAAAATTCGGTGAGGAATCGATTGAGGCCATCATCGCGGCGGTCAAAGATGACCGTGAGAACCTCACATATGAGGCCGCGGATGTGCTGTACCATCTGCTTGTGACCTTGGCCGCGCGTGACATTCCACTGGATGATGTGCTGAGCGAACTGGCCCGCCGTCAGGGGTTGTCAGGGATCGCGGAAAAAGCCAGCCGAGGGTGAGACCCGTCAGCTAGATCAGGCGTGCCTTCAGTTCGCTCCACCGGCGGCGACTGACCGGTACCTCGTCACCGTTCGTCATGATTGCTATATACGCGCTCCCTGCACGTTTGGTGGAGCTGACATGTTGCAGGTTGATCCAGTGCGACCGGTGACATTGCAAACCCAAGGCCGGGTCCAGCTTTGTGATGCTGTCAGTGAACCGCTCTGACACCAGACGCGACCCTTCTGTGGTGACATAGGTCACATAGTGATCTTGTGCCTCCAACCGGATCAGCGAATGCAGGGCGGGAGACGTAACTGAAGGTTGGGGCTCGGGCGGGGTGCCGTTTTGCTGACGTGAGGCCATCCAGGTCAAGATCAGAGCAACGGTTATTGACCACGGCGCAACGTCGAGCAGCTCATCTGCAAACAAATCAACTCCCAGCGGTTCCGGACCCTCGTCATTCTGAAGCGCCCAGTCGATCACTAGTGAAAAGGGCGTGAACATTAGGGGGAGGGGCAGGATGCTGACGAGAGCAGACAGGGCACGCGATGTGATCCAGCGGGCGGCGAGGGCTGTCAGTCCGACGTAAAGCCCAATGGCCGACAGAAAATGCAGCAGCCAGAGAACAAAACCGGTGACGAGCGGCAGGCTGGCAGAATGGTCGGGCTCCCAGACGACAGCGACGGCTGATCCCGCAAAGGACAGGAACAGCAGATCACGCAGAGGCACCGGAAAGGCCGGGCAGAGGGGCTGGGCAAACAATCGCATCATGACAAGGGGCTAGCACGGCTTTCGCCAATGGTCGATGTGTGACCGTTCGCGAAATCCGGCAACCAGCGGCGCATTGCCCGCAACCGGTGGCGGAATTGCTGTGGCGCGAAAGGCGTGGCTCGCCCAGATGCGCTGCAGGAGCAAGCAAGAGGAAATGAAATGCCCCGCTATGTTTTGTCTGCCCGCCTGTTGCATTGGTTGATGGCACTGGGATTTGGGTTCATGTGGTTATGTGGTTACGCCATGGGATCGCTGGTTGCTGAGGATGGTCCCTGGGAAGAGATCCTGATGGGCTTGCATATATCTGGGGGTGTCACTTTGTTGGGCCTGCTGGTTTTGCGGATCGGGATCCGGCTGACCAACCGACCACCTGCGCTGCCGCAGGGGCTGAGCCCGCTGGAAAAGCTTGGTTCTCATCTGGGGCATCTGGCGCTGTATCTGTTGCCCTTGGCGGTGATTGTGCTGGGCTGGGCCGAGGCGGATTTTGGCGGCCATGGGGTCCATTGGTTCAGCTTTGCCATGCCCAAGGTGTTCCCGACAATGGAAATGTGGGGCACGATCAATGTCGAGGATCTGGCCGACACTCTACACACCTATCTGGCCTATCTGATGCTGGCCGTTGCGGTTGTGCATGTTGCGGCGGTGGTCAAACACAGATGGTTTGACGGCCACGACGTGCTGGGCCGCATGGGATTTGGTCGCCCGAAAGAGTGACCCCCGGAAAATGACACGGGATCGGGCGCCCTTGGCGCCCGTCACAGTTTGGATGAGATCACGCCGGTGTTGAACCCACCCATGCGCAACTCACCAAAGAGCCGCTGATATTCGATCTTGGGACAGCGGTTCATCACCACATCCAGCCCCTGCGCCTGTGCGGCGGCTTCGGCCTCGGGGCTTTCGACCCCAATCTGCATCCAGACCGTTTTCAGATTGGGCAGTTCTGCCAGTGCCTCCTCCACGATCGGCGGCACATGTTCAGACCGGCGGAAGATATCGACCATATCGACGTCTTTCGGACAGTCCGCCAGCGAGGCGCGCACCTCTTGGCCGAATAGCATTTTGCCCGCATGGCCGGGATTGACCGGGATCACCCGATATCCCTTGAGCGACAGATAGCGCGCCACATAATAGCTGGGGCGCACCGAATTCATCGAGACACCGACAACAGCAATGGTCTTGCTGCGCTGCAGGATGGTTTTCAGAAAGGCGTCAGAATAGTCCATATCGTCACCCTGTGGCGCAGCTTGTGGTTTGGCAAGGCTTAGAGCATGCCTTTGGTCGAGGGAATCGCATCGGCTTTGCGCGGATCGGGCTCAACCGCATCACGCATCGCACGGGCCACGGCCTTAAATGCCGCTTCTGCGATGTGGTGGCTGTTGAAGCCGTTCAGGCGGTCGACATGCAGCGTGATGCCGCCATGTGTGCTGAAGGCCTGAAAAAATTCGCGCACCAGCTCGGTGTCGAAGGTGCCAATCTTCTGGGTCGGGATCTCGACATTCCACACAAGAAAAGGCCGGGCCGAGAGATCAAGCGCCGCGCGGACAAGTGTGTCATCCATCGCCAGATGACAGTCGCCGTAGCGGCGGATGCCGCGTTTGTCGCCCAGAGCTTCGGTCAGCGCCTGACCCAGTGCAATGCCCACGTCTTCCACCGTGTGGTGGTCGTCAATGTGCAGATCGCCGTCACAGCGCACGGTCATGTCGATCAGCGAATGGCGCGCCAGCTGATCCAGCATATGGTCGAAGAACCCAACGCCGGTTTTGTTGTCATAGGCGCCGGTGCCATCAAGATCGATGGTCACTTCGATGGTGGTTTCAGCGGTCTTGCGGCTGACGGTGGCCTTACGCATGTCGTATCTCTCCTCACGGTCGCTGGCCTTATAGGCGGCGAGGCGGTGCGCGCCAATAGGACAGGAGAAAGCAAAGCCACGGCGTGATGTGAAGGTCATCAAGACCATGCCGGGCACAAGACTGGGGCACCCGGCATGGAAACTGGACGGTGCGATGGCCCACAGTGGGGAAGTAAATCATTGGGGATTGAAAAAAAGCACAATGAATCATTGATTTGTGCATTAGTCCCCGCTGCAGGCGCATCGCATAGCCAGCTAAATCGCCGAGAGCGTTTTGGATCAAGTCATGTCACGGCAGTTTGGACGCTCAGATAAGTGTTCTGGACGGATTGACGGATAACGCCATTTTTTTGCAATGTTTCTGGCAAGCCTGCCGAAAAGGGATGGTGGACACGAATACAAAGAAGACCGCATGACGCAATCCAGAGAATCATTGGTGCCCAAGAGTTACTTTTCGCTTGAGACAGAGCCACGGGCGCAACGGTTCGAGATCTGGCGCGACAGTATTTCCTGCATTTTCACTGTTGAAGCGGAGGCCGAGCTGCGTCGTGACAGTTTCGATGCATCGATTGATGCCTATATGCTTGGATCTCTCTTTCTCGCGCGGACCAGCAGTCTTCAGCAGCATTGGCACCGCAGTGAACGAGAGATCGCGCGAGATGGCATGGATCACTACATGCTGCAGGTCTTCGAAGATGGGGTGATGAACAAGACTTCGGGTGAGGGGGCCGTGCAGGGGGCAACCCTGGTGGTCATGGATCTGTCGCGGCAGGTGCAGAGCCATACAACAACGTTTACCAATCTAAGTCTCGCAATCCCGCGCGCGCAGCTTGAACCTTTGCTTGTGGCGCCAGATGATCAACATCTGCGTATCCTGTCCGGTACGGCGTCAGCGGTGCAGATTCTCATCACACATATCCAAAGTCTTGCCTCCGTGGCGTCGGGGCTGCAAATGTCACTCGCTGTCAATATGGAGCCCCATACCCTTGGTCTTGTCGCGGCCTGTCTGAATGCGGGCGCCGGGCATGATCTCGAACGGGCATCCGAACGAGATCCACGCGGGGCCAAGATGGTGGCGCGCGCGGTGATCGAAGAAAAGCTTTCGAACCCGCACCTGACGCCGGAGAACGTGGCTCGACTGGCGGGTGTCTCGCGCAGCAAGCTGTATGCCTTGTTTGCCGATCGGGGCGGGGTGGCCGCCTATATCCGGGATCAAAGGGTCAGGCGGGTGTCTACGATGCTGTCGCGGTCAGATACGCGCGGGTTGCCCATCAGCGAACTGGCGCGACAGGCAGGCTTTGACAATGTGACGGGGTTTAACCGCGCCTTCAAAGCCAGATACGATATGTCTCCACGGGATATGCGGGCCTTGCGCGCAGCTGGGGGGCTCTCGCAGGTCGCGACACTGGATCCCGCAGCGCAATATGGCGAGTGGCTGCACGGATTATGATGCGCGTCGTCTGAGGCGTTCCATAAACAATGTCTCGTGGTCGCCGTAGCGCCCGAGCGTTTCGTTTGTAAACCCAACCTTTTTGGCGACATGGATCGAAGCCTTGTGTGTGGGATCGAAAATCGCTGCGGTGTGGCTGTGTGTTAGGTTTGCATCGGCCCAGCTCAAGATCGCTGATACGGCTTCGGTGGCGTAGCCCTTGCCGTGGGCGGCTGCGTTGAGAACCCAGCCCGCCTCGGGTCTTCCTGCGAGTGACGGTGTGGTGTCGCGATGATAATCGGCAAATCCCACCTCGCCCAGAAAGGTGTCCTCTGACTTAGAGAAAACCGCCCAATAGCCAAATCCGAGATGTTGCCAATGCCCGGCATAGCGAAGGAAACGGGCCCAGGACTGTTCTTCGGTTGAGGGCGTGCCAGAGATTTTGGCCACCACCGTTTCATCCGCCCACATGGCAGCGCAGTCTTTGAAATCTTCGATGCGGTGGCCGCGTAAAATGAGCCGATCGGTTTCGAGGGTTGGGACTAGGGGCTTGGGGGACATGAGGTGCGCCATTGGGAAATCTAATTGGCGAGACAGTCGCGCAAGAGATGCAGAAATGAAATAGATGAAAAGACCTAGGCGAGGAATTGGAGCGGTAACGTATTGTCAGAGCAAAAGAAAAGCCGCCCCGAAGGGCGGCCTGTTCTTACCGCTGACTGGGTGGGTCAGCCTTTGTCATTATGGAGCGGGCGAGGCGATTCGAACGCCCGACCCTAACCTTGGCAAGGTTATGCTCTACCCCTGAGCTACGCCCGCGCACCATAATGTCTGTCGTCTTGGAGCGGGCGAGGCGATTCGAACGCCCGACCCTAACCTTGGCAAGGTTATGCTCTACCCCTGAGCTACGCCCGCAAAACCAAAACGTCACTACCTTCTACTGGAGCGGGCGAGGCGATTCGAACGCCCGACCCTAACCTTGGCAAGGTTATGCTCTACCCCTGAGCTACGCCCGCTTCCTTAGAAGGTGTGGAGGGGGATTTAGGCCTTACTGGGGATGGGCGCAAGAGGAAAATGACGCGGGCAGAAACTTTTTTGGAATGCGCGAATATTCCTGTGGAGGCGCGGCTAAATTAGCCCGTGCAGCAACAGACCCATGGCAGCGACGCCGATCATGATGAGGGTCAGAACCATCCCCAGAACACGGGGGCGCAGCGCTGAGTGGCTTCTGGAAAAGCCCCAGCCGTGGATGGCGCGACCAGCCAGAAGAGTGAGCCCAAGGGCATGCACCGCCAACGTGGGCGCACCTTGTACTTCAGTCAAAGCAAGAAGGATCAGTCCGATGGGGGCGTATTCAGCACAGTTGCCCTGCGCGCGTATCCGCTTGAGCAATTCGCGGTCACCCTCGTCACCAAGAGACAGGCGATTGCGATTGCGATATAAAATCACCCGCGCGCTGAGAATGAGGAAAACCAGCGCCACAAGAGCGGCGTAGAAAGAGGTAATGCTTAGCATGTTCGCGCATCCTTGAGTTTTGGCAAGAATGACGCGAACAGGCTAACAAGCAAGCTTTACTCGGCGGCAGTGTCCTGCATCACCGGTGTGGCGGGCATTTCTGCGTTCTTGAGCCCGTCTCCGGTCGACAGGAACACCGTTTTCTGATCGCCGGTGTCATCAAGCACTGGATCAGGCACAAGGCCAGCCCGCATCGCAAGTGCTGCCAGATGCGCACGATTGTGGGCACCTGTTTTCTGTTGGACTGAGGCCAGACGCTGACGCACCGCTGAGAACGAAATGCCGAGCTCAAAGGCGATCTGTTTGTCCATCAGGCCCTGACCCACCAGACAGATCAGCTCTTGCTGCTTTTCAGTCAGATGGTTGCGGTCGGTGAACTCACGTCGGAACAGCTCGGAGAACCGCGTATGGGCCGAGAGAGCCGCAGCATGCAGGGTCCATCCATGCTCGTCCAGAATGGCGTCAAAGCTGCCGCGGCTGATCTTGCCTCCAAAGGTGAGCATGGCCGCCTGATTTGGGCTCTCCATCCGCAAAGGGATAGCAATACCTGCCGCAAGCCCCATCTTGGCCGAGAGCTCGACATGGCGGCGCTTGTCTTCGGAGAGGGGGCCCATATCGTCGAGATACGCCGGGCCCACCATCATCGGTGTCATGAAGCGGCAGCCATGCGTCCGAAAGTTGGACGTATAACGCATATGGGGAAACCGTTCGATCAGGTCGAACCAGCGGCTGTCGATGGTGGTGCGAATAAACTGGGTTTTTTCCCAGTTGCGAAAATCATTCGCAAACACGTAGTCGACAACATCAAGCCCCAGATCCGCACCAAGCTGAACCAGATGGGTCCAGACATCTTCGGTGCTGGTGGATGTTTCCAAATTCAGCAGGAAATCCAGTAGCCGCGTCGGAATAAATTTTTCTGTGCCCCTAAGGGGGGTGCCATCAAAATGTGCCATGTGATGATAATGCCCGGTCGGCAGATCACGACACAGTGGGGTATACCTAACCCGATTTTAGCGAAAAATCGGGTCGAGGTAAGGAATTCTACCGTTTCGAATCGGCTTTGACGCCAAGGCGCGTCAGGATTTTGCGTCGCTAAACTGAATCAAATCCCAGCGATTGCCAAACGGATCTTCAAAGACCGCGACGCTGCCATAGGCTTCGTGGCGTGGTTCTTCGAGAAAGTTCAGGCCTTTGGCCTGGTAGGTGGCATGATCGCGCGCGAAATCATCCGTTTGCAGGAACAGCCAAACGCGGCCTCCACCCTGCTTGCCGATATAGTTGCGCTGTTCACCTTTGGCTTCGGCAATCAGGAAGTGCGTTTCCGCCCCAGCGGGTGCAACGCGGACCCAGCGTTTGCCGCCTCCCATGTCGGTGTCTTCCAGAAGATCAAACCCGAGGGTGTCTCGGAAAAAGGCGATGCCTTCATCATAGCTAGGGACGAGGAGGGACAGGAGGGCAAGTTTCTGGGGCATCACGGGTCCATGTGTTCTGTAGCAAGGCACTCTTGATAGGCAGTCGCAATTCCGCTGTCGATGCGTTTCGCTACGTGACGTCCCAGGTGATCTCTTCGTGATGCAAAATGGGGCCGTGTTCGGTCAACAGCAGAACGCCATAAGCGCCGGGGTCAGCCGGGTCGCGGGCCAGAGGCGCGTCGCCTTGCTGCATCATCAGGCCAAAGCCGGTGCTCTTGAGGGTCGCAATTGGCAGGCCATTCACAACGGCTTGAATGCTGCGGTGGATATGTCCGGCAATGACAAGGCGCACGCCCGCTGATGAGAGAAGCGCGCTCACCTCAGTGCCATTGGCGAGACCAAGGGCGTCGAACCGGGGCATGCCCAGAGGGGCCGGGGGGTGATGCATCACAACTGTGACCTGCTGATCCGCTGCATCAGTAAGGGCGGCGCGCAGCCAATCTAACCGCTGGTCGCAGAGCAGGCCGCCATGTTTGGTGGGCACCTCAGGGTCGAGCGTGTCGAGACAGATCACGGTATGGCCGCCGAATGTCAGCACGGATTGGTAAAAGCCGTTCTGGTCTGTTGCGACATCGGGAAATACCGAGGCAAAGGCGCCGCGGTCTTCTTCGTTCCCCATCAGAAAGGTGCAGGGCAGGTCATATTCGGCGCAAAGCGCGCGCAGAAATTCGTATCCCCAGACATCTCCGCCGTTGGACAGGTCACCGGGAAGAACAAGATGCGCCGCATCTGGGTGGCGGGCCAAAGCCTGCTCCAGAGCGCGGCGCAATCTATGTGCCGGGTTCGCCGACGCATGGCTGTCCTCCGACCCGTCCAGATGCGGGTCGGAAAACAACAGTATTTTGGAGCTCAGGCTCATTCCAGCTCGATGAGCAGGTCTTTGGCGTCGATCTGACCACCGGCCTGCACATGAACCGCGGTGACAACACCGTCGCGTTCGGCATGAAGACCGGTTTCCATCTTCATCGCCTCGATGGTGAGCAGCAGATCGCCTTCACAGACTTTCTGACCGGCCTGCACCGCGACGGTTGCCACAACACCCGGCATCGGCGCGCCGATGTGGTTCGGGTTACCCTGATCCGCCTTGGGGCGGGCCACGGTTTCAGCGGCCACCTTGCGGTTGGGCACGCGGATGGTGCGCGGCTGGCCGTTCAGTTCGAAGAAGACTTTGACTTCGCCGTCGTCGGTGGTTTCCCCCACAGCCTGCAGGCGAATTTCCAGCGTCTTGCCCGGATCGATCTCTGCCGTGATCTCTTCACCCGGCTTCATGCCGTAGAAGAAGGTGCGGGTTGGAAGGGTGCGGACGGGGCCGTAGGTGCGGTGACGACCCATGTAATCCAGGAAGACCTTGGGATACATCAGATAGCCGTTCAGATCCTCGTCATCGACTTCCTTGCCATCCAGTTGGCTCGATAGATCCGCGCGGGTGGCTTCCAGATCCACAGGCGCCGCGTGCAGGCCCGGACGATCGGTGAAGGCTTTTTCATCCTTCAGGATCTTCTTCTGGATCTTTTTGGGCCAGCCGCCGGGAGGTTGCCCCAGGCTACCGCGCATCATGTCGATCACGCTGTCAGGGAAGCTGACATCAGATTTGGGATCTTCGACATCACCACGGGTCAGGTTTTGGCTGACCATCATCAGCGCCATGTCACCCACAACTTTGGAAGACGGGGTCACTTTTACAATGTCACCAAACATCTGGTTCACATCCGCATAGGTTTGAGCAACCTCATGCCAGCGCTCTTCCAGACCCATGCTGCGGGCCTGGGCCTTGAGGTTGGTGAACTGACCGCCGGGCATCTCGTGCAGATAGACCTCGGACGCCGGGGCCTGCATGCCGCTTTCAAAGGCGGCATAGTGGCCACGCACGGTTTCCCAATAGTTCGACATCTCGCGGATCGCACCGATATCCAGACCGGTTTCACGGTCGGTGTGGCGCATGGCCTCGACAACCGAGCCAAGGGTTGGCTGCGAGGTGTTGCCCGAGAAGCTGTCCATGGCGGCGTCGACCACATCCACTCCGGCACGGGCCGCTTCCATGATGGTGGCGATGGTCGAACCCGAGGTGTCATGGGTGTGGAAGTGAACCGGCAGGCCAACCTCTTCTTTCAGCGCACGGACCAAAGGACCGGCAGCGGCGGGCTTGAGAAGACCAGCCATGTCTTTCAGGCCCAGCACATGGGCGCCGGCGGCTTTGAGCTCTTGGCCCATCGCGACATAATACTTCAGGTCGTATTTGGCGCGATCCGGGTCAAGGATGTCACCGGTGTAACAGATGGTGCCTTCCAGCACGCGGCCGGTGTCGAGAACCGCATCCATCGCGACGCGCATGTTTTCGACCCAGTTCAAGCTGTCAAACACACGGAACACATCCACGCCGGTTTCAGCGGCCTGTTTGACAAAGAACTGCACCACGTTGTCAGGGTAGTTGGTGTAGCCAACCCCGTTTGCGCCACGCAGCAGCATCTGGGTCATCACATTCGGCATGGCGGCGCGCAGATCGCGCAGGCGCTGCCAGGGGCATTCCTGCAAGAAGCGATAGGCCACGTCGAAGGTCGCGCCGCCCCAGCACTCAACCGAGAACAGTTGCGGCAGGTTGCAGGCATAAGCGGGGGCCGCTTTGATCATATCGATCGAGCGCATGCGGGTCGCCAGCAGCGACTGGTGACCATCGCGCATGGTGGTGTCGGTGATCAGCAGGTTCTGCTGGGATGACAGCCAATCGGCCACGGCTTGCGGGCCTTCGCGGTCCAGAAGGGTCTTGGTGCCTTCCGGCGCGCAGTCTTTCAGAGTCTTTGGCGGGACTGGGGCTTTCAGATCCGCACGCGGTTTGGCGCGGCCTTCGACCTCGGGGTGCCCGTTCACGGTGATGTCCGCGATATAGGTCAGAACCTTGGTGCCGCGGTCCCGACGCTTTTTGAACTGGAACAGATCCGGTGTCGTGTCGATGAACTTGGTGGTGTACTGGTTTGTCAGGAAGGTCGGGTGCTTGAGCAGATTCTCAACAAAGGCGATGTTGGTTGATACGCCGCGAATACGGAATTCGCGCAGCGCACGGTCCATCCGCGCGATGGCCTTTTCCGGGGTCGGGGCCCAGGCGGTGACCTTGGTCAGCAGGCTGTCATAGTAACGGGTGATCACGCCGCCTGCATAGGCGGTACCGCCATCCAGACGAATGCCCATGCCAGTGGCCGAACGATAGGCTGTGATCCGACCATAGTCGGGGATAAAGTTGTTCTGCGGATCTTCGGTGGTGATCCGGGTCTGCAGCGCATGACCATTCAGGCGCACATCGTACTGGCTGGCTTTGCCGGTGGCTTCGGCGATACTCTTGCCTTCGGCGATCAGGATCTGGGCCTGTACAATGTCAATGCCGGTGACTTCTTCGGTGACGGTGTGTTCCACCTGAACCCGTGGGTTCACTTCGATAAAGTAGAACTTGCCGGTTTCCATATCCATCAGGAACTCGACGGTGCCCGCGCATTCATAGTTCACATGGCTACAGATCTTGCGACCCAGTTCACAGATCTCTTCGCGCTGAGCTTCTGACAGATAGGGGGCCGGGGCGCGTTCAACCACTTTCTGGTTGCGGCGCTGAACCGAACAGTCGCGCTCATACAGGTGATAGATGTTGCCTTGCTGGTCGCCGAGGATCTGAACCTCGACGTGGCGGGCGCGGATGATCATCTTTTCCAGATAACCTTCGCCGTTGCCAAAGGCGGCTTCGGCCTCACGACGGCCTTCCATGACCTTTTCAGGAAGCTCATCGGGGTTTTCAATAGGACGCATGCCGCGACCGCCGCCGCCCCACGAGGCTTTGAGCATCAGCGGATAACCGATCCCTGCCGCTTCGGCTTTGATGGCCTCCATGTCATCGCCCAGCACTTCGGTGGCGGGGATGACCGGGACACCGGCCTCGATTGCCACGCGACGGGCGCTGGCCTTGTCGCCAAGCGCGCGCATGGTGGCGGCTTTGGGGCCGATAAAGGTGATGCCATTGGCGGCGCAGGCGTCGACGAAATCCGGATTCTCGGACAAAAGCCCATAGCCGGGGTGGATCGCGTCTGCACCACTTTCCTTGGCCACACGAATGATCTCATCAATCGAGAGATAGGCCTGAACCGGACCCATACCTTCGCCGATGCGATAAGCCTCATCCGCCTTAAACCGATGCAAGCCCAGCTTGTCCTCTTCGGCATAGACGGCGACGGTTTTCTTTCCCATCTCATTGGCTGCCCGCATCACGCGGATGGCAATCTCACCGCGGTTGGCGATTAGGATCTTGGAAAAGGTGGTCATTCGGCAGGCTCCTCCCGATGGCTAGTTTCCGCTGGCATACTCCAGATACGCGCCGAATGTACATTCGGGGTTCTGGGTAGATATGCCGCAATGCGGCGATGTTATCGGTAGCTGCGACGCGCTTGGCAAATAGAAACGGTCAAAAACGCGACAAAAACCGCATTTTTAGGTCAGCTTAATTTCCCTAAATCGAATGTTTGCAAAATTTGCAATCAAAACTCCATATCTTTGCAGTCATTGCAAAGTCCCTGTTTGATAAGGGTTTCGCGAAAGAATCAATGGATTCGCAATGAAGTCCATATAGGTCAGTTATTGTGACTTAAATTCCGGTTGCGCTACCAGTCGGCTCTTCAGATCGTCCAAAGATCGACATCCCAATTGGGCCATATTGAGCCGCATGTCGTCAATTAGAATGTGGTGAAGATGGGCGGGACCTGGCTGGCCCAATGCGGCCAGTGCATAGTGCCAGGCCCGCCCCAGCATCACGAAATCGGCCCCAAGCGCCCGGGCCCGCAAGACATCCATCCCAGAGGCAACGCCACTGTCAAAGATCAGAGGAACGTCAGGTCCAACCGCATCGCGAATGTGGGGGAGCATGGAAATCGCCGCAGGGCCGGGCTCAAACTGACGACCGCCGTGATTTGACACCCAGATGGCATCGATACCGGATTGGCTGAGGCGGGTTGCGGCCTCGGGGCACATTACCCCTTTGACGATTATCGGCCCGTCCCAGGCGTCGCGCAGTTCGGCGAGCGTATCCCAGTCTGGTGTGCCTCGGATCAGATAACCGGCATGGGCCAGAGACGATCTTGGGTCGTGGCTTGCAAGATAGCTCTCGGGCAGACGAATGCGGGGGGTGCCGTTCTTAAGTGTCTCCAGAGACCACCAAGGATGGGTCATAACCTCCCAGATAAAGCGCGGTGTGATCTTGGGGGGCATGGTCAGCTTTGCGCGCCGTTGACGTTCGCGGCGGCTCTCGGATGGAAAATCAACGGTTAGAACCAAGGTGTGAAACCCCGACGCCTTAGCGCGCCGCAGAATGTCCTGTCGGATTTCCGGGTCAGCAGGGCAATAGAGCTGAAACCACCCCATATCCCCGGCGATCGGGCCGATGGTCTCGGGCAGTTGAGTCGCGACCGTCGAGAGGCAATAGGGAATGCGGGCCTTTTGGGCATGGGTCGCAAGCATCTGTTCCGCACCGGGCCAGATCATTCCCGACATACCTAGGGGGGCGATTCCAAACGGCGCATCATAGGTGTTGCCTAAAAAAGTTGTGGATAAGTCTGGATCAATTTTGCCGCGCAGGATGTCCGGCAGGAAATGGATGGCGTCCAAAGCGTCGCGATTGCGCTGGGCCTGAAGCTCGCGCCCGGTGGCGCTATCCAAGTATTCAAAGGCAAAATGCGGAATTCTGCGCCGGGCGCGGCGGCGCAGGTCATCGAGGGCAGGGTAGGTCAGGTCGTAATCCATGGCCGCATTTGGGCGTGTTGCGAAAAGCTGCACAAGGGCTTTCCGAAATTCAGCAAATTTTAAGCGATTTCGCTGAATCCTAACTGCATCAGAAGAGACATCCAGAAGGACCGCCCCATATGCAATGTTTGATCGTCGACAACCAGATGCGTCGCCTGGAAAACAGCCAGATCGCGTTTATCGAAGCGGGGATGCAAGTCACCGGTAGCGGCAGTGGTCGGGTGACAGAAGCCTGTCTGCGGCGGTCGATTGTTGACGTGCTGGTGGTGGACCATGACACCGTGGGCGCCCGCGTCACGGATGTGATCCGCATGGCCGAATCGCGCAACCCCTCGCTTGTGACCATAGTCTTGACGTCGAAGGTCGAGGATGACCTTGCCGCGTTTGAAGAAGAGTTCTCTTCGCTGCATGCCGTGATGGGCAGTGAGGTGGCGCCGGTGATGTTGTCGAAAATGGCGCTGTCATGGGCCGTGCAGGGTGCCTTGATGCCGAAATCGAGCATCGAACCCATGCGCGTCAAGCGGGAAGAAGTGACCCAGACACCCGTGTTTAGCACGGCACGCCGGACAGAAGAGCCCGTCGCTGAGCCCGAGGTCGCCCGCGAAGCCGCTTAAAGGGCGCAAATTATCCGCGAACATAGGTAGAACACGACTTTTCCTTGCGCGGCACTCACTGTATCCTGTGTCGCATGAGCAGTTTTGACGACATGGACGCCTTTGAAGGCGCTTCGCTGTCCGCCCGCGCAATGGCCGCGCGGCCGGCACCGTACTTGGATGGGCTGAATCCGGCGCAACGTCAGGCGGTTGAGGCTTTGGATGGACCGGTTTTGATGCTTGCGGGGGCGGGCACCGGGAAAACCAAGGCATTGACCGCCCGAATCGTGCATCTGCTCAATACAGGGCGGGCCAGACCCAATGAAATTCTGGCCGTGACTTTCACCAACAAAGCCGCCCGTGAGATGAAAAATCGCGTGGGTGGCATGTTGGGTCAACAGATCGAAGGCATGCCCTGGCTGGGCACCTTCCACTCGGTCTGTGTAAAGATCCTGCGCCGTCACGCCGAACTGATCGGCTCGGATGATTCCGACGGGGTGATCGAGGGCAATTCCGGCCCGCATCTCAAGTCCAATTTCACTATTCTCGATTCAGATGATCAGCTGCGCCTGCTCAAGCAGTTGATTGCCGCCTGTGGAATTGATGACAAACGTTGGCCAGCCCGGCAATTGGCGGGGTTGATTGATGCCTGGAAAAACCGCGCGTTAACGCCGGAAAAGGTGCCCGCGGCGGATGCCGGGGCTTACAATCATCGTGGAATCGATCTGTACCACCAGTATCAGCGTCGCCTGCTGGAACTGAATGCGGTGGATTTCGGTGATCTTCTGTTGCACGTCGTCACCATTTTCCAATGCCACCCGGATATCCTCAACCAGTATCAACGCTGGTTCAAATATATCCTCGTGGACGAATATCAGGATACCAACGTCGCCCAGTATCTCTGGCTGCGGCTTTTGGCGCAGGGACATCGTAACATCTGTTGTGTTGGGGATGACGACCAGTCGATCTATGGCTGGCGTGGTGCCGAAGTGGGCAATATTTTGCGGTTCGAAAAGGATTTTGAGGGCGCCCATGTGGTGCGGCTTGAACAGAATTACCGCTCGACCCCCCATATTCTTGCGGCGGCATCGAATGTGATCCGCGGCAACTCGAACCGGCTTGGCAAAGATCTTTGGACCGAAGCGCCTGATGGCGAAAAGGTGCGGCTGATTGGCCATTGGGACGGTGAGGAAGAGGCGCGCTGGATCGGGGATGAGATTGAATCCATGCAGAAAGGTACGCGTGGCGTGCGTGCCATTTCGCTGGATGAGATGGCGATTCTCGTGCGGGCGTCACACCAGATGCGGGCCTTTGAAGACCGGTTCCTGACCATCGGTTTGCCCTATCGTGTTATCGGCGGTCCGCGCTTTTATGAGCGGATGGAGATCCGCGATGCCATGGCCTATTTCCGGCTGGTGACCTCGCCCGAAGATGATCTGGCCTTTGAGCGCATTGTGAACACCCCAAAGCGGGGTCTGGGTGACAAGGCGCGGCAAACCATTCAGGCTATCGCCCGTGAAAACGGTGTCTCTCTGCTGGACGGCGCAGCGCTTGCGGTGGAGCAGGGGGCGATCAAAGGCAAAGGCGGCAAGGCGCTGGGCAAACTGGTGGTGGATCTGGCCCGCTGGGGCCGGATGAGCCGCGCCACGGTTGAGGTTGAAACAGAGTCTGTTGTCGATGATCTGGCCGAGCCAGTGAAACGTGAGGCCGAGATCAGCCATATGGAGCTGGCCGAGATCATTCTGGACGAATCCGGCTATACCGAGATGTGGCAGAATGACAAAACACCTGAGGCCCCGGGCCGGTTGGAAAACCTCAAAGAACTGGTCAAGGCGCTGGAAAATTTCGAGAATCTGCAAGGGTTTCTTGAGCATGTCAGCCTTGTGATGGACAATGAAACCGATGATGGTGGGGCCAAGGTGTCGATCATGACACTGCACGCCGCCAAGGGGCTTGAGTTTCCGGCGGTGTTTTTGCCCGGCTGGGAGGATGGGCTGTTTCCGTCACAGCGCTCGATGGACGAAAGCGGCCAGAAGGGGCTCGAGGAAGAGCGGCGGTTGGCCTATGTCGGGATCACGCGGGCGGAAGAGATCTGTACCATTACCTTTGCTGGCAACCGGCGGGTCTTTGGCCAGTGGCAAAGCTCAATGCCCTCGCGCTTTATTGACGAACTGCCCGAGGAACATGTGGATGTGCTCACCCCGCCGGGGCTGTATGGCGGTGGCTATGGCGCGGCGAGCGCCAGTGTCAGTTCCGGTATCGAAACCCGTGCCGCCAGTGCTGACGCCTATAACTCTCCGGGGTGGCGCAGGCTGCAAGAGCGCAGCAGTTCGCGCCCGATCAGCCAGCCGAAAGAAAGCCGCAACACGGTGATCGACGCCTCAGTGGTGTCGAAATACACGCTGGGCGACCGGGTGTTTCATCAGAAATTCGGCTATGGCACCATTATGGGGATCGAGGGCGACAAGCTGGATATCGATTTCGAAAAGGCGGGGAACAAGAAGGTTGTGGCGCGATTTGTGACCTCTCCCAACGATATTCCGTTCTGATTTCCCGCAAAACCGCCTCGGATCTTGTGCCCGCTCTTGCGGGCCTTTGTCCTGCGCGCTAAAGCCAAAGCTGATCAAAAGCAAAGAGGCCCGCACCCATGTCGATCGACATCGCGACCGCCGCCAAGGTGGCGAAACTCGCCCGTATTAAGGTGGAAGACGAGGCGCTTCCCGCGCTCGCCGAAGAGTTCAACAATATCCTCGGTTTCATCGAGCAATTGAACGAAGTTGATGTTGAAGGTGTCGACCCGATGGTGTCGGTCACGCCGATGCGTCTCAAGCGCCGTGTTGATGGCGTCACCGATGGCGACCAGCAGGACAAGGTTCTGGCCAATGCGCCTGATGCGCGTGAAGGGTTCTTTGCTGTGCCGAAGGTGGTTGAATAATGTCCGAGCTGAACAAACTGAAAATCGCCGAAGCCCGTGACGCGCTGCGCAAGGGTGAGGTGACAAGCCTTGAACTGACCGAAGCCTGCCTTGGCGCCATCGAAGGTTCGGGCAAGCTGAACGCCTTTGTGCACAACACGCCCGATCTTGCGCGTGAACAGGCCAAGGCGTCGGATGTGCGGATCAAAGCAGGCGATGCACCCGATATGTGCGGCATCCCGCTGGGGATCAAAGACCTGTTCTGCACCAAAGGTGTCGAAAGCCAGGCAGCGTCGAACATTCTGGGCGGGTTCAAACCCGAGTATGAATCGACCGTTTCGGGCAAGCTGCTTGAGGCGGGCACCGTTATGCTGGGCAAGCTGAACATGGACGAGTTCGCCATGGGCAGCTCGAATGAAACCAGCGCCTACGGCAATGTTGTGAACCCGTGGAAAATTGACGACCGCGACCTGACACCGGGCGGCAGCTCGGGCGGTTCGGCTTCGGCGGTTGCAGCAGATCTGTGTCTGGCGGCCACTGGCACCGACACGGGTGGTTCGATCCGTCAGCCTGCGGCCTTCACCGGCATCACCGGCATCAAGCCAACCTATGGCCGTTGCTCGCGCTGGGGTGTTGTGGCCTTTGCCTCGTCGCTCGACCAGGCGGGTCCAATGACCAAAGACGTGCGCGATGCGGCGATCATGCTCGAAGCCATGTGTGGTCACGACGCCAAAGATAGCACCAGTGTCGATCTCGCGGTGCCGAACTTTGAGGCCATGCTGACCGGCGACATCAAAGGCAAAACCATTGGTATTCCGAAGGAATATCACATGGATGGGATGCCGGCTGAGATCGAAGTCCTCTGGGCTGAAGGTCGCAAGATGCTGCAGGATGCGGGCGCCAAAATTGTCGACATCAGCCTGCCGCACACCAAATACGCACTGCCTGCCTATTACGTGATTGCACCGGCCGAAGCCTCGTCGAACCTCGCGCGGTATGACGGTGTGCGCTACGGCCATCGCGCCAAGCTCGCGGCGGGTGATGGCATCAACGAGATGTACGAGAAAACCCGCGCCGAGGGCTTTGGTCCCGAGGTTCAGCGCCGTGTCATGATTGGCACCTATGTGCTGTCGGCGGGCTTTTACGACGCCTATTACAACCGCGCCCGTAAGGTCCGCACGCTGATCAAGAAAGACTTCGAAGATGTCTTTGCGGCTGGCGTGGATGCGATCCTGACCCCGGCCACACCGTCTTCGGCCTTTGGTCTGGGTGAGATGAAAGACGCCGATCCGGTTCAGATGTATCTGAACGACGTCTTCACCGTCACCGTGAACCTTGCCGGACTGCCGGGCATCTCGATCCCTGCGGGTCTCGACAAATCGGGTCTGCCGCTGGGACTGCAGCTGATTGGCCGTCCTTGGGAAGAGGGTGATCTGCTGAATACCGCCTATGCGTTGGAGCAATCGATTGGGTTTGTAGAAAAACCCAACAAATGGTGGTAAGCCGCAGTCAAAATTGAGCAGGTGGAATTGAGTATGCGGGTATTTCTTTTGGGATGTGCTGCGATTGCGACCCTGTCGGCCTGCGCGCCGCAGGTGCCCGATAGCGCAGCAGGTGTAGTTGATGCTGGCCGTGGGGTCGGCTTCAACAACTATGATGCCTATCAAGCGGCGCGTGAGGCGCAGCTGAACGGCACTGCACCGGCTGTCCCAGCGCCCGCCACTGTTCAGTCCACCCCGCTTGATGATGCGGCTGACGCGGCTGCGGCTCGGTTGGCGGCCTCGCAAAACTCGGGTGATGCGCCTCTTGACGCCTCGCCCAGCAATCCGGCGCCTCAGGTCGTGGCCAACGCTGCCGGTATTTCAGGTGAAAATGACTTCACGGCTGTGTCCGCACAGCGTGATATCGAGGCGGATGCCGCTCTGATTGCCCAGAACCGCGCGCAGTATCAGGTGATTCAACCCACCAGCTTGCCAACCCGTCCGGGAAGTGGCCGCCCAAATATTGTGGCTTTCGCGTTGCAGACATCCAACCCGGTTGGAACACCGTTGTACAAGCGGTCAACGTTCCGGGCTGAGGCAAAATATGCCAAAGCTTGCGCTGGCTTCGCCTCTGCCGATCTGGCTCAGGAAGAATTTCTTGCGCAGGGTGGCCCTCAGAAAGACCGTAAAGGCATGGACCCCGATGGGGATGGCTTTGCCTGCACATGGAGCCCGGCTGCCTTTCGCGCAGCACGTGGCGGCTGATCTTGGCGACGCCGATCTGGCATCCTTCGGTAAATTTTGGCGCGCGCCGCGGTGTGGCGCAGCCCAATATGGTCATGTTGCACTATACCGCCATGACCAGCGCCGAAGGCGCGCGCGATTGGCTGTGTAACCCCGAGGCGCAGGTTTCTGCGCATTATGTCATCGCAGAAGATGGTCGTCTGTGGCAATTGGTCGAAGAAGAGCAGCGTGCGTGGCATGCCGGGGTAGGGGCCTGGGGTCAGATCTGTGACGTAAACTCCCATTCCATTGGCATCGAGATTGCGAACACCGGGGATCAACCGTTCCCTGAGCCGCAGATGGCGGTGTTGGAAGATCTGCTGCGCGGTATGATGGACCGTTGGTCCATCCCGCCGCATCGGGTGATTGGGCACTCGGATGCTGCTCTTGGGCGGAAGATTGACCCTGGCGCCCGATTTGATTGGCGTCGATTGGCGCGTCAGGGGCCGTCGATCTGGCCGGAAGCGCGCGATCCCGGCGATTTCTGGCAAGATGCCGCTCGCTTTGGCTATGTCTTTGAAGAGACACAGAAAGACGTGGTTTTGAATGCCTTTCGGGTCCGCTTTCGTCCTTGGGCTGTAGGGCCGCTTGACGACACAGATCGGGCCTTGATGGCCGATCTGGCCGGGCGCTGGCCCTGCGGTTAATCCAGTTTATACGGCAGGACGTCTCGACGGGAGGTCGAGATTGACAAGCGGCGCTCCAATGGAGGCACTGATCGCTGATGGCAATTGGTGCGCTCGCAGATCCGACAGGAAATGCCGATGGGCTCAAAGGCTGAGGCCCGCCCGAAATCCATATCATCGGCGTAAACAAGTGCATCCGCGTGGCGCACTTCACAGCCCAGAGCGATGGCATAGCGGCGCAGGGGCGCGCCAAAGTGTCCGCCGGTCTTTGAGACATCCCGTGCGAGTGACACATAGCGCACGCCGTCAGGGGTTTCCGCGAGCTGGCGCAGGAACTGGCCCGGCGTTTCAAAGGCTTTGTGCACGTTCCACAGGGGGCAGGCGCCGCCAAAACGCGCAAATTGTAGGCGCGTGGCCGAGTGTCGTTTGGTGATGGTGCCGGCCTGATCGACACGGACAAAGAAGAAGGGCACACCTTTTGAACCGGGGCGTTGCAGCGTGGAGAGCCGATGCGCGACCTGTTCGATTGAGGCACCAAACCGCGCGGAGAGCAGTTCGAGATCGTGCCGGGTTTCTTGCGCGGCCTCAAGGAAGGCGCGGTAGGGCATCATGGCGGCCCCGGCAAAGTAGTTGGCAAGTCCGAGCTTGGCGATCTGCCGGGCCTCGTCACTCTGGAACCGGGCGAGATCCAATGTCGCCTCAAGCAATTGCCCCTGACGCATCAGCGCAACCTGGACCAGTGCCTGAAAGGTCTGGGTTTCCACAGAGGCCAATGAGCTGAGGGTCAGCGTCCCGGTTTCGGGTGAGAACGCCCGAAGTGGCGCGGTCTGGGCAAAGTTCACCTGAATGCCCGCCGCGCGCAGGCGGGTGATCGTTGCTGTGCGGATGTCGATCTCGCCGCGCTCAAGCTGAGCGTAATTCTCAGCGGCGCGGTCCACGGCATCAATGTAGTTGTCACAATAGTGGAAAAAGTCGCGGACCTCTTCCCAGGGGGAGGGTCTGAGCTGGGCGCCTTCGCGCCCCAAAGCTTCGTCCAAAGAGGCGAGCCGTTCATGGGTTTGTTTGTAGGCCCGATGGAGCGCGAGAAAGGCGCGCGCAAAGGCCGGGGCGTTTGAAGCGGTAAGCCGGAGGTCCGCAAGCTGGGGAGAGGCTTCGCCGAACACCGGATCAGCCAGCGCTTCGCGCATGTCTGACACAAGTCGTTCTGCGTCACCTTGTCCCAGCTCGGTGACATCGAATCCGAATTCCTGGGCCAAAGCCAAGACAACCGTCGTACTAACGGGGCGGTTGTTGTTTTCCATCTGGTTCAGATAGGGCAATGAAATCCCTAACTTACCAGCAAAATCCTTTTGGGTCAGCGTCAGCCGTGTGCGGATATCGCGTAATTTCGCTCCGGCATAGAGTTTCTGGGTTGCCATAATGCACCTATACCTATGGATAGGGTAACCTACGCTTTATATTCACCTTACGTCCACCCCCTCTATCTGTTTTGCGCGCCAAATCACGAAGTATATGGCAACAAGTGAGCAAATTGAGGTGGTTAGCATGAGCCAAAGAAGGGGCCATGGGCCAGTTCCCGGCGCCAGAATCGCGCCTGCGAGGGCGGAAAGGGCCGCGCCGCCCGCCAACATGAGCGTGCCGCCTAGTCCCGAGGCGGAGCCGGCCAGGCTTGGGCGAACCGAAAGCATGCCCGCTGTGGCATTCGGAATTGTCAGGCCATTGCCGACGCCAACAAAGGTCATCAGGCCGAAGAAAACATAAACGCCACCGTGGCCCAGCAAGTAGGCCGCCATAAGCAGAGCCATCCCAATAGTAACGGCCCAGCATCCCCACAAGATCATCCGATTGACGCCAAATCGAGCGGAGTAGCGGCCGGACACATAGTTGCCTGCAAAGTATCCCAAAGCCGGGGCGCCAAAGAAGCGACCAAGTTCGGCAGCGTTCAAACCGTAAATTTCGGTGGCCACAAAGGGTGCGCCGCCGAGATATGAGAAAAACGCACCCGACGCAAAAGCGGAAGAGAGAGCGTAGCCCCAGAATCGGGGTGACATGAGCAACTCGGGGTATTCGCGCATCTGCTGGCGCAGGCTGCGCCCGGTTTGGGCGCGTGTTTCGCCTGCATCGGTCCAAGTGACCCAGAACATGAGCACCCCGGTGCCCAGCAGAATCCAGAAATTTGATTTCCATCCGAACCATTCGCCCATGTACCCGCCCAGGACCGGGCCAAGCATGGGGACAATGGCCATGCCCATGGTGACATAGCCAATGCGCGAGGCGGCTTGGTCTTGTGGATACAGATCGCGCACGACCGCACGGCTGAGGACCATGCCGGTGGCGATGACGGCCTGAAGCATCCGAAACACGAGGAAGGTGTAGACGTCGGGCGCGATGAGGCAGCCTATCGTTGCGAGGCAGAAAAGCGCGATGCCCCAAAGCATAACAGGGCGACGCCCCAGCAGGTCGGAAATGGGGCCGATAAAGATCTGTGTAGCCGCGTTGACCGCAAGATAGGCGGGAATCGCCATCTGCATCAGCCCGTAAGAGGTTTGAAAATGCTCGGCCATCATTGGCAGGCTGGGGATGAAGAGGTTCATCGCCAAAGCGGACAGGCCTGAGAGTGCGACGAGTGTGACAATATGTGGCGGAGTGCTGCGGTCGAAAATTCGCACGACGTGAGAATGTGTCATATGCAACGGGGTAGGGCGCGCGTTGAGCTTTGTCCATGTTTTGCCTGAGTTTTTACATATATTTGCAAATTTGCGATTTTCCAACTTATGTATATTCATAGTTTGCAAATTTGCCAAGAAATCCTTGAGGCCCGGGGTTTCCTTAGTATTTTCAGTCCAAATGGAAGGGACGGCTGATGAAAGATATTCTCCAGGAACTGCAGGACCGCCGCGAAAACGCTCGTCTTGGGGGCGGCCAGCGCCGCATCGATGCCCAGCATGGACGGGGTAAGCTGACCGCGCGTGAACGTGTAGAGCTCCTGCTCGATGATGGCAGCTTTGAGGAATACGACACCTTCAAAGCCCACCGCTGCACGGAATTTGGCATGGAGGCTAACCGGCCGTATGGTGATGGCGTTGTCACCGGCTGGGGCACCATCAACGGTCGTATGGTCTATGTCTATTCGCAGGATTTCACAGTTCTTGGCGGCTCCGTGTCCGAAACCCATGCCCAGAAGATCTGTAAGATCATGGATATGGCGATGCAGAACGGAGCGCCTGTCATCGGTCTGAACGACTCGGGCGGTGCACGCATTCAAGAGGGTGTTGACGCTCTGGCGGGCTATGCCGAAATCTTCCAGCGCAATGTTCTGGCCTCAGGTGTGATCCCGCAGATCTCTGTCATTATGGGACCCTGTGCCGGTGGTGCAGTGTACTCGCCCGCGATGACTGACTTTATCTTCATGGTCAAAGACAGCTCGTACATGTTTGTCACCGGCCCGGATGTTGTGAAGACCGTGACCAACGAGGTTGTCACCGCAGAAGAGCTTGGTGGGGCCTCGACCCATACCAAGAAGTCGTCTGTGGCGGATGGCGCGTTTGAAAACGATGTTGAGGCCTTGGCCGAAGTGCGCCGTCTGGTGGACTTCCTGCCGCTCAACAACCGCGAAAAGCCGCCGGTGCGTCCGTTCTTTGATGATGTGGATCGGATCGAGAACAGCCTTGATACGCTGATCCCGGAAAACCCGAACACGCCCTATGACATGAAAGAGCTCATCACCAAAGTCGCAGACGAAGGTGATTTCTACGAGATCCAGGAAGACTACGCCAAAAACATCATCACCGGTTTCATCCGTCTGGAAGGGCAGACCGTGGGTGTTGTGGCCAACCAGCCGATGGTTCTGGCCGGCTGTCTGGATATCGATAGCTCGCGCAAGGCGGCGCGGTTTGTGCGCTTCTGTGACTGTTTCGAGATCCCGATTCTGACGCTTGTGGATGTACCGGGTTTCCTGCCGGGCACCAGTCAGGAATATGGCGGCGTGATCAAGCATGGCGCGAAGCTTCTGTTTGCCTATGGCGAAGCTACCGTGCCGAAGGTGACCGTGATCACCCGCAAAGCCTATGGCGGTGCCTATGACGTTATGTCGTCCAAGCACCTGCGCGGTGACGTGAACTATGCTTGGCCCACGGCCGAGATTGCGGTGATGGGGGCAAAAGGTGCCACCGAGATCATCCACCGTGCTGATCTGAAAGATCCGGAAAAAATCGCGGCGCATACTGCGGAATATGAAGACCGGTTTGCTAACCCGTTTGTGGCAGCAGAGCGTGGCTTTATCGATGAGGTGATCCAGCCGAAATCGACCCGCCGTCGTGTGTCCAAGGCCTTTGCGATGCTGCGCAACAAGCAGCTCAAGAACCCTTGGAAAAAGCACGACAATATCCCGCTTTAAGCCAAAGCACCATCGCATTTGCATTGGCCTGTACCTGCCTGAGTGGTGGTGGGTGCAGGGTCGCAGAATATCGGAAGGGAGGTCTGGAATGAATGAAGCGGCAGATAAAGCACAGCTGTGGAGCGGTCAGTCGTTCACAGTCGCCCATGCGGACGATAGCAAATTTGAAGGCGCAGGCCTGCGGCCCTTTTTTGAATATCGCCAGCTTGGCATTGCTGAGGCCACGCAGGGCAAATTTGGCGCCCATGTGATCCGTGCCGTACCGGGGATGCAAAGCCCCGGTGGCTGGCATTCTCATGAGCTCGACTTTCAGATGGTCTATGTCACCAAAGGCTGGGTCGAGTTCGAATATGACGGGCAGGGGGTTCAGATGATGCGTCCGGGCTCTTGTGTTTTGCAACCTTCGGGTATCAAGCACCGCCTGACCCGGAACTCTGATGATATGGAACTTCTGGAGATCACCAGTCCGGCAGGGTTCGAGACCCTCGACGAAGAGGCCCCCGTATGAGCCGCAACACCTGGCATATTAAGCGCGAAGGCGCGCGTCTGACCCTGTCGCGGCGCTTGCCCGCGCGGTTTGATGTGATGGCCAGCGCCGAGTTTCCGACCATGGGGCGCGGTCGTCTTGCGCGTCAGATCCGTCAGGATCTTTGGAGGCTGTTAAAAGGGTTGCGCGGTTTTTCTCCCGTGATACAGATTGACGCAACGGAGACCGGTTTGCAGGCCACCGCCGGTGGCAGCATGCTTGCAAGCACCCCTGTCCCCAAGGGAACAGAGGCGCGCATTCAAGCGCTTTTAGATTGTCCCGCACATCGCAGAAGGTGGTTGGCCTGGGCGCAGGAGCGCGGCCAATGATCTTGCGTAGGAATACATCCCCGGGTGCGCCCGGGTGTGACGCAGCCCCGGCGGGAGGAGCCCGTCTAGGGTGTCGGGGCTGCTTGTCATTCTGCTTTGCCTTACTTGTCAGCTCAGCACCGATCGCGGCGCAGGTGGATCTTCCATCCGGCCAGAAAGTCGAGATGTTTGACCACATCGCCGATGAGGGTGTGCCGGGAACCTACCGTGTGCGCTATCTCGCGCCTGAGATTGGTCAGGACGGGCGTGGGTATGTGGAGGTGGCGGATGACATGGCAGTGCTGTGTGAAACACGCGCCTTGCCAAAGCTTGTTGCCGAAGGAAACGCACCCGAACGTATCGTAGTGACATTAATGTCAGCTCCGGTGGAGTTTGGTGTCATGACACCCGATGTGACCCAGTTTTTTGAGAGTTACAACATCGAAAATGGCCTCTGTATCTGGGAGGCATTTTGATGACACTACAAGATGTTGCGGCCCGAGTCTCATGTGGACAAGTTTCTGCGGCTTTCCTGTCACAGAACAGTGTCAGCTGCGTAAGATCATATCCTTTTGCACAGGCTTCGGTTAGGGTCGGCTTTGATTGCACCCAAGCAATCATTACCTCGAGGCACGAGCAGCAGGGGTCTACAGGCCAAATTCTGTTCGTCAATTTTACTAGGAGTAAGAGATGTCCAAGAGCATCAAACTGCTTGCCATGTTCGCTGTTGTTGCAGGTGTTGCAGCATGCGGTGGCGCACAAGAAGAAGAGTTCGTTGTGGTCGACCCAGAGCCGATCAGTGTCGAGCCCGTTTATACCGGCAAGTATAAGTAATACAACTTTGAGACGGGCAGTTTTGCCCGTCTCACTTCGGCCCCGGACGGCAACTGCACCCTCCCGAAACCGCGGTGCTTTGGCCTCATCCCGTCCATTCTCTCGTGTAAAACGCTTGCATGCGGGGGCTTCCCCTGCCACCCACCGGATCATCACCAATCCGGAGGCTAGCATATGCTGAAACACCGAGGCTTTCCCGGGCGTCAGCCTGGAACAGATTTCCAATTCACCGTGCGTCGCGCGAACCCCAAAGGGGTGACGCCGATCACCAGCCGTGAACGCTACCGTGACCGCAGACCACCTGATCGTCGGGCAGATACCGCCTTTATGAAGGCGCTGTGGGAACAGTTCGGCACGGAACCCTTTGAACGGGGCAACCTTGATGCGGGGCGCCTGAGCTGGCTCTTCGGTCGCGAAGTGCTGCCCTATGACGAGCCCTTCGATCCCGCGAGCTATGAGGCAATGCTTGTCATTGATGAGACCGCCGCGCGGATCGCCTTCCCAGAAGCCTTTGAAGATGATGAGGATTGGGCATGAACCTGCCGGTGGGACAGCAAATTGCGCGGCCCTGTGCCGAAACGGGCCACGTGCCCGTGATGCGCTTTGCAGTCCCGCAGGGATTTGCCAATCTCACACGTAGGCAAGTTGCGATTGTTCGCGCATCTTGCTTGTATCGTAACCCTTCCCCTTATGGGCGGCGCGACCTGTCCCCTGGTCAGCCGCCCCATTTTTTTACCGCTTCTCAGTGCTGCCCGCATGGGCCAGTTCCCGCCGGAACCAGAGGTGTGGTGAAAAATATATGGACCCGAGTTTTCCCCGCGTGGTTTCAAGAGACATCGACATGTCACACCACAAAGGAGAAGACAGGATGCAAAATAGTTTCCGAGTTGCCGCTGTCCTTGCGTTCGCTGCGCTGGCTGCCTGCGGTGACAATCTTGGAGAGCAGGCTATCATTGGTGGCGGTGTTGGCGGCGTGGCCGCAAAATCGGTTGATGGGGACGTTGTTACCGGCGTTGTCGTCGGAGCCGCAGCCAATATCGCCTATTGCCGTCGCTATCCATCGCGCTGCTGATCCGCTCAGCCGCTTTTTCACAGTTCGTAAGACCGTCTTGGGCCTGACAGGCCGGGGGCGGTCTTTTTGCATTCGGGCGATGCGCACGCTGCGTGCCGCGACGCCTCAGGGATAACCAGAAAGGGACAGACATGTTCGACAAGATCCTGATCGCCAACCGTGGCGAGATTGCCTGCCGGGTCATCAAGACCGCGCGCAAAATGGGCATCAAAACCGTTGCGGTCTATTCGGATGCGGACAGACAGGCGCTGCATGTAGAGATGGCGGATGAAGCGGTTCACATCGGCCCGCCTCAGGCAAACCAGTCGTATATCGTGATCGACAAAATTATGGACGCGATCCGCCAGACCGGGGCGCAGGCCGTGCATCCGGGCTATGGGTTCTTGTCGGAAAATCCCAAATTTGCCGAGGCGTTGGAAGCGGAAGGCGTAGCCTTTGTTGGCCCACCCAAAGGCGCGATTGAGAAGATGGGGGATAAGATCACCTCCAAGAAGATCGCACAGGATGCAAACGTCAGCACCGTTCCGGGATATATGGGTCTGATCGCGGATGCGGACGAGGCCGTCAGAATCTCAAATGAGGTCGGCTATCCGGTCATGATCAAAGCCAGCGCTGGTGGCGGTGGTAAAGGCATGCGGATTGCCTGGAACGATGAAGAGGCCCGCGAAGGGTTTCAGTCGTCCAAAAACGAAGCGGCCAACAGCTTTGGTGACGACCGGATCTTTATCGAGAAGTTCGTGACCCAGCCGCGCCACATTGAAATTCAGGTGCTCTGCGACGCACATGGCAACGGCATTTATCTTAACGAGCGGGAATGCTCGATTCAGCGCCGCAACCAGAAAGTGGTCGAAGAGGCGCCGTCGCCCTTCCTTGACGAAGCGACACGCAAAGCCATGGGTGACCAGTCGGTCGCATTGGCCAAGGCCGTGGGCTATGCCAGCGCCGGGACCGTGGAATTCATCGTGGATGGCGACAAGAACTTCTACTTCCTCGAAATGAACACCCGTTTGCAGGTGGAACACCCGGTGACCGAGCTGATCACCGGCGTGGACCTTGTAGAACAGATGATCCGTGTGGCCGCAGGTGAGCCATTGTCGATCAAGCAAGAAGATGTGCAGATCAACGGCTGGGCGATTGAAAACCGCCTCTATGCCGAAGATCCCTATCGCAACTTCCTGCCCTCGATTGGCCGCCTGACCCGTTATCGCCCGCCGTCCGAGGTGGCTGCAGGTCTGATGGCGTCTAATGGCAAATGGCAGGGCGATGCCCCAGTCGCGGAAACCGCTGTGCGCAACGACACCGGCGTCTACGAAGGCGGCGAGATCAGCATGTATTACGACCCGATGATCGCCAAACTTTGTACCTGGGCGCCGACCCGTGGGCAGGCGATTGAGGTGATGCGGGATGCATTGGACAGTTTCGAAGTTGAAGGCATCGGCCACAACCTGCCGTTCCTATCGGCGGTCATGGACCATCCGAAATTCATCTCAGGTGAGATGACCACAGCCTTTATCGCGGAAGAATATCCCGACGGATTTGAAGGTGTAACCTTGCCTGAGGCCGAGCTGCGCCGGGTGGCCGCGGCAGCGGCGGCCATGAACCGTGTGGCTGAAATCCGTCGCACCCGTGTCTCGGGCCGTCTGGACAACCACGAACGTCGCGTCGGCACCGACTGGAATGTTGCCCTGCAGGGCGAAAGCTTTGATGTCTCGATCTCGGCGGATCATGATGGTTCGACTGTGAAATTTGCAGACGGTAGCGAAATGCGGGTCGAAGGCGATTGGACGCCTGGGGATAGCCTGGCCCGGATGAGCGTCGATGGCGCGGCTCTGGTGCTCAAAGTCGATAAGGTCACACACGGGTTCCGCATGCGCACCCGTGGCGCGGATCTGAAGGTTCTGGTCCGTAGCCCGCGTCAGGCCGAGCTTGCTCAGTTGATGCCCGAGAAACTGCCACCAGACACCTCGAAAATGCTGCTGTGTCCAATGCCGGGTCTGATCGTCAAGGTCGATGTGGAAGAGGGCGAAGAAGTGCAGGAAGGTCAGGCTCTTTGCACCGTAGAAGCCATGAAAATGGAGAACATCCTGCGTGCCGAGCGCAAAGGGGTGGTGTCCAAGATCAACGCCGGTCCGGGCGATAGCCTTGCCGTCGATGACGTCATCATGGAATTCGAGTAAATTGTAATGACGCGGGCCGCCGCAAATCAGTTCCACGCAAGGTTGCGTTTAGCTTTCCGACCTAGGGTTGGCGGGCAAACGGACTGTGTGAGGACGGAACATGACGGTGGCCCGCATCTTGCGATGGGTGATGATGGCAGTGCCTTTGGCACTCTTGCCAGGCTGTGGTGCGCTCGACAAAGAAGATCAGCTGCGTGCCGAACTGGCGGATTGGCTGTATCTGGCCGAAACCCGTTATTTCGCATCGAAACACAATTGTACCGTGGCGGTCTTCGACGTGGCACGGGCCGAGGTGCGCACAGTTGTACCGCGTGTCAGCTCGGTCGAGACGGCGCTTTTGCGGATCGAAAAGGGCGAGCCGGTGTTCTTTCGTACCCAGCAATCCACGCCCAACGAAATTTCTCAGGCCCTGATGTCAAAGAACCTGCAAAAAGGTGTGGGCATGTTGACGGCGGGTACCGGTCCGACAACGGGGTGCATGACCGACGGCATTGCGGCCGGTTACTACCGCATTCTGACATCAGACGAGACGCTGACGGTTTACGATTCAGCGGGCGAAGCGCTGTTGTTGATCTATCCACCCGAGCTTTTGGCGATCTTCCTGCGCAGTTCGCTGTAACTCAGTTTTCGCGGGCTTCTTGCTGGCGCAAGGGCAGCTTGTCGATGGAGCGTGAGATCTCGCGCACATCCCAAGGCGCGGGCTTGCGGGCGACCACGGTGCCATCTTTGGCCAAAATCGCGAGCATAAATCCGCGCGGTCGCAGGGATTTGCGGATCGCGCCGCGCTCTTTTGGTGCTGTGTCGGTCAGAACAACAACATCGCGTGCGATCAGAGCATCAGACCGCTCTTCCAGCAGGCGCATCTGTTCGACAAACCGTGGGTCATTGGGGCTGTCGGCAAAGACGACAACCGGGCGCTTCAGCCACAGCCAGTCATCCAATGTGCTGTCCCCGGCGATCTGGATCAGTGCGGGATCAGTTTCGGTTTCAGCGGCAGAGACTACCGAGACAAATGTGGCCATCAAGACCATTGGGATCAGACGCAAATATCGTGTCATGTCTCAAGATATATGCGCAGGCGAGCGGTCTGCACAGGGGGGCAGGCCCCATGGTGGTGAAAATTTTACGTTTAACGGCATGCTTACTGGGGATCCCGCAGATTACGGTCAAACTGTAATTGCCGGGCCAATCCGCTGTGCCCGGCCCAACCGGGTGACCAAACTTATGGAAACGATCCTGCATCTGGGTGCACATCGCACCGCCACCAGCAGCTTTCAGGCCTATTTGATGGCGCACCGCCCATATCTTCTTGAAAATCGGGTTGCCTACTGGGGGCCTAGCCGCACGCGCAAAGGGCTTTTGACCGGCGTGGCGGATCGTCCGCGCAATGCCTATGACGCGCGACGGTCGGCGGGGCGGGTGCAGATGAACCTGGCCAGTGCGCGCCGGGGCCAGAGTGAGGTTGTTCTGGTCAGCGACGAAAACATGATGGGCAGCGCGCGGGTCAACTATCGCCGTGGGTCGCTGTATTCGGATGCGGGAGAGCGTATGGCGCGGATCTGTCATGCGTTCCATCCGGTGCGGCGCATCATTTTGCAGATCAGGTCTATTGATCACTGGTGGTGTTCTGCGATGGGGTCGCTGATCCCGCGCGGTGAACCCATGCCCGATCTCTTGTCGCTCGATGCCATTGCCCGCCATCCGCGCAGCTGGCGCCACGTCATCGCAGATATCGCCTGTGCCTGTCCCGAGGCAGAGCTGATTGTGGTGCCTTTCGAACGCTTTGGCGGGCGCCCGGATCGTGTGGCCGAACTGGCGCTGGGCCGCGACGATGCCCCCGCCGCGTCTAGCACAGATTTCTGGTACAACCGTGGACCGGACAAGACCCAGCTGTGTCGCAGTCTCGAGCGCCGTGGGGAAGATGTAAGTGACTTCCCCACCGGCGAAGGCCGCTGGACCCCATTTAACGACACTCAGACCGCCGCAATGCGCGAAACCTATGCCGATGATCTGTTTTGGCTACAGGCCGGCGCGGAAGGTCTGGCGAAATTCAGAGAAGAGCCCGACCCCGCAAGACCAGAAGACAATCTGGCGGCGGGTCAGCAACAAAGAGGACATGAAGATGAGCGATCTGCCGAAAAACTGGCGCGATCTGGCTGAGAAAGAGCTGCGCGGTCGTCCGCTTGACGATCTGACCTGGGATACGCTTGAGGGCATCGCCGTCAAGCCGATGTATACGGCAGAAGATACTGCCGATCTGCCGCAGATGGGTGAGCTTCCAGGGTTTGGCCCCTTCACCCGCGGCGTCAAAGCCACCATGTACGCGGGACGCCCCTGGACCATCCGCCAATATGCGGGCTTTTCCACCGCCGAAGAATCCAACGCATTTTATCGCAAAAACCTAGCCGCTGGTCAGCAGGGGGTCTCGGTGGCCTTCGATCTGGCCACGCACCGAGGATATGACAGCGACCATCCCCGCGTGGTTGGGGACGTCGGCAAGGCCGGTGTGGCCATCGATAGCGTTGAGGATATGAAAATCCTGTTTGACGGCATTCCGCTCGACAAGGTCTCGGTTTCGATGACCATGAACGGCGCCGTTATCCCGATTCTGGCGAACTTCATCGTGGCGGGCGAAGAGCAGGGCCATGACAAAGCGCTGCTTGCAGGCACCATTCAGAACGACATTCTGAAAGAGTTCATGGTGCGCAACACCTATATCTACCCGCCCGAGCCGTCGATGCGGATCATTTCGGACATCATCGAATACACGTCGAACGAGATGCCAAAGTTCAACTCGATTTCGATTTCCGGCTATCACATGCAAGAGGCGGGTGCGAACCTCGTCCAAGAGCTTGCCTATACGCTGGCCGATGGGCGCGAGTATGTCCGTGCCGCGATCAACGCCGGGATGGATGTCGATAAATTTGCGGGCCGCCTGTCGTTCTTCTTTGCCATTGGCATGAATTTCTTCATGGAATCTGCCAAGCTGCGTGCGGCACGGATGCTGTGGCATCGCATCATGACCGAGTTTGGGGCCAAATCGGACCGCTCGAAGATGCTGCGCACCCATTGCCAGACCTCGGGTGTAAGCCTTCAGGAGCAAGATCCCTATAACAACGTGATCCGCACCGCCTATGAAGCGATGTCGGCGGTTCTGGGCGGCACCCAGTCGCTGCACACCAACGCGCTGGACGAAGCGATCGCGTTGCCGACAGAATTTTCGGCCCGGATTGCGCGCAACACACAGATCATCCTGCAGGAAGAAACCGGCGTGACCAAAGTGGTCGATCCGCTGGCGGGGTCTTACTATGTTGAGAGCCTGACCGCTGAATTGGCGGAAGAGGCCTGGAAACTCATCGAAGAAGTCGAAGAGATGGGTGGCATGACCAAGGCTGTGGCCAGCGGTATGCCCAAACTGCGCATCGAGGAATCGGCGGCCAGACGTCAGGCTATGATCGACCGTGGCGACGAGGTCATCGTGGGTGTGAACAAGTATCGTCTTGAGAAAGAAGACGAAATTGACATTCTCGACGTCGACAACATGGCAGTCCGTGAGGCACAGGTTGCCCGTCTGAAGCAGATCCGTGACACCCGTGACGATGCGGCCTGTCAGGCGGCCTTGGCCAATCTGACCAAATGCGCGAAAGAGGGTGGTAACCTTCTTGCGGCTGCGGTCGAAGCGGCGCGTGCCCGTGCCTCGGTAGGAGAGATTAGCATGGCGATGGAAGACGAATTCGGACGTCACCGCGCAGAGGTGAAAACCCTCGCCGGTGTGTATGGCGCGGCCTATGAAGGTGACGAAGGCTTTGCGAAAATTCAGGCCTCGGTTGAGAAATTTGCCGAAGATGAAGGCCGTCGTCCGCGTATGTTGGTGGTCAAGATGGGGCAGGACGGTCATGACCGTGGCGCCAAGGTGATTGCCACCGCCTTTGCCGATATCGGCTTTGACGTGGATGTAGGGCCGCTGTTCCAGACCCCGGATGAAGCTGCGCAGGATGCCATCGACAATGACGTGCACGTCATCGGCATCAGCTCACAGGCGGCGGGTCACAAAACGCTGGCCCCGCAGTTGATCAAAGAGCTGAAGGCGCAGGGCGCAGGTGACATTCTGGTTATCTGTGGCGGTGTCATTCCGCAGCAGGACTATGAGTTCCTGAAAGAGGCAGGGGTCAAAGCGATCTTTGGTCCGGGCACCAACATTCCAGAGGCAGCAGAAAACATTCTGGATCTGATCCGCGAAGCGCGCGGCGCCGCTTAATTCAGCAGAAATTCTTGAAGAGGGCGGAGTTTTCTCCGCCCTTTTTCTTTGCCCGGTCTATTGGCTTGACGCTGTGGCCGCTGGCCGTTTCCTTTGATTAACCGAGGGTATCAAAGGGCAGGATATGATTGTACGCGATGCGGTGCCGCAGGACTCTGCGGCACTTGCAGAGATCTATAATGAGATCGTGCGGAACAGCATGATCACCTTCACCACCACCGAGAAATCTGCGGCGGATTGGGGGGCTGAGATCGATGCGGGTGGGTGTCTCCTTGTTTCGGTCGACACAACTGAGACGCTGCGTGGCTATGCGCGTCTCGGAGAATTTCGCAGCGGGCCGGGATATGCCCATGTCGCGGAACACTCGATTTACATCTCACCCGGCACGCAGGGGCGTGGCCTCGGGCGCATGTTGCTCTCTGCCCTAGAAGAACGTGCGCAGGAACTGGGCTTTGAGATTTTGATTGCCGGGATCAGCGGCACCAATGATGTCGCGCAACGGTTCCATAGGAGTTGCGGTTTCACCGAGGTTGGGCGCATGCTTGGGGTTGGTCAGAAATGGGGGCGATCTTTGGATCTTGTGCTGATGCAAAAAAGCCTTGTCTGATCAGAGGTGAGCGCGGGACCTTATCCCGCGCTCCTTTTGTTTTAAGCTGCTTCTACGCTGGCATCATCTGTCTTTGGCTGGGCCGCGATCATGAGCGCTGCATAGCCAAGAACGCCGGATATGATGGACCCTGACAACACGCCCAGGCGTACTTGGTTCATCAACTCGGCGTCGGCAAAGCTAAGCGAGCCGATGAACAGCGACATGGTGAAGCCGATGCCAGCCAAACAGGCGACGCCGTAGATATGAAGCCAGGTCGCGCCATGCGGCATCCGCGCCAACCCAAGTTTCACCATTAGCCAGGTGACACCAAACACACCCACCTGCTTGCCCAAGACCAGACCCAAAGCGATGCCCAGAGGCAGAGCTGCGAAGAGGTCTGCAAACTGCATGCCGGTAAGAACCACACCAGCGTTGGCAAAGGCAAAGACCGGAATGATGAAATACAGCACATAGGGCGAGAGACCGTGCTCGATCGAGTGCAGGGGTGATTTGCCCCACTTGTCTTTGAGTGGGATGAAGAAGGCGGTGACGACCCCAGCCAAGGTGGCGTGGACGCCGGACTTGAGCACAAAGAACCACATCACCACACCCAACAGCAGGATAGGGGCCACACGGTGCACGCGCTTCATGTTCATCCAGAACATGCCAATCGCGGGCAACAACGCCAAGTAGAGGTAATCGATTTTAAGCTCAGCGGTGTAAAACAGGGCGATGATCACAATAGCGCCCATGTCGTCCAAGATCGCCAGAGTCAAAAGAAAAACCTTGAGCGAGGCGGGCGCACGGTTGCCCACAAGCGCCAGTACCCCAAGCGCAAAAGCAATATCCGTGGCGGCTGGGATGGCCCAGCCATTTACCGTGTCTGGGTTGCTCCAGTTGAAGGCGAGAAAGAACATCGCGGGCAAAACCATGCCGCCAACCGCCGCCATGCCGGGCAAAACAACATCAGAAGGGTTCTTAAGTTTGCCCTCCATGAGTTCATGTTTGAGCTCAAGCCCGATCAGAAAGAAAAAGATCGCCATCAGACCGTCATTGATCCAAAGGATCAGCGGTTTCTGCAGGCCTTCCCCATTCAAGGTGACCGCCAGATAGCTGCCCAATACGCTATCATACACGCCCGACAATCCGGAATTTGCCACCACCATGGCGGCTGCGGCTGCGAACATCAGCAGCAGGCCTCCTGAGGCTTCGTGGTTAAAAAAACGGTCGATTGCGCGTAGCAGCATATGCGGGCTCCGATATGGTCAGGGTGTTGTGAGAAACATGTAGTTGAAACCTGCCTATTCAATACTACACGCGCGCGAAAAACGCACTTTGCTTGCCAAAAAACATCGCTTAATCTGGTGCAACTGTTCAGAAGGACATTACATGCTGGTTTTGGATCATATCGCGGTTCTGGGTGAGACACTTGAAGAGGCGGCAACGCATCTCGAGACCTCAGTCGAACAGGTGGTTTTGCCCGGCGGTATCCATGTCCGATTTGGAACGCACAACCGCCTTCTTGGCCTGTCTCCCAATCTTTATATCGAAGCAATTGCCATTGATCCGGCCGCACAGCCTCCGGCGGATGCGCGGTGGTTTGGCTTGGATCATTTCCGCGGTGCGGCGCGGCTGGACAAATGGATCTGTCGGGTGGAGGACATGGATGCGGCTTTGGCGGCGCTGCCCATGGCCGGTCGGCGTGTCGAGCTGGAGCGGGGCGAGTTGCGTTGGTCCATGGCGGTGCCCGAAGATGGCTACCTGCCTTTTGACGGACTATTCCCCGCTTTGATCCAGTGGCATGTCGATGTTCCTCCTGGAAAATCCATACCGGGTTCAGGGTTACAGCTTGAGGCGCTGCATGTCTGTCATCCTCAGGCAGACGCGCTTGCGGCTCTCTTAGAGCCTGTTCTGGATGCCCCTTTGGTCCAGTTTCAAACCGCAGACACCCCCACACTTGAGGCCGAATTGGCACTGGGACATCGGAAGCTACATCTAAAATGACGGTTTTTCGCCGGTGCAGAAATTTCCGCAATTCCGGCCCTGACTTTCCCCAATCCCTGACATAAGGTCAGCCCATGTCGATTTGGTCTCGCATCTCCCAAGCTGTGGCCGCTCTTGCCAGTGGTGAAGGGCTTTCTGCGGTATTTGAACAGCTTCGGTCGCCACCCGAGAAAACGGTGGCATTTACCATTGCTGTGATCGCGCTGTCGGCAAAAATGGCCAAAGCGGATGGTTTGGTGACCCGTGACGAGGTTACGGCCTTCCGTGAAGTGTTCCAGATTTCTCCGGAAGAGGAAAAAGGCGCGGCCAAAGTGTTCAATCTAGCGCGTCAGGATGTAGCGGGTTTTGAGGATTATGCGAAACGGATCAAAGGAATGTTTGATCCCGAAGCCGCCACGCTATGTGACCTTATGGACGGGTTGTTCCACATTGCCATGGCGGATGGCACTTACCACCCGGCAGAAGATGCCTTTCTGGCCCGCGTTGCCGAGATTTTTGGCATTGATGAGGTGCGGTTTCGCGCCACGCGCGCGCGGTTTGTACCTGATGCTGTGCCTGATCCCTACACGGTTCTGGGTGTCACACCCGACATGGAGATGTCTGAGATCCGCAAGGCCTGGCGTCAGCTGGTGCGTGACAGCCACCCGGATGTGATGATGGCGCGTGGCGTACCTGAAGAGGCGGTCAAACTTTCCGAGCGTCGGATGCAAGACATCAATCAGGCCTGGTCGGAAATCTCTCAGAGCGCCGCCTGATGCGTTTGGTCAGCTACAACGTCGAATGGTTCGACGCGCTGTTTTCAAACGCCGGAGAGTTGATAGATGATGACGGTTGGTCTGCCCGACATGGGGTGACACGCGCCGCACAGACTTCGGCGTTGGGGACAGTGTTTCAGGCGTTGGATGCTGATGCGGTGCTTGTGGTCGAGGCTCCGGATACAAACTCCAAACGCAGCACCGTGCGGGCCTTGGCGCATTTCGCGGACCATTTCGATCTGCGCGCCCGTGAAGTGGTCACCGGCTTTACCAATGACACGCAGCAAGAGATTGCGCTGCTTTACGATCCCGATGTCCTGCGCGCGCGCCATGAACCTGGCGCCACACCACATGCACCACGTTTCGACACCGAGCTTGAAATTGATCTTGATGTCGACGCGCGCGAAGACCGGGTGGTTTTCTCAAAACCTCCATTGGAGCTCTCCCTTGAAAGTGTGGCCACCGGACGTCAGGCCAAATTGATTGGGGCTCATCTGAAATCCAAAGCGCCACATGGGGCGCGGTCGCGGGATGAAGTGATGCGACTGTCCATCGCCAATCGGCGCAAACAGCTCGCTCAGGCCATTTGGCTGAGGCGGCGGATCTCGGATCATCTTGATGCGGGCGACGATCTATTTGTGATGGGGGATCTGAACGATGGTCCGGGGTTGGATGAATACGAGGGGCTCTTTGGGCGCAGTTCGGTCGAAATCATTTTAGGGCAGGGAGAGGCCGCGCTTTTTGACCCGCACGCCTGTCAGGCTCTGATCCGGCCGCTTGAACCCCATCCCTCCTCGGCGCGGTTTTACATTTCGTCTGACGAACGTTATCTGCAGGCGCTACTGGATTACATCATGGTCTCGCCAAACCTGCGTAGGGCGTCTTCGCGCTGGCGGATCTGGCATCCTTTCGAAGATCAGCGTTGTTTTGCAGATGCTGATCTTCGCGAGGCGCTTTTGACCGCATCGGATCATTTTCCAGTGGTCCTAGACCTCGACTTCTAAAGCGATCTGTCACATGGTTTTAGGAAAGCTGGCGTAGCTTTGCAAAATCCATGTGTGTTCGACTGTGAGAACACGCCCATTTTCTTCGGACGTAGGATAAGTTGATGAAACAAGTGCCCAAAGAAACAACCGATGACGCTCTCATTCAGGAGTTTCTGAACAAAGGTGGCAAAGTCAAAGTTGGCAAAACCAAACCTGCGCGCGCTGAGTTGGGGTTGAGCAACAATGTCTGGAACAGCAAACTCACCAAAGAAGAAAAGGCAGCGCGGGACAAGCCGAAGAGTTAGATTCTTCGGCTTATTGCGGTGGCAGAGGAGTGTCGGACAGGGATGGCTGTTCGGGTCGCACCATAGACAGCAAATCAGACTTTCGAAAAGGTTTGGATAGAAAATCGTCCATGCCGACGGACAGGCAGGCTTCGACATCGCTGGGCTGTGCATTTGCCGTAAGCGCAACAATCCGACAGGCGGATTTTTTGGTTTCATTTTCAAACTGTCGGATAAGACGCGTGGCTTCTAGCCCGCCGAGAACCGGCATCGACAGATCCATCAAGACCAAATCTGGGTCGAACTCTTTAAACTGCTCAAGGGCTTTCACACCGTTTTCAGCGAAGACCAAAGTCGCCCCTGTTGGGCTCAGCATTCTGTTTGCAACCAACTGATTGGTTTGATTGTCTTCCGCAATCAGGATTTTGAAACCTGACAACCACGCCTCCTCAGTGGAAACCTTGGAAGCAGGGGCTGCTCGGCTTGAGATCGCAGGAGCCGCCGGGGAGGGCGAGAGCGCTGTGGGTTTAAGGGCCTGAGGCGCGGTGTCGGTGCTTGGCAGATTGAGATAAACCGAAAATGTTGAGCCATTGTCTGGTTCTGATAACAGGGAAATGCGGCCTCCCATGCGCTCGATCAGTGCCTGTGTGATCGCAAGCCCAAGTCCTGTGCCTTCGGTTTCGCGAACAGCGGTGTGATCAGCCTGTTCAAATGCTGAAAATACCTTGTCCTGTTGGTCCAGAGGAATACCGGGGCCTGTATCGGTGACAACGAGTTGAAGGGGATAATCTGGGTGATCCGGAGCATAGGTGATGGTGAGCGAAACATGCCCAAATTCGGTGAACTTGATGGCATTGCCAATCAGATTGAGCAGGATCTGACGGATCTTGTTGCTGTCGCCAACAAAGTTTGACGGCAGGGTGTCCGCATAGTCGATTTCTAGTCGCAGCCCTTTAAATTCGGCCTTGGCGGTTAACAGCGTGTCGAGATCGGACACAAGCGCACGCATCGAAAAGGGGGCGTCCTGGATCGAAATCTTATTGGCCTGGATCTTGGAAAAATCCAACACATCATTCACAAGGCTGAGCAGAGCAGAGGCCGAGTTGAAAATCGTGTTTGCAAACAAGGCTTGTTGATCATCCAGAGCGGTTTCAGCCAAGAGTTCGCACATTCCAAGGATCCCGTTCATGGGCGTGCGGATTTCATGGCTCATATTGGCCAGAAACCGCTCCTTGGCTTTGCTGGCTTCTTCCGCTTTTTCCTGCGCCAGTTTCGACAGTTCGAGCGCAGTGTCACGTTCTCTCTCAGAGGTCACATCGGTCGATGATCCAATCAGATGTGTCACTTTTCCGGCTTTGTCAAAAACCGGCTGCAATCGTGTGCGGAGATAGGTTGTTTTTTGGATGGACGGCAGGCTGATGTCGTAGGTGGTGGCCTCGGCTTTGCTCAGAGCCTCGAGGTGGCGATTTAACGCGCGCTCACCGGTGGCGCCGCCAAAAATTTCCAGCGCGGTTTTTCCGTAGATGTCATCATGTGTCAGGGAGGTGAAGTCACGGGACTTTTTGTTCATTGCGACATAACGAGGCAGACCGTCTTCGCCCACTTCCATCACAATGATGGCGAGGTCGATGGCGTCCAAGATGTCGTATTCTTCAAAGGCCTTGTCTGGCAGCACCTGTTTGTCCTGTAGTCTGATGGGCGGTGGGCCCTGATCGTGCTTAGGTTGATAGATACTTATTCGATAAACGTTAGTGAAGTGTGGTGCCCCTCCAGAGAAGGAAAAATTTTCCCAAAATTGCTGCTTCTTGAGTGAAATCGCCCGAAATTTGAGCAGAAACGCCGCTGAACAAGACGAAGACCTAGGTAGATCTGTCGAAAGGATGGGTAGTTTGCTTGCGGTCAGACTATCGTTTTGCGCGAATCTTTGCCGTCTGTCGAAGAGCCGTGGCAGCTTTGTTGTCCCATCGCTGCGGAAATGCGTTATACTTGGCTCATGACCCGGTTTGTTCTTTACCCCGCCCTCGTTCTTGCAATGCTCTCTGCACCTCTTTGTGCTGAACAAGAGCCGGAAGAGGGGTTTTCGCTCATGGAAGAGGGGGCGAAGATGATCTTGCGCGGTCTTATGACTGAGATGGAGCCCGCGCTTGAAGAGCTAGAGGGCTTGGCGCGTGAGATGGAGCCCGCCATGCGCAGCTTTGTCACCGAGATGGGCCCGGCCATGAAAGACCTGCTGGAGCAGGTGGAAGATTGGACGCTCTACCACCCGCCTGAGATCCTGCCCAATGGCGATATTATTTTACGTCGCAGGCCCGAGGCCGAGATCGTACCGCCTGAGGAAATCGATCTCTAATTGACCTTAAGCTCTGCGCTGGTGGCCTCAAGGGATTGGGCAAGGGCCGCAAAGCGCGATTCTGCGACTTCTCCAAACAAGGGAGCGGCCTGAGCACTGAGGTGAAGCTCAAGTGCGCGGTTTTGCGGATTCCATTCCAATCGGGCCTCGTGGTCTGTGCGGTCAGCCGTCCAGATCATCGCACCAAATCGCATGGCCTTGCCAAGGATTTCAGCGCTTTGCTGGCTTTGGCTGTCCAGCAAATCAAACAGCTCTTCAAACCGATTGCCTTCCCGTTTGTTGCGATAGCGGTGCAACAGGGCGAGCCCAAGATAGATCCGTTCCGAGTGCTTCAATCCGCCGAGATTGGCGCGGGTGGCATTGTCGAAACAGACCTCTGCGCGATAATCGGGGTGCGCCCGCCAGCTCACGTCATGCAGCAAGCAGGCAGATTTGATCAGCCGTCGCCGTGCATCGTCTGCTGCGGGAAACAGAGGCCGCACAAATTTATACAGGCGTTTGCCAAAGCCGGGAATCCGGGCATCTTTCGCTTCGGCAAAACGACAGGATTCAATCAGCGGATCGCGGTCGCGAATTTCCTGCGGCATCTGTTCGTACAAGAGGCCCTCGCGAATGCCATAACTCGATAAGGCGATGTCTTTGGGCTCAAATTTGTCCATCAACTGAAGCAAAACTTCAGCGGCATAGGGCACGAGATCCATCCGAGTGGTCGAGAGACCACAGGCTTTGCGCAGCTTTTCCAGATCCGCAGTGGCAATCATCGCTGCGGTTTCGCGCACCGAGCGCATATCCATGCGATATTCATGGAGAACATGCAGAGGATATCCGCGACGCTCCATGTCAATCCGCGCGATGGCCCGCCAGCTGCCACCCACAAGAAACAGGCGGTCACGTTGTGGGCCCATAAAGGCGGCCAACTCGTCGAGAACGGCACGGATGTGGGCTTCGCGGGTTTTTCGATCACCGAGGTCACGCAGCTTAAGCGGTCCCAACGGTGAGGTGATGCGCTTGCCAACCTCTCCGTCGTTGATTTCCGCAAGCTCAAGAGACGAGCCGCCAATATCACAGACCAACCCATAAGATCCGGGCCAGCCCAGTAGAACGCCCTGCGCAGAGAGGCGGGCTTCTTCTTCGCCGTCGATGACCCAGATTTTCAAACCGGTGTCTTGCTCAAGCTCCTCGCGAAAGCTCTCACCGTCCTGCGCCTCGCGCATGGCCGCGGTGGCAACCACTGTCAAAGGGGGCAGGTCCATGCTCTCCGACAAAAGTTGAAACCGTTTAAGCGCGGCTCGGGCGCGCTCTTTGCCTTCGGGGTTGAGGTGGCCGGTTTCGTTCATTCCGGCGCCAAGGCCACAGAGGATTTTCTCGTTAAAGAAATAGGCCGGGCTTCGGGCGGCGCCATCAAAGACCACCATGCGCACCGAGTTTGATCCGATGTCGACAACACCGACACGCGACAGAGCACGGGCTTTGGGGTCTTCAAAAAGCGGGTGTCCGAAGGGTTCCCAATCGTCCGGTGCCAGGTCAGTTTGTTCGGTCATAATCGTCCCCAGTTAGGGTAAAATTATTGTCGGACGGGGCCCGGAGGGTCAAGGATTCGCAGCCGCGACTTTTATGTCATTGGTATAGGAACATTGAGAAAAATAACGCCGCCTCAAGTCAAAGCTTGGGCGGCGTCAGATCGATTATTGCGGCGAGCGCGCGGGCTAATCTTTGTGTGTCAGCTGCGGCACATCAGCGTCAGCCGCCGACCCTCGCCCGGAAAGTGATGGGTTCTCCATGAAAAAACGGTGACAGTTAAAGGCGCGCTCACCGGTAGGAATGGCATGCCGGGTGAATTTGCCATCCGGCTCCATCACCCAGCTTTGTGCCGTATCCGCCAGATTGGCGGCCATAACCTGACTGACGATCTGGGCTTTGACCGTGGGGTTGTTGATTTCAACGCCGGTTTCAATACGGCGATTGAGATTGCGACCCATCCAATCCGCAGAAGACATAAAGACCCGCGCTTCGCGATGCGGAAGGCCATGGCCATTGCCAAAACAGATGATCCGCGAATGCTCGAGAAAGCGCCCGACAATCGATTTGACTCGAATGTTGTCGGACAGGCCTTTGACGCCGGGGCGCAGACCACAAATCCCGCGCACAACCAGATCAATCTGCACGCCAGCCTGACTTGCGCTATAAAGCGCGTCGATCATGTCAGGGTCGATCAGCGAATTCACCTTCAGCCAGATCTGGGCCGGTCGCCCGTTCCGGGCGTGATCCATCTCGGCCTCAATCAAATCGAGCATGCCGGATTTCAACGTGTGGGGTGAGAAACGCAGGTTTTCGAGCCCCTCGGGTTTGGCATAGCCCGACAGGTAGTTGAACAGCTTGGCCGCATCGCGCCCCAGTGAGGCATCACAGGTGAAAAAGCTCAGGTCTGTGTAAACTTTCGCCGTGATCGGGTGGTAGTTTCCGGTGCCCCAATGGGTGTAGGTCACCAGCTTGTCACCTTCGCGGCGCACCACCTGGCTGATTTTGGCGTGGGTTTTCCATTCGAGAAATCCATAGACCACATGTGCGCCCGCGCGTTCAAGTCGGCGCGACTGACGAATGTTGGCGGCCTCGTCAAAACGGGCCTTCAGTTCGACCAGGGCCGTGACCGATTTCCCGTCTTCTGCCGCTTCGCAAAGGGCTTCGACAATCGGTGATTTCTTTGACGTGCGGTAGAGGGTCTGTTTGATCGCAACGACATGAGGATCCATGGCCGCCTGTCGCAGAAAACGCACCACCATATCAAAGGTTTCATAGGGGTGGTGAAGCAGCATGTCTTTTTGTTTGATGGCTTCAAACATATTGCCGTCGTGGTCCTGAACCCGCTCTGGAACACGGGGTGTGAACACTGGCCACAGCAGATCGGGCCGATCGTCAATCACCAGTTCTTTGGTGTCTTCGAGACCAATCAAACCATCAATTTCGGTCACTTCGGCGTCGTCCACGCCAAGCTCTTCCATGACAATCTCGCGCAGTCCTTCAGGGGCACCGGCGCTGATGGTCAACCGGATAACCTCACCCCGGCGGCGGCGTTTCAACGCAACTTCAAATTCGCGCACCAGATCTTCGGCTTCCTCCTCAACCTCAAGGTCGCTGTCGCGCAGTACGCGGAATCCAAAATGATGGAGCGCTTTATACCCGGGGAACAGGCTGTCGATATGGAGCAGCAGCACATCTTCTAGCAGGATGAATCGGTGCGTCCCGGCCTCAGCAGGCAAGCGCATAAAGCGGTCAATCTGCTGCGGGATTGGCAACAGGGCCTGAAGCGGGCGATGGTCGCGATTGCGCTCTAACTGAAGCGCAAGGCAATAGCCCATGTTGGCAATGAAGGGGAACGGGTGGGCCGGGTCAATGGCCAGAGGTGACAGAACCGGAAACACCTGATCGAGGAAAGCATCGGCTAGAAATTCCGTGTCGGTTTTGGTCAGATCCTCCCGCGACACGATGCTGATGTTTTCGGCTTCCATCAAGCTACGAAGATCGCTCAGAACCCGCAGCTGTTCCTGCATCAACCGGCGTGCGTCCTGATCAATCAGCGAAAGCTGTTTGGCGGGCGTCAAGCCATCTGCCGCGGGTGTGGTGTTGCCTGCACGGGCCAATTCACGAAGCCCCGCAACTCGTACGGTGAAAAACTCATCAAGGTTGGCCGCAGAAATTGACAGAAACCGCATCCGTTCCAGCAAAGGCACACGTGGGTTTTCCGCTTCCTCTAAGACGCGCCAGTTGAAGCCAAGCCAGCTGAGCTCACGGTTGTGAAACCGACCGGGGCCGGTGGCGTCAAAATCTTCGAGTTCAACAGGGGCGGGGCGTGGGGATTTGAGAAAGTCTGCTTGGGTCATATCCGGCTTATGCATTAGAGAATGCAAAACTTTCATGACGGAGATCAAAACACCGTTTCGTTTTGCGTCACCGCATCTTGCACGCCCTAACGCTCTTGCGCAAGCTGGGCCATCACTTGAACCGCAAGGGGGCGGTTGACCCCGCCGCTGCGCCCAAGCGCGGCTTTGTCCAACGCCTCGACGATACCCTTGGCCGCGCCATAGCTGCGCGGCATCTGGCGGAGCAGATAGGGGATGACATCCATGGTGGGCACAATTTGCCGATCGGCAAAAAGCTTCACAAGGATTGCCGCCAACAGTCGGTCATCTGGCCCGGTGAGCGAGGCCGCCTGCGCGCCCATCATGCGGCTTTTGAGGTCTGGGATGCTCAAGGGCCAGTGGTTGGGTGGTTGCGCCCCGGTCAGCATCAAAGCATTGCCCTGGGCCAGCGCCATGTTGTGGAGGTGGAACAGGATTTCTTCAATCTCGCGGTCACCCGCAATTTCATCAATATCCTCAACCACAATGGGCGTCGCGGCCAGAGCGGGGATGTCCTGCGTGGGCAAATCCTTGGCGGCAACAATCTGAGCGCCAGAGAGAGCGGCCCAGACATGTGCGAGATGGGTTTTACCGGACCCGGGTTGACCTGACAGAACCATTTTCATGGCCGGCCAGTTTTTCCAACCTTCCACAAGAGCAACCGCCAGCGCATTCGATTCGCTGACAAAGAAATCTTCACGACCCCGCGCCGTTCGCACGGGCAGGGGCATTTGCAGTTGTTCTTGGCTCATTTACGTGTCCTCGCGCCCGACAATACCGCGATACAGGCGACCGCCCTTATACTGTTCGGTTGCGAAACGTGCCAGCACTCCGAGTGACGCGGCCAGAGGCACGGCAATCAACATACCAATGAACCCAAAGAGTGAGCCAAACACCGACAGGGCCAGCAAGAGCCAGACGGGATGCAGCCCCACTGATTTCCCGACAAGACGGGGGGTGAGGAAGTTGCCCTCGACTGCCTGACCAGACAGGAAGATCGCAGCAACTAGGGCAATCCAATGCCATTCGCCCCAGAATTGGAACAGAGCCAGACCAATGGCGAGAACCCCGCCGACCAGCGAACCGACGTAGGGAATAAAGGTCAGCAGCCCGGCGACCACGCCGACAACAAGACCAAAGTTCAGCCCAACAAGCCAAAGTGCAATGGCGTAATAGGTGCCAAGGATCATGCAGACCGAACCCATGCCGCGCACGAAACCCGCCAGAACGGTGTCAACCTCTTTGGCAAGCCGCCGCACCGTTGAAACATGGTCCATCGGGACAAGTTCATCGATGCGGGCGATCATCCGATCCCAATCCAATAGCAGATAAACCGCCACCACCGGCGAAATCACCAGCAGCATAATCCAGTTGAGTACCGAAAAGGCTGAGTTGAGAATGGTATTGACCAACTCGCCGCCTTTGGACTGAATCAGTTGCCCTATATTGCCAAGCGCCTGACGCAGCGCGCTCTCTTCGTTGATTAGACTGGGAAAGCGCTCTGCCAGAAAGGCCTGTAGGTCGGCAAACAGGGTGGGCGCCACGTTGAACAGCGAGACCGCCTGATTGACGAGGGTTGGAATAATCGCAAGGACAAGGATAATCACGACCAAAAGACAGATCACTGTGATGATCCCGGTTGCGGCGGTGCGTGAAAAACCCATGTTCTCAATGCGATCCGCAACAGGGTCGAGAAAATATGCGATTGCGGCGCCTATCACGAAGGGCAATAGAACATCGCCAAGAAACCACAAAATCAGCGCCCCAACCGCAGCACTGATGCCCCAGTATTGGGCTTGTTTTTCGACGGGCAGTGGCATGTGCGCTCCCTGAGGATTCTAATCGGTGTCCTGCAATTCCGTGACCTTACGGTCTGAGGGATTGCATCAAGTTCAGCAACAGATAACGTGCCTTGCGCCCGGTGTCAGCCTGTGTTGCGGAAAGCTGCTCAAGTCCCAGATGGGCGGCGTAAAAAAGCCGCGCGGCCTCTGCATCACGCACCCCAATGTGGGCGAGCTCCTGTGCAAGATAGGCAGTGCGGGCGTCATCGGCCTGTTGCAGCAGCTGAGCCGCCTCTGCGTCATAGCGGGCCCAGTCGCGGATGGCGGGTTCGACGGCGGTGCCGCCAAATTCCTCAGGTGTCTCTGATGCCACGTCGATCAGCGCCTCAAGTCGGGGCAACCCGGGGGACAGGGGCGCCAGCCGGTCAATGATCGTGGTGGTTGCACGTTCGGCCCAGAACTGCAGCATGGCAGATTTGAACGCGGGCAGATCTTTAAAGTGCCAATAAAACGAGCCTTTGGTGGTTTTGAGATCACGCGCAATGGCTTCGGCACGCAGGGCTGCGGGGCCGCCTTTGGCAAGCGCGCGAAAGCCCGCTGCAATCCAATCTTCCTGAGACAATCTGGGTTTGGTCATGTGGCGACCATACGGGTGCGTATTGACTCTTTCCAGCGTATATTTCAAACCATACGTAAGCGTATGGAATCAATGTATCGGAGAAACCTCATGTCCCGTTCCTTTCTCGCTCTTGCCTTTGCGATGGCTATGACCCTGTGCCTGCATGTGTTTGGAGGCGGACCACAGTATTCCGAGCCCTTTGGAACCATTCTGCCAGAGGGGGATCTGCGTGTGATGGGCTGGGTGCTCTGGCACGCGGTCACCGTGGTTCTGGGCGTGCTGGCCCTTGCCTATCTGCGGCTTGCTGTTCGGCCCAATCGTGATCTTTTGGCCTTTACGACCTTGCTCCAACTGGGCTGGGCCGGGTTGTTTCTAACCGGTGGGATCCTGTGGCTGGACAACCTGTGGATCCAACCGCAATGGGTGCTGTTTCTGGGCTTTCCGCTGCTGGCGCATCTTTTTGCCCGGCGTCAGGCCAGATCCTAAACAAAACGGACGGCCCAAATATGGACCGTCCGCCGTGTTCATGCTCGTCGTGCCGTTAGTGGCACGCAGGGCGTGTCCCCGGCAAAAGCACCTTATCAATCACGTGGATGATGCCGTTGTCCGCAACGATGTCTGCAATCACGACATTCGCCGTATCACCCGTACCATCCGCGATGGAAACACCAGACCCGGCAGTGATGCAGAGGCGTTCTGAGGCCAAAACGGGTTTGAAATAGGTTGAACCCGAAGGGAAATCAGCGGCGCTCAATTTGCGGTCGTCGACGTGATAGAGCAAAACATTGGTGAGTTTATCTTTGTTCTCTGGCTTCAGAAGTGTTTCGACCGTTCCTTCGGGTAAGGCTGCAAAGGCGTCATTCACCGGAGCGTAAACCGTAAAGGGGCCGGGGCCTGCCAAAGTATCCGCCAGACCCGCGGCAGTCACCGCTGCCACCAAGGTACTGAACCGTTCGTCACCGGCGGCAATGTCGACAATAGTGTTTGCCTGAGCGGTGGCTGTGAGACCTGCAAGTGTCAGGGCGGCGGCAATGCATGTAGATTTAAACGTCATCAGAGTGTCCTCTCAACCTGTTGTATGCCGGTTACGCCGGCTCTGGCGGTTTGGGTCACGTCCATCACGAAGCCGTGAAATGCTGTGATCTCTTGCATTGAACCGCCTCATGGCCCAAAACGCAGAAAAACAGCTTGTCCACTGAGGGTCCTTATGCGCCTATCCCGTTACTTCCTGCCCGTTCTCAAGGAAACGCCGTCTGAGGCGCAGATCGTCAGCCACCGCTACATGCTGCGGGCTGGTATGATCAAACAGCAGTCTGCGGGGATCTATTCCTGGCTGCCCATGGGGTTCAAAGTTCTGCGTAAGATCGAGAACATCATCCACGAAGAACAGGCCAAAGCCGGTCACATCCCGATGCTCATGCCTACTTTGCAAACCGCAGACCTATGGCGTGAGTCGGGCCGTTATGACGGTTATGGCGAAGAAATGCTGCGCATGAAGGACCGTCATGACCGCGACATGCTGTTTTCGCCTACCGCAGAAGAGCTCTTCACCGATGTGTTTCGCAGCAATGTGGCGTCTTACAAAGATCTGCCACTGACCCTCTATCAGATCCAGTGGAAATTCCGCGATGAAATCCGTCCGCGCTTTGGCGTGATGCGGGGCCGCGAATTTTACATGAAAGACGGTTATAACTTTGATCTGACCAAAGAAGATGCGCTGCACGCCTATAACCGTCACCTGGTCAGCTATCTGCGCACCTATGAGCGTATGGGCCTGCAGGCGATCCCGATGCGGGCCGATTCCGGTCCGATTGGTGGCGACGACACTCATGAATTCCTTGTTCTGGCAGACACCGGTGAATCCGAGGTCTTCTACGACAGCGAAGTGACCGATCTGACCTTTGGCGATCGCGAGATTGATTTTGACAGTGTTGAACAGTGTCAGGCGGTTCTGGAAGAGTTCACCTCGCGTTATGCCCGCACCGATGAAACCCATGACGAAGCGCTGTTCGATCAGGTCCCAGAAGAGCGCCGCCGCGTCGCCCGTGGTATCGAGGTTGGTCAGATCTTCTACTTTGGCACCAAGTATTCGGAGGCGATGAACGCCACCGTACAGGGGCCGGATGGCAAACCGACGCCGGTTCACATGGGCTCGCACGGCATTGGTGTGTCGCGTCTGCTGGGCGCCATCATCGAGGCCTCGCACGACGACAAAGGCATCATCTGGCCTGAGGGTGTGACGCCGTTCCACGTAGGTATCGTGAACCTCAAGCAGGGTGACGAAGAGGCGGATGCAGCCTGTGAGGCTCTGGAGAAAAGCTTTGAGGCGCTGGGCCTTGAGCCGCTCTATGACGACCGTAAAGAACGGGCCGGTGGCAAATTCGCGACCATGGATCTGATCGGTCTGCCATGGCGCATCACCGTTGGCCCGCGTGGGTTGAAAAATGGTGTGGTTGAACTGACCTCGCGTCGGACCGGCGAGAGCGAAGAGCTCACACCGGAACAGGCGGTGGCCAAAGTCGCCGAGATCTATGCCAAGCACCACGTGCGCGGCCTGTGATTTGACGACATTCTGTTAGGAAAGGGCGGCCTCGGGTCGCCCTTTTTCTTTGGCAGGCAGGGATTGCAACACCGCAAAGCTTAGCTCAATTGCGATAAAAATCCAGATCACAGGGCTGGCGCCGTTCAGAGCGGCGTTCAACATCCAGGCCGAGAACAGCCAGCGACCCAATGCATCGTACCGCATGAGGCGCAGATCTTTGAGGTGAAGGCGGACGGCGGACCAGATCAACACTACCGTTCCAAAGAAATTGCCAAACAACACACCAAAAACACTGAGCTCTGGCAAAGGGGCCCAGCCGGCGGCGGCGTGGAGGTGGCCAACGGCCCAGAAAAATAGGCCAATGGTAAACGGGGTCGCAAAGGGCCAGGTTACGATCACATCATAAAGCGCAGAGACCCGGTTGAGACGGTACATGGTATCTTGAGATAACATTCGAGTTTTCCTTTGTTTCGAATGTCGCAGGCTATAAACCTTGGAGTGCGGTCTAAGGTCAAGGAGGTTTCATGCGTATTGGAGAATTGGCAGAGCGCTGCGGGATCAGCCGCGATACGCTTCGTCTGTATGAGCGCGAAGGGTTGATCTCGTCCGTGCGTCGCAACAACGGGTATCGTGACTTTGACCCGCGGCAGGAACGTGTGGTGACCTTAATTCGACAGGCGCAGGTTCTGGGATTTTCGCTTGCCGATATCCGGGCTCTGCTTGTGCAGATGCGCGGCTCGCTCGGAGAAGATGAGGTGCGGGCGCTTCTTCGCCAAAAGCTTGCAGAGATTGATGCCAAGATTGCCGGAATGGAAGAGATCCGTAGAGTGATTGAAACACGGATCGAACAGGCCTGCCCGTTGCAGCTTGATCAGATCTGAGACGGGCAGGGGATCGGAATATGTTGCGCATGTTGACAATGGCAGGGGGGCTTGCCGGGGCGGTAGGCTTCTCGCAGTTCCCCGAGTTTTCGCAGCAGTATATGCAACGTCTCGGTGGCGCTGTAGATGAACTTCGCGATGTGGTTGCCACATACGAAGCGGATGCGGCGACGCAGGGCGAAACGCTTGCGAGCTATATTGCGGCTTTGGCCAAAGAAGGGCCCCGCGCGCAGACGCAAGCGCAGAACATGACGGCTCAGGTGGCGCGTCTGGGAGTGCTCAGTGACGCGCTGCAAACTTTAGAAGGGGCGGGGCCCTTTATGCGTGCGAAACTGGCCACCCATATGGGCGACCGCGGAGTGGCTGGCAAAGCCTATGCCACCTTTGAACCCGCTGTTCCGGCAAGTTTTGAAGGTGCGGTTTTTGCTGGAACTGGCTTTGTCGCGGGCTGGGCCGGTCTCAAACTCGTGTTTGGGGTGTTCATCACGCTTTGGGGGCTGCTTCTGGCTCCCTTTGCACGAAAAAAGGCGGGGTAGTCCCCGCCTTAGCTTTGTCTGAACAAGAAAGAGCGCGTTACGCGACCGCCTGAACCTCGGCAACGATGCCATCAACCACCTGGGTCAGGAGTCCATCATCTTCGCATTCCGCCATCACCCGGATCAGCGGTTCAGTGCCGGATTTGCGGATCAGGAGGCGGCCTTTGCCCACAAGCTGGGCCTCAGCCTCGGCGATGGCGGATTTGACGTTGGCCGCGTCAAGCGGGGTTTGGCCTGCGCCGTAGCGCACATTCTTCAACAGCTGCGGCACGGGTTCAAAGCTGCGGGTCAGTTCCGAGGCTGGTTTGCCGCTGCGCACCATCTCCGCAAGGAACTGCATGCCGGCCATCAGGCCGTCGCCCGTGGTGGCATAGTCGGTCATCACAATGTGACCGGACTGCTCACCACCAAGGTTGAAGCCATTTTTGCGCATGGATTCCACAACATAGCGGTCCCCAACTTTGGTCCGCTCAAGCCGCAACCCTTTGGCATCCATGAACCGTTCAAGACCAAGGTTCGACATCACCGTGGCCACCAGTGCACCACCTTTCAGCCGATCTTCATCCGCCCAACGTGCCGCCATAAGCGCCATGATCTGATCACCATCCGCAACCTTGCCCGTCTCATCAATCAAGATGATCCGATCGGCATCGCCATCCAGACAGATGCCCACATCAGCACCATGTGCCACAACGGCCTCGGCTGCAGCCTGCGGTTTGGTTGAGCCACAGCCGTCATTGATATTCAAACCGTCCGGCGACACGCCCAAAGGAATGACGGTTGCGCCAAGCTCCCACAGGATTTCCGGGGCCGTTTTGTAGGCCGCCCCATTGGCGCAATCGACCACAACTTTGAGACCATCCAACCGGAGCCCGGAGGGCAGGGTGGTTTTGACACGTTCCTGATAGCGGAACCGCGCATCATCGATCCGCTTGGCGCGGCCAATGTTTTCTGGGTTAGAGGGGCGCACACCCGCGGCCACCAAAGCTTCGATCTCGGCCTCAACACTGTCGGACAGTTTGAAACCATCGGGGCCAAAAAACTTGATGCCATTGTCATCCGCGGGATTGTGACTTGCCGAGATCATGATGCCGAGATCAGCCCGCATCGAGGGGGTCAGCAATCCCACTGCCGGGGTGGGGACGGGACCCATCAGCAGAACATTCATTCCGGTTGAAGTCAGGCCAGCGGTCAATGCGTTTTCGAACATATACCCGGAAAGGCGGGTGTCTTTGCCGATCACGACCCGGTGTACGCCTTGGTGTTCGTTGCGGAAATAGCGTCCCACCGCAGATCCAAGCATCAATGCCATTTCTGCTGTCATGGGATATGTGTTGGCGGTTCCCCGCACGCCGTCCGTACCAAATAACTTACGTGTCATAATACTCTCCTTCGGAAATAGCGCGCCAGACATCAAGCGCCTGCTTGGTTTCTGCCACATCGTGAACTCGGAACACTTGAGCGCCCTGCGTCACACCGGCCAAAGCAGTGGCCACGGACCCGGGCATGCGGGCGGCAGCGGGAGAGGCGCCGGTTATCTTGCGGATGAAGCCCTTGCGTGAGGCCCCAAGCAAAATCGGACAGCCCAACCCATGATAAAGCGAGAGCCCGTTGAGGATCTTGAGATTATGGGCGAGCGACTTGCCGAACCCAATCCCCGGATCAACGATGATGCGGTCGAGGGAGATCCCCAGACCGCCCAGCATGTCGATCTGATCTGCGAGAAAATCATACACATCCAACAAGGCATCGTCATATTGCGGATTGTCTTGCATGGTCTCAGGGTCACCCAGCGCATGCATGATGCAGACAGGCAAGTCACTACGGGCACAGAAATGCCCCAACATCCGGTCGTAGGTGAAACCAGAAACGTCATTGATCAGATTGGCCCCACATTTTAAGGCGGCCTCTGCTACGCTTGATTTGCGGGTGTCGACCGAAATTGGGACCGAAAGCTGTGCCCGGATGGCACGAATGACCGGCTCAATACGCGCAATTTCCGCAGCGGGGGGCACCGTGATGGCACCGGGGCGGGTGCTTTCGCCGCCCACATCAAGAAGAGTTGCCCCATCCTCGACCATCTGCCGAGCGTGTTTTAGGGCGCGTGTGGCATCCGCGTGCTGCCCCCCATCCGAAAAACTGTCCGGGGTGACATTCAGAATACCCATCAGGTGTGGCTGATGAAACTCCAAGCCCGCGATTGGGGGGCGTTTGGCGCTGATCCGCTCTTGCCACGCAAGCGGTACATCTGCTGCGTTGACCCGGGCAAGATCCGCGCTGTCGCGGCGATGATGCACGGCCTCTACCCACCATCCAGGGCCTCCTGCAACATCAAGAGCATGTGCGGGGCGCAAAGAATCAAAGCGCACAAGGGGGCGGTAATAATCATTCATCTTGGGCACGGATTGATCTTTATTTTGGTCTAAGGGGTAACTAAGCGCTAAAACAAGGCCGCGCCCGGATCAAGCATCCGGACAGAAACGGCGATGTTTTCAGGCAGAGCTGTGCCGATTGCGATCACGTCACAGGCCTGCATATCTTCTGCAAACCAGACCGTGAGATCTTCGGCGAGCACGGATTCAGGCGCTTGCGTCGCATCCAGAACAAGTTTCGAAGGGGCCCAAACACAGGGCTGGCCGTTTTTGATGGCCCAATCGAGTTCAGTCCGGGTTGCAACAACATGTAATCTTGAATCCCGCGCAGCCAGCACCCAGGCGTTCTGTTCGATCGCCAGCAGATCGATCTTTCGCTGATGATCGGCGGAAGTAACCTGTGGTCGGGGCAGGGCGGTGGCCTGACAGGTCAGGATCACCGGCTCTTCGCGGGCAGTCAGGGTGTCGAGCCAATCAGAAAGACGAGGATCTTCGGCCGCTGCGTTGGAAAGATGTACGATGCGCGGAGCGCGGCGGGTGTTGGTCTGCGTCTCAGTCAGATCCGCTTTGGTTCGGACGATTTCGACACCAAGTGCACCGGGACCGCGATCAAGTTTCTCAATCCGCACAAACACACGCTGGGCCTGCGGTTCGATCAGAATGCGGTCTGCAATCCGCAGCGCCAATGTTTCAAGCAGGTTCAGGCGTTCGGCATCGAGTTCGGCGGCAATGGCTTCGGTGACACGATCATAGGACATGATCTGATCCACATCGTCATCGATGTCATGCGTGAACGGTGCCACTTCAACCACAACGTCGAATTTGACTCTTTGCAGGAGATTACGCTCTCCCTGAAAGGCGCCGATTTCAACCTCGACCATGTGGTCCCGCACCAAAAGCCGATCACATGTGGTGCCGCCTTCGGTGGCCTCGGCACGGGCCGAAGGGTGGTCAAAGGCGAGTGAGGTCTCAGTGTCTGCCATAGCGGTGCCCTGTGTATTGAGGTGTCGTCCGTATAGGCGCGCTTCGCTGCAAAGCAAAGGCCCGCTGCGGCATAGGATTTACCTGCTGCGACAGCTTAGGGGCGGTAGAACATATGCACGCCAATCCGCGCTGTCCGCTTGAATTTCCGCGACCATTTGGGTTGCACCCATGTGGCGTGGTAGTAGGTGGCACCTTTGGTCAGGGCCCGAGGGGCGCCGTCCAGAACGGCACGAGCCACTTTGCCCACATTTTGCCAGGCTGCTTGGTCGCCGATGTTTTCTGGCTTGCCATCACAGGTGTAGGTGAACTGGCAGGCAAATTTGCGACCGGTGCCCTGATTGATCACACCGCAGACCGAATTTGGGAACCGTTTGCTGTCGACCCGGTTCATAATGACCTCAGCCACCGCAAACTGACCTTTGACGGTTTCACCGCGTGCTTCAAAATAAAGCGCCTCTGCCAGACACTGCCAGTCGCTTCCGCCCCCGGCAACGGGCTGGGCCCGGAGCCAGGACGAATCGTATTTCAGGCCGCCGGTGCCCTGAACCGCCGAAGCCTGAATGGGTGTCACCAGCTGCTGCATGCGTGCTGATCCCGCGCTGCGCAATCCTTGTTGTTCCAGCTTAAACAGGAGCTTAGCCCCTGCATGAGGGGCTTCGGAAAACGACGGAGACCCCACCACAAGGGTGGAGATGGCGAGCAGGAGGGCGCGAAACATCGGGCAACTCTTTCTTGGCTATCGGTACAGACAGAGGGCAGCTCTGCAAAACCGGAGTTGCATACAAAATTCTACAAAGTCGGTAAAGACACGCAAAATGTCAGTATGTTTCATCGCAGGCCGCGTGAGGCCTGCGTTGTAAGTAAAGATTGTCAGGAGATCAGGCCCCGATGGTATCTTTGATGGCAAGATGCGCCGCGGCCAGACGGGCCACGGGGACGCGGAAGGGCGAGCAGCTCACATAGTCCAGACCAACCGCACGGCAAAAGGCAATGGATTCCGGATTGCCGCCATGTTCACCACAGATCGATAGGGTCAGATCTGGTCGGGCCATGCGACCCCGTTCTGCGCCAATGGCCACCAGCTCACCCACACCTTCCACATCCAGAACATGGAAGGGATCCTCTTCAAAGACTTTTTGTTGCACATAGTTAGACATAAACCGCCCAGCATCATCGCGCGACAATCCATAGGTCATCTGGGTCAGATCGTTGGTTCCGAAGCTTAGAAAATGAGCGTGGCTCGCAATCTCATCCGCCCGCAGGCAGGATCGGGGCGTTTCCACCATAACACCAAGCCTATAGGTGAAATCCTCACCGCGTTCCGCGCGCACCGAGGCAGCAACGGCATCAATGCGGGCGCGCACAAGTTCCACTTCGCGTTTGGCAGAGACCAGCGGCAACATGATCTCAGGCACCACGGGTTCACCCTCATCATCGGCGTCCAGGGTGGCTTCAAAGATTGCCCGTGCCTGCATGTCATAGATTTCAGGAAGCGTGACCCCAAGCCGAACGCCGCGCAGGCCCAGCATGGGATTGTATTCCTTGAGCTCTTCCACGCGGCGCGTGACATCCGAGATAGGTAGATCCAGAGCTTCGGCCAGCTCACGCAGCCCGTTTCGGTTGCTGGGAAGAAACTCATGCAAGGGCGGATCAAAGAGGCGGATGCAAACCGGCAACCCCTCCATGATGCGGAACAGCTCTGTAAAATCGGCCCGCTGCATGGGCAGGAGCACCGCCAAAGCGGCCTCGCGATCTTCTGTGGTATTGGCAAAGATCATCTCACGCATCGGCGTGAGGCGCTCTTCTTCAAAAAACATGTGCTCGGTGCGGACAAGCCCAATGCCTTCGGCCATGAAATTACGTGCGGTTGCAGCGTCCGCAGGGGTGTCGGCATTTGCCCGGATCTTGATGTCACGTGCATCATCAGCCCAGCGCATGAGGGTCTGAAAGGCGTCATCCAACGCCGCTTCGACTGTCTCCGGCGCACCCAAAATGATCTCGCCGCTGGTTCCGTCTAGCGTGATCACGTCCCCCTCGCGCAAAACGCGGCCATCTTCGGCAGTGAGCTTCTTGCTTTTGAGGTTAAACGTCATCTGCGCTGCGCCAACAACGCAGGGCGTGCCAAGCCCACGCCCAATCACGGCCGCATGGCTGGTCATGCCGCCGCGTTCGGTTAGCACACCACGCGCGGCATGCATGCCGCGAATGTCTTCCGGCGAGGTTTCCCGGCGCACCAGAATGCAGGCCTCATTGCGGGCGTAACTGGCCTGCGCCTCCGTGGCGGAGAACACAATTTTGCCGGTGGCCGCCCCCGGTGAGGCGGCGATCCCAACCCCCAATACATCGCGTGGTGCCTCTGGCGCGATCTGGCGGTGCAGCAGTTCAGAGACGGCTCGGGGTTCAATCCGCGTCACGGCTTCTTGTTGCGAGATGATTTTATCTTCCGCCAGACGCACCGCAATCTGTAGCGCCGCCCGCGAAGATCGGGCCACGCGCACCCCGTCCAGAATGTGGATTTCACCGTTTTCCAGGGTGAATTCCATCTCCATCTCTTCGCGCAGCCGGTGCCGCATCAGCTCGGCATGTTTGCGCAGGGTCGCAAAGATTTCTGGTTCAGCTTCTTCAAGAGAGGGGCCGCGTGGATCCTTCACCAGATACAGGCTTGCTGCGCCTTCGAGCGCTTCGCGGCCCTGACTTTGGCTCAGATAGCGTCCGGTGACCTGCGCGGCGCCCGTGTCAGAATTGACCAGCTGCAGCACACCCGATCCGCATTCGCCCTGACCCAATCCCAGCGCCATCTCTTGTACAACCAGGCCAAGCCCCGCATCCAGTGGCGCGCCTTTGGCCTGTCGCAAAAGGCGGGCGGTGGTGCCTTCCCAGGCGCGGGCCATAGAGCGCAGAACTTCGCGCAACTGAACGGCGGGCTCCTGCGGGAATTTTTCTTCCGCCTCTTCTTCATAGGCGCGAAGGGCTTCTGAGAGACCGGCAGTTCCGATTTCTTCAATATCGTCAAACATATCCGGATCAAGCCGGGCCACGTGAATGGCATAGGATTGCACAAACCGGATATAAAGTGCTGCGGCCGCATCTGCGCCGATGCGATCAGAGAGCTCGACAAAACGGGCGTCGTTCATACCGATATTCAGGATCGCGCCGGGGCCACCCCAATCAGGATCTTCCGACGAGGGCCGCACACAAAGCAGCGCCCCCGTGGCGAAGGCCCCAACCAGCGCCTCCATATCCGGCAGATCGCCCGAGGCAATGCCATGGACCGCATCAAACGACAAAGCCACCGTGCGCGGCACAGGCAGATCTAGTCGCACCAGACGCTGCAGGCATTTGGCCCGCCCCCCGTGCGTGGAGGGCGCCATGGGCGAGGTCGGTGTGATTTGGGTCACATTCGGGTTTTGGCTATCGGGTTTCTGCACTGCGGCACCTTTCGTGTCCCTGAACAATACCCCCCAAACCCAAACTGTCCAGTCAGCATATCCGATTGCTGTTACGCAAAAGCAAAGGCGAGGCAAATTGCCCCGCCTTCTTGGTTCAGATGCAACTTCTTGCATTCTATCTGGCTGAAAAACACCCTGTGGGGCGCCAGATGCGGGGGCCGTGCCCCCGATTACCAGCAGCTCACCAATACGGTGACATCTGCGGCAATTGTGGTCAGATCTTCAGGCGCCAGGGTGCCTGTGCCACTTTGTGCCGAAACGCGAACGCCGCTGGCCCGGGCGAAATCCAGCACCTGCGCTGCATCCGCAGCAAAGCTGACGCTGTCGGGCAGGCGGCGCGCTCCGTCGGTTGATTTGGGGAGCAGAACACCCATGACCATGCCGCCTGCGTCAAACACAGGACCACCGGCGTCACCCGGCAGGGCCGCGAGCGCGAGCCGTTCGATCTCGGCTTCTCCATTCAATCCCTGAGCATCTTCGAAATTGCCAAAGGTCAGGGTCGGGGCGCTGAGACGTCCGCCGAAGGAATAGCCCGCGACTGCAATCTCGGCCTGCAGGCGCGGCGCATTGGCGGCAAAAATGGCTGAGCTGAGCGGTGCAAGCGTGTCCGTAGGCGTCAGAATGGCCACACCCAGCGAAGGATCGGCTGCTGAGGCTTTGGCTTCGTAAACCCCATTTAGCGTGATCCGCTCACAGGAGGCGACGGTTTCGGCACTGGTGATTACGGTGCCGCGGCCATCCACAAAGAACCCCGAACCATTGGTACGCGGACGGCGCACCTTCAAGCCGGAAACCAGATCAACCGATTGCCCCGAATCCGTGGCTGCGGTGGCAGGCAACACACCTTCGCTGCGGGCAAAGCTCTTTTGCATCAGGTCCAGAACCCGGGCTCGGCGTTCTTCGTCACCTGCAGGCCAAACCAGAGTGAAGCCCTTGATCTCGCCCCCGCGCAGGCTCACCTCGGTATGGCTGACAATGCGATCATTGGTGCCGGTGAGAAGAAAGCCATTGGCGCTGCGCTCACGTTTGCCTTCAAAAGGCACGATCTCAAGCGTTTGCATGATCTCGTAAAGTCCGGCCATCTTTTTGGCGTCACCGGGCTGGCTGATCAGCAGCACCCGAGCGTCTGGAACGGTGCCGGTGGGCGAGAACAGGGCAAAGGGGGCCTCATAGCGGTCAAAGGCTACGGCCCCAAGAGGTAGATCCATCGCAACACCGGCCTGGGTATCGAGATGTGCGTTCATGTTCATACCATCAAGAATGGCATTGTATTGCCCCATAAGAGCTGCGCGCTGACGCGTGGTCAGGACGCCTGTTGGCTCAAACCCGTTTTCTTCCTGCCAGCTGCGCATGGCACGTCGGGTGCCGCGACCAAAGGCGCCATCAATCCCGGATGTGTAAACACCGGCCCATTTTAGCGCGACTTGTAGTTCTTTGCGCTGATCCCGGCTCAGCTTACCTTCGCTAGCGCGGGCCTGACGTGGAGTTTCTTCTACAACTTCGGGCGCGGGTTCTGCGACAACGACATCTTGCGTCGGCGCAGGCTGGGCCGGTGCCGTTTGCGCTTGGGCCTGTGTCGGGGTCACGGCAGGCGCCACAGCGGCCTGATCCAGAACCTGCGATCCAATGGGCCAGAATTGGCGGGCATAACTTGAGGCCTCAGCCACATAGGCATCCTGCGGGATGGAGCGCTGGGCTTTGAGTGTTGCAATCACCCGATCTGCATCCGCACGGGAGTAGGGCCCAAGCGCAACGCCGTACCATCCTCCCCCAAGCGAGAAACCGTTCACATCCTGTAGGCGACCGGCATATTGCTGTACGCTGGCCTGCGCGGACACCAGTGAGGTGCGCGCTTCGATCTGAATAAATACAGTTTCTTGTTGGGCTGCGGCGCTGCTGGCGATCAGCGCGGCAACAGCCAATGAAGCAAAAGTTCGTTTAATCATGCCACCCTTTTGGACCACTGGTCCTTAATCTTATCCTGTCACTTTGAATGACTAATATCAGACAGGGCCTGAGTTGCACCTCAAATTTATGCCACTCTCATTGACCCCGCGCGCCAGCCCGCCTAATCAGACCACAATCTGATCCCAGGAGCCCCATTATGGCCGATACTCTGCCCAAACCGCGCAGTTTCCAGGAAATCATCCTGCGACTCCAGACCTACTGGGCGTCGAAAGGTTGTGCGATCCTTCAGCCTTACGACATGGAAGTGGGCGCCGGTACATTTCACCCAGCAACAACCCTGCGGGCGCTGGGCTCAAAATCCTGGGCGGCGGCCTATGTACAGCCCTCGCGCCGTCCCACCGATGGACGCTACGGGGAAAACCCGAACCGGTTGCAGCATTATTACCAGTATCAGGTGATCATCAAACCAAGCCCCCCGGATCTGCAGGCGCTCTATCTGGGTTCGCTTCAGGCCATCGGTATCGACATGGAGCTGCACGATGTGCGCTTTGTCGAAGATGACTGGGAAAGCCCGACGCTTGGTGCCTGGGGTCTGGGTTGGGAAGTCTGGTGTGACGGCATGGAAGTGTCGCAGTTCACCTATTTCCAGCAGGTTGGTGGCCATGACTGTACCCCGGTCTCGGGCGAGCTGACCTATGGTTTGGAACGATTGGCGATGTATGTGCTGGGTGTCGATCACGTGATGGATATGCCCTTCAACGATCCGCAATCGCCCAGCCCGCTGACCTATGGTGATGTGTTCAAGCAGACCGAAGAAGAATATTCGCGGTTCAACTTTGATGTGGCTGACACAGATGTGTTGCTGCGCCATTTTGAGGAAGCCGAGGCGGAATGCGCCTCGATCCTGAGCAAAGAGCATCTGGACCCCAAAACCGGCAAACGCATTGTCATGGCCCACCCGGCCTATGACCAATGCATCAAGGCCAGCCATATGTTCAACCTGCTGGACGCACGTGGAGTGATCTCGGTCACTGAACGTCAGGCCTATATTGGCCGAGTGCGTGCTTTGGCGAAAATGTGCGCAGATGCCTTTGTCCAGACAGATGCCGGGGGTCATGCGGCCTAAGGGTCGTATGGAGTGAATGATATGGCAGGCAAGATTATTGCGGGGCTAATTGTTGTGGTTGCGTTGGTGTTTGGTGCGGTTGTCTATTACGCGCAGGTGTATCACTTCTATGAAGAGGTGAAGGCGAAGGGCGTGGAAGATGTTCAACTAGTTGTTATGGCAACGGGCGAACCCGAAACCATCCTGTACGACAGCTTCAAAGCCATCGACGCCGAAAGCTCGCCCATCCGCTACCGGGCCTGCTTTACCACCACGATGTCGATCCCGATGCTCACCGAAACCTACGAGCTTTATGAAAACGCCTCACCGCGTGTAGCTCCGGGGTGGTTTGACTGTTTTGATGCCGAGGCGATTGGCGACGAGATCGACGCAGGTCGGGCTTTTGTTTTCACCAGTCAGCGCAATTTTGAATATGGCATCGACCGCGTGGTCGCGATCACCGACGACGGGCGCGGCTATGTCTGGCACGAAATCAATGAATGTGGCGATAAGGCCTATGACGGCACGCCTCTGGGCGACGACTGCCCGGAACGAGAAGGGAACTGACCCATGGCTGATCTTTTGATCGAACTGTTTTCCGAGGAAATCCCTGCGCGCATGCAGACCCGTGCCGCTGAGGATCTCAAGAAACTGGTGACCGATGGTTTGGTTGAGGCGGGTTTGACCTATGCTGGGGCCAAGGCTCTGTCGACGCCCCGTCGTCTGACCCTTGCTCTGGAAGGCCTGTCGGCGAACTCTCCCACCCTGCGTGAAGAGCGTCGCGGCCCCAAGGTTGGGGCACCTGAAAAAGCGCTTGAAGGCTTCATGCGCGGTGCAGGTGTGACACGCGACCAGCTGGAAGAACGGGAAGAGAAAAAGGGTAGCTTTTATTACGCCACCGTTGTGACCGAAGGCCGTCCGGCCACAACGATCACGGCGGAAGTACTGGAAAAAACCATCCGCAACTTCCCCTGGCCGAAATCCATGCGCTGGGGCACAGGCACGCTGCGTTGGGTGCGCCCGCTGCACCGCATCACCTGTCTCCTATCCGATGAAAATGGCACTGAGATTGTGCCGGTCGACATTGATGGCATCACTTCAGGCCAGACCACCGAAGGGCACCGCTTTATGGGTGGTGCGCCGTTTGAGGTGAGCTCGTTTGAGGACTATGAGGCCAAGCTGAAAAAGGCCCATGTGATCCTGAATGCGGAAGAGCGCGCTGAGATCATCTGGAACGACGCCACCAACATGGCCTTTGCTCAAGGGTTGGAAGTGGTTGAGGACAAAGGTCTTCTGCGCGAAGTCGCCGGGTTGGCGGAATGGCCGGTTGTTCTGATGGGCGACATTGCCGATGATTTCCTTGGCCTGCCACCTGAGGTGCTGCAGACTTCGATGAAAGAACACCAAAAGTTTTTCTCGGTGCGCAATCCGAAAACCGGACGGATCGAAAAATTCATCACCGTGTCGAACATGGAAACCAAAGACAACGGCGCGACCATCCTTGCGGGCAACCAAAAGGTTCTGGCGGCGCGTCTGGCGGATGCCAAGTTCTTCTGGGAGAACGATCTGCGTGTCGCGAAATCCGAAGGTCTCACCGCCTGGACCGCACGTCTGTCGAACGTGACCTTCCACCGTGAGCTGGGCAGCCAGTCTGAGCGCATCGCGCGTATTGCGACGCTGGCCAAAGAGCTGGCTCCGACCGTGGGCGCAGATGCGGCGCTAGCCGAGCAGGCCGCGCAGGTGGCCAAGGCCGATCTGTCGTCGGAAATGGTCTATGAGTTCCCCGAGCTCCAGGGTCTGATGGGCCGTTACTATGCCGAGGCCGCAGGTCTGCCGACCGAAGTGGCCAATGCCTGCGAAGCGCATTACTCGCCGTTGGGCCCGTCCGACGATGTGCCGACCGAAGCCGTGTCTGCCACCGTTGCGCTGGCCGACAAGCTTGATACCCTGACCGGGTTCTGGGCAATCGACGAAAAGCCAACCGGTTCGAAAGATCCCTATGCCCTGCGCCGCGCCGCACTGGGCGTGATCCGGCTGATCGTTGAAAACAAGGTGCGTCTGAGCCTGAAGCAGGCCGTAGAAAGCGCTCTGAGCACACTTCTGAAAGTCGAAGAGTGGGAAGCCGCAGCCAAAGGTGCGTCAGGTGATGAAGCCAAGCAGTTGGAGCATCAGGTCCAGCATGCGAAGAAAATCATCGCAACTGTGCCGTTGGACTTGCTCTCGTTCTTCCACGATCGTCTCAAGGTCTTCCTCAAAGATGAGGGCGTGCGTCACGATGTGATCGACGCCTGTATCGCGATGGAAGGCAATGACGATCTGCTGCGTCTGGTGTCGCGTGCCCGTGCGCTCAACACCGTGTTGGCAACCGAAGATGGTCGGAACCTTGTGCAGGGCTTTAAGCGCGCCAATAACATTCTGTCTCAGGCCGAGGAAAAAGACGGTGTTGAGTACAGCTATGGCGCAGACGTGAAGTTTGCCGAAGACGACAGCGAGAAGGCGCTTTTCGCCGCGTTGGATACGGCTGAGGCGGTGATTGCACCGGCGATGAGTTCAGAAGACTATGCCGCCGCTATGGAGGCTATGGCGTCCTTGCGCGCGCCAATCGATGCCTTCTTTGAAGCGGTTCAGGTGAACTCGGACAATCAGGTGGTGCGTCGCAATCGTCTGAACCTGCTGTCCCGTATCCGCCAGATCTGTTCGCAGGTCGCTGATCTGACAAAGGTCGAAGGGTAAGCCTTGCGCCGGTTCGGGCGTCAATTGGTTTAAAAAACAAAAGGGTGGGGACCTCCCCACCCTTTTTCTTTTGGAGCGATCCCTTCGCGGGTGACGTTACGCCATCGCGCGTCGTGGTTGCCGCGACAAGAGCAGCCCACCAAGGATGAGGGCGAGTGCGGTGAAGAGTTGGGGCGGCACAGCTTCTGACAGCAGCGCGACACCGAAGATCACGGACCAGACGGGAACCTGATAGTTCACCATGGACAGGAACGACGGACCCGCAGACCGGGCCACCTGAACCAGCATAACTTGGGCCACGGCCGTGGGGAAAATCCCAAGGTAGAGAATGGCGATCAGGGGTGTGGTGGCGGGCAGCGCGGGCAAGCCCTCTTGCCACAGGGCCACAGGCACGATCATGGCCGCTCCGCAGATCAGCGCAGCAGCCGAGAGCGACAGCATATTCACCTTTGGGCACAGGCGGGTGATGATGGCGCCAATTGCATAACAAAGCGATGCGCCCAGGCAGGCGATCCGGGCCAGAGATTCAAAATCTGTTCCAGCTGAGGTGAAGGCATCCAGCCCAATCAACACCAGAACCCCCACAAAGCCCACTGAGAACCCAAGGGTGCGGCGCAGGGTCATGCGCTCTTCGGGGACAAAGACATGAGAGAGAGGCAGCACAAACAGCGGCACAATCGCCATGCAGACACCGGCAAACCCGGAGGCAACAAAGGTCTGCCCCCAGCTGAGCAGAGTGAAGGGCAGGGCGTTGGAAAACAGTCCCATACCAAAGGCCGCGATCCAGATGATCCGCCCATCAGACTGGCGTGGATCGGGCAGGGTAATGCCCATCGCGCGGAGCAGGGCAAGAACGCTTATCGCACCGATAAGAATGCGGGTCGCGGCAATGGTCATCGGGCCCATGCCCTCCAATGCGACTGACACCGCCATAAACGAGGCGCCCCAGATGATGCCGAGGGTGATCAGTTTGATCCAGTTGGTGAGGCCGGGGGATTGGGGCATTTGAGGCTCCGCAGTGCCAGTAGAAAACAAAAAGGCGCGCCGATGATCGACGCGCCTCTGAACAGTCAGGCCGCGGGGCAGGGCCCCGCTATCATCCTAAGATGACGACCAATTAGTTCTTCGCTTTGTCGACCATTTTGCCGGCCGAGATCCAAGGCATCATGGCGCGCAGTTTTGCACCAGTTTCTTCGATCATGTGCTCGTCGTTGGCGCGACGCGACGCTTTGATGGTCGGCTGGCCTACAGCGTTTTCGAGCATGAAGTCGCGCACGAACTTGCCCTGCTGGATGTCGGTCAGAACATCTTTCATGCGGGCTTTGGTTTCGTCGTAGTTCAGGATGCGCGGGCCGGTGACGTACTGGCCGTACTCAGCAGTGTTCGAGATCGAGTAGTCCATGTTGGCGATGCCGCCTTCGTAGATCAGGTCCACGATCAGCTTCACTTCGTGCAGACATTCGAAGTAGGCCATTTCCGGTGCGTAGCCAGCTTCAACCAGGGTCTCAAAGCCGCAGCGGATCAGCTCAACCAGACCACCGCAGAGAACAGCCTGTTCGCCGAACAGGTCGGTTTCACACTCTTCGCGGAAGTTGGTTTCGATGATGCCCGAGCGACCGCCACCGATGGCCGAGCAGTAGGATTTGCCGATTTCCAGCGCGTTGCCGCTGGCGTCGGTGTCTACCGCGACAAGACAAGGCACGCCGCCGCCTTTGGTGTATTCGCCACGCACGGTGTGGCCGGGGCCTTTGGGGGCCATCATGATCACGTCAACGCCTTCTTTCGGCTCGATCAGGCCGAAGTGTACGTTCAGGCCGTGGGCAAACGCGATAGCTGCGCCAGGCTTGATGTTGTCGTGAACGTATTTCTTGTAGGTTTCAGCCTGCAGTTCGTCGGGCATGGTGAACATGATCACGTCACACCAGGCTGCTGCTTCGGCGATACCCATAACCTTCAGGCCTTCGCCTTCGGCTTTTGCGGTCGAGGCCGAGCCTTCACGCAGAGCAACGACGACGTTTTTCGCGCCTGAGTCGCGCAGGTTCAGCGCATGGGCGTGGCCCTGGCTGCCGTAACCAAGGATAGCAACCTTGGCATCTTTGATCAGGTTCACATCGCAATCGTTGTCATAGTAAACGCGCATATCCGCATTCCTCTAGTCATGTTTTCGTTGGATGCAGAATAGAGGTTTGAGTGTAAGAGTGTTTGCGTTTTTGATGATAATGTGAGAAACTGCGGAGAAATCATTCTCCAAATTCGACTGGCTGGGAAATTCATGCTTGATGATACGGATCGGCGCATACTTCGCTATTATCAATCCGATCCGGAAATGAAGGCCGGTGATTTGGCTGAACGTGCGGGCGTGACGGCGTCGACGCTCACCCGTCGGCTAGAGCGGTTGCGCGACGAGGGAATTCTACACGGCGTGCATGGGGTGATCCACTGGCCCAGTCTTGGATATGAAGTTGAAGTGAGCCTGCGTGTCACTTTGGACAAGACCCAACCGCGCGCCTTTGATGAATTCATCGCCGCTGCGCGGGATGTGCCAGAGGTTTTGGAAATTCAAACCTTTCTTGGGCAGGTGGATGTGCGGTTGTCCGTGATCGCGCGGGATATGGGGCATTATCAGCAGCTTTACCGTGACCGTTTGTTAACCTTGCCCCATATCAATGACATCGAGGCCTTGATGCATGTGGCGCGGTTGAAGGGCAAAGAGGCGCTGCCGCTATGATTCAGTTGGATGAGATTGACCAGGCGCTCGTGCGCGCCCTCGCAGAAGACATGACAGCCAATGCCGGTGCACTGGGGCGTGAACTAGGGTTATCTCAACCCGCATGTTGGCGTCGGATCAAAAGGTTGCGCGCGGCGGGGGTATTTCGTGGGGCGCGGCTTGATGTGGACGCGGCTGCGCTTGGCTTTGGTGTGACAGTGTTTCTCGGCGTCAAGCTGGCCACCAAAGGCCGGGTCAGTTTGGAAGATTTTGAACGCGCGGTTCAGGGGATCCCCGAGGTGCAGACCATCGAACATGTTCTGGGCGCCTATGATTACCGTTTGCGGGTGGTGGCGCGGGATATTTCCGATTTCGAACGGGTGCTGCGGCGGCGAATCATGACATTGCCGGGGGTCGGCAATCTGGATGCAAATGTGCTGCTTTCCGAAGAGCGGCGCCCCGGTCCGATCTGAAATCTTTTGGTGGAAATATTCGACTTTCTTCGGATTTTGATGAAAAACCTTCCTCTCTATGTCGCTTGAGCGACACCAGCGCCTCTGTCATCACGTAAGTTGACCCTGAGGGCGATCAACGGCCCGCGGGATAACAAGGAGGCTCAGATGGCCCTATTGGACACTGTCGACCCAACCGGGATGGATGAATTTTCGGTCGTGTTTACGGACCGCTCGCTGAATCACATGTCAGCTAAGTTTCAGCAGGTTATGCGCGATATCTCTGGGATGTTGCGAGAGGTCTATAACGCCGATGGCGTGGCCGTGATTCCGGGGGGCGGTACCTTTGGTATGGAGGCTGTCGCCCGTCAGTTTGGCCGGGGCGCAGATGTGCTTGTGGTGCGCAATGGCTGGTTCTCCTATCGTTGGAGCCAAATTTTTGAGGCAGGTGGTTTTGCAGGCGAGACCACCGTCATGAAGGCGCGTCGCGCGGGCAATGCGGCGGACAGCGCCTTTGCACCGGCCCCCATTGAAGAGGTTGAGGCCAAGATTGCCGAGACCAAACCTCAGGTGGTTTTTGCGCCGCATGTTGAAACGTCCGCTGGGGTGATCCTGCCCGATGACTACATCACGCGAATGGCGGTGGCCGCACATGAGGTTGGTGCGCTCATGGTGTTGGATTGCATCGCCTCGGGGTGCGCCTGGGTTGATATGAAAGCCACTGGCGTGGATGTGTTGATCTCGGCGCCACAAAAGGGCTGGTCCTCGACGCCTTGCGCCGGGTTGGTGATGTTGTCCGAACGCGGCATGGCCCGCCTTGCAGAGACCACGTCTGATAGCTTTGCGGTAGATCTGAAGAAATGGCAGCAGATCATGGCCGCCTATGAAAACGGCGGCCATGCTTATCATGCGACAATGCCCACCGAAGGTCTGGTGATGTTCCGCGACACTATGCTGGAAACCAAAGACTATGGGTTTGATAAGCTGCGCGAGGCGCAGTTTGATCTTGGCAACAAGGTGCGGGTGCTTTTGGCAGGCAAGGGTGTGAAATCTGTTGCAGCCGAAGGGTTTGGCGCGCCGGGAGTTGTGGTGAGCTATACCAGCGACGCGGAAATTCAGTCAGGCCGGGCCTTTGCCGCCAAAGGCATGCAGATCGCCGCAGGCGTGCCGCTGCAATGTGATGAGCCTGAGGGCTTTTCGACCTTCCGTCTGGGCCTGTTTGGGTTGGATAAGCTGTATGATGTGGATGCAACCGTTGCGCGTTTGCAGGCGGTGCTCGACGAGGTTCTCTGAAGCTTTCAAACGGGGGCGCCTCAAGGCGCCTCCGGATGTTTTGCGTTCAGGCCACGCAGGCCTTGGGGCGATGCCCCAAACCCCGGTGCGTTTTGGCCAAACGCCGCGCTATTTTGCGCCAAGACCCAGTTGCATCAGCGTCTCGCGGACGGGTTTGATGCTATAGAGGGCATCGAGCGCTGCGGCGCGGGTGTCGCGGAGCAGGGGATTTGACAGCATTGAGGTTTTGTTCAGCGCCGTGATCCCGGCGACACGGGCGCGGATGTCGGGCATGCGGGCACGGTGATAGGCGTCAAGCATTTTGGCATCTCCGAGGTGATCCGGTTGCGCTTTGGCCAGATCCAGCAGCGTAGAGAGGTCGCGCAGACTCATGTTCAGGCCCTGTGCACCAATGGGAGGCACCACGTGGGCGGCTTCGGCCACAAGGGCCAGACGCTGTCCGGTCAGGTGGGTGGCCTCTTGTGCGATGATCGGCCAGATTGTGCGACGCGATGCGAGTTTGAGCGGACCAAAGAGGTGGCAGGACCGGTCCGACATGGCCGTTTCAAAAGCCGCGTCATCGAGGGCGTAGAGATCTTGTGCATTGGGGCCTTCTTCCATCCAGACAATCGCGGAAGAAGGGAGGCCGTTGTGGTCCGGCAGAGGCACAAGTGTGAAAGGCCCTCCGGTGCGGTGGATTTCGGTGGAGACATTGCAGTGTGGGATCGGGTGGGTGACCGCAAAAGCCAGAGCCTTTTGACCAAAGCGTGTTGTCTTCACATCAATTCCGGCCGCCTGCCGCATGGGCGAGTTGCGCCCATCGGCTGCGATCACAAGGCGGCAGCGCACCCGGCTGCCATCTGTGAGACCAACACGGGCTTCTGCTTCGCGAGTGAACAGCGTCGTGGTGCCGGTGCCGGGACGGAAGTCGACCTTGGGCATTTTGGCGAGATGAGTGGCCATTTCCCGGCGCAAAAGCCAGTTGGGCAGGTTCCAGCCAAACGGCAGATCCGAGATATCTGCGGCGTTGAAGTCTTTGGTCACCCGCGGTTCCGGCGTTGGTCCACCTGCATCGACAATCCGCATGATCTCGAGCGGCATGGCATGGTCGGCAAGGGCCGTCCACAGGCCTGCGTCAGAGAGAAACTGTTGAGCCGGTTGCAGAAAAGCCGTGGTGCGCAGATCTGCGCCCGCGATATCACGCTCGGTGATGGGCGGTGTCGGATCAACGCAGAGCACCGAAAACCCGGCTTGGCCAAAGGTGGCAGCGGCGGTTAACCCGGCGATGCCACCGCCCGAAATCACGATATCATAGTCCATGGCCGATCTCCTTTCACCCTATGTAGGGCGAACCGGGACCAGATGCCATGCGGCCACTTGGCGGCTACTTGCCGACCGTGATCAACATCAAGATGCCGTAGATGACTGGAACCGCGGCAAGAGCGGTCATGGCCAGGCCTGGCAGACCAAAGAGCAATGTGTTGACGGCAAAAAGCGCGACGATGACCAGGGCTATTAGATAGAAAACCGCTGTGCTGGAGAGGCCTGATTTGGAAGACGTGGTTTGTTCGGCGTTGGTCATGGGGCACTCCTGTTTCTGCAGTGCAGAAAACATAGGTGCCCGCGCGAGATGTGACAGGCGGAGAATTGTCGCATCTCGCATGTCTGTTTTACGTCAGTTGCGCCAGAAACGCGGTGAGATCATCTGTGTGGTGATGAATATGGGCGGCAGGTTCCGGTTCGGGCGCGACATGCACGGTGCGCATCCCCAAGGCATGCGGCACCGCAAGATTGCGTGGATCATCCTCGAACATCGCGGCCTGAGTTGGATCAAGACCATCTTTCGCAAACACTTTTTCGAACGCCGCATGATCAGGTTTGGGATGATAATCCGCATGTTCCACGCCATAAATCGCCTCAAACAGGTTTTCCAGGCCACGCGCCTTCAGAACATTGGCCGCGTAGGGCGCACTGCCATTGGTGTAGACAATACGCCGCCCCGGCAGCTGTGCGATCAATTCGGCCAGATCGGGCGCAGGCGAGAGCACATCAAACGAGATGTCGTGCACCTCTTCCATATACCCTTCTGGATCAATGTTGTGGTGCCGCATCAGACCGGCAAGTGTGGTTCCGTGATCGCGCCAGTAGGTTGTACGCAGCGCGTCGGCTCTGTCCCGGCTGACACCAAGCTCGCGCATGACATAGGCGGTCATCTTTTCTTCGATTTGAGGAAACAACCGTTCGTGCGGAGGATAAAGTGTCTGGTCGAGGTCAAAAACCCAGGTCCGAATGTGAGAAAAATGGCGTTTGGGCATGGGATCTCGTTTTGTCTTAGGGGATAGAGGCGCCAAGCGCTTGAATCCCGCCGTGGCCCGTGTCTATCGTGTGTCGCGCGTTAGGAGATATATATGAGCCAGAACAAGACGCCCGGCAAGGACGCCTATACTCTTATCCTTGAAGCTATTGACGGCGGGGTCTATCGGCCCGGTGATCGTCTGGTGGAAAGTGAGCTGGCCGAAAGATTTGGTGTATCCCGGACACCCATCCGCGAAGCCTTGCAGCGGCTGGAAACCCAGTCGCTTTTGACACGGGATGGGCGGTCCCTGATCGTGGCCTCGCTTGATCACAACCAGATGTCCGAGCTTTATGCAGTGCGGTGTGAACTGGAAGGGCTTGCTGCGCGCTTGGCCGCGCGTCATGCGACCTCGGAGGAGGTGCAGGTGCTACAAGAGATGGTGGAGGACGACCGGGTGCTGGTCGATGACCCCAAAGCCCTGTCGCGCGCCAACCGTCGGTTTCACAAGATGATTCATATGGCCTCGCACAACCGATTTCTGGTTCAGCAGCTGGATCTTGTGCATCGTTCGATGGCGCTGATGGCGGATACGTCGCTTGCCGCGGAAGGACGCGGCGAGGTGGCCTTAGGTGAGCATCAGGCGATTGTTGATGCGATCGCGCGCCGTGACGAAGATGCGGCCTATCAAGCGCTGCGCGACCATATTTCAGTGGCCTTCGTCACGCGCCTCAAACTGGATGCGGCGCAGCAGATTGAATGATTGCTCGGGCCGCAGCATGGTTTGCGATCACCTTTCGGGCGCGGAACGTCCGTGCTGGGTTTTGTCCCAATAGAAGGGTCTGGTGAACAGCTCGGCAACCGCTTTGTACATCGCGATGGTGGCGAGTGGGAAATAGAGCATCAAACTCGGCACCCAGACCATCAGGCCGTGATGGGGGCTCCGCGACAGAGCGGTGAACCCGACGATCAGCGTGATGGCTTCGGCGAAGAGAAACAGGGGCAATAGGTAACTGGTCAATATAGGAGGCATGGGAGAGGGCATGCCAAGCAATATCAGCCAGAAGACCCAGAGCACCGGGGCCAATAGGGCCTGGGCCAAGGCGGTCAAAAACAACACCTGCATGCCGAAAAACTGCCAGTGGCCGAGGTCACCTAGCGTTTGGCGCGGGCGTCGGCTGTGCACCCACCATGTCATCGCATAACCTTTTAACCAGCGCGAGCGCTGTCGCACCCAGGGCCAAAGACGGTTGTTGGCTTCTTCAAAAGTGACCGTTGGCACGATCTCGGTGCGGTAGCCATGCCGGGCGAGCCGGATCCCAAGATCAGCGTCTTCGGTCACATTATGCGCATCCCAACCTTTGACGTCGTCCAAGACGGCACGCCGAAAAAACACTGTTGTTCCGCCCAGGGGGATCGCCAGTCCCAACCGGGCCAGACCGGGCAACATGACACGAAACCAACTTGCGTATTCAATAGTAAAACACCGGGCCAGCCAATTGGCTTTGGGATTGTAAAAATCCAAGACCCCCTGCAAACATCCCACATCGTCGTCCGCCGCGTCAAAGGCGGCTGCGATACGATCGATCTGATCCGGGGCGGGTGCGTCTTCGGCGTCATAGATCCCAACAATCTCGCCGCGCGTAAAGCGCAGGGCATAGTTGAGCGCGCGGGGTTTGGTGGTCAGCGTACCGGGGGGCACGGCCAAGGTTCTCATCCAGGGGGGCAGGTTGGTGTTGGCAAGGGTTTTCCGGGTCTGGTGATCGCTCTGTTCCAGAACCAGAACCACGTCCAGCAGGGGTTTGGGGTAGGTCAGGCGGCTCAGCCGCGCGACAAGGGTCTCAGCGAGCTCAGTCTCACGCAGCAAGGGCACCAAAAGTGAGACTGACGGGGGCGTGTCTGGCAGGGAGGGGGGCTCGATGGGCGGTGTCGAGGGGCGGGCCATCAGGGCTGCGACCTTGAGCGCCTGCGCGCAAACCAAAGACACAACAGCGGCACCGAGCACCGTTGCAAACAAAAGATTGGGCCACAGAATAAGAAGGAACAAACAGGCCAGACCAGCGGCAAATCCGATCCATCGCGCTCGAGGTGATCCCGCAGCGATATCGCGGCAGCTTGCCTCTTCGGGCACCTGTGTTTCGGCTTCCTGAGCCAATTGTGCGCCCTGCCGATTGCCTATTGCGGTGTGAATGTCCTTTTCAGTTGCAAGTACCATCATGACCGGGCCAAGCCCGCCCGGAAGATGTTCAAGCAGCGCCGCAAAGTCATCGGGGCGGCTTGTCGCGAGCGCCAGCGTCCCGCCCAGTCGGGTCCAGGGATAGATGCCGTGTGTCAGGCAGAAATCCGCAGGGATCAGTTGAGCCAGTCGGGGATCGGGCGGTGTTTCCGACCGGCGCATGATCAAGGCACCATGGCGTAAAGCCTGCGCTTTGATGACCTCTTCGGGATTGGCAAGATCTTCGGCGGTGAGGATCTGTTCAAGAGGTTGTTTGAGCCGCACAGCATCACCCATAGCCTGAACGACCTCGGCGGCTGGCATGGTTTTGGTCTGTTCGACAATATGACTAAGCGGCTGATCGCGAAACCGTACGGCCGCCTGCGCCGTTGCGGCGCTGGCAGAGGAACCCTGAGAACTCATACTAAAAAACCCATCCGTGTGGATGGGTTTACTAGGTCTTCAAATGGTTAACGAGAAGTTAACACTAAATCTTTCACGCTTTTGCCATGGTTTCCGCAAAGCGCTCAAACAGATAGAAGCTGTCTTGCGGGCCGGGGCTGGCTTCTGGGTGGTGCTGAACCGAGAACACCGGACGGTCGGTGATACGGATGCCACAGTTTGAGCCATCAAACAGAGAGACATGGCTTTCGACCACACCCTCAGGCAGGGTCTGGCTGTCCACAGCGAACCCGTGGTTCATCGAGGTGATTTCAACCTTGCCGGTGGCATGTTCTTTTACCGGGTGGTTTGCCCCGTGGTGCCCGTGGTTCATCTTGATGGTTTTGGCGCCAAGGGCCAAGGCCAACATCTGGTGACCCAGACAAATGCCAAAGATCGGCAGGTCAGTTTTGTCGAGGATGTCCTTGATCATTGGCACGGCATATTCACCGGTCGCAGCGGGATCGCCGGGACCATTGGACAGGAAAACGCCATCTGGGTTGTGTGCCATGACATCGTCATAGGTCGCTGTTGCCGGAAGCACCTGAACGTCGCACCCCGCGGAGGCGAGGCAGCGTAGAATATTGCGCTTGGCGCCATAATCAATGGCCACAACCTTGTGCTTGGGGTTGTCCTGTTTGGGGAAACCTTCCCCCCAGGCCCAGCGTTGTTCGTTCCAGCGGTAGCCCTGCGCGCAGGTCACATCTTTCGCGAGATCCAGACGTTCGAGACCGGCAAAATCCCGTGCTGCCGCAACCAGAGCTTCAATGTCAAAGTTGCCTTCAGGATCATGAGACAGTGCAACATGAGGCGCACCCTGTTGGCGAATGGCACGGGTCAGGCGACGCGTGTCGATCCCACCGATTGCAATCCGGCCGCGCGCAGCCAGCCACTCTGAAAGCTCTTGCTCAGCACGCCAGTTCGACGACTGGGTCGGCATCCACTTTACAACCATCCCGGCCGCAACAGGATCTGCGGTCTCGTCATCCTCGGGGGTGACGCCGGTGTTGCCGATGTGGGGGAAGGTGAAGGTGACGATCTGACCGGCATAAGACGGATCGGTCATGATCTCTTGATAACCGGACATAGCGGTGTTGAAACAGAGCTCAGCCACGCTCTGGCCGGTGGCTCCAAAGCCATGACCGTAGAAAACGGTTCCATCAGCAAGGGCGAGGCATGCGGTAGGCTTGGCCTGGGCAGCAGACATGACGAGCGACTCCGGTATTGGGCAAATTGCGCGGAACCTATGTCGCGCGCGCCAAAGGGTCAAGGGGTGTGTCGAAATTCTCAAAGACGTTTAATTTCAATAACTTAACCCGTATTGCCATGAAGAGCTGTTTTGGATAGGGTACGGTCTTGGGTCAAACTCAGACCCTTGAGACTGGGGAAACATACCACATGGAATTGCGAGCACGGGTAAATGCAGCCGTGAAGCAGGCTATGAAAGACAAGGCCTCTGACCGCCTGTCTACTCTGCGCCTGATCAATGCGGCGATCAAAGACCGCGATATTGCTGCACGCGCCGATGGCAATGACGCCGGTGTCGACGAGGCCGAAGTGCTGTCGATCCTTGGCAAAATGGTCAAACAGCGCCGTGAAAGTGCTAAGACTTACGAAGAAGGCGGGCGGCTGGATCTGGCCGAACGTGAGGTGGCCGAAGTGGCCGTCATCGAAGAGTTCCTGCCCCGCGCATTGAGCGACGACGAAGTGGCCAAGGCCGTGGACGCCGCCGTCAGCGAGATCGGTGCAGAATCAATCCGCGACATGGGGCGCGTGATGGGTGTGCTGAAAAGCAAATACACCGGTCAGATGGATTTTGGCGCCGCCGGCGCCAAGGTCAAAGAACGGCTGGCCGGGTGACCTGATCTAAAGCAGGTCACGCAGATTTGGGAAACCGTCGTCCATCAGGGCGGCGGTTTCTTCTTTGCTCACAGGAAACCGCTTTACAAAGCGCTGCTTAAAGCCGCCACGCCCCCTGCGGGTTTCAAAGTTTTCACCATGGTTGATGAGATAAACGGCCATTGGCTCTGCAAGGCGGCGCAGTCTGATCCCAGCCAGCTTGGCCAGATAGGGGTAGAGGCGGTGTTCATGAAGCGACAGGGCGTGAAAGAAGCGATGTTCTTTGTCGAAATCGCGGCCAACCGGCAGGACCATACAGCTGCCGCAAAATTTCCAGAACGGCTTTTGTCCGAGTTCCGACAGTGAACGCGCGCGGGTTCGGCCCAGCTCACCGGTGCCCGAGTTTAGAATAACGCCTCCGTCAAACAACACACCGCTTTGGGGATCTGATCCCAGACGCGCCACAAGATCACGATGCAGCAGATCGTCGCCATCCAAAGGCATGAAGAAGCCGGGCAGGGGCGCGTCGCGCAGGCAGTGATCCGCAAGGCATTGTAGCTTTGCCACTTTGTCGTGGCCCTCCACCTCCTGTTCAAACGGTAGAAACGTGATGCGTGGATCGAGGTCAATGGCATCTGGCCGGGTCTGAGAGCAAATCACCGCGCGCCAATTTGGATCGCTCTGCGCGATGAGAGCCTGAAGTGAGATGCGCAGCGCGGTGTTGATGACCTCCCAATCCCTAACCTGATGGGCCCCGACAAGGGGGATGGCAAAGGTCGTGGTCGAGATGGAACCCTCTTTGAACTGGGCGGGACTAGAGGCCAGATCGACCGCGGCGCGCTCGGCGACAGAGAGGGTTATCCGGCTTTGAAGAAAACGCGGCAGTCTATGGATAATGCTGCGCCGCAGTTTGGCCGACGTGGATTGTTCTGACATAGTGCCGTTCCGGTTGTGGTTGGCCATAGCTATTTGGCGAGCGCGCGCCGCAGGTCGTGATACAGCGCCTTACGTTCCTCTTCGCTCAGAAATGCGCCAATCTCAACCTCTCGTCCACCTCCACGTAGGGTGACATAGTTTGGGACCGGCCCGCCGCCTTCATGAAGCGTGACCTTTATCCAATATGTCTGTGCCTCCCAACTCTGAACATCGCCTTTGGGATCATGGTGTTCCAGACGCGTGAGTTCAGGAGAGATCGTGAGAACCTCCACAATCTGACGGTCTCGTTTGTTCTTGGTCAGAGCAAAGTTCAGCGCCCAAGTGGCCAGTACCATGAAGGGCAAAAGCCCCCAGATGGCGATGGACCCGATAAACCCGATAAGGGGCAGGCAGGCCGCGAGGAAAAAGAGCAAAACCAACCAGGCCATCCCCGTATGGGACAAGGCATTGTGGGGCCAGAGTTTGAGCTCGGCCTGTGGTGAAGTAGGGGTATCTGACCAGCGATAAGGCATGGGCTAGACCTAGCCCAGGCTAGGCACCGAGCGAACTTCAAAATCTCACGTGCGGCGAAAAACCACCAGAATTGGTGGAGGCCTCGCTTAGAGGTATTTCCGAGTTGCCCAATGTCTGGGCCATTGCGGTTCTTTGGCCGGCGGCAGAGGGGGGGTGACAGATACATGCATGCTGTGGCGGCGTGAAAGGTGCCATGCCGTCAAGCGTTGCCAGAATGAGGGGCGTTTGGAAGACAGGATAACAACGGCACCTACCGAGCGCGCCGCCAAGTATTGCCTGTTGCGCTCAAGCTCACGAAATACGCGGGCTTCTCGCTCTTCCTCACGTTCACGCGCGCTTGCGGCGTCAACGGTATGAAGGGGCATCTGCATCTGAGTTCCTCCTTTACAACGGATGCAGGATTTGCACTCATTGCATTGGTCTGCAAATTGGTCTGGAGCGAAAATGGCGAGGAAAAACGCAAGTCAGGTGATGGAAGAGCTCCGCCGCGTTTTGGAGGAGCACGCGCCGGTCAGCGGCGATCAGCTTCCCCCAGAGCGGCAGATGCGCGCGCTTTTGGGATGTAGCCGTGACACGCTGCGCACCTGCTACCTGACGCTTGAGCAGGAAGGCGAGCTCTGGCGGCACGTGGGGCAGGGGACGTTTCGGGGGCGTCGTCCGCGTTTTATGCCAATCAAAGAGACTCTGCTTGTCGAGGGGGCGACAGTACCGGACCTGATGCATGCGCGCCTGTTGCTAGAGCCGCAGGTGGCTGCAGAAGCTGCGCGGCAGGCGACGGCTCAGGATGTTGCGGTGCTGCGCGCAAAGAATGCCGAATGCCGGGCCTCACGGGACCGCGCAGAGGGGGAGCAGACGGATGATGCGTTTCATCGTGCGTTGGCGGAAACTTCGGGCAATCCGGTGTTGATTGGCTTTCTGGTGTATCTGTCCGGCGCACGGCGGCGCATTGCCTGGCAGCGGGAGTGGGATCGCACCTATCGCCGTATCCCGCCCAACGAATTTCAAACGCTGCACAGTGGCCAACACGATGGCATTGTCGATGCGATTGCTGCGGGGGATGCCGAAGCCGCAGCTGCGGCGATGAGAACCCATCTCGAAACCATCGAAGCCGCTATGGTGTTTGGCCAGACCCCGACATTTGGTCCGACCGGCTAGAGGCTGCGCAACGCGACCCTCCCCCAAACAGAAAAGGCCCCGCAGATGCGGGGCCTTTCTTAGATCAGACACGGGATCAGTGCGAGTGGCTCTTGTCCCAGTCTTCCTGCTTTGGCAGCTGCTCGAAGGTGTGCTCGGGCGGCGGCGAGGGCAGGGTCCATTCCAGAGTATCTGCATACTCGTTCCATGGGTTGGCGCGGGTTTCTTTTGCACCAGCGCGCAGAGCGTAGATCACAATGCCGAAGAACAGCAGGAACGACGCGAACGAGATGAAGGCACCAATCGACGACACATAGTTCCAGGTCGCGAAGGCTTCTGGATAGTCGATGTAACGGCGCGGCATGCCCTGACGGCCCAGGAAGTGCTGGGGGAAGAAGGTCAGGTTTGCACCGATGAAGAACATCCAGAAGTGAATGTGACCCAGAGTTTCCGAGTACATGCGACCGGTCATCTTCGGGAAGTAGAAGTACACGCCCGAGAAGATTGCAAAGACAGCACCTAGCGACATCACGTAGTGGAAGTGTGCAACCACGTAGTAGGTGTCGTGATAGGCTCGGTCGACGCCAGCCTGGCTTAGAACAACACCGGTTACACCACCAATGGTGAACAGCATCAGGAAGCCCAGTGCGAACATCATCGGCGTTTTGAATTCCATCGAACCGCCCCACATGGTGGCAATCCAGGAGAAGACCTTAACACCGGTGGGTACTGCGATGACCATGGTCGCCAGCATGAAGTAGCTCTGCTGGGTCAGCGACATACCAACGGTGTACATGTGGTGCGCCCAAACAACAAAGCCCAGACCACCAATCGCGATGATCGCCCAAACCATCGGCAGGTAGCCAAAGACCGGCTTGCGCGAGAAGGTTGCGATCACGTGGCTGATGATACCAAAGCCCGGCAGGATCACGATGTACACTTCGGGGTGACCGAAGAACCACAGGATGTGCTGGTACAGAATGGGGTCACCGCCGCCCGAAGGATCGAAGAAGGTGGTGCCAAAGTTACGGTCTGTCAGCAGCATGGTGATGGCGCCGGCCAGAACAGGCAGCGACAGCAGGATCAGCCACGAAGTGACAAAGATCGACCATGAGAACAGCGGAACCTTGAACAGCGACATGCCGGGGGCACGCATGTTCAGGAAGGTGGTGATCATGTTGATCGCACCCAGGATCGACGAAGCGCCCGAAACGTGAACCGCGAAGATCGCGAGGTCCATCGAGTAGCCACCTTCATTGGTCGACAGCGGCGGGTAGAGAACCCAGCCAACACCCGAACCCAGCTGATCGTTACCACCGGGCGAGAAGACCGAAAGAACCGCCAGTGTTGTACCGGCTACATAAAGCCAGAACGACAGGTTGTTCATACGCGGGAACGCCATGTCCGGTGCACCGATCTGCAGCGGCATGAAGTAGTTGCCAAAACCGCCGAAAAGAGCCGGAATAACCACGAAGAACATCATCAAGATGCCGTGGCCGGTGATCAAAACGTTCCAGAGGTGGCCGTTTGGCGTACATTCTGCGACGGATGTGGCGAAGAGACGCGCACCTTCCATACACATGTACTGCACACCGGGCTCCATGAGCTCCATGCGCATGTAAACGGTGAAGATAACCGAAACCAGACCAACAATCGCCGAAACGATCAGGTACAGGATGCCGATATCCTTGTGGTTTGTGGACATGAACCAGCGTTCGAAGAACGAGCGGTTGTCCTCATGTTCGTGGCCGTGAATGGCGGCGTCTGCCATCTTGTGCCTCCCTAAATGTCCCTACCAACCGTGCAAAAGCGGGAATCCGCCCGTCCACGGGAATCCTGACACGTTCTAGTTTCAGAAACTGTGCCCGGCAATGGAGGGATTTGACGCAGATCAAACATTTTTGTCGCACCTCCCCTAACGTAAGCTTTTATCGGCAAAATGTCGTCGGCCCGGACAGTGTCTTGAGAGTTCAGAGAAAATCGGCACCTACCCATTTTCTGCGAGTTGGAAAGCGCTGTTTCTTGTGGTCCTTACTCATTAGGAGGTATTTTAAATGCAACACGACCGAAACTTGACCACGGGCGCGATCGGGCCATCTTCGAGCCTGAACAGCATCGCGCATATGGTTGAGACCACTGCCTTTGACCTGGCGGGCTATGTCAGCGCCCCGGTCACCGCTCAGCTGGTTTTGCTTGCCGCCGAGTTGGAGAGAATTGCCAAATTGGATGAAATTCAACGCTTGAACGAAACTGCCTGTGACAACACCGTCACGCTATGAGGTTGGGATGGTAACGACCGTCCCTGACTTTGATTGATACGTGAAACAGCAGGCGCGGCACGGTCGCGCTGTTGCTGATGCTGGGATCTAGATCCCAATGTGTTCCATTTTCCCCAAATTTTCAGAAACGGGCCACGGCTATTTGACCCACCGGTAACAGATGGCGGGTATTCCTGACTGCGAGAGCGGCGCGCGCTCTGGTATTTAAAAAGTATGCTGCCACCCCGGTCACTTCATGACCGGCCTGTTTGGGGACATTGTTTATGGCCTATTCTGACGTCACCTCTGCTCCGTCTGCACTGGCGCGGCTGATGTCTCAGCTGACTTCGCTGATTGAAACCCCGTTTGATCGCCGCCAAAGGCGCATTGCTCAGCGGATTGCCACGCTGCGTGCCATGACCGACGACCAATTGGCCCGTCGTGGGGTGCGCAGGGACGATATCATCAAATATGTATTCCGCTCCCGGTGAGCCGGAGCAAATGAGGCCTGTGCTTAGGGGTGGGGGCCCACGATGCTAGGTGGGCCCCAATGGTGCGCAACAGATTACCTATTCGTTAGACCGAACATCCCGGTACCGGGCGTTTGGCTTCCCCCAGCACATGGTCAAAGCTTGATTTCAAGGCAACGTCCAGATCCTCAAGTGTGACCGGAAGGCCGAGATCCACCAGCGAGGTGACGCCGTATTCGGTGATGCCGCAGGGGACAATGCCACCGAAATGAGACAGCTCTGGCTCGACATTGATCGAAATGCCGTGAAAGCTCACCCAACGCCGTAGACGAATGCCAATGGCCGCGATTTTGTCTTCTGCCATGCCGCCACTGATGGTTTTAGGTTTGTCTGGGCGTTCCACCCAAACCCCGACACGACCATCGCGGATGTGGCCATCGATGTTAAACTCAGCCAGAGCGGCAATCACCCATTTCTCTAGGCTGTCGACAAAGCAGCGGACATCGCGACCCCGTTTGCCAAGATCCAGCATCACATAGACAATCCGCTGGCCGGGGCCGTGGTAGGTATATTGACCGCCGCGTTTGGCCTCATAAACCGGAAAGCGATCCGGTTCTTTCAGGTCGTCAATCTTCGCGCTGGTGCCTGCGGTATAGAGCGGCGGGTGTTCAAGCAACCAAACACATTCCTCGGCCTCGCCCGCCGCAATCGCCGCAACGCGGGCTTCCATAAAATCGAGCGCCTCTTGGTAATCGGTCAGACCTTCGCTGATCTTCCATTCCACCATATACCGTTCAGGGCAAAAGCCCCGCCTCCTTGATCTTGGCCAGATTGGCGCGGCTGACAGGAATCTCTTGTCCTGTCGCCATAGTGAGGATGGCACGATCACCTTTCCGCGTTACGGAGGCCACCTGCGTCCAGGCCACCCAATGAGACCGGTGAACCTGTGCGCCGTCTGTGTCTCCGGTTTCGCGTATCGCGTCGCCCAGTCGCATCAGCACCATCTCTTCGCCGTTGACTGTCTGGATACGCACATAGTGATCTTCAACAGAAAGTGCCACCAATGAGCCCCGTTTGTTGAACGGCAACCGATCCAGAATCGGAGGGGAAAGCGAAACGGCTTGTTCCTGAGGTGCGAAGTGCAGGCCAAGCAGGTGCAAAAGGCCGGTTACAATCCAGCACACGGCAAACAATGTGGCGACAAATTCAGGAAGGGCGCGCCACTCGGGCAAGTGCTGAAACACGATCAGATTGGTGAGCAACACAAGTATGTTCACGGCGGCTCCGGTCGCCGCACCAGCGGCAGTAATATAGGCCCAGCTGGGGTGGCGTATCGGCTGAAGGCTGCTGGCGAAGAACCCAGCACTGTAGCAGGCGGCCACTAACCAGACCCAATAGACAACCCGAGGGACGATAGACAGGTGTTCTAGCGTTTCAAAAGGACCAGCCAAGCCAAGCAACAGGCCAACGCCCCCCAAAAGCGCAGGGGCCAGAGGCTGGCTGATATGGGCTCGCCATTCGCGAAGCGTGGATTGCGGATGCCTGTCACTCACGTATGCGCTCCGTTGGTTTGCGTGTCTGACATGGCACGGGCGCGGCTTTGCTGTCTAGAGCGGGGCAAGCAACCTACGAGAGATCCATGACACTAGACCCAATCCTAACTGCGCCACTTTTGATCCAAGTTCACGTGGTGACGGCGATTGTCGCCGCGACCCTTGGTCCTTTTGTGCTGTACCGACGTCGTGACCGCATCCACAAAGCTCTGGGCTATGTCTGGATCACAGCGATGGCGGGCGTGGCGCTCTCTGGGCTTGGCCTGCCAGCGCAGGTGCTGCATTTCTATTTTGGCTTTGGCCCAATCCATATCCTGTGTCTCTTTGTTCTCTGGGGGCTGTTTGACGGGTTGAGGGCGATCCTGCGACGTGAGTTACTCCGACATAGCGAAACCATGCGGGGGCTCTATTGGAATGCAATCACGATCGCCGGGCTGTTTACCTTCCTGCCGGGACGGCGGATGAATCAGATGGTGTTCCCTGAGGCGGAGTGGCTTGGATGGTGCATCATCGGTGCTGGCGCGGCGGGGCTTGCGCTGCGTCAGTGGCACGTGAGAGGGCGAATTCAGACCGCGTAAATAGATGAGGTGAAAAGAGTTTGCAGATTAGTGATTTTTCCTCTTCACATCCCGTGAGACCTTCTTTAAGACGCGCTCTACCAAGTCAAGACAGTGCGGTCGTGGCGGAATTGGTAGACGCGCAGCGTTGAGGTCGCTGTGGGGTAACACCCGTGGAGGTTCGAGTCCTCTCGACCGCACCATTCTCTCGGATCCGAGAGTTCAAACCCGGCCAATGGCCGGGTTTTGGTTTTTCTGGGTTACCCCCAATCCATCACCACCTTGCCCGCTTCGCCGGACAGCATCGCGGCAAACCCGGCTTCATAATCATCAATCGACATGCGGTGTGTGATGAGATCGGTCAAATCCAGGCCAGACTGCACCAGCGCGATCATCTTGTACCAGGTTTCGAACATTTCGCGCCCGTAGATGCCTTTGACCGTCAGCATTTTGAAGATGATCTCATTCCAGTCGACGGCAAAGGCGGTGGGGGCAATGCCGAGAAGGGCTATTTTGCCGCCGTTGTTCATGCGCGCCATCATCTGCCGCATCGCCGGGGCGGCGCCGGACATTTCCAACCCCACATCAAACCCCTCGGTCATGTCGATGTCATCCATCACTTCACGCAGGGTTTCGCTGCTGACATCCACCACGTGCTGAACGCCCAGTCTGCGCGCCAGATCTAGCCTGTAGGGGGCGATGTCGGTGATCACCACCTTACGGGCACCAACCTTTTGGGCCACCAATGCGCCCATGATGCCGATGGGTCCCGCGCCGGTGACAAGCACGTCTTCCCCTACCAGATCAAAGCTCAGCGCGGTGTGAACCGCATTGCCCAGCGGATCAAAGATCGCCGCGATCTCGTCGGGGATGTCATCGGGAATCGGCACAACATTGGCTTCGGGAATACAGACATATTCCGCAAAGCTGCCGGGGCGGTTGACGCCCACCCCCAGCGTATTACGACACAGATGGCCGCGTCCGGCGCGACAGTTGCGGCAGATCCCACAGACAACATGCCCTTCACCGGACACCCGCTGACCGATTTTGAATTTCACGGCCGCTTTGCCGCAATCGACAATTTCGCCGCAAAACTCATGTCCGACCACCATTGGCACAGGTACGGTTTTAGCGTACCATTCATCCCATTTCCAGATGTGCACATCGGTGCCGCAGATGGCGGATTTCTTAACCCTGATCAGAACCTCATTGTCGCCGGGCTCGGGCACGGGAACATGTTCCATCCAAAGCCCTTCTCTGGCGTGGGCTTTGACGAGGGCTTTCATTTCGTTGCTCATGTGATGATCCCCATGTCGCGTCCCACTTCGATGAATGCATCAATGGCGCGGTCTAGTTCATTTCGGCTTAGTGCGGCGGACATCTGGGTGCGGATGCGGTCCTGTCCGCGCGGCACCACGGGAAAGCTGAACGGGGCAACATAGACGCCTTTTTCATCGAGCCGCGCGGCCATTTCCTGAGCCAATTTGGGATCGCGCAGCATCACCGGAATGATCGGATGCTCCCCGGGCAACAGATCAAAGCCAGCTTCGGACATGCGTGCGCGGAAATGGGCGGCGTGTTCCATCAACCGGTCTTTGCGCTCGGTCGAAGCCTCAAGCATATCCAGAACCTTGATTGAGGTCTGTGCGATTACCGGGGCGAGGGTATTTGAGAACAAATAGGGGCGTGAACGTTGGCGCAGCCAGTCCACGACCTCGCGTTTGGCCGAGGTATATCCCCCCGAGGCCCCGCCAAGCGCCTTGCCCAGCGTCCCGGTCATGATGTCGATCCGGCCCATCACACCACAGTGTTCATGGGTGCCTTTGCCGGAAGCGCCCATAAAGCCCACCGAGTGGCTGTCATCGACCATAACCATGGCATCGTATTTGTCCGCCAGATCACAGATCTCTTCCAGCTTGGCGATATAGCCGTCCATGGAGAACACGCCATCTGTGGCGATCATCTTAAACCGGGCGCCAGCTTCCGTTGCGGCCTGCAACTGGGCTTCGAGATCGGCCATATCCGAATTGGCATAGCGAAAGCGTTTGGCTTTGCACAGGCGCACACCATCGATGATCGAGGCATGGTTCAACGCATCTGAGATAATGGCGTCTTCGGGGCCAAGCAGCGTTTCAAAGAGACCAGCATTGGCATCAAAGCAGCTTGAGTAGAGGATGGTGTCCTCGAACCCAAGAAAGTTCGAAATTCGGGCCTCCAGCTCTTTGTGCTCTTCTTGCGTGCCACAGATGAAGCGCACCGACGACATGCCATAGCCATAGCGGTCAAGGGCCTCACGGCCGCTTTCGATCAGCTCGGGGTTGTCGGACAGGCCAAGATAGTTGTTGGCACAGAGATTGATCACCTCTTTGCCGGTGGACAGGCCAACGGTGCCGGCCTGTTTGGTCGTGATCACGCGTTCGGTTTTATAAAGTCCGGTCTCGCGCAGGCCATCGAGTGCGTTCGACAGGTGAGCGATGAAATCCTGAGCCATGGTGTGTCCCTGTAGCTTGGCCGCGATGGGCGCGGCGGATACAGGCACCATGATCAGGGAAAGGCGGCACTTCAAGAGACCTATGCGACAGTTTGTCGAGCGAAGTCGCCCTTATTCGTCACCTGTGTAATAGCCGATGACATCATTTTCCGTGGTCGCGCCCAATCCGTTCAACAAACGGTTGGAATAGTTAAAGTAGGCACAGACCTGATTGACTTCAAGAATTTCCCCGTCGGTGCAACCCGCGATCTTGAGGGCTTCAAAGTCGGATTTGACCATCTTTCCCACTTCGGTGGTCAATTTACCCGCATAGCGCAGCAGAGCGAGCTCTTTGCCCTCAAACATGTCTTCTGGGCGATGGGCTTTGAGCGCAGTGAACATTGCGTCACTGCGGGGCTGATCTTTGATCAGATTGCGCACGTTCATAAAATGGTGGGTCAGGGAATAGGTGCAGTCGTTCAGGATCGAGGTGTAGCTGGCCACAACTTCCAGAAACCAGAAGGGCAGGGTGTTGTCTTCTGAGTGCAGAACCGACCGATACAACACCACATGGCCATTCATGGTTTCCGGACGCAGCGAGTGAACGCGCATCACAGTGTCCACAGTGCCGTGGGGTGTTCTTGCCTTATCCAGCAGCTCTTTAAGTCGGCCATCCGCGGCCTCATCCGGAACCATATCAATCCAGGCACTCATCCTGCGTCTCCTTTTTGCGCGTTTTTCTCAGCTAACGCATAAGTTTGCGGCCATGTCAGGCGAAAAATTTCCTGTGGAGAAATTTTTGTAGTTCGAATCTCATGGATGCGTTATCTTGTGGAGAGAAATTTGAACCCCATGGAAATCTGATGGCGAAGACCGATCTGCGCGCTGGTGCGGAAAACCTGTTGCTAAATTGCGGTGGCTTGCAAAAAGGCGATCATCTCTTGGTGCTGCGGGAAGCGCCGGATCAGGGGTACTATGACGACGCCATTGTACAGGCGGTGGTCGACTGCGCGCGGGATCTCAAAATCGAAACCACGGTTCAGATTGCGCCTTTTGATGCCACAAGCTGTGACCCGTCCCCGGAACTGCTTGAGGCCATGAGGCGCGCCACGCGGACTCTCTTTCTGTCGCGCAAAGGCGATCAGATACGGTTCAACCCAGACATGGAAGGTATTCGTCCGATCATGTCCTATGCTCTGGATGCGGAAATGCTGGCATCTGGCTTTGGGCGGGCGAGCTATAGCGGGTTTGTTGCGCTGAAAAACGCCGTGAATGCGGCATTTGCGACAGCCCATGAGATTCGCGTGACCTGCCCTTTGGGGACCAACTTCCAAGGACCCGGCGCGGCCTATCCACAGTCAGGTGCCGATGTCTGTGTCGATCGTTTTCCGATGTCCGTGTTTGCGCCTGTACCCTCCCAAGGCTTTTCCGGTGTGATTGTGCAAGATGGGTTTCTTGTTGGCACCGGATCTCAGTTTTACGCGCCTTATTCCTGCAAGCTGGCTCTGCCGCTTGAAGTGCATTTCGAGAATGGAACTATGACTGAGTTCCGGGGGGATGAGGGTGACGTTCAGCGCGCCCGGATGCATTATGAGCAGGTGGGGGAGATGTTCAGTCTTGATCCGTTCACGGTGCATTCCTGGCATGCGGGCATACATCCGGGCTGTTCCTACCGGCTGCCTGCCTCTGCGAATTTTGAACGTTGGAGCGGTGGGGCCTTTGGCAATCCGCGCATCTTGCACATCCACACCTGCGGCCACTACGCGCCGGGCGAAATTTCCCTGAATGTGCTGGATCCGACCATTCGCCTCGACGGCGTGGCACTTTGGGAGGATGGGGTCTTTTATCCAGATCGGCTTGTGGGCGGGGCCCAGATATTGGCGGATCACCTCTGCATGCGCGAAGTGTTTGAAAATCCGGCGCGGGATGTGGGCCAAAGTGCCTTTGGACGTCTGGCCGCCGAATAGATAGCTCAAGAGAAGCTGATTGAAACACGCGCAGGGCAGGGGCTCTGCGCGTGTTTTGGTTTAACTGGCTTCGGCTTTGATGGCTTTGGCCACGCGTGCGCGAAACCGCATGGCCCCGGCGTCGAGACCCAGGTTGAGATAGCCCGATTTGCGTTTGGCCATGCCCTTTTGGACATACTCAAGCACATCTTTGTCTTCGTTGAAGGCCATCACAGCCCCATCAAACATACGCTTCGAGATTTCTTCGTCATCGGCATGCATGTTGCGATGCTGGAACCAGAAGTACATTGAGCTGTGTTCATCCACCGGCGTGATGAAATTGTACGAGATATTGACCAGCGCATTGGGCGAGATCGGCCCGTCTTTATCCCCTTCGCCGACAGGCGCATAGACCGACATATTGATCGCGGTCGAGGGCAGACGGCATTCGTAGTGCTGTTTCCGGTCGCAGTTCGGTCCAAAGGGAAGCAGCGGTTTGTAATAAGGCGCCGGGGCTTCATCAAAAATCCAGCGCGAAACAATGACACCGTCCTCGGTTTCCTCCAGATCGAGCGGTCGATTGTCGGTGCCAGCCCCTGCAAATGAGGTCAGATGTACCCAGGCCACGTGCGACGGGTCGAGAAGGTTATCGGTGATATAGAGATAGTGGCAGGCCATCTCCATCGCGCCCTTTTGGGTCTTGCCCCAGCTTGGGTTGTCGAAGTTGGGAATGTCGAGGATCTGGCCTCGGTCTGCCGTCTCGGCCTCACCCATCCACAGCCACAAAAAACCCCAGCGGTCTTCGGCGGCATAGGAATGCACCGCGGCGCGACGCGGTGGGTTGTCGAGCTGGGTTGGGGCAATCACACACTCGCCAGTGCAGTCAAAGGTCAGCCCGTGATAGCCACAGACCACATGATCACCTTCGATGGTGCCCCGCGACAACGGGAGCTTGCGGTGAGGACAGGCGTCCTCCAGCGCAATCGCCATGCCCTTGGTGTCGCGGTAAATGACAATCTCGTCACCCAGCATCCGCAGCGGTGTCAACTCGCGGCCGAAATCTTCACTTCGGCCCGCAACATACCAACAGTTGCGAACGAACCCGTCAGATCCGGCGAGATCAGGTCTCATGAACCGGCCTTGGACGAGAAGGTATCATAGGCCTTAAGTGCTTTGGCGGAATAGGCCAGCGAGGGGCCGCCGCCCATGTAGGTTGCCATAGCCAACGCTTCGCAGAGCTCTTCTCGGGTGATGCCAAGACGAACAAGCGAGCGCACATGAAACCCGATGCAGCTGTCGCAGCGTGTGGCAATGGCGATGCCAAGCGCCATGATTTCTTTGGTCTTTTCGTCCAAGGCGCCGCTCTTCTTGGCGGCGGCACCCATAGTGCCAAACCCTTTCATGGTTTCGGGCACTTCTTTCGCGAAGGTGCCAATGTCACCTTCGTTTTCGGCCATAAATGCGTTCCAGTCCATTAGATCTCTCCTTATGTCAGCGCTCATCCGAGCCCATGCGCCGTTCAAGCCAGCGCACCCCAGCGCTGATGATCAGAACCAGCACCAGATATTCCAGAATGAGCAATGTGTAGATTTCAAGCGGGCGGTACTCGGTCACCACCAGTTCGTTGGCCCGACGAGTCAGCTCCTGCATACCAATGACACTGGCAAAGGCGCTCATCTTCACGATGTAGATGAACTGGTTGGCCAGCGGCGGCAGAATACGTCGGATCGCCTGGGGCAGAATGACGTAGCGCATGGTTTGCGCATAGTTCAGACCAACGGTCTGGGCGGCTTCCGCCTGACCTTTAGCGATTGACTGAATGCCCGCGCGGTAAATCTCGGCGGTGAAGGCACTGTCGGACAGGGCCAATGTGATAATGGCACCCCAAAACGGATCAATCGGAATGTTGAGCCCCATCGACCGAAAGATGAGCGGCAGCCCGTAGAACACCCAGAACAACATTGGCAGCAACGGGATCGAGCGAACCAATTCGACATAAACCCGGTTCACGATGCGCCAGCCGCGTTTGTCAGACAACCCCGGCAAGGCCACCAGTAGACCGACCAGAATAGAAATGGTCGCTGCAATGAACGAGATTAAGATCGTGTCGCCCATGCCCGAGATTAGAAACTTGATGTTCACCCAACCCGAAGCAGTCATCGGATTGACGACGTACCAGCCCCAGGTTTGCGAAGAAGAGCAGCCCGCCAGAAAGAGCAGCACGGACAGGGATAGAAAAATGCGTGTCATGTTGGCTGCCTCAATGCTGGAGGATCTGGCTCAGGAAGGTCTTGCACCGTTCCGACTGGGGATTGGTGAAGAAATGCTCAGGCGTGCCGGTTTCGACGATTTCGCCTGCATCCATAAACACCATGTGGTCGGCCACCTTGCGGGCGAAGCCCATTTCATGGGTCACCACAACCATAGTCATGCCGTCATCTGCAAGATTGACCATCACATCCAGCACTTCTGAGATCATTTCTGGATCAAGCGCGCTTGTGGGCTCGTCGAACAGCAAAATCTTGGGTTCCATGCACAGCGATCGGGCGATGGCCACACGCTGTTGTTGGCCCCCTGAAAGCTGTCCGGGGCGTTTGTCCGCCTGATCGGGGATTCGCACCCGGTCCAGATAATGGCGGGCTTTCTCCTCGGCTTGGGCTTCTGACAAACCACGCGCTTTCATCGGACCAAGCGTGAGGTTGTCCAGCACACTGAGATGCGGGAACAGATTGAACTGCTGAAACACCATGCCAACATCGCCCTGAATTTCGGCAACCGGCTTGGGATCATTGCCCAATTCGATGCCATTCACTCGGATCACGCCTTGTTGATGGGGTTCAAGCTTGTTGATGCAGCGCACCACTGTAGATTTGCCCGAGCCAGACGGCCCACAAATCACAACCTTTTCCCCACTCTTCACAGTGAGGTTGATATCTTTGAGTACGTGAAACGTGTCGTACCACTTGTTTACATTGATCAACTCAATTGCCGTATCCGACATCCGTTCCCCTGCCTCATTTTATTTGCGGGAAAAATGTTTCCCCAGAATATCTTTGCTATCGCTCATGAATCAAGGAAGAATGACGGGGCATAACAAACAAGTCAAAAGCCACCAACGGGAGACTGAAATGAAAAAAATCCTGACACTCGCCGCAGCCGCGGTGGTCGGGCTCGCGCTTTCGGGCGCAGCACAGGCGCAATCGGCGCTGAACGAAATTCTGGATACCGGCGTGTTGAAAGTCGGCACCACCGGCGACTGGAACCCGATGAGCCTGCGGGATCCGGCCACCAACAGCTACAAAGGGTTTGACATCGACATCATGACCGAGCTCGCCAAAGATCTGGGCGTTGAGGTCGAGTTCGTTCCAACAGACTGGAAAACTCTGGTCAACGGTGTGGTGGCGGGCAAGTACCACCTGACCGGTTCGGCGTCGATTTCACCACCGCGGATGAAAGTGGCGGGCTTCTCGGAAAGCTATATCGCGGTCGAGATCTTTCCTTTCACCACCGAGGACAAGGCTGACAAGTTTTCGGGTTACGATTCGATCAACCAGCCGGGCGTAAAAGTGGCCACCACGCTGGGCACCACCTTTGAAAAGCTGGTGCGCGAATGGTTCCCCAATGCGGATATCAAAGTGGTTGAAGCACCGGCGCGTGGGTTCCAGGAAGTGCTTTCAGGCCGTGCAGATGTCTTCATCACCTCGAACATCGAAGGCTCGACCCTGATGGCGAAATTCCCGGTAGTGCGTGTGGCGGATACCGAGCCCCGGTCGCCATCGCCCATCGCAATGTTGCTGCCTCAGAGCGATCAGGTCTGGATCAACTACATCAACAACTGGGTGAAAGTGAAACAGGCCAAGGGCTTCTTCGAAACCACCAAGGCGAAGTGGGGCCTGTAAAAGCCACTGGCGTTCTGAAGGAATGGGACGCCAAAATCGATCAAAGTGAAAGGGGGGCTTGGCCTCCCTTTTTTCGTGGAAGATCAGCCGTAGGTGCTGGCTTCGGCCTTCGACACAACGGTGATAAAGCTTACGGTTGAGGTGATCAATTTCACCGGACCATGCGCGGTGGCACAATCGAAAGACAGGCTGTCGCCGGGTTTCATATGGAATTCCGCATCGCCACAGCGATAGACCATTTCGCCTTCGGTCAAATGCATGAATTCGACGCCCCGGTGCTGATAAACCGGTGGGCTGTCCAGCGGGCCATGCAATGTCACACAGAAGCTCTCGAAGCTCACGTGGCTAGCCTCGGCCCGACCGATCATTTTATAGGCATGGCCATAGCCTGATCCCAGACGCTGGACCGTAACCCCTTCGCCGGCCGCGACAAATGACACGTCATTGTGGCCCACCGTTTCGGCAAAGAAGTTGATCAAAGGGACATTGATTGCAGAAGAAAGTGCTTCGAGCGTGGTCAATGAGGCCGAGACTTGTCCACGTTCGATTTTTGAGATCATCGCTGTAGAGACCCCGGATCGGGCCGAAAGTTCCGCGAGTGTAAGACCCGCCAAACCGCGATGATTTTTAACCGCTGCACCGACCAATTCATCCAATGCGGGTTTGTCAGAATGAGATTCTTGCTCTGCCATGGGCTTAAAATAGCGTCAGGAATGAAAATGCCCACGTGAAAATCTCACGTGGGCATTCAAATGATCTGCTGCAAAGCAGCGCAGGTGGAGATCCAAGGCCTGTGACCGGTGGTCAGCAGTTGGGAATATTGACGGCCAGGCCGCCCAGCGAGGTTTCTTTGTACTTCTCGTGCATGTCATGTCCGGTTTGGCGCATGGTTTCGATGACGGAATCCAGCGGAACAAAGTGATGCCCGTCACCGCGTAGTGCTAGCGACGCGGAGGACACGGCTTTGATCGCACCCAGACCGTTGCGTTCGATACAGGGCACCTGAACCAGGCCTTTGACCGGATCGCAGGTCATGCCGAGATGGTGCTCAAGCGCAATCTCGGCGGCATTTTCCACCTGTTCCGGAGTGCCCCCCATTACGGCGCAAAGCCCTGCCGCACCCATGGCCGACGCACTGCCAACTTCGGCCTGACATCCGGCCTCTGCGCCTGAGATGGACGCATTGTATTTCACCAGACCGCCGATGGCGGCCGCAGTGAGAAGGAAGTCGGGGATCTTTTTCGCACTTGCGCCGGGCACATGGTCAAGCCAATAGCGGATCACAGCCGGAACAACGCCCGCAGCGCCATTAGTCGGCGCGGTCACTACCTGACCGCCTGCGGCGTTTTCCTCGTTCACCGCCATGGCATAGACACTCATCCAGTCGTTGATGGTGTGCGGAGCGGTGAGGTTCATGCCGCGTTCGGCTTCGAGTTGGTCGAAGATCGATTTGGCGCGTCGGCGTACGTTCAGGCCGCCGGGCAGGATCCCGTCGCGGGCCATGCCGCGCGTGATACAGTCGTTCATGACCTCCCAGATGCGGGCGATACCGCGATCCAGACTGTCGTTGCAGCCCCGCGAAATTTCATTTTTGCGCTTCATTTCGGCGATGGACAGGCCCGAAGCCTTCGCCATCTGCAGCATCTCTACCGCGGATTGGAACGGGTAGGGGACAGCAGGGCCGTCATCGGTATCTCCCCCAGATGCCAGTTCCTCCGCCGTGAGAATAAAGCCCCCACCGATGGAGTAATAGGTTTCCTGCAGGATCACATCACCCTGCGCATCCGTTGCCATCAGGATCATGCCATTGGCGTGCCCTTCAAGGGCCGGGCCAAAATCAAACCTTAGATCGGTGTTGGGATCAAACTGGAGCGCGCCCAGATCCGGGAGCTCAATGCTGCGGGTGTCCTGAATGGCGGCCAAAGTGGCTTCGGCTTTGTCATTGTCATACGTGTCTGGCAGAAAGCCCGCCAAACCCAGAATTGTCGCGCGGTCTGTTGCATGACCAACACCTGTGAAGGCCAAAGAGCCATGGAGCGAGGCTTTTAGCCCATGCGCATGGAAGGGCGCGGCTCGAAGCGTTTCGAGAAATCTGGCACCTGCCACCATGGGACCCATGGTATGGGATGACGACGGGCCGACACCGACCTTGAACATATCAAAGACAGATAGAAACATCTGGAGACCTCCTGTGCGCGTGCGCCATGGGTAACTGGTCATTTTGGGAAACGGCGGGATGAAACCGACATTTCGTATACGAAACACGCGCTTTGAATAGGGGAATTTTGTATGCCATTGTGTGCCGTTCGAAGGCCTAAATGGCACTTCCTTCCGGGGGCGTGCAGTTGTGGGGCACCGTAAATGGTGTTGGACCTAACCCTTCGGCCGCCTGCGCGACCCGCACCGCATCACGCGCTTCCAACCCTGCGACGAGCGCAGAAAGGGCCGGATATCTGGTCAGGTCAAACCAGTCGGTTTCCCCAGCGGGATACAGGGCACTCCATCGCAGAATACAGGCGATATAATAGGCCAGAACAGTGGGCTCTTGCCCCTTTGGCCATGCAACGTCAGCCGCGTTTTCCAGCAAAGAAAGCTGTGTTTGAAGCACACCCTGAAGGCTCGCGCGCATCACGCGTTCGGCTTCTGGGGCTATATATTTTTCGGGATAAAACGTCATGCGCAGCGCGGGATGTACTGTATTTGCCGTGAAAAACAGCCATTTGAGGAAGTGACCCCGATCTGGGGATTTCGGTGAGGGGGCCATCATCTCATGTTGGTCTGCAAGCCAAAGCAGAATTGCACCCGTTTCAAAGATCGGCCCATCTGGTGTCTCAAGGGCAGGGATCAGACCGGCCGGGTTCACGGTTCGGTAGTCAGCACTGTCCTGTTGGCGGGTGCTGCGGTCCACCAGCTGGGTTGAATAGGGCAGCCCCATCTCCTCCAGAACCAGACGGATGATGAGCGAAGCGTTATCGGGGGCGTAGTGCAAAACATAGGGCGTCATGTTCAGCATGGTGCGGTGCGCTTTGGCGCGGGTCTTGGTCAAAACCGACAGCTTTGTGTCAGGAGCGCTCGCGGGATTGTGTGCAGCCCGAACTTGTCTGAACTGCAATTGATGCACAGACTCTGTTCCCAGATGCACAACGGAAAAGAGGAACCTGCCATGATGCGCCGTGATTTGCTTTTGGGGGCTGCAGCCGCCGTTTTGGGAGGCGCAGCTTTTGGTCGGGTCTCGCTTGCCAAGTCGAAGGGTGAATTTGAGGTGATGCGCAGCGAGGCCGAGTGGAAGGCCATGCTGTCCAATCTTGAATATCGCGTGATGCGCAAAGAGGGCACAGAACGCGCATTCTCGTCACCACTGAACGATGAAAAACGGGCGGGCATGTTTCACTGCCGGGGCTGTGATCTGGCGCTCTATGCGATGGAAGATAAATTTGACAGCGGCACTGGCTGGCCGTCCTTCACTCGGGCTCAGCCCAATGCCATCGGCACCCGTGAAGACCGGAGTTTTCTGATGGTTCGAACCGAAAGCCATTGCCGCCGCTGTGGCTCTCATCTTGGGCATATCTTCAATGATGGGCCTGAACCCACCGGAAAGCGCCATTGCATCAATGGGGTGAGCCTTACATTTCAGGCGGCGTAAAAGAAAAGAGCGCCAAACGGCGCTCTTCGCTATCTCTTAGAAAAGTCGCAACTCACTTAAAGCTGCGGCTGTCTTTCATCTGATCCCAGGCCCAAACCACCTCTTGGAGCTGGTCTTCCTGACTGCGATCCCCGCCGTTCATGTCGGGGTGAAGCACTTTGATCAGTTTCTTATAGGCCTTACGAATTTCGGCTTTGGTTTCAACATTGGTGGCATCCAGAATTTCCAGCGCCTTACGCTCGGTCGGAGGCAATTTGCGACCCCCGCCTCCGGATTTGCCGGGATTGCGCGTGGCATTGCCACCCAGAACCTGATGGGGGTCTTCGATCCCCAGCCGTGCCCAGGCCTTGGCCTCAGGGTCACGCCAGTCTTTGGTTTTACGCTCCCAAACCTTGTCAGCACTGTCCTGCGCGTTTTTTTCGGCCTCTGTTTTACCGTCAAAAAAGCTCCACTTGGCGTTATATTCGCGCACGTGATCTTTGCAGAACCAATAAAAATCGTCCAACACATCAGGCGCCTTGGGCGCTCTGAATTTGCCTGGCTCTGTGCAGCCCTCGTGCTCACACTCGCGGGTCGAAAACTCTTGCTCGCCGGTCATGCTCCGACGTCCACGCGGATTTTTCTTTTTCGCGGACTTTACGGACATGTTGAAACCGAAAGGATCATCTTTGCTCATGGGGCACCTCTTCTCGACTCGGACGCCAGAGTTTAGACTAACTTGAACAACTTTACAGGGGGCAGAATACAAAAATGTCGAAGGCAGAGAAAATTCGCGCAAAGCTGGCCGAGGCGCTGACACCGGCGGTGTTGGATGTGGTTGATGACAGCGAAAGTCATCGCGGACACGCCGGATATCAGGACGGTGGCGAAAGCCATTTCCATGTGGTGATCCGGGCCCAATCCTTTGAGGGGCAAAGTCGAATTGCCCGTCACCGAGCAGTTCACGCCGCTTTGGGAAAGGATCTCATGGCGTCTATTCACGCTTTGTCGATGGATCTTGATGTGCCGGAGTGAGCACAAAATAGAGGCGCGGCCCTGGGCCACGCCTCGCACTGATTAAAAAACAAACGGATGGAAACCCCCCAGAGAAATCCTTGAGCATCAATCGTTTTAGAGGCGTTCCGAACAATACTGGAACTGACGGCCTTTGAACCGGTAACTGTAAATTAGCAAATTTGCAGGTTGCGTTGACAGTCTGGGATTCCTGACCCCGCGGCAACTTGAGGCAGGACGAGGCGCCAAGACGTTCAAAACGAAAAGGCCGCCCGGAGGGACGGCCTTGTGTCTGACAGCTTTGCAGCCTGTGTTAGCTTTCAGCCAGTTTCTGCGCCACGATCTGGTTGACCGCTTTGGGGTTGGCTTTGCCGCCTGTGGCTTTCATCACCTGACCGACAAACCATCCTGCCAGCTTTGGGTTTTCCTTAGCTTTGGCAACCTGAGCCGGATTGGCTGCAATGATCTCAGCCACAGCCGCTTCGATCGCGCCAGTGTCGGTCACCTGCTTCATGCCACGCTCTTCAACGATGGCTTCGGGATCGCCGCCTTCTGTGTAGACAATCTCAAACAGATCTTTCGCGATCTTGCCCGAGATGGCGTCGCCTTTGATAAGCTTGATGATACCCGCCAGCTGAGCGGGCGAAACCGGGCTGTCTTCGATCGAATGATCTTCTTTCTTCAGACGGCCAAAGAGTTCGTTGATCACCCAGTTGGCGGCGAGTTTGCCGTCACCCGCAGCGCCCGCAACCTCTTCGAAGTAGGCGGCGTTCACAACGTCTGCGGTCAGGACGCTGGCGTCATATTCGGACAGGCCATAGTCGCCCACAAACCGCGCCTTTTTGGCGTCGGGCAGCTCGGGCAGGCCGGCTTTGATGTCGTCAACCCAGCCCTGCTCGATCTCCAGCGGAAGCAGATCGGGGCAGGGGAAGTAGCGGTAATCATGCGCTTCTTCTTTCGAGCGCATCGACCGGGTCTCGCCTTTGACTGTGTCATACAGGCGGGTTTCTTGGTCAATCTCACCACCAGCTTCGAGGATCGAAATCTGGCGACGCGCTTCGTATTCGATGGCCTGCTGGATAAAGCGCATCGAGTTCATGTTCTTGATCTCGCAGCGCGTGCCCAGATGACCGAAGTCACCGGTTTCACGGTATTTCTCGTACTGACCGGGCAGACAGACCGACACGTTCACGTCCGCGCGCAGGTTGCCGTTTTGCATGTTGCCGTCGCAGGTGCCCAGATAGCGCATGATCTGGCGCAGCTTGCCCACATAAGCGGCGGCCTCTTCGGGGCCACGGATGTCAGGGCGCGACACGATTTCCATCAGCGCAACACCGGTGCGGTTCAGATCGACAAAGGACATATGCGGGTCCATGTCGTGGATCGATTTACCCGCATCCTGTTCCATGTGGATACGCTCGATACGCACCAGACGCGCAATACCGGGTTCCATATCCACGATCACTTCGCCTTCGCCCACAATCGGGTGATAGAGCTGCGAGATCTGATAGCCCTGCGGCAGATCCGGGTAGAAATAGTTTTTGCGGTCGAAGGCGGACAGCAGATTGATCTCGGCATTGATGCCAAGACCGGTGCGCACAGCCTGTTCGACACAGAACTCGTTGATCACGGGCAACATGCCGGGCATGGCCGAATCCACAAAGGCTACATTCGAGTTCGGCTCGGCGCCGAATTTGGTTGATGCACCCGAAAACAGTTTGGCCTGACTGGCCACCTGAGCATGCACCTCCAGCCCGATGACCAGTTCCCAGTCATGCTTGGCCCCGGCAATTACCTTGGGCTTGGGGGAGTCGTAAGTCAGATCCAGCATCTCTACCTCATTGGCTAGCACGTTTTGCGTTCTAAGCCAGGGAAGAGGGGCGGGCAAGTGGTGTCTCGCCCTTGATATGCTGCAATTTCTCTTCAGGAGGTCATTCGTGGCATTTCCAGACCGTCTCCGGTGAAAACCAGACGCCGCCCGCCATCCAGAACAGCGGAAAAATGTTCGGCGATTGTGCTGAGCGCGCGGGCGCGCCCCTGTTTGACGAGATCAATATCTTCATCAGGTTCTGGAAGATCCGCCTGACCCGGAGCCGCAGCGGCAGACCAGACCAAGGGATGGAGCTCTTTTAGATGGTCCTGCAACAGCCAGCTGAAACATTCGGCTAGGCGGGCGCGGCCCGTTCCGGGATATGACGGGCCGGAGAGGGTCAATCCGGTGAAAGCCGCCAGTTGATTGACGACGTGTTGATTTGGATCGCGGCTTAGGATGTCGCACATGCCTTCGACAAACAGCTCCGCATCCAGCCGCCGGAAGGCACCGGGATCAAATTCGAGCGCGCCAATGTAGATCCAAGTATAGGCGCCAATGCCCCAGACATCAGACAAGCGAAGTGCGGTACGCCGGGCTTCGTTGTCGAGGTCCTCATAGGTGCCAAATCTGCGTGGCAGAAGATCACGGCCAAATGCCCGCAGGTGATCAGAACATTCTGGATCAAGATCCAGCAGGTCCTCGTAATCGTCGAAGATGCGTTGCATTGGATGGGCATCGGCCTCGAGCACCTCGCAACGGACCCGCGCCCAGAGCGCAGAATTGGTTTCAAACGCATCAAACTGATCGGCAAGCGCGCGGGCTCGGCTCATGTGGTGGTCATAGGCGGAGCGGCGTTGCACCGAAAGATCGCGCGGCCGCGAGGCCCCACGCCAGCTGAGCGCGAGATCGAGATTGGCCATGGCCACAACATAGGCCATGGCGGGACATTCGGGGGTCTCATCAAGCTGTTCATCGAGCGCCGACATGATGTCACGGGCGGTTTGTGGTTCGCCACGACGGGCGGCGCTGCGTGCGGCCATGATGATGTCAGATCGGGCGCCCTCTCCCATTATTCGGGCCACCGAGTGACCCCCGGGGGTCAATTGCCGCGTCGCGTCGGCCTGTTGTAATTCTTCGGCCAGTTCCTCCCAGGCTTCCTGCCGTGCCAGAAATTGACCACGTCGAAAGGCAGCGTCGCTGCATTTGGCATCATCGGAGGGCGAGGCTTCTGCAATGTCGATCTTTGGCCGCATCGGAAACACCCGCGCCTGTTGAGGCTCGTCCATCTCCGGCATGTCGTCGGAACGGGCTTTCAGAAGATTAAGGCGGTTGGCCAGAGAACGCATAGGGTGGAACGCTTGTTGCTAAAGATCACGGCAAATGTGCTTAGGCTTTGCGGCCAAATCGGGGCGGTGCCGGGCCGCAAGCAGTGCACTTATAAACATTTCTAAAGACTTAAGGCTTGCAGCAGGGTTCTTGTCCGAGCTCTCAGGATCGGCCATAGTCCTTGGCTATGTATCGTATTGTTCTATGTAGCTTGCTTTTGTGCCTGCCTGTGGCGGGGTGGACCCAAACCCTACCGGATACCGAGGCGGCGGAAATCTCGGATCTGGCAGTTTCACAATCGCCACGACCTCAAGCGCGCCGTCCGATCGTTTTGCCGAATGCGCGTTGGGGCGATGCCAATGGCCGGAGCAGCTGGACCCATGCACTTGTTGCTGGATTGCGTAGCCATGCCAAGGTGTTGCCGACTTTGGTGCCAAACGACATTCAGGACTGGTGCCCGGCCTACCCTACGGCGGGCACCGCCGGGCGGGAAGCCTTCTGGGTTGGTTTGATTTCGGCGTTGGCTTGGCATGAAAGTACACATCGCCCCACAGCCGTGGGCGGTGGTGGCCGTTGGTTTGGTCTGGTGCAGATCTATCCACCCACGGCGCGGTTTTACAAATGTAAGGCCCGCAGTGGCGCGGCGCTCAAAGATCCCGAAGACAACCTGTCGTGTGCCTTGCGGATCATGGCCGTCACTGTCCCTCGGGATGGGGTGGTCAGCCGGGGCATGAAGGGGGTTGCGGCGGATTGGGGGCCGTTTCACTCCCGGCGCAAACGCGAAGATATGCGGGCCTGGGTCCGTGGTCAGGAGTATTGTCAGGGATTGACCAGCTCGTTGCGGCCTGTTGCGCGCCCCGAGGTATTGACGTCTCAGGCCCCAGATTCCGAACCAAAGGTTGACCCACAGGATCCAGAAATCCCAGAGCCATCGACCACTGAAACGGATGGTTAGACTTTGAGCCAGCTGGGTTTGCGTGTCACATCCACCATTGAGACGCCATCGCCTCCAAGCCCCAGAGTCACCCGACGCAGCATTTCAATGCCGTCCTCTGATCGGGCGGGAAGGGCGCTTGGGGAAATCGGCTCACCTATTGTGATGCGGTAAGGCTGGCGAGCCTTGTTCAATGTCTCATGAAACAGGGTGATGTCGCGCAGGGTTGGATGGATCAAATCAAACAGATAAAACAGCACTGAATTGCGGGCCTGCATGTGGATCGGGATCACCGGCAGGTCGAGTTTGCGGGCAATCATTGCGGCACTGGCCATCCAGGGGCGTTCATGCAGGCGAAGCCCCCGCCGTTTTGCCAACCGGCCCGATGGAAAAATCACACCCAACCGCCCTGCCTCTGCCGCGTTGCGGGCATAGGCCATGGTTTCACGTGTTTTGCCGTGGCTGCGCTTTTCTTTGCGCCACTCAACCGGGGCAATTATGTCGCCCATCTGAGGCAACACCCGCAGAATATCGTGGTTGGCAAAGTAATAGGCATCTGGCCGGGTCTGGCGCAGCACATGGTGCAGGATAATGCCGTCTGCAATGCCCGTGGGGTGGTTGGCCACAATCAGGGCCGGGCCATGTCGCGGCAGGTGAGACAAACCTGACACGTCCACATCCTTCGCGAGCATCTCTCCCATGACGGCCATAATGTCGGTGGCAGGCATATCGCGAATGGTACCGCTGATGGCCAAGGTCCGATCATAACCCAGCACATGATCCAAAAGCGTACGGATCGGCCGCACCGTGGGGCGATCTGAGAAAAGCCACGGCGCTCGTTCTTCTATCAGCGGGTCGATACGGTCTTTCATGTGCCAAATATGGCCATGGACATATGACACAGGGGTGACAGGTAGATGGCAGTCAGATCACATCCGTGCGTTAGCTCCAGACAGCACTAGGGCGCGCGTCAGAGAAACCCAAAGTGGTGTTTTTCCCACTTCACACCGCGCTCATCAAAGGCCTTTTGAAGCTCTTCAATGTCGGGCAGGGCATCCTGTGGAATGCTGAGACGTTTGCTGGAATCCAGAACCAGTCGCACCCGGATCGAAAGATCAAGCCGGGTTTCAAACCGCACGCGGTCGATGCGGTGGAGCGACACCTCTGCCTGTGACCGCCCCGAGCGCCATCTCAACTGAGTGTCGTCCAGGCGCAGCGACGCCTGGCGATTGCGGGCAAAATCCAGAGCCGCAGGCAGTGTGGTGGCTAAAAGAACGGCGACAATCCAATCGGCAGCATCCAGCAAGAGCCAAAGCAGCACAATCACCCCCCAGACTGCGGTCATGATCAAGGCATGTCGCAGGGTCCGGCTTTGGCTGTGATGTTCAAGGATTTTATGTGTCTGTGAAGCGCCCATGGCGCGACCTTAGCGGTGCAGCGGTCCGGTTGAAAGGCGTTGGGCCGACATCTGGTTTAAGAAATGCGAAACGCGCGTTTGATGTCATCAAGTGCATCGGTTTGTTTTGGGCTGAGTGATCCAGTGCCCGCTTTCGCGACGCCCTGTACCAGTTCCATCAAGTTCTCAAGGCCCGCTGCGCCTTGCATTTTGTTCAGTGGTCGGGCCAGACGGGCAATGGCGGGCTGGGCACTGCCACATTCCTGCATGATCCAGCGCCCCAATGTCTGCAACTCTTCAACCGTGTCCAGATCCAAACGCGTCACACGGCCAAGACCCGAGGTTAGTGCAAGACGTTGTTCGCGGGTTGGCAAATCATCCAGTTCAACAAAGGCACAGCCCAAGGCGGCAAGCGCGATATTAGGATCTTCAATGGTGTCCGCCGGGTGGCGCTTGGCCTGCCTGCGAAACCCGAATCGCCGGGCCGCAAGGCGCACATCATTTGCGGCATCAAGAACGTCGCTTGTCATCTCAGCAGCATTTCGGGCGCGGATAACAAAGAAATACACGGCACCCAAGGCGGCCAAAATACCAAGAAGAACAGGCATGAAACACTCCAAATCAATTGGGGGCACCATGCCTGCTCTTAACATGTGACGCAAGTCCGCGTCAGTGTGCGGATTAGGCGCCGAGCATCCGTCCCACCATTTCCGAACTGTCTCGGCTCAGGCCCGGTTTGGCCGCCAGTTTTTCAAGCTCGGCCCGCATCAGCGCACCCCGCTCGGCATCGTAGCGTTTCCAGGTCTGGAAAGCCTGACACATGCGGGCTGCGGTCTGGGGGTTCTTCTCATCCAGTTTGCCAATCCACTCGGCCAACAGCTGATAGGCGCTGCCGTCTTTCTGGTGGAAGGCCGCGTGGTTCATGGTCAGCGATCCAAATAGGGCGCGGAAGCGGTTGGGGTTTTGCCAATCGAAATCCGCGTGTTCGGTGAGCGCCTTGGCCGCCGCAACCGCATCGCCGGGTTTCGCGACCGCAACCTGCAAACCAAACCATTTGTCCATCACCAGACGATCCGAATTCCACTGATCATAGAACTTGGCCAGAGCAGCAGTGCCATCGCCGTGACGGATCAGATTTGACAGCGCCGAAAGCTGGAGCGTCATGTTGTCGGCCCCATCATATTGCGCCTGCGCCGCAGCCCCGCCACCCAACCGCGATTGCAGCGACAAGACCGCACCACCCAAGGCCCGTTTGCCCGATTGCGCGGCGTTGGCCTGATAGGGTTCGGTCACCGTGGCCTGCGCCGCCAGCACCGGCAGCAAATCCGCCCATGTCTCGGCCATGGTCTGGGCCAGACGATCTGTTGCCTGCCAGATCGCGTCGGGATTCGGGGTGATGCCACGTTCATGCAACAGCTGCGCCAGCTCGGATTGCCCCGGCAGGGCCAACATCAGCGCGCGGTAAGCCGGATCAAGGCTTTCATCCCGCAACAGGCGTTCCAACCCGTCCAACCACGCCGCGTCAGGTTCGGCGCCTTCCGTGATCATCGCCACAAGGCTTTCTCGGGCCAGATTGCGTGAGGCATCCCAGCGGTTGAAGGAATCCGTGTCATGGGCCAGCAAAAACGCCTGTTCCTCGCGGCTCTGGTCCCGCTCGATCACCACCGGCGCCGAGAAGCCGCGCAGGATTGAGGCCACGGGACGGGCGGACAAGCCGCTGAACTCAAAGCTTTGTTCAGCTTCGGTCAGTTCCAGAACCTGTGTCGGCACGACCTCATCGCCATTGGGATTCAGAAGGCCAACCGCCACCGGGATCACCTGTGGCGCTTTGCTGTCCTGACCGGGCGAGGGCGGATTGCTCTGGCGAAGGGTCAGGGTAAAGGTGCCCTCATTCCAGGCCTCGGTGACGGCCACACGCGGGGTGCCCGCCTGCGAGTACCAGAGTTTGAACTGGCTCAGATCGCGGCCTGTCGCCTCTTCAAACACCTGCAGCCAATCCTCGATGGTGGCTGCATCGCCATCATGCCGGACAAAATAAAGATCCAGCGCTTTGTAATAGGCCGCATCCCCCACCAGCGTTTTCAGCATGCCAATGACGTGTGAGCCTTTTTCATAGACTGTCGCGGTGTAGAAGTTGTTGATTTCCTGAAAGCTTTCGGGGCGCACTGGATGAGCCAGCGGGCCTTGGTCCTCGGGGAACTGGCGCGACCGCAATACCAGCGCGTCTTCAATCTCTTTCACCGCTGCGCTGCGCATATCACTGGTGAACTGGCCATCCCGATAAACGGTCAGACCCTCTTTCAGGCAAAGTTGAAACCAATCACGACAGGTGATGCGGTTGCCGGTCCAGTTGTGGAAATATTCATGCGCCACAATGGCTTCAATCCGCTCGAAATTGGCGTCCGTCGCGGTTTCCGGGCTGGCTAGAACGCAGGAGGAGTTGAAGATGTTCAACCCCTTGTTCTCCATCGCTCCCATGTTGAAATCATCCACGGCGACAATGTTGAAGATGTCGAGGTCATACTCGCGGCCATAGACATCTTCGTCCCATTTCATCGAATCCTTCAGCGCCTGCATCCCAAAGGCGCATTTGTGCTCATCCCCCGGGCGTACCCAGATGTTCAGCTCCACATCAGTGCTGGATTTGGTGGTGAAACGGTCGGGGTGGTTGACCAGCGCACCCGCCACAAGCGCAAACAGATAGGCGGGTTTGGGCCAGGGGTCGTGCCATTCGGCCCAGCCTTCGCCTTGCCCCTTGAGATTGCCGTTGGAGAGCAGCACCGGCAGATCCCCTTCAACACGAACATCAAAGGTCGCCATCACATCAGGGCGGTCGGGATAATAGGTGATTTTGCGAAACCCCTCGGCCTCACATTGGGTGCAATACATGCCGTTCGACATATAAAGCCCCTCAAGCGCGGTGTTGGATTCTGGCGCGATTTCGACCTCGGCCTCCCACAGAAACGCCTCTTGCGGCACATCGCAGGTCAACCCACGGTCGGTGAGTTTGGGGGACACCTCTTGCCCGTTGATGCTCGCACGGATCAGGCGCAGCTCTTCGCCATGCAGGAAAAACTCTTGCGCAGGGGCGTCGGGATTTGGGGAAAAGGCAATGCGTGAGATCACGCGGGTGGCGCTGGGCGCCAGTTTGAAGAGCAGCTCGACCTTGGAAATATTCCAGCCAAAGGCCTGATAATCTTTGAGATAGATGGTTTGGGGGGCTGCGTCTTTCATAAGAACCTCTGCGGCTGCTAAACTGGGATTGTCCCAGTGTTAGGCGCAGCCGCAGAGCTGTGCAATGGGGGGGCGTCAGACGCCTATTAGCCCTGGAACAGCGACAGAAGCTGCTGTGGTGCCTGGTTGGCGATCGACAGAGCCTGAACACCCAACTGCTGCTGAACCTGCAGGGCCTGCAGACGGGCCGACGCCTCTTCCATATCCGCGTCAACCAAGGTGCCGATGCCCGATTTCAGTGCGTCGGTCAGGCTCGAGATGAACGAAGACTGTGTCTCGATACGACCCTGCGCCGAACCAAACGAAGCCGCCGCGTCGATCGAAGTCTGCAGTAGACCTTCGATGTTGGTCAGGGCCTGATCTACACCCGCGTCAGTTGTGACATTAAGAGTAGCGAGATCTTCCAGACCGCCACCAATGACGTTTGAGGTCGATACGATGCTCGACAGACGCACTACAATTTGGTCACCCGCGTCGCCGTAAGCATTGGTTTGAGACGAGACCAAGTTGGAGCCCGAAGCGGCAATGTTCAGGACATCCGTATCAAGATTGTTAGCTCCGGCGTATTTGGCATAGGCGTCCGCAAGGCCTGCGGCGACGTCGGCTGCGGTGTCGCCGTCACGTGCGACATAGGTGATGCCTGCTGCTGCTTCTGCTTGGAGGGTACCACCTGTAGTCGCGTTGGTATAATCGCCTGCGGTGAAACCGCTGCTGTTGGCATCGGTGCCAACCATGGTGATCGAGTAAGCGTTCCCCGCAGCAACGGTCAGACCGCTAAGGTTCATTGTCTGAGTCGCGCCAGCATCGTTTACAGTGACATCAGCAACAGCTGCTGCGGTGAACGTGCCGCCGGTGGCGTCAATGCTCGACGCACCGATACCAAGGTCTTGTTTGCGAACATTGATGTCGGAGGCGGTTACGCCCGAGCCGGTGCGATCCAGCGACGATAGGATGTTGACGCTGCCCGACCCTGCGGTGGTGTCGGTGTTCTGCAGAAGGTTCAAGCCGTTGAACTGGGCCGCGCCCACAACCGCGCCAATCTGGTCGCGCAGGGCGTCAATATCGGCTTGGATTTTGTCGCGGTCGACGTTTTCTTCCTGCGCCGCAACGATTTTGCCTTTGATATCGGTCAGAAGGTCAGTGACCGTTTCTGACGCCTGGCGTGCAACTGATACAGTCGACTGGCCAAGGTTGAGGCTGTCGGAAATACCTTTGAAGCCTTTAACGTCGGCTTCCATTACTTTTGAGATAGCCCAAACCGCGGAGTTGTCTTTCGCATCGGCAATGGTTTTGCCGGTCGAAATCTGACTCTGAACGTCGGACATATTGGAATTGATGGTCTTAAGAGTTTGCAGCGCGACCATTGCGCTGTTGTTTGTCAGGATACTGGACATATCGGGCCTGCTGAGTTCTCTCTGGTACGTTTTGACTTCACCCTGCGTTTTTCAGGGCGCGCCGATGACAGGCCTAGTTTTGCGCGACAGGTGGTTAACAAGTGACAACCAAGGCGCGAGAGATATCGATAAAATTGTTCTAAACCTCGCTTCGAAGTGTAAAGCCCTTGAAGTAAAGAGAAATTTTCGAGGGTGGATTTAAGTTAGCCGAAAAATCCATGAAAAACAGAGGGTAATTTTTCGTATTTTCCAGCTGAGGCCACCCCGACAATGCAGGAGCCTAAAATTTTAGGTTTTTGGAGTGTTCGACACAGAAACCTAGCGACCTCAAAGCAAGTGTGTTCCATCAACTAGAGCTCTCAGGCGAGTGATTGGGGGAAGTCACGCCATGAAAAAAAGGGGGCCTCGCGACCCCCTTTCTCTAAGTTAGAGCGACCTTGCTTTATTCCGCCGCACGCAGTTCCGTGGTGGCGGGCAGGGCCTCGTCGTCTTCCCAGACAATCGTCGGGGCTTTGACTTTGCGGGCCTGACGCGCCAGAGCCCAGTCCTGTGCCGAACGGCTTGCCTTGCCCAGTGACATCCGCGCAAGTAGGCGCGCAAAGGCCATGAAGTAGGTCCAGAACCACACCCGGATCGCGAGCATTGAGGGGGTGAAGACAAGGGTCAGCACCGTTGCGATGCCCAGACCAAAGACCACCGCCGTGGCGAGGTTGATCCACCAGAGGGCCGTGGGTGAGTTCACCGAATAGCCCCCGCCGAGGAAGTCGAGGCTGAGCCCAAACATCATCGGCGTCAAACCGGCCATCGTGGTGATGGTGGTCAGAAGAACCGGACGAATGCGGTCTTCTGCGGTGCGAATAATCGCCTCGATCTTGGGCATCACTCGCGAGTATTCCTGATAGGTGTCGATCAGAACGATGTTGTTGTTCACAACAATCCCCGCCAGCGCGACGATGCCAACACCTGTCATGATGACGCTGAAATACTGATCCATGACAAGCATGCCGATCAGAACTCCGGTGGTGGACAAAATCACCGCAATCAGAACCAGGGTTGCGTTGTAGAAGCTGTTGAACTGCGCCAGCAGGATGATGAACATCAATCCCAAGGCCGCACCAAAGGCCGACATGAGGAAGGTCTGGCTTTCGGCCTGATCCTCTTGATCCCCGGTCCATTCCCAGGAAATACCCTCTGGCAGGCGGTTGTCATTGAGCCAGTTGGTCAAAAGCTCGATGCGCTCATTGCCTGTCAGCGGTACAGCTTTGAGTGCACTATCGGCGTTGAGCTGTTCAACGTCGTTAGCGGTGAAACCCTCGGCAAAGATTGTGACGGCAAACCGCTTGTCTCCAATCGCAACCGTGGCCTCGTCGGCGCTGACTTCGGTGCCATAGCCGACAATAGTGGTCTCGCCATCTACATCGGTTGAAAAGACCTGCATGCCATCCTCGACGCCTGCTTTGATGTCAAAGTGGCGCTTTTGGTCGACACGGTTGATCTCGGCCAGTTTGGCAACCGGCGTACGGGTGATGAAGTTGGACAGAGGCACCAGACCGTCCTGCGTGCGCAGTTTCAGCGTATCCAATGTTGACAACACCCGATCGTCTTCGGGCAAACGTACGCGGATTTCGATCTCTTCATCAGATCCATCCGGCGTATAGCTGTCGAGCAGGATACCGCGGGTCACAAGTTGCACCATTGCGCCAACGGTGGCCACATCCGCACCGTAGCGCCCGGCTTTTTCGACATCTACGTCGATCTGCCAGTCAATACCGGGCAGGGGGCGGGTGTCTTCGATCTGGGTTAGACCCGGCGTCGCATCAAACACTGCGCGCATCTTTGCGGTTGTTTCCAGCAACTGGTTCCAATCGTCTCCCTTGAGGCGCAGGTGCACGGGCTTGGCACTGGCCGGACCGCGATCCTGTGCCAGGATTTCAACCTCAATGCCGGGGATCAGAGCCATTTGAGCCGTCAGATCCTCGATGATGGTATCGCCATCCAGCTCTTCCAGCGTGACATTGTCGTGGGTCGCGGCGTATTCGGCGCGATCCTCCCATGGAATGGTTTCAAACTGAACCTGCCCAATGGTATCCCCCGTAGCTTCTGCGCCGCCTGTGTTGTTGTTCAGGCCACCTTCGCCAGCAAAGGCAAAGGCGGTATCAACACCCACGTGCGCTAGAACCATAGCTTCGGCACGTTTGACCAGAGCGTCTTTTTCTTCGAGCGACAGGTTGCCACGTGCCCGGACATAGACAATGGCCTGTTCTGGTTCGCTGTCGACAAAGAACTCAACACCGTTGTTGTTCTGGCCAAAGTAGCCAAAGACGCCCATGACGATCCCGATCACAGCACCGACAGTAACAATCGGCATCACCGGATTGCCGGCAATGAAGGCAATGAAATAGCCAAAGGGCGACCGACGATAGCCGCCTTGGATCTTCTTGGCCTGACGGCGGATGGCTACGGAATCCATGACAATCGACGAGATTGACCCGAAGAGGGCAAAAACAATCGCGCCGGGGAGCATGGCCCCAAAGCCAGTGGCAGAAGTCTCAACCAGATAGCTGGGGTTCAGCATCATCATGGCGCCGACAAACAGGCCAAGCAGCGCCACAGGCACCAAAAGCAGGCGAAGCCAGAACGGCGCTGCGGCGCGCAGGGCATTGCCTGCATTGCCAATCATACGCGAGAACCGGCCTGAAACGCCGCCCATGATGGGCAGATAGATCAGCGCCACAACAAGTGAAGCAGACAAAACGAAGATCAGGGTCACCGGCAACATGCGCATGAACTGACCGGGAATACCGGGCCAGAACAGCATAGGCAGGAAGGCACAAAGCGTTGTGGCGGTCGACGAGACAACCGGCCAGAACATGCGGTGCGCGGCTTCGACATAGGCATGCATCGGGCCAGAGCCCTCAGAGATGCGCTTGTCTGCGTATTCCACAACAACAATCGCGCCATCCACCAGCATACCAACTGCGAGGATCAGACCAAACATCACCATGTTCGAGATCGAGATCCCGGCCAGAGCGAGGAACAGGAAACAAAGCAGGAACGATGTCGGAATTGCAAAGCCCACCAAGAGCGCTGGGCGCAGGCCCAGGCTTGCCAACACCACGATCATCACGAGGGCAATCGCGGTTAGAACCGAGCCCTCAAGCTGGCTGACCATGCTGGACACCTGACGGCTTTGGTCGTTCGAACTGCCAACGCCGAGGACCGCTTTCAGCTCGTCAGGCCATTCGTTTTGCGCCTGAGCCACCACCGCACGCACTTCGTTGGCGGTGTCGATGATGTTGAAGCCTTTGCGCTTGACCACCTGCAGTGCCACGGTCTGCTCGCCGTTGAAGCGAGCGGTGCCTTTGCGGTCTTCGAAGGTCAGATTGATCTGCGCCAGATCGCCAAGTGTCACCACGCGGTCGCCGTTCACCTTGACGGGAAGGCCATAGACATCCTGTGTCTGCGTAAAGGATGAGGGGATCTTAATCGCAAAGCTGCCTTGCTCGGTTTCGATCTCACCGGCGGCGATCAGCTGGTTGTTGTTTTGCACAACATTGATCAGTTCCCCGGCGGTCACGTTATAGCTTTCAAGCCGTAGCGGATCGATCAGAACCTCAAGCATTTCAGCCCGGTCCCCGGCGATCCCGGCCTCAAGCACCGAATCCAGCGCTTCAACCCGGTCCTGAAGATCCTTTGCAATGCGGGTCAGGGTGCGTTCCGGCACCGGACCGGTCAGGTTGACGATGAGGATCGGAAATTCAGAGAAGTTGATCTCGTTGATGGTGTACTGTTCGGCCCCTTCCGGGAAATCCGCTTCGGCACTTTTCATCGAGTCGCGGACATCGGCCATGATTTTGGTCTTGTCCCAGCCGAACTCAAACTCAAGCGCCACACCGGCATACCCTTCGGCGGCGGTGCCTGACATGGATTTCAATCCATCCAGATCGGCCAGTTCGGTTTCCATGGGTTTAACCAGAAGCGACTCGGCGTCCACGGCGGAAATGCCGGGGAAGGGCACCGATACGAAAAGAGCCGGAATCTCAATATCCGGCTCACCTTCTTTGGGCAGCGTGGAGTAAGCAAAGCCCCCCACAACAAGGCTCAGCACAATAAAGGCCAAAACCATTCGGGCGCGGTCTGCGGCCCAATCAATGATGCCGGTCATTGGATGACCTCCTCAAAGCTGGGCGCAACAGGCACCCCATCAGTCACAAATTCCTGACCTACGGTGATCACGTCTACGGTCTCAGGCAGGCCAGCCACCAGCACACCCTGACGCGTGTCGCGCAGTAGGTTTACCGGCATGAACAGCGCGGTTTCCTCTTTGGTCACCGTCCGGACACCAAGCTCGCCTTCATTGTTGAGCGTGAGCGACGACTGCGGCAGCAGGTGCGCAGGTTCGCCATCAGCTTCGATTGCAATCTCAGCCGTTTGGCCATCGCGAATGCTCAGGTCGGCGTTGGGCAGGGTGATTTCCATGCGGAAGGTCCGGGTCAGAGGATCGGCGCTACGTGAAACAAACGACACGTTGCCCACACGCTCGCGACCATCGACAAGACGTACCCCAGCTTGGGCATCATCTTTGACGCGGGCAATCTCGGTTTCCGGCACAAAGCCCACAAACTTCACCGGATCAAGCTGGATCACGGTGGCACAGGCACCGCCCGGTTGCAGCAAAGTGCCAAGCTCGGCGGTGTCGGTTTCCAAGAGCCCACCAAAGGGGGCGTGGATCTGCAAGTGATCGATTTCTTTTGTTGCACTGGCGATTTCGGCCTCCGCGGACTGAATACCGGCCAATGCGCTTTCTTCTGACGTCCGGGCAGATTGAACACCGGCCTGTGCGCCTTCAAGCTGCGACCGAGCGCTTTCGACAGCGGCGCGGGCGCCTTCGACGGCACTCAGCGCTGATTCGACAGTGGCCGAAGCCCCTTCGATTTGGCTTTCAGCGGTCTGGACACCGGCGCGGGCGTTGGCGATCTGGCTCTGTGCGGCCTGAATGGCGACGCTGGCCGAGGCCAATTGGCTACGCGCGGCCTGAACACCGGCCTCTGCATTGCGAATCTGGCTTTCGGCGGACTGAACAGCGGCCTTTGCTGAGGCCACCTGACTGCGCGATGTTTCAACCCCGGCGAGGGCGCCTTCCAACTGGCTTTTGGCACCTTCGATGCCGCTTTGAGCAGCGCGAATGCCTGCCTGCGCGGTTAGAACACCAGCCTTCGCAGCTTCAAAACCGGCTTCAGCGCCGGCAAGGCGGGTCTGAGCGGCAAATCCGCCCTGCGCCAGTTTCTGTGCCGCGTTCAGATTGATCTCAGCTTCTTTCACCCGGGCTTCGGCTTCAAGCAAACGTGCTGCGGCCTCAGGTACGCGGGTTTCCGCTTCGGCCAAAGAGGCACGCGAGGCAGGAACGGCCGCTTCGGCTTGGCGCAAACGCGCCTCGGCAGCTGGGACCCCGGCCTGAGCTTCGATCAGGCGAGACTGCGCCTCGGGAACCCGCGACAGAGCTTCTTGCAGGCGTGATTCAGCGGCGGGAATACCTGCCTCGGCCTCAATGAGGCGAGCTTCTGATTCCGGAACGCGTGCCATGGCTTCGGAAAGACGGGCCTGCGCCGCAGGGACGTTCGCTTTGGCTTCGGCCAGACGGGCTTCCGCAGCGGGGACGGCGGCTTCGGCTTCTGCAATGCGCGCGCGAGCGGCGGGCACATTGGCCTGGGCCTCAGCCAAGCGGGCGGCGCTTTCAGGAAGGCGGGCATTGGCCTCAGCCAGACGCGCCAGGGCCTCTTGCAGGCTGGCGTCGCGGGTGCCGGGATCCAATTCGCACAACAATTGACCGGCTTCGACCAACTGGCCTTTACGCAGAGGCTCAGAAATGACCTTGCCGCTTGTCTCAGCACGAACCTCTACCTGGCGAACAGCTTCCGTTTCCCCGCGCAAAATCACCGCGCCATCTACAACCCGCGCCACCGAGCGCATGGCCATGACCCGAACGGTGCCTTCTTTGAGGTCGCTGGTCGTCGCCTCAGCGTCAATTGTCGGTGTGTCCGCCTCGGCGACTACGGCTTCTTCGACTGGCGCGGCGTCAATGTCGCGTCCGGCAAAGCCAAACAGCCGTTCGCGTTCGAAAACCAAACCGTACAAAACGCCCGCAACAATCAGAGCGGTCAAAAGGGAAACAAGGCGCATCGTGTCACCACTTCCATTCAATTATAAGTGTCGCGCAAATGCGCCTTCATATGTGATCCACACCACAGGAATGACAGCGTCATCACGGATAGGTGTTTCTGAACCGATTGGTTCAGTAGTAGGTACTCGAAAGGCCACCTTCAACCAGCAGGTCTAAAAAAGTGGCCTTGAAATACACCTCTGGGCCGGAATGGGGGTGTTTTTTTCCCGCAGGGTGCAGGGCGTTGCGGAATCGACACGCCTTGGCACGAGCGCAGTCGCGGGGTAAGAGGGTGCAAATTGCACAAGCGTCAAGAGGGTCCAGGTGAGCAATCAAGACAGTTTCATCGACGAGGTTACGGAAGAAGTAAAACGTGACCGCCTGTATGGGCTCATGCGCCGATATGGTTGGATTCCAGTTGTGGTGGTGCTGGGGATCGTGGGCGGCACAGCCTATCGTGAATACAACCGCGCCACTGAACAGGCCGCTGCTGAAAGCTTCGGTGACAGCATTCTCACGGCGCTCGAAGTCGAAGAAATTCCGGCGCGTATTTCCGCTCTGTCTGAGATCACCACAGGCGATTCAGACGAAAAGGCTGTGCTTGAAATGCTCATCGCGGCGGAAGAGGGCGTTGATGGCGACGATGCGGCAGCGATTGCACGCCTGCAATCGGTGGCGAACGACACTGCTGTGCCCAATATCTATCGCCAAATTGCAAGCTACAAAGCCTTGTCGCGCGCCAGTGACATTCTGAGTTCGGACGAACGTAAGGCGGGATTTGAGTCCCTTGCCGTTGCGGGGCAGCCCCTGCGCGTGCTTGCAGAAGAGCAGCTGGCTTTGATTGAAATTGAAAGTGGTGATGCAGAAGCGGCAATGAAACGCCTACGGGCGCTGATCAGCGACGCAGAAGCATCCGCAGGCTTGCGCCGCCGCGCAACTCAGTTGATTGTGGCGCTTGGTGGATCGGTCGACGCAGGCTGAACTTAGAAAGATTAAGAGGGGGCAGGCAGATGGCTCAACGGGCAATATTCCTGGGGATGCTGGGTGCACTGGCTTTGGCAGGCTGTGAAGAGCGGGAAGTGGTCCTTCCAGGGGACCGACTTGGGGTGCGCGAGGTTTTGCAAAGCCAGTTGGTGGGCGAAACAGTTAGCGAAACCCAGTCTCGCGCGATCTCAATCCCTGCGGCACAGAACAACTCGGACTGGGCGCAGAGCTTTGTGTCGCCATCCAATCGCGTCAGCAATGCTGCTCTGTCTGCAACGCCAGCCCTGCAATGGTCGACGAATATCGGCGAAGGTGACGGACGCCGCGTGCGATTGAATGTCGATCCCGTTGCAGGGGGCGGTCGTGTGTATACGGTCGATTCCGCGCATGTTGTGCGGGCGGTGTCGAACACCGGCGACATTCTGTGGAGCTATGATCAGACACCACTCCGGGACAGCGCTGAACAGGCGCAGGGGGGCGGGCTCGCCTTTGCCGGGGACCGTTTGTATGTCGCTTCGGGTTTTGGCACGCTGACCACACTGGATGCGGCAACGGGACGGGAAATCTGGTCCCAGAAACTTGGAAACTCCGTCACCGGGGCGCCCACCGTTCGGGATGGCGTTGTCTATCTTGTATCGGGTGATCAGGTGGCTTGGGCGCTTGAGGCCGAAGATGGCCGCATTCGCTGGCAGATTGACGGTGTGGGGGACAGCCACAATGTGGCCGGTGCGCCTGCGCCTGCTGTTGGCGACAAACATGTGATCTTTTCTTTCGGCAATGCTTCGGTTCAGGCGGCGTTCCGTCAGGGTGGTTTGCGTCTTTGGAATGCGGACATTCTGGGCCGTCGCGGCGGCATCGCGATCGGCAATGTCGATGATATCACTGGGGATCCCGTCATTTCGGGCAACACGGTTTATGCCGGGAACTACGCCGGGCGCGTTGTTGCTCTGTCGCTGTTCGACGGAGAGCGTCTCTGGACAGCACGCCACGGCGCCAAAGGCGCGATCTGGCCTACGGGTGACTCGATTTTCTTTGTGTCCGATCTCAATAAGCTGGTGCGGTTGGACGCCGCCACTGGCGAACAGATCTGGACGGTTGACCTGCCGTTTTACGAAACCTCACGCAAACCGCAAAAGCGCCGGGGCCGGGCTTATACGATGCAGGGACCGATTCTCGCGGGTGGGCGTCTGATTGTTGCGGGCTCGGACGGCCTGCTGCGTAGCTTTGATCCAGCAGACGGCTCGCTGACCTCCAGCATCGAAATGCCGGATGGTGCCACTGCGCGACCTATTGTGGCCGGTGGCACCCTGTATATCGTCTCGGCGGCGGGTGATCTTCTGGCCTATCGCTAAGGGATTGAACCTTATCTAGAATTAGCCTTAACCCGGCGTTTCTCCGGGTTGGCCCCCTCCAGATTTGGAAGTCAGCTGCTGTCCTGAATTTCGCTGAAAATTCGGGGCGTGCACTTGTGGTCTTTTCCCCACCGATGAAATGCGTTAAGCGGGCTGTCTGATCCGGAGAGCCCCGATGTCCTTTACACTTGCCATTGTCGGTCGTCCCAATGTGGGAAAGTCGACCCTGTTTAACCGTCTCGTAGGCAAACGCCTGGCCTTGGTCGATGACCAGCCGGGGGTGACCCGGGATTTGCGCGAAGGTGAGGCACGGATTGGCGACATCAAGTTCACGGTGATCGATACGGCCGGTCTGGAAAATGCCACAGATGATTCGTTGCCTGCGCGGATGCGTCGATTGACAGAACGCGCCGTGGATATGGCCGATGTCTGTCTGTTTATGGTCGACGGCCGTGCCGGTGTGCTGCCTGATGATGAGATTTTTGCAGAAATCCTGCGCAAGCGCGCCGACAAAGTCATTCTGGCCGCGAACAAGGCCGAGGGCAAAGCGGCCGACGCGGGCTATCTTGAGGCCTATGCCTTGGGTCTGGGTGAACCGCTGCGTATTTCTGCGGAACATGGCGAGGGCATGCCCGAGCTCTACAGCGCTCTGGTGCCGATCGAAGAAGAATACAAAGCCCGTGCCGAAATCGACGCCCCGGAAACCGAGGTAGACGTTGATGAGGACGACGAAGAGGACGATGGCCCACGCGCGATCACTTGGGACAAGCCCTTGCAGATTGCCGTGGTTGGACGTCCAAACGCGGGTAAATCCACTCTGATCAACCAGATCATTGGTGAAGACCGCCTTTTGACTGGCCCAGAGGCGGGCATCACCCGCGATGCGATCTCGGTCAAACAGGAGTGGGGCGGCGTGCCCATGCGGATCTTTGATACCGCGGGTATGCGCAAACGCGCCAAGGTGCAGGAAAAGGTCGAGAAACTGTCCGTCTCTGACGGCATCCGCGCGGTGAAATTCGCCGAAGTGGTTGTTGTTTTGCTGGATGCGGCCATTCCCTTTGAAAATCAGGATCTCAAGATCGCCGATCTGGCCGAGCGCGAAGGCCGCGCTGTGGTTGTTGCGGTCAACAAGTGGGACATTGAAGACGAAAAGCAGGAAAAACTGCGCGATCTGAAAGAGGCGTTTGAGCGTCTTCTGCCGCAGCTGCGTGGTGCTCCGCTGATCACGGTCTCGGCCCGCACCGGGCGAGGGCTGGATCGCCTGCAGGCGGCGATCATAAAGGCGCATGACGTCTGGAACCGGCGCGTGACCACCGGCCAGCTCAACCGCTGGCTGGATGCGATGATTGAACGCCACCCGCCACCCGCACCACAAGGGCGCCGGATCAAACTGCGTTATATGACACAGGCCAAAACCCGTCCACCGGGGTTTGTGGTGATGTGTTCGCATCCCGATAAACTGCCAGAGAGCTATTCGCGCTATCTGGTCAACGGGTTGCGTGAAAGTTTTGACATGCCGGGCACACCAATCCGCCTGACCATGCGCGGGCAGGGGGACAAGAACCCCTATAAAGGCCGCAAGAAGAAGAATGCAGGTGCGTTGAAGAAACACATCGGTAAACTGCAATCCAAGCAGTACGGCGAGAAGTAAGAAAAGGGGGCCTCGGCCCCTTTTTTTGCAGCGGACTGCAGGCCCGCTTTTCTTGAAATGTTCAGGAAGTGTTGCGAAGGCCTGAGGCGTGTTCAAGCTGGAGGTGTTGGGCTATCCGCTTTATTCCGTATCCGTGGCACGCAGGCTTAGGATTGCGAAAATACCGATCAGAGCAAGGCCAGTGACCGCAACGTTGAAAGGCTGCCAATTGTTGGCGATGATGCCGATCAGTGCCCAGATCACGGTCATTCCATATTCCGGGGCACGGTGCAGACGGTATTGCATCACCACTGCGATGGCGACAGCAAGAGATAGCATAATGAGCGCAGCAAGCGTTGGGTTTACCCAGCCGTAGCCCCCCAGCACCACGCCCGTGGCCACACAGGCTGCGGCGGTCAGCCACCCTGCGTAGATCGCAACGGGGGCCTGCTGGAGCCAGCGGTCGGTGTCGCCAATCTTAAACAGGCTGAGCATGGCGCTGCCCAACATAACCCAGATCAGCAGCGTGGCGGCGATAGGGGAGAAGTGAGCGAGGGGTATCCAGAGCGCGCCCGTGGCCAAAGACAGGGCCAGCATGGGGCGCATGGCCTCCCAATCCAGATCGCTGATCCGACGGGCAACCCCAAACCCAGTTCCGATGATCAGCCAGGCATAGATCAAGCCCCAGATGCCAAAGGCAAAACCCGCGGGCTGGATCGGTGGGTTTTCAAGAACAACGGGAAACAGGGTGGGCGCAAAACCGTTGAAGCCATCCACCAGCCAGGGGGAGATGGCAAAGGCCAAAGCCGCAACGAAACACAAAATCGCCCAGAGATAGGTCATGCCGCCCGTCCATCGGAAGATCCAAAGGCACCTGTGGCGCCTTTGGAGAGTGTTGGAGGTTGGATCAAACCAGTTTGCCTTCCGGGCTCAGGCGAGTTTTGCCACCCAGCCACGGCGCAAGCGCCTGAGGCAGGTCAACGCCGCCATCTGTGGTCTGGCCATTTTCCAGCACCGCAATCAGGCAGCGCCCAACCGCAAGACCCGAGCCATTCAGCGTGTGAACAAACTCAAGCTTGCCACCCTCAGCGGGTTTGAAGCGCGCATTCATGCGGCGGGCCTGAAAATCACCAGTGGTCGAGACCGAGCTGATCTCGCGGAAGGTGTTCTGACCTGGCACCCAGGCTTCGATGTCATAGGTGCGGCGGGCGCCAAAGCCCATGTCTCCGGTGCACAGAGCCACGGTGCGATAGGGGACGCCCAGTTTTTCAAGAATGCCCTCGGCACAGCGCAGCATGCGCTGCTGCTCTTCGTCCGATTCGGAAGGATGGGTGATCGACACCATTTCCACCTTTTCGAACTGGTGCTGACGCAGCATGCCCGAGGTATCTTTGCCTGCGCTGCCTGCTTCTGAACGAAAGCACAGAGTGTGGGCAGTCATGCGGATCGGCAGGGCCTTCTCCTCAAGCACCTCACCGGCGGCGGTATAGGTCAGCGGCACCTCTGATGTGGGCACCAGCCACCAACCATTGGTGGTCTGATAGCTGTCTTCGCCAAACTTCGGCAGCTTGTCGGTGCCATACATGGCCTCGTCGCGCACCAGAACCGGCGAGTTCATCTCGGTCAGCTCGTTTTCATCGACGTGGGTGTCGATCATGAACTGGGCCAAGGCACGGTGGATGCGGGCCACAGCCCCTTTGAGCATGACAAACCGTGCGCCCGAGATCTTGGCCGCCACTTCGAAATCCATGCTGGCTTTGACACCGGCAATTTCGAAATGCTCAACCGGCGTGAAATCGAACTCGGGCTGGGTGCCCCAGCGGCGGATTTCGACGTTGTCATCCTCATCCGCCCCGTCCGGCACATCGGCGGCGGGCAGGTTTGGGATCACAGCCAATTCGTGGGTCAGCTTTTCGTCAAGCTCTTTGGCTTTGGCCTGCATCTCGGCCACTTCGGCTTTCTTGGCCGAAACCAAGGCGCGCAGGCGTTCGAACTCGGCCTCATCGCCGCTGGCTTTCGCTTTGCCCACCTCTTTCGAGGCGCGGTTTTGCTCGGCCTGAGCGGTCTCAGCCGCATGGATCGCCGCGCGCCGCTCTTCGTCGATGGCAAGCAGTGACGACGACAGGCCTTCTGTCCCACGGCGCGAGAGGGCCGCATCAAAGGCAGCTGGGTTTTCGCGGATGGCGCGGATGTCGTGCATCATGTCCTCCTAAAGACAAAGTTGAGTCGCCTTTCGCTTATGCCCCAACTTGGGTGCAGAGTGTAGACCGGAAGCACATCCTTTCTAGGGATTTGAGGTCGCAGTGCCACGGCAGGGGGCGACGGATAAGCTGAATGCCGGACTACACTTTCTTTAGTCACTCTGTTCTGATGAGGCACGGTGCTGGGCCAGTTGTGCAAACACCCAATCATTGACCAGCGCGGCCAGTGTTTGGTCATGCGATTTGGCCGAAATCACCGCCAAAATTTTCCCATTCGCCAGCACAGGCCCCCCGGATTGTCCGGGCTCAACTGAGCAATTCAGGCGCAGGATTTCGTCGAAACTTCCGCCGCAGGCCTCTTGCACATCAAGCCGATGCGGCCTCGAACGGCGATACCCCAGCAGAGAAAAAGGGCCGGGCGCATCGCCTATCTCAAGTGGGGTCGGGGATAGAGCCTGTGCAAGCTCGACAAAGGCGATGTCAAAGGGCAGCTGAAACCGGCCGTTTTCAAAGGCGCGCGGGTGCACATAGGTCTGCGTGATTTTCGACGCGCCTTTGTGGCTCTCTCCGTTCCATCCCGCGACAAATGTCATGTCACCGATCCGTTTGAGATACCCATCTTGCGGCAGCACCACACAATGCGCGGCGGTCAGTGCCAGATCCGGGGCCACCAGAGTGGCGCTGCACATTTCACGGTGTTTGTAGCCGGCCAAATTCAACCGACCCACCGCGTCATTTGCAGATGCAGGCAGGCCACACACCAAAAGGGAGCAGAGAAGGAAAGGCGATTTCATCATTCTGAAAGACAGTCTGACCTCGCTCTGAAGGCGCCGCAAGGGTGGAAAACCTATCGCGACATAGCCTTTCCTTGGCGTTTCCTTAGGAATTGCCCGTTCTTGAGAGGGGCATTGTCTTGCATCCGTGTGATTCAGGTCATAGGTTCCGCCCGACTGTCGCGGGGGATGCCCCGCCGCCAACCTAAGGAGCATCCCATGGACCAGCAAACCCTATCCTCATTTGTCATGATGGGTCTGATCTTTGCCATCATGTATTTCCTGCTGATCCGTCCGCAGCAGAAAAAGATGAAAGAGCATCAGGCAATGATCGAGGCCGTGCGCCGCAATGATATCGTTGTGACCCAGGGCGGCCTGATCGGCAAAGTCATCAAAGTCAAAGATGACAACGAAGTCGAGATCGAGCTGTCGGAAGGTGTGAAGGTACGCGCCGTTAAATCGACCCTCGCACAGGTTCGCGCCAAAACCGAACCCGCTGAGGGCTAAGTTTACATGTTGCAGATCGATCTCTGGAAGCGCGTGCTGATCTGGGCGACCATCGTCCTTGGCCTGCTGCTTGCTATGCCCAACGCGTTTTATACGCGTGTGGAAACCCACAATGACGCTGTCAAAGCCATCGAAGCCGGGGTGGATACCTCGGAAAATCAGGCATTGTCGGCAAACTGGCCCAGCTATCTGCCGTCGGGGCTGGTGAATCTGGGGCTCGATCTGCGTGGTGGTGCGCATCTTCTGGCCGAAGTTCAGGTGGAAGATGTGTATGCCGCCCGGCTTAAGGCGCTTTGGCCTGAGCTGCGGGATGTGCTGCGCCCTGAACGCGCCACAGTTGGCACCATCCGCTGGAATTCCAATGCCATTGCACGCGGTGAACTGCGTGTGAAAATTTCGACACCCGAGGGGATGCCCCGTGCCATGGAACTGGCGCGCGGTTTGGCGCAACCTGTGGTGTCACTGACCGGGGCAGGGGCCACGGACATCGAGGTCACCTCAGACGGTGATGAGCTTGTTCTGACCCTATCCGAGGCGGAACGTCAGGCCACCGATGAACGCACCCTGCGCCAGTCGCTGGAAATCATCCGTCGACGCATTGACGAAGTGGGCACTCGCGAGCCCACCATCCAACGTCAGGGCTTTGACCGGATCCTTATTCAGGTGCCGGGTATTGGCTCAGCGGGTGAGCTGAAAGAAATCATCGGCACCACCGCCCAGCTGACATTCCAGCCCGTTGTGGGCCGCACCGGCAATGCCGACGATCGTGCTGGCGCGGGCAATGAAATCCTGCCGTCGCTGGACGAAGAGGGCGTGTTCTACATTCTTGAGCAGAACCCGGTTGTGACCGGCGAAGAGCTTGTTGATGCGCAGCCGGCCTTTGACCAGAACGGCCGCCCAGCGGTGAACTTCCGGTTCAACCCTTCGGGTGCACGCAAGTTTGGCGACTACACCGCGGATAACATCGGCTCGCCCTTTGCCATCGTTCTCGATGGTGAAGTGATCAGCGCCCCTGTGATCCAAAGCCACATTCCCGGCGGTTCTGGCATCATCACCGGAAACTTCACCGTAGAAGAAAGCACCAACCTCGCGGTTCTGCTGCGGGCGGGTGCTCTGCCTGCGGGGCTTGAGTTCCTCGAAGAACGCACCATCGGGCCTGAGTTGGGTCAGGACAGCATCGACGCGGGTAAAGTTGCAACCGCCGTGGCCTTTGTCGCCGTGCTTGTCTTTATGGCCGCCTCTTATGGGCTGTTTGGTCTCTTTGCCAACTTTGCTCTGATCGTGAACATCGGCCTTATCTTTGGCCTGCTTTCGCTGATCGGCGCCACGCTGACCCTGCCGGGGATTGCCGGTATTGTTCTGACGGTGGGCATGGCGGTAGACGCCAATGTTCTGATCTTTGAGCGTATTCGCGAAGAGCTGCGCACCGCACGAGGTCCGGCCCGGGCGATTGAGCTTGGCTATGAAAAAGCGCTGTCGGCGATTGTCGATGCCAATATCACCACCTTCATCACCGCTGTGATCCTTTATGTCATGGGTTCTGGTCCGGTGCGTGGCTTTGCCATCACCCTTGGCCTTGGCATCCTGACCTCGGTCTTCACAGCAATCTTTGTCACCCGGCTTTTGATCGTGATCTGGTTCGAACGCCGCCGCCCGAAAACTCTGGAGGTCTGAGATGCGCCTGAAACTGGTACCTGAACAGACCAACTGGAACTTTTTCGGCTGGCCGAAACTCTGGCTTGGTCTTTCCAGCCTGATGGTTGTGCTGTCGCTTGTGTCGTTCTTTGCCCAAGGGTTGAACTTTGGCATCGACTTCCGCGGCGGGACCACCATTCGGACGGAAAGCAGCCAAGCTGTGGATGTGGCTGGATATCGCGATGCGCTGACTTCGCTCAATCTGGGCGACACCACCATCTCCGAAGTGTTCGACCCGAACTTCCGCGACGATCAGTTCGTGGCCATGATCCGCATCGGAGCGCAGGACGGCCAAGAAGCGGTGACAACTGAGATCATTGATAGGGTTGAGCACGGTCTCGCGCTCAAGCTCGGCGGTTCCACCTTTCTTCGTATCGAAGCTGGAAATGTTGATACTTCAAGTGCGCTCGACGCTCTGAAGGCGGCCGGGTTTGATGCGGAGGCTGCCAATACTTCTGATCTGGTTGAGTTTTCTATCGGCACACCTAGTGAGTTTTCTGACCTTGAAAAAGCAACTGATGCTCTCGAAGCAGCGACATCGACAACTGTAAAAGTTGGATATGAGGCCATCAGTTTTGTCTCGGTCGAATCGGTGGGTCCCAAAGTTTCGGGCGAATTGATCCAGACTGCGGCTCTGGCTGTTGCTTTGGCGATTGGTGCGGTTCTGTTCTACATTTGGCTGCGGTTTGAATGGCAGTTTGCTCTAGGCGCGGTTGCGGCACTTGTGCACGATGTGATGCTGACTATTGGTGTCTTCTCGCTCGTGCAGATCAAGTTCGACCTTGCCATCATCGCGGCACTGCTGACCATCGTCGGCTACTCGCTGAACGATACTGTGGTTGTTTTTGACCGGGTGCGCGAAAACCTGATCAAATACAAATCCAAAGGCCTGAAAGAGGTGCTGAACGTTTCGATCAACGAAACACTTAGCCGGACCTTCATGACCTCGGTGACAACGCTTCTGGCATTGATCGCGCTGTTTGTGCTGGGCGGTGACGTGATCCGAGGCTTTGTCTTTGCGATGATCTGGGGCGTTGTGGTCGGCACCTATAGCTCGATCTTTGTCGCCTCGACCATCCTGCTCAAGCTGGGAGTCAAACGGGATTGGTCCAAGCCGAGCGGCAGTGCCGGTAACCAATACGCCAATATCGACGCATGATATCACGGGCGGGGGAAACCTCGCCCGTTTCACTTTCGGAGAACACCATGGAACTTAATGAAGTCACGTTCACTGATGTGGTGCCGGTAGATGGATATGGACCCGGGTTTTTCCGGGTGGGCGGCGAGGTCAATGAAGGACCAATGCTCGTGGCAGGTGGCCTTCCGTTTAACTGGACAGGGCTCGAGGATATCGAACCTCTGTTGGATCTCGCGGGTCGCATCGACGTGTTGTTTGTTGGGACCGGCAAAGAGATCGCTCCACTCAACTCTGCGGTGCGGTCCAAGCTTGAAGAGGCTGGCATTGGCGTTGAAATTATGGCGTCTCCGTCGGCCTGTCGCACCTACAATGTGTTGCTGAGCGAAAGGCGTCGTGTCGCGCTTGCCGCGTTACCGATGTAGTAACAACGCGGTTCGCGACGCACTGGTTTATTCCGCGAAACTGAGGATCTCGTCCAAGGGTTTCTTGTACTTGGCCACCTTGGGTACGGTTGCGTTTTCGTCAGGGTGCCCAACGGCGATGATCATCAGGGCTTTTTCAGAAGAAGGCCGGCCCAGCATCTCATTGAGAAACTTCATAGGGTTGGGCGTGTGGGTCAGCGAAACAAGCCCCGCGGTGTGAAGAGCGGTTAAGAGAACACCACAGGCGATCCCCGTGCTTTCCGGCACGTAATAGTTTTTGTACCGCGTGCCGTCATCAAACTGGCCCCAACGCTGGGCAAACATCACGATAAGCCAGGGCGCGTCTTCCAGATGAGGCTTGTTCGGGTCTGTGCCAATCGGTTCTAGCGCCTTGATCCACTCATCGCCCGCGCCACCAGCGTAAAAGCTCTCTTCTTCTTTCTCAGCCGCCTCGCGAATGCGTTTCTTAAAAGCGGGGTCCGAGATGGCAACAAAATGCCAGGGCTGATGGTTGGCGCCTGACGGGGCAGTGCCTGCGGCGCGCACGCAGTCTTGGATCACCTCGCGCGCGACGGGGCGGTCTGAGAAATCCCGCACCGTGTGGCGGCGTTTGACATGTTCATAAAAGTCATGGGCCGCCTTGGCCATCTCCGCATCGCTCAGGGTGACACTGTCGGGTAGGGGGATGGCTTCGTACCCAATTTCATCTCGCGAAAACATCGACTTCTCCTCCGGTTTTGCAGAAGCGTAACGCCAGAACGGGATTGGCCCAAGGGCGTTTTGCCGCTTTTGTTTGTACCTCAGCCTGCGTTATGCCTTTGCCATGGAATTGAGCGTAAAAAATCTTGCCGTTGCACGCGGCGGCGTCCCTGTTCTGGAAGGTGTCAACTTTGCTCTGCGCGCCGGACGGGCTTTGGTGCTACGTGGTCCCAATGGGGCAGGCAAGACCACGCTCTTGCGCACCATTGCCGGATTGCAGCCCGCCTTTGAAGGCGAGGTGCAGGGAGCAGAAGATCGCATTGCCTATGCTGGTCATTCCGACGGGATCAAAGCCATGTTGAGTGTCGCTGAAAATCTGCGGTTCTGGGCACAGGTCTTTAATCGATCGGAGATCGACGGAGCGCTTGATGGATTCAATCTGCGGGATCTGGAAGATCGCAACGCAGGTTCACTGAGCGCGGGGCAGAAGCGGCGTCTGGGATTGGCGCGGCTGATGGTGTCTGGGCGTCAAGTGTGGATTTTGGACGAACCCACGGTATCGCTGGACAGCGCATCAGTCGCCCTGTTTGCCGAGGCTGTGCGAGGACATCTTGCAGGGGGCGGGTCGGCGCTGATGGCCACGCATATTGATCTGGGTTTGGATGAGGCCGAAGTGTTCGATGTCAGCCCGTATCGCGCCAAACCACGCGTATCCGCAGCGGACGAGGCATTCCTATGATTGCACTGTTGATGCGAGACCTGCGGCTGGCCGTGCGTGCAGGAGGCGGTTTTGGTCTTGGATTGGCGTTTTTTCTGATCGTGACCGTGCTTGTGCCCTTTGGGGTGGGGCCCGAAAATGAGCTGCTGAGCAAAATTGCTCCGGGCGTGTTGTGGATTGGCGCGCTGCTGGCCTGTCTGTTGTCGCTCGACCGGATTTTTGCGCTGGATTGGGAAGATGGTTCTTTGGATCTGCTGGCCACGGCCCCTCTACCGATGGAAGGCATTGTCAGTATCAAAGCTCTGGCGCATTGGATCACCACCGGATTGCCTCTTGTTCTCGCTGCACCAGCGCTTGGCGTTTTGTTGAGCCTGCCGGCTGCCGGCTATCTCTGGGTGGTTGTCTCTCTGTTGCTTGGAACGCCTGCGCTTTCGGTGATTGGAACCTTTGGTGCGGCGCTGACAGTGAGCCTGAAGCGTGGGGGGTTGTTGATGTCTCTACTGGTGCTGCCGCTGTATGTGCCCACGCTCATCTTTGGCGCTGAAGTGGCTCGACGCGGGGCGCTTGGACTGACCGTTGAGACCCCGCTTCTGATGCTTGCGGGGATCAGCTTCGGCGCAATTGCGCTGCTCCCCTTTGCGAGCGCAGCCGTGTTGCGTATTAATCTGCGTTAGACAAGACAAAGCCACCCTGCGGCGTTGACGCGCAGCGCCGCAATTTGAGGTGTAACCCGAAGGAAACAGGACTACATCACCGCCATGTCGATCTGGAAATACGCCAATCCGGTAACCTTCATCCGCACCACTGACCGGCTTTTGCCTTGGTTGTCTGTGGCGGCGGTTCTGTGTCTGGCCACCGGCCTGATCTGGGGGTTCTTTTTCACACCTGATGACTTCCGTCAGGGGTCAACGGTCAAGATCATCTATCTGCATGTGCCTTCGGCGCTGATGGCGATCAACATTTGGCTGATGATGCTTGTGGCCTCGCTTGTCTGGATTGTCCGCCGTCACCATGTCAGCGCCCTTGCCGCACGTGCTGCGGCGCCGATTGGTGCGACTATGACTGTGATTGCTCTGGCAACGGGTGCGCTCTGGGGGCAGCCGATGTGGGGCACATGGTGGGTCTGGGACCCGCGCCTGACATCGTTCCTGATCCTCTTTCTGTTCTACCTTGGATATATCGCACTTTGGTCAGCTATTGAGGACGACGACACAGCTGCCGACCTGACCTCGATCCTGTGTCTGGTTGGGTCGGTCTTTGCGGTCCTGAGCCGGTATGCGGTGAATTTCTGGAACCAAGGGTTGCATCAGGGGGCCTCGGTTATGCGCGCAGGCGCGGTGACGGGCAGTGACACTGAGGAAAAAGTGTCGAACATCTTTTTCTACCCCATGGCGGTCTCGGCGCTTGGGTTCATCTTGTTGTTTGTCGCGCTGGTGTTTTTGCGCACGCAAACTGAAATTCGGACCCGCCGCGCCCGGGCGTTGATGGCACGGGAGCAAAGCACATGATGCCGGATCTTGGAAAATACGCCGACGTTGTTCTGGCGTCTTACATTGTGTCTCTGGGCCTGATTGTCGTGCTTGTGGTGGCCAGTGTGCTGCGGTCACGCAAAGCGAAGGCGGACCTTCAGAAAATCGAAGCGAGGCTAAAAGATGGCGCGTAAAATCTCCCCATTGATGATGTTGCCACCGGCCATTTTCGGGCTGTTTGCCATCATGGCCTTTGTCGGTCTCGGACGGGAAGGCAAAGATGACCTGCCTTCGACACGTATCGGCCAGCCCGCCCCGGCAATCACCACCGACGCACTTGGAAACTTTCCACCGGTCACAGCCGAGATGTTAAACAGTGGCGAAGTAACGCTAGTGAACTTCTGGGCGAGCTGGTGTCCACCCTGCCGCGCCGAACATCCACGTTTGATGCAGCTTAAGGCAGATGGCGTGAAAATCATTGGCGTGAATTTTAAAGACAAGGCTGCGCAGGGCATTCAGTTTCTTGAGGAAACCGGTAATCCATTTTCTGCGGTGGCCTTTGATCCAAAAGGACGTACAGCGATTGATTGGGGGGTAACGGCGCCGCCCGAGACCTTTATCATCGATAAACAAGGGAATGTTGTCTATCGGTTTGCCGGACCGTTGGTCGGCGGGAACTTTGACAACCGGTTTGAACCAGAATTGAAAAAGGCGCAGGCCCAGTAGTTTGCGAAAAAGCCAAGTCCATTTCTTTGGGCTGTGTCTTATGTCTAGAGATCGCAGGCTATTTTGCTTGTAGTTTCCACACACTTTGCGGGTCGTTCGTCAGCGGCAGCATAAGCCCCAGCGACCGCAAGCACCACAAGTGCACCCGCCTGTATCAATGTCAGAGTTTTCATGGTCCGCCTCCCTGTCAGTCTTTCCTTAACATGTGGGCAGAATGAGAATTTTACAGGGGGAAGAATGGCTTGGATTGTTCACAACCCCCGGATTCGGCCAGAAATCGCGCAGGAGCGTTAGCAACTGGTTACTTTTTGCTCATCAATTGAGGGGATCGGCGCTCGCCTATGCGCCCGAGACCCTAGTATCAGCGGTCGTTGGCATAGGTGTCCATGTGCACAACCTTAGGGATCCAAAATGCATCTCTTATCACCCATACCAATAGTACAGAGAATAGAACGATTCGAATTGTGTTTAGGTCAATAACCAGTCCGGAAATTAACAAGAGGATCTGCAAGGTGGCCGTACCGGGACGCTCCAAATAAAAGCGATGTAACCCAATGATTCCAAAGCATAGCCACAGCGCATAGGCCAAACTTAGAGATTTTTGCGTGCTGGTAGCGTGCGGCTCAAAAAAAGCCCGGCGTTGTCGATCTTTTTGCATTGAACGTCTCTTTTAAAATTCTATATCAAACTTACGTTTCAAATGCGACACAACAACTACTCTTTGGGATATGAAGTATAAAAAAATTACGAGAGAGGATAATCCTCCCGTAGTTTCCTGCGCAAATTGCGCCTTCTTTTTTTAGCTCTGCGCGAGGTTGCGGAGCACGTAGTGCAGCACCCCACCGTGCTCAATGTACTCAATCTCGATGGCGGTATCGATGCGGCATTTCAGAGTAAGACTGCGCATCTCACCATTTGGCCGGGCGATTACGCAGGGCACCTCTTGCAGCGGCTGAACCTGATCCAACCCGTGGATGGACACCGTTTCGTCGCCGGTCAGGCCAAGTGTCTTGCGCGTATCCCCTCCGGTGAACTCCAGTGGGATGACCCCCATGCCCACCAGATTGGACCGATGAATACGTTCAAAGCTTTCTGCAATCGCCGCTTTGACGCCCAAAAGGGCGGTGCCTTTGGCCGCCCAGTCGCGTGACGACCCGGCGCCGTATTGTTCGCCTCCGAAGACCACGAGCGGTGTGCCTTGGTCCTGATAAGCCATGGCCGCTTCATAAATTGAGGTTTGTTTGCCATCCGGGCCAAGTGTGTAGCCGCCCTCTACACCGTCCAGCATTTCGTTTTTGATGCGGATATTGGCAAAGGTGCCGCGCATCATGATCTCGTGATTGCCTCGCCGTGACCCGTAGGAATTGAATTCACGTGGAGCGACCTGACGGTCCATCAGATAGCGCCCTGCAGGGGTTTGTGAAGCGAATGAGCCAGCGGGTGAAATATGATCCGTCGTGACCATATCGCCGAGGATCAGCATCACCTTTGCACCATCAATGTTGGAAATGGTGCCCGGGGTACCGGCCATGTCCTGAAAGTAGGGTGGGTTTTGAATATAGGTTGACGCAGCTGGCCAGTCATAGGTTTCCTGCTGCGGGACTTCGACCCCACGCCATTTGTCATCGCCCTTAAAGACATCGGCATATTTGGACAGAAACGCATCGCGGGTCACGGTCTGTTCGACGAGCTCTGCAATCTCTCGGGTTGAGGGCCAGATGTCTTTCAAGAAGACGTCCTTGCCCTTTCTGTCTTGCCCAATCGGATCGGAGGCAAGATTGATATCCATCGTGCCCGCCAGAGCATAGGCAACCACCAAGGGGGGCGAGGCCAGATAGTTGGCCCGGACATCTGGTGAAATGCGGCCCTCGAAATTGCGATTGCCAGACAGGACTGAGGTCGCGACCAAATCACCTTCGGAGATTGCTTCAGAGATCTCTTTCTGTAGTGGACCGGAGTTGCCAATACAGGTGGTGCACCCATAGCCAACAAGATTAAACCCGATGGCATCCAGATCCTTTTGCAGACCTGCCGCGTCCAGATAGGCTGAAACAACCTGCGATCCCGGCGCAAGCGAAGTTTTGACCCAAGGTTTGCGATTCAATCCCAGTGCTGCGGCTTTGCGGGCAACCAGACCTGCGCCAATCATAACATAAGGGTTCGAAGTGTTGGTGCAGGAGGTGATCGAGGCAATCACCACCTTGCCGCTCTCCATGCAATAGTCTTCACCTTCAACCGGAACCTCTTTGCCCAGTGGCCGGTGAAATGTCTCTTCCATCTCCTTGCGAAACGCGCTCTGTCCTTCGGTCAGCGCCACATAGTCCTGCGGTCGTTTCGGTCCCGAGATTGCGGGCACAATGCGTCCCATGTCCAGATGCAGCGTGTCAGTGTAAATTGGGGCGTAGTCCGGTGTGCGCCAAAGCCCGTTTTCTTTGGCATAGGCTTCGATCAAGGCAAGACGGGTTTCATCACGACCGGTATTGCGCAGGTAACGCAGCGTTTCGTCATCGATTGGAAAGAAGCCACAGGTGGCCCCATATTCAGGCGCCATATTGGCGATGGTGGCACGATCCGCCAGAGGCAGTCGATCCAGCCCCGAGCCATAGAATTCGACAAATTTGCCAACCACACCTTTGGCGCGCAGCATTTCCACGACCTTCAACACAAGGTCGGTGCCTGTCGTGCCCTCGACCATCTCGCCGGTAAGCTCAAACCCGATCACTTCGGGGATTAACATCGAAATGGGCTGGCCCAACATCGCGGCCTCCGCTTCGATGCCACCCACACCCCAGCCGAGCACGGAAACACCGTTGACCATGGTGGTGTGGCTGTCGGTCCCCACAAGAGTGTCGGGGTAGGCGACGGTTTCACCGGACTGATCCGTGTCGGTCCAGACCGTCTGGGCAAGGTATTCAAGGTTCACCTGATGACAGATCCCGGTGCCCGGCGGCACCACGCGGAAGTTGTCGAACGCAGACTGCCCCCACTTGAGGAAGGTATATCGCTCCATATTCCGTTCGTATTCCCGGTCGACGTTCATTTGAAACGCACGGGGATTGCCAAATTCGTCGATCATAACCGAATGGTCGATGACGAGGTCGACAGGCACCTGCGGATTGATCTTTTCGGCGTCACCGTTGAGGGCAACAATCCCGTCACGCATGGCCGCAAGATCCACAACTGCGGGCACACCGGTAAAGTCCTGCATCAACACCCGCGCGGGGCGATAGGCAATTTCCCGTGGGTTTTTACCGCCTGCGGTCGCCCAGTCTGCAAAGGCGCGGATGTCGTCCTGAGACACGGTTTTTCCATCCTCAAACCGCAGCATGTTTTCCAGAACGACGCGTAAAGCGGCAGGCAGTCGCGAAAAATCACCAAGGCCGGCATCCTGAGCGGCTGGAATGGAATAATAGGAAATGGATTGATCTGCAGCGGTGAGAGTGCGGCGCGTTTTGGCGCTATCGTGTCCGACGGTAATGGGCATGGCGACCTCCAATGGGGTGGCTAGGGAGTATGTGAATGACAGCATGAAGTGAACGCAGCGATCAAGGGGGGGCTGTTGCCATGATTCCACGGATCGCGGTGAGGACAGGGGCTGAACCGTGCTCTCGCAAATGAGTGATTGGATTGGTTACCGTCCTTTGGCTACAAACAACGAGCACATACGAGGAAGACGCCCAATGCGAAAAATCATACTCTGGACAGCCGCTCTTTGTACCGTTGCGGTGGGTGCCGTTCAGGCACAGCAAGCGCCGGTGGTTGTTGAGCTGTTCACATCGCAGGGGTGTTCGTCTTGTCCACCAGCGGATGAGCTTTTGGCCGAGCTGGGCCAGCGCGATGACGTCATTCCTCTGGCCCTGCACGTGGACTATTGGGATTACATTGGCTGGAAAGATGTCTTTGCCAGTCCAGAGTATACCAAGCGCCAAAAAGGCTACGCCCATGCCGGTGGATGGCGCACGATTTACACGCCACAAATGGTGGTGAATGGATCTGAGGATGTTGTTGGATCACGCCCGATGAAAGTGGCGGACCTGATCATGAAACATGCCATGGCCCCGCAGAAAGTGTCGCTTGAGCTGACGCGTGGTGGCAACCAATTGACCATTCAAGCTGAGGCGAAGGAAAACATCGGGCCGGTTGAGGTGCATATTGTGCGTTATGCCGCCAAGGAACAGGTTGATATTCGTCGGGGTGAAAATGCAGGGCGCAAGATCACCTATACGCATGTTGTCCAGGACTGGGATACAAAAGGTCGCTGGAACGGGCGAGGCAGCTATGACACCAAGGTGCGTCTAAAGGGGGACGAACCGGTCGTTGTATTGCTGCAAAAACCGGGTCACGGGGAGATTTTGGCGGCGGCACGTTTGCGCTGAAGATAATCCTGCCGCTGAGGTTTCCAGCGGCGGTGAATCCACAGCCATTGTCCGGGATCTTGGATCACCCGCGCCTCAAGCCGCGCTGTGGCTTGGCGCATCATCTCCACAGGATCACCGTGCGGGATTGGCTCTTCGAAAATGGCGTCAAACCCGTACATATCCTCGTGACGGACACCAAAAAACGGCACCATAAGCGCTCCTGTGCGGAGGGCGATATCGGCGGCCGATGTCACGGTTGGAGCCGGTTTTCCAAGGAAATCAATCGGTTCGCCAGAGCTGTCGAAGACATCAAACAACAAGACAGCCATGCCGCCCTGTTTGATATGTTTGATGAGACCGATGGTGCCCTTGCGCCCCTGTTCAAAAACCGGCTCGCAAATCTGGTGCATGTTCCGCGTGTAGTGTTCATTGAAGAACGGATTGGACATTGGGCGGATCAACCCGCCGATTTTATATCCACGGGCCACCAACGCACAGCGGGCGCATTCGGCGCTGCCGTAATGACCTGAGACAAATAGCACGGGCCGGCCTTCGGCTTTGGCCTGTTCGACAGCGGCCAGTCCCGGACCGCCTACGGTACCGGCTGCGCCGCGTGCCAGCATCTCAGGCACATCGTAATTTTCCAGAAACGCGCGGGCGACATTGCCAATCACCTTATCGGCAATGGCATCTTTTGTGGCCTGTGGGGTGCCGGGCCAGACGTGGTCGAGGTTTGAGGACACGCGTTTGCGCCAGCCAACCAAGGGTGCCACACAGCGACGTACCAGCCAACTGATGGTGCGCAGTCGGGTTTTGACGGGGAATCGCAAGGCGGTCCAGATCACGCCGCGCAGAATCCAGTCCTGCACGCGATCCTGCCACCCGCCGTGTACACGTTTCTTGCCTGATCTATCGGCCAAAGGAGACTCCCACGTCTTGCGTGGTCGTTTTATGCGGCCAAGAGCGGTTGGGCAAGCGGGCTCGGCCCCGGGCTAGTCTTCGTCATCCGGGTTCAGAAGCTCGATCTCGCCGACGCTGACAAGATCACGGATCGCGGCAACCACTTCGTTTTGGGCCTTCTCGCCAACTTTCGGCTTAACTGTTCCTTTGCCTGCTGCCTCTTCACGCAGGCTCTCGGCCAGTCGTTTGGACATGTTGGACAAGAGGAATTCGACCGTTGCCTGATCAGGCTCGCTTTCGCTGGCGGCGAGGGCCACAGCGAGTACATCAGCAGATACGTCGCGAGTGATTTTCGGCACGTCGATGGCGTTGAGACGCTCGGGGATGTTGGCGAAGGTAAAGATCGCCTTGCGCACCGCATCGGCAAATTGCTGATCGTCTTGCTCCAACCCTTCCAAAAGCTCTTCGCGCACCGCGGTGTTGGAATAGTTGAGGATCGATCCCAGCCGCTCTTCTGGCTTGGCCTTGAAGGCTTTGGGAGGCTCCGCATCCAGCTGAGCGGCAAGTGCCAGACCAATGCGGTCAACCGCGTCCGGGGTCACACCGGTGGTCATGGACACGGCGTAGGAAATACGACGGGCTTTATCGCCGGGCAGTTTAGACAGCACTTGAGCGGCCTTACCAACGTCGATCTTCGACATCATGACGGCGGCCACTTCGATGCTCTCCGACATCACAAGTTCTTCGATGCGTTCGGGGTCAAGGGCGCTTAGGCGCTGCCAAGGATCACCGGTTTGACGCACGCCGGCTTCTTTGCGCAGGCGCATGGCGGTGCGGGCGCTGATTTTGCCGTCCATGGCCGACAAGGCACCGGCCATATCGCCGGGGAAGCTCAGCCCAACCGAATCCAGCTCATTGGTAAATTCGCTGACAACCATGTTGAGCGTGTCACGATCCACATAGCGCATATTGCCCAGGAGAAGCGTGAGCTCTGCCTGCTGCTCTTCTGGGAGCTCGGCCAATGGAACATCCGCGCCTTCGTTCAAAAGAAATTGTACAATAATCGCAGCCTTCGCTTTGCGTGACAGCTGCGACGGGTCTGCACCCATGGACGGGCCGGGAAGAGCAAGCATCTGATTCATTCTGAAAAGGGCTCCGATAGGTCTTAACCATCGGTAACCCAATCAAGGTTTCTGGGGGGTTAAGAGAACAGAGAAAATCTGCCTTAATATGACGAGATGTAGCCAGCGTTGATGGCCTGAGCCAAGGCGGTTTCGGGCCATTTACCAGCTCCTCCGCGGGCTCGAATTTGGATTAACTGCTCGTTAGCCAATTCTTCTTTGTCTTGAAGAACATAGAATTGCCCTAGGTAGGAACGAGCTAGAAGATTATCGGGGTTGCTCTCAAGGGCAGCATCGTACCATTTTGTGGCAGCTGGATAGTCGCCTGTGCTGCGAGCAAGATAGCCTCGATATGTCAGGACACCATCAGCGCTTTGATCCTGCATTGCATCCAGCACGTGATAGGCCTCATCAAAGGACCGGGCGTATGCATATTCGCGCATAGAGCGATAGCGTTCGTCATCATCGAGCAGGTGGCTTTGCGCATCGACACAGCCCTTTGTTTCGGTGTCGTAGACCTTGCCTTCAACGCATTTTGGTTTTGAGGGAGGTGTGCTGTCGTTGCTGCCTGCGGCAAAGACCGTTGCAGGGAAGAGCGAAGCTGCAAGTAGAAGTGAAAGGCGCATGTGCGTTTCCTTGAGTTGAGGTTCAATACCTAGAAAACACATAGCGCAGAGGAATTATTCGAGAGTGTGGGGTCACATGATCGTGACCCCACACATATGTCGGTTAGTCTTCACCAAAGACGCGGTTGAAAATCGTGTCCACGTGTTTGGTGTGATATTCCATGTCGAACTTTTCGTTGATGCCCTCAACGGTCAGAGCCGCGACAACATCGGCGTCGGCCAAAAGCTCTTCTCTGAAATCGGTGCGGAATTCCCAAACCTTCAGGGCGTTGCGCTGGACCATGACATAAGCATCTTCACGCGACACACCGGCCTGGGTAAGCGCCAGCAAAACACGCTGAGACATCACCAGACCCGGGAACTTGTTCATGTTGTCCAACATGTTCTCGGGGAAGATCAGCATTTTCTCGATCACACCGGTCAGACGGGCCAGTGCGAAATCAAGGGTGACGCAGCTATCGGGGCCAATCGCGCGCTCAACTGAGCTGTGCGAAATGTCACGCTCGTGCCAGAGGGCCACGTTTTCCATGGCCGGGATAACCGACATACGCACCAGGCGGGCCAGACCGGTCAGGTTTTCGGTTAGAACCGGGTTCTTCTTGTGCGGCATCGCCGACGAACCCTTTTGGCCCATCGAGAAGAATTCCGCGCCTTCCAACACTTCGGTACGCTGCATGTGGCGGATCTCGATTGCCACGTTTTCGATCGACGAGGCGATAACACCCAGAACGGCAAAGAACATGGCGTGGCGGTCACGCGGGATTACCTGCGTGCTGATGGGTTCCGGTACGAGGCCCATCTTGTCGCAGACATGCTCTTCCACGGCAGGGTCGATATTGGCAAAGGTGCCAACCGCGCCGGAAATGGCGCCCGTGGCGATTTCCGCACGCGCGTCACGCAGACGCGACAGGTTGCGATCCATCTCGGCGTAAAACCGGGCAAAGGTCAGACCCATGGTTGTGGGCTCGGCGTGGATGCCGTGGCTGCGGCCAACGCGAACGGTGTTCTTATGCTCATAGGCGCGAGTTTTCAGCGCCGCCAGCAGCTTGTGCATATCCTCGATCAGGATATCCGCCGCACGAACCAGCTGAACATTCAGGCAGGTGTCGAGAACATCGGAGGAGGTCATGCCCTGATGCACAAACCGTGCTTCTTCGCTGCCCACGTGCTCGGCCAGATGGGTCAGGAAGGCGATGACATCGTGTTTGGTCACGGCTTCGATTTCATCGATGCGGGCCACGTCAAACTGAACGTCCTTGGCTTTCCACACGGCGTCAGCATTTTCCTGTGGGATCACCCCAAGCTTGGCCTGTGCATCACAGGCGTGGGCCTCGATTTCGTACCAGATGCGGAACTTGGTTTCCGGTGACCAGATGGCAACCATATCGGGGCGGGAATAACGGGGGATCATGGACGGCCTTTCGTGTGTGAGGAAGACGCGCGTGTCTTAGGCCGACACAGGCTTTTTCTCAAGGGGCTTCCGGTCTTTGGGTCTGTTGCGAATAGTCGCGCTTGAATTTTCGTTAACAAAAAGTTGACCCAGGGGCAGGGAACCTGCACTTCTAAAGCCATGTGATTGTGCGCTAGCAGGGTAGTTGTGACAGGAGGACTGATTGGTGATGCGTCGTTGGGGTTTCATTTTGTACGCGGTGGTAGCGCTGCCTGTTTGCGCGAGCGCTGAGGAAAACTGGACCAAACTTGATGCTGCAGGCATTCAGGCGGCCTTGTCTGGTCAGACTGTTGACTATGACAAAGCGTGGCAGGTGTTCCGCCCCAGCGGAGCAACATTGTATAACGCGGGCCGGGACAGCTGGGGCAAGTGGGATGTGCGCGACGACCAATATTGCAGCCAATGGCCACCGGCAGACGGCTGGGCCTGTTACGATGTTGAGGTCGATGGCAAAAACGTCCGGTTTACCGGCGAAAGCGGGATCCCAACAGATGGCATGTTCCGCTAAGCCTCTGCTGATGAGCCTGACCGACCTCTGATAACCTGAACAAAGGCTATAAGTGTTGCGATTGCCCAAGCGGCGGTACATGCTGGAAAGGCGAAGAGTGCGGTGAAGGACAGCGCATGAGCCATGGGCACGCTGATCATGTGACAGCTGATATAGCCAAAGAGCCAACCGCTCTGACAGAGCGCATCCAGTCCGAAAAACACGCCGCAGCTTAGGGTCCAGACAGCGAAGAGAGCAGTGACGACTCTGCGATACCAGACTGGCCCTCTGAGACAAGCGGTGACCCAGACAAGCAATGGCACAGCTAAAAACAGTACGTAGAAGAGCAGATCATCCACACTCATATGTTCCCTCAGGTGATTAAAGGCGCAGACTGACGGAGTGTGCCGGGACAGACTAGTGGGGAAAACCTGCACTTTGGATCATTGGTTGTCTCACTTCAGGGGACGATCAAAACGCGTAGGGTGGCGTTAGCGTCAACATTGAGACCAATGTTTCCGATATGGTGAAAAACTGGGCGGTATACAAATGTATTCCGGTAACAAGCTGAAAGAAAACGAGTTTCTGCTTTACATGTATGGGTGACTTGCGTTTTGTCGGCCTGGATAACCCGGAGTTTCCCGATGCCGCCTATTCAGGATCATCCGCTGCGCTATAAGCTGGCCAACGAATTGCACGCTCGTCCGTTCCCGGCATTGGGTGCGCCGTGTCGAGCCATTCATCTCGCCATCAAACAGCCGGTGGATGCGGCATCGCGCGATCGTCAGCTTGACCTTGATCACCTTCTGGCACTCCTTGATCATCACGGCGCACAACATCCCCAGCCTGGTGCAACCCATTACAGCGGCCAGATCGGCCAGCATTTTGTGAAATGGGAGCAACATACCGAGTTTGTCACCTACACTGTGTTCCTTCCTGGGCTGGGAGAGCGGGCCTTTGATCCGGCGGATTTTGAGGTATTTCCGGCGGATTGGCTGCGGGATGCTCCGGGCGCGCGCGTCACCTCAGCCATGCTGCGTATTTGCGAGCAAGGGGAGCAAAGTGACATTTGCAAAGCGCTGAATGATTGGTTTGTGCCCGAAAGCCTCGCGGTGAGTTCGGTGCTGGATGACGAAGCTGTGGTCGCCGGAGATTTTCGGATTGATCCCGCCGGGCATCAGCGGTTTGCAATTTTTGTGCGTCCGGGTGTTGGCGAACGGCGCGCGGGGCGGATCGCTCAACGCCTTTGTGAGATTGAGACCTATAAGGCCATGTCTATGTTGGGCTTTACCCGTGTCGGCGCCATTGGTGGCCGGATGGGAGAAATCGACAGCGAGCTGACCCGGCTGATGGAAGTGATGGCCGGAGGCGCAGGCGGCGAAACCGGGGTTGAGGAAGACACCTTGCGCGATCTGCTCACGGTCTCAGCCGAGCTTGAAAGCCTGTCGGCGCGGATGTCATTTCGCTTTGGGGCCACCGGGGCCTATGAGGCCATTGTTGGTCAGCGGGTCGAGGTTCTGCGGGAACTGCGGTTTCACGGACGCCAGACATTTGCTGAGTTTATGATGCGGCGGTATGACCCCGCCATGCGCACGGTAAAAAGTGCAGAGGGGCGCTTGGAAAACATGGCAAAGCGGGCCACGCGGGCTGCGGACCTGTTGCGCACGCGGGTGGAAGTCGGGCGTTCCGCTCAAAACCAGCAGCTGTTGGAAAGCATGGACCGCCGTGCTGCGCTTCAGTTGAAGCTGCAGGGCACGGTTGAAGGCCTCTCGGTGGTCGCGATCAGCTATTATGCCGTCTCGCTGGTGGGGTATCTGGGCTATCCTCTGGCCAAAATGATCGGCCTGTCCAAAGGCATATTGACGGCTATGGCTGTGGTGCCGGTCATTTTACTGGTGTGGCTGATGATCCGGCGGATCCATCACAAATTTGGCGGAGACCACGGCCCGGATCTGTAGGCTTACTACAAAAGGAGCGGGCATTGCGCCCGCTCTGGACAATTTGCGTTCAGGGCACGCAGCCCTTGGGGCTTTGCCCCAAACCCCGATTTCCGTGGGTGCTATTCCGCGGGGCTTAGGTTGGATTGCAACGCGCGTGGTTTGAGCAGCGCATGGGTCAGCACCCCACCGAGTGCGATGGCGGTGAGGGCCAGAAGCGCAGCAAGAGACAGGGTTGGGATGCCCGCCAGACCTGCGCCGACGGTGCAGCCTCCGGCCAGAACGCCGCCCACGCCCATAAACGTCGCACCCAGGAGATAGCGGCCCGTTTCGCGAGGGCTTGAGAAACTTTGCCAGGCCAGGCGGCGAAACAGGGCCGCTGCCAGAAAGGCGCCAATCAGAGTGCCGCCAATCAGGCCGGTGCCAAAGCCCGCAGGGATCGAGCTTGCGGCTACGGTCCAGAACAAGGTGTCGGCCCAGGTTGAGGTGAAAGACAGGCTTTCAAGCGCGATGGGGTCAAAATCATCGTAGAGCACATAGCCGGTTCCGATCCATCCAAGGGGCACCAGAGCGCCGATGAGTGTGCCGGTGATCAACATCGCAGGACGATTGCCTGAGGTCAGGGCTAAGAGCAGCGCCAGAACCGCAATCACTCCGGCCCAAAGCATGCCACCGCCGGGCAAGGCCGCCAGCGTCGTGGCGTCACCGATATCAACTGTATAGCTGCCCAGAGTGGTGCGCAGAGGCGCAAGAATACCTTTGAGCGTGGCGTGGGCGGTGATGGCGAACACCACCAGAACCGCCAGCGCACGCAGATTGCCCGTGGCCGTCAAAACGGTGAGGCGTGAGGCACAACCGCGGGTCAGGACCATGCCAGCGCCAAACATCAAGCCGCCAATGGCAATCGCGAGCAGGGGGAGATCGCTGACCAGAAAGCGGTGATCCGAGAAATCCACCCAGCCAGAAAAGACCGCGGCCTGTGTGCCCAGAATTGCGGTGGCAAGGGCCGCGAGCCAGACACCAGATTTCTGCCGACGATCGTCACTGACCAGACTTGAGCGAAAACAGAACCCGCTGATCTCGGCCAGAGCGCCAAACGCGGCACCTAAGAGGAGAGCGAAACCCACGGCGGCTTGCGGGGCGGTGAGAAAATCGATGCCTAGGTCTTCGTACATGTCGGGCCTCGTGAGAACAGATGGCTTTGCACATGCGGGTCTTATCGGATCAAAGCAAGGCCCGGCGCCTTTGGGGAGGGGGAGAGGCCGGGAACAGAGTTCCACTTGAAATATATGATATGTGAATGTGTTATTGGGTTGCGATCACGGATGGATCAATATTCCACGAAAAACGCCGCCCTGAGAGGCGGCGTTCTTTTTTGACCAAAAGCTTGGAACGTTGTTACCGTCCGCGAATGCGCGGATCGAGCGCATCACGCAGACCATCGCCAAGATAGTTCACCGACAGCACTGTCAGTGAGATGGCAATACCTGGGAGCAGAACCCGCTCAGGATATTCCTCCATGCGCACAACGGCATCGGCCAGCATCTTACCCCAGGTGGGGAAGTCCGAGGGGAAACCCACGCCCAAGAAGCTCAGCGCCGATTCGGTAATGATCGCAGTGGCCAGACCCAGCGCCGCTGATACCAGAATGGGCGACAGCACGTTGGGCAGCAGGTGACGACGGATCACCTTACCGGGCACGGTGCCGATGGAGTGCGCCGCCAGGACAAACTCACGCTCTTTGATCGCCAGAATATCACCGCGTACAATCCGCGCCGTAGGCATCCAGGAGGTGATTGCGATGATGGTCACAATCAGGATGAACATCCCGCCTTCCGGTCCGAAGTTTGCCCGCAGGGGCTGACGGAACAGGGTCACGGCCAGCAGCAGCAAAGGCAGAACCGGCAGAGCCAGGAACAGGTCGGTTGTGCGCATCAGCAGACCGTCCAGTTTCTTGTAGAAGCCTGCGGCGACACCAATGGCTGTCCCGATGAACAGCGACAGGATCATGGCCGCCCAGCCTACGGCCATCGAGGCACGTCCACCCGAGAGCAGCTGAGCCAGCTGATCACGACCAAGCTGATCTGACCCAAGCGGTTTGTTCCAGCCCACCTTGGCGGTGCTGTCCCAGATCGCAGTGTAGATCGGCCGCATGTTTTTGTTGCGGATGTCGATCTTCTGCGGATCAGCGTCCCAGAGAAACGGACCAATCAGAACTGCGAGTGTGATCAGTAGCAGGAAGAACAGGCCAAACATGGCGCCTTTGTGCTTGCGAAACTGATCCCACACATCCTTAGAGCGCGAACGTGGTGGCTTTTGAGGCTCTTTGTCTTGCAGAGCTTCGATCGGTGCGACGGTATCAGTCATAGCGGATCCTCGGGTCAAGCAGGCCATAGAGGATGTCTGCGATCAGGTTGAAGAGGACAATCAGGACGGCGAAAATGAAGGTCAGGGTCATCACGCCGGGCAGGTCGTTGGCAAACAGCCAAGTCAGCAAGAGCTGGCCAATGCCGTTCACTTTAAACACGTTTTCGGTGATGATCGCACCGCCGAAGATCGATGGAATGCCAAGGGCAATCACGGTCACAACCGGGATCATCGAGTTGCGCAGCACGTGCTGCAGCACAACGATGCTTTCTGACAGGCCTTTGGCCCGTGCGGTCCGCACATAGTCCTGTCCCAGATTATCCAGCATCGAGGCCCGCATATAACGGCTCAGCTGGGCAGTGATCTGAAGGGCTAGCACCATCACGGGCATGATCATCTGTTGCAGCTGGAGCTTAAAGCTCGCCCAATCTGTGACCACATGGGTGGTGTCATAGATGGACGGGAACCAACCAAGCTGAACCGAGAAGATCACAATCAGGAGCGGACCGGTGAAGAAAGGCGGTACCGAGAAACCAATCATGGTCACAAAGGTCCCGGCCTGATCAAAGACCGAATACTGACGGTAGGCTGAGTAGATCCCGATGGGAATCGCAATCAGGATGGCGACAACATAGGCCACACCCACAACCGACAGGGTCTGGGGGATTCGCTGGATGACGATATCCATGACCGGCGACCGGGTCTGCCAGGAAATGACGCGCTGTTTGCCTTCTGAAAAGTCAGTGCCGAACAGGTAGTCGATCAGAACCTGGGGTTCGATCCAGAAAACCTGAACCAGCCATTTCCAATATTGCACAAGCGGGGGCTGACCCACGCCAAGTGCTTCGCGCATCTTCTGTTTTACTTCCGGCGGAACGGTCAGCGGGACCTGCGCCATGGGATCTCCCGGCGCGAGCTGCAGAAGCATAAAGATGACAAAACTGATGAAGAGTAGTGTCGGGATCGACAGGATCAGACGTCTGATCGCATAGGTGAGCATGTGGCACCCTCGGGTCCGAATTATCCGGTCATTATGCCACCCTCAGATTGAGGTGAGGGCGAGGCAAAGCCCCGCCCTTTTTGACCGGTTGAAGGGGGGCGAGACTTAAGTCCCGCCCCATTACAGCATCACTTGATGCGATACCAGTCAGCAACGTTCCACAGTTCGCTGTCCCATACGTTCAGCTGAACGCCACCCAGGGTGTTGGAATGGGCCGACAGACGACCACGGTGAACCAGCGGGATCATCGCGCCTTCTTCGTAAGCCATCAGGCTCAGTTTTTGTGCCAGCTCTGCGCGCTTCGCCATATCCGCGGTTTCCGACAGCTCGGCGTGGATGGCGTCAAACTCTTCCGAGCAGAAACGCGAAATGTTCTCACCCTGCCACTGCGACGACGGCTTAGGAGCTTTGTCGCACAGACCGTTGCCCAGGTATGCCTGAGGGTCAGTGCCGTTGAAGGTGTTGGCGTACATTTCTACGTCAGCATAGAACTTCTGGAAGGTGTCAGGCGAACCTGCGTCCCCACCAAAGAAGACCGATGCGTCCACATTGCGCAGCTCAACTTCCATGCCGATTTCGCCCCACCACTCTTTGATCAGAGCCTGGAAATCCTGACGAACAGCGTTTGTCGAAGTCTGGTACAGGATCGACAGTTTTACGCCGTCTTTTTCACGGATGCCGTCACCGTCGGTGTCAACGATGCCTGCTGCGTCGAGCATGGCCTTCGCGCCTTCGATGTCCTGAACATCACAGCCTTCGATGTCGACTGCAAATGCGGCAGGTGCCGGAACCCACGAGCAGGACACACGACCAGCCTGACCGTAGCCAACTTCAACCAGCAGGTTGCGGTCGATGGCCATGGACATGGCTTTGTAAACAGCAGGATCGCTCAGGAAGGGGTGCGGGCCAACAACCGAACGCTCATCCGGACCCAGATCAACGCTTGGGTTGGTGTTGTTTAGCATGATGCGCTCAAGCAGCGGGCCAAAGCCTGCAACTGGGGTGCCTTTGCCGCCCGCTTCCATTTTCGCGATGACATCGGGTGCCAGCTGAAGGTTCCAAGCGTAGTCAAACTCGCCGGTTTCCATAACGGCTGTGCCCGAGGCTGCCGCCGATCCGCCACCTTTGAAGGTCACGCTGGCAAAGGCCGGCTTCGACGCAACGCGGTAGTTATCGTTGGCTTTCATGGTGATCACGTCGTTCGGTTTGAACTCGGTGACAACAAAGGGGCCGGTGCCGATTGGGTTGAAGTTCTGCTCGGTGCAGGTCGATGCTGCGGCGCCCATGCAGTTTGCGAACTGAGCTTTCTGCAGGATCGGGCTTTCGCCGCCAACGAACGGACCGTAGGGGTTCGGAGTAGGCGCGTCGAAGGTCACGATGACGGTATGTGCGTCAGGCGTTTCAACCGAGGTCACACCTTCGAATTTGGTCAGCTGTGCGCAGCCACCTTCGGGATCGGTGCAATACTCATAGGTGAATTTCACGTCTTCCGAGGAGAAGTCCGAACCGTCCGACCATTTGATGCCGGGGGTGATGTTCCAGGTGATCTTGGTCAGATCTTCGCTCACGCCGCCGTTGCTTACGGTGGGAACTTCGTTCACCAACCAAGGTACCAGCTCGCCTTTTTCGTTATAGCGCGCAAGCGGTTCGATGATCATCGAGGCCGATTCTACGTCCTTGGTGCCACCTGACAGGAACGGGTTGAGGATCGACGGGGCCTGCCAATAAATGATTTTGACGTCGCCGTCGCTGCCACGTTCCGCAAAGGCAGCGGGAGCCAGAGCAAAGGATGCTGCGGCTCCAAGCATCAAAGACTTGAGTTTCATGTCACTCTCCATGTTGGACCAATGGATCGTTGTCCATTGTTTGAATTGGATGAGGTGCATTGTTGCCATCGCAACGATCAGATCACAAGCCATCACGTTATCGAAATCATGCCCTCATACTGCCGTAACGAAACCAGAAGTTTCGAGATTTGCAAGCTTTGTTTGATCAAACGACGCGTCAGGTCTTTACACTCAGTTAGCGCAGACACTAGCTTGTGGCCTCAACAGGGAACTGGGAGCACCAAAGCATGTTGGATGGCACCGAGGCAGGGCCGATTGCCCGCATCGAAAATCTTCGCGTTGAATTTCAGACCAAGGACGGTCCGGTTGTCGGCGTAAAGGACGTGTCTTTTGACATCGGCCCGGGCGAAACTGTCTGTGTTGTTGGCGAATCGGGCTCTGGGAAATCGGTCTCATCGCTCTCGCTGATGCGTCTGGTGGAGTATGGCGGCGGCGATATTTCGGGCGGCAAACTGCTGTTTGATCGCCGCAATGGCGAGGAAATCGACCTGGCCAAAACTGGCCAGAATCTGATGCAGACGATTCGCGGCAACGAGATCGGTATGATCTTCCAGGAGCCGATGACCGCGCTGAACCCGGTGTTCACCGTGGGGCGTCAGCTCACCGAAGGTCTGCGCGTTCACCGGAACATGTCGAAGAAAGAGGCGGAAGCGGAAGCGCTGGATCTGTTGAAACAGGTGCGCATCCCCGAGCCAGATCGCCGGATGAAGCAATATCCGCACGAGTTGTCGGGCGGTATGCGCCAGCGTGTGGTGATTGCCATGGCTTTGGCCTGTAAGCCACGCCTGTTGATCGCGGATGAACCGACAACCGCACTGGATGTGACCATTCAGGCCGAAATTTTGGCCCTGATGGATCGCCTTAAACGCGAAACTGGCACCGCGGTGATGTTCATCACCCACGATATGTCGGTTGTGGCGCAGATGGCGGATCGAGTGGTTGTCATGTTCCGGGGCAACAAGGTTGAAGAAGGTCCGGTTGAGCAGATCTTTGAAGCGCCGCAGCACCCCTATACCCAAGCCCTTCTGGCTGCTGTTCCTAAACTGGGCGAAATGCGCGGCAAAGCCTACCCTGAACCCATGCGTCTCGTGGGTCAGGAAGATGTGGTTCCGCAGCCAATCATCGGTTCGGACGAACGTCTGTTGACCGTCGAAGGGTTGACCACACGCTTCCCTGTTAAGGGTGGCCTGATGCGTCGCACGGTGTCGAATGTTCACGCTGTTGAAGACCTGTCTTTTACGCTGAACAAGGGGCAAACCCTTAGTCTTGTTGGCGAATCTGGGTGTGGTAAGTCGACCGCAGGTCGGTCGATCCTACGCCTTGTTGAGCCAATGGCAGGCAAGGTTGATCTGGATGGCAAGGACGTCATGAAGATGTCGCCCAGCGAATTGCGTGAAGAGCGTCGTGAAATGCAGATGATCTTCCAAGATCCTTTTGCCTCGCTCAACCCCCAGCTGTTGCTCGCCGATCAGGTGGCCGAGCCTCTGCACAACTATAAAATCGACACTGGTAGCGCGATCATGGACCGTGTCGCGGGCCTGTTTGACCGTGTTGAGCTGCCGCGCAGCTTTATGCGCCGCTATCCGCATGAGCTTTCCGGTGGTCAGCGTCAGCGGATCGCAATTGCCCGTGCTCTGGCGCTCAATCCCAAGTTGATTGTCGCCGACGAAGCCGTGTCGGCTCTGGATGTGTCGGTTCAGGCGCAGGTGATCAATCTGATGATGGAACTTCAGGCCGATCTGGGCTTGGGCTATCTCTTCATCAGCCACGATATGGCGGTTGTTGAACGGGTGAGCCACAACGTTGGCGTGATGTATCTGGGCCGTATTGTTGAACTTGGGCCACGTGAAGCGGTGTTCGAGAACCCGCAGCACGCCTACACCCGCGCTCTGATGAAGGCGGTTCCGATCGCTGATCCGCGTCAGCGTAAGTCGGAGAAAGACCTGAACTTCAAGCCGATTCCTTCGCCGATCCATCCGGTTGGCTATGAACCTGGCCCCTCCGAGTATCAGGAAGTGAGCCCCGGCCACTTTGTTCTGACCTCGGAAAGTGGCTATTGATTCGCTGACGTGAAAGTCCTGCGTCGCATGTTGCAGGGGCTGATCTTACTTTTGGGTGGGATCGTGCTCTCGCTGATTGCGGCGCAGTTTTGGTTTTCGCGGGCAGGGGATCTGCCCCCGCGACAAGACGACGGCACGCTGCGCATTGCGAGCCACAATGTGCATTACATCTGGTTGGGCGGCGACGAGGGCCCTTGGACCGTTGCGGGATGGAATGCCCGGCGTGACGCCATGGATGCCTCTTTCAAAGCCCTCGATGCAGATTTGGTGGCGTTACAGGAAAGTGAGAGCTTTGCCTTTGGCGGTGACGGCACGGCAAATCTCACCCGCGACTGGTTGATCTCACAAAACCCAGATTATGCCTTGGCGGCCAATCCAGTTGATCCCAACGATGTTCAAAGCTTCCCGCCGACCCAACCCATTCTGTACCGACCGGATGTTCTGACGTTGCGCGATCAGGGATGGTTCTTTTTCTCGGACACCCCTGACGTCATCTATTCGCGGACTTTCAACGGGTCTTGGCCCGCCTATGCCACTTGGGCCGAGTTTGAGACCGCCGATGGCGCCGTGTTTCGTGCCTATAACGTGCATACGGATGCCTTCAGCCGTTCGAATCGTATCAAATCCAGCGCGTTGATCCGCGACCGTCTTGCGCCGGTCATTGCCTCTGGCCTGCCGGTTGTTCTGTTGGGAGACACCAATGCGCTGTTTGGGTTTCGGGAAATGGATATTTTGCGCGAGGCGGGGCTAACGTTTCACCGCATGCCCGGCGCGACGGTGCATTTCAATCGCGGAGCCCATCTTTTTGGCGCAATCGATCATATCGGCACAGCTGGGATCTCGGTGATAGCAGGGCCATTTGTGCAGCAGCGCAGGTTCGACGGGCAGTGGCCCTCCGACCATCATCCTATTGCAGCGGATATTGTGATTACCCCCCAGTGACATGCGGAAAACGGTCGATATGCTGCGCGCATAACACTGAAAGGATTCCCATGGCCCCCGTGCTGTCCCCCCGCGAAATTCTGGAAAACCTCGTCGCCTTTCCAACGGTGAGCTCGGACAGCAACCTGCCGCTGATTGATTGGGTCGAAGAATACCTGTCCGCCCATGGCATCACCTGTCACCGCCAGTACAACGAAACCGGAGACAAGGCAGGTCTTTATGCCCATGTTGGTCCAATGGTTGAAGGGGGCGTTGTTCTGTCGGGGCACACCGATGTTGTGCCTGTCGAAGGCCAGCCCTGGAGTTCTGATCCTTTCACCGTGACTGAGCGCGATGGCAAGCTGTTTGGACGCGGCACAACCGACATGAAGGGCTTTGACGCACTGGCGATCTGGGCCCTGGTCGAGGCCCAGAAACGGGGCGTCTCTCGTCCGCTGCAAATTGCGCTGAGCTATGATGAAGAAATCGGCTGTGAAGGGGTGATCCCTCTGATCGAGGCCATGGGAGAACTGCCTAAAGCCCGCGATGTGATTGTCGGCGAACCCACCTGGCTGAAAACCGTCAGCGGGCACAAAGGTGGATTGGGCTATACCGTGCATATGCGGGGTTTTGAGGTGCACAGTTCGATGCTGCACACCGGGGTGTCGGCGATCATGTATGGCGCCAAGATCATCGAGTGGGCCAATCACATGAACGACAGCCTCGCCGCGTCTGAGCCTGCGGGCATGGCGGCACAGTTTGATCCGCCTTACACAAATTTGCACGTGGGCCTGATCGAGGGCGGCACTGCGCACAATATCACCGCACGCGATTGCACCTTTGGCTTTGGCTATCGCGTAGTGCCCGGTGAATCGCTTGATCAATGGCGTGAGGTGTTTTTGGCCAAATGTCGCGAGGTCGAGGCTCAGATGCAGGCGGTCCGCCCCGAAACCTCGATCACGGCAACCGAGATTTTCGCCCTGCCGCCCTTTGCCCCAGAAGAGAACAACACCGCCGAAGCGCTGGTGCGCCAGATCACCGGCGACAACTCGGAGGGCTTTGTGAGCTACGGCACCGAGGCCAGCCATTTTCAGGCGGCGGGTTACAAGACCGTGGTGTGCGGACCGGGCAGCATCGATGTCGCACACCAACCCGATGAGTATATTACCGTGGCCCAGTTTGAAGAGGGTCAGCGTTTCATGATCCGATTGTTGGAGCTTTTGAAGTGACTTTCCCATTTCGGGCCGAGGGCCCTGTTGAGTTTTCTGCACCTCTTCCCGATGAGGTCGATCTGATTGTCATTGGTGGCGGGGTTATTGGCGTTTCCACAGCGCTTTATGCGGCCCGCCAGGGGCTTCGCGTTGTTCTGTTGGAAAAGGGGCGCATTGCGGCTGAGCAATCCAGTCGCAATTGGGGCTGGATCCGGGTGCAGGGTCGCGACATGGCTGAGATCCCAATCGCGCTCGAATCGCAGAAACTCTGGCAAGACCTGGATGCCGAGTGCCTGGGGCGCTGTGGGGTCAAAACCGTTGGTGTGACCTATGTGGGCACGTCCGAGGACGAGATGGGCCGGTTTCAGGACTGGCTGGATGAGGCCAAGCCACTGGGTGTGTCGTCTTACATGATGAATGCGCAGGAAACAGTGCGGGTTATGGGCGAACCGCATGCGCCTTGGATTGGCGCGTTGCATACGCCCACGGATATGAAAGGCGAGCCTTGGGTTGCCGTGCCTGAACTTGCGCGATTGGCCCAGCATGAGGGCGCGGTTCTGATTGAGGATTGCGCCGTACGTACACTGGATCGGCAGGCGGGGCGGGTGACAGGCGTTGTCACCGAACAGGGCCGCATCAAAGCGGATCGTGTGGTGCTGGCCGGGGGGGTGTGGTCTTCGCTGTTCCTCCGCCGTCATGGGGTCAGCATGCCCCAACTGTCAGTGCGCTCTACTGCGCTGGCCACCCATCCTTTGCCTGATGTCTTTGATGGCGCGGCAGGTGAGGGGCGGTTTGCTCTGCGCCGTCGCGACGATGGCGGCTATACTGTGGCCCCCGGCGGCTTTTCTGAGCTGTTCATCGGCCCCGACAGCTTCCGCGCGCTCAAACATTACCTGCCGATGGTGATCAAAGGCGGGCTGAAGATGGTTTATCACTCCAAGGCGCCCAAAGGCTTTCCTGATGCCTGGGACACACCACGCAGCTGGACCGAAGATGATGAAACCCCGTTTGAGCGTATGCGCGTGCTCGACCCTGAACCTGCACGGCATAAAGTGCAGGAGCTTTTGGGCTATTTTGAGCGGTTTTATCCGCAGGCCGGCCCTGTGCATGCGGCAAAGTCTTGGGCGGGCATGATTGATGTGATGCCGGATATCGTGCCGGTTGTGGATACGGTCTCGGATCTGCCGGGACTGACGGCCGTCACCGGCATGTGCGGCCATGGGTTCGGGATCGGCCCGGCCTTTGGTAAAATTGCCGTCGCCCTGGCGATGGAACAAGACACCGGCCACGATCTAAGCCGATTCCGTTTGTCGCGCTTTACAGATGGATCCAAGCTTGTGCCCGGTCCCAGTATCTAGTTCTGTAATCTGATCAAAAATGTGAACAGTTTTGGTGTAAAAGGTGGACCAATTGGACAAGTTTTCCTGCGGTCCACCTTGCTCAATATCCCAGAACGCTTATCTTGCGCTCAGTTGGTGCGCAGTACGCACCGCCGCAATCTAAAAATTTGCATCCGTTGTGGGGCCATTGGCCCCTGACGTCTTTGGTCCGGATGCTCAACATGGAGCCCATTATGCCCGTCAAAAACCGTTTCGCCGAGTTGCAGGATGAAATCACCACATGGCGACGAGACATCCACGAAAACCCGGAAATCCTATTTGAAACGCATCGCACCAGCGCGCTGGTTGCCGAAAAGCTGACCGCCTTTGGCTGTGACGAAGTGGTCACCGGCATTGGCCGCACCGGCGTTGTTGGTGTGATCAAAGGCCGTGACACCGGTTCGGGCAAAGTGATTGGCCTGCGCGCCGACATGGATGCGCTGCCGATCCACGAGCAAACCGGTGTTGAGTACGCGTCAAAGACAGACGGAGCCATGCACGCATGTGGCCATGACGGGCATACCGCCATGCTGCTGGGCGCCGCGAAATATCTGTCCGAGACGCGGAACTTTGACGGCACGGTTGTTGTGATCTTCCAGCCCGCCGAAGAAGGCGGCGGCGGGGGCCGCGAGATGTGTGAAGACGGCATGATGGACCGCTGGAACATTCAGGAAGTCTACGGCATGCACAACTGGCCGGGCCGTCCGGTGGGGTCGTTTGCGATCCGCCCCGGCGCGTTCTTTGCCGCAACCGACACCTATGAGATTGAGTTTGAAGGCAAAGGGGGCCACGCCGCCAAGCCACATGAGACCGTGGACACCGCCGTGATGACCGCGCAGGCGATCTCGACACTGCAGACCATTTCGTCGCGCAATGCCGATCCTGTCGATCAGATTGTTGTGTCGGTTACCTCGATGGAAAGCTCGTCGAAGGCGTTCAACGTCATTCCTCAGCGCGTGACCATCCGTGGCACCGTGCGCACCATGTCGAAAGAGATGCGGGATCTGGCTGAAACCCGCATTCGCGAGATCTGTAACGGCGTCGCGGCGACCTTTGGCGGCACCGCTGACATCAATTACATGCGTGGCTATCCAGTGATGGTGAACCACGAAACCCAGACCGAGTTTGCCGCCGACGTGGCGCGTTCGGTATCGGGCCAGTGCGAAGAAGCGCCGCTCGTGATGGGCGGCGAAGACTTTGCCTTTATGCTCGAAGAGCGCCCCGGCGCCTATATTCTGGTGGGCAACGGTGACACCGCGGCAGTGCACCACCCAGAGTATAACTTTGACGACAACGCTATCCCAGCGGGCTGCTCTTGGTGGGCAGAGATCGTCGAACAGCGTATGCCGATTGCCTAAAAATTATCCCGTCTGGGACATCGGAACGCCGCTCCTGTTGGGGCGGCGTTTTGCCTTTCCTACCAGGGGGAACCGCCTGAGAATAAAGTATCAGTGGGGAAACCTGATCTTTTGGCCCGTGGCCCTCGAAGGTATTGGCTGAATTGTATCTTTTTGGTTAGGGGCGCTTTACCAGTGGCTTAATGTTTTCTGTCAATCTGCGGCCAAAGTGGAAATTGGGTAGCAAGATTGATGCGCAGGTTTATGAAATCCCTTTGGGGTGGGAGAATTGTCAAACCTTTGACATGGCTCTCGGTTTTTGCCGCTGTTGTTGCCGGGGCCATCTGGTTTGTGGTGCAGGTGCCGGTCCCGATAGTGGAACGGCTGATGGAAGCAGACATCCGAAAACAGGCGCAGCTCTGGCATCGACGTGTGATTCTGCATTTGAGTGATCCGGCAGAGACCTTTGCAAACGGCACCCTGACCAACACAGATATCGAATATCTTAAGCTTCTGCCCGAAGCGTCAGATGTCTACCGTTTTAAAATGTACACATTGGATGGCGAGGTTTTCTGGTCGACGCGCACCGAAGATATTCATGGGCATGACGAGGGGCATTTCCCCGCCGCGCTCATTTCGGATGGTGAGGTTGTCTATCATCGCGATCAGGCGCCCGCCTCTGAGATTGATGGGCTTGCGCTTCATGCTCTGAATGAGAGTGTGACAACGCATGAGATTGCCGAGGTGTTTGAGCCGGTTGTCGACAATGGACGCGCCGTTGGGGCGATCGAGTTTTACACCGATATCACCGAAGTGCGGGCCAGTTTTGTCTTGCGGGTGCGGGTCTTGTTGTCCGTGCTCACTGGGCTCGCCTTGCTGACCATGGGGATTGTCTCCGTCATCGTCTATCGGGCGAACCGCAATCAGTATGTTGCGCTCGAACAACGCTCAAACAGCGAAAAGGAAATGATGAGCGAACAGCTGCGTCTCGCACGGGATGTGAAGTTGCTGGGCGAGTTGAATGAATGGCTGCAATCCAGCCGTTCGTTGGATGAGCTTTTTGGCATGGTGGCGCGTTTTATGACCCATATTCTGCCCAATGCCGAGGGCAGCGTTTATGTCTATTCAAACTCGCGCGACGTTCTGGATGGCTGTGCAAGCTGGAATGGCGGCGGTCATAAAGAGCATATTCACCCAGAAGAATGCTGGGGTCTGCGGCGCGGTCGGACCTATGAGTTCGGGGTGAGTGAGATCAACTTTACCTGTGAACATGCAGAGCCCCATGACGGGCGCCCCTATTTCTGTTTCCCGATCCTTGCGCATGGCGAAACCGTGGGCCTGCTGCATCTGCGCTCCAAAGACTTTGACACAGACGCCTTTTATGCGGACCGCAATTTGGCTCAGATGTGCTCGGAACAAATCTCGATGGCCATTGCAAATGTGCGCATGCGCGATGAGCTGCATGACCAATCGGTGCGAGACCCACTGACGGGGTTGTTCAACCGTCGCCACATGACCGAAACGCTGCGCAAAGCCATCAATGATTGTGAGCGCTCGGGCGATACCTTCTCTGTGATTGCTATCGACGTTGACCACTTCAAAAAGTTCAACGACACCCATGGGCATGACGCCGGGGATATGGTGTTGCGCGCCGTTGGATCGGTGTTGCAGCAGGACTGTGACGGGGATGATGTGGCCTGCCGCCCCGGTGGGGAAGAGTTTACCGTGATCCTGCCCAAATGTGATCGCGAGACCGCGCTCGAACGGGCAGAGCGTCTGCGGCGTACCGTTGAAAACATCAAAGTGCGTTACGGCGAAAAGACCCTGCCACGTATCACCATCTCGGTGGGTGTGTCTCTTTACCCTGAGCATGGGGCGCTGCCTCAGCTCCTGCTTCGTTCCGCAGATGATGCGCTTTACGAAGCCAAGGCGCAGGGCCGCAATATGGTGGTTCTGGCGGATGGGGGAGGGGCGTCTGACCACGATTGCGCCCGGCTTGATGGGCCGCACAGTGCCGGAACCTGGAGCGCCGAAACTCCGGTAGATCCAGATCAGGAACCAGACAAAAAGGCGGGCTAACAGATTGCCCTAACGAAAAACGCCAGTCCGGGGACTGGCGTTTTTTTGTTTACGCGCTCAGCGCGCGGGCCTGTGCAAATGACAACAAGCGGCGGCTTTTCTCGTCCCAGATATGGAGGCGGGCAAAAGAGAGACTTTCCCAGATGGTCATGCGGTTGTTGTCGACCAGCTCGGCATGATCACGCAACACTTCGGGCAAGCGATAAAACGGAATACGGCTATAGAGGTGATGCACATGGTGAATGCCGATATTGGCGCTAAGCCATTGTAGAGGCTTTGGCATCACGTAGTGCGAGCTGCCTTTCAAGGCGGCCTCGTGAACGTCCCAGTCTTCTTGCTTGTCCCAATGGGTTTCTTCAAACTGGTGCTGGACATAAAACAGCCACATGCCTGCGGTCGCCGCCAAAAGGGTAGAGGGCAGGAAGATCAACAGGATCGGACCCCAGCCGCCAAAATACCAGATCACCCCAAGCGCGGCGATCAGCGCCACATTGGTGCCCATGGCACTCACCCAATATTTGCGCGCATGGGTCAACCCAAGCGGCAGACGGTTCTGCAACAGAAACAAATAGCTGGGGCCAAACCCAAACAGCACAATCGGGTTGCGATACAGGCGATATTTCAGCTGCTCAAACTTGGACTGGGCCTGATATTCTTCCAGCGTCATGGTGTAGATGTCACCGATCCCGCGCTGGGACAGATTGCCCGCCGCGCCGTGGTGAATCGAATGGGTGCGACGCCAAACATCATAGGGGGTGAGTGTCAGGACGCCCAAGGCGCGGCCGATCCAGTCGCTCGCGGTGCGGTTGGAGAACAGTGATCCATGGCCGCAGTCATGCTGGATGGTAAACAGGCGCAGCAGGAAGGCACCATTCAACAAAGAGATCGCGAAGGCGGCCAGATAACTGTAACTGAGCGACCACCAAGCCAGCCCCCACAACAGCAAAAAGGGGGCTATTGTGACGGCAACTTCATAGGAGCTGCGCAGAGTGCTGGGATCGCGGTATTTCGCAAGAACCTTGACCCACTCCCGAGGGGTGCGGGTTGCTTCGCCGATCCCATCGGCATTGGTTTGGTCGAACATGAGCCTGCTTTGAGTTATATGTGCTAGCGGGCCTCATATACGAGGAAGCGCTCTGCGCAAATGCTCCATGTCAAAAACGACACTTTTTCTCGGAATTAAAGCCTCGGATCGTGCAAATGTATACGTATGAACCGCGAACCCGCAGTCTCTGTGCGTAGCGAGCAGGTGTGATGTGGGAAGGAGTGCAACTCTGGCGGAAGCGCCTTAAGTGGTCTTTAAGTGTGTTTGTGGGCAGGAAGGCCCCGATAGTTTGTGCGAACGCGACCAACGAAGATCGTCGAGGACAATGCACAGTGACCTGCGCATCATCCTCAAGAACTCAGGGCGTAATATCGCAAACAACCGCATTGTTTGAGGTCGACCGCACAGAAACCGTTTGTCCTTGTTGCCACTTTTTCTGCGCCACTTCACGGGTGCCCGGGCTGACATACATGGATTTACCGCAGTAGTTCTTTTTGCCCAACGCGACGCAGGAATACCCTGTGTTTTGGTTGTCTGAATAACAGGTGTCTTGGCTGCTCCAAACCTTGCGCCAAGTGCTGGGGCCACGGAACGTCATATCATGAGCCGCCAGTGCCGCCGTGCCTGAGATGATCATAGTCGCGCAAGCGAGGCCTAGAGTTGGCAAGAGTTTTGTCATCGGGTTTTCCAATCATGAAATGTTAAACTGACCAGCACTTACAAAATCAATCTTGCTCATTCTTCCGACTGTTTAACCAACGACCACAGGCACCAACACAACATCAATTTCAATCAAAGTGATTGTTCAGGTATAGACAGGTGTAAATCTTGTGTGACCCTGGAAAAAGTGTCTTCTTTGGGCATCTTTAGAGGCACGTTTGGCTGGTCGTAAGATGTGGTGAAAAAGGAATGTAACATGAGCGACTTTGAGGGGAAAACCGTTCTGATCACCGGGGCGGCAAGCGGCTTTGGCCGGATACTGGCGCAGAACCTTGCGCTCAGCGGGGCCAATCTTGTTTTGGGGGATGTGAATATCGACGGTCTGACCGAAACGGCGGAGGGTCTGGGCGCGGCTGTGAAAACCTTGCGGTGCGATGTCTCCAACGAGGCGGAGGTCAAAGCCCTCTGCGTGCTGGCAGAGCAGCAGTTTGGTATCTTGGACATCGCGGTGAACAACGCCGGTCTCTCGTCTCCGATGAAAAGCCTGTTGGAGACCACCGAAGAGGACATGGATCGGAATTTTGCCGTTAACACTAAGGGGGTGTTCTTTGGCATGAAACACCAGATCCCGCTTATGATGGCCTCGGGGGGCGGCGCGATATTGAATGTGGCCTCGGTGGCGGGGATCAACGGCGCCCCAAAGCTTGCGGCCTATGCGGCGGCGAAACACGCGGTTGTTGGCCTGACCCGAACGGCGGCGGTGGAGTTCGCGCGCAAAAACATCCGCATCAATGCCATCTGCCCGTTCTATAGCCCCACACCTTTGGTCACCGAAAGTGAGATAGCCGAGAAATCCGAACTTCTGGCCGCAGGCAGCCCGATGAAACGCCTTGGCACCCCGGAAGAGATCGTCGCCACCATGCTGTCGATCCTGAACCCGTCAAACACCTACCTGACCGGACAGGCCATCGCCGTCGACGGCGGGGTTATGGCGCTGTGACGATGGGGGCGAACTAGAGAACAGTGCTGCCAAACGGGTATATGTAGAGGTACGTTGGTATATGTGGTGCAAAATGTGGAGCTTTTCCGGGCCGTCGAGTTGACATTTTCCGGTGTTATAACATTGCATGGGTGGGCGCAGAAGCGGTTGAATGAGCATTGGTACCAAGGGCCGAAAACAGATGACAAACCTTCCCTCAAAAATTCCCCAGATCATAGATGCAATTGACGTAATCGATACGGAAAATGACACCCTCCAGTCGGAAATCGAACGCTACCGGGCAGGCGTTGGCACATCTTCTTGGGGTGCCAATAATGTGCAGCGTAGCGGAACTCCTGATCATATTGAGGATTTGCAGCAAGCTATCGATGCGAACTTAGGGGCACGGCAACTGCTGGTATCTTACTTGTCCAGCCTGCAGGGGTAGTGATTTTCTAAGCTCAGCATCGTGTTGGGAGAGAAAGCCCCACCCGATCTACATCGGATGAGGCCGGGATGGTTATCGCCCGCGGCGTTTGTTGCGGCCTCGGGCTTTGCCTTCTTTGTAGGTCTTCTCGAGGTTGCGGGTGCGCTCGTGGCGCTGGGCGATGCTTTCGCTGTTGATCTCGTCTTCGCGCAACAGTTTTTCGTAGCGCTCAAGACGGTCGGGATCGAGATTGCCGGCTTCAATGGCCTCTCGAACCGCACATCCGGGTTCGGATTGATGCGTGCAATCGCTGAAGCGGCATTGCCTGATCAGATCGTCGATGTCGGAAAACACCGCATCGATCCCCTCAGCTGCGTCCGTGAGCTGAAGCTCGCGCATCCCCGGCGTATCGATCAGCCAGCCGCCCGCCACTGTCGCCGACATGCTGCGGAAGGTGGTAGTGTGGCGGCCGCGCGCGTCATCCTCACGAATGCCCTGCGTGTCTGCCAGATTGCCGGTCAGCGCATTGCGCAACGTGGTTTTCCCAACACCCGACGAGCCAACCAGAGCCAGCGTTTGACCATCCTTGCACCAGGGCAGAAGCCGATGTGCCTCGTCTGGTTCTTTGGCATTCAGCGCGACCACGGTCACCAGAGGCCCCAGTCCCTGCGCCTGACGGATATAGTCCTGCGCCGCATCCAGATCGGCTTTGGTCAGGACAATCAGGGGCAGGGCGCCGGTGCTGGCCACCAATGCCAGATAGCGTTCCAACCTTGGAATGTTGAAATCCGCGTTGCAGCTGGTGACAATGGCAATGGTGTCGATATTGGCGGCAATGCGCTGACGTCCGGCGCGATGTCCGGCGGCTTTGCGCACCATATCGCTTTGCGGCTCAAGCACCTTTTGCGCCCAGACCCCATCATGCAGGACCCAGTCGCCCACGGCGAAATCTCCGGCATTGCCTTTGGGCGCCAGCGTGATGAACCCGTCAGGCCCAAGCCCGGTCAATGTTTCACGTTGCACTTCGGTGATGCGCACAGGGGTAAGCCCGGCGTCGTCGTCTGTGACCTGATGTGCGAAGTGGTCCGACCATCCAAGGTCGGTAAGAGTATAGCTATTCAATGTAGATGTCCCGTTGATAGCATATCAGAAGCCACCGCCCGAAAGGCGGCAGGTGTGATAGCAACGGACGGCACGCTTAGCGGCGCACGGTCCGGAGGGTGGATACAATCTCCATAAGTCCTCCGATCAGCGGGTTACGGTCCCGTATGGCTTAGGCGAATTGCAGCACAGGCTCAAGGGGGCGCTGGCAATTTGGGGCGCAGATTGCTAAGGCGGCGTGAAACTTATCCCGGATCGATCATGCAGCCCGTCAATATCATGTGCATCAAATGGGGCACCCTGTTTGGCCCCGAGTATGTCAATCGCCTCTATTCCGGCGTGCGGCGCAACCTGTCGCGGCCCGTGCGGTTTATCTGCATGACAGAACATGCCGAGGGGCTCCATCCGGATATCGAGGTGATTGGCCTGCCAGTCGAACCATTTCTGGAGCCGATGAACGCCGCGCTTGAGGTGGCCAACCGTCAGGGCGCTATGCGCAAGACCTCGCTGTTTCGCAGCGGATTGATCCCAGATCTTGAAGGGCCGGTGCTGGGCTTTGATCTGGATGTGGTGATCACCGGATCCCTGGATGAGATCCATGATCTGGCCCCTGGCACCGTTGCTATGCGCCACGACTGGACCGAAAAACGCAAGGGCCGTCCTACCGGGCACGGTTCGGTGTTTCGCTTTGATCCGGCGTTGCATGGGTTTTTGTATGATGATCTAGCGGCTAACCCTTACGAGGAGGTCGAAACGGCGCGTGGATCAGAGCAGCGCTATACCTCGCATAAGGCGATGGACCGCGATGTCTTTACCTATATCCCCGAAGATTGGGTCGTCTCATTCAAATACGACTGTAATCCGTTTCCGTTGAATTATCTGCGCCCTGCGCAATTGCCCGCGGATGCGCGGGTTGTGTGCTTTCATGGGCGGCCCAAGATGCCAGAGGCAATTGAAGGATATACCAGGTCTGTGATCCGCCGGGCCAAGCCCACGGGCTGGCTACAGGACCACTGGGTGGATCGCGCGAAGGCGGACCTTGGGGACGACTGGGCCTGATCCGGGCTTGTTCGCGGCTTGCATGCCGCGGTCCAAAACCTATCTGAACATCCAAATGCGCCCGGCAATGACGTGCCGGTATGGGTGCATGCTCTTGCCCCTAAGGCAAAACACAGGGTAAGAGCGTATCAAGTCTGAACGAGGAAGGGCAGAATATATGACACGTCGTGTAGTGGTCACCGGGCTCGGCCTGGTTACGCCTTTGGCCTGTGGTGTGGAAGAAACCTGGTCGCGTCTGCTGGATGGGCAGTCGGGCGCCGGTCCGATCACCAAATTTGACGCCAGCAATGTCGCAACCAAATACGCCTGTGAAGTTCCCTATGGGGATGGCACAGACGGCACGTTCGATCCCAATGCCTGGATGGACAAGAAAGAACAGCGCAAAGTCGACGAGTTCATTCAGTTCGGCATGGCGGCGGCTATTCAGGCGGTAGAAGATTCCGGCTGGAAACCCGAAGATACAGAATCGCGTGAGCGCACCGGCGTCATGATCGGGTCGGGCATTGGTGGTCTGAACTCGATTGCCGAAACCGCGATCCTGATCAAGGAAAAAGGCCCGCGTCGCGTGTCGCCGTTCTTTATTCCCGGCGCGCTGATCAACCTGATCTCGGGCAATGTCTCGATCAAATTTGGCTTCAAAGGCCCGAACCATTCGGTTGTGACCGCCTGTTCGACCGGTGCCCATGCCATTGGGGATGCAGCCCGTCTGATCAAATACGGTGATGCGGATGTGATGCTGGCCGGTGGGGCCGAAGGTGCGATCTCTGAGATCGGCATCGCGGGTTTCAACGCCTGTAAGGCACTTTCGACCAAACGCGCCGATGAGCCAACCAAAGCAAGCCGCCCCTATGACGCAGACCGTGATGGTTTTGTCATGGGTGAAGGTGCGGGTGTTCTGGTTCTGGAAGAGTACGAACACGCCAAAGCGCGTGGCGCCAAGATCTATGCCGAAGTTTGCGGCTATGGTCTGTCGGGTGACGCCTATCATATCACTGCGCCATCTGAGAATGGTGAGGGTGGTGAACGCTCAATGCGCGCCGCTTTGAAAGACGCAGGTCTTGAGCCTTCGGCAATCGACTATATCAACGCGCATGGTACATCGACCATGGCAGATAGCATCGAGCTTGGCGCGGTTGAGCGTTTGATGGGCGATGCGGCGGGTCAGGCCACTATGTCCTCGACCAAATCGGCCACCGGTCACCTTCTGGGCGCGGCTGGTGCGATTGAAGCTGTGTTCTCAATCCTTGCGATCCGCGATCAGGTGGCACCGCCCACGATCAACCTCGACAACCCGGCGGTTGAAACCTCACTCAATCTGGCACCCAATGCCAAGCAAGAGCGGGAAATCAGCTATGCGCTGTCGAACTCCTTCGGCTTTGGCGGCACCAACGCCAGCGTGATCTTCGGTAAAGCGGAGTAACCCAGAATGTGGCGCAGTATCGCCTCGAATGCCCTGACCTGTCTGGTCGTGGTTCTGTTTCTCTTGGGCGGTGTGCTGCTGTGGGGGCAAAAACAATACAATCAGCCGGGGCCCCTGGCCCAGGCGATCTGTGTTGAAGTGCCGCGCGGCACCAATTTCCGCGCGGTCTCAGAAGATTTGGCGGCGCAGGGCGCTATTTCCAGCGACGCCATTTTCCGTCTGGGGGCGGATTACACCAACAAGACCCAGTCGCTGAAGGCTGGCTCCTATCTGGTGCAGCCCTTTTCTTCGATGGTGGAAATTGTCGATGTGGTCACCCGCGGCGGGGCCTCGACCTGTGGCACCGAAGTGGTGTACCGGATCGGGATCACCCGCGCCCGTGTGCAGGTGCGCGAGCTGAACCCATCCACTGGCCGCTTTGTTGAAACCGTGGTGTTTGATCCCTCTGAGGGCGATGCTCCGGCAGAATATCAGCGCGTCAAAGACATCTCCGGCACCCGCTATCGCGTGGCGCTGGCCGAAGGTGTGACCAGCTGGCAGGTTGTGGAAGAGCTCAAACAGATCGATGTACTGAGCGGCGAGGTTGAACTGCCTGCCGAGGGCAGTCTGGCGCCTGACAGCTACGAGATCCGTCCGGGTGATACCGTCGCCTCGGTGATTGACCGGATGGAACGCGCCCAGGAGGTGATCCTGGCCAATGCATGGTCGAACCGTGCGGCGGATCTGCCGTTGGACAATCCGCAAGAGGCGCTGATCCTGGCTTCGATCATCGAAAAGGAAACCGGTGGTCCAGAGGAACGTGGTCTTGTGGCGAGTGCCTTTACCAACCGTCTGAACAAAGGCATCCGTCTTCAGACTGACCCGACCGTGATCTATGGCATCACCAAAGGGCAGGGTGTTCTGGGGCGTGGTCTGCGTCAGTCCGAGCTGCGGCGCGCAACGCCCTACAACACCTATGTGATCCCGGCGTTGCCACCGACCCCAATTGCCAACCCCGGTCGGGCCAGCATCGAGGCGGCTTTGAACCCGGCGGATACCGATTTCATTTACTTTGTGGCCAAATCTCTGAACCCAGCGGATGGGCATAACTTTGCGGTCACTCTTGATGAGCACAACCGTAACGTCGCCGCCTATCGCCGTCTGGAACGCGCGGCGAGCGAGTAAATCAAATCACAACTTGCTACGCGGGCGCTGGGGAGAAATCTCTGGCGCCCGTTGTGTTTGGCCAGAACCTAGCTGAATCTGATCCAGCTTTTGTGGACCCGTCGACACATGAAATTGAACAGCACAGTTTGAACTATTGAGTTATAGAGTAGCGGACCTAACTCATACATATTCATATTTGAAGTTTGGGGGCGATTCATGGAACGAACATTTGCAGGCCGGTGTCTATGCGGGGACGTCACATTTCAAGCGAACGGAAAGCCGGTGGTGGTAGCACAGTGTCATTGTGAGGAATGCCGCAGATTGTCCGGCACAGGTCACGCCAGCGGGGCCATGTTTTCCTGGGCAGATGTTCAGATCGAGGGGGAACTGGGGCGGTACGACTATACATCGGCCAGCGGTTCAATTGTGACCAAGACCTTTTGTCGGACCTGTGGCAGCTCGATCTATGGCACCAACAGCCACTCGCCGGGGCACGTGACACTCAGCCTAGGGGCGTTTGATCCGGCTCCAGAACTAGACATAGAGGTTGTGATCTTTGAACGCGACAAGCCGCGGTGGGATACGGCAGGCCCGGATGTAATGCGGTTCGACACGCAGCCAAGCTGGTCGCCAGATGACTAAATCACGGGGGGCTTAGATGCTCTCAGGCGCGTGCGAGGCCAACCACCAGATAATGCTGCAGGGGTCGGTGATACCAGTCATGCGATCGCCATGTGTCCGTGCGTCTGTCACGACGCGGCCTCGGAAATCTCACGCTGGCGCTTTTTCGTCAGGCCAGAGAAGACTATTTCGTACGAGGTCTGGATCCGCTGTCGCAGCTCATCCTCAGGAACGGCGCCCCAATCAATCCGCACCCAGGACCGATGAAAATAGGGGGCTTTAACCCCACCGCCCATTTCGATGATCAGCTGGGCATCTTCGACCGAGGGTGTTTTCACCGAGACCCCGTCATTAGTGATGCCAATACAGGCAAACATCTTATCCCCCACCTTCCAAGCGTCATGTCCGCCACCCCAAGGGTCAGACCATTCTGCCCCGGGCAGGGCCTTGCAAATCTCATTCACCAAATCGCGTGTCATGGTCCAAACTTGGCGGGCCAAAGAAAGTCACGCAAGTCTGAATTTTTCAATTGACCTCAACTTAAGTTGAGGAATTAGCTTGGCCAGCATCACAAGACACAAACCATGAGGTTTCTCGATGCAAGCAAGACTTGAGCACGCCAACATCACCGTCTCAGACGCCCGCGCCACCGCCAAGGTTCTGGAGGATGTTTTTGGGTGGCACATCCGCTGGGAAGGGGCCGCGATGAATGCGGGCTATACCATTCATATTGGAGATGAGAGCAGCTATCTCGCCCTCTACGCACCGGCAATCGACCTGAACGCACCAGCACCACGCTATGTCACGGCGGGGTCACTAGCCCATATCGGCATTGTGGTGGATGACATTGATGCCACCGAGGCTTGTGTCAAAGAGGCCGGGTTCACCCCGGTTAATCACGCGGACTATGAACCGGGCAAACGGTTTTACTTCCTGGGCCCGGATCAGGTGGAATATGAAGTTGTCAGCTACAGCTAAGCTGATAGTAAAATTGAGGGACAGTCAGCCACATAGGTAACAAAGGGGCTTGGCGCAGAAGATTCGCCGTGCTACGCCAAGCCCATGACCCGTATTGCGATCACCATTTGTTGCATTATTACCTGACATCGGTCGGTGATCCCGACCATTGGCGGGACGGTCTTCTATTCCAAAACTGATGTGAAGTTGCTATGCCCGCCGCGACCCCCGCGAAGGACTGGCACATGCAAATTCACCTGACCAATAGCAAGACCCGCAAAAAAGAGGCCTTTGAGCCGATCGATCCTAAGAACGTGCGGCTCTATGTCTGTGGCCCGACGGTGTATGACCGTGCCCATCTGGGCAACGCGCGACCGGTTTTGGTGTTTGATGTGCTGCAGCGCCTGTTGCGTCATGTCTATGGGGACAAGAACGTCACCTATGTGCGCAACTTCACGGATGTGGATGACAAGATCAACGCCACCGCCGTGTCGCGCAAAGAGGCCGGAGCGCCCGGCACTTTGGAAGAGCTGGTGCATGAGCGGTCAAATGAGACCATCGACTGGTACCTCAAGGACATGGGTGCGCTTGGCGCGGAAGAGCCCGATCACGCGCCGCGCGCGACCGAATACATTGCACCGATGGTGGCGATGATTGAGGATCTGATTGCCAAGGGCCATGCCTATGCCGCCGAGGGCCATGTGCTCTTTGCCGTGGACAGCTACAAGGACTACGGCAAGCTTTCAGGCCGTTCGGTGGATGACATGATTGCGGGCGCGCGGGTCGAAGTGGCGCCGTACAAAAGAAATCCGATGGATTTTGTGCTGTGGAAGCCGTCGACCGATGATCTGCCCGGTTGGGATAGCCCATGGGGGCGGGGGCGTCCGGGCTGGCACATCGAATGCTCGGCCATGAGCCACGAGCTTTTGGGCGACAGCTTTGACATCCACGGCGGCGGCAATGACCTGACCTTTCCGCACCATGAAAACGAGATTGCGCAAAGCTGCTGTGCCAATCCGGGAAGCGATTTTGCGCGCTATTGGCTGCACAATGAGATGCTGCAGGTTGAGGGCAAGAAAATGTCCAAGAGCCTGGGCAATTTCTTTACCGTGCGCGACCTGCTAGATCAGGGCATTCCCGGTGAGGTGATCCGCTTCGTTATGCTGTCCACTCACTATCGCAAGCCGATGGATTGGACGGAAAAGAAGCGGGCAGAGGCTGAGAAAACCCTGCGCAAATGGCGTGAAAAGACGCTCGAGCTGCACCCCAACGGTCAAATTCCCGAGGGTGTTCTGTCCGCGCTCGCGGATGATTTGAACACGTCTGGGGCGTTTGCTGAGCTGCACCGACTGGCTGCGGCGGGTGACTGGCAGGGCGTGATCAATGGAGTTGAGTTCCTCGGTTTCTTTGATGCGAGTGCGACACCGGAACAAGATCAGGTGGATGCGCTTGCCGAGCTGGCTGAGCGTCTGGCCGAGGTGCGGGCCACGGCGATGGAGACAAAGGATTTCTCCGAAGTGGATCGCTTGAAAACCGCTCTGATCGAAGCCGGTGTCGAAGTGCGCATGTCCAAGGCCGGTGTTGAACTGGTTCCGGGCACCGCATTTGATGAAGCCAAACTTGAGGGGCTTTGACTGCTTCCGAGGGCAGACCCGACCGCGGGTGGGTGCAAAGCGCCCGCCCATGGGGGCGGTCGGGCGCTGCCCGGCGTGACGCCGGGCGAAACGAAACTTACTCTGTTTGCGCCCTTTAGATCGGGCGCGACTTTACCTGCCAAGCCGATAGGCCAGCCATGACAAAAACACGCCTTTACCTATACGACACCACCCTGCGCGACGGGCAACAGACCCAAGGGGTGCAATTCTCTTCCGCGGAAAAACTGCGCATTACGCAGGCGCTGGATGATCTGGGCATTGATTACATCGAAGGCGGCTGGCCCGGTGCCAACCCCACCGATAGCGCCTATTTTGACGAAGTGCCCGCCACCCGCGCACGTATGACGGCTTTTGGCATGACAAAACGCGCGGGGCGCTCGGCGGCCAATGACGATGTGCTGGCCGGGGTGTTGAACGCAGGGACGGGCTCGGTCTGTCTCGTGGGCAAAAGCCATGATTTCCATGTGACCAAGGCGCTGGGCATCACGCTTGAGGAAAACATCGCGGCCATCGCCGACAGCTTTTCGCATGTGGTTGCGCTGGGACGTGAGGCGCTGTTTGATGCCGAACATTTCTTTGATGGGTACAAAGCAAACCCCGACTATGCGGTGGCCTGTCTGCAGGCCGCGCTTGAGGCCGGGGCGCGCTGGGTTGTGTTGTGCGACACCAATGGCGGCACCTTGCCCGCCGAGATTGGCGAGATTGTCACCAAAGTGATCGCGGCAGGGGTGCCGGGGGAAAACATTGGCATTCACACCCACAACGACACCGAAAACGCCGTCGCGGGGAGCCTCGCGGCCATCAATGCCGGAGCGCGGCAGGTACAGGGCACGCTGAACGGCCTGGGCGAGCGCTGTGGCAATGCCAACCTTGTGTCGCTGATCCCCACGCTGTTGTTGAAAGAACCCTACGCCAGCCAGTTTGAAACCGGCATCACGCCCGAGGCACTGGCCGGTCTGACCCGTACCAGCCGGATGTTGGACGATATTCTCAACCGCGTGCCAACCAAACAGTCGGCCTATGTCGGCTCCTCTGCCTTTGCCCATAAATCCGGTCTGCATGCCAGCGCGATCCTGAAAGATCCCACCACCTACGAACACGTTGACCCGGCGCGCATCGGCAATGAACGCATTATACCGATGTCCAATCAGGCGGGGCAGTCGAACCTCCGCAAACGTCTGGCGGATGCGGGCATTGCGGTCGAAAAAGACAACCCGGCTCTGGCGCGTATTCTGGAGCGGATCAAAGCGCGTGAGGCTGAGGGCTATTCCTACGACACCGCGCAGGCGAGCTTTGAGCTGCTGGCGCAGGATGAGCTGGGCGCGCTGCCGGATTTCTTTGAGGTCAAACGCTATCGCGTGACCGTCGAACGCCGCAAAAACAAATACAACAAAGTGGTGTCGCTCTCCGAGGCGGTGGTTGTTGTCAAAGTCGATGGCGAAAAGAAACTGTCGGTCAGCGAGAGCATGGATGAGGCCGGATCAGATCGTGGTCCGGTGAACGCGCTGGCCAAGGCACTGGCCAAAGATTTGGGCCCTTATCAGGACATGATCGATGATATGCGTCTGGTCGACTTTAAGGTGCGCATCACGCAAGGCGGCACCGAAGCAGTGACCCGCGTGATCATCGACAGCGAAGACGGGCAGGGGCGGCGCTGGTCCACGGTTGGGGTCAGCGCCAATATTGTGGATGCTTCGTTTGAGGCGCTGCTGGATGCGGTGCGCTGGAAACTGGTGCGCGATCGCGCGCGACTTCAGGCGGCGCAATGAGCGATTTCTCGGAAGGCAGCGATCTGTTTGCCTGTGCCCAATCTGTCGAGCGGGGCGACCCCGAACGCTTTGCCCATGTGATGGGCGCACCTGTGCCCGCCCGCGCGGTGCTGTTTCCGATTTATGCCTTCAATATCGAGGTTAGTCGCGCGCCCTGGATGACCCAGGAAAGCATGATTGCCGAGATGCGCCTGCAGTGGTGGCGCGATGCGCTGGACGAGATCGCGCAGGGGGGCTTTGTGCGCCGACACGAGGTTGTGACCCCACTTGCGCTGGTTCTTGATGCGCAGAGTGCGCAGGAACTGGATCGGGTGGTGGCCGCCCGCAGGTGGGATATCTATCGCGATCCGTTTGACGATCAGGCCGCCTTTGATGCCTATCTCGAAGACACTGGTGGAGTGTTGATGCAGGTTGCGGCCCGCGCGCTGGGCGACACCGACGGGCGCGCGGCGGCGGCGCTGGGCTGGGCCACAGCCTTGGCCGGGTTCCTGCGCGCGGTGCCGGGGCTTGAGGCGGCTGGCCGGGTGCCTTTGGTGGATGGCCGAGCGGAGGCCGTGGCTGAACTGGCCAAACGCGGGCTTGCAAAGCTGGACGAAGCGCGACGACACCGTGGGGCAGTCCCAAGAGCGGCGGGGCCTGCCTTGATGGCAGGAGCTTTGACCGCTCCGATCCTGAAACGGGCGGCGCAGTCACCTAGGCTGGTGGCCGAGGGCACATTGGACCTGTCGGACGCGCGGGCCAGCGCGCGGCGTCTCTGGGTGGCTGTGACGGGGCACTGGTGAATTTTGATTTTCTGAAGTGGTGCGTGACCAAATGGAAAAGGCCTGTCGGTATAGCGACAGGCCTTTCTCTTATTCGGCAGGTACGTCTTTGGGGCGCAGCGCCAGCCAGATCAAGGCGCCCCCCGCAAGGGCCAGGAAGGGCACCATGGCGAGATTGACCGAGGTCCAGCCCGCAACAGGCGACCCGCCCGAACAATTCATCAACCCACCCGAGGCCAGCGAGGCCACGGTCACACCGCCAAAGACAATCAGGTCATTCATGCCCTGAAGGCGGCCACGCTCATGAGGTTCATGGGTGCTCGACAGCATGGCCGTGGCGCCGATGAACCCAAAGTTCCAGCCAATGCCCAGCAGGATCAGCGCGACAAAGAAGTTTTCGATTGCAACGCCTTGCAGCGCCACCAACCCGGCAGCGCCGAGGATCGCAAGACCTGTGGCGATGATTTTTTCAACGCCAAATTTTGCGATGAGGTGGCCGGTGAAAAAGCTGGGAATAAACATCGCCAGAACATGTGCGGTCACAACATAGCCAGCGATGAACTGGAACTGTTCCCGGGCACTGCCTTCGGGCACGATGTTGAGCAGGTAGTCCGGCAGCTCGGTCTCACCCCCAACCCCACATCCCACAACCGCCAAAGGTGTTGAGGTCATCACGAGGTTCATCAAAGCGTAGGAGACCATCCCGGCGATGATCGCCACCGCAATGCGCGGCGTGGTAAGCATCTCCATCCGGGTGCGCCCACGCGGGGCATCGGCGGCAGGTTTCTCCGGTGTCGGGATATCAAGCAGGAAAAACAGCCCCGATCCGACAAGGTTCAGCGCCGCAATGGCAATATAGGTACCAAAGAAGGGGATCGGGCCAAAGGCCAGCGACGAATAGTTACCCAATTGCGGACCAATGATGGCCGCGGCCAATCCCCCGGCCATCACATAAGAAATCGCTTTCGGCCGGAAAGCGTCGGAGGCGGTATCGGTGGCGGCAAAACGGTAGAAGCCTTGCGCGGACATATAGACCCCGGTCACAAGGCTGCCCATCAGGAAGATGGCAAAGTTGTTTTGGTAAAGTCCGAAGGCGGAAATCGCAGCCCCCAAAGCGCCACAAAACGCCCCCATCAGAAACCCGGCGCGGCGTCCGTGGCTCTGCATGAAGGCACTCACGGGAGTAGCGGCCAACATCGAACCCAGCACAATCATCGAGATGGGCAGTGTCGCAAAACAGGCGTTTGAGGCCAGCTGCTGACCGGCCAACCCGCCGACCGTAAAGACCATCGGCATCTGCGCCCCAAGGATCGCTTGGGCAAAGACAAGAACAGCAACATTTCGGCGGGCGTTTGGGGTGTGAGTCTGGGTCATAGGTGAATGGGTAAGATGTTGTGACATATGTCGCAAGGGGAATGTGAAATTGTGATCGTGCGTCCGGAAGGGGCACCGATTTTTCAAGAAAAAACGGACCACCGCCCGCCTAACGCTTTGGAACCCTAGGCCGCGGGTGCATTTGGCTCTGGTGTTGGCAGGGGGCTCTGCGTATCAAAATGAAATGACACGCGTTTTGATCATTGGAGGTTCAGCGGAGGCATGGCGCTTGGCGCGTCTGTTGCCTGAGGCCGCAGTGCATCTGGCCGCGCCTGAACGGGTGCCGCGAAATTGGCCGGGACAGGTGTCGCGTGGTCCTGTCAGCCCAGCTTGGCTAGCTGATTTGCAGGTAGATCGGGTGGTGATCGCGCCGCATCCCTGTGATGCCAAGGCGATTGCCGCGGCTTTGCGTGCGGCTCAGGCTGTCGGCGTGCCATTTCTGAATCTTATGCGACCAGAGTGGCGCGCCTCGGCTCGGGATAATTGGCATCCGATCCGTTTAGCCCGTGAGGCCAAAACCGTAATCCCACAAGGGGCGCGGGTGTTGGTGACCCTGGGACGAGATACCTTGCCCCACCTCAACGGATTGCGGGCCCAGTGTCTTGTGCGCCAGCTTGGGCCTCCGGGTGGCAATTTTCCTTTGCGGCACGGGCGGTTTCTTCCGGCACGTGGGCCATTCACTGTGCCACATGAATTGCGGTTCTTGCGCAAGGAACGGATTGACTGGCTGCTCTTGCGCAATGCAGGGGGGCAGGGCGGTTGGCCCAAACTTGAGGCAGCTCGGCGCCTGGGGATCCCTGTAGCGATGATCCAGCGGCCGAGACGGCCAGTTGGGCCGATAGTTACAACACCTGAAGAGGCGATGGCATGGACGAAAACATAACCGGACGCGTCATTCGAGGCGACAGCTGTGTCAGCGAAGGGGCGGATTGGCTGGCCCGGCACGAACCGCGCTTTGCCCATGCGCTGTCTTTGATCGGGGCATTGCCGTTGCGGCTGCGACCCGATGGGTTTGGTCAATTGCTGAGCGCAATTGTCAGCCAGCAGGTGAGCGTGGCCTCGGCGCGTGCGATCTGGGGGCGGCTTGAGGCGGCTGGGATGGTCACGCCCGAAGCCATCGACACACAGTCCGAAGAGGATCTGCGCGCGCTGGGGCTGAGCCGTCAGAAGGCCAGTTATGCCAAAGCCCTGGCCGCCGCAGAGATTGATTTTGACGCTCTGCGCGTGACCCCCACTGATGAGGTGATCAAAACCCTAGTGGCGGTCAAAGGCATCGGTGTCTGGACCGCCGAGATCTATGCCATGTTCAGCCTGGGCCGGGCGGATGTCTTTGCCCCGGGTGATCTGGCGCTGCAAGAGGCGGCGAAAGAGCTGTTTGATCTGCCGGAACGCCCCAAGGATCGGGTGCTGCGGCAAATGGCCGAGGACTGGAGCCCGTGGAGATCGGTTGCCGCGCGTATCCTTTGGGCCTACTACCGTGTGGACAAAAACCGAGAGGGCATCGCATGACGCGCGTATTGAACACCGGCCGCAAAGAGCCGCTTTCCGGAGACACGCGGTCCTGCGTGGTTTTCCTGCATGGCTATGGCGCCAATGGGGCCGATCTTTTGGGGCTTGCCGACCCTCTGGGCGAGCACCTGCCGGACACACTGTTTGTGGCGCCTGACGCGCCCGAGGCCTGCGCCGGTGCACCGATGGGGTTTCAGTGGTTCCCTATCCCGTGGATCGATGGATCGTCTGAAGAAGAAAGCATGGAAGGGATGGATCGCGCGGTGGCCGATCTTGACGCCTTTCTGGATGCCCTGATGGTCGATGAAGATCTTCTGCCCGAACAGGTGGCTCTGGTGGGCTTCAGTCAGGGCACCATGATGTCGCTGCATGTGGCACCGCGCCGCGAAGACCCGGTGGCCGGGGTTGTTGGGTTCTCGGGTCGTCTGCTGTCGCCTGATCTGCTGGCGGATGAGGTGCAGTCGAAAATGCCGATCCTGCTGGTGCATGGCGATCAGGATGATGTGGTGCCGGTGCAATCACTGCCCGAAGCGGCGGAAGCGCTGGATCAGGCAGGCTTTAAAGAGGTCTTTGCCCATATCATGAAGGGCACCGCCCACGGTATCGCCCCGGATGGCCTGTCCGTGACGCTGGCCTTTCTGCGCGACAAATGCGGGTTCTGATCCTGCCGAATTCGTCGTGATAGGGCCGCCCCTCGGGGCGGCTTTTTATTTGTCAGATGCAGGCGGCAATAGATCTGCGATTGGTAATTCGGTGATTGGTGGCAACCCATCGAGAGGTGGTGGTGAGGGGACAGGCGTTTGATCTGGCCAGGGACCTGTCCAAAAACCGGACCAATATGCGCCACATTCTGTAAATCCGCGCTGAAGCACCAAGGGCGTTCCGATCCGGCCAAAGGGGTGGGACCCCTCCGGTTCAAAGGTTTCGTAAACGGCAACCGGCGTCTGGTTGAAATCCAGTAGAACAATCCAGGTGACGTGATATCCAAGCAATCCATTTGCCGCAAATTGATTGGGCGCCAGTTCTTCATAGGAACCGAGCTTTAGTGAGAGTCCGTCAACAGTTGTTGCGGGTGTTACCCGGTCCACGCATTCCCAGAAAGAGACAAGCTTTTCATTGGCGTGGACGGGTTGGAGCCATGGAATAATCGCGAAAAGGCTAGCTGCGAAAAGACGGCACATTTCAAACATCCTTATTGAATGAAACCTATTTATGAACGCAGGTGCGGGGTTTCATCTCATAGAGCGTTTTTTGTAAGACATTCATCCCATTCATCGCGGGCCCAGTCGGCGGCAGATGCGTTGCGGAGCAGGTGCGTTTGGATGTGCTGTGCGGAATAGAGGGCGAGGGCTGTGGCGCTTGTGCTCGCTGGATCAGGCAGTCCGGCCTTCGAGGCCTCAGTTTCCAGTGTCTTGAGCCATTTTTCGATCCAGTTGGCAAGGTGATCGCGCACGGGGCTGTCCAGACCGTCATAATCAAAACTGGCCGCCAAAAGCTGACACCCACCCGGACGATCGGGGTGTTGAGACCAGCTTACCCAAAGGTCAAACAGCGCTCTCAAGCGGGCTTCGCCAACAGGTGCGGCAAAGCCGGGGCGGGCAACCTCTTCGACAAAATATGCTGCGATAAAATCAATCACGGCGATCTGCAGGCTCTGCATTGATCCGAAATGAGCATAAAGCCCGCTTTTCGACAGGCCCGTCGCCTTGGCCAACTTTCCGGCGGTCAGGTTTGCAATGCCCGATAGGCTGGCCTCATGGGCGGCCAGGGTCAGGATATGGTGATGGGTTTTTTCTGCTTTTGTTGTGGGCATGGCTTGTTTTGTCTCAGGTTTGATTACAAATTAGCACGGTCGTTCTATTATGAAAGGACCAATGATGCAGATTGCGATTGTTCTTTATCCCGGACTGACAGCACTTGATGCTTTGGGGCCTTACGAGCTGTTGAAATACCTGCCTGGTGCTGAGATCCGCTTTGTCTGGCACGACGTGGGGCCGGTGCCCAATGATCGCGGGGTGTTGTTGATTGGGGCAACGCATACCCTTTTCGAAACCGCACACCCAGATGTGGTCATTGTGCCAGGCTCCGAAGCCAATACAGCAGTAACCGCAGCGGACAAAAGGTTGACGGGTTGGCTGCGCAGGGTTCACGAAACCACGCGGATCACGGCTTCAGTTTGCTCGGGTGCGGTAGTTTTAGGGGCGGCAGGGTTGCTGAAGGATGTTCCGGCGACAAGTCACTGGGCCGCGATGACGGCTTTGCCGCGCTTTGGGGCGCTGCCACGGCCATCCCAACGGTTGGTCAAGTCTGGCAGAATCTGGACTGCAGCAGGAGTATCCGCTGGTCTGGACATGGCCCTGGAACTGATCTCTGAGCTGGCGGGAGAGCGGGCCGCGCAAGAGGCGCAACTTTTGATCGAGTATGATCCAAGACCAGCTTTTGACGCAGGTCACATGGATAAGGCGCCGCGTGAGGTACGGGATGCGGTCTGGAGGCGCATGGCAGCGCTGTCACGAAATCCAAGGACTGCGGTGGCCGCAGGTAAACTTGTTTGGCAGGCAATGTTGCGCAAAGCGCGCCGGAGGTCCCGGCGTTCCGCATAAGACCCAAAGACAAAAGGGCGCGCACTGTGTACTCGCCCTTTCACGATGGTGCTCCTATGAGCCATCAGGCGGACTGCAGCGCCCGCGCCATTTTTTCCCCATACAGAAGAACCGGGGATGTTTCCTCATTGTTTTGGGAGCGGATGGCGTCTGCCTGTGCGATGACCTTGGTGATTGTCGTCTCGATCTGGTCAAGATTTCCCGCCACGCTGGCCTGAGTTTCTGCAAGGCTGGCGACAATGTCCCCAAGACCATCCGCGCGATTGCCAAGACGTGCATTTTCGATATTGCAGGTCACTCGGACTGTGTCGAGCGCAAGCAGGGAGCGGCGCATTTCCTTGCAAGCTGCGCGGATCCGTTCTGCTTCGATAACGACAGCGCCTGTGCTCTCTTGTGCCTGGCGAATATACCCGTCGGCCAGCTTTACTAGACCTTCCCGCTCTTCTTTCAGGTCAACAGTTCCGAGGTCGCGCCGTTCGGCCTGAAGCTGTGCATTGCATCGATGCAAAATGCCAGCCGCGCTATTGAGAAACAGCGCCTCTTTGATGTTGTCCGAAATCCGCGAGAAATTGCTGTCTGCACCCACCACGTTTTTGGCAAACCACTCGGAGAGCTGTTGTGACATCTCACCATAGGTCTGGGCGAGCGTCATGATCGGGCCGCCTTTGTTTTCAAGACGTGTCGCCCGGATCTGCATGTTGATGGGAATGCCCGAAAGTGTTTCGAACTCGCTCGACAGGCCATCTGTATGTGCACGCAGCTCCTCTGCCTTCTCTAGCATGCCGCGGGACAGTTGAACCCGCGCAATCGGCGGCAGGCCAAGGTTTTTAGCTTCTGAAAGAAGTTCCTCGGCAAGCGAATCCGTTGCAAAATCCTCATAAGACTCAAAGCCCATCGACCCTAATTCGTTGATCAGGAACTGGGCGCTGGCCTCTGGTGAAATCTCGCCTGTTTGTTCGCGATCCAACATTTTGGCATAGAGACGTTTGACCTGTTCGAGGCGCGCACTGGTGGGTTTGATGCGTGCGGACAGAAAGCCCCCTTGCCAGGGCATTGCGACAGCAAAAACCCAATAAAACAACCCGTCCTTGGACCTGTTCTTGACATAGGCCCCAATCATTTTCCCGCGTTTCAACTGGTCCCAGAACAGATGAAACACCCCTTTGGGCATATCCGGATGACGAATGACCTTGTGAGGCGCGCCAATGAGTTCTTCCCAATCGAAATGCGCCACGCGACGAAAGACATAGTTGCCACTTTGAATAATACCGCGATCATCGGTTCTGGAATAAAAGACTTCACCTATGTTGAAGGGTGCTTCACCGGACCGGGGGCGCGGCTCTTGCCTTTGATTCTTTTGATCAATCATAATGCTGACGTCTTTCTACTACTGTCAGCTGATCACTAGGGACTGCGAGCTAAGATCTGGTTTATGCTATCTTCTCATTCTCGGTTCTTTTGAACGGTCAGGTCATTAAATTTCTGAAAATGCAGGGTTCCAGCAGTCAGCTGTGCCGGAAAATCTCGTCATACAGGTGTCATGGAGGCCCGCTAATTGTGACGGTGACTACTGTATTTGCGGGGGTTGCCAGAGGGCGAACACGAGATATAGTGTTAAGTAGGTTGGGGCGGTGCTCTGCCCCAGTCGTTTCATTGGAAGCAGGCAGGGCGGAGGATGAGTCCCCCATGGACGGCGACTTTAGAACTGAATTTGTACGTGAACCTGGTGCATTGAAGCACCATCCGGCGCTTGTCCTCAATGCGGATTATCGCCCGCTATCCTATTACCCTTTGTCGCTTTGGCCATGGCAGGATGCTGTCAAAGCCGCCTTTCTCGATCGCGTGGACATTGTCGCGGAATATGACGAGGTGGTCCGAAGCCCGAGCACCGTGGTGCGCATACCAAGTGTTGTTGTACTGAAAGACTATGTGAAACCCAGAAAGCGCGTGGCCTTCACGCGCTTTAATTTATTCCTGAGGGATGAATTCTGTTGCCAGTATTGTGGCAGCAAAGGGGATCTGACGTTTGACCATGTGATCCCACGTGCCGCGGGCGGAGTGACCAGCTGGGAAAATGTTGTGGCGGCCTGTTCCCCCTGCAATTTGCGCAAAGGGTCAAAGAGCCTGAACAAATGTGGCATGTCTTTGCGCAAAATCCCGCGCCAACCGGCGGCGGGGGAACTGCTGAACATGGGACGCAGGTTCCCCCCAAATCATCTCCATGCCAGCTGGGTTGATTTTTTGTATTGGGATGCCGAGCTTGAGGCGTAATCTCTAACTCAAAGCTAAAGGCCTGCCTGGAGGCTCGCATGAGCAATTACGAGCGCTCTCTGGTTGGGGGTGAACTGTGACCTTCGGGAGATGCTGTCGTGCGGAGCAAATTCCGAGAGCTGCCTTGGGAGCAGTTTGCCAGTTCGCGCCAGTAAATAAGTCGAACTCGCCTTGTTTAACTTACATAAATGTAAAGGTTGCCGGATAGAATCGGGCCAAAATCTGTGGGGGATTTCGGATTTGTAGGGGGAACTGGCTGAAAAATACCGGAAAATTCACGGATTCTTCAAGTTTCGTTTTTCAGAGTGTGGGTGATAAAATTTACATGAAGAAGAATTGATGCCCCGTTTTCATATTGGAATCCCACTTAGGATTTTTTCATTGGCAGCGTTTGCGATCTGCGCGTTGCTTGGGACCAACCTGTATCTGTCCCAGTCTGCAAAACAAATGTTTCTGGATCAGCGCCATCAGGCGCTTTTGACCCAGACGCAGACGATATTTAGAGTGTTTACCCAACTTGACGAGCAACAAAAGTCAGGCCTCATCACGCTTGAGAAGGCGCAAATGCAGGGGGTTGAATTCTTGCGAGGGACGGATCTCGCTGCGGGAAGCACTGCTTTTGCGACAACATTGGACGGCAAGGTGCTTGTTACGCGGTCGGACCCGCCTGCGGACCTTCCCTTGAGCCCCGTGGTGCAAAGTGGTGAGGTCGATGTGTCTGAGCTCGGTGAAACGGAAGGGTTGGTGTTAGACCCTACTGAGCTGGCCCAACTGACCGCAGGTTTTGAGATTGGGGTGATGCAGATCTTTGAACCTTGGGGCTGGTCGCTTACGCTCGGCTCCACATCGATTGATCCTTCAGGTGACCTAGCTAAGGTATTCAGCGCGATCGCGCCCATGGTATTTGGACTGGCGGTTGTGTGTGTTGGATTGGCCTATGCCGTCGCGCGCGGCATCTCTGCTCCGTTGCAACGGTTGCAGGACAGTCTTCAGGTCATTGTGACAAAAGACAAGAGCGTTGCTCTGGCTGAACAGGATAGCAAAGGTGCGATAGGGGAGCTTGCGCGCGCAATGCGGGCGCTGCAGATAATGGAACGCCAGCAGGCCGGGGGCAAAGCACGGACGATAGACAATGGCGCTGATCATCAGATCAGTGATGTGCTGCGCGCCAAACTGGCGGCGCTGGCGTCCGGAGATCTTGATTGTCGCATAGAGGCGGCCTCCGAGGGGGAGGAGGCGCTTTGTCGAGATTTCAATATATCAGTCGACCGGATCCAAATGCTGATATCAGGGATTGATGTTGTGGTGTCCGGTGTCGCCGATGATGTTCAGGGGATGACCAGATCGTCGTCTGAATGGCGCGGGTGTGTCTCTGAACAATCCCAGAGCTTGGCCCGCACGACCAAAGCGCTTGGCGCTTTGACCCAAGCGGTGACCAAGTCAGAAGAGGGCACGCGGGCTGCGGCACTGAAAGCGTCGGAGTTCCGCCATCTGTCGCGGAATGGGCAAGAGGTTGTGACCCTCACGATCACTGCCATGCAACAGATCGAGGAGAACTCTAAACGCGTGTTTGGGTTTGCCAAACTGATCGACGACATCGCGTTCCAGACCAATTTGCTGGCGTTGAATGCCGGGATCGAAGCCGCTCGGGCGGGGACATCGGGGCGTGGCTTTGCCGTGGTTGCGGAAGAAGTGCGGGGGCTTGCGGTGCGCGCCTCTGAAGCCGCGAAGGACATTTCCGGTCTGGTCAAAGAGGCGAATACGCAGGTCGAGAAGGGCGCTTCACTTGCACAGAGTTCCGGATTGGCTTTGGAGGAAATCGAAGCACATACCCAACAGTTGCAGGATCTGATCAAATCGGTGGCCGCTATAACGGATGAGCAGGCGCAAAGTCTAAGCGAGGCGTCAAGTTCGGTTGCCCAACTTGAACAGGCGAGCCAGCGCGATGCTCGGATGTCTATGGACACAGGCGGAACCGTTCAGCGCATGATGGATCGTTTGGCGGATCTAAAGCGCGCCACCGAGGCGTTCCAGATGCCCGACAATAGCGCCCTTAGTTTCGCCAAAGCCTCATAAAATGTGAATGGTGTCATCTGATTGGGGCACGCGCCGGGTTGGAAGAATTCTGACCTGTTTCTGGGCATGATCTGGACCACAACACCGAGGCAGGGACTGTGGGCCTGCCTGCGGTGGCAGATGATTCGGATGAATGGCGCAAAGGAGAAGTGTTTCTATTCCTTCGTATATGCCTGCTAATCTCTAAGGATTAAAACTTGTGCAGTGCTCCAATGAGCATCAGATCGGGGACAATTTTAGGGAACTAATTCTTTAGATATCGCGAGGTGTTACGTCCGACTAGGTGAGGCGTTCATACCTTGTTTAGAGTGGCGACTGAGGTTGAGGCCAAATGCAAACAAGAGGCCGGTATCATGCCCACTTCGTTCTTCAAGATCTCAACTCGTGTGTATGCAATGGCTGGTTTCGCCATCTTCGCCATGGCGGCCTTGGCGCTGTTTCTGATCAACCAGTCCTCGGACACCACATATAAGATGAGAGAGCAGGAGCTTGCCAATCTGACCGAAACTGCGACCACGCTTCTGGGATCGCTGGATGCACAGGTTCAGGCGGGGACCATGACGCTGGAAGAGGCTCAGGCGCGGGGGGCAGAGGCCCTCAATGGGCTTCGATTTGGCACGGCGGGGTATTTCTTCGCCTATGACCTACAGGGGGTAACACTGGTTCACCCCTTCATGCCGGATTGGATTGGCCAGAACAAAATGGATCTGGCTGATGTCAATGGCGTACTGATCCTCGAAGAGATGATCAAAATTGTTCAGGGCCCGGACGGTCACGGCCCCGTTGTCTATCATTTCCAGAAACCAGACAGCGATGTGCAGCTGCAGAAGATTGGCTACGGTCGCTTGTTTGGGCCTTGGGGCTGGATGATCGGTACTGGCGCCTATGTGGAAGACATCGCCGCGGATGTCGCCATTCTACGAAATGCCACCTTGGTTGCCCTGCTGGTGGCCGCAGGGGCGATGGCCACCATTTCGTTTTTCCTCACCCGTAGTGTCACACGCCCGCTTGAGCGGTTGCGCGCCCGGATTTCCACGTTGTCGGAAAAGGACGTCGAAAGCGATGTCACGGATGTGGAGAACCGCAGCGAGATTGGCGAAATGGCACGAGGGCTTGAGATCCTGCGGGATGCCATGCGCCACAGCAATGAGCTTGAGCAGCGCGACATGCAGCGTGTGGAAGAGCAGGCGCAGGTAGTTGAAGTGTTGAACGCCAAACTGGCGGCGCTGGCCGATGGTGATCTGACCTGCCACATCGATCAGGCCTTCCCTGGTGAGTTCGAGACCACCCGGCGCGATTTCAATGCTGCCGTTGAGCGGATTACCAATCTGATCCGTCTGCTTCTTGAGGGGATCAGTGACATCTCCTCTGAGAGCGCATCGCTTGAGTCCTCCTCGCAGGAGTTGAGCCGCCGGACTGAGACCCAGGCGGCCTCGCTTGAAGAGACTACAGCGGCTTTGAACGTTCTGACAGATTCCGTGCGTGAATCTGAGGGCGAGACCCATATGGCGTCTGAGCGGGCTGAGGCATCAAAGATGTTGTCTGAAAGTGGACAGGATGTCGTGTCACAGACCATCAAGGCGATGGATGAAATCGAAGGCAGCTCCAAAGAGATCCTAGGTTTCATCACTTTGATTGATGACATTGCGTTCCAGACCAATCTGTTGGCCCTGAATGCAGGAATCGAGGCGGCGCGCGCAGGCAAATCGGGCCGTGGCTTTGCGGTTGTCGCCGAAGAAGTGCGCGGGCTGGCTGTTCGGGCATCGCAGGCGGCCAAAGACATCACCGGATTGGTCACCAATGCCAATGAACAGGTTGAGGCGGGGGCCTCTCTGGCGCAGGATTCTGGGGCTGCGTTGAACCAGATTGGTGAGAATGTGACTGAGCTGCAAAAGCTGATCCGCGCTGTTGCAGAAGCGACGACCGATCAGGCGCGCGGGCTGGGGGAAGTGGCCACCGCCGCCAACCAGCTTGATGAGGTGACCCAGCGCAATGCAGCCATGTTTGAGGAAACCTCAGCCACCACGCTGCGCCTGCGCAATAGTGTCGATGAGCTGCGCACTGCGGCCCGTCAGTTCCAGCTGCCGGCTCAGTCACCTGCATCTGGGATGGATGATCACGGATATGCTCTAGCCTCCTAACCGAGGCCTGAAAGCTCATAAAGAAAAAGCGCCGCAGGATTTACTCCTGCGGCGCTTTTTGCAACTAGATCTAAGCGATCAGCCTTCCAGAGGCGCTGCAGCGGCGGGCGCTGCTCCTGGAATCGGACGGGCTTTGCCGCCATTGAGCGGGTCGTCTTGACGCTGAACCGAACCTTCAAAGTGGGCGCCGGATTCAATGGCGATGGTCTTGTGGATGATGTCACCTTCGACGCGCGCGGTGGCGGTCAGACGGACTTTCAAACCACGAACACGGCCCACGATACGGCCGTTGATCACAACATCGTCGGCAATCACTTCGCCTTTGATGGTGGCCGATTCACCGATGGTCAGCAGGTGGGCACGAATGTCGCCTTCGACAGTGCCTTCGACCTGAATGTCGCCGGTTGTTTTGATATTGCCAGTGATGTGCAGATCCGAGCTTAGCACCGATGCGGCAGGCTTCGGCTTGGGCGCGGTCGCCTTGAAGTCACTGGGAGCCGGGCGAGGAGCCTCAGGAGCAGCTGCGGGTTTGGCAGTTGTCTCTTCGGCTTTATGGCCGGGCTCGTTGATTTTGCTTTTAGAAAACATCGTTCGCAGCCTCGATATAGATCATGGGGTTGACGGGTTTGCCACCCACTCGAACTTCATAGTGCAGATGGGTCCCGGTCGATCGTCCAGTGTTCCCCATAGCAGTAATTTTTTGCCCGCGCGAGACCCTTTGTCCGACCTTTACGAACAGTTTCGAGTTATGCGCGTAGCGGGTTTCAATACCGAATTCATGCTGGATTTTGACCAGAAGTCCATAGCCAGATGACCAGCCAGCATGGGTCACAACCCCATCTGCGGTGGCGTAGATCGGGGTGCCATGGGGTGCGGCAAAATCCGTACCCGCATGCAAACGGCCCCAACGCATGCCGTAAGGTGACGTAAAGCGGAAGGCATTTTTCAGCGGCGAGGCGAAAGGCGCCTTCGACGCGGCAATCCGATACAGGTTCAGACGGTCCATGTCTTCAAGGATCGAATTGGCGCGGTCAGTGTCCTGAGGCAATGTGCCGTGGCCACGGGTCGAAAAGCTCAAGGGCATGAGCGGTCCGCCCTGACCGGAATAGCCTTTGCGCACCTGCTTGAGGATCGAATCGGGATTCATGCCTGCGGCCTTGAACATCTTGTCCAGTGGCGCGACCGAGACGGTCATGGCGTCTTCAAGCTGACGGAAGATGCGATCATTGGCGTCCTCCATCATGGCAACCTCGGCTTCCATTTCCGCAGCGCGGGTCAGGGCCTCTTGTGCATCAACAACGACCTGATCACGTTCGGCGGCGGTGCGCGCCAGAGCTTCGGCGAGGAAATCCAAAGTGCCGTCGCTTTCGGCGGTGCCAGCGGCGAGCGCCTGACCATTTCCGTCGATCTGCTCTTGCAGAGAGGCGAGGCGGGCGTTGATTTCTTCGCGCTGGTTCATGGTGTCACGCAGGGTAGCCTGAATGACGTCGATCCCGGTTTCCAATTCGCGTCGCCGCGTCTCGGATTCCAGCAGCTCGGTCTGCATCAGAGAGATCTGGCGCAGCGCAGCGGTGAACCGGTCATGAGCAGCGACGGCCTCAGAGGCGCGCATGTCGCGTTCGTTGGACAGGGCGTTGAGCCGTTGTTGATAGGTGATTTGTTCGCGGCGGGCCTGTTCGCGGAAATTGCCCGAGCCAATCGAATCCATCAACAAGATGGCAGTTGCGATAATCGACCACCCCACGACAACCGTGGCACCGGTAAAGGCAATTGCCTGGGTGCCCGATTTCAGCCGGATAAATCGCGTATCTGTATCAGACCGCAAAAAGAGCCGACGCTCGGGGAAGAAACGCTCAAGGAGCGCATGTGTCTTGATCGCCAGACGTGATCTCATCTGGTCCGTCCTTTGTAACCCGTCCCATTTGGTGCTCGAGTTAGGTTTTCGGCACCTTGCCAAAGGGAGTAGCCAGCGCATCTCCCTCTTGCAAGCATTTTGGCAACAGTGATTCGTCAGATCGGCAAGCTGTGGCCGAAATGGCGAAAATTCGCCGAAATTAGACCTTTCTGGGTGGAAGTTGATCCGCCAGCGGCCAGTAGAAGTCTGGGGGCAGGCCCGCTTCGGCGCGCTTTTCCTCGTTGAACGGCGGTTTCAAAGCACCATGGAAATATTTGCGTACGAGAGCGTGGAATTCGTCTTTCGGGTCAAGGTTGTGGCGCCCGCACAGGAAGTGAAACCACTTGCTGCCATAGGCGACATGCCCAACTTCTTCGGCATAGATCACTTCCATCGAGGCAACGGCCTTGTCGATGCCCGCTTTGCGAAAGATCTCGATCATGCCAGGCGAGACATCCAGGCCACGCGCCTCAAGCACCATCGGGACAACTGCGAGACGCCCCATAAGATCGTCTTTTGTGTCTTCGGCGGCGCGCCACATACCCGCATGGGCGGGCAGGGCGCCATAGTAACTGCCGAGGTCTTCAAGGCAGTCGCAGATAAGATTGAAATGATTGGATTCTTCATCGGCTGCTTTGACCCAGTCGTCATAGTAACCAAGCGGCATTTCAACGTCGGCAAAGCGGGGGATGATGTCCCAGTGCAGATCGACGGCATTGAGTTCAATATGCGCAACGGCGTGAAGCAGGGCAATGCGCCCTTGTGGGCTGCCGGGCTTGCGCTTTGGGACGTCACGTGGGTCCAAAAGCGCAGGTTCAACAGGCCGGGCCGGGCGAAGCGGTGGATCCGCCCGCCCAATTGCAAGGGGAGTGCCTGCCGCACGGGCGGCAAACCACTGGGCTGCATAGTCCCGCGATTTCGCGGTTTTTTCACGGCCATTCGCAGTGGTCAGAACATCCACCGCCATTTCGCTCAAGCTTTTCATGCGCCGGGATGTGCCATGATGCCGGTTCCTTGCCAAGAGCGTTAGAGCGCTTTGACCACCTCAAGAACTTCTGCGGCGTGGCCAGCAACTTTCACCTTGCGCCACTCTTTGGCAATCGCGCCGGTTGCGTCGATCACGAATGTGCTGCGTTCGATCCCCATAAAGGTTTTCCCGTACATCTTCTTTTCTTTCCAAACGTCGTAGGCTGCGCAGGTGGTGGTTTCGGTGTCGGCCAAAAGTGGGATGCCTAGCGCCTTTTTGCTGATAAACTTCTCGTGGCTTGCGAGGTCATCGGCAGAAATGCCAAACACCTGACAGCCCAAAGCGACAAATTCTGCGTTTAGTGCCGTGAAATCTAAACTCTCTGTGGTACAGCCGGGTGTGTTGTCGCGGGGATAAAAGAACAAAACCACCGGAGCGCCGCGCAGGTCGGACAGCGTGACATCAGAGCCAGACGTGGAGGGCAGAGTGAAATCAGGGGCAAGGGTGGACATGTATGTCTCCTTTACGGGGGTGGGATATGATGGCTTGCATCAGCAAATCTCATCTCAGAGATAATTCGGCAAGGCCAGTAATCCAGTGACTGCTCCTGACACCATCCCCCCACAACCGCGCCGCCGGCGCCGCAAAGGCGGTTTGCTGGCGTTGATTGCGTTTTTGGTGATGGTTGTGTCTGCCGCAGGTGTTGGCTTTGCCCTTGTGGGGCGCCCAGTGGAGGCGCCTGAATGGGTGCGGGCCCGTATCGAACAGCGACTGGCTGAGGCCATCCCGGGACTGAATGTGGATTTCGGCCGGATGAGCCTTCAGGTCGAGGGCATGGATCTCGCGCGCTTTGTGCTTTGGGATGTTGATCTACGCAATGAACACGGAGAGGCCGTTGCGGCGCTCTCCGATATCGAAGCCGGTCTGTCGGCTCCGGCCTTGATGCGCGGGAAGCTTGAGTTGAAAGAGCTACGGGTGTCTGGGGCGTTTGTGACCATGCAACGCGACGAGCGTGGGCGGTTTGGTTTGGCGCTGGGCGATGTGTTTGCCAAAGGCACGACGGTCCCGGATATGGCCGAGATTGTGGCGCAGGTTGATCGCGCCGTCCAAACACCCCGCCTGGCCGGGCTGACCCGATTTGAAGCGGATGCACTGACCATTCGCTATGAAGACCTGCGCGCCCAGAGGGGCTGGACTGCCGATGGAGGCCGTCTTCGGTTAGAGCGCGACGGTGATAGGTTGCGCGTGGGGGGAGACGTGGCGCTGCTCAGCGGCGGGGCAGGGGTTGCCACGGTTGAGCTGAACGCGGAAAGCCGCATTGGCGAGACGGCCGTCGATTTTGGGATCGTTCTTGGTGATTTGGGCGCGCGCGACATTGCGACCCAAAGCCCGGCTCTGGCCTGGTTGGATGATCTGGACGCCCCGATTTCCGGCGCATTGCGGTCCGAAATGGGTGAAGATGGCAATCTGGGGCTTTTGGTTGCGACCCTGCGCATTGGCAAAGGGGTGTTTCAGCCAACGACAGCCACCCGCGCCATCCCGTTTGATGGGGCGCAAACCTATTTCACCTACAACCCTAAGGACGCAAAGCTTAGCTTCGATGAGATTTCACTCACCACCGAACTGGGTAAGTTGCGGGCCGAAGGATGGGCGCAGTTGGATGGTTTGGACACCGGTTGGCCCGAGGGCCTGACGGGGCAGTTCCGCCTGTCGAACATTGAGCTGACACAGGGCACATTGTTTGATCACAATGCGCGGATTGCCGGGGCTGATGTCAGTTTCAAATCATTGTTTGATCCTTTCAAGGTAACCGTAGGGGAGCTACGCAGCACAGACCCCAAACTTCCCATTCGATCCCGTGGTACGCTATCAGCGGCCGCGGATGGATGGCAGTTGGCGCTTGATGCCTTTGCCACCGAGACGACGCCTGAACAGGTTCTCTCTTTCTGGCCCACAGGATTTAAACCCAAGACACGCAATTGGGTGGTTGAGAATGTTTTCAAGGGTGCACTGAGTGACATCACATTTGCCCTGCGTGCAAAGCCCAACGAAAAGCCCCATACCTATCTGGATTTCCGGTTTGACGGTGGAGAGGTGCGCTATACCAGAGCCTTGCCACCCGTCTCTAACGGGCAAGGGCGCTTGGTGATCGACGGCAACAGATTGTCCGTACGGGTGGACGCCGGGCAAATCGAGCCAGGTGACGGTGGAGCGATTGATGTCAGCGGCTCGGAATTTGTGATCCCGGACTTGAGGCAGAAACCCGAAATCGGACGTGTTGAGGTCCGAGCAACCGGCACAATGACAGCGGGGCTGGCGCTGGTCGACAACGACACCTGGCGGGTGCTGCGCAAGATCAACAAAGGTACGGATCTGGCACAGGGGCAGGTGCGTGTATCGGGGCGTCTGAAGCTTCCACTGGTCAAAGGTGTCAAGCTTGATCAGGTTGATATGAAGCTGACCGGTGTTCTCAGCGATGTTCGCAGCGACAAGATTGTGCCGGATCGCGTGTTAGCGGCGGACCAGCTTGAGATGACGGTCACCAACTCAAGGTTTAGCATCAAAGGCGCGGCCCGTATGGATGGTGTGCCTGTGAGAGGCGAGTTTACCCAACCGTTCAAGGGCGGTGAGGGGCGTGTTGTCGCCGCGGTGGACCTGAGTGACAAACATCTGCGCGCGCTTGGCGCTGGCTTGCCCAGAGGGCTAGTGAGCGGGGCAGGCACGGGGCAGTTCGAGCTCAACCTCCCAAAGGGGCAGCCGCCTAGATTTACACTCACCAGTTCACTGGCAGGCTTGGGCCTGTCGATCCCTGAATTAGGCTGGCGGTTGGGCCGGAATTCCAAAGGCAGTTTCCGCATCTCAGGGCGTTTGGGAAAGACACTGTCTGTTGATGAGCTGAGTCTGAAAGCCGCTGGTTTAGACGCGCGTGGCACACTCACCATTGGGTCGAACAATCTCTTTGAGACTCTCACCCTCTCACGTCTGCGCATCGGGTCTTGGATGGATGTGGTGGGTCGCTTGCGGTCACGTGGCAAAGGGCGCGCACCCGCGATCGAAGTGACCTCGGGCCGGGTTGATCTGCGGCAGAGCAACTTTGCGGCCTCGGGCTCGACGGGCGGCGGCGGTGGGGGTGGCTCGCCAATGAAGCTCGCATTAAATGAACTGCGGGTCACAGATAGCATTCGCCTGCGGAATTTCCGTGGAGATTTCCGCACCAGTGGTGGGTTCCAGGGCGAATTCACCGGGTCGCTTGGCAAGGGGGCCAATATTGCCGGGGTTGTGGTGCCGCGCCAAGGTGGCTCGGCCTTCCGCATCACCGCCACTGATGCGGGGCGGGTGTTAGGCGCGGCGGGACTGCAAAAAAACGTCTCTGACGGCAAACTGCGGTTGGACATGACCCCGGTACCGGGCCGCAAGGGCAGTTATGATGGCCGGTTGGTGATCAATGGAACACGGCTTCGCAATACGCCCGCGATTGCCGCCTTGCTGGATGCAATTAGCATCGTGGGCATTCTGGACCAGTTGAATGGTCCTGGAATTTACTTTGATGAGGTTGAGGCGCTGTTCCGCCTGACCCCCAGCCAAGTGATCCTGAGCAGATCCAGCGCGGTTGGTCCCTCGATGGGGATTTCAATGGATGGGTACTATGATCTCGCGGCGGGGCGCATGGATATGCAGGGCGTGGTGTCACCGGTCTATGTGCTCAATGCCATCGGACGGTTGGTGTCCCCCCGCAAAGGCGAAGGTCTGATCGGATTTAACTTCAACATTCGCGGATCTGTTGATAAGCCGCGTGTCGCAGTAAATCCGCTTTCGGTCTTCACCCCGGGTCTGTTTCGTGAGATTTTCCGCCGACCCCCACCCAAGGTGTCGCAATAACCTTCCCTCATGTGAGACAACCATGCAGCTCAGCGATTTCGATTTTGATCTTCCCGAAACCTTGATCGCAACCCGACCGGCAAAACCCCGGTCCTCTGCACGTCTTTTGGTTGCCGAGGGGGGTGATATCACAGATGCGGTGGTGCGCGATATCTGTCAGTGGCTGCGCCCGGGCGACCGGTTGGTGCTCAATGACACCAAGGTGATCCCCGCACGTCTAAGCGGCGTGCGTCGCCGTGAAAGTGCACAGGGGCTGACCGAAGCCAAAATAGAAGTCACCCTTTTGGAACCGCGCGCAGATGGCTGTTGGGCCGCGCTGATCAAACCACTGAAAAAATTGCGCGATGGCGACGAGGTCCGGTTCTCCGAGGATCTCAGCGCAACGATGGTTGCGCGGGAAGAAGGGCAGGGCCTGCTGCAGTTCAATCTGACAGGCGAAGATTTTGATGCAGCATTGAATGCCGCTGGGGCGATGCCACTACCACCTTACATTGCAGCAAAACGCGCGGCGGATGAGCAGGACAAAGACGACTATCAAACCGTCTGGGCGGCCAACACCGGCGCGGTAGCGGCCCCGACGGCTTCATTGCATTTTGATGAGGCCCTCCTGCAAAAGCTGGGCGATCACGGCGTCACCTTCAGTCATGTGACGCTTCATGTTGGGGCAGGGACGTTTCTGCCGGTGAAGGTGGATGACATCACCACCCATAAGATGCACGGCGAATGGGGCGAAGTATCGGCCACTGCGGCGGGAGAAATCGCCGCCACCAAGGCGGCAGGTGGCCGGGTGATCCCCGTGGGCACCACGGCGCTGCGATTGATTGAAACCGCAGGACGTTCAGGTGAGATCGCACCCTTTGAAGGGGTCACCGACATCTTCATCTATCCGGGGTTCGACTTTCACGTCGCGGACGCTTTGATGACCAATTTTCACCTGCCAAAATCAACATTGATGATGCTTGTAGCCGCTCTTGTTGGGCATGAGCGGATTTTGCAGATCTATGATCACGCGCTGCGCGAAGGCTATCGGTTTTTCTCTTATGGCGACGCCTCTTTGCTGATCCCCAAGCGATAAACTGCCGGGTCACAAATCTGTCGAATATCCCTCGTGAAACCGTCACCTTTGCCGGGTTTCTCTGCGCGCCTGTGTGCTGTGCTTAAAAATGCGACAAACCGACACCTTTTTTGCCGCAAAGGGTCGATTTCGAAACAGCGCAGATGCGTAGGGTGAGTAGACAGGTTTGATACATCGGCGGAGTAGAGCGATGATCGACGTCATTAGAAATTCCTGGGCCCTTTTGTTGGGCATGTTGTTGTTGATGCTGGGCAATGGCCTTCAAGGCTCATTGTTGGGTGTCCGGGGGGCCGAAGCGGGGTTTTCCGCCCCGGTCATGTCGATGGTGATGTCGGGCTATTTCGCCGGCTTCCTGTTTGCGTCGCGGATGGTGCCAAACATGATCCGTCGCGTGGGCCATGTGCGGGTATTTGCGGCGCTGGGCTCGTTTGTCTCGGCTGTTCTGATCATGTTCCCAACCTTTCAGGATCCCATCGCCTGGACGCTTGGACGCTGTGTCATCGGGTTTTGTTTCTGCGGTGTCTATGTGACGGCGGAAAGCTGGCTGAACAACGCGGCAACCAACGAAACACGTGGTCAGACCCTGTCGGCCTATATGATTGTTCAGATGATGGGTATTATTCTTGCACAGGGCTTGTTGGTCGTGCCAGACGCCAGCGGATATCTGCTGTTTATCATTCCCTCGGTCTTGGTTTCGATTTCCTTCGCACCGATTTTGTTGTCGATCACACCTACACCGGCGTTTGAGGCGACCAAGCCCATGACACTGCGCGAGCTTTATGATGTATCCCCGCTTGGCATGGTCGGCATGTTCCTGCTGGGCGGCATTTTTGCGGCGCAGTTTGGTATGGGCGCGGTCTATGCGACGCAGGCCGGACTTGAACTGGGGCAGATCTCGATCTTTATCGCCTCGTTTTATGTTGGCGCGATGTTGTTCCAATACCCTTTGGGGCGGATGTCGGATCGTATGGACCGTCGTTGGCTGATTATGATCGTTGCTGGGCTAGGCGCAGGTGCGGCGGCAATTGCCACGGTCATGGGCGGATATTTCTGGGCGCTCTGCGTCTCGGCCTTCATCATCGGCGGGACATCTAACCCTCTGTATTCCTTGTTGATTGCCTACACAAATGACTTTCTCAACACGGATGACATGGCCAGCGCCTCAGCGGGGTTGTTGTTTGTGAATGGCGTCGGAGCCATCACCGGACCGCTGGTGATTGGTTATGCGATGCAGGTCGTTGGGCCTCCGGGATTCTTTGTCCTGATCATGGCTCTGATGGCCGCAATTTCGCTCTATGCGCTGTTCCGTATGACGCAGCGTGCCTCGCCGAATGTTGGCGACACCAGCGTCTATGCGCCCATTAGCCCGTCGGCGACGCCCGTGGCCATGGATCTGGCGCAGGAATACGCGATCGAAGTGGCCGAAGAGGCCGAAAACGAAGAGGAACAGACCTGACGCAAGACTCGGTGAGGTTGTGTCAGGATATGACAGAATTTGTTACTAGGAACAGCGCCTTGGGCTGTGTAACACTTTTATTACACAGTAGGTGGCGCATTTGAGGAGAACAGGCATGGCGACGCCGCAGGAAATCCTGCAATTCTGGCTACACGATGTGGAGCCAGAGGGATGGTACAAACACGATGACGCGTTGGATGCGCAGATCCGTGAGAGATTTATGGGTGATTGGGCGGCCGCGAAGGAGGGGCGCTATGCGCTCTGGCTAACCAGCCCCGAAGGTGTCCTCGCATATTCGATCCTGTTGGATCAATTCCCGCGCAATATGTTCCGGGGTGAGGCCAAAGCCTTTTCTACGGATCGGCTGGCCCTGTCGGCGGTGAAGCAGGCCATCCACCGCGGATGGGATCTGAAAATTTCAGAACCTGCGCGGCAGTTTTTCTATATGCCTTTGATGCATTCTGAGAACCTGTGTGATCAGGATCGTTGCGTGCGTCTGATGAAAGAGCGGATGCCCGAGGGTGGTGACGGGAATCTGCTGCATGCCAAGGTGCATCGTGAGGTGATCCGTCAATTTGGTCGCTTCCCCTATCGCAATGAAGCGTTGGGCCGCAAATTTACCGCAGCCGAAACCGCCTATATTGCGGCGGGGGGCTATGGAGAAACACTGCGTACCCTTCAGGGCCCACAGGCCGCCTGAGTTTGAATTCTGGGTAGGGCCACGCCTTGGCGACGGCCCACCCACCCTCCCACCGCCGCCAAGGCGCGGCCGGGGTGCATTGCCCTTGCGGAGCTGATCCGTTAGCGTCGGGTCAATGCGCCAGTCAGGGAGAGGCAAATGAGCACTCAAAGCTTTGATATGATTGTGATCGGGGCCGGCCCCGGAGGCTATGTTGCCGCCATTCGAGGCGCGCAGCTTGGTCTGAAGGTGGCCGTGGTCGAACGCGAACATATGGGCGGCATTTGCCTGAACTGGGGCTGTATCCCGACCAAGGCGCTCTTGCGGTCCTCAGAGGTGTTTCATCTGATGCACCGGGCCAAGGAATTTGGACTGAAGGCAGAAGGCATCGATTATGATCTGGAAGCTGTGGTCAAACGCTCCCGTGGGGTGGCGAAACAGCTCAATTCCGGTGTTGGGCATCTTCTGAAGAAAAACAAAGTCACTGTTGTGATGGGCGAGGCCAGCCTGCCAGCCCAGGGGCGCGTTTCGGTCAAGACCGACAAGGGTGTTCAAGAGCTTCAGGCATCCAACATTGTGCTGGCCACTGGGGCGCGGGCGCGGGAACTGCCGGGGCTTGAGGCGGATGGTGATCTGGTCTGGACCTATAAACACGCGCTGATGCCGCCGCGGATGCCCAAAAAGCTGTTGGTGATTGGGTCGGGGGCGATCGGTATTGAGTTTGCCAGTTTCTACAACACACTGGGCGCGGATACGACGGTGGTTGAGGTCATGGATCGGGTGTTGCCGGTGGAAGATGCCGAGATCAGCGCCTTTGCCAAAAAGCAGTTTGTCAAACAGGGCATGACCATTCGCGAAAAGACCATGGTCAAGCAGTTGGATCGCGGTAAGGGTAAGGTCACGGCGCATATCGAGCAGGGTGGCAAAGTCACCAAGGAAGAATTCGACACCGTGATTTCTGCCGTCGGCATTGTTGGTAATGTGGAAGGGCTGGGGCTTGAAGGTCTCGGTGTGAAGGTGGATCGCACCCATGTGGTGACCGATCCGCATTGCCGCACCGGAGTGCCGGGGCTTTATGCCATTGGTGATGTCGCGGGTGCGCCCTGGTTGGCGCACAAGGCCAGCCATGAGGGTGTGATGGTGGCCGAGCTGATCGCCGGGGGTAAACCCCATGCGGTGGATCCGGACAGTATCGCGGGCTGCACCTATTGCCACCCTCAGGTGGCCAGTGTGGGGCTGACCGAGGCTCAAGCCAAAGACAAGGGCTATGACATCAAGGTTGGCCGTTTCCCCTTTGTTGGCAACGGCAAGGCCATTGCGCTGGGCGAGCCCGAGGGCATGGTCAAAACCGTCTTCGACGCCAAAACCGGCGCGCTTTTGGGGGCGCATATGGTGGGGGCCGAGGTGACGGAGCTGATCCAGGGCTATGTGGTTGGGCGTCAGCTGGAAACCACGGAAGAGGATCTGATGAACACAGTCTTCCCGCATCCGACTTTGAGCGAAATGATGCATGAAAGCGTGCTGGATGCCTGGGATCGGGCGATCCACTTCTAGGGGTACACCACCGCAGTAGTATTGGGCTGTCGCCAGATGTCTGGATCTGTGTTGTAATGGCAGGGTAGTCTTTTGATGCCCTGTCAAAACCGGAGCGAGGAATGGCCAATAAGACCGTGATGACAGATCACTCTGTGGCGGCATATCTTGAACAGGTTCTACCTGAGCGCCGCCGCGAGGATGCCTTGGTTTTGGATAAGCTGTTTCGAGAAACAACGGGGTTGCAGCCACGACTCTGGGGCGACAGCATTGTCGGATATGGCCGCTATCATTACCAATATGCCAGCGGCCGAGAAGGTGATTTTCTCGCGACGGGATTTGCGCCTCGGAAGGCCAAAATGGTGGTTTATATCATGCCAGGGTATTCGGATTATTCGGAAATACTCTCGCGGCTGGGGCCGCATAAATTGGGGAAATCCTGTCTTTATCTTGGAGCGCTGTCCAAGATTGATTTAGATGTGCTGGCCGAATTGATTGAAACTGGGTTGAAAGATTTAAATAGCCATTGGCCAGTGCAGGAAACATGAGCCTAAAACGCTGAGTCTGCCCGCAATTTTCGGTGATCGGGTGCTTGATATTGCTGGACAAACCGTTGAAATAAAAGCGTTTGACGCGTGATTTATCTGGCGTAGACTTCTTATGTGGGAGTTCGCAGGATTTCCCTGTCATCGTCCAAAGTTTCATAGATGTGAGGGCCGCGTATTTGTTGGCGGCTGCGCGTCAAAAGAAGGCCCGCAATTATGTCGCTTACGCCTGAGCTTTTCCTCATCTATGGATTTGCCTTCCTGCTGCTTGGTGCTGTGTCTCTGATCCAGCCGCGCGATCCGCGTAACCTGCCTGTGTCCAAGCATTTTTGGGTGTTTGGATTGTTCGGCGTGTTACACGGGCTGAAGGAAATATACGACGCATGGTTATTGGCGCAGGGCACATACAATAGAGGGTTGGATGTTCTGGGTAGCGCCTTTTTGCTGGTCTCTTTCCTGCCTCTGTTTGAATTTGGCCGTCGGTCAGTGCGCGAGATTTTGATCGCAGAGGGACGGGCGAGCCAGTTTCTGTTTGGGCCGATGGCCTATGTGTTGTCGGGCGTGGCGATTTCGGTGTTCTTGCTGAGCTTTCAGCAGGGGGTTTCGACGCTCAGCGCAGCATCGCGGTACTTTGTCGGATTCCCTGGTGCTATTGCCGCGGCCTGGGTTCTGGCGCGTCGCACCAAATTCACCAATTGGGCGACACGTTCGTTAAGCGGCTCGTTGGTGGCCTATGCGGTATTGGGCGGATTGGTGGTTGAGCCGGTGCCGGGCCTTTGGGACATGATGCCCGATAAGGATATGTTCATTGAGGTGTTCGGGGTACCGGTTCAGCTCTTCCGGACAATCTGTGCCGTTGTGGCCTTTGTCTCGCTGAGCATCGCAGCACGCCGGGCTGCGACCCTGACCCTCCGCGAGGTTTATGCGCAAGCGGATCAGTTGAAGCGGGCCAATCTGACGTTGGAAAGTGATCTCCTGGATCGCAACAAGGCGCTTCTGGAAAGTGAACGGCGCTTGTTAGAGGCCGAACGCATTGCAAAAATTGGCGGCTGGCATAGCAACTTAGAAGGTCAGTTGTTTTGGTCGCACGAACTGCTTGAGATGATGGGGGTCGATCCGGAGGCCTTCTCCGGCAAGCGCGAATTTTTCTATGATATGGTGCATCCTGAGGATCTGGTTCAGGTGCGGCAGGATATTTTGCACGCGCTGGACAATGACGATGGGTATAGTTTTACCCATCGTATGGTGCGTCCCGATGGGGCTGTCATGACCGTGTCTCAACGCGCGGAAGTTCAATATGATGATGAGGGCGTCGTGGTTGGGCTTGTGGGCATTCTACAAGACATGACCGATACCATCGAGTTGGAAGAGCGATTGCGCCATGCCCAGAAAATGGAAACCGTGGGCAACCTGACCGGTGGTGTCGCGCATGATTTCAACAACCTGCTTGCGGTGATTTTGGGCAACCTCGAGCTGGTGAAAGATGACCCCACTGATCCGGCCAATTCCGCAATGATCGACTCTTCCATCGAAGCCGCGATGCGTGGTGCAGACCTCACCAAGAATATGCTCAGTTTCGCGCGTAAGGCGTCGCTGGAGCCTGTGACGCTGAGCCTCAACCAACAAGTGCTTGAGACCAAGAAGCTGAGTGAACGGGTGATGCCGGAAAACATCGAAATGGAGACCTCGCTTCTGGCCAGTCTTTGGAAAACTGAGGCCGACGCCAATTCAACCCAATCGGCCTTGCTGAACCTCTTGCTGAATGCGCGGGATGCCATGCCGCAAGGCGGGAAATTGACGGTGGAAACCGCCAATGTGCGCATTGATGAGGAATATGTGGACACCCGCTATGAAGACATTGATCCCGGCCGCTATGTGATGCTGGCTGTGTCCGACACGGGGCACGGGATTGCCAAGGCCGATCTAGAGAAAATCTTTGATCCATTCTTTACCACCAAAGGACCGGGTCATGGCTCAGGTCTGGGGCTGTCGATGATTCAAGGGTTCATGAAACAGTCCGGTGGGACCGTACGGGTCTATTCAGAGCCCGGTGTCGGCACGACCTTCAAGCTTTATTTCCGGGCGCTGACTGTAGATCAGGACACGATTCAATCTGAGAAAAACAAACCCGTTCAGTCGGTTTCTTCCGGCGCGCGGCTTTTGCTTGTCGAAGACGAACCCGGTGTCCTGGATGTTCTGACGACTGTGCTCTCAAAAGCAGGTTATGAGATCGAGACTGCGACGACCGGAGATGACGCCTATATCAAGTTTGCCGCTGACCCGACGTTTGATCTGTTGCTGACCGATATCGTCATGCCCGGATCGCGCAAGGGCACCGATCTGGCCAAGGATCTGCGCAAAGCCTGGCCGCATCTGCCGGTGATCTTCATGTCCGGCTATGCAAGCGAGGCCACGGTGCATGGCAATGGGTTGCGACCGGAAGACATCCGTCTGATGAAGCCGGTGCGCCGATCAGAATTGATCGATGCGGTTGAAACGGCAATGGCCAGAGTGTCTGCCCCGGCCTAACCAGAGCCGCGCGCGTGCAGCGCCCTATTTCCGTGCTGCGCTTAATTGATCTAGCATGGCCTTGGCACGCGGCGCCAACCAGGCCCAGAGGGCAGGGGCACCCCGTTTGACCTTGGAGCCGATGCGGCCCTCAAAGGTGGGCCAGTCGACGTTGTAATCTTTCCAAGACCCGCCCCCGGATTGCAGGTTTTGCACCGGAGGGTTGGCGCGGTCGATGGATTTGGCAAAACGCGCCTCGGGGCTTTCATTGGCCTCGAACTCATCCCAGATCGCCCGGAACCGCGCGCCCTGTTCTTCGGGCAGCAGGCCAAAGATGCGATCGGCGGCGGCCTGTTCTGCGGCCTCAATAGCGGCCATGTCGTGGTCTCCAAAGACCGGCGCATCACCTGCGTCGATTTCCACGAGGTCATGCAGAAGCAACATCTGGATGACCTTGCCAATGTCACAGCCCTCGGGCGCGTGATCGGCCAGCGTCATGGCATAAAGCGCAATATGCCAGCTGTGTTCGGCGCTGTTTTCAAAACGCGAGCCATCACAGAGGGTGGTGGCACGAGTCACGGATTTCAGACGATCGGCCTCAATCAAAAAGGCCATCTGGCGGGAGAGGGGAGAGCTGTCGGTCATGGGTGTTGCATGGCAGGTTGCCGAGATCTGAGCAAGATCAGATCAGGCGAAGAGCCATTCTTGTTCCGCCGCCATTGGGTCCGACCAGCACGGAAGGCGAAGTGATGAAGGGCGGGTACCAGTGGAAACAAATATGCAATTTCAAAATAGGTTTGTTGCAAATTGTAAATCGGGTGCTAGCGTGCTCACGCAGGGAGAGGGTAACACAATGAATGCTAGGCCTCAGGTTGTGAGCGCGGGCGGCTCAAAGGCGGTTAAAATCACAGTTAATCCGGCGCTTGGCAAAGGGGAAGAACTGCGGGCCTTTTTGTGCCGCGCAATAGGTGAAGCCCGGGCCTTTTCTGGATGCACCTTTGCCTATCTAGCGCATACTCCGGATCTGTCCGAGCTGACGGTGATGCATGGTTGGGAGAATGGGCAGGCTCTGGACGCGTATCTTGATTGGCGTGCCGGAAATGGTGATAGCGATCTCGTTTCCGAATTGATGGATCAGGAAGGGCGATTTGAGATCTTGGACATCGCCGAACCCGGGTAGCGCACTACGATTATTGCCCAAATACGGTGGCTACATCCCCCACATAGTTGTCCCATGCAAACCAGTAGGAAATGTGACCGGCGACACGAGGCAAGTTTTGGTCATCAGGGCCGAGCAGAGCGTCTTCGCTGACACGCCACGCGGCGCCAGTCTCGTCGATCAGCGCACCTTTTGAAGATGAAAACTGGTGTGAGCCACGTTCATAGGCGCGCACGCTGCGCTCGCCGGGATTGCCCATCAAAACAAGGGGACGTTCTGAAATGGCGTCGTTGATCACTGGCCTACCTTTAAAGGCGTCAAGCGGCCACGCCCGCGCAGCGCCAAATTCGCGGATGGCAAAGACATAGTCTTTTTGCTTATGCACGCGCTGATCCACTTGCGCGGGAAACATCAATTCGTCAGATGAAAAATACTCGCGATAGACTGCGCCAGACGCATAGTTGCGGTGAAAACCGGTATCTTTCGACAGGATCTTGGTGGTGGGGTGCGACGTTTTCCACGTGCCCCATTCGGTGATCACAACAGGTCGCTGTTTCAGTTCTATGTCACTGTCGACCAAGGGTCCAACCACAGGTTTGCCAGTGTATTGATTCCACAACGAATGCGTTTCGCGATCGAACATCAATTTGTTAGAGCGGTAGAGAAAGCCTGATGACCCAAAGACAAGCGGTTTGCTGCGGCCGGGAATTTGGGTTTCGAACAAAATGCCAGACCCACAAAGGGTGCAATAAGCCAGGGCAACAGGCACACCGCCGATGACTTCGTTGAACATCTCATGCCAACCCATGATGCGCAGAGGGTAGGCGCGGGTGTCACCATTGATGGTGACGCCAAACACCAGATCGCTGTCTTTCATGTAGGCGGCGTCTTTGGCGTCGATCAGGGTGGGATTGTCGAGCGAGGGGATGCCATCTTTGACTACGCCCCCCCAGGTGATTTCCTCCAGCCGGATCTTCATTTTGTCACGGGCCAGATATTCGGGACGCAGAAACAGATCAAAATCCCGATCCAGATTGAGAAGCACTTCGCGCTTGAACGGGGCCAATGATGGGTGTGGGACCAGATCCGTATTGCGCTCTTGCCAGAGCATCCAGTTAAACCAGTCTGTGCCATAGGTCTCACCGCTAAGCGCCTCTATCACCCATGCGATCTCATCCCGGCGGGTGCGGGTAAATCGCAGCCCGGTCAAAAGCGCCGGCACCACATCAGGATTGCCCCGTGCGCGCAGAAAATCCATGCCCGCTTGAAATTCAGGTGGTGTGCCAAACAGTGTCGACCGCAGCGCGTTTAATACGTCTTCCTCTTGCGCACTGAGTTTGGCCGGCAAGGTTGCAGTCGCTGCAAGAGAGAGGGCGAATTGACGGCGGGACAGGGACATAGAGCGCTCCGAATTGAGATGCCCCTACTATGGGATGGGAAAATTTCACATGCACACCACAGTCGCGTGATCAGCAGAGGTTGTTGAAGCTCACCACGGTACAGGCGCGCCGCGCCAGTCATAGAAGCCGCCGGTGTTCTCAGGTGTAAGCCCGTCAAGCACGCCTACCAGATTGTCAGCGGCCTGATCTGCGGGCACGGCCGCATGGTTGCGGTAGTTGCGCGTGAACTCGGTGGCGACAGTGCCGGGATGGAGCGCCACACAAATCAGATGTTTGTGGCTTCGTTTCAATTCGATTGCGGCGGTGTGGATCATCTGATTGAGCGCCGCTTTGGATGCGCGGTAGGAATACCATCCGCCCAAAGCATTGTCGCCAATTGACCCGACCCGCGCCGAAAGTGCAGCGAAAATTGCGCGCTGGTCTCGACGCAATAGGGGGATAGCGTGTTTGAGCACCAAAGATGGCCCAATGGCATTGACTGCAAAGAGATGTGCCATTTCCTGAGGTGTCAGGGATTTGAGCGATTTCTCAGGGCCAGACTGTGCCGCAAGCTGCCCGACCGCAACAAAAACCAAATCATATCCGGGGCGTAATTGTTCCAGATGACGTGCGATGCTGTCCTCCGAGGTGACGTCCAGACCATGTTCGCGCCTTGACAGACCCGTCACGTCATATCCACGGCTCTCAAGCGCTGCTGACACAGCCGACCCAACACCTCCAGAGGCTCCAATGATCAATGCACGTTTACCCATGGTGTTCCCTCCCTCGCCTCAAGTTAATCTTGATCGGTTGTTGCAAAAAGCAAGGCCGCTCTCCCGCCGCGCGCAAAGGGATGTGCCGGGACAAGGTTCTTCGATCGCCCACAGGCTAATGGAAACGTTGACCGGCGATGAGTTTTTAATCTAGAACATTTGGAGAACAAAATGCGGGAGGGGAAAATGTCAGACTTGGCCAGTTACCGGGCGAAATCTGGGACGTTGGTTCCGGTTTTCACAATCGAAATACAGACTTTGCCGACCAACACAGACCAAATTTTGGATGCTGTCATGGAGGTGAACCCTCTACGTTTCGGTCGGTACCAGCGAAATGCGAGTATTTCGGCGCTCGGAAAAGAAACCGCCCAGCCTGAGGCCGGTTCGACAACCACAACCCATGTTGACGGATTTCAGGCTGGATCCACTGAAACCTATCCCATGGTTGAATTGAAGATCTCGATCGAGCGTGATCTGGCTGAGCTTTCTAAGGTGATGGATGCGATACTTTTCGCGCATCACTACGAAGAACCGGTCATTTTCGTTCGAGAGGATTGGGCGAGCCGCGCCGCTTATGATCCCCAAAGCACGAACCCTAACCGATGGTGGAACAACGGGGTGGGTTTGCCAAGCAAAATCGATTGAAGGGGTTGGTTGTTTGAGTGCGCTTAAAACAGCGAAACAGCAGATCAGACGTTTTCGTTGTCGCTGCCCGGTGCAACAGCTTTGGGGGCCTCGCGGCCTTCCTTGCGGGCCGCAAGGGCGGCTTTCACATGGTCGTTGAGAAAGGTTCGCGCGCGGCGCTCGGCGAGGCGAATACGCACCGCTGCGCGAAAGATCTCTTCAGAACTGGGGGACGAGGCCCCCAGCACATTGGCCACCTGTTCAGGCAGCTCTTCTTCCCCAAGGGCGTCCATCGCCTTGATCACATCCTGTGCCAGCTTGTCAGCCAGATCATCAACGACGCCCATGGTGCTTACCTTGTGTTTTCGGTCAGACGACGTTTCACATAGGAGGTGACCGAACCGATCATCGGCTCCATGTGGGGTTCTTCAAAGAAGTGGCCCGCACCGTCGGCTTCCTCATGCGTGATGGTGATGCCTTTCTGCTCATGCAGTTTGTTCACCAAGGCACGGGTGTCCGCCGGAGGGGCGACACGGTCATTGGTACCATTGATGATCAAACCCGAGCTGGGGCAGGGCGCCAGGAACGAGAAGTCATACATGTTTGCAGGCGGCGAGACCGACACAAACCCGGTGATCTCGGGGCGGCGCATCAAAAGCTGCATACCAATCCAGGCCCCAAACGAGAAGCCAGCAACCCAGCAGTGCTTGGAGTTGTTGTTCATCGACTGAAGGTAATCGAGGGCCGAGGCTGCATCGGACAGCTCGCCCACACCCTGATCATATTCGCCCTGGCTGCGACCAACGCCACGGAAGTTAAACCGCAGTACGGTAAAGCCCATGTTGTAGAAGGCGTAATGCAGGTTGTAGACAACCTTGTTGTTCATTGTCCCGCCAAATTGTGGATGCGGATGCAGCACGATGGCAATGGGGGCGTCACGATCTTTTTGTGGGTGATAGCGGCCTTCTAGGCGGCCTTCGGGTCCGGGAAAAATGACCTCGGGCATACGGCGTTCCTGGCTCCTTGATCCGGTGTCGGTGATTTCTTGACGAAATCGCTTGGACACTTTAGAACGTTTCTAAATCCGACGAATTCGGGATTTTGCTTTGTCAGCAAATATGCAATTGACAGCGTAAGGTCAATTGTAACGTGGCTGCGGCGTGGGAAAGCAGGGGTGAGCGTATGAAACTGAGCACAAAAGGGCGCTATGCAATGGTGGCGCTGACAGATATTGCGATGCAGGATGCCAGTACATTGGTAACCTTGGGTGATATCTCCAAGCGTCAGGATGTTTCGCTGCCTTACCTCGAGCAGCTTTTCGTCAAGTTGCGTCGGGCCGGATTGGTCGAATCGGTGCGCGGCCCCGGCGGCGGCTATCGGCTCGCGCGGCCGGCTTCAGACATCCGAGTTGTTGATGTCTTGGCGGCGGTCGATGAAACTGTGGATGCCATGCATAAGGGCGCCGGGGCTTCGGGCGGAACGTCAGGCAGCCGGGCCCAGTCGATGACCAACCGCCTTTGGCAAAGCCTGTCGGCGCATGTCTATGTTTTCCTGCATCAGGCGCGCCTGTCGGATGTGGTCGAAAATGCGCTTGCACCCTGTCCTGCGGTGCCCGAGCTGTTTGCCGTGGTCGACGACAAGGACTAAGGGCAGATGCTCTGCCGCAAATTAACGCGGCTCTTCGGAACGATTTTGGGCCTGAAAAAGCAGAGGGTGCCGTGAAGCGGGTTTATCTGGATTGGAATGCCACCGCGCCTTTGCGCGTTGAGGCGCGCGACGCCATGATCGCGGCAATGGATCTGGTCGGCAATCCCTCGTCAGTCCATGCCGAGGGCCGGGCAGCGACGTCTTTGGTTGAAAAAGCCCGCGCTCAGGTGGCGGCGGCGTTTGGCGCGGACGGTCAGGATGTGATTTTTGTCTCGGGGGCCACCGAGGCGGCGGCGCTGGCCTGTGCAGAACGTGGGCTGGTGGGTGCGGATCTCGAACACGATGCGGTGGCGGCATGGATTGATCCGGTTTTGCAGGCAGATGAGCACGGACAGGTACAGGTTGAGGCCCCTGAGCGGACGGCGCTGCAATACGCAAATTCGGAAACCGGCGTGATTCAGAAGCTGCCTCAGGGATTGGCGGTTGTGGACGCGACTCAGGCCTTTGGGAAAGTGCCGCTCGCGTTCAACTGGATGGACTGTCAGATGGCGCTGATTTCGGCGCACAAGCTGGGTGGTCCGAAAGGCATTGGCGCGCTTGTGATCAAGCGGGGCACCGATCTGGCCGCACAAATCAAAGGTGGTGGTCAAGAGATGGGGCGGCGCTCGGGCACGGAAAACACCATTGGAATCGCGGGCTTCGGGGCCGTGGCCGAGGCGGCTGCAAACGATCTGGCGGCAGGTGTCTGGGATGAGGTTTTTAGAATTAGAAATATTCTAGAAACATCTATTGCAGCGGGCGCGAATAAGACTATTTTTGTCGGGAACAAAACAGACAGACTGCCCAATACCTCGTGTTTCGCCACCCCCGGTTGGAAGGGCGAAACGCAGGTGATGCAGATGGATCTGGCCGGATTTGCGGTGAGCGCGGGCAGTGCCTGTTCCTCGGGCAAGGTCAAGGCCAGCCGTGTGCTGAAGGCGATGGGATATGAGGACGATGTGGCCGCAAGCGCACTCCGCGTGAGCCTTGGCCCCGACGTTCGTGAGGATGATGTGCTGCGTTTCGCGGAAACGTGGCTGCAAAAATACAAGCGGCACCTTGAACGGTCCGCGTGATATAAGAGGGAAACGGTCATGACAGCTATGGATGAAGTGGTGGTCAAAGACGGCGTCGATCAGGAAACGGTTGATGCGGTTAAGACAGCCGGCCAGTACAAATACGGCTGGGAAACCGAGATCGAGATGGAATACGCCCCCAAAGGCGTGAACCCCGATATCGTGCGGCTGATTTCCGAGAAAAACGACGAACCTGAATGGATGCTGGAATGGCGTCTGGCGGCCTTTGAGCGCTGGACCCAAAAGGAAGAGCCCAAATGGGCCATGGTGGATTATCCTGAGATCGATTTTCAGGATCAATACTACTATGCACGCCCCAAAAGCATGGCGGAAAAGCCCAAGTCGCTGGATGAGGTCGACCCCAAGCTTCTGGCAACCTACGAAAAGCTCGGCATTCCTCTGAAAGAGCAGATGATCCTTGCCGGTGTGGAAGGCGCGGAAAACATGCCCGCCGAAGGCCGCAAGGTGGCTGTGGATGCGGTGTTTGATTCCGTATCGGTTGGCACCACATTCCAGAAAGAGCTGAAAGAGGCGGGCGTGATCTTCTGCTCGATCTCTGAGGCGATCCGCGAGCATCCCGAACTGGTCAAGAAATACCTCGGCACCGTTGTGCCGGTTTCGGACAACTACTACGCCACGCTCAACAGCGCCGTGTTCTCGGATGGCTCGTTTGTCTATGTACCGCCGGGTGTGCGCTGCCCAATGGAGCTGTCGACCTATTTCCGCATCAATGCGGAAAACACCGGCCAGTTTGAGCGTACGCTGATCATTGCAGACAAAGGCAGCTATGTGTCCTATCTCGAAGGCTGTACCGCGCCTCAGCGTGACACGGCCCAGCTGCACGCCGCTGTGGTTGAGATCATCATTGAAGAAGATGCCGAGGTGAAATACTCGACTGTTCAGAACTGGTATCCCGGGGATGAGAACGGCAAAGGCGGCATCTACAACTTTGTGACCAAACGTGCCGATTGCCGGGGTGACCGCGCCAAGGTGATGTGGACGCAGGTGGAAACCGGGTCGGCTGTGACCTGGAAATACCCGTCGTGCATTCTGCGCGGCAACGAAAGCCAGGGCGAGTTCTATTCGATCGCCATCGCCAACAACCACCAGCAGGCCGACACCGGCACCAAGATGGTGCACCTGGGCAAAAACACCAAGTCGCGCATCGTGTCGAAAGGCATCAGCGCGGGTGTGGCGCAGAACACCTATCGCGGGTTGGTTTCGATGCACCCGAAAGCCAAGGAAAGCCGCAACTACACCCAGTGTGACAGCCTTCTGATCGGCGACAAATGCGGTGCGCACACCGTGCCCTATATCGAAGTGAAGAACAATTCGAGCCGGGTCGAGCACGAAGCGACCACATCGAAGGTGGATGATGATCAGCTGTTCTACTGCCGTCAGCGCGGCATGGACGAAGAAGAGGCTGTGGCTCTGGTAGTGAACGGCTTCTGTAAAGAGGTTCTGCAGGCTCTGCCGATGGAATTCGCCATGGAAGCGCAGCAGCTTGTGGCGATTTCTCTGGAAGGATCGGTGGGCTAACCGGTGATCCAAGAACTGTTGCATCAAACCGTCGGAGGCGCGATTGGCGCCTTTATCGGATCGTTTGCGGGGCTTTGGCTGCGCAAACGACGGGGCAATGTCTCGGGTTTGGTGCGTCAGTCTGTTTTTCAGACTTCAGTTCTTGTGACGATGGCCGTGTGGGTTGTGCTTGCCGGGATCCGTGCGGTGCAGGGGGCCTAGTTTAGTTTGAGTGAGGTTGGTGATGAGTAAGTTCGACGATTTAGTGAAAACACTAAAGAGAAACTACGAAGAGGGGATATTGCGTCGAGAGGCGACAACGGCGATTCACTTGTTTGGTATCGAGCATCATGCTGAGCTTGAAGGTGAACAAATCTATGACGTTGCCGAACAAGCTACGGGTCGAAGGTCTTACGGGACTGAGATCCGCAAGGGAATGAAACTCGCGCAGTACGTTATGCGCAAAGTTTAGAAGTACTCGTTCCCTTCACTTTTGACGCAGAAATAGACCAATGCTCAAATCGACTTTGATCACCTCGGTGCTGACCGGCACCTTTTGCGCGGGGTTTGCTACCGTGATTGACTATGTGACGGACGCGCTGACCATGTCAGCGGTGATCGGTTTGGCGTTCTGCTCGGGCTTTCTGGGCAGTCTCGTTGCACAGGTAGTGCAAAGGACAAGGACATGACCCCATGGGGCAAGACAGGAACGAGTAAGATGATTGTAACGACCACACCCACTGTCGAAGGCTATCAGGTTGCGGAATACAAAGGCATCGTCGTTGGCGAGGCCATTCTGGGTGCCAATGTGTTTCGCGATTTGTTTGCTGGGATCACCGATATCATCGGTGGCCGCTCGGGTGCCTATGAGCAAGAGCTGGGCAAGGCCCGCCGAGTGGCGTTGCAAGAGCTGGAAGAGCGCGCCTCTGAAGTGGGGGCCACCGCTGTGATCGGCGTCGATCTGGATTACGAAGTGATCAACAACATGCTGATGGTCTCGGCATCAGGCACCGCTGTGGTGCTGGGGTAAAATGACGGCAGTCCTCGAAATATCTGGCTTTTTGCCTCACTTCTGGCGCTATTCGGCGTCAAGTCTGCTGCGTGTATTAACCACGCAACGGATTTCGAAGCATGGCACTTCAAAAAGTGGATTTTCAGGACCGACTTTCGCGCTTGAACAGGCGCGAGATCCCAACCTTGCAACAGGAACTGCGCGCCGCCGGTGCGGACAACGCCGGATTGAACAAATCCGCCGCCCGCGAGGCGTTGGGATTGCCTGTGGCCGTCGTGTTGGGCGCCGCAGCGGGCTATGTCGCGCTGTTCATCATCTTCAAGCTGTTCCCGCCGCATCTGGACATCGATCTGGGGCCCAATGCGATTGTCGATATGCTGGGTGGAGATCTGATCTATGGGCTGGGGCAGACGTTTGGACCACTGATCGCTCTCGTCGTGCTGCTGTCTTGCGGATACCGCAAACTTGGCCTGCTGGGTGTGGCGATGCTCTGCGCCTGGGCGACCTATCCAACCGCCGCAGCAGTCGCCAACCTTATGATCAACGTGGCGCATATCTCTCCGCCCGATTTTCTGATGGCCGCTGCCGGCTGGATCTGACCCATATGGGAGGGCGTCATGACTGAGGCTCTCCAAACTCTCGAAGTCACCGAGCCTCTGCGGCTGTTTTGGTGGAAAGGCAAGCCGAACTTCGGGGATGCCCTCTCCAAGATTGTCACTGCCTACGCGGCAGGACGTCCGGTGCGGCATGCGCGCCCCAAATATTGCGAGATGTTTGGGCTGGGCTCGATCCTGCAGATCGCCGAACGCAATTATCGTACCCCCAATGAAAGCGGCAATCGCCCGTGGGTTTGGGGCAGTGGCATGATGGAGGGCATCGGCCTAGGCTTCCGCCAGAATGTGCGGATCTGCATGGTGCGCGGCCCCATCACCGCGTCTCTGTTGGGCATTAAATCCGAACGCTATGGCGATCCGGGATTGTTGACCGCCGAGGCGCTTCCGGCGGCTGGATCACGTGAGGACAAAATTGGCCTGCTGGTGCATCACAGCCAGTTGGGCGACCCGCGCATTCAAGCCGCGCTTCAGGCTGAACCGCGCTTGTATTACATCGACGTACAGGGCAAGCCGGAAAAGGTTTGTGCCGAGATTTCGAAATGCGCACATGTGATTTCTTCGAGCTTGCATGGGCTGGTGGTGGCCGATGCCTATGGCATTGCCAACACCTGGCTCGATCCCGAGGGGCACGCCCGTCTGAAATATTATGATTACGCCGCTTCAATAGGTCGGGTTCTGTCCGTGCCGTTGAAGATGGATGACATCGTGGCCGCGCTGCCGCAGCTGTCGCAGGGGGCGCTGCCCTATGTCGATGGCGTTGCCAAAGCCAAAGCCACACTTCTGGAACACTTCCCCGCCGAGCTGCGGGGGGCACCGAAACACACGCCTGTAGCATCAGGCGCTTAATCTACGAACGAGGACGCTATGCTGGAAATCAAAAACCTGCACGTGAAGCTGGAAGAAGAGGACAAGCAGATCCTCAAGGGTGTGGATCTGACCGTTGAAGCGGGCAAGGTACACGCGATCATGGGGCCAAACGGTTCGGGTAAATCGACCCTGTCTTATGTTCTGTCCGGCAAAGACGGCTACGAAGTGACCGACGGCGAAGCCTCGCTGCTGGGTGATGACATTTTGGACATGGATCCAGAAGAGCGCGCGGCGGCGGGCCTGTTTCTGGCGTTCCAGTACCCGGTTGAGATCCCCGGTGTTGGCAACATGACCTTCCTGCGCACCGCCGTGAATTCGCAGCGCAAAGCGCGCGGCGAAGAGGAAATGTCGGCGGCGGACTTCCTGAAAGAAGTCCGGGCCAAAGCCAAAACCCTGAAGATCGACGCCGATATGCTGAAGCGCCCGGTCAACGTTGGCTTCTCGGGTGGTGAGAAAAAGCGTAACGAAATCCTTCAGATGGCTATGCTTGAGCCAAAGATGTGTATCCTTGACGAGACCGACTCGGGTCTTGATGTGGACGCAATGAAGCTGGTGTCGGAAGGTGTGAACGCGCTGCGTGACGAAGGCCGGTCCTTCCTTGTCATCACCCACTATCAGCGTCTTCTGGACCACATCAAACCCGATGTGGTGCACATCATGGCCAATGGTCGCATCATCAAAACCGGTGGCCCCGAGTTGGCGCTGGAAGTCGAGCAGAACGGTTATGCCGACCTGCTGGAGGAGAACGCGTAATGGCTCTGCCTCAAGTCAAACTGGACGCTACCGAAGCCCGCCTGTCGGGCCTGACCCTGCCTGAAGGTGGTTGGTCAGCGGCGGCGCGTGCGGATGCTGTGGCGCGTGTGCGTGCCATGGGTCTGCCCCATGCCCGCGATGAATATTGGAAATACACCAAGCCCAACACGCTTGTGGATACTGAGGTGCCTAGCGCCGCACTGTTCGAGAGCGATGAAGCGCCTGCCTTTGGTGAGCGTGACAGTCTGAAGATCGTTTTTGTCGACGGTGTGTTTGATGCTGAACAGTCCGATGATCTGGCGCTGGACGGCATTCAGATCGATCGTCTGGCGGATGCATCTGACATCCATTGGGCGCAAGATCTCTATGGTGTGTTGGAAACCCGTGGTCAGGATCCGGTTGATCGTCCGCTTGCGGCGCTGAACACGGCTTTTGCCACCGATGGTGTGTTGATCCACGTACAGTCGTCGCCCTCTAAGCCGATCAATCTGATCTATCGCCACGGTCAGGAACAGTCGGACGCCATTTTGCACCACGTCATCAAAGTCGACGCCGGTGCAGAAGTCACTGTTCTGGAAAATGGTCCGGCGGCAGCACGGTTTAACAAATGCATGGAAGTGGACATTGCCGACACGGGCAAACTGCACCACATCCGACTGCAAGGGCGTGACCACGAACGCCGCGCGGCGACACATATCTTTGCCCGTCTGGGCACCGAGAGCGTGTTCAAAAGCTTCACCCTGACCGTCAACGGCCAGCTGACCCGCAATGAATGTGTGATCGAGCTGACCGGCGACGATGCTGTGGCCCATGTGGCCGGAGCCTGCATGGGCGACGGATCGTTCCATCACGATGACACTGTGTTTGTCACCCATGATGCTCAGAACTGTGAAAGCCGTCAGGTTTTCAAAAAAGTGCTGCGCAATGGGGCAACCGGCGTGTTTCAGGGCAAGATTCTGGTGAAACCAGATGCGCAGAAAACCGACGGGTATCAGATCTCGCAGTCGCTTCTGTTGGATGATGACAGCCAGTTCCTCGCCAAGCCTGAGCTGGAAATCTATGCCGATGACGTGGCCTGTTCGCATGGCTCGACCTCGGGTGCGATTGACGACGATGCGCTGTTCTATCTGCGGGCCCGCGGCGTGCCGCTGAGCATTGCTCAGGATCTGATGGTCATCGCCTTTATCGCAGAAGCGGTGCAAGAGGTCGAAGACGAGAGCCTGCAGGAAGAGATTGTTGGCCGCGTAGACGGCTGGCTGGCACGGCGGCGCGGCTAAGATGTCGCTGACAACGGATATCGTGGCCTCCTACCGGGGGCCACGTCAGGTGGTGCGCCGTCTGATGGCGCACGGTCCCCGCGAGGATCGTGCGTTGGCGTTTCTGATGGGTGCCTGTCTGGTGTTTTTCATCGCGCAGTGGCCCGTTCTGGCCCGTGAAGCCCACCTGACCGGAGGCGATCTGAATTCCTCTCTGGCCGGGGCGCTGGCGGCGACCCTGCTGTTTCTGCCGCTGTTCTTCTATGCCTTGTCATTTATTGCGCACCTGTTTGCGCGGGTGATTGGGGGCGTTGGAACACCCTTCGGTTCGCGTCTTGCTCTCTTCTGGGCGCTGATTGCCGCAAGCCCCCTGCGGTTGCTGGTGGGGCTTGTGGCCGGGTTCATCGGTGAAGGTGTCCAGTTGCAGTTGGTCGAGTTTATCTGGTTCGCAGTGTTTGCCTGGTTCTGGATTTCAGGCATGGTGACCGTGCATCGTGAGGATACATGACCTTTTCTGAATGGATCTCACTGGCGATCAAATCGGTCACAGACCCAAGGGATGTAGCGCGCTGGATCCTTGCGCAGCATCTGAACCGCGAAACATTGCTGACGGCTCTGGCGCTGAGTGTGGTTCTGAACACTCTGGTGTTTTTTACCTCCCTGATGATCACCCCCGGCGCAGTTCCGGTAATCCTGGCGACGCCCATCGGTTTTCTGGCCATTCAAGCCACTGTGCTGATCCTGACCATTCTGGGGCTGCATGGCGCGGCGCGGATGATGGGTGGAACCGGGGGCTTGGAGGACGTCGCGGCGCTGTTGATCTGGATGCAGTACCTGCGGGTTCTCATCCAACTTGTTGCCTTGGTGCTTTTTCCGATCTCTCCGTTCTTGATTGGCATTGTGATGTCGATCAGCAGTTTTGCAGGTCTCTGGATCTTGCTGAATTTTCTGGATGAAGCTCACAATCTGGGTGGTCTTATGAAGTCCGCTGTGGTCTTGGTCTTCGGCATCTTGGGCATGGCCTTTGCGTTGTCACTGCTCTTGGTGTTTCTGGGTGTCGATCCAAATGGGATGGCTGAATATGTTTGACGTCAACACGGTCCGCGCGGACTTTCCAATTCTGTCACGTGAAGTGAATGGCAAACCGTTGGTCTATCTCGACAACGGCGCCAGCGCGCAGAAACCACAGGCGGTGATCGATGCGGTCACCCGTGGCTATGCCGAGGAATACGCCAATGTGCACCGCGGGTTGCACTATCTCTCGAACCTGGCCACCGACAAATACGAAGCCGTGCGCGGTGTGATTGCGCGGTTCCTGGGCGCAAAAGACCCCGATGAGATTGTCTATACCACCGGTACCACAATGGGCATCAATATGGTGGCCTATGGCTGGGCTATGCCGCAGCTGCAGGCGGGGGATGAGATCCTGCTCAGCGTGATGGAGCATCACGCCAATATCGTGCCCTGGCATTTCCTGCGCGAACGGCAAGGGGTCAATCTGTCTTGGGTGGACACAGATGCGCAGGGCGCGTTGGATCCGCAGAAAGTGATCGATGCGATCACGCCAAAGACCAAGCTGATTGCTATCACTCAGATGTCCAATGTGCTGGGCACCGTGGTGGATGTAAAAACCATCTGTGACGCAGCGCGGGAACGCGGCATTCCTGTTCTGGTCGATGGCTCGCAGTCTTCGGTGCATATGCCGGTGAATGTCGAAGAGCTGGGCTGTGATTTCTTTGCGATCACCGGGCACAAACTGTATGGCCCTTCGGCTTCGGGGGCGATCTGGATGCGCAAAGAGCGTATGGCCGAGATGCGCCCCTTCATGGGCGGCGGTGATATGATCCGCGAAGTGTCGAAAGACGCGGTGAGCTACAATGATCCGCCGATGAAGTTTGAGGCTGGAACGCCCGGCATCGTTCAGCAAATCGGTCTGGGCGTTGCACTGGAATATATGATGGCGCAGGGCATGGAGAACATTGCCGCCCATGAGGCCATGCTGCGGGACTATGCGCTGTCCAAGCTGCAGGGCATCAACTGGCTCAACCTGCAGGGCACCGCACCGGGCAAGGGCGCGATCTTTTCCTTCACAATGGACGGAGCGGCCCATGCGCATGACATCTCGACCATTCTGGACAAGAAGGGCGTGGCCGTGCGGGCCGGACATCACTGTGCCGGGCCCCTGATGGAACATTTGGGTGTCACCGCCACCTGCCGTGCCTCCTTTGCGATGTATAACACCACCGAGGAAGTCGACAAACTGGTCGAGGCCCTTGAACTGGCCCATGAATTATTGGGCTAATGCAATTTGGCTCTTGCGCTTTTTTGCGCAAGAGCCTAACTCCTAGTTCCGCGTTGCACCGGGTTTCACACCGGTCTATAAGACGCCTAAGGCACCCATAGCTCAGCTGGATAGAGCGCTGCCCTCCGAAGGCAGAGGTCAAAGGTTCGAATCCTTTTGGGTGCGCCAACAAAATCAAACACATACTGAGTTTTTTGCGGTTTAAGAATTTCGCCCGGTCCGGTTATGGTCCGGTAACGTCGCATTTCCGGCCTCTAATAAGGGGGTTGGCGACGACTTTTCAGTCGGTTGGGCGGCCTGGTCACACCAGAATGCCCGCACGCGGCGATGTACAGAGTGTTATGTTGACGTGAGTGAGCGTGGCTAGAGGGCTTAGTTCTCTATCAGTCAACTTGTTATGCTCGGTACAATCAGAAGTGGGGCCCGCTTCAAAAAGCTCTTCCTACGTGTAGTTTTTTTCGTGTAGTGTGGCGTTTTGCCATAGTTCCATAGAGTTTACGCTTGTACTTCATTAAACCCAACGTTTAGATATTTATTATAGCAATTCACAGAGAGATTCATTTTGGTGTATTCTACCATGGTCAGGCTGGTTCAGCTGAACAAATTGGTTTTTCTGTCAGCCGTCGTTAAAGCGTCGGTCGCGGGTGCTGGATTTGCTCTTGCCGCCCTTGCATCCATCGACATCGCAATTGCGCAGTTCGCCAAGGACGCTTGGGATGCATGGCATGTGGATGATTTGATCAGTCAGTTTGCCCTGATCGGCGCTATCAGCGGTATGGTGCTACAGATAATCAAGCTGATTATTTTACGTTAGATTTGACTGCGAACTAGCCGACAACTAATGGACTATTTGATTTCGATCCCGCAAATTATGTTCATCCCAACGACCAGTGAGCATCTGGTCCATGCATATCTTTTGTGGATGGGGTTGTTTTTCGTGGTGAACGTGACTTGGGACATATTGACAAAGAAGACGCCCAAGTTTCATCTGCATAGATTGAAAGATAAAACCACTTTAGCAATGGGGGCAACTTCATTTTGCTCCAGTTCTTTGTTGCTCGGCTCTCTTCTAAGTGAAAAAACCGCGACTGTTGTCGGGGCAACACCTGTCCCAACTTTGATCGCAGGGACAGTAGGCATCTTACTAAGCATAACTGCGCTTTGCCCCTACACCGAACAACAAGCCGCTGAACCGACCACTTGATAGACATATCAAGTCATTCTTATTTGAGCGGCGAGCGTGAGGGACATTGCTTGGTGTATTGTTTGAAGTCGCCAAAGATATGCAAAAAAACTGAGATTACAAAACACACTGGACTTAGTGGAAGTTGAAACCTGATCTGGCCCGGTTATGGTCCGGTAACGTCGCATTCCTGGACCGGTATTGTAATGGTCAGCGTTTATCCATGGCCTCAACGGCAGAGGCTTGCCAGTCAGGGGAATGATGCCCGTAAACGGATTGGATCGTTTCGACACTTGTTCCGAAGTAACCCGCCGCATCCCAAATACTAGCGCCACGCTGAAGCGCCCATGTGATGGCCGTGTGTTTAAGCACGTGAGGCGTTACGCCTGATAGATCTAGTTCAATACCGTGTTTTTTAGCCAGTTCAGGGGCCACGGCGACGGCTCTAGAAAAGCCCTTTCTAATATCGCCAACACGGCGGCCCTTATAGTCCTGAACAACATAGGCGCGCCCGTTCTTAGCTTGGCGCTTGATGTGCGCAAGGTAGCGCCTCGGTAGGCGTGCCGGGGTCTGCCTCTTGTTTGTTTCTACTTTACCCTGAGCGCGCCGGTAAAGGATACCGCTGGTCGTGTCGATATGGCCGCCGCTTAGTGATGGCGTATCGATGTGAAGGGCTAAAACGGTTGCCTTTCTAGATCCGGTATAGACCGAACAAAGAATGAAATCTGCGAGATGTTGGCCGTCAATGTTTAGGGACCGTGCAGCGCGTAGCTGTCACGTCCCGTAAGCTGGT
>JAGDYZ010000011.1:0-261385 GCA_049116335.1 Pelagimonas sp. | reverse complement strand
CCAGCTTACGGGACGTGACACATAGTGACGCCAATTAGCGGCACTTCGAAATATCGGCAAACTTTTACAAATTCAACAAGTTATACCAGAAACACATCACCACATCCGAGATTTCGCGTATTCAGCATAGCCTGCATCATATTCAGCGCCGCCAAGTTCATTGTCGGTCATATCCGCCAGAATCTGACCCACGGTGGGCACATCTGATCCATCGTCCCGCGACCAAAGCCCCGAGCGCATCAGCGCCTTGGCGCATTGGGTATAAACTTCGTCCAGTTCGATCACGATCACCGAGGCGGGCAAAATGGACTTGCGGGCAAAGCTTTGGCGCATCTCCAGATCATCCGTCAAAAATGCGCGACCGTTCACCCGCACTGTGGTGTTGGTGCCCGGTACCATAAACAGCACAGCAACCCGCCCGTCCTGAACGATGTCACGCAGACAATCCAAGCGGTTGTTGCCGCGCCAGTCTGGCATCAACAGGGTTTTGGCATCTCCGATCCGGACAACGGGGCCATCGTCGCCCCGTGGACTGCCATGCACCCCGTCCGGGCCAACGGTCGACAACACACAGAACCGCGCGCCTTCGATCCATTTGCGATAGAGCGGAGTCAGGTGGGGTGCGACCTTGCGGATTGAGGCCTCAACCGGCTCAGCGTAGAGCGCGTTCAGCTTTTCCAGTGTTGTGATCTTCGACATCAAATCCCCCTTCCCGCATCAGGGCGTTTGACCGCTCTTCGATCCGGCTTTCCAATGTTTGCATAAATTCGGCGCGCTCTACACCCGGCGGAATGGGGTCGAGAAATTCGACCACGGCCAAACCGGGTTTGCGCAAGATCCCAGTGCGCGGCCAAAACAGCCCCACATTGGTGGCGGCGGGCACGCAAGGTTGGCCTGTCTCACCGTAAATCGCGGCGGTGCCCACCTTATAAGGTTTGTCGACACCCGGCGCGACACGGGTGCCCTGCGGATAGATCACCAGCTGACCGGGCAAAGCCGCGCCTTTTTTGACATCCTCAAGCATCTTGGCCACGGCCTGACCACGCTTTCCCCGATTGACCGGCACACAGCCAAGCCGAAGTCCATAGACCCCAACAAATGGGGTCCAAAGCAGCTCGCGTTTCATGATGAATTTCGCAGAGGGCAGTGCATTGAAGATAATCAGGATATCAAAGAACGACTGATGCTTGGCGGCGACAACAACCTCGCCCTGCGGCACGGGTCCGCGCACCTCAGCCTTGAGGCCCAGCATCCAGCCAGCGGTCCAGATTGCCCAGCGGGCAAAACACTTACAGGCGAACCGCGCGCCTTTGGGGCTGGCCACGGCCAGAGGAAACAGGGTGATCCCAAGAACGGCCATGGCCGTATAAACCTGGATCACATAAATCAGTGAAAGCAGCCATTGCATCAGGCCAGACCTCCCAATACGCGCCGCGCGGCGGCGTCAGTTGCGGCGAACCCAACGGCCGCGGCCAATGGTGGCACACACAGGGGTAGAACCCAGTGCCAACCTTCAAAGCGCAATCCGGTGAGGAATCCTCCGGTTTCGGTTGCCCCCGGCATCACGGATAGCGCGGCCACCGCAAGCGCTGTGCCCACCGCGCCACCTGTCAACGTGCGCTGGGTAAAACGGCGCACAAAGGCAGAGGCGATATAGGCATCGGTTGCCCCGACAAGCCGTAGAACTGCAATCACCTGCGCATTGGCAGAGAGCGCAGCATTGGCCGCCAGCGTCACCATAGCCCCGGTCACACTGGCCAGAAGAAGGATTGCCACCCAACCCAAGAGACGCAACCGGCCAGCCGCCGTAACCAGCGGTCTACGCCAGCGGGTGTGCTCATCCAAGACCGCCCCCGGCACCTCGGCCTGCAGGCGCAGGCGTAGTCCCGCGCTGTCATACCCCGCAGGCGTTTCCGTGATTGCAATCAGGCGAGGCACCGGCAGGCTCTTCACCGGCAGATCCGGACCGAACCAAGGCTCTAACAACTCTTGCTGTTCCGCGTCCGATAGGGCGCGGGCTTCCAACACGCCCGGTGTCTGCTCCAGCACCTTCAGCGCCGTGGCGGTTTGTTCGGCCATCTGACCGGCCGGTGCTGAAATCCGCAGGGTTGAACTGCGCGCGAGAACATCGCCCCAATCGGCGGCCAAACGGCCCGCAGCCAGAGACAGCGCCAGCGCAAAGACTGTCAGAAAGGCCATCGCAGCCGAGGTGAACAGCGTCAGACGCACCGTAAATCCCGAGGGAGGCACGACGCGGTCCGCCGCCTTGTCACCGCGCAACACGGCCCACAGCATGGTTCTAAACCACATCACAGCTCGGCCCCCGCAGCGATCAATTGACGATTGGCAATGCGCAACACCCGTGTCGAGACCTGAGACTTTGCTGCGCGGATCAACATCAGATCATGTGTGGCAATCAAGATGGTCTTCCCCATCTTGTTCAGTTCAACCAAAAGCCGCAGCAATCTCTGGGACATTTCCCAATCGACATTGCCCGTCGGCTCATCCGCCAGAATGACATCTGGTGACAGGATCAACGCCCGCGCCAGCGCAGCCCGCTGGCGTTCACCACCCGACAATTCTGGTGGCAAGGCATCTTCTTTGCCCAAAAGCCCAACCCAGGACATCAACTCGTGCAGGTTCCCCGCCTGCTCAGGCGATGCCTGCCCAGAGACCGTCAGGGGGAGTGCTATGTTTTCCTGCAGGGGCAAATGATCCAGAAACTGGCAATCCTGATGCACAACTCCGATACGCCGGCGGGCCATGGCCACGTCATCGCGCCCCAGAGTTTGCACATCCTGGCCAAAAATCGTCAGCTGACCACTTGTTGGGCGCAGCGCGCCATAACACAGCTTGAGCAGCGTTGTTTTACCGGCCCCCGACGGACCGGTCAGAAAATGAAACGAACCCGGCGCGATCTGCAGTGACATCCCTGCCAGCAAATCATCCCCACCATAGGAATAGGCCACGTTCTCGAGTTCGATCACACCATCACCGTTTTTCTCTTGTTTGCCGCCCTGTTGTGCCGCAAGGGCGCGTTGGTTGCAATGTGGCGCGCAATGAATTGGACATTTCCCCTTTATCTGTGCAACCTATTGACCGAAAAGAGCTAAGGTACAATTCTGGGTTGGCAGGGAGAGCAAGGTGAGCAGAATGCGGCTGATCTGTCCAAATTGTGGGGCACAATACGAAGTTCCGGTGGATGTTATTCCGGACGGTGGCCGTGATGTGCAGTGTTCAAACTGCGGTCACACTTGGTATCAACGCCATCCTGATGACGATCCCGATCTGGCCGATGAACTGCAACAACCCGTGCCAGACACCCAATGGCAGGATGACCCAGAACCGCAAGCCCCCGCTCCGGAGGTTGCCGAGCCTGAAGCCCCTGCTCAGGAAGCCCCGAAACCGCGCGGGCTTGACCCTGATATGGCCGCTCTTTTTCAGGAAGAGCGGGAATATGAGGCCCGCCAACGGGCTGCCGAAACCATTGAAAGCCAGCCTGATCTTGGCCTGCAAGACCCTGTCGAGGACGAACAGACCCGCCGGTCCCGTCAAGCACGCGAACGCATGGCCCGCTTGCGCGGCGACGAGCGCACCGTCTCGGCTCCGACCCACGAGCCGGGAGGTCCCACCGAAGACGAGCAGGACAGCGCCATGGAAGCGGCGGCCGCAGCAGCAGCAGCGAGTTCGCGCCGGGATCTGCTTCCAGATGTCGATGAGATCAACCAGACCCTGCGCGCCTCAAACCAGCCGCGCGCAATTGACAGTGCGGAACGCGAGACCGTCGCCGATGTGCCACCTGCGAAAAAGGGCGGCTTTGGCGGAGGTTTCCTGACCATGATCGTGCTCGGCGGTGCGGCCACGGGGGTCTATGCCTTTGCCGCGCAGATTGCAGAGACCGTGCCGCAGGTACAACCGCTGCTCGACAGCTATGTGGCTGCTGTCGACAATGGTCGGGTTTGGCTGGATCAGAAGTTTACTGAGCTTCTGCAAGCGTTGGACGGATTCAGTTCAGAAGCCTCTGACGCACGAGATGCGGCCTCTGACACTCCGACCGAGTGAATTGAACGTGCGTAAAGGGTCGATTGTCTCGACCCTTTACGGCACGATTACGGCTCGCGTTGATAGATCAAGCCGAGCGCAAGGGCGAACAGCCCGAATTGCCCGACAAGATACCCCGTTTCCATCACAACGAAGCCAAGCGCGTTTGGAACGTTGTGCTTTGCCACAAGCCCAAGAACATGGGACGTCCAGAAAAACGCCCCCATCAGACCGGCAAACTGAAACGCGCGTCCAAAGCCCGCCCCGTCAGATTGAAATCGCGGATAGAGGACGGCCAAAACACTGCCTTGGATGACGATGGACAGCAATCCAACAGGGATATTTGGGTCACCTGAAAAGTACCCAAAGGCATCATATCTTTCCTTGAACAGGCCCGCATGCCAGAGCACCGCCAGTGGAAAGACAATCACGATGTAGGCCGCCGCAGTGAGCAAGAGCTTTTTCATGCCCGCCTCTACATGCCCGGCGCACGTTTCCACAACGCAATCGGAGCGCCGCCTGGATCACGGATAAAACTCGCATCGCCAGCCGGGCCTTTCAGGTTTTGGGCAAGAATAACGGCGCCGTGCGCGCGGGCATTGGCAACAGCTTCAACCAGATCCTCAACTTCCAAATACGGCACCCATCCCGAAACGCCTTCCATGGCATCTGCGGTGGCGGCAAAGGGCTTATCCTGCCCCTCTGCGGTCAGAAATGTCATTGGACCAATGTCATGATCCGCCCATCCAAACGCGTTTTGTAGAAAACGTGTTGTCTCCTGACGGGCGGACCCAATGTTGTCGAACCAAACAAATGGAGATGGCATCTTTCAAATCCTCTTTCATTTTGCAAGTGCAATCTTGCGTAGCGATTCCACTTGCACATTGCAAGATGAATCTCGAGCTTCTATATGAGGCCTATGAAACCTACGCAGATCACCCAATGGTACGGATGCCCGACCCGCTATGCCGCGGGCATATTCGGCGACAAGTGGTGTTTCCTGATCCTGCGGGATGTGCTGCTGCTGGGTCGGCGCACCTATAGCGATTTTCTGAACGCGCCCGAGGGGATTTCGACAAACATTCTGGCCAACAGGCTCGCCAAACTGGAAGAGGCAAAGATGCTTGACCGGCAGACCGATCCTCGGAAGGCCAGCAGAGTATGCTATTTTCCAACCCGGAAAGCCCGCGATGTCCTGCCTGCGCTGCTCAGCATGATGGTCTGGTCGACCCGCTACGATGAAGGTACCGAGGCCCCGGCCTCGTTCGCCAAGGCCTTTCGATCTGACCCGGACAAAACCCTCACTTGGTACGAAGCCGAAATTGACCGCGTTGATGCAGAGATTCTGGGGTCTGCGCGTTAGACACAAAAAGGGCGGGGAAAATCCCCGCCCTTTCTTGCTCGATGTCCTTTGCCGGACTTAGATTTTGCCTTTCCAGGGCACCAGTGCCTTTTCAGCCATACGCATCAGGATATCGATGCCAAAGCCGATGATGCCGATTAGGACGATGCCCATGATCACGATATCCGTGTTCTGGAACTTCGAGGCCACCATGATCATCATGCCTGCGCCCTGCTCGGCTGCGACAAGTTCCGCCGCAACAACAGTGCCCCAGCAAACCCCCATGGCCACTCGAGCACCTGTGAAGATCTCAGGCAAAGAGTTTGGCACAATCACGTGACGCATGATCTGGGTTTTGGATGCCCCAAGCGAATAGGCCGCATGTACTTTGGAAATCGCCACACCCGACACCCCGGACCGTGATGCGATTGCCATGATCCACAGCGCCGCCAGGAAGAGCAGGATGATCTTGCCGGTTTCGCCAATGCCCGCCCAAATGATGACCAGAGGGATCAAGGCCAGAGGAGGAACCGGGCGCATGAATTCCACAATCGGATCAAACCACCCGCGGAACCAGTTGCTTAGACCCATGGCATAGCCCAGCGGAATACCAACCAGCGCGCCAAAGAAGAACCCGACAACAACACGGAACAGGGAATAACCAAGGTGCTCCCATAGGGTCGACCCACGATATCCTTCCGCTGCAATCGATCCGATACGTGACACAACCGCTTCGGGCGCGGGAAGCCAGATCGGCTCCATCTGCCATCCCTTGTTCGGCACAAAGTTTAGCGTTCCTTTTTGCGACATGCCCACCCGGCCAAATTCGGTCTCAACTGACCCACCCGGTGCGATCGCTTCGCCGTTTACGGCAACGATACGATGACCTTCCTTGCGGCCAAATTCGTCATTTTTGTCGACGCGGATCAGACCCGAGCGCCATGCGCCAATGGTGGCCGCATCGTTTTTGGCCCAGCCATCCCCGGCTTCGACGGTGGGGTCTTCCGCATCGGTCCCAACTTCGAACACACGTACAGAAACTGTGGCATCATCCGCCGCCTGACCATCAGCTTCTGCCGTGTAGGTAAAGGTCGCGTCACCGATAAACGGACCCGGTGCATGCAAGAACCCCGGCAGCAGGCTCGACCCGGTAAAGGCGCCCCACAACACAAAGATGCTGGCAATCGAGACCACACTCGCGATCCGGTTGGGACGCACAGCGCTTTCATCACCAAAGGTAACGGTTTTCAGGGAGGTGAAATCATTGGTTGCGCTCTGCACAGCCAGTTTCACCAGGAAAAAGGATCCGACAAAGATCCCAACATAGATCAGAAGGACAATTAGCGCGCTCATGCCGATTCCTCCGAACGACCCATAATTTCTTCTTCCATATCCCAGATCATGCCGAGGATTTCCTCGCGCCGTTCTGCGAATTCAGGATGTTTCTTGACCTCTCGCAAATCTTGACCCACGCCAAGATCGGCAAAGGGCAGACGATATTCTTTATGAATACGTCCCGGACGCGGGGCCATAACCACAAGACGTTCGCCAAGCAAAAGCGCCTCTTCCACCGAGTGGGTGATCAAGATGATGGTTTTTCCGGTTTCTTTCCAAAGCTTGAGCACAAGGCTCTGCATCTTCTCGCGGGTCAGCGCATCCAGCGCGCCCAGCGGTTCGTCCATCAAAATGACGTCGGGGTGGTTGGCAAGACAGCGGGCCAAGGCCACACGCTGTTGCATTCCGCCAGACAATTCGTAAATCGCCTTTTCCTTGAAGTCCTGCAGCCCCACGATTTCAAGCAGATGGTCAACCTCTTCGCCCCAATCTGCCTCGCGCTTTCCGGCCATGCGTGGTCCAAAGCTCACGTTGTCGCGGACGCTCATCCATTCGAACAACGCGCCTTTCTGGAACACCATGCCCCGTTCCGCATCCGGCCCAGTGACCTGATGACCATTCAGCACGAGCTGGCCCTCTGTGGGGGCAAGAAACCCGGCTGCAATATTGAGAAGTGTGGTTTTACCGCAGCCAGATGGCCCCAACACACTAAGTAGTTCGCCTTCAGCCAACTGAAGCGACACGTCCTTAAGCGCCTGTACGGAACTGCCATTGGGCAGGTCAAAGCGCATAGACAGATTTTCAATTGAGAGTCCGCTCATCGCGTACAGTCTCCTGGGGAAAAGGAGGGTGTTTGCAAGCGAAACACGCCGCTTGCAGGATACCCAAAGGGATGGTCCCGAAGCGGTTAGGCCGCTTCGGGAAATTTAGAAGATATTATTCGCCTGCTTCGCCCAAGGGGCTTGCATTGACGTTGTCCGCATAGCTGGCTTGCGCCGCATCGATGGAACCGGCTTCGACAAAGACGTCTGCGACACCTTTCATGAAGTCCTGCGCCCCACCACCGAGCCATTTCTCGCTCAGCTGGTCTTCAACCGATGGGAACGAGAAAGTCGCCATGGTGGCTGCAGTCGCGTCCTCGTCCATGCCAGCGTCTGCCGCAATCACAGGCAGCATTTTCGCGTGGTTGGCATCATCCGCCCACATCGCGTTGGCATTTGCGGTCACTTCAAGGAAGGTCGCAACGGTGTCCGAGTTTTCTGCAACCCAGGATGCCGGACCCGAAGTCACGTCAAACACCAGAATGCCGAGCGCTTCTTTTTCCGCACCGGTCAGAAGTACGTTGCCGTGCTCTTTCATGCGGCGCAGCGAACCACCCCAGCCACAGGCCATGTCGACCGAACCCTGAGCCAGAGCCGCCGCACCATCTGGGGGCGCCATGTCAACAACGTCAAGCGAGGCAAGATCTACACCAAAGTGGCTCATCTGCTTGAGGAAACCGAAGTGCGCAGCGGTACCCAGCGGCACAGCCACTTTCTTACCGGTCAGCTCACCCGCTGATTCCTTGTCGATCTCAAGGTTTGCGTTCACAACACAGTTGTCGTTCTCAGCATAGCTTACCGCGACATCCAGAACCTGAAGATCCTGACCGGCGCTTGCGGCAACAACGAAGGGTGGAACCCCTTGGCTCACAGCCAGCTGAACATCGCCCGAAGCCATGGCTGCGGACATCGCGGTGCCTGTGTCGAAGCTGACCCAGTTGACCTTCATGCCCAGCGCTTCTTCATAAGCACCTTGTGCTTTTGCGAACTGGAACGGCATCGGCCACTCAAGGAAATAGGCGACGGTGATTTCACCCTCTGCCTGTGCCGCTTGTGTTCCGCTGAGCAGAGCCAGACCGGCCGCCGCACCCATTAGGCAAGATTTAAGTGTCATATATATTCTCCCATGTTGATCGCGGTTCTTTGCGAACCGCAGTTCCAATTGCGTCACCTGGTGTTGCAATGGCCGGCACTGTTTTCAGCGCTCAGTTATGATCCGACCGGAAAAAGCGTATCGGATCAATGCTTTTTCGAGGGAACCTCTAAGTCCAGTTTCATAAACCGAAAGCGCCAATTCTGTCGCTTTTGCCCTATCGCTCTGATACTTAATGGATTTTATTTTTGATCATATTTTTTTACCATTGATTCAAACAAATTTCTGGCCTTACATCCCACACAGACTTGGCCCTATTGAGCGCCTGAAATTCCGGCTCTTGTACAAAAAGTCCGGTCAAGTACCGCATCACGAAGTTATAGGGAGACATAGCCAATGGACGGCACTCTTTCGCAGAATGATCTGAGCCACGTGGTCGAAACCGACCGCAAGCATATCTGGCATCACCTTACACAACATAAGCCTTTGGAAACAAATGATCCCCGGATCATCATCGAAGGCAAAGGCATGCGGGTCTGGGACCAAAAGGGCAAAGAGCATCTTGATGCTGTGTCCGGCGGCGTCTGGACAGTCAACGTTGGCTACGGCCGCGAATCTATTGCCAAGGCGGTTCACGACCAGATCCTGAAGCTGCCCTATTTCGCAGGCTCCGCTGGTTCGATTCCCGGCTCTCTCTTCGCCGAGAAGCTCCTGGAAAAGATGCCCGGGCAAACCCGTCTCTATTATTGCAACTCGGGATCGGAAGCGAACGAGAAGGCCTTTAAGATGGTGCGCCAGATCGCGCACAAGAAATACGGCGGCAAAAAGCACAAGATCCTTTACCGTGATCGCGACTATCACGGCACCACCATTGCCTGTCTCTCGGCAGGTGGTCAGGACGAACGTGGCGCCCAGTACGGCCCCTACACGCCGGGCTTTGTCCGTGTCCCCCACTGCCTTGAATACCGTGCCGCCGAACAAGGCGCACCGGTTGAGAACTATGGCGAATGGGCTGCGGATCAGATCGAACAGGTCATCTTGCAGGAAGGCCCCGATACAATCGGCGCACTCTGCCTTGAGCCCGTAACCGCAGGTGGTGGTGTCATCACCCCGCCCGAAGGCTACTGGCAGCGCATTCAGGAAATCTGCACCAAGTACGAAATCCTGCTGCACATCGACGAAGTTGTCTGCGGCGTTGGCCGGACAGGCGAATGGTTTGGCTATCAGCACTACGGCATCAAACCTGACTTCGTCACCATGGCCAAAGGTGTGGCCTCGGGCTATGCGGCCATTGCCTGCCTGACCACAACCGAAGAAGTCTTTGAAATGTTCAAAGACAACACAGATGATCCGCTGAACTACTTCCGCGACATCTCGACCTTTGGTGGCTGTACCGCTGGCCCAGCGGCTGCGCTCGAGAACATGCGCATCATCGAAGACGAAGGTCTTCTGGCGAACTGTACCGCAATGGGCGGCTACATGCTTGAGCGTCTGGGCGAGCTTCAGGACAAGCACAAAGTCATCGGTCAGGTCCGCGGCAAAGGTCTGTTCCTTGGTGCCGAGCTTGTCAGCGATCTTGAGGCACGCACGCCAATGGACGAAAAACTTGTTCAGGCCGTTGTCGGTGATTGTATGGGCCAAGGTGTGATCATCGGCGCGACCAACCGTTCGCTGCCTGGCTACAACAACACCCTGTGCTTCTCACCCGCTCTGATCGCCTCAAAAGACGACATTGACGAAATCGTCACCGCTGTAGATGGCGCTCTGGGACGTGTCTTCGCGTAAACGCGACCACAGAATAAAATCAGAAACAGCCGCCCCCTTCGGAGCGGCTGTTTTCTTTTCAGCTCAGCTGAAAACAGTCGGGACTGGCGTGACTGGGGCTTGCAGCGCCAAAAAACAAGGGCCGCAAAAGCGACCCTTTACACCAGATACCCAAAGACCAATTTAGCCGTTCACGCTGTCTTTCAGCGCCTTCGCAATGGTCATCTTAACCTGCTTGTCAGCTTCTTTTTTGAACTGCTCACCGGTGGCAGGGTTACGCACCATGCGCTCGGGGCGTTCACGGCAGTAGATCTTGCCAACACCGGGCAGAGTCACAGCACCACCTTCCGAGACTTCGGAGGTGATGATCTCAACCAGTGCGTCCAGTGCAACGCCAGCGGCCTTTTTGTCCGCTTCCATTTTTTCCGCCAGTGCTGCCACCAGCTGGGTCTTGGTCATCGGCTTCGCCATTTTTTATGGTCTCCTTAACTGCCCACTTGTTGGGTCTATCGGCCGAGATAAAACCGGATATAGCGGCAAAACACAATGATTAGTGGACCAATCGGTTCAAAATCTGTGCCTAAATTGGCTGATTTTCGCCTTATAAAAAGGCCGTTTCCTCAAACGAGCGCAGTTTCCGGCTATGAATGCGCTCCAAAGGCATGCCACGCAGCTTTTCCATAGCTCGAATCCCGATGCGTAAATGGCGAGAGACCTGCGTCTTATAGAAATCCGACGCCATACCTGGAAGCTTAAGCTCACCATGCAGCGGTTTGTCCGAAACACAGAGCAAAGTGCCATAGGGCACGCGGAAGCGGAAACCATTTGCGGCAATGGTCGCGGATTCCATATCCAAGGCCACAGCCCGCGACTGAGACAACCTCTGAACCGGGCCAGAATGCTCACGCAGTTCCCAGTTCCGGTTATCCACGGTGGCTACCGTGCCCGTCCGCATGATGCGTTTCAGGTCATAGCCATCCAGAGCGGTTTCCGCCGCAACGGCCTCTTCCAGCGCCACCTGAATTTCTGCCAAGGCGGGCACAGGCACCCAGACCGGCAGATCATCATCAAGAACCTTGTCCTCACGCAGATAGGCGTGGGCCAGAACAAAATCCCCAAGGCTCTGCGAATTCCGCAATCCGGCGCAATGCCCCACCATCAGCCAGGCATGTGGCCGCAAAACGGCGATGTGGTCAGTTGCAGTTTTCGCATTCGACGGACCCACACCAATGTTGACCAAGGTGATCCCGCTGCCGTTGGGGCGTTTGAGATGATAGGTCGGCATTTGCGGCATTCGGCCTGGATCCTCCAACACCCCATCTGCTGTGGTGATCTCGGCGTTGCCGGTGCTGACAAAGCTTGTGTACCCACTGTCCGCCTGCGCCAGCTGTTCCCGCGCATAGGCTTCGAACTCGGACACGTAAAACTGGTAGTTGGTGAACAACACGTGGTTCTGAAAGTGCCCCGGGTCAGTGGCGGTGTAATGCGCCAGACGGGCCAGAGAATAATCAATCCGCTGCGCGGTAAACGGAGCCAGTGGCAAAGGCTCACCCGGACCGGGATCCACCACACCATTGACGATATCATCATTGGTGGTTTCCAGATCGGGCACATCAAAGACATCCCGCAGAACGAATTCACCTGCCCCATCCTGAGGCACGGTGATGTCGGGGAAGTTGGCCACCGCGAAATGCACCGGCATTGGCGTGTCCGACAAACCAATCTGGATTTTAACCCCATGGTTGCCAATCAACAGCTCGATCTGCTGCATCAGGTAATGGCGAAACATTTTCGGGCGGGTCACCGTCGCGGCATAGGTGCCCGGCGACGTCACATGTCCAAAGCTCAGGCGACTGTCGATTTTTGCAAAACTTGTCGTGGTGATGCGGATTTCAGGGTAAAACGCCCGACACCGCACCCCGGGGTGCCCTTTGACCATCGCGGTCATAAAAGTATCGCGCAAAAACTCTGCTGCGGTGTCATACAGCGCGCACAAACGATCAACCGCCTTCGCGGGATCAGAAAAGCTCTCGGCCTCGGGGCTGCTTGGTGTCACAATTTCTAGTTCTTCAAGCTGGTCCTGCATGAGGTCTCCATCCTTTTGGTCGAGACGTTGACAGTTTATCGACCGGTGTTCAACCTGATGAGAGCATCAGGAGAGCCCATGGACTATGAAAATGTGAGCGCTAGCGATTTTGGAGCCAGCCTGACCGGGCTGGGCGTCAATCTCTTGGTGCGGGATATCGTGGCGCAGGTCGAAATGCTGACACAGGTCTTTGACATGACAGCCTTTCGGGTCAGCGCGGATTTTGCCATCATGCGCTATGGGACAGCGATGTTTCAGCTGCATTCCGACGGCACCTATCATGCCAATCCCTATCAGGGGCTATTGCCAGAAAACCCACCGCGAGGAGCAGGCTGTGAGCTACGTCTTTATGAAACGGATCCTGATCTGGCCGCCGCACGTGCCGAAGCCTTTGGCATGACCCTTCTTCAGCCCCCAACGGATAAACCACATGGGCTGCGCGAAACCTATCTTCTCTGTCCGGATGGTTATGCCTGGGTGCCGTCGCGCCCGCTTTAACGTTTGCGGAACGACACGATCAAAGCCATATCCTGCGCATGTGCGCCATCAGCCGCGGCTCCGTAGATCGGTTGCTCGATAATTTTGAGATCCTGCACCTGCGTACCAAGCTCATCAAACACCGCCTGAAATGCCATATTGTGCCAGTGTTTCGCATTGACCGAGATCACAGCCAACCCGCCATGTTCCAGCACACGCAGCACTTCGGTCAGTGCAGAAGGTCCGACATGGCCATGGGTAAAGGTGCCCGAGCTGACCGCCCCGCCGTACCGCCCGGCATCAACAGGCAACCGCGCAAGAACATCCCCCCAAAACAGGCTGTCATACACCTGTTTGTCTTGGGCGACCTCCAGCATTTCTTCTGAGATATCCGTCCCATCGATGCCAACAACACCAAGGTTTACCAGCGCCGCTCCGCAAAGCCCCGTTCCCGCGCCGAGATCAAGAACCGGACCTACTCCGCCTGCGTGCACAAAACGCTGCGCCACAAGATCCGGCAACCGATAGTCCATTTCACGGGCGAAATCATCGTCATAGCTCTTGGCCCAAGCGGCATAGAGTTCCCGATTCTCATCCGGTCCATCAAGGTTATAGGCGCTATCTAGATCCTGCATACGTCCAGTTTAGCACCGCATTTCAAGATTTCAGCCCCGTTTCTTGTAACAACCCTTTGCGCTTGGCCTCATAATAATATCCTCGTGCGTACCACATGATGGCCGCATCCGGGTCGCCTTCGGCGACAATCCAAGCCCCGCGCAGGTATTTCAGACCAAACTCAAGATTGGTCGCTGCATCCAGCAGGGTTTCTGGTGCCCCCCGATGCCCCATGGTGCGCGCCGTCTGTGGCAGGATCTGGAGCAACCCCCAATACGGCCCATTCCGCGCCCAGGGACGATGTGTGCTCTCGCGAATGGCAAGCCGGTGCACCAAAGAGCGTGGCAATTCATAGTGATCCGCCCAGGTGTTGATCAGCCGCCGCAACTCCGGTGTTTCATTTGGGTAAAGCGGAGGCTCTCCCACCTCAACGCGCGCAACGGGTTCGGGATCGCCACCACCACAGGCGGCGAACACTGAAAGCCCACCCAGACAAAATAAACGCCGTGTCCACATCACCAATCTCCTGTGCTGTGTCACCCTAACAAGCCTCATCCTCCGCGTGATGCAGATAGTTTTGCATCGGCCTGCTTTCGCCGACTTGCATCCGGGCACAACACAGGCCACCTATAGCCCTATGACAGGTACACTCTTGACCCTCGGCCATGGCTACTGCGCCACGGCCCTCGCAGATCGCCTTTTGCCAACGGGCTGGCAGATCCTTGGAACCGCCAGAACTCCCGAGGGCTGTTCTGCTTTGGCGGAACAGGGCATCACACCCGTGCCGTGGCGCCCGGATGTGCTTAAATTTGCACTGTCTCAGGCCAGCCACGTTCTGGTGTCCGCGGGCCCAAAAGATGCAGCCGACCCCAGCCTAGAGGCCATCGGCCCCGCACTGGCGGAACGCGCAAAAGATCTCGAATGGGTCGGCTATCTCTCTACAACCGGTGTCTACGGCGATCAGGACGGCGCCTGGATTGATGAAGACTGTGAGCTGCGCCCCAGCACCAAACGCGGCCAAACACGCCTGAGCGCGGAGCAGGCATGGCAGGCGATCCCGGATCTGCCGCTGCATATTTTCCGCCTTGCGGGCATCTACGGCCCCGGACGCGGCCCCTTTGCCAAAGTGCGCAATGGCACCGCCCGCCGAATCATCAAACCCGATCAGGTGTTTTCCCGTATCCACGTCGAAGACATCGCGCAGGTTCTGCACACTTCAATGTTGATGCCCGAACCCGGCGACATCTTTAACGTCTGTGATGATGAACCTGCCCCGCCTCAAGATGTGATCCAGCTCGCCGCCGAGCTTTTGAACCTGCCTGTCCCTCCGGCCGTGCCCATCGAAGAGGTCGAGATGACCCCAATGGCGCGCAGTTTCTATTCGGAGAACAAACGTGTCTCGAACAAACGCCTGAAAGAGGAGTTGGGGATCGAGCTGAAGTATCCGGATTACCGGGTTGGCCTCAAGGCGCTCTTGGCGCAGGAAACGGCAGACGAATGAGCGTCCCAGGCGAAGTCAAAGGCATGGTGGATCTGCTAGACCGGATCCGCGCCAAACCCGGTGTCGAGGCCTTGTCCCTCGAGGACGTGATGGCGCGCATCGGCACCCAGAGCTTTCCCGCGCTGCTTTTGGTGATCGGCGTGCTGATGGTGTCGCCCCTGTCGTCGATCCCTTTTCTTCCGGCTCTGCTGTCGATTGTGATCGTCTTGACCGCTGTGCAGGCCATCATGGGCCGCAAATCCCTCTGGTTGCCGCGTTTTCTGATGCAGCGTCGGGTCAAAGCCTCGGCTTTGAACAAAGCGTTGGACTGGCTGGGCGGCAGTGCCCGCTGGCTTGACCGTCGCCGTAGCGGCGCCCTGCGTATTCTGGCCTATCGCCCCTTTGCGGACATCGGCTATGCCGTGATCACCTGCGCGGCCCTGACATGGCCGCCACTTTCACTGGTTCCGATGTCGACCACCATTATTGCAGTGGGCATGACCCTGATCGCCGCTGGCCTGACGCTGCGCGAAGGCCTGTTCCTGCTCGCAGGTTATCTTTGGCTGGGCCTCTTGGTGACCGCCGTGTTCTTTTTCTGGACTGGTATTTTTTAAGGCGGACAGCGCGCGTTACGCGCGCTTGTCCAGCACCTCAACACCCAGCACATCCAAAACCTTGGCCTCGATGTCCGGCGCGTTCATCGCTGCGACGGCATACATGTCTTTTGGATTGGCCTGATCGATAAAGATATCGGGCAGAACCATCGACCGGTATTTGATCCCGGTGTCAAACACGCCCTCTTCCGCCAGAAGCTGGGCCACATGGCTGCCAAACCCGCCAACAGCACCCTCTTCGATACAAATCAGCGCCTCATGCTCTGCCGCCAGTTTCAGGATCAAATCCCGGTCCAGTGGTTTGGCAAAACGGGCGTCGGCCACAGTGGGAGAGACACCGCGCGCTTCAAGCGCTTCGCAGGCTTTCAGAACCTCGCCCAAACGGGTGCCAAAACTCAGGATCGCAACTCGGTTGCCCTCGCGGATCATCCGGCCTTTGCCAATCTCAAGCGGTTCACCCCGTGCAGGCATCTCAACGCCTTCACCTTCACCACGCGGATAGCGGAAGGCAATGGGACCGTCATCATAGGCCGCCGCCGTGGCCACCATATGTTTCAACTCGGCCTCATCCGCAGCCGCCATCACCACGATGCCGGGCAGGTTCGCCAGATAGGCCACATCGAAAGACCCAGCATGGGTCGCCCCATCGGCGCCCACCAATCCCGCACGGTCAATGGCAAAGCGCACGGGCAAGCGTTGGATCGCCACATCATGCACAACCTGATCATAGCCGCGCTGGAGGAAGGTCGAATACATGGCACAGAAGGGTTTCATCCCCCCCGCCGCAAGCCCGGCAGCAAAGGTCACGCCGTGCTGTTCCGCGATGCCCACGTCAAAACACCGGCTGGGATAGCGCTCAGCAAAGAGATCAAGCCCTGTCCCATCGGGCATCGCAGCTGTCACCGCACAGATCTGCGCGTCCTCCGCCGCCTCTTCCAGCAAACTGTCGGCAAAGACACGGGTATAGCTTGGTGCGTTGGAGGGCGCCTTTTTCTGTTTGCCGGTGACCATATCGAACTTGGCCCGCGCATGCCCTTTGTCCGGGGCAAACTCGGCGTGTTCATAGCCTTTGCCCTTTTTTGTCAAGGCATGGATCAGGATGGGCCCGGTGGCCCGCTGCCGCACTGTACGCAGCACAGGCAGAAGCTGGCTCAGGTCATGGCCATCAATCGGACCAAGATAGGAAAAGCCCAGCTCTTCAAACAGTGTCCCACCCACGGTCATGCCCTTAAGCATTTCCTTGGCGCGCTTTGCACCCTCGCGGAAGGGTTCGGGCAGCAGGCTCACCGCGCCTTTGGCGGCAGCTTTGAAATCCTGAAAAGGTGCCTCGGCATACAACCGGCTGAGATAGTTCGACAGAGCACCCGTAGGCGGGGCAATCGACATCTCGTTGTCATTGAGGATAACAATCATGCGCTTGCCCAGATGGCCCGCATTGTTCATCGCCTCAAAGGCCATGCCCGCGCTCATCGAGCCGTCACCGATCACCGCAATGGCATCACCATGTCCGGTGTCACAGGCCCCACCCAGATCCCGCGCAACGGCAAATCCCAAGGCGGCGGAAATCGAGGTCGAACTATGCGCCGCCCCGAAGGGATCATAGGGGCTTTCGCTGCGTTTGGTGAAGCCGGACAGCCCATCTTTCTGGCGCAGGCTCAGCATCCGATCCCGACGCCCGGTCAGGATTTTATGCGGATAACACTGATGCGACACGTCCCAGATGATCTTGTCGCGCGGCGCATCAAACACCGCGTGCAGCGCCACGGTCAGTTCGACAACGCCAAGACCCGCCCCTAGGTGACCCCCGGTCTGAGACACGGTTGCGATGGTGTCCATGCGCAGCTCATGCGCCAGACGCTCAAGCTCGGCGTCCGAGAACTGCTTCAAATCCGATGGGGTCTGCACCCGATCCAACAGCGGGGTTTGCGGCCTGTCTGACATTGGTCCTCCCGGGGGCTCCGGCTATTTGTTGCGCGAAATAACGAAGCGCGCGGCCTCTCGCAAGCGATCAGCTTTGTTACCATACATATCTAGGGCGTCGCAGGCCTCTTGCATCAGGTCTGCGGCGCGGCGCTTTGCCCCGTCCAGCCCCAAAAGGCTGACAAAGGTGGCTTTTCCGCGATCGGCGTCTTTGCCCACGGCCTTGCCCACAGTTGCCGCATCCCCTTCTACATCAAGGATATCATCGGCAATCTGAAACGCCAAACCCAGAGCATTGGCATAGGTGCCCAGGGCCGACGGATCGGCCTGAGCCAGACGCGCACCCGCTTCGGCCGACCATTGGATCAACGCACCAGTTTTCCCGGCCTGCAAGGCTGTGATCTGTTCAAGGGTCAGCGGCGTTTCTGCGGTCTCCGCCGCCATATCCAGTGCCTGACCATAGACCATGCCCCGCGCCCCAGCGGCCCGCGCCATGCTCAGCGCCAGATCAGCCCGCACAGCGGGTTCTGGGTGGCACTCGGGACGCACAAGCATCTCAAAGCCAAGGGTCTGCAACGCATCTCCCGCCAGAACGGCAGTGGCCTCATCCCATTTTTTGTGAACGGTCGGCTCGCCCCGGCGCAGGTCGTCATCGTCCATGCAGGGCAGGTCATCATGCACCAGCGAATAGGCATGCACGGCCTCAATGGCCGCCGCGGGCCAAATGGCACGATTGCGCGGCACATCATGCATCTCGGCCCCGGCCATCACCAGATAGGCGCGCAGCCCTTTGCCCCCAGCCGTGGCATAGCCCATGGCCTCAACCACCGGCACAGCGGGATGTCCCGCCAAGACCGAGGTCAGATGGGCCTGCGTCTCGGCTGATACGCGCAGCAGATCGTCCTTGAAGCCCATTTAGAGACCTTCGACAGGCTTCAATCCTGCGGGATTGCCTTCACCGTCCAAGGTGATGGCCGCCACTTTTTCTTCCGCTTCTTTCAGCTTGGCTTCGCAGCGTTTTTTCAACTTGGCACCGCGCTCATACAGCTTGATGGAATCCTCAAGCGCGACGTCGCCACGCTCCAGCTGGCCCACCACCTGCTCAAGCTCGGCCATAGCCTGCTCAAAGCTCATCTCTTCGACTGCGATCTCGCTCATTTCCCGGCCTCCTGCAACGCCTCTACATGCGCCTTGGTTGACGCTGCCAGCGCCTGAAGATCATACCCGCCTTCCAAAGTCGAGACCACGCGACCCTCTGCGGTTTCATCCGCAATCGCGCAGAGTTGACGGGTGATCCAGCGGAAGTCGTCTTCGACCCAATTCAGGTTGGCCAGCGGATCATCCCTATGGGCATCAAACCCCGCTGAGATGACAACCAATTGCGGTTCGAACTTACGCAGTCTGGGAAACACATACTTTTCGTAGGCGGCGCGCATTTCCGCCCCACCGCTGTCCGGTTCCAGCGGCACATTCACCACCTGACCATGGCTGCCCTGCTCATTGCGACCACCACTGCCAGGCCATAGCGGCATCTGTTGGCTGGTCACGGTCAGAACCCGCGCCTCATCCCACAACAGATCCTGTGTGCCATTGCCGTGGTGCACATCAAAATCCACGATCGCAACGCGCTTTAACCCGTGATGATCCAGTGCATATTTTGCTGCAATGGCCGCATTGCCAAACAGACAAAACCCCATTGGTGTTTCAGCCTCGGCATGATGCCCCGGCGGTCGAATGGCACAAAAAACGTTTTGCGCCTCGCCTCCCATGACCATATCGACCCCACGCGTCACAGCGCCCACGGCACGGTAGGCCGCATTGAGCGATCCGACCGACATCCAAGTTTCCGCATCAAGCTTGGCCCGCCCTTCGATCGGAGCGGTCTTGCGGATGTGGTCGAGATGGGCCTGAGGATGCACTCGCAGGATGTCCTCATTGCGACCTTGGGGTGCGGTCTCGCGGATCAGGTCCAGACCGGCCAAGGCGTGCAAGACATGTTCAAGACGCGCCACGCGCTCTGGGTGTCCTTCGGGCGTGACATGATCAAGACACTCGGCATGGGTGATCAAAGCCGTGGTCATCGCGCGGTTCCTTACTTCATTTGATCATCAGGGGAAACTGCGCCGATCAATCCGGCGCAAGCATATAACCGGCCCCACGGACCGTTTGAAGATAACGCGGTTGCTTTGGGTCGGTCTCAAGCTTGCGCCGCAAACGCGTGATCTGAACATCGACCGCGCGCTCCTGCGCCTGTCCTTTGTCACGCCCCAGCTCTTCCACCAGATTGGCCCGGCTTAGGGCCTCCCCCGGTTTGGCCGAGAAAATCTTCATCAACTGGCTTTCCGTCGCGGTCAGACGAATCATATCTTCGCCACGCCACAACTCGCCCCGTTCAATGTCATACCGGATTGGCCCCAGCGTCAGCAGCTTGGGCGCCGCAGCTTCCGCGCGGCTTTCCGGCATCCGCCGCAAGATGGCATTGATCCGAAGCAACAGCTCTTTGGGCTCAAAGGGTTTGGCAAGATAATCATCCGCACCAGCCTCTAACCCCTGAATGCGATCTTCCGTTTCGGATTTCGCGGTTAGCAACAAGATCGGTGTCTGACTGGTTTCCCGCAAACTGCGTGTCAGGCTGATGCCGTCTTCGCCGGGCATCATCACGTCAAGGACAATCAGATCGAAATCCAATCCCCCCAGGATACGGCGCGCATGTGCAGCATCCCGTGCGCCGCTGACCAGAAACCCGTTCCGGATCAGGAATTTCTGCAAAAGTGTCCGAATGCGTTCGTCGTCATCTACAACGAGCAAATGAGCGTCAGGATCCGCCATCACTGCCCCTCTCTCAGTCTCTGATATTGCCGGCGCAGCTCCGGATCCATCATTGCTTCCAACACTCTCCGGAACCCGGCAACTGCCTCAGGACCCGCCTGCTTATACGCGGCACGCATGCGCGCCCGTTGCGCGTCAGACAATTCCCGCTCAAGCCCGGTCCCTGCTTCGGTCAGAAACAAATGCCGTTCACGTCGATCGTTACGCCCAACCCGGCTTTCTACCAAACCATCCTCAATCAAAGTGCGCAACACGCGATTGAGCGATTGTTTTGTCACACCCAAAACTGTCAGGAGGTTATTGACCGTCGTGCCCGGCGCCGTGTGAATAAAATGCAGCGCCCTGTGATGCGCCCGGCCGTAACTCAGGCCCGCCAAAATGCGGTCGGGATCTGCCGTGAATCCGCGGTACGCAAAGAACATCGCCTCGGCACCTTGTCGGAGCTGATCGTCTGTCAGGAACAAAAGCGCTTCGCCGCTTGGGGGTTTTGCCTCACTCATCACGTCTCTTTCTTTCACGTCTCCCCCCAGTTTAAGTCAGCCTTATTGACATTCCAAGTCGCAACTGGTAGCGAATCTCACATTTTGCGCAATTTTATGTCCGAAGCGGACGCAACCAGCGCAACATTCGACAAAACGAGCCAGTTGGGAGAGACACAATGGCGAGCGCAGCATACGATGACCGCGACGGCAAAATCTGGCTGGATGGTAAACTGGTCGAATGGCGGGATGCCAATGTGCATATCCTGACCCATGGCCTGCATTACGCCAGCTCGGTTTTCGAAGGCGAACGCGCCTACAATGGCAAGATTTTTCTGTCACGCGAACATTCCGAACGCCTGCATTTTTCGGCAGGTGAGCTTGATTTCCAGATCCCCTTTTCCGTGGACGAAATCGAAGCCGCCAAAAAGCAGGTTTTGGAAGTCAACGGCTTGACCAACGCCTATGTACGCGCGCTGGCTTGGCGTGGCGCTGGTGAAGATATGGGTGTCGCGTCGGCGAAAAACCCTGTCCGCCTTGCCATCGCAGCCTGGGAATGGGGCAACTACTACGGCGACGCCAAAATGCAAGGCGCCAAGCTCGACATTGCAAAGTGGAAGCGCCCTTCCCCGGAAACGATTCCTGTGCACGCCAAGGCTGCAGGCCTCTACATGATCTGCACCACCTCCAAGCACATTGCTGAGGCGAAAGGCTGTTCCGACGCGTTGTTCATGGACTATCGCGGCTATGTCGCCGAGGCCACCGGAGCAAACATCTTCTTCGTGAAAGATGGTGAGGTGCATACCCCGCTGGCCGATTGTTTCCTGAATGGCCTGACCCGTCAGACGGTTCTGAAAATGCTGAATGAAAAAGGCATCACCGTCCATGAACGCCACATCATGCCAGAGGAGCTGGAAAGCTTTGAACAATGCTGGCTCACCGGCACCGCCGCCGAGGTCACACCTGTGGGCCAGATTGGCGATTATACATTTGAAGTTGGTGCGCTGACTCGCGACATCGCAGAAAGCTATGAAAAACTGGTCCGTAGCTAAGATCACTGGGGGCGTCACTATCGCCCCCTCCATACGCGAAACGCCCCGTCTGTTTCACAGATCGGGGCGTTTCTATTTAGACTGGTGGTCTAATCAAATAAGCGAGCGCAACATCGAGGTGTTGCCCTGAATAACCGCGTTCAGCTCGACCACACGGGCCAACCGCTGTTCGATCTCATTCTGGCAGTCATCCAGCTGATCCACGATGCCCGACAGGGCCGAGCCCGAGCTGGACAGCGAAGCGCTCTCAATCTTACACATCATGCGGGTCGAGCTGAGGCCGGTCACATAGCGCTTCATGTCGAGCACACTGCGACCAAAGCGCTTGGCCTCGGATTCAACGCTATTGAGCGATTCCGATGTGTGTTTTTTGAACTGCTTGCGCATCTCATCAAGCTGAGCCGCTTCGTCGGCGAGACTGATTTCATCCGGATAGCTTGCATCAACGGACTGGAACACTTCGATCATCTCCTGCTCAATGGCCGTCGCAAAACCGAGGAACTGGCCCTCAAGAATGGCATCGCGGATGCGGGCAAATACACAGGCATCGCCATCAACAAAGGTGGTGACCCAGGTCGACATCTCTTCAAGCATCTGACTGTAGTTCACCGAAATCGCACTGATCGGGCCGCCGGCATTTTCCAGACGCGACGCAATGATACGCATGTTCATTGGAACGGTGCGGATCGCCTTAAAGGCCTCGGTCATTTCACTGGTCTCGACCTGCACCTGCGCAATCGCGCGGGACATATCGAGGAACCGTTTCTGAAGCTGGTCGATCGGACGACCAAGCTGGCGGGCGCGGCTTTCGACCTCTGATGCGATCGCTGTGGCCTGGAAGGCCGCATAGCTCGCAAAGCCCAGACCTTTGAGCATTTCCAGAAGACGCTCAGCGCTGGCCTTCGGGTTCAGGCCATTCTGCTCTTCCTGCAGAAGCTCTTTGTAAACTTCGATCACTTTCTGATGCAGCTCGGACGTTGGCTTCATCCGGGTTGAGACATATCCCCCGTCAACCGGCGCAACCAGAGCGTAAACCCAGTAATATCGGCCATCCTTGCGGCGGTTCTTTACATAGGCTCCTATGGGGTGTCCTTCTTTCAGCGTATCCCACATCAGTTGGAACACACCTTTGGGCATATCCGAGTGTCGAATGATCTTATGCGGCGCGCCAATCAGATCGTCCCAGTCATGGCCCGCTACGCGTTGGAACACGCTATTGCCCGCCTCGATGACGCCGCGTTCATCGGTTCGGGAATAAAACAGCTCGGACAGATGAAACAAAGCTTCAGAGGTCGAATTGCTCGCCTCTGCAATAAACTGCGGGTTCAGTTCGGTCATGGGGTCCTCGAACACAAGTATGCCTAGTCCCCAGCAACATCACGTCTATCCCTTTCTAAAACGTGAAAACCGCAGACCCATTCAGGCCTGCGGCTTCCTTTTTCATTAAAATCATATGCGATTTAGGCCGTCAGCCTGGGCTCATTCCACGCAGGCGCTCGGACCGGCGACGCAGCATTTCTACTGTTGCAAGTAGGGCAATCGAGATCACCACGAGGATCGTCGCAACCGCAAGAATGGTTGGGCTGATCTGCTCACGCAGGCCAATAAACATCTGCCACGGCAGGGTTTGTTGCTTGGCCGAGCCGACAAAGATCACCACCACCACTTCGTCAAACGAGGTGATAAAGGCGAACAGGCCACCCGAGATCACACCTGGAAGAATCAAGGGCATCTGGACCTTAAAGAAGGTGGTAACCGGATCGGCGCCCATGTTTGCCGCCGCGCGGGTCAGCGAGTGGTCAAAGCCCACAAGCGTTGCCGTCACAGTGATGATGACAAAGGGAATCCCCAAAGCCGCATGGGCCAGAACAACCCCCCAATAGGTCCCCGCCAAGCCAATCTTCGAGTAGAAGAAGTACATGCCAGCCGCCGAAATGATCAGCGGAACAATCATAGGCGAGATCAAGATTGCCATAATCGCCCGACGGGCAGGAACATGCGGCTGGCTCAGGCCAATGGCCGCAAGCGTTCCAAGGCTCACCGAGATCACCGTTGCCACAGGGGCAATTTTGACCGAGTTGCTCAAGGCCTGCTGCCAATCCGGGTTACTAAAGAAGTCGCGATAGTGCTTTAGTGAATACCCTTCCGGGTCAAACCGCAGCATTTCGGGCGTGAAGGTGAAGAAATCCTGCGCGTTGAAGGACAGCGGGATCACCACGGCAATCGGCGCGATCAGGAAGAAGAAGATTAGGCCGCACAGCGCACGAAAGGTGTAGTACCAGATGCGCTGCCCGGTGGTTGCATAGGTTGGAAGACTCATATCCGTTACCCCAGCTTCACGTTGTCGATGCCGACGATTTTGTCATAGGCCCAGTAGAGCACCAGAACCACGACCAGAAGAATTGCACCCAGCGCAGCCGCCAAGCCCCAGTTGAGCGAGGTCGAGATGTGGAAGGCAATCTGGTTCGAAATAAAGGTCCCTTTGGTGCCGCCGACCAAGGCAGGCGTGATGTAGTAGCCAATCGCCAGAATGAACACGAGGATCGACCCCGCACCGATGCCCGGCACTGTCTGCGGGAAGTAAACCCGCCAGAAAGCTGTCCAGTTTGTTGCGCCCAGCGATTTCGCAGCCCGCAGATACGACGGGTTGATCGTCTGCATCACCGAATACATGGGCAAAATCATGAACGGCAGCAGAATATGGGTCATCGCCACAATCGTACCAAATTGGTTGTTGATGATCTGCAAGCGTGCATCATCCGGCACCAATCCAACCCAGACCAGCAGGTCGTTGATCACACCCTGTTGCTGCAGCAGAATTTTCCAAGCGGAGGTTCGCACAAGAAGCGAGGTCCAGAACGGCAACAGCACTAGGATCATCAGCATATTGGCCGAGCGCACTGGCAGGTTGGCCAGCAACCAAGCCACAGGATAGGCCAAAAGAATACAACTTCCCGTGATCATCAGCGACATCCAAAGCGTTCGCTTGAGCAGAGCCATATAGATGCGTTCACGTTCCGGACGCATTTCCGCGCCATCCACACCCACACGCATATCAACCGCGTTCAGGAAGTAACCCGCTGTGACAGGAGGGGAATAGGTCTGAATGGTCCGCCACACTTCGGTGTCGCCCCATTTCTTGTCGATCTCGAGGAAGGTCTCTTTCCAGGGCCCACCCGCTTCCAGATCAAATTTCTTCGCCCGACGACCCGCCTTACGAAACGCCGAGGCCACGCCCGGTTTTTCATAGTTCAGGCGAACACCAACTTTGGTGTGCTCTTTTGCGGCGGCGGCCTCTTTCATATCCGCAGCCAGAGCCGTGTAGACGGCTTCGCTGGGCAAGTCGCCCGATTTACTATCCCAATCCGCCAGCGCCACAACGGTGCGAGGCAGGATGTTTTGGACAATTTTGTTGTCGACCGAGCGATACAACATATCGCCGATCGGCAAGATAAAGCTAACCAAGATAAACAGCAGTAGCGGCGCAATCAACAAAAGCGCGCGCATTTTCTGACGGCGCAATGCGCGGGCCAGACTGCGTTTCAATGGGGTTCCGTCAGCGGCCAGAACCGGACCGTTTTGGGTTGCGCTAGCGTCGCTCATTCTGCCCCCTCGACGACATAAATTAAGCTGTCCGCCGTACGGCGACGGATATCAGCGACCTGTTGGTATTCAGGATCATTATAGGCCGCGAGGGCCTGTTCATAGGTTGGAAACTCGATAACCACGTGGCGCTGCCCTTCGGGTGCCTCACCTTCGCAGGTCTTCGACTGACCTCCCCGCACCACAAATTTGGCACCGAACCCTTCCAAGATTGGCGTGTCTTTGATGACGTATTCTTGGTAGTTTTCGGGATCTCTTACGGTGACATGGGCAATGATGTAGCCTTTTGGCATCGCCGGTTCCCCCTGATGTCATGTGGTGACACGTCGTTAGACTGCGTGCCATCCGAAACGGATGGGGCAAGGCTGCCCCATCCACCCTAACGGGATTACTTGGCCAACCAAGCTTCGAAACGTGCGTTCATATCGTCACGGTTGTCCGCCCACCATTCGTAGTCATAGGTGTGAATGTTGGTCGCGTTTGCAGGATCGGTCGGCATGTGTGGCGCCATCTCGATACCCAGAACTTTGTGCTTACCAACCAGCGGTGCCGACGACTTACGTGCCGGGCCATACGAGATGTATGCCGCCTGATCCGCCTGACGCTTGGTGTCGGTGGCGAATTTCACGAAGTCCAGAGCACGTGCCAGACGATCGGCCGGCAGGTCTGCCGGGATCACCAGACCGTCGAGGTCATAAGACTGCATGTCCCACAGCATACCGATCGGCTGGTTCTGCTCGGCGATGGCCGAGAACAGACGACCGTTGAAGGTCGAACCGAAGACAACTTCACCGTCAGCCAGAAGCTGCGGGGTTTCCGCGCCAGCAGTCCACCAGACAACGTCGTCTTTGATGGTCGCCAGTTTGTCCAGCGCGCGATCAACACCTTCGTCGGTGCTCAGCACGTCATAGATCTCGTCTTTGGCAACGCCGTCACAGTACAGAGCCCACTCGAGGTTATCGATCGGACGCTTCTGCAGCGCGCGCTTGCCAGGATAGGCGTCGGTGTCGAAGATCGCGCAGACCGAAGTCGGTGCGGTGTCGCCAACCAGATCGGTGCGGTAGCCGAAGGTGGTCGAGTAAACGATCAGCGGGATGTAGCAATCCGAAACCAGCTGGCCGTCCCAGTCTTCGGTTGGCAGCGAGCCGTCGTCGCCTTTGGCGAGCTGTGCGTCGTGGTCGATCTCCATGATCAGGCCTTCGTCACACATGCGGATGGTGTCCGAGATTACGGCGTCAACAACGTCCCAAGTGACATTGCCGGCTTCCGACATCGCGCGCATTTTTGCAGTCGCTTCAGCCGAACTCTCGTCATAGATGACGGTGAGGCCGGGGTTCAGCTCAAGATAGGGTTCGATATAGGCTTTGACCTGGCTCACCTGGTAGGCACCGCCCCAGGACACAAAGGTCATTTCCATGGCCATATCTTCGGCAGCCGACGCACCCGCGATTGCGGTCAGTGCGGTGCTCGCCAAAATTGTTGTGGTGAGTTTCATATAAGACTCCCTGTTGCGCCCGTTTACTTATGGTGGGACCTGGTCACGGGCTAAACCGGTGGTCCCTCAACGAGACCCCGCGACCTGAAAGACCGCGAGGCAATCTTTCAAATCAGTTGGCCTCGAGGGCCCGGCAATCTTCCGGCAGCCAACCAATCTCAATCTGAGTGCCCGGCTCCAGACGCACCTGATCCGGCGCGTTCCGCGTTTTGATAACAAAGTCATCATTGCCAGCCACACGCAGACGGGTCCGGAAAATGTCACCCATATAGATGAACTCCAGAACTTCGGCCTTAAGCGTATGCGCGCCTTCTTTCAGGCGGTCTTTGTTGAATTCAACGCGCTCAGGGCGGATCGACACACGGGTGCGCTCACCAACTTTGGTCACATTGACCGGCGTTGCATCAAGCTCTTCCCCGTCGTCCAACCGTACGACACAGGTGTCGCCAGAGATTTCGGTTACAACGCCTTCAAGGGTGTTATTTTCCCCGATGAACTGCGCCACAAACGAGTTCTGCGGCTTTTCATACAGGACAGCGGGTGGATCCAACTGCTGAATGCGGCCATCGTTGAACACGGCCACACGGTCGGACATGGTCAGAGCTTCGGTCTGGTCGTGGGTCACGTAGACCGTGGTGATCCCCAGCTCATGTGCCAGACGGGTGATTTCAAACTGCATGTGTTCGCGCAGCTGTTTGTCCAGCGCGCCCAGCGGTTCGTCCATCAAAACCAATTCGGGTTCAAACACCAGTGCACGGGCCAGTGCCACACGCTGCTGCTGACCACCGGAAAGCTGCGAGGGACGACGGCCTCCAAAGGCCCCCATCTGCACCATATCCAATGCGCGTTTGACTTTCTCGTCACGCTCAGACTTGCCCATCTTGCGTACTTCCAGCGGGAAGGCGAGGTTCTCGGCAATTGTCATATGCGGGAAGAGGGCATAGTTCTGGAACACCATACCTATGCCGCGTTTGTGCGGCGGAATGTTATTGATGCTGACCCCATCCAGCAGAATGTCACCATGGGTTGCGGTCTCAAAACCAGCCAGCATCATAAGACACGTGGTCTTACCTGAACCGGACGGCCCAAGCATGGTCAGAAATTCGCCCTTCGGCATGGTGAGGTTCAGGTCTTTGACAACGAGTGTTTCGCCGTCGTAGCTTTTCTGCACGCGTTCGAATGCGACGAACGCGTCACTATTCCCTTGTTTGGCCAAGGTCAGCTCCCTGTTTTCTCTGCGGATTTGGCTCCGCTTTCTTCTCTTCAGAAATAAAACCGTTTCATGGAAGCGTTGCAAGCATTTGCAACTATCTTTGGCTCAAAATCCCGTCTTTTGATCAAAAAGCCCAGAACTTCCCCTAACTTAGCACCACTTGCCCACAGCCTTATCTCAAAAAAGGCGATTCTCCCAATCACACCTCGCGATATGAAAGAAATCCTTTCGTGATGCCCTACCTTAGGTCAGGCTTTGTCCGTCGGTTGAAGCTCAGAACGACGTAGTTGGGGCCAACGACGACTCGAAACCAAGTTTGCTGGGACCGACACAATGGTGCCCGGTGGCGACATGGTGACGAGACGTTTTAGATGATCTGCCCGGAATCCGATGCATCCGGCTGTTGGATAGCCAGGCCTCCGCCACCGATGCAGGAAAATGGCCGACCCCCGCCCCGGCTGGGCATGGGGCCAGTTCCAATCTGTGAGTAGAACCAGATCATACAATAGGTCCGCACGCCGCATGTGTTCGTGACTGCCTGTATAAGGCGCCTGCACCAATGTATTGTAATCTGCAGTGTCACTGTCATCCGACCAGAGGTGACCCGGTCGAATGGGAACCGCCCAGGGCGTGGGCTGGGCCATGCGATCAGGTCGGTACATTAGCCCGACAATTCGGTGCTCACCGACCGGGGTTGCCCCATCCCCTTCTCGTTTATCCGCAACAACTGCGCCACGCCCGATGGTACAGGGCCAAAGCCGCCTGGCAAACCGTACCCCCATCGGGGTCAAAACCATTTTCATGCAACATCCTCCGTATCAGAGGCTTTGCATCACCTCGGCGGCAATTTCAAATGATCGCAACCGCGCGGCGTGATCGTGAATCTGCCCGGTCAGGATAACCTCATCCGGCTGATAGGTCGCGATCAGTTCTTGCATCTGCGCCGCCACTTGATCCGGTCCACCAACCGCACTGATGCGCAGCATCTCGTCAAGTGTCGCATGCGCTGAGGCGGGTACAACAGTGGACAGATCTTTGACCGGTCTTGGCAGTTTGCCCGGTTGCCCTGTGCGCAACCGATAAAAGGCCTGCTGCATGGTCGTGCGCAGATAACGGGCCTCATCCTCCTGATCTGCCGCAAAGACATTCACCGCCATCATCGCGTGCGGTTTCTCAAGCTGCTCTGAGGATTGGAAATAGCGGCGATACACTTCCAGCGCCTGCTTCAGCATGGTGGGCGCGAAATGAGAGGCGAATGCATAGGGCATGCCATGAACCGCTGCGACCTGTGCGCCATAGAGGGACGAACCGAGAATCCAGATCGGGACATGTGTGCCCTCCCCCGGAAGCGCACGCACCGAGCGCGCGGGGTTTGGGGCGCCCATCATATCCCGCAGATCCGCAACCTCATCGGCAAAGCGTTCAGCCCGCGCATGCTGCACGCCCAGGGCCTGCATCACCGCCGCGTCTCCCCCCGGAGCACGCCCCAGGCCAAGATCAATCCGACCCGGATATAGGGTTGCCAATGTTCCAAAGGCCTCGGCCACCGCCAGAGGCGCATGGTTGGGCAGCATGATCCCACCAGCCCCAACCCGGATTGATTTGGTCAGGCCCGCAACATGTCCGATCAAAACCGCAGTCGCCGCCGAGGCGATCCCCGGCATGTTATGATGCTCGGCCATCCAATAGCGGTGATACCCCCAGCGCTCGGCATGCTGGGCAATCTCGCCTGTGTTGCGAAATGCATCAGCCGCATCAAACCCTTCAGGCACGGGCGACAAATCTAACAGGGAATAGCGCATAGAGGTCTCCTTCGACCGCAGACCTAAGAACTGAACCGAACGGTTCAACCTCAGGGCCGGCGCTTTAAAGCAGATGGCCCGATTTTTTGGCTTTCACTGCCAGATAGTGCGCATTCTCTTCGGTGAGACCAACCTTAAGCGGCACACGCTCGGTGACCTCAATCTCGTTGCGTTCCATCATCGCAATCTTGTTGGGATTGTTGGTCAACAACCGCACCGAGGAAAATCCGAGTTTCTGCAGGATCTGTGCCCCCAAACGGAAATCGCGCTCATCATCCTCAAAGCCCAACCGGTGATTGGCTTCGACGGTATCAAACCCCTGATCCTGAAGCGCATAGGCCCGCATTTTATTGGCCAGACCAATGCCCCGCCCCTCTTGGTTGAGGTACAACAATATTCCTGCACCTTCCTGACCCATCTGGGCAAGGGCCGCGTTCAGTTGCGGACCACAGTCACACTTCAACGAGCCCATCACATCACCGGTGAAGCACGCAGAGTGCAATCGAGCCAGCACCGGCGCATCCCGGTCGGGCCGCCCCACTTCGATGGCGTAATGCTCTTCCCCACCGTCTTCGGGGCGGAAGATATGCAACCGTCCTGCTTTGGTGGCCTGCATCGGAACCCGCGCCGCGACAACACTATCGAGCGCCGCCAGTTCCATCACATGAGGCGCCGCCACATCCGCAGGGATCAGCGTCAGATTTTCCCGCGCCGCAAGCGTCAGCGCCTCGGACACCTCTTGCATCAGCACCGCAGGCAGCAATCGCGCCGATTTCACCAAAGTGATCGCAAACCGGTGCAGCTCACAGTCCCCACCCCGGCGCGTATCCAGAGGCCCTTTCATCGGCATCCGCAGATCATCCGCCGGATCGGCCAGCGCCTGAACCCAACCCAGATCCGCTTCGCCGGGCACCACAACCCGCGCCACATCCCCATCATAGGCCCGCGCCTTGAGTGTCTCGGCCCGCCGCCCGGTGAGCACAAGGTCAAGATCGCCCTGCTCTTTCATCAGGTCAAATCGCGCCATGCCCGCCGTTTCGGCCGACATCACAAGCATCGCCTGCCCGCCGCCCGTCAACACAACAGGCACACCCATTCGCAAATCTGCCCGCGCGCGCGCCAGCAAATCATTCAGCTGAGGTCCAAGGCCCAAGACACGTCTCCTGTTTCAAACTGCCCGGAATTCTGTAACAAATCGTCTCATAAGACACGACAGCGTGAGACCGTTGCAGCAATCCTTGCCGAAGCGCGAAGATGGCCACATCTGCGGAAAAACGCAACACGGGAGACCCGACCATGCCACAGCTGAGAAACATCCTTCTCGTCGACGATGATGATGACCTGCGCGAAGCCCTCGCCGAGCAATTGGTGATGACTGAAGAATTCGAAGTCTTCGAGGCCGACACAGGCGCCAATGCCATGGTTCGGGCCAAAGAGCAAATTTACGATCTGATCATTCTGGATGTGGGTCTGCCGGACACCGACGGTCGCGAACTCTGCCGTCTGATGCGCAAGCAGGGCATCAAATCGCCTATATTGATGCTGACCGGGCATGACACGGACGCCGATACAATTCTTGGTCTGGATGCTGGTGCCAATGACTATGTCTCCAAACCTTTCAAATTCCCTGTGCTTCTCGCCCGCATCCGCGCGCAATTGCGTCAGCACGAGCAATCCGAAGACGCCGTCTTCACCGTAGGCCCCTATACCTTCAAGCCGTCAATGAAACTTTTGGTGACAGAGGAAGATCGGAAAATCCGCCTGACTGAGAAAGAAACCAATATTCTCAAGTTCCTATATCGTTCAAGCGATGGCGTTGTGCCGCGTGATACACTTTTGCATGAGGTCTGGGGATATAATGCGGGCGTGACAACGCACACTCTGGAAACGCATATCTATCGCCTGCGCCAAAAGATTGAACCCGATCCCTCAAATGCGCGTCTGTTGGTGACTGAATCCGGCGGATACCGGCTTGTATCCTAATGCATAGGGCTCTCCATTCGGATGCTCCTTTGGAGAGCTTACAAACCTAAAGAAAAATTAACTCATTCAGGTTACTTTATTAACAACAGTTCCCGTTGCATGTGCGGGTTATCACATGCACCTCCCTGTTGGACTGGTCGGGCCTTGCGCCCGACCTTTTTTTTTCGCGCTCCCATACTTTGGGTTAGGGTTTCTAGCCTTCTCCGTCACATCATACCGACTATCCCAATTGTTAATCCGTGGTATCATTCGGTTAGATCCTTGCGTTTTTAGGGACTTACCGCATGCACAGCTCTGACTTTTCGGTGTCGACACTCCCCTCAGGCCTGCGCGAACTCTATTTTTCGTGGTCGGCTCTCAAAAACATGCAGCTGACACGATGCCTGAGCGATTTGGATTTAATCCGCCTTCGCGAAAATCTGGACCGCATCACCATCATCGAAATCAAACGCACTTTAGACGGCCATGTGGTTGATTTCGAATTCCTTTATGTTTCTTCAGGCTCAAAGACAAAATTCAATCGGGCCCCGGTTGGGCAATCTCTATCGTCATTGGCTGGCAAAGGACCAGGGTCGCAAATATGGGCCGCTTTTAACGAAGTCGCCATGCGGGGATTTCCACTTTATGTGTCGCTGCCATATGTCGGGCCATCCGCAGGATATTTACAGTCGAAAGAGATTTTTCTACCGCTGTTTGGCACAAAATCAGATGTCAATTTTGTCCTGGCTGGTGTGATTTTAGTGCCAAAACAAAGTCCACCCGAATAATCCGGAAAGAGAATTTCAATTTCGGATTACATCGTTTCGATGTAATGGCGCACCGCATCCTGCACATGGCGAAACCGGTCGCCGCCCAAATGTTTCCCGCCATACCAGCGGGTCACAACAATGATCTCGTCACGTAGTTCTTCACGCTCCAGCATACGCAGGATCACCATGCCTGCCCCACTTTCCCCATCGTCATTTTTGATCGGGCCGTCCGCGGTCAGCAAACCCCAGGTATTGTGCGTGGCTTTGGCAAATTTCTTGTTCCGCTTCAGCTCTTTGAGAAAGGCTTTGGCTTCTGCATCATTCCGGCAGGGCCCACCAGACACAGCATATTTCGAGCCACGATCCGAGATAATGTTTTCAATAATGCGCATGGATTAAGCCCTAGCGCAGTAGATCAGAAAAAGGAATGGGAGAAAGGAAACGGGCTCCGGCATCCCCAGCCAGAGCCCTATGCGGCGCATTCCGTGAGTAACGTCAGCCGGCATAAGTATGCCCCTCAGTCAGAAACAGCTTAGCTTGGAATGGTTAACGCACTGCTATCGTACTCTGGGGTATGGCACGCCTGACCGAGGGACTGCGTCAAACCTCCCCGTTCCCCCACTCAAAGCAATAGACCTGAAGTTTAAATGCTGATCTGTCCAACTGTGGTTTATCCCAGCCTCCGGCCCTGCGCTCTCATTCGGCGCCTTGTCCATGCACAAGGGGCTCGCCCATCAGATCTTCGACAAAGAGGCTGATCAGTTGCAGCCGCCCAGACACACCAGCCTTGCGATAGACCGAAGCTGACTGCGCCTTGATCGTGCCTTCCTTAGAGCCACGAATAGCGGCCATATCCGCCACCGATAACCCTTTGATGGCCAGCCGCGCCACATCCGCCTCAGACGGGGTCAGACGCCATTCTGCAAATTGTTTGACCATCACGGCCTCAAACGCACCAGAGGCGGCCTGGAGCTGCTGTTCCATTCGTTGGTGACGCTGGGTGAGCTGCTGCAAACCGTAGAGCGTCAATCCAAGACTGCCCACCAGCATGACGGTCATCGCATATTCGAAAATCTGGGTTCCGCGCGCAAATGGAGCCTCGGACAGGCCCAGGGCATCCAGCACGGAATCAAACACAAAAAACAGGGTACAGAACACCTGCAACGCCAGCAGAGCCCAAAGCACCAGGGGAGAGCGCAACCGGTTCATGCGCTCTCACCGTTTTCAATGGGGCCCTCCACAATCGCAGGGGGCCCAATATGGAAAGCGTCACCCGTTGTCGGTTGCGTCGCTGTCGTCCTCATTATCAGCGTCGTCATCGCTGTCATCGTCGTCGCTGTCATCATCGTCATCGGCTTCCATGGCCGCCACCACTCCGGTCGCAGCATCCAGTTCCGCCTCATATTCAGCGCCGTCCAGTGTGTATTCAACCTCAATCACACCGTCTTCCAGCTCAATTTCGGTCACTTCCGCCCCCTGCGCCTCCATCCAGGCACGGATCGCCGCCTCATCCGTGCCCACCTGGTCGCCAACCGACAGTTCGGCAAGGGCCAGCAACGGGACAGATACGATGGCGGCGGTCAGGGTGGTCAGCTTGAGAATATCTTTGGTCATGTCGTGTCTCCTGTGAACATCGCGGTGTTGCGATGTGGAACAGGTGGGACCCCCGTGCCCCAACCACGATGCGCAAAAGGATCAAAACACTCGGCATTGGACCTAGGTTTATGCCCTATCCAAAAAGAAAGGGCGCCCGAAAAGGCGCCCTGACTGAATTCTGATGAAGAAAATAGCCTTAGTCGGCTTTTTCTTCTTTCGCGAGCTCGGTGCCAGTTTCCTGATCTACCATCTTCATCGCGAGGCGAACTTTGCCACGGTCGTCAAAGCCCAGAAGCTTCACAAACACGTCCTGACCTTCTTTCAGAACATCCGACGGGTGGTTCAGGCGGCGGTTCTCGATCTGAGACACGTGCACCAGACCGTCACGCTTGCCAAAGAAGTTCACGAAGGCGCCGAAGTCGACGATCTTCACAACTTTACCTTTGTAGATCTGACCTTCTTCCGGCTCTGCCACGATCGAATGGATCATGTCATAGGCCTTCTGAATGGCTTCGCCGTTTGCCGATGCGATTTTGATCACACCATCGTCGTTGATGTCGACTTTGGCACCCGAGGTTTCCACGATCTCACGGATTACTTTACCCCCCGAGCCGATCACTTCACGGATCTTGTCGGTTGGGATCTGCATGGTCTCGATGCGCGGTGCGTGGACACTGAACTCACCGGCTTCGGTGATGGCGCTCGACATCTCGCTGAGGATGTGCAGACGACCCGCTTTGGCCTGAGCCAAGGCCTGAGACATGATGTCCGGCGTGATACCGGCTACTTTGATGTCCATCTGCAGCGAGGTGATGCCGTTTTCGGTACCTGCCACTTTGAAGTCCATGTCACCCAGGTGATCTTCGTCGCCCAGAATGTCCGACAGGATTGCGAAATCGCCATCGTCTTCCAGAACCAGACCCATCGCAACGCCGGCAACCGGTGCTTTCAGGGGCACACCTGCGTCCATCATTGCCAAGGAGCCACCGCAAACCGAGGCCATCGAGGACGACCCGTTCGATTCAGTGATCTCGGATACAACGCGGATGGTGTAGGGGAAATCGGTAGGTGCCGGCAGAACAGCCTGCAGCGCACGCCATGCCAGTTTACCGTGACCAATTTCACGACGACCGGGCGAGCCAACGCGACCCACTTCACCAACCGAATAGGGCGGGAAGTTATAGTGCAGCAGGAAGTTCGAACGGTAGTTGCCGTGCAGCGCGTCAATGATCTGCTCATCGTCGCCGGTGCCCAGAGTGGTCACAACCAGACCCTGAGTTTCGCCACGGGTGAACAGAGCCGAACCGTGCGTACGTGGCAGCAGACCAGTTTCCGAAACGATCGGACGGATCTGGTCCAGAGCACGGCCATCGATGCGGCGCTTGTTCTTCACAACATCCGAACGCAGAACGGTCGATTCCAGCTTCTTCAGCGCCGAACCAAGGTTCGCGTCTGCAAGCTGCTCTTCGCTCAGAGCGCCCTTGATCTCGTCCTTCGCGGCGGCAACAGCGGCAACGCGCTCTTGCTTGTCCGAGATGGCATAGGCGGCTTTCATCTTGTCTGCACCGGCGACGCTGACAGCAGAGAACAGCTCGTCATAGTTGGGCGGCGTGAAGTCAAACGGCTCTTTTGCTGTTTCTTCGGCCAGATCAATGATCAGGTCGATCACCGGCTGGATCTGCTCATGTGCAAACAGAACCGCACCTAGCATTTCCTCTTCGGTCAGCTCGTAAGCTTCCGATTCAACCATCATGACGGCGTCTTTGGTACCGGCCACAACGAGGTCCAGACGCTGGTCTGGGTTGTTGCGCAGTTGATCCATGTCGTCGACGGTCGGGTTCAGAACATATTCGCCCTCTTCGAAGCCAACACGCGCACAGGCGATCGGACCGCGGAACGGCGCACCCGAAATGGTCAGAGCGGCAGAGGCTGCGATCATGGCAACGATGTCTGGGTCATTGACCAGGTCATGGCTCAACACGGTACACATCACCAGAACTTCGTTTTTGAAGCCCGGAACAAACAACGGACGGATCGGGCGGTCGATCAGACGTGCAGTCAGTGTCTCTTTTTCGGTCGGGCGTGCTTCACGCTTGAAGAAACCACCGGGGATTTTACCCGCAGCATAGTATTTCTCCTGGTAGTGCACGGTCAGCGGGAAGAAGTCCTGGCCTTCTTTCTGCTGTTTGGCGAATGTCACGTTGGCCATGACGCTGGTTTCACCCAGGGTGGCAATCACGGTGCCATCTGCCTGACGGGCAACCTTGCCGGTCTCCAGCGTGAGCGTTTCTTCGCCCCACTGCATGGTCTTCTTGGTTTCTTTGAACATCATCGTATCCTAATAGAGAGCGCTGCCGACCCCTGCCGGGGCTCTCGTTTGCATGGCGGCCCCATTGCCGCCGACCCCTGTCATCTTCTGTCACAGCGCGGGGGCCATCGCGCCACGTTCCAGATGTAAGTGCCCCATAACCGAAATTGGCGCATAAGGAAACCTTGATTTCATTGCTCCACCTTGACGAAACCTTAACCAAGCCGGTGCAATTTTCGTGCCATGTTTGTTCCCAGTGCTGCCCAAGCCAACCATTGGTTGGATCAGGTGTTTTCCGCCAAAGCCGTCGACAAAGGCGGTGTTGTCCGTCGGTCCGCGCGTTGGATTGACGCACAAATCGGACGTGACCGTTTTTTTGACGAGGTCCGAAAACGGGGGTTTCATCTCGTGGAATGTGGCGGACAATACGTGGTCATATGCTCGCAACACCCCATACATATCCACTTGTGATTTCCCGAATTTTCTTGAAAATTCGCACATATCCGGACATTCGAATTTTCAAGAAAATTCGGGCGCTGCGCCCCTAATCATGTTTGGGTACCCTATGAACCTTCTGCAGATCGCCTCTTTGTTGATCGTACTTGCTGGCGCGTTTGGCGCAATCAACCATCTTTTCCTCAAACTGCCATCCGCCATCGGCATTTTGGTTGTGGCGCTTGCGGCGTCACTTGCCACCATGGCCTTTGATCTGGCCGTGCCGGGATGGGACATTTCCAACCAGATCCGAACTGTGGTACTTGGGATCGACTTTTCCGATGCTCTGCTCGAAGGCATGCTAGGCCTGCTGCTTTTCGCGGGCGCGCTTCATGTCAAACTAACCGATCTTCGCGCGGTCTGGCCTACGGTGCTCTTGATGGCAACCATGGGCGTTGGGCTGTCTACCGCTCTCATCGGCTTTGGGTTTTCCTGGCTCACCGGGGCTCCGATCCTGATCGCGCTGGTGTTTGGCGCCCTGATCTCCCCCACCGATCCCGTGGCCGTGCTGGGCGTTTTGCGAGAAGCAAACCTGCGCAAATCGCTGGAAACCCAGATCGCTGGCGAAAGCCTGTTCAATGACGGGGTTGGCTACGTCGTTTTCCTTGTCCTTGTTGGGCTCGCCTTTCCCCATGACAGCCACGCCGAAAGCGGCGCTGCTGCTGCAATCACACTCTTCCTGCAAGAAGCGGTTGGGGGTGCCCTGCTTGGGATTGTCTTAGGATGGCTGGTGTTCCGGGTCATGCGGTTGATCGATGACTACTCACTTGAAGTTCTTCTGACACTTGGGCTTGCCTTTGGCGGCTACACGCTCGCGCTGTGGTTACATGTGTCAGCCCCAATTGCAGCAGTCTGCGCTGGATTGCTGATCGGCGACATTGGCGCCAAACACGGCATGTCGGCGCAAACCCGCGAATACGTCGACAAATTCTGGATCCTGATCGACGAAATTCTCAATGCGGTGCTGTTTCTGCTTATCGGCTTTGAGGTGTTCGCAGTCCAGCTTGACCAGAGCCTTCTGCCCACCGCCGTGCTTTCCATCGCACTCGCCCTTTTGGGACGCCTCGCGGCGGTGGCCTGTCCTATCCTGATGCTCCGCCCCTTCCGCGCCTTTGGCCCGGGGGTGATACCAATCATGACATGGGGGGGCATCAAAGGCGGCATCTCGGTTGCTCTGGCTCTGTCTCTTCCAGAGAATGAGTGGAAACCGCTTATTTTGACTGTGACCTATGTCATCGTGATTTTCTCGATCATCGTGCAGGGGCTGACTGTCGCCAAGGTGGCCCGCAAACTGGGCCGCGAACCTGATTTGGTCTGACGGTCGGGAATCCCGCAATTGAACAGGCGTTCGGGGGCTGGCACCCTGCCCCCGGCGCACCCAGATCGCGCCGGCACCTTTATTCAGGATGACCCGATGCGTATTGTCTCACTCTTCGCCGCGCTTATTTTAGCCGCGCCTCTCGCTGCACAAGAGAGATCCCTACTGCTCAGAGCCTTTGAACCTCAGGCCACCGCCACCTCCCTGCCTCAGGCTTATGTGGTCCCAACGGAAAACCCCGGACCTCAGAAAGACATTCGCGCCGCGCGCATTCAAGACCTGCCACGCAGCCCGGTTGGCACAGAGCATGAGGGCTACAACCGGTTCCGCCAGACTCTGCATCGTCTAGATCCCCCTCCGTTTCTCGATCAATCCCGTCGAGATGTATCGGCCTATACCACGGCTGACGATACGCACATCCTGACCCGCACCTGGCAGGATGGGAGCGAACTTTACCTGCTCGTCGGACGCTTTGCCCCCAATTATCAAACGGGACAGGCCATCAAACTGACCTTTCCAATCGGCCCCGGCGGGATCTCAGCTGGGGACACCGATGACCACCGCCCCTCGGACACGTCCCTCGCCGAGCTCTCAGATGGCAGCCTCCTGTTGTCTCTGGATACCTTAAGCCGCTGTTCCGGGACCCGCCGCTATGGTGTCATGATCCGCCTTGCCCCGGATCTGCAAAGCGTCATGTGGGTGTCGCCACAGCGCGTTGCCGGCGGACGAGGATTTGCCTTCAATGAGGCAAGCGTGTTTGCCATCGACGGTGGATCCTGTGAAAAGGATTACCTCTACGAGCTGGATATCGACAGCGGTCAGGTCACGTCCCGCACGGTGGTGCCTTCGGCGCAGGATGCCGGTGATTTCACCACGATGCATGGCAAAGACCTATATCTGCAGCTCTACAATCGCTTTATCCACTTTCAGCTGCCCTAAATGAAAACGCCCGCTCCTAATGGAACGGGCGTCTGTCTCTGTCAGCATCGGGTGAAACCACCCGGCATCGGCCTTAGCGGCGGATGCCCAGACGCTTGATCAGGTCCTGGTAACGAGCTTCATCTTTGCCCTTGGTGAAGTCCAGCAGCTTACGGCGCTGAGCAACCAATTTCAGAAGACCACGACGCGAGTGGTTGTCTTTCTTGTGGGTTTTGAAGTGCTCGGTCAGAGTCGAAATGCGCGAGGTCAGGATAGCCACCTGGACTTCCGGCGAACCGGTGTCACCTTCTTTGGTGGCGAATTCTTTCATCAGGCGTGTTTTTTCTTCTGGAGTGATCGACATCGGGGTCTCCTTTCGGATCAAAGGGTTATGGCACAAGCCGGGATGTCGTCCAGCAGGGCCCGTGGAGTATCCGCAATAGCGGATGCGCGCACATACGCGATTCTTGTGAATTTGCCAAGCTTGGAGTTAGGCAAGCTCCATTTCAGAGGCCACACTTTCTCCGACCAATACCACCTGATCCGGTGCGGGTGCCTCAGAGGTGGGCAGGGTCGCCAGTACCGTACCATCCACCACGATCTCGCTCACCTCAGGGTTGGCGTCAGACACCCGGACATCGAGATCCGGGTCGGCATCGGCCTGACTGTCATCATAGACAACCATCATTTTCTCTTCGTCTTCGTCAAAATCCATCATCGGTGGCACAGCCCAATCCGCCAGTGGCAGGGCGGCGGGATTGTCATCCAACAGGTCGTCCTGCGATGCCTCCGACAAAGCGGCCTCTGCCATCTCAATGCCGCTGTTCACTGCAGAGGTTTGCACGGTTGTGCTCTCCGCTTGAGGAATGCCCATGGTTTCAAACAGACTGGGTTCGGCGCTGGCCTCCAGATCGAGATCCAGGTCCTGATCCTGCAGATCCTGATCCTCGTCCGCTGTATCAGACGCACCTGACGGCATGGTTGCCACCATTGCAACCGAGCCAAGGGCCATCATCCCCATCAGTCCAGCAAGAAAATACATGTCGAGCCCCGCGACCGTTCACCTTTGATCTTCTCAGATTCCTGAGCGTCACACAATCTATAGTCGCAGGAAGTTAACGGGTGCCTTCTGAAGGCGAAATGCCGATTTCGTCTATCACCCGTGTGGCCAGATCGCCAATGATCGGAACAACTTCGATCTGGCTCAGAAGCAAGACGATGATCGACACCAACGCGGTCGCCCCAATCGCCGAGCCCAACCCAAAGGCCAGCCCCCGCAGAAACTGATAACCCATCAAGCGCAGGATTGAATTGTGCACACGAACAAATCGGTGATTGTTTAAGCGGCCAACCTCATCCGTCAGGCGCTGCATATCCCGTTGCAACGCCACCTGTGTCGCGTCGATTTCGACCCGGTCCTCATCCTGCATAGCGCACCTCTTTGGGCCACGCAGCGGGGACCGTGGCATAAGACACATAAAGCGGATGGCGCGGGTGTCCGGCTTTGGTCAACCCAAGATGCCGCACGTCCCCTTCAAGGATCGGCGCCACCCGGCCCGCCTGCCCCAGGAGCGCGCCATGTGTTCCCCATCCGGCGATGGTCATATCGGCGCGGCCCGACCACTGTTGCAACAGCGCGGCATTTTCAGGCCCTTCGGGATCCTCCGCACGCTTTAGATCTTCGGGTTTGGTGGCGCGAAAGGCAAAGAGATTGGCGATCCGCATAGCCCCAAACCCCATCTGCACTGCCCGCCGCTGACAGCGTTCGATGGTGGGATCGTTGCGTTCTTCCGTCGCGGTTGACGGGTTGAGCATGACATACAGTACCTCTCCGCCGTCCCCCCAATGCCGCCGCAATCCATAGCGATAGGTCTCACAGGGGGAATACCACGCTGTGCTGATTTGACCGTTTTGTTCTGCCACCCGTTCCAACATGGCGCCAAGCTGCCTTGTGGACCGTCAAAGCACAACCCCAGCTTGACATCCCGGTGGCTCTGCGCCCCTCTGTGCCAGAATTGCCAGCAGGATACTCCGATGAATTTTGACATGATCACCGCCGCCGACGACCGCCTCAAAGGCCACGCCCGTCGCACGCCCATTCTCGGGTCACCTGCGCTGGATGCCATCGCCGGGCGGCGTGTGCTGGTCAAAGCGGAATGTCTTCAACACACCGGCAGTTTCAAGTTTCGCGGCGCTTGGTCGGCGGTGTCCGCCCTGCCCGAAGACACGCGCAAAACCGGTGTCATCGCCTATTCCTCGGGCAACCACGCGCAGGGCATTGCCGCCGCTGCCAAGGCCTTTGGCATCCCGGCCGTGATTGTCATGCCCTCTGATGCCCCGCAGTTGAAAATCGACAACACCCGCGCTCTGGGCGGCGAAGTGGTACTGTACACCCGGGGGTCCGAAGCGCGCGAAGAGATCGGCAATCGCCTCGCGCAGGAACGTGGCCTGACCTTGATCAAACCCTATGACGAGCCTCAGGTCATCGCTGGTCAAGGCACATGTGGGCTTGAAATCGCGGAACAGGCCGCCGAACTCGGGGCGACCAAAGCCGATGTGCTGGTTTGCTGCGGTGGCGGAGGATTGACCTCCGGAATTGCCATGGCGCTCGAAGCGAATGCCCCTGAGATGACCGTCCGTCCGGCGGAACCCGAAGGGTTTGACGACACCAAACGCTCGCTAGCCTCTGGCACCCGTGAACGCAATGCAGCCGAAGCCGGTGGTCTGTGTGATGCCATCCTGACCCCCTCGCCGGGCGAGATCACCTTTCCGATTTTGAAACGCCTCTGTGGCCCCGGAATTGCCGTGTCAGAAGATGAGGCACTACGCGCCATGGGTCTGGCCTTTCGCCACCTGAAGGTCGTCGCCGAACCCGGCGGTGCAGTGGCCCTTGCAGCCGCGCTGTTTCATCCGGGTGAATTCAACACCGACACCGTGATCTGCACCATCTCAGGCGGCAATGTCGACACCACCATCTTCGAACGAGCCCTGGCGACACTGGACTAACAAATCGGACGCACAAAAAAGGGGGCCAAGGCCCCCTTTGCACTAAGATGTCGCGGATCTTCAGCCCAGATCGCGGGCTTCATCCACCAGCATCACAGGAATGCCATCGCGGATTGGAAAGGCGAGGTTTGCGCCTCGGCTCACCAGTTCCTGTTTCTCCGCGTCATAATCCAGCCGCCCCTGCGTGACCGGACAGATCAGTGCTTCCAACATACGTCGATCAAATTCTGTCATTGCATGACATCCCCTTCACCGCCCCGCAGGGCATATTCTATCAGCGTGACCAGTGTCTCGCGCCGCGTTTGCAGCGACGGGGCCTCCAGCAGTGCCTGTTTGTCCTCGCAGCCCAGATCCAGCAGCATCGACAGCGAATTGATCAACAGCTCATCTTCCGCATCGCGCAGAGTGGGCCAGTCGACCGAAAGCTCCTGCGAGGCAAAAAACCGTTCCAACAGACCCATGAATGACCGCCGGTCAAAGCCGCTATCGCTTTCCGTGCGGCTGTCCCGGTCACGTTCAAACCCATCCCAGACCACATTGCACCGGCGATAGGGCGCAAACCCGTCGACCTCATCCACCATGCGAAATCGCGAGATGCCGCTGAGCGTGATCATGTAGCGCCCGTCTTCTGTTTCAGAGAACTGGGTAATCCGCCCCGCACAACCGATCTGATGCAACCGTTCGCCGCCGGGCGTGTCATAGGGTTGGATCATGCCGATCAGGCGCGTCTGAGTTTTCAGCGCATCTTCAAGCATCGCAAGATAGCGTGGCTCAAAGATGTGCAAGGGCAACCGCGCGCGCGGCAAAAGCAGCGCGCCCGGAAGAGGGAAGACCGGAATAAGATCCGGCAGGTCAGTCAGCCGTGTCATAACAGGCAATCTAGCCCAGAGATGACGTTAGGCAAAGATCATCGAGCTAAGCTTACGGCGTCCGTTCAAAACAACAGGATCATTGGCCTTCAGCGCGTCGAAAATAGTGAACAACTGCGCCTTGGCCGCGCCGTCGTTCCATTCGCGATCGCGACGGAACAGCTCAAGCAACTGATCCACCGCGCCATCGGCATCGCCACTGGCGTGCAAAGCCTGCGCCAGATCGAACCGCGCCTGATGGTTGTCCGGATCAGCTTCTACCGCTGCGGTCAGCTCGGCAACCGGGCCCGCATCAGCGGCCTGTTTCGCTAGCTCAAGCTGCGCATGTGCCGCTTCCAGCTCAGGTGAGCTTGCGATCTCAGCCGGTGCGCCATTCAGCACAGCCTCAGCCTGATCCAGATCACCCGCCGCCAGATGTGCCCGCACCAGACCACCATAGGCGCCCGCGTGATTGGGCTCTTCCTCAAGGATCGCCGCAAAAGTCTGCGCCGCATCTTCGGTCGCGCCCTGCTCAAGCATTTCCTCGGCCGCAGCCACCGCATCATCCAAACCACCCGAGGCATCTCCGCCCCCGGCTTCGATGACACGCTGAACAAAGGCTTTGATCTCGGACTGCGGCAGGGCGCCTTGGAACCCATCCACCGGCTGCCCCTGCCAGAAGGCATAGACCGTGGGGATCGACTGGATCTGAAGCTGACCCGCAATCATCTGCGCTTCGTCCACATTGACCTTGATCATCTTGACCGCGCCTTTGGCGGCAGTCACCGCCTCTTCGAGCATCGGACCAAGTGTCTTGCACGGGCCGCACCACGGCGCCCAGAAATCGACAATGATCGGAGTCTTCATCGAGGCTTCGACAACCTCGGTCATGAATTCTGCCTCGGTGATATCCTTTACAAGATCACCCGCGCCTGCAGCATTTGCGCCGCCACCCAGTTCCAACATAATATCCTCCGCCCGTTGCGGTTGCTTTGGGTTGTAGATGGAACATGGCCGTCACGGATGCAAGTGTGACAATACCAATCGCATCTGGATCAGTGTCGCGGCCTCTACGCAAACCGCGCTCTGGTGTGGTTGGCGAAGGCGACGAGAGAGAGCATTACGGGAACCTCAACCAGAACCCCCACCACGGTGGCAAGAGCAGCGCCGGAGTGCAGGCCGAACAGGCTGATGGCGACCGCCACGGCAAGCTCAAAGAAATTCGACGTCCCAATCATAGCGCAGGGCGCGGCGATCCGGTGCGGCACTTTCAATACATAGGCCGCACCATAAGCCAGCGCAAAGATCCCATAGCTTTGCAGCAAAATCGGCACAGCAATCAGCGCAATCACGAAGGGTTTGGTCAATATCACCTGCCCCTGCAGGCCAAACAGGATAAGCACCGTGGTGATCAACCCGATCATCGACCACGGCTTAACCCGCGCTGAAAACGCCTCAATCGCGGCATCACCGCGCAACATGCGACGGGTCAGCAATCCGGCCACCAAGGGCAACACAACATACAGCACTGTGGCAGTGACCAGCGTGCTCCATGGCACAGTGATATCGGTCACGCCCAGCAAAAAAGCCACGATCGGGGCAAAGGCCACAACCATGATCATGTCATTTACCGAGACCTGCACCAGCGTGTAAGTCGCATCCCCACGTGTCAGCTGGGACCAGACAAAGACCATCGCCGTGCAGGGCGCAGCCCCCAGCAGGATAAGCCCCGCCGTGTATTGCGCCGCATCCTCGGGTGAGATCCAAGGCTCAAAAACAATTTCGAAAAACAAAACCGCCAAAAGCGCCATCGAAAAGGGTTTGATCAGCCAGTTGATCACCAGCGTCAAAAGCAACCCCTTGGGCTGTTTGCGCACGCCTGACAGCGCGCCAAAGTCGACGCCAACCATCATTGGATAAACCATGGCCCAGATCAGAACCGCCACCACAAGATTGATCGAGGCAAATTCGGCTGTTGCGATCATCGCCATAAACCCCGGGGCAATCGCGCCAATGGCAATGCCGGCCACAATCGCCAATCCAATCCAGAGTGTGAGATATCGTTCAAACCCGCCCATAACCTGGGTGTCTGTTGCAGTCATGACAGGCCTCTTTGGGTACATGTGATGTCGCTGGAAAAGGGCGCGCAAAGTTCAGGGCGGCCGCCACAGCAATCCTGCAGCAGATAGGACAAAAGCCCCTTCATCCCGTCAATTTTGGCGAAGTAGCGGATCATCCGACCTTCACGCTGTGACGTGATTAACCCTGCATGCTGTAGCGTGTTGAGGTTATTTGACAGCGTGTTGGGTTTGATCTCGAGTTTAGTCGCGAGATCACCGGCTGTTATCCCTTCGCCCCCGGCCTGCACCAGAAGCCGAAAGGCATCGATCCGATTGTCATGCGCAAGGGCTGCGAGGGCGTCTATTGCTTGGCTCTTTTCCATAATTCATGAATAATGGAATCAAAAATCATCGCAAGCAAAAACTCCGCTGTCTCCCCAGCACACTACGCCGTCAGTCGACGGCGGGCACGGCACCGAGAAGCCGCAACATGTCAGGAAGATCCGGTGTCAGGACCCGGTCCCGATGACGGGGGGCCGAGGCCCCAAACACAACCCGCAGACCCAAGGAAATGAGATCATCACTAACGGCTTCCTGAACACCGATTGAGCTCGTTTCTTTGACGTCAATCCGGTCATAGCCGACAAATCCAGACAGCTGGTAGGCCCCTCGCGTCAAAAACGCATGTTCCAGCTCGAGGCTCGCAACCGTGGCGCGCAGCGGATCGGGTGTGCCGCCGGAATCAATATCCTGCTGCCCGTCGAACACGGTGAAACTGCCCGACAGACGTGTCTGATCATTCCCGAAATAGTATCCCGCATTCACACCGAGAAACGTGGCATTGGCCAGAGTTTCCGGATCATCTGCGGTTGTGTCCAGTACACCAAAGACACCGCCGACCGTTGCCCGTTCCCAATGGTAGGCCCCCTGAAACCCGAAGGATCTCAGATCCGCATCCTGATCCGCGTCAGACGGATTAAACGCCACGTGACCCGCAGCCAGAAACGCCCCCCCCATAGCCCTGCTCAAACTGCTGCCCAAGCTGCGCGGACACCAAGGTACCCTTGCGGTAGGTGTCGTCAGATGCGGAGAAAAATACAGAGGTGGGCGCATGGCTCACATCATGTCGGACCCCGAATTGCAGCGTCACACCATTTTCGAATGGAACCGCAAGTTGAGCGTCAATCGCAGTCAGATCAAAATCTTCGATCTCAGCGAAGGGAAAACCGCTCGAGTTCAGATCGTTCCCCCCCGCGAATTCGAGCTTGTTTCGATGTCGAACCGAAGCACAGATCCTGCCAGACCAGTCTCGGCCTGAACCAGTACGGGAAAACAGGTCAACAAACCTAACGCCAGTGTTCGCAACATCATTGAAGGCCCCCAACCAAACATATGCGGCTGATGCATTAATTAACGAAACATTAACACTTCTAGAAACGTATCACGACATAGTTGCCCCAAGGGGAGGTATTTCTGCCACAATCAGTTTTGTACCTTTGGCGCAGCAGGGTGTACCAAAGGTACAAACGGTACACAGATCAAAGATCGAAAGAGGCAAACACCGGCGCGTGGTCCGAGGGTTTTTCCCAGCCGCGCACATGGCGCAGAATGCGGCTCGAATGCGCGGCGTTTTTGATGTCCTGCGTGGCCCAGACATGATCCAACCGGCGCCCCTTGTCGGCGGCATCCCAATCTTTGGCGCGATAGGACCACCAGCTGTACAAGAGGCCCTCCGGAATGTCGGCGCGGGTCACGTCGGACCAACCACCGGCCTCCATCACCGCATTGAAATGCTCGACTTCGACCGGGGTATGGGAAACGATTTTAAGCATCTTCTTGTGATCCCAAACATCGTCTTCACGTGGCGCGATGTTCAAGTCACCAACAAGAATGGCTTTTTCCGGTGTCTCCGCTTTGAACCAATCGCGCATTTCCGTCAGATAGTCGAGTTTCTGGCCGAACTTCACGTTGATCTCGCGATCCGGTTTGTCACCACCTGCGGGCACATAGAAGTTGTGAATGGTGACGCCGTTCTCAAGCCGACCTGCCACATGACGGGCATGCCCCAGATCAGCGAAATCCTTGTCACCCATATCCTCAATCGGCAGCTTCGACAGGATCGCCACGCCGTTGTACCCCTTCTGACCCCGAGCCACCATGTGGGTGTACCCCAGCTCGGCAAAGACCTCGTGCGGGATTTTGTCGACCGGCGATTTGCACTCTTGCAAACACAAAACATCCGGGGCTTCTTCGGTCATCAACTGGGCTACGATGTCCTGGCGCAGGCGCACCGAATTGATGTTCCAAGTGGCAAGCGTAAAGGCCATGGGGCGTCTCCAATCTGTCAGCGGCGCCACCCTGCCAAGATGAGAACAAAAGCGCAACCCGAAGCCTGCGCATTTCACTCTGGCACCTAAGCGCGACAGATCTATGCAGTCAAACCCATCCTGACCGCAATTTTGGAAAACTTTCTTCACCGAAACCCGACATCTTATCTTGTGGCTCGGCTGTGCATAGATTACCGCGAAGAGACCCCCCGCAAACCGCTTGTCCGAATGCCCGAGAGCGCAGGGGAGAACGAAGAAGGGAACGCTGTAATGCCGATGTACCGATCAAGAACCTCAACCCACGGCCGCAATATGGCGGGTGCGCGTGGCCTTTGGCGCGCGACCGGCATGCAGGATGGCGATTTCGGCAAACCGATTATTGCCATCGTCAACTCGTTCACCCAGTTCGTCCCCGGACACGTCCACCTGAAAGACCTGGGCCAGATGGTCGCCCGCGAGGTCGAAGCCGCAGGTGGTGTTGCCAAAGAATTCAACACCATTGCGGTGGATGACGGTATCGCCATGGGCCATGACGGCATGCTCTATTCGCTGCCGTCGCGCGAAATCATCGCAGATTCCGTTGAATACATGGTCAATGCGCACTGCGCCGATGCCATGGTCTGCATCTCGAACTGTGACAAGATTACCCCCGGTATGATGATGGCCGCCATGCGCCTGAACATCCCGGTGATCTTTGTCTCCGGTGGCCCGATGGAAGCGGGCAAGATCGACATCGAAGGTCTGGACGTGAAAAAGGTCGACCTCGTAGACGCGATGGTAGCCGCAGCCAGCGAGACCTACACCGATGAGCAGGTTCAGCACATCGAAGAGAACGCCTGCCCGACCTGTGGCTCGTGCTCGGGCATGTTCACCGCGAACTCGATGAACTGTCTGGCCGAAGCGCTGGGTCTGGCCCTGCCGGGCAATGGCTCGACCCTGGCCACTCACGCAGATCGTAAGAACCTGTTCCTCGAAGCGGGCCGCAAGATCGTTGAGATCACCAAGCGCCACTATGAGGGTGAAGAAAAAGGTCTTCTCCCACGTGAGATCGCGACCTTTGAGGCCTTTGAAAACGCCATGGCGCTGGACATTGCGATGGGGGGATCGACCAACACGGTTCTGCACCTGCTGGCCATTGCCCTTGAGGGCGAGGTTGACTTTACCATGTCCGACATGGACCGCCTGTCGCGCAAAGTGCCCTGCCTGTGTAAGGTCGCGCCGAACATTGAAAACGTCCACATGGAAGATGTTCACCGCGCTGGCGGCATCTTCTCAATTCTGGGCGAGCTGTCGCGCGGCGGTCTGCTGCACAACGATGTCTCCACAGTACACTCAAGCACCATGGGCGAAGCGATTGCCAAGTGGGACGTGAAGGTGGCCAACAACCCCGAGGCGGAAGCGCTGTTCAAAGCGGCGCCGGGTGGTGTCCGCACCACAGTGGCCTTCAGCCAGGAAAACCGCTTTAAAGAGCTGGACACCGACCGTCAGGGCGGCGTGATCCGTTCAGTCGAACATGCCTTCTCAAAGGAAGGCGGTTTGGCGGTTCTGTTTGGCAATATCGCGGAAGACGGCTGTATCGTGAAAACCGCCGGTGTGGACGAAAGCATTCTGAAATTCACCGGCACCGCCCATGTCTGCGAGAGCCAAGACGCCGCGGTAAACAACATCCTGACCAACAAGGTCAAAGAGGGTGATGTTGTGGTGATCCGCTATGAAGGCCCGCGCGGCGGTCCGGGTATGCAGGAAATGCTCTACCCGACCTCCTATCTGAAATCAAAAGGTCTGGGCAAATCCTGTGCTCTGCTGACAGATGGCCGTTTCTCGGGCGGCACGTCGGGGCTTTCCATCGGCCACGCTTCGCCCGAGGCGGCGGAAGGCGGCGCGATTGGTCTGGTGCAGGACGGCGACAAGATCGAAATCGACATCCCGAACCGCACGATCAACCTGATGATCTCGGACGAGGAAATGGCAACGCGTCGGGCCGAACAGGACGAAAAAGGCTGGCAGCCCGCCAAACCGCGCAAACGCAAAGTCTCCACGGCGCTCAAGGCCTACGCCAAACTGACCACAAGCGCCGCCAAAGGCGCGGTGCGTCAAGTCTGATCCAGACAACAAAATTGATCTTCAAAGAAAAGGGCGCCTGAAAAGGCGCCCTTTTCTAACAAATGGAGTAGCATCTATCTGAAAAGATTGAGGGCGAGACTCCAAGTCGAAAAGCTATTCCCGAAGTCGACTATGCGGACAAAGTTGCCGTTCGATACTCCTTGCTCAACGTCTATTTTCTAAATCTGCAAGCGACCGTAAAGGCATTCGCTCAGCTTGGTTATTCTACACCCAGTTGCAAGATAATGAATTCGACGCACTGTTCCGAGGAAGTAAGAAATACGTTTTTTTCTCGAATCTGGCTAACGTACAGTGGTTCATAGCCTCGACCGCGAATCTCAAACAAAGCACCCAAGGCCGTATCTGTGATCTGGTTGTCCGTTTCGTTCAACACGTTAGAAATATCGAAATCCCGCCCGAGAACGGCAACCGAGATTGACGCTGCTCGAAGGTTACCAATTGCGGTTCTTTCTACGTCAGCAGAAGCATAGACAGGACTGTTCCAGTGCCAGAAGTTTGGCCAGCGCATGTCCTGGGTTATCTTATTGTCGCTGGCCTGTGCGCGGGCTTGTCGTGCGAGTTCAAATCCGGCACGCCAGTCGCTGAATCCCTTTAACTCAAAGGCTTCACAAGAGAATTCTCCCGGTGAAATACCAGCATCCTGAACCGGGTGTAGCGCACGCCTCTCATCGAGATTACTGGGAGGGGTGTTCGCTAGATGTAGATCAGAACCTCTCATTACGACTTCAGGGCCGTCGATATGCACTCGAAAAAGGTCCTCGAAAAACCACCGCAGATTAAATAGCGGATCTCCTGCGGCGGCGGAGCCGGGCCAACCGATAAATGCAATCAGTGCTACGAGGGCAAAGTACCGATTTTCCGTAAACATGTGTCACCAAACTCCAGTTTTCTAGTATGCGTCAGTCAATTTTTCTGCCTCGGTTTGTGGGTTATATGTGGGCGAAAGCCCTTATTTCCTGACGCTTGCTCCAAACAGACAACTGATTGCGGAATTAGGCAAAGTAGACCGTCGTGCGCCGTACAGCGTTGGCAAAACGGGCTTGAAGCGGATATTGCACCTTGGACCGTCGCAGCAGCACATACAACAATTACCAAAAAAAGGGCGCCTGAATAGGCGCCCTTTCTCGTTTCCCCGTGGTCGGTTTACGATGGCAGTTTCGCCATGCGCAGATAGGGCAGCACGGTGTTGATCTCACCGTATTTTGCAATCGCGTCTTCGTCGGACACGGCAACCGGCACAACGACATCCTGACCCACGGTCCAGTTCGCTGGGGTGGCCACGTTTTCACGTGCCGAGGTCTGCAGCGCATCCAGCGCGCGCAGCACTTCGGCAAAATTCCGGCCTACGGTCATCGGGTAGGTCATCGACAATTTTAGCTTCTTGTCCGGGCCGATGATGAAGACAACACGCACGGTGGCGCTGTCGGCCGGAGTGCGGCCATCGGGCAGAACATACTCTGCTGGCAGCATGTCAAAGGCTTTGGCCACGGTCAGATCGTCGTCTGCGATGATCGGGAACCCTGCTTTGGCGCCGCCCACCTTCTCGATGTCCACTTTCCAGCCTTTGTGGTCTTCAACGCCATCCACCGAAATGCCCATCACTTTGGTGCCGCGCTTGTCCCATTCCTCAGCCAGCTGTGCCACGGCACCAAATTCGGTGGTGCAGACAGGTGTGTAATCTTTGGGGTGCGAGAACAGGATCGCCCAGCTGTCGCCGATCCAATCATGCAGGGTCATTTCACCTTCGTCGGTGGTCACCGTCAGGTTTGGAATTTCATCATTGATACGCAGGCCCATAGGACAATCCTTTTCTGTCAAAGCCGCTCTTGGCAACGTGCCGTAAATAGATACGGTCACGAAACGCCATGTAAAGACCCGGCTTGCGCTAAGAGCATCACAATGACAGTGTAGCGCCAAAGACCGACCGGCCGGTCGACTAAACAACAGGAGATCGTGATGATCGAGAAAAAGCAGTTTTACATCAACGGCGCTTGGGTCGACCCGATCGAAGGCCGCGATTGCAATGTCATCAACCCGTCCACGGAAGAACCCTGTGCCGTGATTTCACTGGGGGGACAGCCCGACACCGACGCAGCCGTTGCAGCCGCCAAAGCGGCGCTGCCGGGCTGGATTGCCACCCCGGTCGAAGAGCGTATTGCGGCGCTGGAAAGGGTCCTGAACCTCTATATGGAGCGTGCCGAGGATCTGGCGCAGGCCATGAGCGTCGAGATGGGCGCGCCGATCGATATGTCGCGCAGCTCGCAGGTGGGTGCCGGCAGCTATCACCTGAAAAACTTTGTGCGCGCCGCCAAAGCTTTCCCTTGGGATGCGCCGCTTGGCGACCATGCCCCCAATGACCGGATCATCCATGAAGCGGTGGGCGTCTGTGCGCTGATCACCCCCTGGAACTGGCCCATGAATCAGGTCACGCTCAAAGTCGGCGCGGCGCTGGTCACCGGCAACACCATGGTGCTGAAGCCCTCTGAGGAAAGCCCGCTGGATGCGATGATCTTTGCCGAAGTGATGCATGAGGCAGGCCTGCCCAAGGGCGTGTTCAACCTCGTGAACGGCGATGGCGTGGGGGTTGGATCCCAGCTGTCGTCGCATGCAGACGTGGATATGGTCAGCTTCACCGGCTCGACCCGCGCGGGCAAGCTCATCTCCAAAGCGGCGGCGGACACGCTCAAGCGCGTGCATCTTGAACTGGGTGGCAAAGGTGCCAACCTGATCTTTGCGGATGCCGATGAAAAGGCGGTGAAACGCGGCGTGCTGCATATGATGCAGAACACCGGCCAGAGCTGTAACGCCCCGTCGCGTATGATGGTCGAAGCGCCTATCTATGATCGTGTGGTCGAAGAGGCCGCCGCCATGGCGCAGAAAATCACCGTTGGTCCCGCCTCGGAAGAGGGCCGCCACATTGGACCGGTTGTGAATGAAACCCAGTGGGGCAAAATTCAGGATCTGATCCAGGCAGGGATCGACGAAGGCGCGCGTCTTGTTGCCGGCGGCACCGGGCGTCCTGAGGGGCTGAACAAAGGCTTTTATGTACGTCCCACGGTCTTTGCTGATGTCACCAATGACATGACCATCGCCCGCGAAGAGATCTTTGGTCCGGTTCTGTCGATCATGAAGTTCGACAGTGAAGAGGAGGCGATCGAGGTTGCAAACGACACCCCCTACGGTCTGACCAACTACGTCCAGACCGGCGACAGCGACCGTGCCAATCGCCTCGCCCGCCAGCTGCGCTCGGGCATGGTGGAAATGAACGGCACGTCTCGCGGTGCAGGCGCGCCCTTTGGTGGGATGAAGATGTCCGGCAACGGCCGCGAAGGCGGCAGCTGGGGTCTGCACGACTTCGTCGAGGTCAAATCGGTCTCGGGCTGGACGCCTGAATAGTCGCCTTTAAGCTCTCTTTACCAGCCCTGCATGCTCCTGCGTGGGGCTGGTGAAGACGTTTTCTGGGGCATCCGGGTGGAGAAGTTTAAACCACGAAACCTGGATGTATCTTTCAATAGCTCTTGCGGCTCTCGCCTCGTTGGCCCTGTCTGTTTCTGTATTAGCAGCCAAAAGGAATGAGATAGTCACCCCCAAGGATTTCTTCGGGAGCTGTCTACTTTGGATAAGGGCTATGCGGGACGTAGCGTCTATTCACAGCGGCGGCGCCAATGTCGGTTTAGCGGTCAAACCAAATTGCTTTGCCGGGGATCATCTGGGACATAGTTACATCCTGGATAATCCAGCATGAACGACGCCAGATCAGGGTTCCTATCTTGTAGGTAGGGAAACAACTTCGCGACAGTCATTGTATCGCTATCATCGTAGGCTCCCAACTCCCGACTGATGAAATCGACATCTTCGCCATCTGCGAACAACTGGGTGGACCAAGCCACCCTTGAACCGCCGTTTGCGGAAGCGAACCCCTCAATTGCATGGGCAGAGATAACAAGATCAGAGCTAACCAGGTTAAGACAACGCTTTGCGATCATTGCCCAGTTCTCCGAAAACCATTGTTCGAGTCTGATGAGAACGGGTTGATCCTCGATGGACAACCATTCACTTTGTGGTAGCCACGAATGCTGGTGATCCGCAATATCTGTCGATAGCCCTCGGTACTTTCCTCTCGGACCAGTTCCATCACATCCTGTACCTCCCTCGACGCACGCGCAATGGATTACGTGGGACAGAAAAAGATGCGTTTCTTCAAATGCTTTACCTTTAGAAGGCGAGATTTCTAGCAACCAAGGCAAAGCTGCAAATGTCGTCGGGTAGATATCGTCCTGATGGTGCAGTTCTTCCCAAAAGAGTTCCTTTGCAACATCGTTGTCCCATTGTTCGGAAAGCGCCATCAACTGCGTGTTGACAGAACGGTTCCCGTAGGGTCCGTATAGACGGCTCCAAACTTCATCTGTAAAAGCAATCTTCATAGCGTCCCTTGTGAGGGCTGGAGCATTCAATACCTCTAAGTTTACAGCATGATAGCGGCCGTTCAATCACCTTGCAGCATACGGAACTATGCGCTCAGAGCAGTCATTGCACTTAGAGCCTTAAAGGCCCCGACACGCACCACCTCCCGCAAAGGGCTAGAGATAGCCCCCCAATTTTTCTTGAAAAATTGGCGCCCCGCCTAAAACGGTGCTTTGGCCCGGAACCGCATACCCCGGTTGTTTTCAGGGTGGTTCACCCGCAACTCTTCCGCATGCAACATCATGCGCGGGTGCGCCTCAGTGGTTTCTGGAGCGTACAGAGGATCTCCAAGGATCGGATGTCCCAGCGACAGCATGTGCACCCGCAACTGATGGCTGCGCCCCGTTTTGGGGAACAGACGCACGCGGGTTTCCTCATCGGAGGATTTCACCACCTTGTATCCGGTCAGTGCAGGTTTGCCGGTCTCATGACAAACCATCTGCTTCGGTCGATTGGGCCAATCCACAATCAACGGCAGATCGACCTCACCCTCTTTGGGCTCAAGCAGTCCAGCAAGACGCGCCACATAGGTCTTTTTTGGCACTCGCGCTTCAAACTGCTGACCCAGATGTTTCTGCCCATGTGCAGTCAAGGCAAAGACCATCACACCTGATGTGTCGCGGTCCAATCTGTGAACAAGCCGCACCGTGGGAAACGCAATCTCCAGGCGCGTTAAAAGGCAGTCCGCAAGATCCGGGGTTTTGCCAGGCACTGACAACAGACCCGCGGGTTTGTTCACAAACAGAAGATCCGAATCTTCGTGCAAAACCTCGATGTCATCCATCGGGGGGTTATAGGTATCGCCATGCTGCATGGTCAGGCCGCCTTGTTTTTCATCTGTCGGATCATCGGGATCGAATAGATCACCAAGGCCACCCAGATCAATGGGAAGGCAATGGCCTGCGCGCGGCCAAAGGGCTCACCAAAGACCAGTACCGCCGTCAGAAAGATCATTGTCGGTGCGATATACTGCAATATCCCGATGGTGGACAACCGCAACAGCTTGGCCCCATTGGCATAAACGATCAGGGGCACCGCCGTCACAATGCCACAGCCCCACAACAGCCAGCTGTCCTGCGCAACTCCGGAGAGGAAATGGCTTTGCCCGGTGAGGGTCAGATATCCCAACCACACCAAAGCAGGCGGCAGCAAAATCAAAACTTCAAGCAGGAACCCCTGATTGGGGCCAACGGGCAGCGACTTTTTGAAGAAGGCATAAAACCCCCAGGTTGTGGTCAACCCCAAAGCCACCAAAGGCAGGCGCCCATTCTCAACCGTCAGGATCACAATAGCCACAAAGGTCAACGCAATGGCCCCCCATTGCATGCGTGTCAGACGTTCGCCCAACAAAAGCGACGCCAGCAGGATCGAGAACAGTGGGTTGATGTAATAGCCTAATGCGGCATCCAAAGCGTGCCCGTTGGAAATCGCCCAGATATAGATCCCCCAGTTGACAGAAATCAGCGTCGCCGTCAGGCAGGCCATCATCAAGGTCTTGGGCGTGCGCAAAGCCTCGCGCAAATCCTTGGTTCGGCGCAGCACAATCAATAACAGCGCGGCCACAGGCACGGACCAGACAATGCGGTGCACCACCACTTCAGAAGGAGGCACGTGAGACAAGAGCTTCATGTACAATGGTAGAAACCCCCACAGCACATAGGCCGTCACAGCAAAGGCCAACCCCTGTGGGGTATCTACATTCTCGCGAGGGTCAGACATTGGGGTATCCTTGAAGCAACCCAATGGTTGTAGGCCCCTCATCAGGCAGAAGGCCAGAGAGAAATGCCCGGATTTCAGGCAATCCTCAGCGCAGGATTGTCTTTCAACGCCAAAGTGATCTCCCGCACCAGTGCATTGACCTCATGGGAACGTACCTTTGCCCCCTGTCGCACCACATAGGTGATTTCAGGCATTTTCGGGAGCGCCCCATCCAGCACCTGCATATCTCCGTCAACAAAACGGGCGGGCAGCAGCGCAACACCAAGGCCCGCCCGAACCGCAGAGGCGATCCCAGCGGAGCTCGCACATTGCAGCACCACAGCTGTGCGCACCTCCTGACACTCCTGAGCCCAACGATGGAAGAAGCAGGCCTCATCATAGGCCAGAAACGGCAGGGGTTTGGCGGGATCTAGAACCAGATCGCAGGCTTTGACCCAATGCACACGTTCTGACGACAACACATGGTCTTTCGGCTGAACCTGATGTGTGAAGATCTGCATGATCCCCAGATCAATTTCACCCGCTACAAGTTGATCCTGCACGACAAGGCTCTGGCGCACCTGTGTGCGCACAGCGACGTCGGGATAGACCCGGGTAAACCGCCCCAAGACGCGGGCCAAATCTGAACTGGTGACATCTTCGGTCATGCCCAAACGGATTGATCCTTTGAGCGGCTGGCGGCTCAGGCTTTGCAGCGCCTCGTCATGCAGCGATAGAATGCGCCTCGCCCGGTCTAACAGCTCCTGTCCTGCGTTGGTAAACAGGGTGCCCCCCGGACGACGCGCCAGCAACTGGCAGTCAATCTGTTGCTCCAACCGCTTGATTTTGTGGCTCACCGCAGACTGAGACAGCGCCATATGATCCGCAGCGCGCGTCACACCTCCACAGTCTGAGATGGCACAGAGGGCGCGAAGTGCATCGATGTCAAGTTTGGGGTTCATGCCTCTACATGACAGATTTCGATGATCTTGCAAATTCAATTCATTTGCGTCGTGCCAATCCTCACGGCATCACAGAAAAAACCATCTGAGGACCATTATGCTCACCCGCACCAAACTGACCAAACTTTGTGAAATCTCGGGCTCGGCGCTTGCGATCATCTATGCCGTTGCTATTGCCTCAAATACAGGACGAGAGGTGCTCGGGTTCGCGCTCCTGCTCATCTCGGCAACGCTGTTCGCGATCTGGGCTCTTGCCGATCGCCGCTGGGCTTTTTTGCTGTTGCAGGGGTTTTATATCGGGTCAGCGGTTCTTGGGCTTGTCCGCTGGGCCTAGCACGCCGGGATCTTGGCGCAACAGGTTGGGTAGCTTACTTAGACCGACGCCGTCTACAAATTGTCCAATAGACAATTTGAGCCCTTTCCGGGTTACGATTTTTCTTGAAAAATCGGTGCCTCAAGACAAAAGCCCCGGCAGCTGACCGGGGCTTTCCATTCTTTGGCGAAGTCTTACACTTTCACACGTTCCGACTTGGGATCATACATCGGTTTTAGCGAGGCTTCGGCCTTCACCTTCACGCCACAGACATCAATCTCATAGGTCGAGGCCAGCACATCCGCTGCCTTCTCGCCTTCGCAGGGCACATAGCCCATGCCGATTGCACCACCAAGGGTATGGCCATAGTTGCCCGACGACAGATAGCCCACATATTCGCCATCGCGGATAATCGGCTCGTTATGGAACAGCAGCGGTTCGGCATCGGTTAGTTTGAACTGAACCATACGGTTCTTCGGCCCGCTTTCCTTACGGGCGATCACCGCCTCACGGCCAATGAAATCACAGCCTTTGTCGACTTTGACCGCAAACCCAAGGCCCGCGTCCACCACGTGGTCTTCACAGGTGATGTCATGACCAAAGTGGCGGAAGCCTTTTTCGATCCGCGCGCTGTCCATCATATGCATACCGCAGAGCTTCAGCCCCATGTCCTGACCCGCGTCATGCAGGGTTTCAAACACATGACCCGCCATGTCAGACGACATGTAGATCTCCCAGCCAAGCTCGCCCACATAGGTCACGCGATGTGCGCGGGCGAGGCCCATGCCTATCTCGATCTCTTGCGCAGTGCCAAAGGGGTTGGTGGCATTGGTGAAATCAGCCGGTGAGACTTTTTCCAGCAGTTTCCGGGCATTCGGCCCCATGACCGCCAAAACACCTTCGCCTGCGGTGACATTGGTGATCACAACGTTGAAATTGCCTTTGTGACGCTCCATCCAGGTCTGGTCAGCCAGGCGGGTGATCGCGGGTGTGACCACAAGATAGCTTGTCTCAGTCAGGCGGGTCACGGTGACATCCGCCTCAATCCCACCGGTGCGGTTGAGGAACTGGGTATAGACGATCTTGCCATTGGCAACCGCGTAGTCACCGCCGCCGATGTAGTTCATGAACGCCTCGGCATCCGGGCCTTCGACGCGGATTTTGCCAAAGGACGACATATCGTACATGCCGACATTTTCACGCACGGCCTTATGCTCGGCCGCCGAGTTCTCGAACCAGTTCTGACGCTTCCAGCTGTACTGGTATTCGCGCTCCTGACCTTCATTGGCAAACCAATTGGCGCGCTCCCAGCCGCCCAATTCGCCAAACACCGCGCCCTGCTCTTTCAGGTGGTGATGGAACGGCGTGCGGCGGACACCACGGGCGGTGTCCTTTTGGCGATAGGGGAAGTGGTCGGCATAGAGAAGACCCAGGGTCTCTTTCGAGCGTTCAAACAGATACTGTTTGTTGCCCTGAAACGGCTGCATCCGCGAAATATCAACATCACCCAGATCAAACGGTTTCTCACCGCTGTCCATCCAGTCTGCCAGCGCCATACCGGCGCCGCCAGCGGATTGAATACCGATCGAGTTAAAGCCCGCGGCAACCCAGACATTGTCCATCTCGGGCGCCAACCCAAGATGATAGGCGTCATCCGGGGTAAAGGATTCCGGACCGTTGAAGAAGGTGTGAATCCCCGCCTCGCCCAGCATCGGCATACGGTTGACCGCATGTTCAAGGATCGGCTCAAAATGGTCGAAATCTTCTGGCAGCTGATCAAACTCAAAGCTGTCAGGGATCCCATCCATGGCCCAGGGCTTGGCATTGGGTTCAAAGGCCCCCAGCAGCATCTTGCCCGCGTCTTCTTTGTAATAGGCGCATTCATCCGGCACACGCAGCACCGGCAGTTGTGTCAGACCTTCGATGGCTTCGGTCACGATATAGAAGTGTTCACAGGCGTGCAGCGGCACGTTGGTGCCAGTCATGCGGCCCACTTCGTGGCCCCACATCCCGGCACAGTTGACCACCATGTCACATTCAATGTGGCCGCTTTCGCTGCCATCATCGCTAACCCAGTCAACGCCCGTTACCTTGCGGCCTGACTTGACCACATCGGTGACCTTGATGCGCTCTTTGACGATGCCACCGCGCTGGCGCGCGCCTTTGGCCAAGGCCAAAGCGATGTTGGCCGGATCGCCCTGCCCGTCCAGCGGCAGGTAAACGGCCCCTTTCACACCTTCGAGGTTCAGGTGCCGGTACATCTCAGCCACGCGCTCGTTTGAAATTTCCTCCACCTCAACACCAAAGGCCCGCGCCATCGCCGCCTGACGATAGATCTCTTCCTTACGCTCATCTGTCAGCGCCACAGTGATCGAGCCACAGCGCTTGAACCCTGTGGCAACGCCGGTTTCTTCTTCCAGCGAGCCGTAGAGTTCCTGCGAATATTTGGCGAGCTTGGTCATGTTAGCTGTCGCACGCAGCTGGGCAATCAGGCCCGCCGCATGCCAAGTGGTGCCAGAGGTCAGCTGTTTGCGTTCCAGCAAAACAACGTCATTCCACCCCTTCTTGGTCAGGTGATAGGCCACCGAACAGCCAATCACACCACCGCCGATAATGACCACCCGGGCCTTCTGAGGAAGCGTGCTCATATCCATCGTCTCCAAATTCGTAATTTGGCTCAGCTTGGCACGAAACCCACGGGCTCAATGCCTAGAAATCGTCACTCGCTGACGGATTTCCTACATTCCTGAGCTTCTTCCCGCCGCTGTTTACGCAAGGCGAAGGGCGTAATCCCAAAGAAGCTGCGATATAGCCCGGAGAAACCAGACGGAAACCCGCTGGCAAGACCAACCTCGCGCACACTCATGTTAGTATTGAGCAAAAGGTTGTTGGCCCGCGCCATGCGCAGCTCGCGGTAATAGGTGTTGGGCGTGGTATCTAGATGGGTGCGGAACTTCCGCTCCAACGACCGGCTGGAAATCCCCAGAACCGCGACAAGCTCAGAAATAGGCACCGGTTCTTCGATATTGGCCTGCATGATCTGCAGACATTGATCCAGCTCACGATCTCCGCTGCCCGATGATCGCGCCCCGCCCGAAGGTTGACGGGTCGAAAAATCGCGGATTTTCTCATGCAGGAGAATATTGGCAACGGTCATCAAATTCGCCGACGAAATGTGCCGCCGCATCACAGCTAACATGACATCCACGGTGGAACCCATGCCCGCGCAGGTTACCACCTGGCCATCTTCGGTGGCTATGGTGTTATCCGCGTCAAACAAACCTAGTTTTTCCCGCAGGATGTCAGAGTTTTCCCAATGCGTTGCCAGATGTCCAGCCTCGTCGCCGCGCTCTTTGATATAACGGCTCGCAGCTTCAGCCAGCAAGAACACCTGTGCGCCACGGCTGGTGTAGCGATTGATTTGGCTACCGACTGACAACGCAGGGTTTTCCGGATCCGAATTGCCTATGACAAAGGCGTAATCTGCGTCCGGCCGATCCACATGCGTTTCAGTTTTGACAAAGGCCTCGCAGCGGCTCTCTATATACCCCCCTTTGGCAGAGCGATACGTCCAGCTGAAGGGAGGATAGGCCGAGACGCGATTGGCGATACGAATGGCATCCACGACGCCCGCCACCTCGGTCAGGACAAATCCATCCGCCACCAGTACGTCCACGTGCCACTGCCTCTGCGGCGCACCCGTCATGGGATAACGTGTCCTGCCGCCGCAAGTCGGCGCGCGATCTCAAACATATGGGCCGGACCGGTTTCACAGCAGCCCCCCACAATAGTCGCCCCCATATTAACCCAAGACATAACATGATCGGCATAGATCTCGGGCCCCATATCACGACGGGCGCTCAGCGCGTCGACCGTCGGGTCATCTTTGAGGAAATCCTTGGTGATCTGGGTAAAGCCGTTGCCATAGGCGCCAACCGGTAGGCCCGATTTCAACATCTGCTCAATCGCGGCGGGCATGGCTTCGGGGGCCGAACAGTTCGCAAGCAAAGCGCTGGCCCCATCGATCAAGGGCACCACATCCGCAACCTTTTCACCCGACCGCAGCAAGCTGCCATCTTCGTCATCCACGGTCACCGCCAACCAGACCTCTTTGCCGCTGCTCAAGGCGCCCTCAAGCGCAGAACGTGCATGGGCCAACGAGGCCACGGTTTCGCAGATGATCAGATCAACCCGTGGCGCAAGCAGGCGCGCCACCTCTGCATAAAGCGGCGTGGCCTCGTCATGGGGGGGATGAATGTCCGGGCGATAGCTCGCCGCCAAGGGGCCAATGCTCCCTGCGATCCGACCCGCACCATGCGCCTGTTTCGCCGCCTCAGCCTCATCCAGAGCTGCAGTCATCAAGGTCTCAAAGTGATCTTCGATGCCAACTTTGACCAGCCGATCCCGGTGCAGGGCGTAGGTGTTGGTTGTCGCGACCACTGAACCAGCATTGAAATAGTCCTCATGAACGGCCTGCACCAACCCCGGATGATCCCGCATCACCTGCGTCGACCAAAGTGGGGTTGGCTTGTCGCCCGCGCGGTGGATCAGCTCTTGGCCCATGCCGCCGTCCAGTAGTGTAATCTCAGCCATGTGCAGTCTCCCAAGGGATCAGAACCAGTTTTCCAGGCAAGGTTTTGCTCTCAAATTCGACCTGTGCCCTGGCAATATCGTGCAATGGATATGTCTTAGAAATCAAAGGGTGGATGCGCCCTGCATTCATCAGTTCCACCAATCGGCCAAAAACCTCGGGAGGCTGATAGGTACAGCCATGCAACGTGATGTCGCGCAGATAAATCTCACGCAGATCCGCCTGCACCATTGGCCCCGCAATGGCCCCGGAACAGGCGTAGTGCCCACCGGGCTTCAGCGCGAGGATCAAATCGGCCCAGGCCGGTCCACCAACAACGTCAATCACCACGTCGAATACATCTTTGGGCAGTGGTGCGGTGCGGTCCAGCGTACCAGAGGCCCCTTGGCCCTGCACGACCTCAGCCTTTTTCGCGCTGGTCACCCCCGTCACGGTTGCGCCCCGCAAAGCCGCCAGCTGGACCGCCGCGAGCCCCACACCGCCTGAGGCTCCGGTGATCAAGACCCTTTGGCCTGCGGTCACACCGGCGCGTGTCAGCAGATTTTCAGCGGTCCCAAAGGCACAGGGAATCGCAGCAATCTCGGCATCGCTCAAAGGTGAGGCACTCACATCATAAAGATCATCGGCATCGACCAGACAATATTGTGCAAAGGCCCCGTCAATCTCAGAGCCCAGCGCAATAAAGCCAAACGGATGCCCCGGTCGCGGGCGTGGCAGGTTGATGGGGCATGTCACACGCTGGCCGGGCTCAAATTGCACACCTGCGCCCACTTCCTCGACAATGCCACAGAGATCGCCACCCTGAATGCGCGGAAACTGCAAGGCGCCGCCCCAGCCCCCAGCTTCGACATCCTGATCCACATCGCTGGTCGCGCCGGTGACATCGGAAGAATACCACCCTACGCGGGTGTTGATATCGGTGTTGTTGACGCCTGCCGCCGCCACCTTCACCAGAACCTGCCCCGGCCCAACAGCCGGAACAGGAATGTCATCGCGCCACTCAAGCGCATCGGGCCCGCCGTGGCCAGTTAGATAGACGCCTTGCATCACACGGCTCATCTAGCTCTCCTTATGTCTGCGGACCCAGCCTAGCACATCAGGCGCGCAGGCGCTCGTTTGCGGGATCCCACAGCGGTTGATCTTCCTGAACCACGGCGCGGCGTTTCTCACCGTAGATCTCGACCTCAAGCTCGGTGCCAGGCACAGCCAGATCGGTGCGGACCAAGCCCAGCGCGATCGAGGCATTCACGCGATAGCCCCAGTCCCCGGAGGTGGTTTCACCCACGATCTCACCGTCTTTCCAGATGCAGGACATATACGGCGCGTCGCAGTCACCGGCCTCAACGATCAGCGTCACAAAGGTCTTCTTCGGACCCTGCTGCTTTTCGCTCAGGATGGCGGCTTTGCCCGGGAAATCCTGAGGTTTGTCGAGTTTGACAAAGCGGCCCAGACCACCTTCAAGCATGGTGAAGTCGGTCGACAGATCACCTTTCCAGGTGCGGTAGCCTTTTTCGATCCGCAGGCTGTTCAGCGCATACATGCCAAAGGGCACCGCGCCGCCTTCGATCAGCGCCGCGTAGATCTCGGCCTGATGTTCGTTGGCGCAATGCACTTCCCACCCCAGTTCACCGGCATAAGACACCCGCGCAAGGAACGCCGGTTTGCCTGCAACTGTGGCTTCCTGATGGGTCAGCCAGCCAAGGCTCAGATCCGCATCGGTGATCCCTGCAAACAGGTCACGCGATTTTGGACCGGTGACGATCATGGTCGCAAAGTCGGTGGTGCGATCGGTCAGGGTCAGCCCTTCGGGCAGCGCCTTTTTCAGCACCTCAAAGTCATGCCACTGGGCGGAACCTGCGGTGATCATGGTGAAATGATCTTCGCTGTGACGGACACAGGACATCTCGGTCAGGATCCGGCCTTTGTCGTTCGAGAAGTAAACAAGGTTCATCCGACCCACCTTGGGCAGGCCCCCGGTCACCAAGCCACGCAGGAATTCTGCGGCACCTTCCCCTTCGAGGTTGAAGCGCGAGAAGCCCGGCAGATCGAGAACGCCGACGCCGTCACGCACCGCTTCGCATTCTTCTTTGATGCGCTGCTGCCACGGGCCCGAGCGCCCCCAAGTATGAGTGGCCTCTTCCGAGGTGTCATCACCGTCTTTGGCAAACCAGTTGGCGCGCTCCCAACCGTTGTAAGCGCCCATCTGGCCACCAAGGTCTTTGATCTTGGCATGGACCTGGCTGACCTTCTTGTCACGCGCGGCGGGCCATTCGTGCTGAGGGAAATGCATGGCATATTCGTTGCCGTAGACTTCCATGCCTTTCTGGTCGCAATAGTCCTGATCGGTGTAATCGGTGTAGCGGCGCGGATCGACGGCCCACATGTCCCATTCGGTCTGACCATCAACAATCCATTCCGCCAGCACCTTACCGGCACCCCCACCCTGTGCGATACCGAAGGTAAAGACACAGGCCTCAAAGGCATTGTCGACACCGGGCATCGGGCCGATCAGCGGCAAGCCATCCGGCGCATAGGGGATCGGACCGTTGATGACACTCGAGACACCCGACGTGGCCATCAGCGGCACGCGCTCCATGGCATCGGCCACGATGTCTTCGATGCGGTCGAGATCGTCATTCCACAGCTGGAACGAGAAATCATCCGGCATGACATCGTCGTCGGTCATCCAGTGACCTTTGCAATTCGGCTCATACGGACCAAGGTTGTAGCCGTTCTTTTCCTGACGCAGGTAGTAGGACACATCCACATCGCGGATCAGCGGAAGCTTTTTCCCGTTCTCTTTTGACCAGGCCTCAACCTCAGGGATCTGCTCGGTCAGCAGATACTGGTGCGACATGACCATCATGGGAACAGTGCGGCCGCCGTAGTCTTTGAACCACTCGCCAACACGCTGAGCATAATAGCCAGCGGCGTTCACCACATAATCCGCCTCGATGTCACCCTTTTCAGTGTGCACAATCCAGGTTTTGTCTTCTTTCTGGGTCACACCCGTGGCCGGGGTAAAGCGCAGGATCTGCTGCCCCATATCGCGGGCACCTTTGGCCAGAGCCTGTGTCACCTGCGCCGGGTCGATGTCACCATCGGTTGGATCGAAGAGCACGCCTTCAAGATCATGGGTTTCAAGGAAGGGGTAATGTTCCTTGGTTTCCTCTGGGGTCCACATCTCCATCTCGATGCCCTGATAGCGACCCATCGAACAGGCGCGCTCAAATTCCTGCATCCGCTCTTTGGTATGCGCCAGACGGATCGACCCGGTCTGGTGATAGTTCATCGGATAATCGACCTCCTCCCCGAGACGGGCATAAAGTTCAGTCGAATAGCGCTGCATGTTCATGATCGACCATGAGGTCGAAAAGGTCGGAACGTTGCCCGCCGCGTGCCAGGTCGAGCCTGCGGTCAGTTCGTTCTTTTCGAGCAACACACAGTCGGTCCAGCCTTTTTTAGCCAGATGGTACAGTGCCGAACAGCCGATGACACCGCCGCCGATGATGACCACACGGGCCTTTGTGGGGAAATCGCTCATCCCTGTTATCCTTCAGTTATGTGTATCAGATGGGAAATGCGGGTGCGGCCGGAACCGCACCCAAAGTCGGTGCGTGGGGACACGCACGGGAGAGTTTCGAAACAAGAAAGCAGAAGAGGAATAGACCACGACATCTTACAATGCCTCTTCTGCTGGTTTGGTCGCCGCATCAAAAATTGGCTGCAAAAGAGCTGGATCAACCGCGAGGCCGATGTTCCACCATTCAGCGCGCACGCCGTCTGAAACCTGCTCGTCATGAACCTGTTTCAGAACGCTTAAGACCCCTTCAGGAACCTTGAGACCATCGTTCAATTCCACCAGATGACTGGTCTGAGTGGCCCGCTGTAATCCCCGTTTGATCCACTCTGCTGCCTCTTCAGGCTCGCCACTTTGCAGGCTAACCAAGCCATATTGGGTGAAGATGACCCCGGCACGGGATTTCTTTTGGCCGTCGAGTTTATCGAAAATAGGGAAGGTCATCTTGCTGAGGTCACAGGCACGTATGGTGCGGGACTGGGTAGATGCCCCGTTCAAACAGTGGCTGGTGGCGAAACTGCTCACCATGCCAAACAGCCAAATCAGCAGAAAGCACGTCACCAGTGCTATCAAAGCGCGCCGTCGCATCAATAGACCGGCGGGGCGATGACCCAGACGGCCACGGCGGGCTCGTCATAGGGGTTCGCCCATTGATAGGGTTCATGTTTGATGCGGAAACTGTCGCCGGGGCCAACGGTAAAGGCCTGGCCGCTGATCACCAGATCCAGCTTGCCTGAGATGATATAGCCCACCTCCTGTGTTGGGCGGTTGGCCGGGGTCTGCATTTTGGAATGCGGACGGAAGGTGGAATGCACCATCTCGAAATCATCGGTCAGATCGGGCGAGAGCAGCTCTTCGATCAGGCCTTCATCACCCGATCCCATAGGTCGCCGCGCGCCCGCACGCACCACATGCCCCTGTTCTTCCACCGGCGCCGCCGAATGGGCAAACAGCATCGACATCGGCACGTCCAGACAGGCACCGATCTGGCGCAGGTCCGAAATGGAGGGCTCGGACATGTCGCGCTCGACTTGGCTCAGCCACCCAACCGAACGCCCCAGATGATCCGCCATCTGTTGCAACGTCAGGCCACGCGACTTGCGCAATGCGCGAATGTCGGCGCCAAGGGTCGAGGAGGTGCGGATCAGATTGGTCATGTCACGTCGTGAAATTATTCTTCATATTTTCACGCTGCCACGCGTCCGTGAAATTTCAAAGCATTTTTTCATGGTGAGGTGAGATTTCATGAAAAAAGACGCCGAGATTTCATCTCGACGTCTCCCAAATATCAGAAACCCGTCACGCCCTGTCGCAAATCCAAACAGGCCTATGAGGCACTCACTGCGCCAGTTCGAACACCTGATCCAGAATCACCTGCATCTGAGCAGCATCCGTTTCGGTAAAGGCATCAGGCTGATCGCTGTCGATATCAAACACCGCGATCACGTCACCCGCACCATTGCGGACGGGAAGCACCAGCTCAGACCGTGTCGATGACGCACAGGCGATATGGCCGGGAAAGGCCTCAACATCCGGGACCAGTTGCACGTCTCCGGTTCGGGCGCAGGCGCCACAGACACCGCGTGAGAACGGGATCACCAAACAGCCATGGCCACCCTGATAGGGGCCAATTTTAAGCAGATCAGGTGCAACAACCCGGTAAAACCCGGTCCAGTCAAATCGGTCATCTGCATGATGCACTTCGCAGGCCACGGTGGCCATCAAAGCCACAGCATCGGTTTCGCCCTCTGTCAGAGCAGTGATGGTTTTTGTGAGTGTCGTATAATCTAGCATGTCTTTGCTCTCGGTCAGGCGCTCCGATTTTTCAAGAAAAATCGGCGTGAGCGGGCCAGCCCCCTCACGCCTGAAACCTGTGCGACCCAAAGAGGCCTGCGCCCCTTTGGGTCATTTGGTTTTACGGACGTTCAATGGCGATGGCGGTGCCTTCACCCCCACCGATGCAAATGGCCGCGATGCCCCGCTTGAGGTCACGCTTCTCAAGCGCATTCAGCAAGGTCACCATGATACGCGCGCCCGATGCCCCAATCGGGTGGCCCAGCGCACAGGCACCGCCATTGACGTTCACCTTGTCGTGCGGGATGCCCATCTCATGCATGAAAGCCATGGGAACAACGGCAAAGGCCTCGTTCACTTCCCAAAGATCCACGTCATCTTTGCTCCACCCCAGACGATCCAGCAACTTTTGCGCCGCAGGCACGGGCGCAGTGGTGAATAGACCCGGTGCCTGAGCATGATTTGCATGGCCCATGACTTTCGCCCGGATCGTCGCGCCGGATTTCTCGGCAGCATCCGAGGTCGACAGGATAAGCGCCGCGGCACCATCCGAGATCGACGACGAGTTTGCAGGGGTCACCGTGCCGTCTTTGCGAAAGGCCGGTTTCAGGTGTGGGATCTTTTCAGGACGCGCATTGCCGGGCTGCTCGTCCTCGGAGACGACGATATCACCCTTGCGGCTTGTCATTGTGACCGGAGCGATTTCACCTTCAAAAGCACCCGATTTCTGCGCTTCGAGCGCACGGGACAAAGACGACAGCGCAAATTCATCTTGGGCTTCGCGGGTGAACTGAAACGTTTCCGCACAATCCTCAGCGAAGGTGCCCATCAGGCGGCCTTTGTCATAGGCGTCTTCCAGACCGTCGAGGAACATGTGGTCGATCACCTGATTGTGGCCGATCCGCGCGCCGCCACGCATTTTAGGCAGAATATAGGGCGCGTTGGTCATGCTCTCCATGCCACCCGCAACAATGGTCTCCGCATGGCCCAGCGCCAGACGGTCAAACGCCATCATGGCAGCCTGCATGCCCGACCCACACATTTTATTGAGCGTGGTTGCGGGAACTTCTTCACCCAAACCTGCGGCAAACCCTGCCTGACGCGCCGGAGCCTGACCCTGACCAGCAGGCAAAACGCACCCCATCAGAACTTCATCCACCTTGGGCGCACCCGCCTGTTCCAGGGCCGCACGAATCGCCGCACCACCAAGTTTGACCGCCTCATGTCCTTCAAATGCGCCCTGAAACCCGCCCATTGGGGTACGGGCCGCTCCGACAATCACTACGTCTTGCATATTTGCTTCTCCAAAGTTCCCCTTCTGCATACATATTGGTAAGGATTGCAGTCTAGGGTGCAACTGTAGCTGACGTGAGAGATGGGCATGGATTTTTCAACTGAACAAAAAGACGGTCTGGAAATCGTTACGGTCGAGGCCGACCGAATCGATGCAGCAGTGGCAATCAACTTCAAAGACCGTATGCGCGAAATGATGTCGGATTATTCGGGCCGTATGGTTCTCGACCTAAGCAAAGTGTCCTTTATTGATTCTAGCGGACTTGGTGCGATTGTGGCTGCGATGAAGCTGATGCCCGCCACCGGAAAGCTTGAGCTGGCCGGACTGACATCGGCTGTCGATAAAGTGTTTCGTATGACTCGAATGGATTCGATCTTTACGATCCATGCTTCACTAACCGATGCTGAACAACACGCGTCCTGACGTGTGACCCCGGCCATGGAGGCCCGAGAATGACCGCCGAAGCTCTGGGCGGCCCGCAAACGACGCTGCGCTATGAATTGCAAAGCACTCCCGAGGCCGTCCGCGACACGCTTATCGCTATCAAAAGCTCGTTGCTCAATGGGAACGAGACTGAGATGGTCGGCGATATGTGGGAACTGGTTGTTGCCGAAGTTCTCAACAATATCGTTGAGCATGCCTATTCCGAGCGCAAAGATGGTGCGATCGAAGTCGAACTTCAATTTGCCAACTCTCATATGAGCGCGCGCTTTGTCGACTATGGTGACCCCATGCCCGATGGCGCGTTGCCGGCAAATCGCCCGGCAGATATTGATGTACCCACCCAAGACCTGCCCGAAGGTGGATTTGGCTGGCACCTTATCCACACCTTAAGCGACAGCCTGAATTATGAGCGTCGCAATCGCCAGAATTGCCTGTTTCTCGAAATGACCTTGGTGCCCGGCCTCTGATCATTTCGGCCCAGCACACTCTCCTCCTCCCTTTACATTTCACTCTCATGTTCTGCGATCGCGAGATCTCAGCGACCAACCGTGATGACAACTGAAGGCTCAACGTGCCCATTCATTTGGGGCATTTCTCTGGGCCTCTTTGTCTGTACCCAGCCCTGGATTCACATGAAACAGTCCTGCCTCTGAGACTCCCGGAATTGGCCATATTCCTGCCGAAGTCCACCGTCATACATGGTCTTGTAGCTGCTTAATGCTTCTCTCGGCATCGCGCCTCATTGCCCCCACCCAGAGCGCGGTGCCGAGATCGTTTCATCCACAACGCCCCACTGGGGCGTTTTTTAATGTCGGAAACACCGCGTTAACCGCGTCACTTACATTCCTTGAACCTGCCTTATTCGCGCCCGACTCGGAGGTCATACCTTCTCTTGTAGCTGCAATATGCTTCTCTCGGCGCCGCGGACAATTGCCCCCACCCAGATCGCGGTGCCGAGACATCTTGCAGCATACGGATGCAGACCAATTTGCGCCCCAGTTTGGGGCGCTTTTTTTTGGCATTTCGCCACCACTTGAATGCCCCTGACATACCCCACGAGCGTCACAATCCCGCCCTGTTCCGCTGGCAAACATAGTCTTGTAGCTGCTAACAAGCTTCCCTCGGTACCGCGGACAATTGCCCCCACCCAGAACGCGGTACCGAGGACTACATCTCCCCCAATTGACGCATCATTTCAGAGGCCTATTGTTCATTCGAACAGGTAGGAGCTCTCATGCGCGATTTTCATCTTCCCGGACGATCTGCGGTTTTTGCAACCAATGGAATCTGCGCCACGTCGCACCCGATCGCCGCTCAGGCCGCCATCGACATCCTAAAATCCGGCGGCAACGCAATGGATGCCGCTTTGGCCGGTGCGGTTCTGCTCGGGGTGGCGGAACCACAGATGACTGGCATAGGGGGGGATTGCTTTGCGCTGATCTCTCCGGCGGGCAGCAATGATGTCATTGCGGTCAATGGTTCGGGGCGCGCGCCCGCAGCCGCCACTTCCGAAAACCTGCGAAATCAGGGCCATACCACCGTTCCTTTACGCAGCGCACATGCGGTGACGATACCCGGAGCGCTGGATGCATTTTGCACCATGTCGGACACTTGGGGGAAATTGGGGCTGGCGGACAGTCTGGCTCCGGCGATCCACTATATGGAGGAAGGCATTCCCGTGGCGCCGCGTGTGGCCTTTGACTGGGCCAATTCGGAATCGGCGCTCCAGGGGGCGGCGCGAAACCACTATCTGGTGGATGGCGAGGCACCCCAAACCGGCGCGATGTATCGCCAGCCAGCTCAGGCCATGCTGTTTCGTAAAATCGCCAAAGAGGGCCGACGTGCATTTTACGAGGGCGACGTTCTCGATGACATGCTGAACACACTTACGGGTTTTGGCGGCCTGCATACAGCCGAGGATTTTGCGCAAACGGCCTGCACCCTTGGTGACCCCATCAGTGGCATGTACCAAGAGCAGGAGCTGCTTGAGCATCCGCCAAATGGACAAGGCGTCACTGCGCACCTCCTGTTGAACATCCTGTCCCAGTTTGACCTGTCTGGCATGGACCCGTTTGGCGCTGAGCGTGCCCATATCGAAGCCGAAGCCGCCAAGCTCGCCTATGATGCGCGCAACAGGTTTCTTGCCGATCCTGACCATATGACCAAACTGGATCATCTGCTCAGCCCCAAAACCTCGGCAGACCTGGCAGCATTGATTGACCCGAAGCGCGCGATGCCATCTGCAACACGCATTTCGGAAGCCGTGCACAAAGACACGATCTATATCACCGTGGTGGACCGTGACCGGATGTCTGTGTCACTGATTTACTCTATTTTCCATGGATTTGGCTCCGGCATTGCCTCGGAAAAATACGGCATTCTGTTTCAAAACCGCGGTGCAGGGTTCTCCCTTGAAAAAGGCCACCCCAACGAGCTTGCTGGCGGCAAACGCCCGATGCACACAATTATCCCAGCGATGCTGCGCAACCAAGGACGGATAACAATGCCCTTTGGCGTCATGGGAGGGCAGTATCAACCCAACGGGCATGCTCGTTTCCTGACCAATATGACCGACTTTGGCCTGGACCCGCAAAGCGCCATAGACGCGCCACGCTGTTTCCCGGACGCGGGTAAACTTCAGGTCGAGAGGGGGTATTCCGACAAAGTGCGCGCCGAGCTTGCGGACAAGGGCCATGACGTTGTGACCCCTGATGGTCCCTTGGGCGGTGCTCAGGCGATTATGATCCACGAATCTGGTGCGCTGGAAGGCGCATCGGATCCGCGCAAAGACGGATGCGCCATCGGGTATTGATGAACCAAAAGTTAACGAAATTTTTCACAAAATTTCACGCAAAGTCAAAATTTCGCCCGCTTTCCAAGGCAGTATTGCCCTATTGGAAAGCGGAGCCCTTTACATGATTGGACCCATCGAAGCCGTTGAGCGATATTTTTTCAAAGCTCTAAGTGTCGCTTCCAGAGCGACCCGCGCTGAGTATTGGTGGGCGACGCTTTTTGTTGCCCTCCTCACTGCGGCGGCACTGGTTTGGGATATCCTTGCCTTTCTGGACATGTATCGCAGCCGTAGCCTTTATTGGGCCTACCAACGTTTTGACCCCTACGAGTACATCACGCCTTGGATCGCGCTGATCTGTCTCGTGCCCACGCTGACCTTGACCCTGCGACGGTTGCACGATGCTGGTCGCTCTGGCTGGTGGTACTGGATACAAGTCGTGCCTTTTATCGGCTGGCTGTGGTTTCTGATCCTGATGATTTTGCCGTCAGAAGACCGTGAGAATGAGTGGGGGCCCGCCCATGGCAGCCCGGCTTCGTCTTCTCGCTACAACCCAGATGGCACGCTCCGACAACGGGCAACCGATAGTTACGCCGTTCTTTTGGATCTTGATCGCCCCCGCAGCCCCGAGGAAATCGCCGCGCATCGTGCAGAGATCAAAGACTATTATCGCTCGAAAGTTCTGAATCAGGTCGAAGCCTGACATTGATCGCCACCCGCAATTGGTATCACTTATTTTTCACGCGTACTGTCCAATTTTCGCCGTGTTTTCCCGTCAGCAACGATGTGTAGGTATCTTGGAGTAGATGGTATGATTGGTCCGATTGAGGCAATGGAACGGTATCTGTTTAACGCATTTACCATGGATGGGCGTGCCACGCGGGCGGAATTCTGGTGGGCCAACCTGATCCTCGCGTTGGTCATGTCGGCGGCGATTATTTGGGATGTGATAACCTTCTTCCAGATCAATATTGGCCGTACACCAACTGAGATGCTCTTTGGGTTCAGCCCTTTTTCCTATCTATCGCCGTTTCTGGTGTTGGCTTGCGTTGTGCCCAATTTCACCTTGATCGTTCGCCGTTTGCACGACAGCGGACGTTCTGGCTGTTGGATGCTTGTGCAGTTTATTCCGCTTGTCGGCTGGCTCTGGTATCTTGTGCTGCTTGTCCTGCCTTCAGAGCCAGAAGAAAACGAATGGGGTGCTCCCCATGGAAGCTCCCGCTCTGGTCCTAGGTTCAATCCGGACGGCAGCCGCAAACATAGACCCACCGACAGTTATGCGGTGCTTCTAACGGCCGAACGCGAGCGCACACCAGATGAGCTTGCCGCCCATCGCGCCGAGATCAAAGATTATTACCGCTCAAAAGTTCTGGGGCGCGCATAAGAAAACGCCCGAGACAGGCTCGGGCGTTGGTCTTGGTTTAGTATGAGAATTCTTTGTAGATGCGGCTTAGATCGCCGCCCCACTCCCCGTGATACTGTTCCAGCAGTTCATCAGCGGGGGTTTTGCCGCTCTCAATGCTGTCTTTCAGCGCATTGAGGAAATGTGTCTCATCAGGCACCAGCCCGCCAGCGCCGGGCAGCGCCCGTGCTTTCAGACCTGCCTCTGCAATGTTGAGCACTTCACGTGCCAGCTCATGCATATTGATGTTCCCCACCTGCGCTTGCAGACCATCGACGGAGGCCGCAACCCGCAGGGCTTCGCGTGTCTCGGCGTCCCAGCCTTTGACCAGATCCCAGGCCGCATCCAGCGCCGTTTGATCATAGGTCAGGCCGACCCAGAAGGCGGGCAGCGCGCAGAGACGGCGCCAGGGACCACCATCGGCGCCCCGCATCTCGATGTATTTCTTCACACGCGCCTCAGGGAAGGCCGTGGTGAGGTGATCCGCCCAATCTGACATGGTCGGGGTTTCACCCGGCAGTGCCGGTAGCTGTCCTTTCAGGAAGTCGCGGAACGACTGGCCCAGCGCATTGATGTATTTGCCATCGCGGTAGACAAAATACATCGGAACATCGAGGGCGTATTCAACCCAACGCTCAAATCCGAAATCCTCATCAAAGACAAAGGGAATCATACCGGTGCGGGCGTCATCCAGATCGCGCCAGATCCGCGACCGCCAGCTTTTGTGCCCATTGGGTTTGCCATCAAAGAACGGTGAATTGGCAAATAGCGCGGTGGCCACGGGCTGCAGCGCGATGGCCACGCGCATTTTCTGCACCATATCCGCCTCAGACGCGAAATCGAGGTTCACCTGAACGGTACAGGTGCGGCGCATCATGGCGGTGCCCATGGAGCCAACGGACTGCATATAACTGTCCATCAAAGTGTACCGCCCTTTGGGCATCAGCGGCATTTCATCATGCGACCAGATCGGGGCCGCACCCAGACCAATGAACCCAACGCCAATGGCGTCCGCGATGTCTTTCACATCGCGCAGGTGTTCGTTCACCTCGTCACAGGTCTGGTGAATGGTCTCAAGCGGCGCGCCCGACAGCTCAAGCGCCCCACCGGGTTCGAGACTGACATTGGCGCCATCTTTAGTCAGACCAATCAGGTTGCCGCCTTCGGTCACAGGCTGCCAGCCGTGACGGTCGCGCAGACCTTCCAGAACCGCCTGAATCGAGCGTTCACCCGCATAGGGCAGAGGTTTCAGACTGTCTTTGCAATAACCGAATTTCTCGTGCTCGGTGCCGATGCGCCACTGGTCGCGCGGCTTACAGCCTGACGCCAGATATTCAGCCAATTGTTCATGGCGTTCGATCGGTCCGCCGCCGGATTGAGGAATGGACATGGGCTCTCCACATTACCTTGCCAGACTCGCCTCACTTGGGCGCTCAAGGTCTAAGCCATGCGACCAAATTTCGGCACTGTCAATGCGCCCAACCCTGCGCTAGCGCACAGTTTCCCGCCGCCAGATCACAGAGCTGTGGGTTTCAGAACCCGCAAGCACCTGAATGGCGGTTTCAAACTGGGCACCGGGCAGCGCAGAAAGCACATCAAACAGGGCTTCGGTACCGGACGCATCATAGGGAATCGCAAGGCTGCCTTCGTCGCTGACAAAGATCCAACGCACCTGTTCTGGGCCCAGAACCTCAATCGACACACGCATCAGATTGTCGACAGACACCGCGCCCCCACCGTCAGGTGTGAAATAGCTGATCTCACGTTCGGTGACCTGAACAAAACCAAGCCCCTCTCCCGACAAGCCAAATCGGGCGCGGCGCACACCACTGAACACAAAAGCCGCGCCAATCGCCGCAACTCCGTATCCAATCCAGTGCAGTAGGCCCCCACCCGTGAAAAAGCTCCAGTACAGGCCCAGGGCCAGAACCCCGGCACCAACAAGCGCCTCGGACCAGCGGGCAATCTCGGCGGTGGCTTCGGGTCGAAACAGGCTCATCCGGCAAACTCCAGCGTGAAGGGCTCGGTCAGCATAGCAATGCGATAATCGCCGATGCGCTGAAACCCGATTTTCTCATAGGCCCGCGCGGCATCCGGCGAGGCCGCAAACAAGATCGCTTTGCTCACCCCTTCGCTGCGCAGGCTGTTGAGATGGGCCGCAATGATCTGCCCGGCAAGACCCCGGCCCCGATTTTCAGGCGGAACAAAAACGCCGCCGATTTGAACGGCAGACCCCGCTTTGGCATTGATGGCGGTCATGGCCAAAGGCGCATCGCCCTCAAACATGATCCGCACATAGGGCGCATCGAGCGATTTTTCCGCCCGCGCCCTCGGGTCATCTACCGCCTGCGTCCCGGTTTCGCGCATATAGGCCTCAAACCAATTTGGCAGATAGCGCATATCCGGATCACTCGGTGCCCGAAGGTCTGCCTGACTTGCGGGCAACTCTATCAAATCAAGCTGATACAGCGGCTCGACGCGATTAAGTTGCCAAGCGGTCTGGGGTACCGGCAAAGCCACGAGCATTGTGGCGATCTGTTCAGCATCCCCGGTAATGCCAAGCATTGTGTACCCCGCAAATTTCCGTGCAATGCCCTGTGCCTCAGCCAGAGTGAGCCCGGGCATCTGACACAGAAGATAGCCATTTCGCGTACAGCCAAAAACGCCGGTGATCTGCCCGGCCTCTTCGCGCAGGAAAAACCCAGTCGAGTGATCGTGGTTCGTGCTCTCGGCGCCGTGGGTTTCGAGATTGCCCAGTAAAAACATCGACGTTTCCAGATGGCGTTCAAGAAATGCCTTTAAGGCAGGTTCGTCCTGTTGAGTTGCCCGGCGCATCGTTACCAGTCCCCCAGAGCCATTTGCCAAATTGTCAACGCAGCCACCGCCGCCGTATCCGCTCGCAGAATACGTGGCCCAAGGCTCACAACATGCGCCTGCTCCATGCTGTGCAGACGTGTCCGTTCGGATGGTGAAAAGCCACCTTCTGGCCCGATCAGAATGGCCCAAGGTCCCTGTGGTGCATCCCCCAGCGCGCGCGCCGCACCGACCTCAGCCTCATCACAGAACATCACGCGACGTGTTGCAGGGAAATCGTGCAAAAACCGATCGAACTTCACCAGCTCGGCCACCTCGGGCACAAAGGTTGCGCCACATTGTTCTGCCGCCTCAACCGCATGCGCCTGTAAACGATCCTGACGGATGCGTTCGGAATTGGTGAATTCCGTCTGCACAGGCACAATTCGACTTGCCCCCATCTCAACCGCTTTTTCGACAATGAAATCGGTACGGGCCTTTTTGATGGGTGCAAAACAGAGCCAAAGATCCGGCGGATTTTGCTGCGGCGCGCTTTGGAGCACACACCGCAGGGTACCGCCGCGTTTGCCAGCCTGTTCCACCTCAGCTGTCCAGGCTCCATCGCGCCCATTAAACAGCGTCACAAAGGCCCCCTGTGCCAGTCGCATCACCCCAAAAAGGTAATGCGCCTGATCACGTGACAGATCGACGGCTTGTCCATCGGACAAAGGGTGCTCTACATAAAGGCGTATCTTGGCTTTCATGAGGCGCAGCATATGACCGGCACCGAGCAGACACCAGAGGCAGAGGGCCAAGTTTCCGACGCTGTGACAGGCAATTGGGTTGATACCAAAGCCCCGGCGGCTCTGCGTCCCTATCTGCGTCTGTCGCGTGCAGACCGGCCCATCGGATCCTGGCTTTTGCTGCTGCCCTGCTGGTGGGGGCTTTTGCTCGCGATGGTGCATGACGGGCGGATGGGATGGTATGATCTTTGGATCGCCGTTGGCTGTACGATTGGTTCGGTTCTGATGCGCGGCGCGGGCTGCACCTGGAATGACATCACCGACCGCGATTTCGACGGCAAAGTGGCCCGCACCGCCAGCCGACCAATTCCGTCAGGGCAGGTCACCGTCAAAAAGGCCTTGGTCTGGCTGGGACTGCAGGCCTTGATCAGCTTCGGCATTCTGCTGACCTTCCCAATTCAGGCGATCCTTCTGGGGATCGCGGCCCTTGTTCCTGTTGCAATCTACCCCTTTGCCAAGCGCTTCACCTGGTGGCCGCAACTGTTCTTGGGCATTGCCTTTAACTGGGGCGCTTTGGTGGGCTGGACGGCCCACACCGGGGAACTGCAACCGCCAGCCATCATGCTCTATATGGCAGGCATGGCCTGGACCCTGTTTTATGACACCATCTACGCCCATCAGGACACCGAAGATGACGCCCTGATCGGTGTGAAATCAACCGCCCGCCTGTTTGGATCGGAAACCCCCAAATGGCTCGCCCGGTTTCTTGTGGCCACCGTCGCCATCATGGGTTTGGCGGTGATCGCAACGGCGACCGAGACAGGCGAAATCTTACAAATGGTGATTTTGCTGGCAGGCCCCTGGGCCATGGGATGGCACCTGATGTGGCAGATGCGCCGCTTCAAAGACGATGATAGTGCTGTTCTGCTTCGAATTTTCCGCTCAAATCGCGATGCAGGCCTTATTCCTGTGCTATTTTTCGCCGCTGCGCTCTTCGCGTGATTGCACAGCGTCAATAGCTTGCGTATCAGAGTTTGAACTCTACTTGGAACCGGAGCGCCCATGCGCCTTTCCACATTACTGACGATGGCGGCCACTTTTTCCGCCGCAGGGCTTATCAGCACTGTAACCGCCTATTTCACCGCAGGTGTGATTGAGAACGCGTCAAAGACCGCAGTTCTGTCTGAAATGGATCGCACTGCACTTCCCTGGACGGAAGTGGATACCAATGGATTGCAGGTGTTTCTGATTGGCACGGCACCCGATGAGGCCGCCCGTTTCAAAGCTTTGGCCGCTGCGGGCCGTGTGGTTGATGCCGCCCGCGTGATTGACCAGATGCAAGTGGAAGAGCCAGAAGATCTTGCGCCGCCGCATTTCTCGATCGAGATCCTGCGCAATGATGCTGGCATCTCTGTGATAGGCCTCTTGCCCGTGAGCACCGACCGCGAGGCCTTGATCGCTGGGTTTCAGAAGGTGGTTGGCGAAGGCGAAGTGTCTGACTTTCTAGAGGCCGCCGACTATCCCGCCCCAGACGGCTGGGAAGATGCATTGGAATTTGCGGCCGCCGCACTTGACGATCTGCCCCGCTCCAAGATTTCGATCGACGCCAGTCGCGTGGCCATCAAGGCCATGACGGAAAGTGATCAGGTGCGTCGCCGCCTGGAAAGCCACCTGTCGCGTCGTCGTCCAAACGATGTTCAGCTTGAGCTGTTCCTGTCGGCCCCCCGCCCGGTCATTTCACCCTATACATTGCGTTTCATAATCGACGCGGATGGTGTGCGGTTTGATTCCTGTTCAGCCGACACCGAAGCCGCAAGCTTGCGTATTCTTGAAGCGGCTGCTGCAGCCGGTCTTGAGGGTAAAAGCAGCTGCACTCTGGGGCTTGGTGTGCCCTCCCGCCGCTGGGCCGATGCGGTTGCCATGTCAATCGGCAAGCTGAAAGAGCTGGGGGGCGGCACCCTGACCTTCACCAATGCCGATATCTCGCTTGTGGCCCATTTGGGCACGGAACAGGCGCTGTTTGATCGCATCGTGGGCGAATTGGACTCGACCCTACCCGCCGTATTTGCGCTGCATGCCGATCTGCCCAAACCGCCCGAGCAAGTTACGGACGAAGGCCCACCCGAATTTATCGCCATCCGCAGCCCTGAAGGCCCGGTTCAGGTGCGCGGACGTATTGGCAGCGAAATCTCGCGTCAGCTTGCCGACAGCTTTGCCCGCGCCCGTTTTGGCTCAACCACTGTCAAAACAACCGCACGGGTGGCCGAAAACCTGCCGGCGGACTGGCAGGTTCGGGCCTTGGCCGGAATCGAGGCCCTGTCACTTCTGGCAAACGGCGCAGTGACCGTCACCCCGGACAATGTGATCATTTCCGGCAAAACGGGCAATCAGAACCTAAATGCCGAAATCGCACAGCTTTTGACCTCAAAGCTTGGCGATACCGCGACCTTTGAAATTGACGTTGAGTACATCAAACGCCTTGATCCAACTCTGAACATCCCGACACCCCCACGCTGCGTCGAAATGATCACCGAAATCATCGGCGCCCGGAAAATTTCATTTGAGCCGGGCTCTGCCACGCTGGATGCCACAACCGAAGGCATCATGGATGATCTGGCCGAGCTGCTGAAGAAATGCGGTGACATTCCGTTGGAAATTGGCGGACACACCGACAGCCAGGGCCGCGAGGTCATGAACGAAGCTCTGAGCCGCGACCGGGCGCAGGCCGTACTCGATGCTTTGCTCAGCCGCCTTGTTCCGGTACGGTCCTACACAGTGGTTGGCTATGGCGAGAGCGAACCGATTGCTGACAACGGCACAGAAGACGGCCGAGAAGCAAACCGCCGCATCACCTTTACCTTGGTGGTGCCCGAAGACGAGCAGGCACCCGCAGACGGTACCGACGAGACGAGCAGTGAACCGCCTGCCGACGGCGCAGCAGCAGATGCCGCCGCGGATGGGGCCAAAGATGACGGGGCTGAAACCCCGGCGGAAGGAACGAGCGATGGATAGACCTCAGTTCATCATGGTAACGGCCATCATACTATTTGTGGCATTTTGTCTGGGGTGGTTTGCTCACTGGCTGGTGCATCGTTTCACCCGTGTCAGTCAGGCCGATATGGATCAGCTTGATAAGATGAGCCAAGAGCTTCACGAAGCGGAAGAAACCCGCGATCAGGCCATCACCTATCTGCAACAGCGTGAGGCCGAACTGACCAACCAGCTGGCCCAGACCGAGGCCGAGCTTTCTGCTGCCATGGATGGGTTGCGCGAGGCCCGCCAAGAGGCCGAAGAGCTGCGCAATTACGCCGAAAGCCTGCGGTAAACTCCGGGCTTTTGGCTGAGGTCTTTCCAGACCGGCCACAATATGGGATGACCCGGGCAGGTTTTCAGCAAACAGGCACCGGTCATGACCCAGATTATCGAAAAGCTCTCAGACGTTTCCGCCAATTACGAGGCGCTCTTTGTTGACCTCTGGGGCTGTGTGCACAATGGCGTCGAGGCCTTCCCCTCCGCCGTAGCTGCGCTGCAGGACTTCCGCAAATCCGGGGGCACCGTCATCCTGGTGACCAACGCACCGCGATCCCGCCACCATGTCGCCAAACAGCTGGTCAAACTTGGTGTGCCGGAAGATGCTTATGATGACATCGCCACCAGCGGCGATTCTGCGCGTTCGGCCATGTTCCTGGGCGCCGTGGGTCAAAAGGTCTGGTTTATCGGCCAGCCGCATGACACCTCGTTTTTTGAACCTCTGAAGCTTCTGGAAAATCCGGTCGAGATCGAACAAGTCTCGATGGAAGAAGCCGAGGGCATTGTGTGCTGTGGTCCCGAAGATCCGATGGCCGATCCGGAGGTGATGCGCGGACCGTTTCTTTATGCCAAGCAAAAGGGCATGAAACTGCTCTGTGCCAATCCCGACATTGTTGTGGATCGTGGCGAGACACGCGAATGGTGCGCCGGGGCTTTGGCTCAGCTCTATACAGAAATGGGCGGGGAAAGCCTCTATTTCGGCAAACCTCACCCACCGATCTATGATCTGGCGCGCCGCCGCCTGTCGATCCATCGCAAAGATGTGCCTGACAGCGCGATCCTCGCCATCGGGGATGGCCCTCATACCGATATTGACGGAGCGATGGGCGAAGACATCGATTCTCTCTTTATCTCCGGCGGACTGGCCAAAGCCGACACCAAAACCGTGGACCAACCGGAGCCAGATGCCCTTGATCGCTATATCCAGTCGGAAAACATCAGCCCAACCTATACGATTGGCTTCCTGCGCTAAGGAATTGCGGGCTTGATTTTGCTGCAAGTGCGAAGTAATAAAGTGTCGCACAACACGGCAAATCAGCCCGTTTATTACCGGGCAGCTGATCTTGGAGGGTCGGATGTTGGACAACCTGCCACGCGGAACCATCTGCATCGAAGATATTGAAATGGGCATGACGCGCCATCTGCGCAAAGTGGTCACCGACGAAGATATTGAGATGTTTGCCAAGGTCTCAACCGACCATAATCCGGTTCATCTCGACGATGACTACGCCCGCGACACAATCTTTGAGGGCCGTATTGCGCATGGCATGCTCACCGCAGGGCTGATCTCAGCGGTGATCGGAGAACAGCTGCCGGGCCATGGCACAATCTACATGGGCCAAAACCTCAAATTCCTCGCCCCGGTGCGTCCCGGTGACATGGTCTACGCCGAGGTCAAAGTGATCGATATCGATCATGGAAAACGCCGCGTGACCCTGGATTGCCATTGCTCTGTCGATGGAAAAAAGGTGTTGATGGGCGAAGCCAAAGTTCTGGCCCCGTCACGTAAATTCGACTGAACCCGCGTTCTTGCGATCCGGATCGACCGCCCCAATCGGGCGGTCTTTTTGTTGCCCCTATGGGACGGTGGGCGGGGCGATGGGCGCAGCCCGAGCGCCGGTCCGTCCCTTACAAACAGGTCTCGACCCGAAAGGCGTCCGGGATGTCGTCGCGCCCTTCCAGAACCAGATCTGCCATCACATGGGCCACCTTTGGCCCCATGCCAAATCCAATTTTGAACCCACCGTTGGTAATGAAGTGTCCCGACCTATCGGGCCACGCCCCTAAAATGGGCGCCCGACTGCGCGCCCGAGGTCGCACCCCGGCCCACCGTTCTATCACCTCAGCAGACTCCAGAACCGGCAGAGCGGCCCGTGCCTTCTCAATCAACATCTCAACCTGATCATCAACCGACGCAGGATCCTCGAACTCGCGCTCAGAAGTTGATCCAATGGCAACGGTTCCATCCGCATGTGGTACAATATGCAAGGTCTCAACAAAGAGCTGTGGTGCCTTGGGCGCTGAATAGCGAAACAAGGCGGCCTGCCCCTTCACCCCATCCCCAACCTTCTTGCCAAACTCCTCTGACAAGGCCCGCAGCCCCTGCCACCCGGTGGCCCAGACAACTGCGCCCTCATCCGGAGCTTCCTCCACGATCTCAACGTCCTTTGCCTGCAACGCCGCAACCAGTGCCGCGCAGGCATGCCGAGGATGCATGCGGCCTGTCAATGTATCGAAAATCAGCTTTCCGGTAGGAGACCTTGGTGCAAAGTCCCCCATCGCTGCGGCGTCGACAATTTCCCAGCGCGCCTTGCCCTGCCAAAGCTCCGCCGCGCCCTGTGCCCGCTCCTGTGCCAGTTTCAGGGCCTGTTCATCGGCGATAGGCTGCAACCGCCCTGTTCGACCATAGCCCGAAGACAATCCACCCACCGCCTCGATTTCTGACCAGAAATTCTCGGCAATCAAAAGGCTTTCCAGTTGAAACGCCTTTTTTGAGTTCCAGTTTTCCGGAACATGCGGAGCCAGGGCACCGACCACGCCCCCAGACGACCCGGCCCCCGGCCCATAGGGGTCTACAACCCGCACCCGTGCCCCACGCTGAGCACAGACCCAAGCCACGGATAATCCAAACGCCCCGGCGCCGCGCACCGTCACATCCACGCTTGCCATTGCTGTCCCCTGCTGCCACTTCTGCGACAACTCTCTAAGGACAAACCTCATGGCAGACCAGAGCAAGCCGCTGGATTGGAATGGCGAAACCCCGGTATCGCTGCGATTTGACGATCCCTATTACTCTTTGGAAAACGGGCTGAACGAGACACGCTATGTGTTTCTGACCGGCAATGACCTGCCCCAACGGTTCTGCAATGGGTTTCATATCGCCGAGCTTGGATTTGGCACAGGCCTCAATCTTTTGGCTTCGCTGCACCTTTGGCGTGAAAGCGGTATTACCGGCAAGCTACATTTCACCACTTTCGAAGCCTTCCCCCTGGAGGCCGAAGACATGATCCGCGCACAGGCCGCATTTCCCGAGCTCGCCGAAATCGCGCAAGAGCTTGCTCCTTTCTGGAAATCAAGTGCCACGCGCTTCGAACTGTCTGATCTCGTGTTCGAGATGAAGGTCGGTGATGCACGTGAATCACTGCCTCTTTGGACTGAGCAAGCGGATGCCTGGTTCCTCGATGGCTTTGCGCCCGCAAAAAACCCGGAGCTCTGGGATGACGCGCTCATGGCGGAAGTGGCCAGCCATATGTCGCCTGGGGGCATGGCCGCGACATATACCGCCGCAGGTCATGTGCGACGCGCCCTTGCCGCTGCTGGGCTAGACGTGGTCCGGATCCCCGGATATGGACGAAAAAGACACATGACACAGGCACGGAAACCCCAATAATGGCAAAGCAAAATCAGACACTTGGCATCTGGCTTATGGTTGCCACAACAGTCGTTTTTGCGCTCCAGGATGGGCTGTCTCGCCATCTGGCCGATAGCTACAATGTCATGATGGTGGTGATGATCCGCTATTGGTTTTTTGCCCTGTTTGTTGTGTTTCTGGCCTCCCGCCTACCCGGAGGCATACGTCAGACCGCACGCTCTGCTTTTCCAAAACTCCAAATTGGGCGCGGCGCTCTGCTGGCACTCGAAATTGCGGTGACGGTCCTGTCCTTTGTCTTTCTCGGCCTAATCGAAAGCCACGCGGTCTTTGCCTGCTATCCTTTGCTCGTTGCGGCCTTGTCGGGCCCGGTGTTGGGCGAACAGGTGGGCTGGCGCCGTTGGGCGGCCATTGGTGTGGGGTTCATCGGCGTTCTGATCATCCTTCAACCTTCAGGCGGCGTGTTTTCCCCCTATGCCATCATCCCGCTGATCGGCGCTTTGATGTTTGCGCTTTATGGATTGATGACACGCTATGTTGCGCGCGGTGACAGCGCGATGACTTCACTGTTCTGGACCGGCATTGTAGGCGCTGTCACCAGCACCGTTTTGGGCATATGGTTCTGGGAACCGATGTCAGGCACAGACTGGGCCTGGATGATTTTGCTTTGCTGTTCCGGGGTGCTTGGGCATTTTTTGCTGATCAAATCTTATGACGTGGCCGAAGCGAGTGCGGTTCAGCCCTTTGCCTATCTTCAGCTCGTCTTTGTCAGCATTCTTGGCGTCACATTGTTCAACGAAACCATCCGGTCAAATGTGGCAATTGGTGCGGCGCTGGTTGTCGCCGCAGGCGTGTTCACCCTGATCCGCGCGCGCCAGAAGGAACAAAGCACCTAGCGCAACACAGGCAAGGTTTTACCAATCAACTCTTGGCTGAATGGGACTGGATGTGCCGGTTTACCCAGTCTCGCCCGATAGATCGGAAGGCTTTCGGTGACCCGCATGACATAATTGCGGGTCTCATCAAACGGGATGAATTCGATCCAATCCACCACATCAAGATCCCTGGCCCGTGGATCACCGAACTGTTTCATCCAACGCACGGGACGAGACGGCCCGGCGTTATAGCCCGCCGCCATCATCACCGCATTTGCGCCAAATTGCTTGGACAGGGTCGCAAGATAGGTGGAGCCCAATGTGGCGTTGTACGCCGGATCGCTCAGCAGTTTGTCTTTTGAGTACTCCAATTGGAGCTGTGCCGAGACCTCCTTTGCCGTTCCGGGCATCAACTGCATGAACCCTCGCGCACCGGCTCCGGAAATGACCCCCGGATCAAACTCAGATTCCCGGCGCGCAATCGCCAGAACCATCTCTTTGCCTATGGGAAACTCACGTTTCACGATGTCCGGGTGCAAGGCGTAGTAAGGCGCGTGCAACTCGTGACCAAACTGCGCCGCCCGTTTGCCCAGCATCACCTGAATATGGGGCCTGCGCATGTCGATGAGCATCTGCCCCATCTGCGCCATACCCTCACGGGTTTGGCTCTCGGCCAGGTGGGTCAGAAAGCGTTCGCCAAGCACACTCTCACCGGCCGCAAGCAGCAACACCCCGGCATTAAAAACCGAGCTTTTCGTGAACTCAGCACGGCGCCAATCCTCAACCGGTTCAGCCCCGTTCAATAGGGGGTCAACAGCGACCCCACCCCGTTCTGCCGCCAGAAGACCGTAAAATGAGGTCTGATATCGACCACCTTCTTCGTAAGCCGCTTTGGCAGCAACATCGTCCCCGAGCGCTTCATAGGCACGACCCGTCCAGTACCCTGCCCGCCCGAGCGAAATCGGCGTAAACACAGCGCCTCTGAAATTCTGAAAATGCTCCAGCGCGCGCGCGGGATCATTGAGAAACCGCAACGCAAGATAGCCCGACAGCCATTCGAGATCTGCAAAGTCCCGTCCTTCGACCAGATGGTGCTGGGCGGCAATGGCATAGGCCTCTTGCACAGCCCCCGCTCGCATCCTCTCGCGCGCCAGATTGCGGCGTGCCCGACCCCAGGCCCAGGGTTCACCCAAGGTTTCGGCGCTTTCGGATTGTTCAAGCAAGAGGGTAATTGCATCCGCATCCCGCGCCTTGCGCAGCCGCCACTGAAACCGTTCGTAGGCAAGCCCGGGGTGATCGGATAGCTGCTCTGGCACCTTGGCAATCAGTCCATCCACCCCATCCGCAGATTGGCGCAGCGCCAGCCGCGCCTCGGCCAGCGCCTGCCAACCCTCATCCACCAGCGGCACCAGCGCGCGCGCATTTTTGCTCCAACCGCGCCAGAGGGCGATGTCCAAACGCGCGGTGTGATGGGGTTTGATCACCTCTCCCCAGGCCTCACGAAACGCCCCACGTTCATCTGCAGACATGGACAAGTTACGCCAGGCCAATACGATCTCAGCCTCCGCGCTGCCCTCATCCCCTGCCGCCAGATAAGCCCGCGCGAGGGCCAAGGCACCTGCTCCGGTTTTCGGTGCATCTTCGGCAAAATAAGCCCGGACCGCAGAAGGCGCTGCAACCGACATGGCCGCTTCACTTTTTTCCTTGAGGTAGGGCAGGCCCGGCCAATCGCCGTTACGGGCCAGAAAATCCTGCACCTCAACGGCATCTCCGCGCCCTGCGCGTAAAGCATGCCAGAGAATCACATCAAGCGCCGCCTGCCCGTCACCCCGCGCTTCGATCCGGGCCGCAGCCCAGTTGCCCTCACGCATGGATTTCATGGCTTTTGCCAAGGAATGACCAGCATCTTGCGCCGAAGCAACAGCTCCGAGCAACACAACACAGAAGGCGAGAATGACACGCGACATAGGCTTGCAATTTCCGTAGTGAAAAGGAATAGACGCATTTGGGATTAGATATCGTCAGGGGTGGGCTCTACAACTCACAATCCTGCCTATTGGCGGAAATCCCCGGAAACTGGATGACATCGAATATAAAGGAGCGTGAGATGTTCAAGGGATCAATGCCAGCCCTGGTCACGCCGTTCAAGGACGGCGCTGTGGATTTCGATACGCTCAAACGCTTGGTCGACTGGCATGTCGATCAGGGGAGCCACGGTCTGGTGCCCGTTGGCACCACCGGCGAAAGCCCAACCCTGACCCATGACGAGCATGAAGCCGTCATCGAGGCTGTGGTCACGCAGGCCGCGGGCCGTATTCCTGTTATCGCTGGCGCCGGGTCTAACAACACCGCCGAAGCGGTGCGCTTTGTACAATACGCCAAATCGGTTGGCGCAGATGGCGCCTTGGTTGTGACCCCCTACTACAACAAACCGACCCAAGCGGGTCTGATTGCCCATTTCACCGCGCTGCATGAGGCGGCTGAGATTCCGATTGTGATCTACAACATTCCGGGCCGTTCGGTTGTTGATATGTCGCCGGAAACCATGGGTGAGCTGGCCAAGCTGGATCGTATCGTGGGTGTAAAAGACGCCACCGGCGACCTGGCACGTGTCTGCCAGCAGCGCATCACCTGCGGCCCCGACTTCCTGCAGATCTCAGGCGAAGACGCCACCGCCCACGGGTTCAACGCCCAAGGCGGCATTGGCTGTATCTCGGTCACCGCCAACGTGGCGCCGGCGCTGAGCGCTCAGTTGCAGAACGCCTGCCTTGCCGGGGATTATAAGACCGCGCTTGAGGTACAGGACAAACTGATGCCACTGCATCAGGCCATCTTTACCGAGCCGGGCCTCGTTGGCGCCAAATACGCCATGTCAAAGCTGGGTCTGTGCAGCGACGAAGTCCGCCTGCCCCTGTTGCCGCTGACCGAAGCAACCAAAGCCAAGGTTGACGCCGCTCTGGCGCATGCTGGTCTGCTCTAAGCGGCCAACAACAGTCCTCACACAAAAAACGCCCTCGCAGATTTCTGCGGGGGTATTTTGTTTCGGAACAGCGGCTTTGCTGACGAAACTGCAACTGCTATATGGGCACATCAAGCTTGGGGCAGGATAGATTTCCTGCTACGTGACAGCATAGGATTTCCGATGCGGTAGGAAGCAAAGAGTTGCGCGTAAAAAGTGGTATCTCCAAGCTCCGTCATAGCAAGATCTTCTGTTTACTGAGTTTATACTTAGTTACCTTGCCGGTCTTGATCGGAACGGTTGATAGGATGCGAGATGTTTTGCTCCGCGTTCCTTTCGAAAATTGGATCAACGTCAGATACTTTGACAACCCGTTCATAACAGCTTTGCATCTTGTGCCTGGGTTCATCATGCTGACTGTCGCTCCGCTGCAATTAGTGTCTGACATTAGGCGGAAATATCCCCAATTCCACATAGCCTTAGGTTACGTCTTCTGTTCAACGGGAGTGATTTGTTCACTGGGGTTGATGTGGATGGTTTTTGTATTTCCAGCGCTTGGTGGATTACTGACACAAGTCGTTAGCTCGCTTCTTGTCGCGGCGCTTCTGATCTTCCTGTTTGTTGCAATTCGAGCAGCTCGCGGACGCAGGTTCGAACGGCATCGGGCGTTTATGATGAGAAGCTATGCAATTGCCTTGTCCGTTTCCACAGCGCGTATACTTATCGAAGCAGCAGGAATTTTATTCCTAGTCCCCTTCGAAGCTTCCTTCATTGCAGCCTCTGCTGCAGGGGTCGTCATAAACCTTGTGACAGTAGAGTGGGCAATTAGGTATGGATGAGCGTGGGTTCTCTCCGGATATTCAAGGGCTTCACATCTCGCCCTCACTTGCATCCGCTCAACAGTTCTTATGAAAAAGGCGCAGGGTTATCCCGCGCCTTTTTTGACTTACGCCTTCGTGGCTCATGACGTTTGATAGAGGGCGAAGAACGCCCCCTTCAACGCATCACAGCCCTTCGGGCTGGCCCACAACAATAAAGCGCAGCGCCTCTGGCTGGACTAGATCTGCGGCCACCCGTTTCACATCTTCCAGCGTCACCGCCTCAATGTTGGCGTTGCGGGTTTTGACGTAATCGGGGCTTAGATTGTCCATCTGCATGCCAACCAAAATACGCGCGATGGGACGGTTGCCGTCAAACCGCAGCGGATAGGCCCCGGTCAGATAGGTCTTGGCGCGGCGCAGCTCGTCTTCAGTCACGCCCTCTGCGGCCAGTTTCGCCCATTCGGCCTGAATCACCTCAATCGCCTGCGCAATGCGATCATTGGCCGAGGCCACCCGTCCGATGTAGAGCGCCGCATGGTCTTTCGGCAGCAGGTACGAACTGACCCCATAGGTTAGACCACGTTTTTCACGCACCTCATTCATCAGCCGCGCTTCAAACCCGCCTCCGCCAAACACCACATTCATGACATAGGCGGCAAAGAAATCCGGATCATCCCGTTCGATCCCCGCATGACCAAACACTGCAACCGATTGGGGGGTGTCAAAGGGAATAACGCTCACACCTGCTTCGGTTTCAATCTCCAAATCTGCGGGTAAAGGCAGCCCGGTTTCTGGCAGATCCTGAAGCAGCTCATCCAAGAGCGCGCCCAGCTCTTCCGCGGTGATGTCACCGGCCGCAGACACATAGACTTTGTCGCGCGTCATAACACCCTGATGTGCCGCGATGAGATCATCGCGTGTCAAACCGCTCACACTTTCAACCGTGCCCTCAAGCGGTGTGCCATAGGGGTGATCGCCATAAAACTCGTGGGCAAAAGCCTCTTGAGCAATGTCATCGGGATCGTTTTCGGAGGATCTAATGCCGGACAGGACCTGACGGCGCACACGTTCGACTGCGTCTTCGTCAAAGCGCGGAGCGATGATCGAATCGCGCAGCAACGCCACAGCAGCGTCGCTGGTTTCGGTCAGGAATTGCGCCGAGACACTGACCGTGTCGTCTCCGACATCATAGCTCAGCTGCGCCGCGATCGCTTCCGCCGCTTCAACAAAGCCGCGCGCATCCAGATCACCAGCCCCCTCATTAAGGAGCCCCACCATCAAATTGGTCGCGCCGCGTTTGCCGACAAGATCCAGTGAGGCGCCGCCCTGAAACCGCAGCTCTAGCGCCACAAAAGGAATGGAATGCTCTTCCACCAGCCAGGCTTTGATGCCACCTGGGCTCTCAATCACCTGAATATCCATTTCCGCCTGTGCTGTGGCACCGGCGAAGATCATGCCAAGGGCGAGAATAAAGCGTTTCATTGCTGGGCCTCCTGCACATCTTCTCCCATCAGATACCCGGTGACCGCGTTTTTGCGATCAAACACAAGATCGGCGGCATCCATGATGTCTTCGGCGGTGACCGCCTGCAAAATCTCGGGCCATTCCTGCACGTCCGCAACGGTTAGACCGGACGTCAGCGCACCTCCATAGCGACGGGCCAACGAATCCACACTGTCGCGGGCATAGATCTGACTGGCTTTCAGCTGAAACTTGATGCGGGATAGCTGATCCGCATCGACGCCTTCTTCCATGAACTCAGCCACAGCCTGATCCAGAGCGGCCTCGGCCTCTTCCAGTGACACACCGGGCACCGGCACGATGATCAAGCCAAACTCTGTGTCGTCCAGCGACTGACCGCGATAAAAGGCGCTGGTGTAGACGGCTTTTTCCTGTTCGAACTGCAGTTTGCGGTTCAAAACCGATGTCTGCCCGCCCCCAAGCACCTCGGCCAGCAAGGTCAGCGCCGCAGCAGTTTCCTGTTCACCGGGGTCGCGCTCTGGAGCGAGATAGTTGCGCATGACATAGGGTTGGGACACGCGCGCGTCATTGAACATGATCCGCCGTTCCGCAAGATGCGGTGGCTCGTCAACACGGTCGCGCGGTGTCAACTCAGGGTTGGCTTTTAGCGGACCGTAATGCTCCTTGGCCAAACGTTCGACCTCGTCCGGGGTCACGTCTCCCGCGACAACCAGAACCGCGTTGTTGGGCGCGTAAAAGCGTTTGTAATAGGCCAGCGCATCATCCAGATCGAGCGTAACCATCTCATGGCGCCAGCCGATGATCGGCGTGCCATAGGGGTGGTTCAAATACAGCGCAGCATTGCGTTGTTCGCGAAACAAGGCGCCCGGATCATTTTCGGTGCGCTGGTTGCGCTCTTCAATGATCACCTCACGCTCGGTCAGAATATCCTCTTCGTCGAGGCGGATATTGACCATGCGGTCGGCTTCCATCTGCATCATCAGCCCAAGACGATCCGCCGCGATGTTCTGAAAGTAGGCGGTGTAATCATAGCTGGTAAAGGCGTTGTCCGTGCCGCCATGCTCAGCCACAGTTTTGGAAAACTCACCCGGCGCCAGCGTATCTGTGCCTTTGAACAAGAGATGTTCTAAGAAATGGGCCACACCCGAGGTGCCCCGCAGCTCGTCGGCCGAGCCAGCCCGATACCACACCATATGGGTCACAGCAGGTGCTCGATGGTCTTCGATCACAACCACCTCCATCCCATTGTCCAAGGTGAAGGTTGTAACCTGATCATCCGCCGCACTGGCCGCGGCGGGAAAACCCAACGCGGCGCACAGCGGCAATAACTTCAGAAACAAGGATTTAAACATCGTGTCTCCCTAAATGGCGTAACTTAGAAACCTATTGCGCTGGTATCTGAGTTCAACCTGGGAAACAGCTTTGTGATGAATGTCCGCGCCGGAATTATTCAGGCGGAGCCGACGGGGTACGTGCACCTGCAGCGCGATACCGTTCCAGCCATCCATAGCTGTCCAGGGTCTGGCGCTCATAGGCGCGCAGATAATCATCGCGCGGCACAATGGTCCAGGTGAACAGAGATTTACGCTTGCGGAAGGCCAGATCTTCGCTGGCCAGAGTGGTGCGGATATTGCTGTCGCGACCAAAGCGGCTTGCGCTTGCGATCAGCGCGCTGTCGCCGCGTGGCGCTCCATGCCCAGCAGACAGGCGCGCCGGGTTACCACCCAAAGCGGCCACAGCATCCGCCAAAGGCGTCTGATCTGTGCGGTTGGCCTGCCCCGGGGTGGGCGCCGGCAATTCGGCATAATTTTCAGGCTGAACCAAAGGTTTCGCCGGTATGATCGAGAATTCTTCAGGTGTTCCCGAGTAGGTTTTCAAATCATGCAAAGAGGTGTCCCGCTCAGAGCGCGAACAGGCTGTCACGCCGATCAAAGCAATCATACCAATGAGAAAAGCAGCCCGCATGGCCAACCCCCGAAGTTAGTCTGCGACTGGCTTACCCGATCTTATCCGCCGCGTCACGGCCCCTTTTTCTCACCGGGAAACACAACAAGCCCAAAAGCGCCGATGAAGATGGCGATATCGGCCACGTTGAAGGCAAAGGGGTTCTCAAATCCGCAGCACGACATGTTCAGGAAATCGGCTACGGCCCCGTACAGCACACGGTCGACGACGTTACCGAGTGCCCCACCGATCAGGAACCCGGCCGAGATCAACCCCATCCGCCCCGGAGGATCCCGGCGCAACCAGATGGTCACAAACAACACAATGCCCAGCGCGACCGAAATCAAAATCCACCGTGTCGCGGGCGCATCCCCGGCAAGAAGTCCGAAATTTATCCCGTAATTCCAAGCCATTCTGAAGTTCAGAAGCGGGGGCAAGACGTCAATATACAAGCGCGTCGCCAGATCCATGACATGGACAACCCAGATCTTTGACAGCTGATCGAGGACAAAAATGGCACCCGCCACGGTCCAGACAAGGCGCATCGTGCCGCCAGTGGTCTGCAGGTTTTTCTGCATTGCTCTTCCTCAAGTTCTGCCCTGTTTGGGTCTGCGCGTAATATTTGCGTTTATGCTGCAAAAGCCAAGTTTAGTATCAGCTCTTTTGCTGCTTTAGGCGAAAAACCCCGGCACAGAGGCCGGGGTTTTCAATCGGCAATCTCTTGCCTTATTCAGAAAGGTCTTAGTGGCGGAAGTGGCGCATGCCAGTGAAGACCATGGCAAGACCGGCATCGTTTGCAGCCTTGATCACTTCTTCGTCACGCATCGACCCGCCGGGTTGGATCACGCAGGTGCCCCCGGCTGCGGCGGCTTCAAGCAGGCCATCCGCGAAGGGGAAGAATGCGTCCGAGGCAACGGCGCTGCCTTTTGCAAGGCTTTCCTCAAGACCCAATTCGGCCGCCATACGTGCCGCTTTGGCCGCTGCAACATTGGCACTGTCGAGGCGGCTCATCTGGCCCGCACCAACACCCACGGTCGCGCTGTCTTTGACGTAGACAATGGCGTTGGATTTGACGTGCTTCGCCACTTTCCAGGCAAAGAGCAGATCCTGCAGTTCGGCCTCAGTAGGCGCCTTTTCGGTGACCACTTTCAGATCCTCGATACCGACGTAGCCTACGTCTTTGTCCTGGACCAGAACGCCACCGGCCACCTGTTTATAGGCGGTGATCGGCGCACGCGGGTTGGGCAACGCATCCGTCAGCAGCAGGCGGAGGTTTTTCTTGGCGGCAAAGATCTCTTTTGCTTCTTCTGAGGCACCGGGCGCGATGACCACCTCGGTGAAGATCTCGACAATCTTGGTCGCGGTTTCGGCATCCAGCGGCTGGTTCAGGGCCACAATGCCACCGAAGGCCGAGGTGCGGTCACAGTCAAAGGCTTTTTGATAGGCTTCGTCAAGGGTCGCGCCTTTGGCCACACCACAGGGATTGGCGTGTTTGATGATCGCAACAGCTGCACTTTCGGCCGGATCAAATTCGGCCACCAGCTCATAAGCCGCGTCCGTGTCGTTGATGTTGTTATAGGACAGCTCTTTGCCCTGCAGTTGAACCGCCGTGGCCACACCCGGACGGGCCGAGCCATCGGTGTAGAAAGCCGCTTTCTGGTGGCTGTTCTCGCCATAGCGTAGAGTCTGTTTCAGCTCGCCCGCAAAGGCGCGGCGGCGCGGTGCTTCGAGATCAAGTTGACCTGCCATCCATGTCGAAACCGCCGCATCATAAGACCCGGTGCGCGCATAGGCGATCTGGGCGTGGCGCTGACGGAAGGCATAAGAGGTTTGACCGTCATTGGCCTCAAGCTCGGCCAGAAGCGCGTCGTAATCTGTTACATCCACGATGGTGGTGACGAACCCATGGTTTTTGGCGGCCGCACGGATCATGGCAGGCCCCCCAATATCGATGTTCTCGATGCAGGTGTCATAATCCGCGCCTTTGGCGACGGTTTCCTCAAATGGATAGAGGTTCACCACCAAAAGATCGATGCCACCGATCTCATGCTGCTCCATGGCCGCCACGTGATCGTCATTGTCGCGCAGCGCAAGCAAACCCCCATGCACTTTGGGGTGCAGTGTTTTAACACGTCCGTCCATCATCTCAGGGAAATTGGTGATCTCTGAGACATCTTTGACGGCCACGCCTGCATCGCGCAGGGTCGCGGCAGATCCACCCGTGGACAGGATCTCAACCCCGCGTGCCTCCAGCGCCTTGGCCAGGTCAATCAGACCGGTCTTGTCAGAAACAGAAAGCAGGGCGCGGCGGAGAGGATAGAGATCGGTCATGCAGGCAGGTTCCAGAGTTGTCTCAGGTCACGTCCACTTGGTCCTGTGCCAAATCGCGGATAGCGATTGCAGTGTCCTGCGCTTTGGCAAAAGACCACTGGACGCGGGTCGCATACTCCATTGCGCGCCCAGTTAAAACAATCTGCTGTGTCGCACGTGGCCTTAATCGGCCTTTTTCAAGGTAAACGGACGGTTCCAGCGTCATTTTCGCCGGCCCGTCATAGCGAAACACCCAGATTTCCCCAGATCGCAGCGCCATCGACACCGCAGTTCCCCCTAAATCAATGGCGACATCGGCTTCGGGATGAATGTGGAATCGCGCCTCAAACGGCAACCCTTCCAGTCGCGAGGCGTCCAGCGCCTTATCAAAGCGTTTTTTGGCCGGGTCATCCAAGGCGATCAGATAGTCTTCGCCCTGAAGGCTCCGCCCATCGTGGGACAGTTCGAGACTGCGGGCGTGGGTCAATCCCTGAAGTGCCACATAGCCATCATGGCCCCCTTCAAACCGCACAGTATCCTCGCTGTCTGACAGTTGAGTTGGGACATGCTGCGGCAGATCTTCCAGCAATTCACGCTGGACCATCCCAACCCATTTGGGGCTTCCCAAACGCGCACTGGAATATCCCTGCAAACTCAACACCGAGTGAGATGGGGTTGCGCGACCGGCCCGACGCCAGTCCTCTCCAAATCCACCGCCAGACCCACAGTTGACGATCACCGGGCGGCGACCGGATGTTAGCTCAAAGGCAAGGGTCGAGGCATGGGCCTGTGCCGATGCACGGCCAGAGGGAGGCGGTGCCGCATCCGCTATCACCGAGGTGCGCCCGCCTGACAGGCGCACAAAGCCCATCGCCAGCCCATCCGACTGTTTCTTTTTGTTGCGACAGGCCGCCAGCGCATGATCCAAACGGCCCTCAAGACCGCGTCCACCCCCATGAAACCGAGCCAACCCACCATCCACATGACGGAGTGTTCTCAGGGTCGGGGCAATGCGATCCACCGCCGTTGTGTGGGATTGATCTGGTTTCAGATCGACCTCTTCCAACGCGGCACGTGCCCATGTCAGCAATGTGAACACTTCGAGCAGCTCTTCGGGGTTCCGTGTTGGGATCCCGCCCTGCTCGTCCACCTGGCGGGCGCATTCTTCCCCAAGCGCAACGCGCGCGGGCTCAAGTTGGCCCTCCATGCCCTCCAAAGCGATGCCTGCGTAGAGCAATCCAGTAAGCGCTTCGAAACGTGGAAGGCCCGGTGCAGCCCCCTGCCAGCGCTTGGCCAAAAACCGGCTTTGAACGGCCAGAGCTGCGAAGACCTTTTCAGACACTTCAGGCGACTGACCACGCAGCAAAAACAACGCGTGATGCACCCAGCGGATCAGACGGCGGCCCGCCAGTTCTGGCGTCCAACCCGGCCCTGCCCCGGATCCGTACCTCTCAATCCAACTCAGCAACCACGCCTGCGCCAAGGCACGCGCCTTGAAATCGCCCACCGCCGCCAGATCATCAAGCCAGCCAAAGCCATGAATTTCTTCCGAAAAGGCGTCGTCAGGTGGTGTCAGATCCCACAACAAGGTGTCGGGTGCCTCAACCAAATGACCCGCAAACATAAGATTGCCCGCAAGCATCTGCCGTCCCCGGGCAAAATATCCGATGGTACGGGGCTCAGGATGGGAGACAAACGCCGTTGCGCCGCGTGCCCGCGCCGCGAGGCGCGCATGCAAACGGTTCAGAAACCGCACCCGTGCGGTTCTCCAGCTCTTCCCATTGGCCATCTGCTCGACCCCATTGCGCCCGTCTTCGGGCCATTATTGCGTGAACAATATCGTGGCGGCCGGGCAAAGTCACTTGCTTTGACAGCCTGAGCCGAACTTCGCACAGACATTGAAAACACAACGAAAAATCACGCAGCCTTGTGCAGCAGCGCCATGTAAAACCCGTCCATACCGCCTTTGGCAGCCAAATAATCCGGACGCAGACGCAGCCCACCCTCATCTGAGCGCCAGCTTTCGTCAATCCACGGCATATCAAGTGCACCGACAGAGACATCAGAATGCCGAGACAGCACTTCGTCTATGTGACACTCGCCTTCATCCGGGATCAACGAACAGGTGGCGTAGACCAGTTTTCCACCGGGCTTCAACAGACGCAGCGCATGGTCCAGCATGGCTTCCTGCAGCCCGATCAATTCGAAAATGCGTTCGCCTTCATGGGCATGAGGCAAATCCGGGTGGCGGCGAATCGTCCCCGTTGCCGAACAAGGAGCATCCAGCAAAATCGCATCATAGTGCCCATCATGCTCCATGGCGTCCCCCGCCACCAGCTCGGCGGTCAAACCCGTTCTCGCCAGGTTTTCCTCAACACGCTTCAAGCGGCCCGCCGACAGATCCAAAGCCGTCACCTGCGCCCCCGCTGCGGCCAGCTGCAGGGTTTTCCCGCCGGGCGCTGCGCACATGTCGAGCACCTTCAGCCCCGTGACATCCCCCAGCAATCTCACAGGAAGCGCCGCCGCCATGTCCTGCACCCACCAGTCACCTTCGGCAAATCCGGGAAGGGCGCTTACCTGCCCAACGTCACGCAGCCGCACCGATCCCCCCAGCATCAGTTCTCCGCCCAAACGCTCAGCGAGGGCCGCAGGATCACCCTTTGAGGTGACATCAAGCGGCGCGCCTTCGTATTGAACCCGCTCCATATTTGCGACTGCCTGCGCCCCCCAGGCCTCCACCAGAGGTTCGCGCAGCCACAGAGGCATGCGGGGAAAGCGTGACTTGGCCCAAACCGCCGGCGCCTCATCTACCAGCTTGCGCAACACCGCGTTGATCAACCCCTTGCTCGATTGCGTTGTTTTGCGCTTGGCCGCGATCGACACACAATCACTGACCACCCCATGCGCCGCCCCGCCCTGCGCCAGTTCATAGGCCCCAAGGCGCAGAATATTCATCGCCCGCAAAACCGGCTTTTTCCGCAGATGAGCTTTCAAGGCCCGATCGGCCTTTTCCAGATTGCGCATGGTCTCAATCGCCAACCGATGTGCCGCCGCGCGATCCGCAGGGGCCAGCGCGTCCAAAATCTTACCTTCCGACAGCGGTCGCCCATGTTCCAAAACCTGATCCAAAAGGTCGATGGCCGCTGTGCGGGCCGGGCTGGGCGTCTGAGACATAGGACCTCCGGGATGACATGGAACATTCAAAATCTGGGGCATTGCCCCCAAAGCAGCCTGCCCTATATCAAGGGGGCGTTCTCAAGGAAAGCATCATGACCGATACGCCCCCCTCAAATGCGTCCATGACCCAAGAGGTCAAGGATCTCCCGCCAGCGGCCCAGCGGGCGCTGGCCGAAGCCGCAGAGCGCCGCGCCAAAGCTGAGGCCGCAGCCCAGGACACGCCCAAGGAACTCGGTGGCCGCGACGGCTTGGATCCCGCGCGCTATGGAGATTGGGAGAAAAAAGGCATCGCCATCGACTTTTAACCCCATCCCGACCGCCGCTGCCGGTTTCGGCAAAGTGCGGGGTGGGCGGGTGTGCGCCTTTGTCGAAATCGACAGCGGCGGGCCTATTTCAGGCCCAGCACATCCAGCATGTCATATTCGCCAGGGGCTTTGTTCTGCCCCCAAATCGCGGCCTTCAGGGCGCCGCGCGCAAACAGTGACCGATCCGAGGCCATGTGTTTGATCGCGATTCGCTCGCCCGCTGCGGCAAACAAAACCTCATGCTCGCCAACAATGTCGCCACCGCGCACCGCATGGAAACCGATGTCACCTTTCTTGCGGGCCCCGGTGATGCCATCCCGGCCCCGATCTGACACCGCATCCAGATCCACACCGCGGCCTTCTGCGGCCGCTTCCCCCAGCATCAGCGCCGTGCCGGACGGCGCGTCCACTTTATGGTGGTGATGCGCTTCGATGATCTCGATATCCCAGTCTTCGTCCAATGCCGCCGCCACCTGTTTGGTCACCTGTGTCAACAGATTGACGCCCAGGCTCATGTTGCCTGCGCGCACGATCACCGCATGACGCGCCGCCGCCTTGAGTTTGGCCAGATCGTCATCACTCATCCCGGTGGTGCCGATCACATGCACGGCTCGTGCCTGCGCTGCCAGTTCCGCAAAGGCCACGGTCGCCGCAGGTGCGGTGAAATCAATCACCGCCTGCGCCATTGCAAATGCCTCAAGCGCATCCCCCATCACCGGAACACCGGTTGCGACACCGCACATGGCCTCGCCAAGATCGCGGCCAATCCAATCATGCCCTTCGCGCTCAAGCCCCGCAACAAGCCGCAACTTATCGCTGGCCATAATCTCGCGCACCAGCATCTGGCCCATCCGACCCGACACACCTGTCACCACAACACCCGGCAAATTGCTCATCACGCGCTCTCCTATTCTCTTGCGTCTGCATAGCCTGCTGGGGCCGCTTGGCAAAGGGGGCGAGAGCGCTTAAGTCTGGACCTATGTCTAGAAACAGAATCCAAGAAGGCCGCGGGGCCAATCAACGACAGCTGCGTGTGGGCGAAGTGATCCGCCGCCACCTGTCCGAAGTGCTGTCGCGGGGCGAAATCCACGACCCTGACCTGAACCGCATTCCAATCACCGTCGGTGACGTGCGCCTCTCTGGTGATCTCAAGGTGGCCACTGTCTATGTGGTGCCGCTGGGTGGGAAAAACCAGGACGAGATGTTTGAACTTCTCAAGCGCAACAAAGGTGAATTGCGCCGCTCGATCGCGCGCGGCCTGTCGCTCAAGTTCACACCAGAGCTGCGGTTCCGCCTTGATGACACCTTTGATCAGCTCGACGAAAACCGCCGCCTATTTTCACAGGATGCGGTGCGCCGCGATCTCGAAAGCTAAGTTATGTGGCGCTGGACACGTCTTTGGGCAGCGGCGCTGATGTGGGTCGGCCTGAGCCATGCGGCTCAGGCTGTGACCTGTGAAGCCATCCGTTTTGACGGAAATGCCTATACGATCTGTCAGGTCGACCCTGCTACGGAAAATCTGCGCCTTTTCCTAGATGACGCGGACGGCACCCCCTATGGCCATTTTGCAACACTGCAAAACGATCTACAGCGCAAAGGCCGCTCCCTCAAATTCGCAATGAATGCGGGCATGTATCACGATGATCGTGCGCCTGTTGGGCATTATGTAGAAGAGGGAAAAACCCGTATGCGGGTGATCCCCAATGCCGGCCCCGGGAACTTTGGCCTACTGCCCAATGGCATCTTTTGCCTGCGTGACGGTCGCGCAGACGTGTTTGAAACCCGTCAGTTTTTGGCCAAAAAACCCAGCTGCACCTTTGCAACCCAGTCGGGCCCGATGTTGGTGATTGACGGCGAACTACATCCAAGGTTCCTGCCCGACAGTACCTCGCGCTACATCCGCAATGGTGTGGGCACCTCTGCAGATGGCCAGACGGCCATTTTCGCCATTTCAGACAACACCGTTACTTTTCACGAATTTGCTCGGCTCTTCCGCGACAAACTGGACCTGCCCAACGCGCTGTTCTTTGATGGCAATGTCTCACGGCTCTATGCGCCTGATATTGACCGCTGGGATGGTGGACGCCGTATGGGCCCAGTTGTGGGTGTAACCGAAGACATCAACTGACGAGAGTTCATATGTCCCAATCCTCGCTTGACCTGACACAGGGCCTTCTCGAGGCTGCAAAGCGCGCTGGCGCGGATGCGGCTGACGCCATTGCCGTGAAAGGCACCGCCCTGTCGATTGATGTCCATGATGGCAAATTGGAGCAGGCGGAACGCGCCGAGGGAAGCGACATTGGGTTGCGGGTGTTTGTAGGCCAGCGCAGCGCCATCGTATCCGCATCGGACACCCGCCCCGAAACCATGACCGCAATGGCAGAGCGTGCCGTAGCCATGGCTCAGGAAGCGCCCGAAGATCCCTACGCCGGTCTGGCCGAGCCCGAACAAGTGATCACCTCGTGGGATATCGCGGCCCTGGAATTATCAGATCCTGCCTATGAGCCAGAGCCCGCCGCTCTAGAAGAGGACGCCCGTCGCGCCGAAGCATCCGCTTTGGCCGTTGAAGGCATTGGGCAGGTCCAGTCCGCCTCCGCCGGATACAGCGCGCAAGAGATTGCGCTTTCTGCCTCAAATGGGTTTTCCGGCGGGTACGAGCGCACCTCGCGCAGCCTTTCTTGTGTCGCGATTGCAGGCACCGGTCTGGGTATGGAACGTGACTATGACGGTGACAGCCGCACTTTCCAGTCGGAACTGCGCAGCGCGGAAGAAATTGGCCGCAACGCCGCAACGCGCGCCATGGAACGGCTTGATCCACAGCGCCCTAAAACAGGCGCCTACCCTGTCCTATTCGATGAACGTATCTCCTCGTCTCTGGTTGGTCACCTGATGGCCGCCGTCAGCGGCAGCGCGGTGGCGCGCGGGGCCTCTTGGCTGCGCGAGGCGCTGGGGGACCAGGTGCTGCCCAAAGGCATGCATCTGATCGAAAACCCACATCGTCCGCGCATGGGGGCCTCCCGGCCTTTCGACGCTGAAGGTCTGGCCACCCAGCGCCGCGCCATCATCGATGACGGCACATTGACAGGCTGGACCCTGGATCTCGCCAATGCGCGCAAACTGGGCATGGTCTCCACCGCCAATGCCGCGCGCAGTGTGACGGGGGGCGTATCCCCTGCGGTTTGGAACCTCGAGTTGACGCAGGGCACGAAATCACCGGCGGAACTGATGGCCGAAATGGGCACCGGCCTTCTTGTGACGTCGATGATTGGCGCCACCATCAACCCGAACACCGGGGATTATTCCCGTGGCGCCGCCGGGTTCTGGATTGAAAATGGCGCGCCTGTCTACCCGGTTGCCGGTGTCACCATCGCGGGAAATCTCCGCGATATGTTGGGCGGTATGATCGCGTCCAATGATGCGCGCCCTTGGTTGAGCCGCGTGGTTCCCTCTTTGATGGTTGAGGGGATGACACTTGCCGGCGAGTGACCTGACGCTTTTGATCGACGCCGCCCAGCGCGCCGCCGACCTGTCGCGGAGCTTTGTAGGGCAGGATTTTGATGTCCAACACAAGCCGCAAGACAACAGCCCTGTGACCGAGGTGGATCTTGCGGTCAACGATCTGCTTGAGGAGCAGCTTCGCAGCGCCCGCCCGGACTATGGCTGGCTCAGCGAAGAAAGCACCGACGATGAAACGCGCCTGTCAACGGACCGGGTGTTTGTAGTCGATCCCATTGACGGCACCCGGTCTTTTGTTGAGGGCAGCAACTCCTGGTCTCACGCACTAGCGGTTGTGGAACAGGGTCAAGTAACCGCAGCCGTGGTTATTTTGCCCATGTTGAACAAACTCTACAGCGCATCGCTGGGGGGTGGCGCGCGCCTGAACGGGTTACCTATCCGTGTCAGCGATCATGCCACCGCTTCGGGTGCCGAGGTATTGGCGACGAAACAAAACATGCAGCCAGAGTTCTGGCGCGGCAATCTGCCAGACATCAAGCGGCACCATCGCCCGTCCCTGGCCTACCGCCTAAGCCTTGTGGCTGAAGGCCGGTTTGATGCCATGTTCACCTTTCGCCCAAGCTGGGAATGGGACATCGCGTCAGGCGCGCTGATCATGGCCGAGGCCGGAGCACGCGTGACCGACCGACGTGGTGGCAAGCTGCGGTTCAACAATCCACATCCCCAGACGGATGGGGTCTTGGGAGCTAACCCCGACCTACACGCGGATCTTCTGGACCGCATTGCATGAACCGGCGCGCCCTATCCCTGACGGCCTACCTGACCTATGCCCGGGGTGGGGCGACTGAGAGTTTCAGTCTTCCTCCGCGTCCTCAGGGGCCGTTGGTTTGGGGCTATGCGGAAACGCCCGAACAGGGTCGTGTGCTCGCCAGTCTCTGTTCGCGGCTGCAGGCCAGTTATCCCGAAGTGACCTGCGCATTATCGGGGGATGTGCCTGACCGCCATGATGCGATTTTCCTGCCGACTCCACCCGAATCCGTCTCGGACGCAGACCGGTTTGCCAAAGCCCTGGCACCTCAGGTCGTGTTGTGGGCTGGTCAGAACCTGCGCCCGGCTCTGATTGAGGCATTGCATAAAAACGGCAGCCATCTGATAGCCCTAGATGCAACCGATCGCTCCTGGAGCTCACCGGCCCCACGTTGGTTGCCAGACCCGACACAGGCTACCTTGTCTCTTTTTCATTCCCTGTATGCCACGGGTGATGCGGCGGCCCGGCGATTGCGGCGAGGTGGTATCGAGACCGGACGTATTCGAACCGAAGGCCCACTGATTGATTCGGATCAGCCCCTGCCATGCGACGACAAAACCTATGAAGAGGTTGCCGGGCATCTGGCAGGGCGTCCGATCTGGCTCGCGGCGCATCTGTGCCCACAAGAGGCGCGTGATGTTATTGGGGCCCATCGTCAGGCAATGCGCCTTGCCCACAGGCTCCTGTTGGTCATGGTGCCACATGATGACGACCATGCTGCCGAAATCGAAGCCGAAGCCCGCGCCTCTCAGATGCGCGTCTGCAACTGGGACATCGGAGAGACCCCGGACGAACTGACCCAGATCCTATTAGCAGAAAGCCCCGATGAACTGGGGCTCTGGTTCCGGCTAGCGCCTCTAACGTTTCTTGGCGGCTCGCTTGTGCCGGATCGTGGCGGGCATGATCCCTATCAGGCCGCCGCCATGGGCACGGCCATTCTCTATGGCCCAAACGTGGGGCGTCATGTTGGCGCCTATTCGCGGCTGGTCGATGCTGGCGCGGCCCGCATTGTTCGGGACGCCGATTCTCTGAGTGCCGCAGTCACCCACCTTATTGCCCCGGATCAGGCCGCCGCGATGGCCCACGCCGGATGGGATCTGATTTCCTCTGGCGCCTCCCTTGTGGATTGTGTGATTTCGGAAATCATGACCACTCTCGACAACAGGAATACACCCTGATGCGCCCTCCCCGTTTCTGGCTCAACGATCCAAGCGCCCCGGGGCTTCGCGCCCGCTTGCTGGCCCCTCTGGCCAAAATCACAGCCCTTGCGACGGCCCGGCGCGTGGCTCAGCCCGCGACCTACGAGGCCCCCGTGCCAGTGATCTGCGTCGGCAATATCAACGCAGGTGGCACAGGCAAAACCCCGACGGTTATCGCCCTCGTGCAACATCTCGCAGAGCGCGGGTTCACGGCACATGTCATTTCACGTGGCTATGGCGGCAAACTGGATGGACCTGTTCAGGTTGATCCCCGCAGTCACAGCGCCGAAGAGACCGGCGATGAACCTCTATTGATCGCAGCCTTCACCCCAACTTGGGTTGCAAAGGATCGCGCGGCTGGGGCACGGCAGGCCGTCGCGGCCGGAGCCGAGGTATTGATTCTCGATGACGGATTTCAAAATCCGGCTCTGCGCAAAGATCTTTCGATCATTGTTGTCGATGCCGTGGCCGGGTTTGGGAATGGCCGCTGTATGCCAGCTGGCCCGTTACGAGAACCTGTTGCAGTAGGCCTGACACGCGGCGATCTTCTTTTGTCGATTGGGGCAGAGGTCGCGCAGGCCCGCTTCACCGAGACCTGTGGCACTCTTCCCTTGCCACAGCTGCGCGGATCTCTCGCCCCGCTGCAGACAGGCATGGATTGGGAAGGGTTACCCACGTTGGCATTTGCCGGGATTGGCCATCCTGAAAAATTCTTTGCCACTCTTCGCGCGCTTGGGGCCGAAGTGAAACGCGGCGAAGCGCTTGCGGACCATCAACCTTTGACACAATCCTTGATGACCCGGCTTGAAACCGAAGCTGCAATGATTGGCGCGCAGTTGGTAACCACCGAAAAAGACGCCGTGCGCCTACCGCAAAGTTTCCGCATGAAGGTACTGACATTGCCGGTGCGTCTTCAGTTTCAGGACACAACCGAGTTGGATGCGGCCTTAGAACGGATCTTACCGCAGGCGTCCACTTAGGAAGAGCTATTCGGCAGCCAAACGACTGTCACGTCCAGACAGATCCGCAAGCTGCCCGACCACGCCCTGAAGCAGCGCACAAAACGCATCAAAATTGGCGTTGGGCCGGATCAATCCCTCATCCATGTAAAGAGAGCGGTCAATTTCGATCTGGACCGCATGCTGTCGGCGAGACGGGCGTCCATAATGCTGGGTGGTAAAGGCCCCGGCAAAAGGCGCGTTGCGCGCAACGCGCAGCCCGGCATCGGCAAAAACCGCTTCAACCTTTTCCACGATCACAGGTGAAGCGGAGGCCCCGAACCTGTCGCCAATCACAATTTCCGGACTCCGTCCCGGAGCCAGTGTCTGCACTGCTTCGTGGGGCATCGAATGGCAATCCAGCAAGATCGCCTCGCCAAAGGTCTCAAGGGCCTGGGTGAGCAGGGCCTGCAGCTTTGCGTGATACGGGCGCCAGATGGTTTCGATTCGCGTATCTGCCTCTGAGCGTGACAGTTTGCCGTGATAGATCGGACGGGCATTGGCAACAACGCGCGGCACAACCCCCAAGCCACTGGCGATGCGTGGATTGTGGCGAACTTTGCGCACCCCTTCGATCAACGCCGGATCAAGCTCATCCGACGCCCGGTTGAGATCGAGATAGGCACGCGGTGCTCCGGCCCGCAACAAAGGTGCCCCATAAAGCGGGGAACAGGCAAACAGACGGTCAACAAAGGCATCTTCTGACGATCGAATGGTTTTCTCGTCCAGAACCGAATTTTTCAGAAAGGGTGCACAGTAATCCCGACCGCTGTGAGGCGACGCAAAGACAACCCGCGACCGATAGGATTGGGGCATGTCGAGATGATACGCAGTCGATGTCATAAAGCGCTCCTTCTTTGAAAAGCATAGCCGAAAAATTTCCTGTATCAAAAGCCCTTGATCCTTCCTGCGACTCCTTCTATAGACGCTCCACCGGCACGAAAGACGGCGCATCCTATACCGGATGGATCGGAAATCATGCAGGCCATAGGGGCGGTTAGCTCAGCGGTAGAGCACTTCGTTGACATCGAAGGGGTCACTGGTTCGATCCCAGTATCGCCCACCATGGAATTCACTGCGCCCTGCGCATCGCGAAAGCGAAGCCGGGGCGTTTGGCTTCAACACAGGCGCTCGCGCGCCGCGACGAAAAGAGGAGAGACCCAATGAAGGTTGCTAACTCACTCCGCTCGCTCAAAAAGCGCCACCGCGACTGCCGCGTTGTGCGCCGTAAGGGCCGCGTTTATGTGATCAACAAAACGCAGCGCCGGTTCAAAGCTCGTCAGGGCTAATCGGTGTTCGGACATACGTCCGAGGGACAGTAAAAAACCGCAGCTATGGCTGCGGTTTTTTCGTTTTATACTACCCTATGTCTGTTGCCGTGATTCTCTCAGGTCTGCCCGCCAGTGGAAAAACCACGCTTGGTTTGCGTCTTGCCCAGCTGCTTGGCTGGCCCCATCTGGATAAAGACGATTTTCTAGAAGCGCTGTTCGATTCGCATACAGTCACGCGCCGCGAGGATCGCAACCTGCTCAGCCGCCAAAGTGACGTGGCGTTTCGTCTGAATGCGATTCTCCATCGCCGGGTTGTGTTGATCTCACATTGGCGCCCGAATGTACCGGATGAGCCAGGGGGAACCCCCACCGATTGGCTGAGTGATCATTTCGATCTGCTGATTGAAGTCCACTGTCCTTGTGGACCCGATGTCGCCGCACAGAACTTTGAAACTCGGAAACGTCACGCGAGTCACCTTGATGCGCTGCAGACACCTGACGCCCTGCGACAGCGTATGCACAGTCTTGCACCCGGATACCCTCTGGGCATTGGCACAACCATTGATTCCTCTTGTGGAGGCCCCGACCAGATCGCGGCCACCATACGCGCGATGGTGGGTTAAGGGCGAATGATACCATCCGCCAAAAGCCGCACCACGGTCTGCTCATCGAGATAGCCCGACACCCGCAATCCCCGTGTGCGCTGAAACTGTGCCAAGGCTCTGCGGGTCTGTTCATCAAAGCGGCCGTCCACTTTGCCCGGCTGCAGACCTAGCTTCGCAAGACGCGCCTCGGCCAATTGTCGGCCAATTGCGTTCAACACCAGCCCATGCTCTTCGTCGCGCGCCCGCGCCACATCGCGTTCGGACAAGTCATCGCGTTCCAAAGCGCGAATACGCCCTTTGGCCTTGGGTGAAAATGCTCCATTGGGATAGGCTGAGAGATACGCTTTGTATGACGCCACGGTGTCTGTGGCAGCCGCCTCATCCCAGGCGGCCCGATCCTGCGCGGCCGCTTGCTCCGCCTGCGCTTTCTCTATTTCACCCAACCAGCGTTTCGCGGTCGTTGCTTCTATTCCCTGTGGATACCGATCCAGATAGGCACGCAGACCAGCTTCATCCTCTGGACCATCAATTTCGGCCCAAAATGCGCGATCCGCCCGTTCCTCGGCTTCTCGTTTCAGTCGGGCTTCTTCTTCAAGCTCCGCAGCTCGAACCGCCGCTTGCGCGTCCAACCGTAGGATCTGCGGATGCGAGAGATAGCCAGAGGGGTTCACCTCAACCGATGTCTGCCAATTGCGGATGGCCTTTCGGGATCCGCGCCCAAAGATGCCATCCACCCCCCGTGTGTTATAGCCAAGGATCGTAAGGTCACGTTGGATCTCTCGGCGTGCTTCACGACTTAGTTCAAGGCGCTCTTCCTGACGGCGCTCAGCATAAAATGGGTCTTCCGCAATGGCTTTTAGTCTCTGCGTCGCGGCGGCTGCATGCTGACCTACGGGAAAGCGATCCAGATAGGCTTGATAGCCAAAGGCGTCATCCGACTGCTGTGCCAGGTTCCACGCTGCGTCATCGGCTTCGGGCCCAAGTGGCCGCGGCCCCGAACCTAGCGGAACAACATCCTCAGCTCGCAAAAACACCAAACCCCGCCCGGCAAATCCTTGGACTGACAACCCGGCCTCTTCCGCAGCAGGCACCAGAGGTTTGTCTTCGTCGAGCAATGCCAGCGCGGCAAACCGAGCGACATCCGTCGCCGCACCACGCAGAACAGTCACCCCTTGAGGAATGTCAAAATCCCCTGCCCCGGCGGTGAGAAAGGCGCCAGGATCAACCTCGACCGGCGATTCCCCCAAAATCATAACACCGCGACCAGGATACTGTGCCAAGACGGTCAGAACTGTGTTGAGTGGCAGGGCTTGAGCTAGCAGCGGGCCGTTGTCGATTTTGGACACTGGCACGAGATAGGCCCCTGTAGGCCCTCGCACAAAGGCGCCCGCCAACACCACAGCAACGGGTCCCGTCTCACCATCCAAATTGGTGATGAAATCCGAAAGTGCATCGCGCATCGCCGCGCTGTTGGCATCCTGTACGGCGGCAACGTCGAACCCTTTTTCGCGCATCGCCTCGGCTGCAAAAGACACGCGGGCCGCGCCAAAGAAACTCTGCAATGCGCCGTACCGACTATTACCAATCACCAACGCATCACCGGCCGCATGCACCATGCCGCCGGACAATAGGGCCGCAAGGGCCAGAACTGTGGATCGCATGAGAAGTCCTCCTCTGATCCCAGCCTAAAGCGCTCTCAGGCTGGGACAAAGTCAGGAATTTCAGTCGTAACTGCGGGCGTCCTCGATCACGAGCCCATCACGCGGCAATCCGCCGATGGGAACCAGCTCTACCCGGCCTTTCAGCTTCAGGAGATCAGCGACCGATTTGTCATAAGCCCCTCCATCGGTGGCGTCGGTCTCGATTCGCACGGTCATGACATCCATTTCCCCCTCACGAGAGGCCACCACCCGGGCGCGGGCGATCTCATCATGACGCGCTACAAGCTGGGCCACTTGCTCGGGACGCACAAACATGCCTTTGATCTTGGTTGTCTGGTCCGCACGGCCCATCCAGCCCTTGATCCGCATATTAGTCCGACCGCAGGGGCTCTGCCCCGCCATCACAGCGCTCAGATCGCCGGTCGCAAAGCGGATTAACGGATAATCCGGGTTCAATGTAGTCACAACCACTTCACCGACTTCCCCCTCGGACACAGTGTCACCCGTCCCCGGCGTCACAATCTCAACAATTACGTTCTCATCGACGATCATGCCTCCTTGCGCATCGGCCTCATAGGCGATGTTGCCCAGATCGGCAGTGGCATAGCATTGCAGACACTGAATGCCCCGATCCGCATAATACTGGCGCAACGATGGGAACAGCGCCCCGCCACCAACCGCGGCGCGGGTGATTTTGAGGTCCAGCCCCATCTCATCGGCCTTCTCGAGAATAATCTTGAGATAATCCGGTGTGCCCGCATAGGCCGTGATGCCAATATCATGCGCCGCCCGCGCCTGTAGTTCGGTCTGGCCTGTCCCCGCTGGTAGAACCGCCGCGCCAACAGCCCGCGCACCGCTTTCAAAAATCATCCCGGCTGGCGTCAGATGATAGCCAAAGCAGTTCTGTACGATGTCATCTTTGCCAATGCCAACCGCGTTCAGAAACCGCCCCATGCGCCACCAGTCGTGGCTCACTCCGCCGGGTTCGTAAATCGGACCGGGGCTCTGGAAAACATGGCCCAGATTAGACACCGGCAAACCGCCAAACGGCGGGTTTGCCGCCTGTCGTGCGCTCAGATCCGATTTGCGCAGCACCGGCAATTTCGCCAACTCTGACAGATCCGCAATCGCATCCATCCCATTGCGGGCCAGTTGCGCGTTCAGCGCCTCAAGCTGGGCCGCCTGCCGCTCCTCTGGGGAACGCGTCTCAAGTGCATCAAAAAAGGTGCTCATTTGTGTCTCCCTACCGGCGGGTTTGTCAGTTGCACCCCAAGCCGGGGCCAGCCTGCCCCAATCTCCGGGGCAGGTGACGCGTCAGCGTCGTTGTTCTATGTCGCGTTATTCAGCGGGCGTCTGAAACGGTTCGTCAGCCCGCACAATATGGGTTGTCATCACTTCCAGATCCGTCTCACCACTGTTGGTGACCCCGCCATGTACCGACCCTTCAGGAAAAAACATCGGCGTGCCCGGCGCAAAATTGATCTCTTTGCCGTTTGGCAAAGTGGCCAGTCCCCCCACAACAATCACGGCATGTTCATCGCCGGGATGTGTGTGCAACGGAATACGTCCGCCGGGTTTCAGCGTCAGCTTCGACACGATCACCACCTGGGTGTCAGAGCCGGACAGAGGCTTTTCCTGCAAAATCTCGCGCACCACCAGATCTTCGGCGGCAAGCGGCGCGGCGAAAGCCAAGGCGCAGATAAAGGCAATGGAACGGATCATCAAAGCTCTCCCTATTTTATGCCAACCAACGCTTACGGCGGCGGTAGCTGCGCACATCGCGGAAGCTCTTGCGGCCATCATCCGAAACACCAAGGTAGAATTCCTTCACATCCGGGTTCTCACGCAGTTCAGCTGCTGGGCCGTCCATAACCACCCGGCCATTCTCAAGAATATAGCCAAAATGCGCATAGCGCAGCGCCACGTTGGTGTTCTGCTCGGCCAGAAGGAAGGATACACCCTCTTTCTCATTTACCGATTTCACGATCTCAAAGATCTGTTCCACCAGCTGTGGGGCTAGGCCCATACTCGGCTCATCAAGCAGGATCGTTTCCGGACGCGACATCAACGCACGACCAATGGCGCACATCTGCTGCTCGCCGCCCGAGGTATAGCCCGCCTGGCTTTTGCGACGTTCTTTCAGGCGCGGGAAATAGTTGTACACCATCTCCAGATCAGCCTCGATGGCGCCTTTGCCGTCACGCCGGGTATAGGCTCCGGTCAACAGGTTCTCTTCAACGGTCAGGTGTTCAAAACAGTGACGGCCTTCCATTACTTGGATCACACCGCGCTTCACCAAAGCGGCTGGGTCAAGATCCTGAACACCTTCCCCCTTGTAACTGATAGTGCCCTTGGTCACTTCGCCCCGCTCAGAGTGCAGCAGGTTGGAAATGGCCTTAAGCGTGGTGGTTTTACCGGCGCCGTTGCCGCCCAAAAGCGCGGTGATTCCACCCTTTTTGACCTGCAGGCTGACACCTTTCAGCACGAGGATCACGTGATTGTAGATCACCTCGATGTTGTTGACCTCTAGCAGGGTCTCGTCCGTTTTCGCGGCATCCAGCATAAGCGTTGTCTCGTTTTGGGCACGGGTCGGGTTGCCCCACCTCTGTGCTTCTTCTTTTTGCAAATACTCAGGGTCCCACCGGCGACAACACGCGCCGCCGGTGGTCAGTCACGGCTTAGCCGCCGCAGCTGTCATTTACAGGCCAGGGCGCATTGGCCTCGGCATACTCCGCCGCTTTGGTAGCAGCGAGGTCTGCGTAGCCCGAGGTGTCAGGTTTCAGGTGGTCAGACACTTTGACGAACTTGGTGCCATCCCATTCCAGCATCCAACCGCCCGAGTGTCCGGTGTGGTTCGAGCAGGATGTCGAGAACGGCGCAACCATGCCGGACATCCCCAGCTCGGCCAGACGCTCTTCGGTGATGTTCAGGTTCTCAAGACCCCAACGCAGTTGCTCTGCGTTCACTTCACCCACGCCATACTTATCCTGTGCTACCTTGATGCCTTCAGCAAGGATCATCGACATGACCAAACCACGACCATAGAAAACGCCCTGCATTTCCTCTTCGTTCGACAGGGTTTTACCGGTGTCGACTACGTGTTTCTTGATGTCTGCCATTGCCTGCGATTCAAGCTCGGGGAACGACCAGGAAATCGACTTGTAGCCTTTACCCTTGTCGCCAACCAGGCGCAGGTCTGCATCGTGCCCGGACCACCAAACACCGATCATGTTTTCCATCGGATATTTGGTTTTCACAGCTTCGGTGATGGCGCCGGCGTTCATCGCTCCCCAGCCCCACATTACAACATAGTCAGGACGTGCACGGCGGATTTGCAGCCACTGTGCCGACTGGTTCTGCATTTCTTTCAGACCAACAGGGATCGGCAGAAGCTCGTAACCCATGGTGTCCGCATTGGCTTCAAGCAGCGGCAGCGGCTCTTTACCGTAGGGGTGGTCGAGGTGCAGGAAGGCGATTTTTTTGCCTTTCAGGTCACCCTGGTCCTGCAGGTATTGCAGGATCATCGACGCGCCATCCCAGTAGCCCGACGGTACGTTAAACGCCCACTGGAAGGTTTTCCCGTCCATCATCGGCGAAAAGCCATAGCCCGGTGCGAGGATTGGGATCATGTCAACGTTGGTTTTCGGCAGAACCTGAAGCGTGATACCGGTCGACCAAGGCTGGGTTACAATCGCCTCACCTTTGGTCTTTTCGTAGCATTCAACACCTTTCTGGGTCGAATAGCCGGTTTCGCATTCTTCGAACTCGATCTTAACGCCGCCAACACCACCGTCACGGGCGTTCAGCATCTCGATATAGTCTTTCTGACCATTCATCAGCGGAATACCGGTGGCCGCAAAGGGACCCGTGCGATAGGCGAGGTTCGGGGTATAGAGACCCTCAGCCAGCGCAGCACCTGCTGTGATGGAAGCCACAACCGCAGCAGCGGCCAATTTGGCAAAGTTCTTCATGTTTTCTCCTCCCATGAATAACGGACTTAGCTCTGTTGGATATTGTTTCGTTTTTGGTCTTGTTGGGCCGCCCCCGCTTAGTGCGGGAAGGGCCAGATAATTAGTTTTTCGCGAATGAGGCGCCACAGCTGGGCCAACCCATGCGGTTCCACAATCAGGAAGAACACAATCAATGATCCAACGATCATAATGTTCAAGTGTTCTACGGTAGCGGATTTAATCGGAATACCAAGGGTTTCTGGCACAAGGTTCAACACCACCGGCAGACCCACAATCAAGATCGCGCCAAGATAGTTGCCCATGACCGACCCCAGACCACCGATGATCGCAATGAACAGGATCTGAAAGCTCAGCGGGATGTCGAACAGGTTCGGCTCGGCCGCACCGCGCCACATGAAGACAAACAGCGCACCGGCAACGCCAACAACATACGAGCTTACTGCAAATGCGGTCAGTTTGGACTTCATCAGGTTGATGCCGATCAGCTCAGCCGCGATGTCCATATCCCTCGTCGCTTTCCAGGTCCGGCCCAAATTGCCACGGGTCAGGTTGATACAGAGAAGGGTCAAAAGCGTTACAATGCCCAAAACCACGTAGTATTGGGTGATCGAACTGGCGAGCGGACCCGCGACATAGACCCCAAAGATATCAAGGTTCGGCACCTGGATCGCGCCCGAGGCGTTGTAGTTATAGAGCCAGGCCCATTTCTCAAAGAGCCAAACCAAGAAGAACTGCGCGGCCAATGTGGCAATCGCCAGATAAAACCCTTTGATGCGCAGGCTCGGGATACCAAAGGCCACCCCCACACCGGCACTGAATACACCCGAGAACAAGATCGCGAGGATCGGGTTCATCCAAGGCATGAGCGTGATCATTTTATAGCAGGCATAGGCCCCAACCCCCATAAAGGCGGCGGTTCCGAGGCTCAGCTGGCCGGCAAACCCGGTCAGAATATTCAGCCCGAGGGCTGCCAGCGAGTAAATCAAAATGGGGATCAGCAGCGTCTGAAAGGTGAATTCCGACGCGGTCAGCGGGAAAATCACATAGGCAAATGCCAAGATCACCGCCAGAAGCACCGCATCCTGGCGCACTGGAAACAGCGCCTGATCGGCCTGATACGACGTCTTGAACTGTCCTGCGGTTCTATAGAGCATCCGTCTGTCTCGTTCTTGTTTTCGGGGTGCAAACCCCAGTCCCTGTCAGCGGCGCGAGGCCCGCGCCATGACCGCCGCTGCGGTCTCTTGTTCTTCAAACCACCCTCAGGTGTCCTCGGTCTGGATCACCCGGTTGGCGGGTTTGGCGTATCCCGTGGCTTCTGAATGTCGCACCAGCCAGAACCAGGCCCAGATCCCCAGAGCCGCGCCCACGGCGGCCAAGAGAAGGGCGGTTGTCATATGTGCGGCATCTGCGGCGTCCGCACTCAGAGCGAGATAGCCAAAGGCCCAAAATCCGGACCAGGCGACGACGTTCAAAAGTGCAATCAGCTTTGCCATGTTCAGCTACCCGTTTTGGTGGCTGGTAAGGAGGCCTCCCCCCTTACCCGTTCGTTTGAAGTGGGATCCTGCCCAGCGCGCACCGCGCTGCGCTAGACCCGTTCGATGATCTTTTCGCCAAACAGACCCTGCGGACGGAAGAGCAGCACAACCAGAGCCAGCACAAAGGCAAACCAGGTTTCGGTGTTCCCGCCCAATAGAGGCTGGCCCCAGTAGATCTCAAAGAGTTTCTCGAGCAGACCAATCATCAACCCGCCGATGATCGCGCCGGTGATGCTTTCCAGACCACCCAGCATGAGAACGGGCAGGGCTTTGTAGGCGATGACTTCAAGTGCAAAGCTCACACCGGCCCGCGCACCCCAGGCAATCCCGGTCACAAGTGCGATGATACCGGCGATGAACCACACCAGAACCCACACGGTCTGAAGCGAGATCCCCACCGACAGCGCCGCCTGGTGATCGTCCCCCAGAGCGCGGATCGCACGCCCCATCTGGGTGTAGTTTAGGAAGGCCAGAAGCACCGCCACCAGAGCCGCGGCCACAACAACCACAGTGATGTCGAGGTGCTGGAGGATCAGCAGGCCGCCCCAGGGCTCAAGAACACTGTCACCGGTCGGAATGCCCAACTCTTCGGTGATCATCACCTTGTTTTCACCGCCAAAGATGATCTCACCGCCCCCAATCAGGAACAAAGTGATCCCGATGGTTGCCATGAACAGGATGATGTCCGGCTGCCCCACCAGAGGGCGCAGAACCACCCGTTCGATCGACATGGCCAGAACGTACATGACACCCAAGGTCAGCACGACGGCAATCCAGGCGGGAATGCCAAAGCTATGCAAGCCCACCAAGGTCAGCGCCGCGAACACCACCATGATGCCCTGAGCAAAGTTGAAAATCCGGCTCGACCGGAAAATCAGAACAAACCCAAGCGCAATCAACGCATAGAGGATGCCCGATACCAGCCCTTCCCACAGCACCTGCAGCAGGAAGTCCGGGGCCGCCACCATATCGGCGAACGGCGTAACGAAAATGTCTTTCAGCATCTCTGCCCCCTCAATGCGGCACGCCAAGATAAGCGTCGATCACGTCCTGATTGTTGCGCACCTCATCTGGCGGCCCATCCCCGATCTTTTTGCCGTAATCCATCACCACCACACGATCCGAGAGATCCATAACCACGCCCATGTCGTGTTCGATCAAACAGATGGTGGTGCCAAATTCGTCGTTCACATCGAGAATAAAGCGGGACATGTCCTCTTTTTCCTCGACGTTCATGCCCGCCATAGGTTCATCCAGCAAAAGGATGGACGGCTCGGCGGCCAGCGCCCGCGCCAGTTCAACCCGTTTCTTCAGACCATAAGGCAGACGACCCACAGGCGTTTTGCGGATGTTCTGGATTTCGAGAAAGTCGATCACACGTTCGACCTTTTCCCGGTTCTCCATCTCTTCGTCGCGGGCTTTGCCCCACCACAGGGCCTGCGCGCCAATGCCTGCGTTCATATGCGTGAGGCGACCGGTCATGACGTTGTCCAAAACGGTCATGCCCTCAAACAAGGCAATGTTCTGGAAGGTCCGGGCCACACCCATGCGGGCGATTTCATAGGGTTTCATCGCCGGGCGTTTTTCGCCCTTGTACCAAAGCTCACCCTCAGTCGGCGTGTAGAACCCCGAAATAATGTTGAGCATTGACGACTTCCCGGCCCCGTTCGGGCCGATGATCGCGCGAATTTCGCCTTCATGGATGTCGAACGAAATGTCCGAAATCGCAGTCACGCCACCAAATTTCAGCGTGATATTTTTCAATTCCATCAACTGGCCACCAATCTGGCGACCGTCGGCGGTGACGTATCCTTCGGTATCCTTCATGCGACTTTCTTCTCATCAAAGGCCAATGCGGGATGGTGGGCGGGGCGACGTGCGCAGCACAAGCGGCCCATCATTCCGCAGCAATCTTGGTTGTCGTCACCGGAACGATTTTGGCATCGCGAATTTCCAGCGTTGCCGTGATCTTACCCTTGCGGCCATCCTCATAGGTGACCTCGGTTTCGGTGTAGATATTCTTGGATCCATCATCGAGCGCCCCGACAAGATCGGCAAATTTCTCGCCAATGATCTTGCGACGCACCTTCTTGGTTCGGGTCAGCTCACCGTCATCCGCGTCCAGCTCTTTGTGCAGCACGAGGAAACGATGGATCTGACACCCCGACAGCATCTCATCCAGAGCAATCGATTTGTTGGTCTCTTCGATGTGGCTTTGGATGGTATCCAGAACCTCAGGATGCCCTGCCAATTCCTGATAGGAGGCATAAGCAATGTTGTTACGCTCTGCCCAGTTGCCCACCGCTGTCAGGTCAATGTTCACAAAGGCCGTGCAACGATCCTTGCCTGCACCAAACACCACAACTTCCAGAATGTTGGGATAGAACTTAAGCTTATTCTCAACATATTTGGGCGCAAACATGCTACCGTCAGACATTTTGCCCACGTCTTTGATGCGGTCGATAATACGCAGATGGCCATTGGATTTGTCAAAGAACCCGGCATCCCCTGTCGCAACCCAACCCTCGGCGTCTTTGGTGTCTGCGGTGGAATCCGGATTGTTGTAATATTCAACAAACACACCTGGCGACCGGTAGTAAACCTCACCATTGTCGGCAATGCGCACTTCCACACCGGGGCTTGGCACCCCAACGGTGTCAGAGCGCACTTCACCATCGGGCTGCGCGGTGATGAAAACAGTGGCTTCGGTCTGACCATAAAGCTGTTTCAGGTTGATCCCGAGCGAGCGATAGAAATCAAACAGCTCGGGGCCAATGGCTTCGCCGGCCGTATAGCCCACACGCACGTTGGAAAAGCCCAGCGCATTTTTCAGCGGGCCATAGACCATCAGCTCGCCCAGCTTGTATTTCAGGCGGTCCATCATCCCGACTGGCTTTTTCTCAAGCAGATCAGGGCCAACCTTGCGTGCGTGATCCATAAAGTAATGGAACATCTTCTTTTTGAAGTCGCTCGCATCCTCCATGCGGATCATGATCTGGGTGAGCTGACCTTCGAACACGGCAGGCGGTGCAAAGTAGTAAGACGGTGCGATTTCACGCAGGTCCGTCTTCATGGTTTCGGCACTTTCAGGACAGTTCACACAGAAGCCGGTCCAATAGGCCTGGCCAAGCGAAAAGATGAAATCACCAACCCAAGCCATGGGAAGATAAGCAAGGATCTCTTCACCCGCAGTCAAATTATCGAATTCCGCACTCGCCTTGGCGGATTCAACAATATTGCGGTTCGACAGAACCACACCCTTGGGTTTGCCTGTTGTGCCCGAGGTGTAGAGCATGACGCAGGTGCTGTCATAATCCAGACGTTCGCGACGGATCTTCAGATCTTCGATAAATTCGTCATAGGCGGCGCGACCCTGCGCTTGCACATGGCTAAACTCATGCAGGCGGCGGTGGTCATATTTTCGCATGCCGCGTGGGTCGACATAGATCATGTGCTCGAACTGATGCAGGTGCTCCTGCACATCGATCACCTTGTCGACCTGCTCCTGATCTGCGGCGATGACAAAACGCGCGCCACAATGCGACAGCACATATTCCATCTCTTCCGCCACAGCGTCTTGATAGAGAGGAACAGGAACAGCCCCCGCCATCAGCGCCGCGACCATTGACCAGTAAAGATAGGGGCGGTTGCGACCAATGATAGCGATATGGTCGCCTTCATTGACACCAAGGTTCATCAACCCTAGCGCAAGCGCCTCGACCTCATCGGCGACCTCTGACCAGCTCCAGGTCTGCCAGATACCGTATTCTTTTTCCCGATACGCCGGACGATCTGCATAGACCGTGGCGTTGCGATGCAATAGCGCGGGGACCGAGCGCAGACCCTCTGCGCCCTCTGCCATATGCGTCAAATTCTTTCCTCCCAAAATGCCGGTTTGGTCCGACACCCTCTGGCTGCCCCTCCTCCAGGGACCAGATCGCTTAATACGATTCTGCTGCCATTGTGGTCAGGCATTAGCTAACCGGTCAACTTTTTCGTGAACATTTCCCAAATCTTACGAATTGTAACAGCCTCCATCTAGGGCTTTGCCCCGCCCACCCAGCTGCCTAATGTCAGTGCAATTCTATGAGGTCTCCCCATGTCTCCACACCACTCGGTCGGCCGATGACCAACCTTGCGCTGACCCAAGCCGGGCTAAATCTGATCCAACAGGCGATCAGCATCTATGACAGCGATCTCAAACTGGCGGTGTGCAACGCCCGCTTTGTTGAGATGTTCAATCTGCCCGTGGCCCTGACAGTTCCAGGTGCGCGTTTTGCCGACACCATTCGCCATCTTGTGGACACCGGGGAATATGGCGAGGTCGAGGATGTTGACGCCTTTGTCGATGAAAAGGTCGGCACAGCGCTGGATTTCCAACCGCATTATGTCGAACGAACCCGATCCAATGGCCGGATGATCAGCGTGGAGGGGGCCCCCCTGCCCCACGGAGGATGGGTGACCGTCTACACCGACATTACCGAAACCAAGACGCAGGAAAGCTTGCTGCGCACGCGTTCCGAAGTGTTGTCCGAAGAGGTGCTGAAACGCTCGGAGGAGCTTTCTGCCACCAACCGCCAACTAGCGGCAACCAATGCCGCCCTGCTTGAGGCACGGCGAGAACTGACCGAAATGGAGGCGCGCACCCGTGCCACCACCGAGATGATGCCCGCCCATATTGCACGCGTCGATGCGGATGGGCGGTACACCTTTTCGAACCGAAGACTTCCTTCCGTTATGCCGGGACGACAATCCAACATTCTGGGTCAGCACATCAGCAAAGCCTTGGGTGACCAGGCCTACGAGCGGGTGAAGCCGCATCTGGAAGCGGCCTTTGACGGCACTCAAAGCACCTTTGAATTCACCCATGAGGCCTCGTCTCGGCGAATCCGCGTTGTCTTCACCCCGGATCCTCTCGATCCCGGCGTCTATATCCTGTCACAGGATGTCACCGAAGAAACTCAAACCCGTGCGGCATTACAACAAACCAAACGGCGGGAAATGGCGGCGCAGCTGACATCTGGCATGGCGCATGATTTCTCTAACCTGCTGACCATCATACTGGGCATGCAGTCCAAGCTGGCGAAGATGGATCTGGGTGAGGAAAGCAGTTCCTTGATCAATGCCACGCTACAGGCTGCGCGCCGGGGCGGCACACTGCTCAATCGTCTGGCGGATATCACCGCGCATCGCGCCTGGCGGCCCAAACCGGTCCATGTCGGGCGGTTTCTGACCGAGATTGCAACTCTTGCCACCCCGTCGCTGCCAGAGGGCATCAAACTGGAGATCCGCAACAGTTGTGAGCGCCCGCTGATGGTCGACACGGCGTTGTTGCAGGATGCCATCCTCAATATGGTGCTGAACGCGCGCGACGCCTGTGGCCCATCCGGACATATTCGGATCGAAGCAGAAGAGCTCAAAGGTACATGGCTGCAATTCACCATCTGTGACACCGGCACCGGGTTTTCCGATAACGCGCTCGAACATGCTCTAGACCCGTTTTTCACAACCAAGGGCGGTGAAGGATCAGGGCTTGGACTGGCGATGGTCTATGACATGACCAAACTCGCAGGTGGTGAGGTGCGGTTGTCAAACACGGACATGGGCGCCTGTGTGCGCCTGCGCCTGCCGTTGCGCCCTGCCGAACGCCTGCCTAAATCCAGTCTGGTCCTTCTGGTCGAAGACAGCACCGACCTGCGTGCGTCGATCCGCGAGATGCTGACCGACATGGCGCTGACGGTTGTCGAAGCGGCCTCGGTGCCAGAAGCCCGCGCGCTGGCAGAAGGATTGCCTGATATTGCCTTGGTTCTTTCGGACATCTCGCTTGAGGGCGAAGAGACCGGCGTTGACCTTGCGATGCAGCTGCTAGACATGCCCATGCGCCTGATGACCTCCCTTCCAGTGGATCATCCCTTAAACATCAAAGCCAGAACCCTCGCCCCGGTTCTTGCAAAACCGTTTACAGCCAGTGACCTATCCGGTTTCTTGGGATATGGAAGTGACCTGTCATGACCCAGTCCGATACCCCCCTTGTCACCATCCTTGATGATGAACCCGCCATCCGTGAGATGCTGTCAGACGCCTTGACCGAGGCCGGCTTTCGCACGCTCAGCTTTGCCCGCGCCACCGAGTTTGAGGCCGCCCTGCGCAAAACCACACCGGATGTCTGTCTGGTTGATCTCGGCCTGCCAGATCGCGATGGCCTGACTGTGGTGCACCGGCTGGCGCTGGAACAGGGAGCAACGATCATTATCATTTCGGGTCGCGCCCAGGTGCAGGACAAGATCACCGGGCTGGAACTGGGGGCTGATGACTACATCATCAAACCCTTTGAGCCCGCCGAGGTGGTGGCCCGCATTCGCGCCCGGCTGCGCGGCCCAAAACGCGCCGTTGTGCAAAGCAATTCAGCCCGGTTCAACGGTTGGACCGCGCATTTCGACCGCTACATTCTGGTCGACAGCAATGACCTAGAAACCACCTTCAGTCATGCCGAAGGTGAGGTGCTTCGATTGTTTCTTGAAAGCCCCAAACGTCTGATCACCCGCGCTCATATGCAGGAAACGCTGGGTGGCGCGGCCGGTGAGAGCTTTGATCGGGCCATGGATGTGCGCATCTCGCGTCTGCGCACCAAACTGAACGAAGATCCGAAAAATCCACGCCTGATCAAAACCATCTACGGTGCAGGGTATATCTTTTTGGGCGATGTTGAATGGATCTAGGGCTGAATGGTTGAATACAGCTCAGCCAGCCCCAACCATGTTTTGACCTGGGGCAAGGCCGCAGCCGACACCAGCCCCACCACTGCACCAATGGCCAATCGCACCGGCGCGGCACCAAACTTTGGTCCCGCCCATCCCAAAAGGCTGCAAACCCCTGCGTAATACGTCAATGACACCGGATCCATGTGATCTCTCCACCGCTACTGCACAGCCAAGCATAGCATGAAACGGCAAAGATCCCTCAGCCCAGCGATTGCACCGCTTCAGCAAGCACCTTGAGGCCCCCAACGAGATCGGCCTCACAGGTGTCCTCAGCGAAATCATGGCTGATACCTTTGATCGAGGGCACAAACAGCATGGCCGCCGGCATCAGCCGCGCCACGTTTGAAGCGTCATGCAGCGCTCCGGAAGGCATCATGCGCCAGTTTCCCGGAAACTGAGCCTCGGCGGCACGTGCCAACGCAGTATGCAGATCCGGGTCCATATCCACCGGTTCGATCCCCAGAATGTCGCCAAAACCAACCTCAAGGGTCATCTCATCGGCAACCTCTTGCGCCGTTGCGCGGATCACCTGTTCCATCTCGGCCAGACGCTCAACCGAGGCATCCCGCCACTGCATCGAAAACTTCACACTGCCCGGCACAATCGAATGGGCATTGGGGTGCAGCGCAACATGGCCGATGGTCCAGACGGTCTGGGGCGTGACGATGTCGACGAACCGGTCATTGAGGCGTTGATTGAACCGCGACAGCGCCTGAAACGCGTCTTGGCGCAGATGCATGGGCGTGGTGCCTGCATGGTTTTGTTGCCCGTCAAACCGGATCACCATATCGCGAATGCCAACGATGGCCTCAACAACCCCCACCGCTTCTTTGGTGCCATCCAGAACCGGGCCTTGCTCGATATGCATCTCAAGGAAACCGGTGAACCGCTGCGGATCAACCCAATCGCCAAGTCGCGCACCCATGGCGGCGCGCGCTTCGTCCAAGGTGATGCCGTCCCGATCCGGCTGCTGCGCAGCTTTGGCCTCGGCCAGGGCACCGCCCCAAACCGCGCTCCCCGTGGTCACACCAAAGCGCCCTTCTTCATCTTGAAAGGACACCACTGAAACCGCTGGGCCACCCGTCTCTTGTGCGGCACGCGCTACTTCAAGCGCTGCAATCACACCCAGAGCACCATCCAGCCAACCGCCCTCTGGTTGGCTGTCCGAATGGGACCCCAGAAGGATTGACCGCCCCGGAGCCAGACCAAACAGCGATCCCATTGGATCAATCTGAACCTCAAGCCCCGCCTCTCGCATTCTCTCGGCCAACCAGTCACGCGACGCAATATCCGCCTTGCTATAGGCCGGGCGACACACCCCTTTGCCAACACCCGACGCCCCAAACGCCCGCAATGTATGAAGGTCGGCCAGAAATCGGTCGGGGTTTACGCGAATGGGTTGCATGGGGTCGCCTCAATTCAGCAAGAGTTAGGTATCCGCAATTTCTACTGCCGCAGGAGCGGTTTATCCATGTGCCAGACGTAAAATAATCTGTTCTCCTGACGTCCAGATTCAGGTGACCCGGACAATTCCGATCAAATACTCGCCTTAAATTCCAAGCCTCACAGCCAGTCTGCGATTAGCCTATGCCAAGTTTGATTTGTCTCCGAGGTATCATGTTACAGATTTTCACTCGCACAACCGGTGTAGTTTTTACCCTTGCAATGGGATTGGCTCTGACCGCAACCCAAGCGCAGGCTCAGGGGTTTCCGACCCAGCCTACTGAAGTCAATGGCGCGGTGATTGATGCATTTCCCACGCCCGATGAGGACTTCATCGTACACAAGGGGGATCAGGTCACGGCCCGCATTCCCGGCATTGACCCCGAAGAAGACCCGGAAGAGATTCAGATGTTTCCAACTTCGGTGAACTCGCAAGTCACCGATTGATACGAAAAAAGGCGGGGAAATCCCCGCCTTTCTCATGTCTTGGATCTGCGCTGTTACTCCGCAGCAATCTGGCTGTCCACAGCTTCGACCTTCACCGCCGAGAACTTGAACTCTGGGATCTTGCCGTAGGGATCCAGCGCTGGGTTGGTCAGAATGTTGGCCGCTGCCTCAACATAGGCGAAGGGCACAAAGACCATATCTTCCGCAATCGCGCGGTCCGCCCGCGCCATGATTTCGATCGAACCGCGTCGCGTTGACAGGCGGATCATATCACCAGGCTCGACACCCAGACGCCGCAGCGTTTTGGGGTGCAGCGAACAGTTGGCCTCGGGCTCAACCGCATCCAGAACCAGCGAGCGACGGGTCATCGACCCGGTGTGCCAGTGCTCCAGCTGACGACCTGTGGTCATGATCATCGGGAACTCGGCATCGGGTGCTTCGTCCGGTGCGATCACAGCGGCCGGAGTGAATTTCGCACGGCCCTCGGCGCGCGGGAAGCCATCGCCAAACACAATCGCCTGACCGGGATCTTCCGGCGACAGCGACGGGTAGGTGATGGTTTCGGTTTCGAGACGTTCCCAGGTGATGTTGTTGAGCGATTTCATGTTCAACTTCATCTCGGCGAAGACTTCGCTCACATCCGAGTAATCCCACGGCAGGCCAATGCGCTGTGCCAGATCCACGGTGATTTTCCAATCTTCGCGCGCCTCACCCGGAGGTGTCACAGCCGGGCGCACCCGCTGTACCTGACGGTTGGTGTTGGAAACCGTGCCGTTTTTCTCATAAAGCGCAGACGCGGGCAGGATGATATCCGCGTAGTTTGCGGTCTCGGTCAGGAAGATATCCTGCACAATCATTAGCTCAAGCTTGGCAAAGGCATCGCGGGCGTGTTCCGCATCCGGGTCGGACATCGCCGGGTTTTCACCCTGAATATACATGCCCTTGATGTTGCCTGCATAGACCTGATCGACAATCTCGGTCACGGTCAGGCCCTTCTCGTTCGAGAAGTCCTCGCCGCCCCAGACATCGGTAAAGGCCTGACGGACCTCATCCGAGGTCACAGTCTGATAGTCAGGCAGGAACATCGGGATCAGGCCCGCGTCCGACGCGCCCTGAACGTTGTTCTGGCCACGCAGCGGGTGCAGACCTGCGCCGGGTTTCCCGACGTTGCCGGTCATCAGCGCCAGAGAGATCAGGCAGCGCGAGTTGTCGGTGCCGTGGATGTGCTGCGACACGCCCATACCCCAGAAGATCAAGCCCGCTTTGGCATTTGCAAAGGTGCGTGCCACATCGCGGATCACATCCGGCTCAATACCAGAGATTTCAGCCATCGCTTCTGGCGAGAACTGCTTGAGGTGGTCTTTTTCCGCTTGCCAATTTTCGGTGTAGGTGTCGATGTAGGACTGGTCGTACAGGCCTTCTTCGACAATCACGTGCATGATCGAGTTGAGCATGGCCACGTCCGCGCCCGGGCGGAACTGCAGCATGTGGCTCGAGAAACGGCGCAGACCTACGCCGCGCGGATCCATCACAATCAGTTTGCCACCGCGTTTGGTGAACTGTTTGAAATAGGTCGCCGCAACCGGGTGGTTTTCAATCGGGTTACAGCCGATGACAATCGCCACATCCGAGTTTTCAATCTCGTTGAAGGTCGCGGTCACCGCACCCGATCCAACGTTTTCGATCAGCGCGGCCACCGACGAGGCGTGGCACAGGCGGGTACAGTGGTCGACGTTGTTGTGCTTAAAGCCCTGACGGATGAACTTCTGGAAGAGATAGGCCTCTTCGTTGGTGCATTTTGCCGAACCAAAGCCCGCAACGCGACGCGGATCTTCGGCGCGCAGCTTTTTCAGACCACTGGCCGCCAGATCCATGGCCTCGTCCCACGTGGCTTCGCGGAAGTGGGTCATCAGGTTGCCCGGATCAACGTTCAACCCTTTGGCTGGTGCGTCGTCACGACGGATCAGCGGCTTGGTCAGGCGGTGATTGTGGTGGATATAGTCAAAGCCGAAGCGGCCTTTGACACACAAACGGCCTTCGTTTGCCGGGCCATTGATGCCTTCGACATATTTGACTTTGCCGTCTTTGACCTTGAGCGAGACTTTACAGCCCACACCACAGAAGGGGCAGACGCTTTCGGTTTCGCTGTCGAAATCTTTGCTGTCGCCGACCTGCTCTGCATTGACCACCGACGATGGCATCAACGCACCGGTTGGGCAGGCCTGAACACATTCACCGCAGGCCACACAGGTCGAATCGCCCATAGGATCGGCCATGTCAAAGGTTGGATAGGCGTCATGACCGCGGCCCGACATGCCGATCACGTCGTTGACCTGAACCTCGCGGCAGGCGCGCACGCACAGACCACATTGGATGCAGGCATCCAGATTGACCTTCATCGCCACGTGGCTGTCATCCAGCAATGGGATGCGCTCGGGTTCGATGGTCGGGAAACGGCTCTCGCCTACACCGTTTTCTTCGGCCATGTCCCAGAGGTGGCTGGATTTATCGTGGGCTGCTTCACGCTCGGGCTGATCGGCCAGAAGCAGTTCCATCACCATTTTACGGGCATTTTCAGCGCGGGCGTTGTTGGAGGTAACAACCATGCCTTCGCTGGGTTCACGGACACAGGACGCCGCCAAGGTGCGTTCACCTTCGATCTCGACCATACAGGCGCGGCAGTTGCCGTCAGGGCGATAACCCGGTGCCGGTTTGTGGCACAGGTGCGGGATTTTCAGGCCTCTACCATTCGCGACCTCCCAAATGGTCATCCCAGCTTCTGCTGTGACGGTTTCTCCATCTAGGGTGAATGTAATTTGGTCAGCCATGCGCGATCCCTCCGGTATTGGCAGATACTTTAAGCCCAAATTCCGCCGACCTGCGCCTGCCATTCCCGACACCTTCCCTACAATTTGCGCCGGAAAATGCGCCCTTGGCATGCAAAGGCGTACCAGAAGGAGAATCGCGGTTTTCGCGCGAAAACGCACAGATATCGCGCCAATTCTCGGAATAGGCACAGAACCAGTAGAAGGTCATATCTTTCGGGAAGGAGAAACATGATGAAAACACACCCCGAAACCCGCATCGGCCACGTCCATTTGAAGGTGTCCGATCTCGAACGCTCGATCGCTTTTTATAATGAAGTCATGGGGTTGGACGTGATGCAACGCTATAGCAATCAGGCGGCGTTCCTATCTGCCGGTGGATATCACCATCACATCGGCCTAAACACCTGGAACAGCAAAGGCGGTGCACGGCCTCCAGGACACGCGACGGGCCTGTATCATACGGCCTTTGTATATCCCCATCGCCAAGCTCTGGCGCAGGCGCTGCAAAATGCCTTGGATGCCGGGGTACGCATTCAGGGACACGCAGACCATGGGGTTTCGGAAGCAATCTATTTTGAAGACCCGGATGGCAATGGAATTGAGATCTACCGCGACCGCGCTGAGGCCGATTGGCCGCGAAACGCCGATGGATCCCTTGCAATGGTCAATCGGCCGCTCGATCTCCCGGCACTGTTGGCTGAAAGACATCCATGAAAAACTGGTAAGCATTCCTTACCCTCTGGACCTGTCGCGTCTGGCCGCTTAGATTTTGAGCAACGATAGGGAATGACACAATGGCAATTAGTTCAAACGTCCGCACGTATTTCAACGGAAACTGGCACAACGAAGATCTGATGGTGATGCGCGCCGCCGATCATGGCAGTTGGCTTGGCACAACGGTGTTCGACGGCGCACGTTATGTTCAGGGCGTTACGCCGGATCTGGAACAGCATTGCGCCCGTGTGAATCGCTCCGCCGAAGCCCTCATGCTGACGCCGACGGTGTCCACTGAAGACATGCTTGCCATTGTCGCCGAAGGTTTGACGGGGTTTGCCCCGGATGCCGCCGTCTATATCCGCCCAATGTACTGGGGCATTCATGGCGACAGCAGCGCCATTGCCCCAAGTCCGGATGAAACGGGCTTTGCCATTTGTCTCGAAGAGATCGCAATGGCCCCGGACACGGCAAGCACAACGTTGGGCCACACCCGGTTCCGCCGCCCGGTGATGGAAAGCTCGGTTGTGAATGCCAAAGCGGGCTGCCTTTACCCCAATAACGCACGGATGCTGGCCGAGGTGCGCCAGCGCGGGTTTGGCAATGCGCTGGCCGCTGACGCCATGGGCAATGTCGCCGAAAGCGCAACGGCAAACGTCTTTATGGTCAAAGACGGTGAGGTGTTCACGCCTATCGCCAATGGCACGTTTCTGGCTGGCATCACCCGCGCCCGCCACATGACCAACCTGCGCGCCAACGGCTATACTGTGCATGAAACGGTTCTCAGCTTTGAAAATTTCGAAGCGGCGGATGAAGTGTTCCTGTCGGGCAACATGAACAAGGTCACGCCCGTATCCGGGTTTGAAGACACCAGCTATCAGATTGGCCCGGTGACACGCGCTGTGCGCGACATGTATTGGGACTGGGCCCTTTCAGAGTGACCCCATCGCGGTTGACATCAACCACCCCCGGTGACCTTGCCGATCTGAGCGCCCTTTGCCTGCGTTCCAAAGGGCATTGGGGGTATGATGCCGCCTTTCTTGCCGCCTGCCGAGAGGACCTGCGGGTCACACAGCGGGATCTGGATGGGTATTTGGGTGTCACTGGACCGATAGGGCATCGCTCCGGTGTTGTTTCGGTTTTTGTCGAGGGGCGCACCGCGTATCTTGATAAGCTCTTTGTGGACCCTGCGCACATTGGTATGGGACTTGGACAGGCCTTAATTCACTGGGCTTTGGACACCTGTAAATCCGCAGGCGCCTCTCGGGTTGTCATCGATTCCGACCCCTATGCCGAGGCCTTCTACCGCCGGTATGGTGCCGTCAAAATCGGCGAAACGCCCTCCACCGTTTTCCCGGACCGTCACCTACCACTGTTGCAGATTGCATTTTGACCGCTTGCCAGCCCGTGCGACCAAGGGCATGATCTTCCCGATAGGGAGAGTAAGATGCGCAAATTTCTAGTTGTTCTGGATGACAGCCGTGAATGTCTGAACGCCATGCGCTTTGCCGCAATGCGCGCTTCACACACCGGCGGAGGCGTTGCGATCCTGTCGGTGATTGCTCCAGAAGAGTTCAACCATTGGATTGGCGTGGGTGCCGTAATGCGGGAAGAAGCGCGCGAGCGTATTCATGCACATTTCGAAGTCTTCGCAAAATGGATGCGCGACAAGCAGGACGTGGATCCTGAACTTGTGATCCGAGAAGGTGAAGCCGTGCAGGAGATCATGAGCCATGTGCAAAATGACCCTGAAATCGGTGTTCTGGTTCTTGGGGCCGCTGTCGATAAAAAGGGCCCCGGACCTTTGGTCACACAGCTGACCCGCACCTCAGGCAGCCTGCCTATTCCGGTGACCATTGTACCCGGCGACCTGTCAAAAGAACGCCTCGAAGCGATCACCTGACCCGGATCAAGGTCTCGCGACCAAAGCCAGCTTAGTCTTGCCGTGATCATTAGGAGCGCAAGACATGCCCGCCACCACCAAAACCGATCTGTTGGCAATTACTGTCAAAGAATATGCTGCGTTGCTCGATGTGATAAAGACTGTGCCGCAGGACTTGCAACTTGTCCCGGATCCCGAAGCGGACAGCACGACGTTGAAAGATATTGTTGGGCATCGCGCCCATTGGATTGAGATGTTTTTTGAATGGTACCGCAACGGGGTTGCGGGCAAAGATGTGGCCTTTCCTGCGCCTGGCTACAAATGGAATGAGTTGCGCAGGTTGAATGCCAATTTGCGGCAGGCTCAGCACGACCTCAGCTGGGAAAAGGCCTGCCGACTGCTCGAAGAGAACCACAAGCGTCTTGTCACGTTCCTGACTGAGTTGAGCGAAGACCAACTTTACGATGCCCCCATGCCCGGCGCAAAAAACCACTGGACCACCGGCCGCTGGGCCGAAGCGGCTGGTCCTTCTCACTATCGGTCCGCCCGCGTTTATCTGCGGAAACGACTGCGCAGCCTGCAAATTGCATCCGCCACGCCAATTTAGAATGATTCCAATCCTTGACCCCCGCCCTGCGAGACCGCATATAAGAGGGCAGACCACAAAGGTGCGACACATATGTTTATTCAGACCGAATCCACACCGAACCCCGCGACGCTGAAATTCCTGCCGGGTCAGACCGTCATGGACATGGGCACCGCCGATTTCCCAAGCTCTGAATCCGCGGGCAGTTCGCCTCTGGCCCAGCGCCTGTTTGCTGTTGACGGCGTAACAGGTGTGTTCTTTGGCAATGACTTTGTGACCGTCACCAAAAACGACACCGTTGATTGGGACCACCTGAAACCTGCTATTCTCGGCGCGATCATGGAGCACTTCCAGTCAGGTCAGCCGGTGATTGCAGATGGCTCTGTGCAAGCCGGTGGTCATGCCGCGCATAGCGGCGAAGATTCCGAGATTGTCGACCAGATCAAAGAGCTTCTGGACAGCCGTGTGCGTCCTGCTGTGGCCCAAGATGGCGGCGACATCACGTTCCACGGATTCGATCGTGGTGTGGTGTATCTGCACATGCAAGGCGCCTGTGCAGGCTGCCCCAGTTCTACACTGACACTGAAGATGGGTATCGAAAACCTGCTACGCCACTACATCCCTGAGGTCACCGAGGTACGCCCCGTTGCCGTCTAATCCTTTGATCTTAGGCTTTGACACATCGGCCGCGCATTGCGCGGCCGCTTTGGTATCGGGTGACCAGGTTCTCGCGGACTGGCATGACGACATGTCGCGCGGCCAGGCCGAACGGATTATGCCCCTGCTCGAAGAGGTTTTGAAAGAAGGTGGCAAAGACTGGTCTGATCTGTCTGCGATCGGCGTAGGTATCGGCCCTGGAAATTTCACCGGCATTCGTATCTCGGTTGCCGCAGCGCGCGGTCTGGCGCTGGGATTGGGCATTCCTGCCATTGGTGTCAGCAGCTTTGACGCCATTGCGCAAGGCGCAACCACACCCGGTCTGCCCACGGTCCCCGGCCCGCGCGGACAGGCTTACATCGCACCGAAAGATCGCCCTCCCTACCTGGCCTCCGCGGAGGTCTTAAGTGATGTGATGCAGGATACAGTTTTGCTGACGCCCAAATCCGCGCACATCGCCATCGATATCGCCAAAGTTGCCGGAAAACGGCTTTTGGCAGGCGAGTTAACTGCCCCTGCGCCGCTCTATATCAAACCTGCCGATGCCGCGCCCTCGCGCGATGCTGCGCCAACCATTTTACCGCAATGACACCAGACCATCTGGCGGCATTACATGCCCAATGTTTCCCGGACCGGCCGTGGCAGGCTGACGAATTTGTCGACCTCCTCGCACGGAACGACACCCATCTGATTGAAACCTCACACGGGTTTCTGGTGATCAGTTGTTTGCCCCCGGAAGCCGAAATACTCACCGTCGCGGTTGATCCCCTGCACCGCAAGCAAGGGGAGGGGCGTCAATTGCTGCAGAAGTTGGAAAATGTGTGTGCGGGTCTCGATGTGGACGAAATTTTTCTCGAAGTGGCGGATGACAATACTGCCGCGCGCGCGCTATATGATTCGCTCGACTTCGCAGAAGTTGGCCGCAGGCAACAGTATTACGCGCGACATGATGGCTCACATGTGGACGCCTTGGTCATGCGCAAGGCTTTGACCGCAGGTTAAGCGTTTTCCTGTGCACCAAATGGTAAAAATTGGTTGACCCTGCCTCTGGGCTGCGGCCTTATTTGCGACACACACAAGAAATGGCGCGCATGCGCCATTCACCACCTGGGAGCATTACATGACCTTCATGCACAAGATTCTCGGCTCTGCAGCAGCTCTGGCCCTGACCGCAGGCGCCGCACTGGCAGACCCGGCCCTGATCTACGATCTGGGCGGCAAGTTCGACAAATCCTTCAACGAAGCGGCCTACAATGGCGCCGAGCGTTGGGCAAAGGACACTGGCGGTTCTTATCGCGACATCGAAATCCAGTCGGAAGCACAGCGTGAGCAGGCTCTGCGCCGCTTTGCAGAAGCCGGTTTCAACCCAGTTGTGACCACAGGCTTCGCGATTTCGTCGGCTATCGAATCTGTTGCGGCTGACTATCCCGACACAAAATTCGTCACCATCGACGGTTGGGTTGACCCAGGCACCCACTCGAACGTTCTGTCGGTTGGCTTTGCTGAGCACGAAGGTTCGTATCTGGTTGGCATGATGGCGGCTATGGCGTCGAAGTCGGACACCGTTGGCTTTGTTGGCGGCATGGACATCCCGCTGATCCGTAAATTCGCCTGCGGCTACGCCCAGGGTGTAAAAGCTGTGAACGGCGACGCAACTGTGATTGCCAACATGACCGGCACCACCCCGGCGGCTTGGAACGACCCGGTAAAAGGTTCGGAACTGGCGAAGGCACAGATCTCGCAGGGCGCAGACGTGATCTACGCAGCGGCAGGCGGCACCGGTCTGGGTGTTCTGCAAACCGCGGCCGATGAAGAGATCCTGTCGATTGGCGTAGACAGCAACCAAAACCACCTGCACCCGGGCAAAGTTCTGACATCGATGCTCAAGCGTGTTGACGTTGCCGTCTATGACGCGATGACCGCTGGCGCCGATCTGGCAACCGCCCCACGTGCGATGACCCTGTCGGACAACGGTGTTGGTTATGCACTGGACGACAACAACGCCGCTCTGGTCAGCGCGGACATGAAAGCCGCCGTTGACGCAGCCCGCGAGCAGATCATCGCAGGCGACCTGAAAGTTCATGACTATTCCAGCGACGACAGCTGTCCTGCGCTGAACTTCTAAGCCCAAAACCTTACGGTTATTGCATAACCGGGACATATCCGCTGCATCTCGCGGCGGATATGTTACTTTAAGGGATAGGAAAAATGGTCCGTCTAAGCAGTATTCTGATTGCAAGCTGTCTGGTGCTAAGTGCCTGTGGTTCGGTGAGTCTGTGGTACAAAGCAGGCACCAGTCAGGCCAAGATTGACTCTGATTTGGTCAACTGCCGGGTGCGTGCTGTCCAATCGGTGCCGGTGAATACACAGGTGGGTGTCACCCCAACCTATGTCACCCCGGTTGAAACCACCTGCTACACAGTCGACAACAAAATGCAGTGCACCACGACCGGCGGTCAGGTGCGCGGCGGAAACACCTATACCTATGACGCCAATGACGGCCTGCGCAAAGACGTGATTACACAATGCATGCAAAAGCTTGGATATCAGTCGATATCTTTGCCCAACTGCAGTCCCGCTCAGGCCAAACTGGCCAAGACCTACAAGCTCTTGCCTGAGATCAGCGCCAACACCTGTGTGACCAAAGCGTCGACGGGCTGGCTGTTGGTCAATCCGGAATAACAAGACCGAAGATCAGAGGAAGACAGATGACAGATACACCCGCCATTGAACTGAAAGGCATATCCAAAGCCTTCGGTCCTGTGCAGGCCAATAAAGACATCTCGATCCGCGTGATGCCGGGGACCATCCACGGCATCATTGGTGAAAACGGCGCTGGCAAATCGACCCTGATGTCGATCCTTTACGGCTTTTACAAAGCGGATGATGGCGAGATCTGGATTCACGGTCGCAAAACCGAGATCCCCGACAGCCAGGCCGCCATTTCGGCCGGGATCGGCATGGTGTTCCAGCACTTCAAGCTGGTGCAGAACTTCTCGGTTCTGGAGAATGTGATCCTGGGTGCCGAAGATGGCGGGTTGCTTCAGCCCAGCCTGTCAAAGGCGCGAGGCGTCCTCAAACATCTGGCAGAAGAATATGAACTGCAGGTCGATCCCGAGGCTTTGATCGAAGATCTGTCCGTTGGTCGCCAGCAACGTGTTGAGATCCTCAAGGCACTCTACCGCGAAGCCGATATTTTGATCCTCGACGAGCCCACCGGGGTTCTCACCCCCGCAGAGGCCGACCACCTGTTCCGCATCCTCGAAGGGCTGCGTGAGCAAGGGAAAACCATTATCCTGATCACGCACAAGCTGCGCGAGATCATGGAGATCACCGACACCGTGTCGGTGATGCGCCGTGGTGAAATGACCGCCACAGTCAAAACGGCCGAAACCAACCCAGAGCAACTAGCCGAGCTGATGGTTGGCCGTAAAGTGCTGCTCCAGGTTGATAAAATCCCTGCAACACCGGGCAAACCGATCCTCGAGATTGAAAACCTGCGCCATGTTGACGAGCAGGGTGTCGAACGCCTGAAAGGGATTTCTCTTGATATCCGCGCCGGTGAGATTGTCGGCATTGCAGGGGTTTCGGGCAACGGTCAGACCGAGTTGCTACAGGTGCTGGGCGGCTATTGCCATGCCACCGGCGACATCCGAGTCAACGGTACGCCCATCGACCTGACCGGCAAAGAAAGCGACGGGCGGTCGCGCCGCGCACGTGGTATTGCCCATGTTCCAGAAGACCGTCATCACGAAGGGCTCATCCTGCCCTATACCGCGTGGGAAAACACCGTCTTTGGCTATCATCGCGATGCCCAGAGCGGCAGCGGCTTCCTGATGGATAATGCGGCGATCAAAGCCGAAGCGGCGGCCAAGATGGAACGCTTTGATGTGCGTCCGCCCAACCCCAATCTGGCGGCTAAGAATTTTTCAGGTGGCAACCAGCAGAAAATCGTTCTGGCGCGTGAGATCGAACAGAACCCCGACGTACTGTTGATTGGTCAGCCCACACGCGGTGTCGACATTGGCGCCATCGAATTCATTCACCAGCAGATTGTTGCCCTGCGCGATGCGGGCAAAGCCATCCTTCTGGTGTCGGTCGAACTTGACGAGATCTTTTCGCTCTCTGACCGGATCGCGGTCATGTTTGATGGCCAGATCATGGGTGAACGTCTGCCGTCGGAAACCGACCAGACCGAACTGGGCCTGTTGATGGCCGGTATGACAAATGGACAGGAGAAGGCACATGGATAAGATGCCAGCCTGGGCCGACGCGGTCCTTGTTCCTCTGATTTCGATCCTGCTAGCAGCGATTCTGTCAGCTTTGGTAATTCTCGCCATTGGTGAAAGCCCAACCGAGGCACTTTGGTTGATGATTGATGGCGCTCTGATGCGCTCGTCGGGCTGGGGCTATACGCTCTACTACGCCACCAACTTTATCTTTACTGGCCTTGCGGTCTCGGTCGCATTCCACGCCCGTATGTTCAACATCGGTGGCGAAGGTCAGGCGATGATCGGTGGCTTGGGTGTGGCCTTGGCCTGTCTGTATATCCCATGGCCGCATTGGTCGATTGCACTTGTCGGCGCGACAACAGCCGCTGCGCTGTTCGGTGCAGCTTGGGCCTGGCTTCCGGCCTATCTACAGGCCAAACGCGGCAGCCACATCGTGATCACCACAATCATGTTCAACTTCATCGCGGCTGCGGTTCTGAACTATGTGCTGGTCAATGTCCTGCGCCCCAAAGGCGCCATGGATCCAGCAACGGCAAAGTTCCCCGAAGCGACCCATCTGCCGACGTTTCAGGACATGTTTGCCACCGCTGACAACGTTATTTTCCGTGGCTCGCCTGCAAACGTGTCGTTCTTCATTGCCCTGTTTGCCTGCCTTGCGGTTTGGGTTCTGATCTGGCGCACGCGGCTTGGCTATGAAATCCGCGCCTTTGGTCATTCGGAAACCGGTGCGCTTTATGCAGGCATTTCGCCTGTGAAAATCACTGTGGTTGCCATGCTGATCTCAGGTGGCTTGGCTGGCATGATGGCCCTGAACACCACCATGGGCGAAGCAGAACGGCTTGTTCTGAACGCGACAGAAGGCGCAGGCTTTATCGGCATCGCTGTGGCTTTGATGGGGCGCTCACATCCCGTTGGGGTTCTGCTGGCGGCGCTGCTGTTCGGCTTTCTCTATCAAGGCGGCGCTGAACTCGCGCTCTGGACCAACATTCCGCGTGAATTGATCACCGTCATTCAGGCCCTTGTGATCCTGTTCACCGGTGCTTTGGACAATATGGTACGTAAGCCGCTGGAAAGCATTTTCCTGTCGCTGCGCAGCAAGGGGGCGTAAGATATGGATCTCGCAACCATCCTTCAGGTGCTGGACAGCACCATCCGCCTGTCGACCCCTCTGCTGCTGGCCTGTCTGGCCGGATTGTTCAGCGAACGCGCGGGTGTTTTTGACATCGGTCTCGAGGGCAAAATGCTCTTCGCAGCGTTCTTTTCAGCTGCAATTGCCGCCTTCACTGGCAATGCCTGGCTGGGCCTGTTGGCCGGGATCGGCGCCTCGTTGGCGCTGTCCGCGATCCACGGTCTGGCGTCGATCACCTTTCGCGGCAACCAATTGATCTCGGGTGTAGCACTCAACTTCCTCGCCTCCGGCCTCACGGTTCTCATTGCTCAAACCTGGTTCAAACAGGGTGGCAAGACCCCCACGCTTGAAGACGGGGCTCGGTTTGGGGAAATCACATTGCCCTTTGCAGAGACGCTGTCCGGCGTACCGGTGATTGGTCCCATTTATGCCGAGCTCATTTCTGGTCACGCAATTCTTGTTTATGTCGCCTTGGCCTGCGTGCCTTTGACTTGGTGGATCTTGTATCGCACCCGTTTTGGTCTGCGCCTACGTGCCGTGGGTGAGGCCCCGGATGCCGTAGATACCGCAGGTGTATCGGTTGTCCGCCTGCGCTTCACTGCAGTAGCGATCTGCGGCATCTTGTGTGGCATCGCTGGCGCCTATCTGGCCACTTCGTTGCAGCCTTTCTTCAGCAAGGAAATGACCGCCGGGCGGGGCTTTATCGCCTTGGCCGCATTGATCTTTGCCAAGTGGCGCCCTTGGTACGCCTTGATGACCTGCCTGCTCTTCGGTCTGCTACAGGCGGTCGCCCTGCGGTTCCAGAACATCGATCTGGGAGCCTTCACGGTTCCAGTTCAGGTGATGGACGCACTACCCTACATTCTGACCGTAGTGATCCTTGCAGGGTTTGTTGGCAAAGCCATTCCACCGCGTGCCGGCGGCGAGCCTTACGTCAAAGAACGCTGATCTCTTTTTCAGCTCTGATCACAAAGGCGGTCCCGTGGGGCCGCCTTTTTTGTGAACCGCTGTCCAGATGACGGGGATGTATATATCCAGCGTCCAGAACGGCTCGCTGCACTTGCATTGTAAACCAGCTTGGGTCTAGGAATGTATATGCAGGTCTACCTTCCCATCGCAGAAGTCTCGGTTAACGCATTCCTCCTCCTTGGATTGGGCGGCATGGTTGGCGTGTTATCGGGCATGTTTGGCGTAGGCGGCGGATTTCTTATGACGCCCCTACTGTTTTTCATCGGCATTCCGCCCACTGTCGCGGTTGCGACTGAGGCGAACCAGATTGTTGCCTCGTCCTTTTCCGGACTATTGGCACATCTCCGACGAAAAACCGTCGATATCAAAATGGGGATGGTCTTACAGGTCGGGGGCCTGATCGGCGCGGGCCTTGGGGTGTTTATTTTCAACTACCTCAAAAGCCTTGGTCAGGTCGATCTTCTGGTCAAGCTGTGCTACGTGGTGTTCCTTGGCATCATCGGATCGCTGATGTTTGTCGAAAGCCTGAATGCTCTGCGCAAGTCGAAATCCGGCGTCGCGCCCAAGCGCAAGAAACACAACTGGATTCACGGTCTACCCTTCAAAATGCGGTTCCGCACCTCGGGCCTGTATATTTCGGTAATTCCGCCAATTCTGGTTGGCGTCGCCGTGGGCATTCTCGCGGCCATCATGGGCGTCGGCGGGGGCTTTATCATGGTGCCTGCCATGATCTACCTCCTTGGAATGCCGACCAAAGTTGTGGTCGGAACTTCGCTGTTTCAGATCATTCTGGTCACGGCCTTCACCACCATGCTGCATGCGACCACGAACTTCACGGTGGATGTGGTTCTTGCTGTGCTATTGCTGGTGGGAGGCGTAATTGGTGCCCAGATCGGGACCGTGATTGGGGCCCGCCTGCGCGCAGAACAGCTGCGCATTTTGCTGGCGGGCATGGTGCTTTTGGTTTGCGGCAAACTCGCCTTTGATCTTCTGGTCATGCCGTCTGAGCTGTTCACGCTTGGCGCGGCAGGAGGGCATTGATGATGCGCTGGCTGCTTCCCCTTCTCCTCCTCGCCCTGCCCCTCCATGCCGAAGAGGTTGTTCTGGGGCTTTCAAGCGACGAGGTCAGCATCACCACCAATTTCGATGGTTCTGAGATCCTGATCTTCGGCGCCGTCAAACGTGAATCCGCAATCAGCGACGACCCACTGCAGGTGATTGTCACAGTCGCAGGCCCAAGCGCGCCGGTCATGGTGCGCCGCAAGGACCGCCGGTTTGGTATCTGGGTGAATACAGATGCGGTTGAGGTTGACGCAGCCCCCTCCTTTTACGCTGTCGCAACAAGCGCGCCCTGGAAACAGGTTCTCACCGACACCGAAGATCTGCGCCACAAGGTGTCGATCCCCCGCGCCATCCGTTCGGTCGGCGCGCCTGACACGGTGCTGGATAGCGAAGCCTTTACCGACGCTGTGATCCGAATTCGCGAAAGCGAACAGTCTTATCAATTGAACCTCGGGGCGGTGAAACTGAGCGAACAGACCCTTTTCAGCACATCGCTGACCATGCCTGCGAACCTCACCGAAGGCGCCTACCCCACGCGGATTTTTCTGACACGTGGTGGGGAAGTCGTCTCTGTTCACGAAACGGAAATTGACGTGCGCAAAGTGGGCCTCGAGCGCTGGTTGTTCAATCTGTCTCGCCAACAGCCACTTATCTATGGCCTCATGTCGATTGCCATTGCCATTGCCTCCGGCTGGGGGGCCTCTGCGGCCTTCCGCGCAATCCGGTCCAATTGATGTCTCGCCCCGCGCCCGGGTTGCGGAGCGCCTATTCCGGCTTCACATCTGTTACCCCGCGGTGGCAGGACAATGATGCCTATGGCCATATGAACAATGCGACCTATCTCAGCATCTTTGACACGGTGTTGACTCAATGGCAGCTGGCGCAGGGGCTTGATGTCATCTCGCCAACGGGTCCCCGTTTCCTGATGGTGGAAAGTGGATGCCGTTACCACGCAGAAGTCGGCTTTCCTGATGCCATAGACGTGGGGTTGCGCCTTGGTCACCTCGGCAACAGCTCCTGCAGATTTGAGCTCGCCATGTTTGCCAATGACGCGCAAACCGCTGCTGCCGAAGGTTTCTTTGTACAGGTGCACGTGTCACACGACCATCAGCCGCTGCCGATGCCCGAAAACATCCGCCACATCCTCACCGGCCTGTCGAACGTCTGACAGGCGCGCACCAGTGATCCCGGGCGCCGATCGTGAAGGTTGGGCCAAAGGCCCGGCCTGAGATATCCGGTGCGTCGCACGGCGCTCCTTTTAACAGCCGTTAGCCGGCCTCATGGAAGAAGGCATAGATCTTTTCCGCCAGCGCGCCACTAACCCCATCCACCGCCTTCAGATCCGCCAAATTTGCCCGACTGACCGCCTTGGCAGATCCGAAATGTGCCAGTAGCGCCCGCTTGCGTGCCGCCCCCACACCGGCGATCTCATCCAATGGATTTGCCATCGCTGATTTTGCCCGTTTGGCGCGATGTGTTCCTATGGCAAATCGGTGGGCCTCATCCCGCAGGCGCTGGACGAAGTACAACACAGGATCGTTGTGGCGCAGCGCAAAGGGGCGCCCACCGATCCGATGAAACTCTTCTTTGCCGTGATCGCGGTCCACCCCTTTGGCAACGCCCACCATCGGAACGTCTTCGACACCAAATTCGACCATAATCTCATGGACGGCGCTCACCTGGCCTGCCCCCCCATCAATCAACAGAAGATCCGGCCAGAGGCCTTTGTCACGGTCCGGGTCTTCTTTGAGCAACCGGGTGAAGCGGCGGGTCAATACCTCTTTCATCATGCCAAAGTCATCACCGGGTGTGAGATCATCGCCTTTGATATTGTATTTGCGGTACTGATTTTTCATGAACCCATCCGGCCCGGCGGCAATCATGCCCCCCACCGCATTGGTGCCCTGAATGTGGCTGTTGTCATAGACTTCGATCCGCTGTGGAGGGGCGTCCAGCGCAAAGGCCTCGGCCACCCCTTTCAGAAGTTTGGCCTGCGTCGCACTTTCAGACATCTTCCGGGCAAGGCTCTCGCGGGCGTTGCGCGCGGCCCCTTCGATCAGCTCCGCTTTCTCGCCTCGCTGCGGTACACTCAACTCGACCTTGCGCCCCAGTTTCTCGGACAAAGCCGCACTCATCAGATCGTCGTTTTCAATCTCATGTGACAACAGCAACAGACGCGCGGGTTCTTTCTTGTCATAGAACTGTCCCAGAAAGGCTTCTAGGACCTCGGCCGCATCGACATCATCCCCTACGCGCGGGTAAAAATCTTTGTTCCCCCAGTTCTGATTGGCGCGGATAAAGAACACCTGCACGCAGGCCTGCCCTCCATCCATATGCAAGGCAATCACATCCGCCTCCGTTACGGTGCGCGGATTGATCCCCTGTACTGTCTGCACCTGTGTCAGTGCTTTGATGCGGTCCCGCAATGCGGCCGCCCGCTCAAACTCCATCGCGTCAGAGGCCTCTTGCATCTGACCCGCAAGCGTTTCCTGAACCTGGGTCGAGCGGCCAGACAGGAACCGCTCAGCATCTTTCACACTGGCGGCGTATTCTTCGGCCGAGACCTTATCGACACAGGGAGCCGAACAGCGTTTGATCTGATGAAGCAGACAGGCCCGTGTGCGCCCTTCAAATTGCGCATCTGTGCAATTGCGGAGCAGGAACACCCGTTGAAGCTGGTTCAAGGTCCGGTTCACCGCGCCTGCGCTGGCAAAGGGACCATAATAGCTCCCTTTCTCCGTCTTGGCGCCGCGGTGCTTTTTGATCTGCGGAAAAGCGTGGTTTCCCGTCACAATGATATTGGGAAAACTCTTATCGTCCCGCAGCAGCACGTTAAACTTAGGCTTGAGCTGTTTGATCAGGTTTTGTTCCAGCAGCAACGCCTCAGTTTCCGTCCGGGTTGTGAGGAACATCATGGAGTGGGTTTCCGAGATCATCCGGGCAATGCGCCCCGAATGCCCCGTTGGGCGGCTGTAATTGCTAACCCGTGCCTTGAGGTTCCGCGCCTTCCCAACATAGAGCACGCGCGATTGCTCATCCAACATACGGTAGACCCCCGGACTGCTGTCCAGTGTCTTGAGATAGGATTGGATGACCTCATGGCCCGTCTTCATTAGTGGTGCTCCTGATCTGTGCAATCCAGCGGTATGGTTGCCCAAGAATTAACTTCTGATTCCTTGACCTCTGCTGCAATAGCCAGATTGCCAAGGCAAGTGCGATTACATCCACCGTTTCTGTGGATAAGTCTGTAGGCAAAATCCCCGGATGTGCCAATTTCCCTTATTTCATTACCGATTTTGCAAACTGCCTATTTTTTAGGCAATCTTTCAACTCCCTGAAAAAAGGCACTAATTCCCTGACACCTTGCCAAACCATTGGTTTGATTGGAATTTTTGTAACGCTTTCGTTAACGCTTTGTGACCAGTGCAAAACTTGCATCGGACATGCCTTTTCATCACGGCGTGGGGCCTCACAGAAACAGAGCAAATGGCATGGCGAAGCACGAAATTTACTTCTAGACCGCTAGAGCTTTGTTAACCAAGTTCGCCACCTGTTAATCATTCAGTAATCCACAAGCGCCCGAGTGCCCCTTAGGCACCCGGTACAAATCAAAGTTGCGGTCTGTGATGAATGACATGGCGCAACCGCGCCATACTGTGGCTGTTTAGGCGCCGCTCAGAACCACCAGAATATAGCTGATATACAACCCGCTTAGGATCACCCCCCAAACGCGGTTCAGGTCGGTTTTGAAGAAGACAAATGGGATCAGGATCAACGAGGAAGCCAGCATCACCCAGATGTCAAACCGTAGCAGATCGGGGGCGACACGCATGGGCTCAATCAATGAGGCAACCCCAATGATCGCCAAAAGGTTGAACATATTGGAGCCGATAACATTGCCCAGCGCCACATCAGCCTGACGGCGCAGCGCCGCCATTACGGTGGTGGCCAATTCGGGCAGCGACGTGCCCAGTGCAACAAGTGTCAAACCAATCACTGTTTGAGGCACATCGAACATCTCAGCGATCTCAGTGGCACTGTCGACCAGAAGATCGGCCCCCAGCGGCAGACCCAACAGGCCAAGCACCATATAGATCCCGATTTTCCACCACGGCATATCCGGGTCTGCGCCCTCGGGCTCTTCCAGATCTTCGTCACACTTGCCACACCGTCGATGGTGCAGCGCATCCCGGATGGCATCACCCAGCATATAAGTCAGCGCCGCCAGCAGTGTCAGGCCTGCAATCCAGTCAAACACTCCGCGATAGGCCAGACCTATGAACAGAAATGTGGCCAAGATCATCTGGATGTAGCTTTTGCGCGAGTCGCACTCGCTTGTGTGCATCACCGCTATCAGCGATGGCACACCAAGCACCAGCAGGACGTTGGCTGTATTCGATCCAATCACGTTGCCCAACGCAATGCCCGGCACATCGTCCAAAGCGGCCTGAACCGAGATCAGCAGCTCTGGAGCGGAGGTCCCAAAGGCAACAATGGTCAAAGACACAATCAACGCCGGAATTCCGACGCGCAGGCTGATGTTCACAGCCCCTTTAACCAAAGCATCCCCTGCCAAGAGCAGAATCAACAGCCCGAGAACTGCGTAGACGAAGACCATTTCAGCCCTTTCTCTTGCCGCAGGCGCAGGGCCCGCGACCAATACGATAGCGCCCGCATTTGGGGCATTTGGCTGAGGCCAGCCGTTTGTGACCGGGGACCTTCAATTTGCCGAACATGGCCAGCACGGCCATGACTGCAAGAAAAAGAGTCACGATCTTCGCAATCACGTCACACACCGAACCGTGCGAATTCCGCACGTTCCTCAATCTCACTCATCGCATCCTGCGCCATCTGGGCGCCAAACCGAGGGAACAGAGGCCGCTTTTGTTCAAAGCGTTTGAACTGAACCTTGTCCCCATAGCGATCTTTCATCAGTGGCACCAGATGCCCTATCCCATCGGACAGGCCCACATCGATGGCGGACTGGCCTAACCAGATCTCACCTGTAAACAGATCGGTATCCTTCGACAGTTTGTCACCCCTGCGCGATTGCACATGTGCTATGAACTGAGCGTGTAGCTGCTCTAACAAACTGTTAAGACGCGCGATATCATCCTCGTTTTCAGGACGAAACGGATCCAACATGCTTTTCGATTTTCCGGCCGTATAGACCCGGCGCTCAATGCCCTGGCGTTGTAAAAAAACATGCGCCCCAAATCCTGCGGAAATCACACCTATGGATCCGAGAATGGAACAGCTGTCAGACCAGATCTCATCGGCGGCACTGGCGATCCAATATCCACCTGAGGCGGCGACATCCTCGACAAAGGCATAGACCGGCACATCATGTTCCTCGGCCAGCCGACGAATACGCGCGCCTATCAACGAAGACTGCACCGGGCTTCCGCCGGGGGAATTGATTTCAAGCGCAACCGCCTTGGGTTTGGACTTGAAAGCCTTCTCTAGGATACTTGCGGTTGATCGGTCGCTTAGACCACCGCGACCAGTTGCACCAATCGCACCTTGCAGGCGCACCACAGCCACAGTGGGCTTGGATTTCATAAAGGGGATCCAGCGTCTCATGATGGCTGATGTAGAGTTGCGCGCTGATACAAACAAGAGAACGACATAAAGAACACAGTGTTGTGGCCGATCCGCCGCGCTAAACAGTGTGAAAATCAGAAAAAACTCTGCGGATCGATGTCGATGGACATGCGAAGATCACCTTTCAGTGTGACTTGCCCCGCCCACTCGGACAAAGCCGCCTGAAGTGGCGCTGTCTTTTCTGCTTTGATCAACAACCTGACACGATGCCGACCACGCACACGGGCAATTGGCGCTGGGGCTGGCCCAAAGACCTGCGCTCCGATCCGGCGCAACGGCGCATCATTCCGCGCCAAGTGATTGCCAAGATCAAACACCTTTCCCAGATCTTCACCTGACAGAACAATGCCTGCCAATCGCCCAAAGGGGGGCATCCCCGCCGCGCGCCTCTCATCCATTTCGGCCTGCCAGAAGGCCACTTCATCGCCACCGAGGATGGACCGGATCACCGGATGTTCGGGCTGAAAAGTTTGCAACATCGCGGTGCCAGGTTTTTCTGCCCGCCCTGCGCGCCCCGCCACCTGCCGCATCAGCTGAAAGGTGCGTTCCGCCGCCCGCAGGTCCGAGCCTTGCAAACCCAGATCTGCATCAATCACGCCGACTAGGGTAAGCAATGGAAAGTTATGGCCCTTGGCCACAAGTTGCGTGCCGATGATGATATCCGCAGCCCCTGCGGCAATTGCTTCGATCTGTTCCTTCAGCTCGCGCGCCGTGCCGTAGAGGTCCGACGACAGGACTGCAATCTTTGCATCTGGGAACTGCGCTTGTGCCTCTTCCGCGAGGCGCTCAACGCCCGGCCCTACAGGCGCGAGCTTGTCTTCCGCGCCACAAGACGGACAGGTCTCGGGCACAGGTTTGCTCTCGCCGCATTGGTGACAGACCAGTCGCTTGAGGAAACGGTGTTCCACCATGCGCGCATCACAATGATCACAGGCGATCTGTTGGCCACAAGCGCGACAGAGGGTAACCGGGGCATAGCCCCGCCGGTTTAGAAACAGCAGGGATTGTTCGCCCGCCACCACACGCCGGTTCACCGCCGCCCGCAGAGTGGGCGAGATCCAGCGCGTCGATGGAAGCTCTTCACGCCGCATGTCAATTGTCATCATCTCGGGCAACACTGCGGGACCATAGCGGGATTCAAGGATCACCCGCTGATATTTGCCAGCTTCGGCATTGGCCCAGCTCTCAAGCGAGGGAGTCGCAGAGGCGAGAACCACCTGAGCACCCAGAATGGAGGCACGCAGCACCGCCATATCCCGCGCGTTATAGCTAACACCATCATCTTGTTTGTAGCTTGTGTCATGTTCTTCATCGACCACGATCAGGCCAAGGTTCTGAAACGGCAGAAACAGCGCCGATCGCGCGCCAATCACCATTTGCGCCTGTCCCTGCCCAACCATCCGCCAGACCCGGCGGCGTTCGGTCATGGTGGCCCCCGAGTGCCATTCGGCTGGCTTTGCCCCAAAGCGCGCTTCAACCCGGGTCAGGAACTCAGCGGTCAGAGCAATCTCAGGCAGCAGCACCAGAGCCTGCCGCCCTTGCCGAAGGCATTCCGCCACCGCCTCAAGATAAACCTCGGTTTTACCCGACCCTGTGACCCCTTTGAGCAGCACAGTGTTGTATTGCTGGCTCGCCTGCCCTGCGCGCAATTGCGCCGCAGCGGTTTCCTGATCTTCGGTCAGATCTTTGGCACCATAGTCGGGATCCAACGGCGGATAGGCGGTATCGCGTGGGCTGTTTTCCTCCCACACCGCGCCGGACTTCACCAATCCTTTGACCACCGAAGGTGTTACCCCCGCCGCCTCGGCAAGCTCTTTCAGGGTCAAAGACAGGCCACCCATTTCTCGGCACACATCCAACACCCGCGTCCGAGCCTCGGTCATGCGAGGCGGTTCCCCCTCGCCCAGACGATAGATTTTCTGCATCGAGGGCGGATCGCCCAACCCCGGCGCGCGGGTCGCCAGACGCAACATCGCGTTCATTGGGGTCAGGGTGTAGGCACCGCACCGTTCCAGAAACAGTCTCATTTCCGCGCGCATCGGTGACACATCTAGAACGCGGATCACCTGACGAATCTTCGAAGGGTCGAATCCCCCCTGTCCCGCACCCCAAACCACCCCAATAACTTTGCGCGGTCCTAGTGGTACTTCGACAAAAGCCCCAACATGGCACCCTCCTTCAGGCGCACGATAATCCAGTAAACGATCCAAAGGCTGGGTCGTTTGTACTGAGATCAGGGCATTTTCTTCGAAAAAAGACTGCATGTGATACAGGTTCCGTTAGCGCAAACTGGTGCGACACCTATTTTGGTTTCGGTGACACCCTACATGGGGTAAGACACCCGCGGGAAATTGCCAAGCTTCGCCAGGAGGGCCGCACGCAATGAAATTTTTTGTAGATACCGCCGAAATCGACGCCATCGCCGAACTGCACGCATTGGGCATGGTTGATGGGGTGACCACCAACCCGTCGCTGATCAAAAAATCGGGCCGCGATATTTTGGAAGTGACCAAAGAAATCTGTGATCTGGTACCGGGTCCGGTTTCGGCTGAGGTTGTTGCGCTCAAAGCCGAGGACATGATCGCAGAAGGCCGCAAACTGGCCGAGATCGCCGAAAACATCGCCGTCAAAGTTCCGCTGACCTGGGATGGTCTGCAGGCCTGTAAAACCCTGACGGACGAAGGCAAAATGGTCAATGTGACCCTCTGCTTCTCGGCCAATCAGGCGCTTCTGGCCGCCAAAGCCGGTGCGACTTTCATCTCGCCCTTCATTGGTCGTCTGGATGACATCAACATCGACGGTCTGGAACTGATCGAAGACATCCGCTCCATCTATGACAACTATGGGTTCGACACTCAGATCCTGGCCGCGTCGATCCGCACCGCCAACCACATGTCAGACTGTGCAAAAATTGGTGCCGATGTCGCAACCGCACCTCCCGCCGTGATCAAAGCCATGGCGAACCATGTTCTGACCGACAAAGGTCTGGCGCAGTTCATCAAAGACGCGGCAGACGCAAACATCAAAATCGTCTGATTTTGTAAAACATAGCATCGGTGCGAGGGGGCTACCCCTCGCACCTTCCGGGTCGTTGCCCGCAAAACAGCAAAATTTCCTGATTGATCTTTATCCGTTGTTTGGATGAGCTTCGCGCCATGCCAAACACACGCAAAAAACCTCTCTATCGTCGCGTGAACAGCCGTGCCCGTGGTGTCTGTCACGGAAGCGGTCAACGCGCGTCTTATGCGCGCAACACCAAATCCGGCCCCTCTGTCTCGATGAAGTCCGGCCAGCGACATGGATTGGATTACACCCCGCTGTTTCGGTTTTTGCTCTCCCGCGTAGGGCGGGAATGGGACAGCGTCTATTCAGAAGCCAAATCCCGTCTAGACCGGGAGGACCCGATTTTCTGGATGGTGGCCCGCACACCAGAAGAAGAAAAAGACTCCGTTCGTGTCGGCGAGAGCAGTTATTACAGTGGGCTCTTTGTCGACGCAGACGGAATGCTGCAAATGGTTGCACCAGATCTTGGGGTTGAGCGTCTAAACCCGCAATGTCCCTGTTGCACCCATACCTTCAACGGCACGCGCTTTACCCGTAGATTTGACGAATACCCCGCCAAACCCCTGATCGAGGCGTAAGGTCAGCCCTGCAAATGCCGGGTGACGTCAGCAACGAGGTCCAGCACCTCTTTCTGCGCCGGGGATTTACGCCCTTCCAGAATCGTACTGCCGTGACCGATGGCTTCGGCATAGCCCACGCGATTGGCGAGAGACGCCTGTGCCATTGGGGCATCGAGAGATTGTGCAGCTTGCTCGACTTCGGCAGCCAGACGCGTGCCTGCTCTGGACCGATTCATCACCAGCAGCGATTTCCGGTTTTCACGATGTGCAAGATCAAGAACCCCTTCCGTGGCCCACAGGTCTACCTGACTCACGGAAACCGGGACAATTACCAAGTCCGCAACTCGCAACGCAGGGCGCAGGTCACTGTCGGCTTTGGGAGGCGTGTCGATGATCACAAGATCATGGGACGCGGTGAGTTTGCGGCACTCAAGCGCGATCCCCCAGGCCGAAGAGGTAGTGAACTCTAGTCCCTCACAAAGCGCCGGATCCTTGTCCAACCGGGTCATATACCAACGGCCCAAACTGCCCTGGGGATCCAAATCGATCAAAGCCACGGTTTTCCCTTCGGCCCGAAACCCCACCGCCAAATGCGCCGCCAGCGTTGTTTTTCCGCTGCCGCCTTTTTGCTGCGCCACTGTGATGACCTGTCCCGCCATACCGATACCCCTAACCTTGCGCAGCCATTGTGCACCTGCAGCATGAAAAGGCCACCCCCTGACGCCCTAGCTTTTCCTTGTTGTTTGCACACAAACCTTCAAAGATAGCAGGGTCTGAGTTTGACTGCGGTGTTTGCAGTGATGGTTCGAGTATTGGTGGTTCTTTGGTGTTTGATTTCAGGCCAAGCGCTGGCGGGTGCCTGGCCGCGCGAGGCGGGTACAGGATTTGTCAGCTCAGCGCTGTCTCTGTCTTGGCCACAAGAGATTGCAACATGGGATAATCTGACCCCAACTGGCGACTATGCCAGTCTCTACCTTGAATACGGGCTGACCGAACAGCTGACGCTTGGGCTAGATCTCGGGCACACCTCCCAAGGGGCTGGCAAAACTGTGGTCTTTGTTCAGCACCCGCTCAACACGGCCGATGCGTCAACAAAAATTGCCCTGCAGTTGGGCCTCGGTCAGATATCGGGCACCCTTTCGGTAAGGCCCGGTGTGCTGGTGGGGCGGGGATTGCCAAATGGCTGGTTTACGCTCGAGAGTTTCGCAGAGATCCAGATTTCACAGCGGAGCATGGACTATAAGATCGATGTCACACGAGGCTGGAATCTTCCAAAATCGCGCAAGTTCATCCTGCAACTCCAATCCGGTTTCCCAGCCCGGCAAGACAGTTACAGCAAACTGGCCCCTTCCTTAGTCTTGCCGATCAAACCCCGCACACATCTGGAACTCGGGATGAGCTGGGGCTTGGTCGGAGAAAGAAGCATGGGGCTTAAATTAGGGATGTGGCACGAATTCTAGACCAACAAAAAACGGGGCGCCCACCTGGGACGCCCCGCAAATTTATCTGACGGGCAAATGACTTACGCCAATTCTCCTGCGGCACCTTTTTCGATCAGGGTGATGCTCTCTTCGACGCCATAAAGCGCCATAAAGCCACCAAAACGTGGGCCCTGATCGGCACCCAAAAGCACCTCGTAGAGCGCGCCAAACCATGCACGCAGCGGCTCGAACCCGTGGATCTTGCCAATGGCGAAAACAACCGACTGAAGGAACTCATCATCGGCAAAATTCGCCTCGGGCAGAGGATCGTCTTTGCCGACAATTTCATTTTTCTTCGCGATCGCCGCCAATGCCGCTTCAGGCGACTTAAGCGCATTTGCGAGATCCAGCAGCGCGGCACGTTCTTGATCGGTCGGCGCGCGATAGGTTTTCGCGGGTTTCACAAAGTCGTTGAAGTAGGCCACCGCAAAGCCTGCGGCCTGATCCATACCCGGATGGGTTTCCGGCGTGGCGTCAGGCGCATATTTGCGGATAAAGCCCCAGAGGGTTTCTTTGTCTTCGGCATTCGACACGCTTGCGATATTGAGCAGCATCGAGAACGGCACAACCATATCCGACTGCGGAACATCGCCCGCATGAATGTGCCAGACCGGATTGTTGAGCTGCGCCTTGATGTCCTGCGTGTGATAGGCCCGCAGCTGCTGATGATATTCATCCATCGCTTTGGGGATCACGTCAAAGTACATGCGCTTTGCCGTCTTCGGCTTTTGGTACATGAAATAGGATAGGGATTCAGTGGACGCGTAGGTCAGCCACTCATCAATCGAAATCCCGTTGCCCGAAGTTTTCGAAATCTTCTGACCCTTGTCATCCAGGAACAGCTCATAGGTGAAGTGCTCTGGCGCGCGCTGGCCCAGCACACGACAGATGCCGTCGTAGATCGGTGTGTTGGTCGAATGGTCTTTGCCATACATCTCGAAATCAACCCCCAATGCCGCCCAGCGCGCACCAAAGTCCGGCTTCCACTGCAATTTCACATTGCCGCCGGTGACTGGCAGGGTCCATTCTTTGCCATCTTCGTCGTCAAAGGTGATGCTGTGGGTCTCGGCACAGACCTTTTTCATCGGCACATAGAGCACGCGGCCAGTCTCAGGATGGATCGGCAGGAAGATCGAATAGGTCTGGCGACGCTCTTCGCGCAGGCTTTTCAACATGATAGCCATGACGTCATCATATTTTTCGATTGCGCGCTTCAGCACCTCGTCGAATTGACCGGATTCGTAAAATTCCTTGGCGGAGTAAAAATCATACTCAAAGCCAAAGGTATCAAGGAAACGACACAACATCGCATTGTTGTGGTGACCAAAGCTCTCATGGGTGCCAAACGGATCTGGAACCGATGTCAGGGGCTTTTGCAGGTGTTCATGCAGGCTCTCTGAATTGGGCACATTGCCGGGCACTTTGCGCATGCCATCGAGGTCATCTGAGAAACAGATCAGGCGCGTTGGAATGTCGCTGATTTTTTCAAAAGCACGGCGGATCATGGTCGTGCGCAGCACTTCACCAAAAGTGCCGATATGCGGCAGACCCGACGGGCCATAGCCGGTCTCAAAGAGAACATAACCCTTTTCCGGAGGCGACTTTTCATAGCGTTTGAGCAGCCGGCGCGCTTCTTCAAAGGGCCAGGCTTTTGTACTCATCGCTGCGTCGCGCATATCGGACATTTCGATCTCCGTTTGGGTTTTCCTGCCGAGAGACTTCGGTCAGGCTTCATAACTTGCCTGTCCTATTGTGCTGCTGCGGCATGAGTCAATGTTGCAACGGCCCTCCAACCTGCGGCACAGGCGTTTTTCTCACTCCATTGAGGCGCGTTGGAGCAGCCAGTCATAAATTGTCTCGGCATCCTGCCCTATCGCACCCCCATCCCGTCGACGTACAAAATATCCGCGTTCCGACAAGGCCTCGGGCGCATTGAGCCGCACAGCCGCCCCCGTATCGAGGAACGTGTCCAATACGCCCCCCCAGCACAGTCCGACCCCCTGCCCTGCCAGGATCGCATTCACCAACATCGGGTAGGAACTGAAATCCAACTGCCGGGCGCCCTTCGGCATAGGTTGACCAACGGCCTCAAACCAGCTGGGCCAGTCATGCCATTGACTGCGCGCCGCCTCCATTGTCAGCAAAGTGACAGTGCTGAGGTCATAGCTGTCCTGATCCATTTTTCTACGTTGCAGATAAAGCGGGCTTGCAACCGGATAGACCGCGCGGGTCAGCAATCTCTGCTCTTGCCCACCCCCTTCGTCCTCAAGACCGAATCGGATTGCAATGTCACCGGGTCGGGTACGCTCACCATACTCTTGGCTGATGATACGAATTGTGATCTCAGGAAAGACATCTTCCAGCTCGCCCAGATGCGGGATCAGCCAAAACGCGACAAACCCAGCAGGCGCAGAAACGGAGACAACCCGCCCTTGCCCACGCTGGCGCAGCAAAGACACCGTGTCTTCGATCTGGCCAAAGCTCTGCCGTAGGGATTTCAGTAACTCTCTGCCTTCAAAGGTCATTTTTACCGGTTTATGGCTTCTATCAAAAAGCAGGCATCCAAGGTCTTGCTCAAGAGCCGCGATCCTGCGCGACACCGCTGGCTGCGTGACATTGAGTTCAGAAGCCGCAGCCGTCAAACCGCCCAGCCGTGCCGCCGCATAAAACGCCGTCAGGCCGGAGAACGAGGGAAGGCGATCCATTTCATAACCTCAGCGTATGTTACCGAACCTTTTTACGAGATTGCCGGATCAACGCAAGTCGCCGTAAATGCAGCCAGAGAAGAGGAGACGCCATGACACACCAAGCCCAAGCGATGACCGCCACCATGGCGGATCTGCCCACTGCCGCAAACAGCCCTACACCCCCGCTTTGTGTGGATGCCGCTCAGGTGCCATTGGCTGGTGGAACCGATCCAACCTATGGTGAGGTTCGCTGGCGCACCTTGATCAACGGATCGGAACAAGCCCCACGTGACATGGTTCTGGGTATCGCAGAATTTGAAGCGGGCCATCAGCTCAAACCCCATCGTCATGCCGAGGCGGAATGGTACCTGGGGCTCGACGGGTCGGGCGTTGTGACACTAGATGGGGTCGAGCATGAAATCCGCGCGGGGGTTGCTCTATATGTGCCGGGCAATGCGGAACATGGCACGGTTGCGGGCCCAGAGGGGCTGCGTTTTGCCTATGGATTTTCCTGCACCAGTTTTGAACAGGTTACTTATCACTTCACCGCTCAGCCCTGAATTTCCAGTGATTTTTGTCTGACACATTGCCCCTTGGGATTTGCCCTCTTATCTTGAGGGCAAATCCAGTTTCAGGAGCCCGTATGTCTGACCCCCTTTCCCACCCGCTGTCACCACAGGATTGCCTGGTCGCGATCATGATTGCCGTGTCGGCTTCGGATGAAAACGTACGGACCGTTGAGTTGGTCAAGATCGACACCGCCGTGAACAACCTGCCCATCTTTGCCAAATACGATGAAGACCGCGTCCGCCGCGTCGCCAGCATCGTGTTCGAATTGTTCGAACAAGAAGACGGGCTGGATGCACTGTTTGGGCTTGTACGTGACAACCTGCCCGAGCACCTGAATGAAACCGCCTATGCACTGTCCTGTGATGTGGCAGCGGCTGATGGTAAACTTCAAGAAAGCGAGTTACGCCTTCTGGAAGAAATCCGCCACGAGCTGGCCATTGACCGGCTCCATGCAGCGGCCATCGAACGTGGCGCGCGGGCGCGACACCTGCCCGGCTAAATTTCCAGCCTATAAAACAGTGAATGCTCTGCAACGCAGGGGTCAGGATTCCCTGACTGCCCCTGCGTTAATCATTTTGTATTCTGTTACGGCCACTTTTTTGGCATCACTGTTTGTTTTAACTTGGAGATTTTCATGCCGCGCGTTGTTTCTGCAGCCATCTGCGCCCTAGCTCTCTCACTTTTGCCCATCACGGGCATTGCTGCCCCCTTGATTGCAAAAGTGGATATTTCGTCCCAGACACTGACCGTGTTTCAGGATGGTGTTACCACACATACCTGGCCGGTCTCGACCGCGCGTTCTGGCAAGTGGACACCTCGTGGCAGCTTTACGGCCCAGTGGCTCTCCAAGTACCACAAATCCAGTCTCTACAATAACGCACCGATGCCCTATGCGATTTTCTTCCGGGGTAACTATGCGATCCACGGCACCAATCAAGTGAGCCGTTTGGGCCGCCCGGCCTCTGCTGGCTGTGTCCGCTTGCATCCCGAAAATGCGGCTGTGCTTTTTGAGCTAACCCAAGCCGTGGGCAAAGAAAATCTTCAGGTGGTGATCGAGAATTAAGTGGTTCCGGTATACAGAACGCCCCAGCGTTCGATCAATTCGCGTTGAAGGCGTTTTGCCCGCCGGTTCCAGGACTTCCCGCCATCTGGGCGTTCGCGCTGATCAACGGTCAGCGCCGCCCGTCGATCCAGATCACCGCTGAAGATGGCAAACACCAGCTCTCCGCCATCGGGGAGATCAACATACCCCGCCAGCCCGCTGACAAAATTCAATGTCCCGGTTTTCGCCGCAACCTGAATTGGATGATCCGGGATAGGACGGCCTTTTTCATCCAAGAGATTGAAGGGTTTGAGCAACGGCTTCAAAGCGCTGGTGTGACGCAACTTGGACAGCGCGGTCATCATCTGCTGCGCGCTAACCCGGCTTGCTTCGTTCAGACCAGAATGATCCACCAGTCCGATTCCCGTGACGCCCAGACGCTCTTCCGCCCAGCCATTCATCTCAGCCGCCGAGGCCTGAAGCGACGCGGGCACTTGACCGGCGCGCGCCTTAGATGCCGTCAGCCCCACAACTTCGGCAGTCAAATTCGTCGAGAACTTCAACATGCCTTTCAACACTTCGGGCAAAGCCGGGCTTTGGTGAAGCGCAAGTTCGCTCGCCCCCTCAGGCAGGTTTTCAATCATTCCGGCTTTAGGGAGCGAGATACCAAAAGATTTACAGAGGGTCAGAAACACCTCACCCGAGTAGATCTCAGGCTTGCGGATCGGCAACCACCGAGACCCACCATCCCCCAAAGCGCCTTTGGCCACCGACCAACTGTCATAGGTTTGACGGTCTTCATAAACATAAACCGGCGCTTTGCGAGCTTCGACGCTCATACGCGCCACCCGCACGTCGGGGCGATACTTCGACGACCGCGCCTGCATGGTCACAGTGTAATTTGTCCCGGCGCGCTTCCATTCAAAATGCACCCGGTTGAAGTTTAGGTTCAGCCCGGACACGGGAGGATTATAGCCCACGTGGTCGGGCTGCGTTGCGTCGATCCGCATCATCTGCGGCAGAGCGCGCCCCCAGATCTGGAACGACCCGGTAATTCCTGTGACCCCTGCGGTTTTCAACTGTTCTGCAAGACCGGCCAAGGCGTCGGTGTTCAGGATCGGATCCCCGCCCCCCGCAAGGATCAAATCCCCTTGGACAATCCCGTTCTCGATAGGACCGGTGGCAAGAACTCGGGTACGAAACCGGTACCCTTCACCCAAAACATCCAACGCATATGCGGCGGTCAAGGCCTTTGCGACGCTCGCCGGTGGCAGCTGAAGATCTGCTGAGGTGCCTTCCTGCACGATCCCGGTTGCCGCGTCTGCCACGGCAAACCCCACATCGCCACCGAGATTGGCGCGGGCAATCAACTCATCCGCAGTTTTCTGATAGGCCTTCAGCAACCCATCCGGGCGCGCTTTGGGCAGCAAAGATCTTTCAGGGGCGGCGGCAAAAGCGCCCGTTCCTAGCGTTGAAACAGCCCCGGCTATGGCAAAGGCCAGGACATTACGTCGTGAAATCGGCTTGGTCATACTTGGATGTAATCCCACTGAATTCGGTTCGGCAACAGCTCATTGCTGCTAGCATAGAATAGCGTCTAAGTGTCACCAGAAGACCAACCGCCCAGACGTCTGATTTGGGTCGAGCTTGTGCTCATCATCGGCATGTTGACAAAGCACCACGCAGGCGCGGGCTGCATGGGCAACAACTGCGCCTGTTCTGCTGGAATCCGGAAGTTGGAAAATGCCCGGGCGGTGGGCGCATGTAAGGCGGCCATACGGTGACCGGGGCGGGCCAAAACGCCAACAGGCAGGGTCGACATAATCCTGCGCCAATTGTCCCATCTGTGGAATTGCACCAGATTATCCGCGCCCATCAACCAAACAAACCGGACCTGCGGCCATAGCGTGGTCATGGCACCAAGCGTTTCATGGGTAAACCGCGTCCCCAAGGGGCGTTCAAAATCGCTGATCCAGATGCGTGGATCATCTGCCAGAAGGCGGGCAGCTGTCAGACGGCGCTCCATCGATGCCGGGGCATCAGTTTTGAGCGGATTTCCCGGGCTCACCAACCAGATTACGCGATCAAGACCAAACCGCTTGAGCGCCTCACGCGACAGATGCAGGTGCCCGACATGAGGTGGGTCAAACGATCCCCCCAAAATTCCGACTCGCGCGCCACGTGGCAGAGACAGTCCAAGATGCTGACGAACCACGCATCTCTCCTTCAAACAAAAGCCTGCCCGGCTTACGCGCTCGGGCAGGCTCGATCAAGCATCAGCTTGACAGTGACCGATCAGAAATCTTGCCAGATCGTTCCTCCGCCCGCCGCCGCTTTGCGTGGCGCTGGAGCGGGTGTGGTCTCTGGAGTTGGATCTTCTTTCGGCTGTTCTGCGACTGTGGGGCGCGCATCCTCGGTATCCCAACCCAAAGAGGAGGTATCCGCATGATCATTCGCCAGGTCACCTCCTGCCAACACGTCGGGCTGGGCGCTGACTGTTGGTGCGGCCTTCAAATTTGCCTCTGCGGTTTCATCGGTCTGAAAGCGCGACACAAGCGACCGCAATGTGCCTGCTTTTTCCTGCAAGGCACGCCCCGCCGCGGCACTTTCTCCAACCATAGCCGCATTTTCCTGGGTCACCTGATCCAACATGGTGATGCCATTGTTGATTTCGGCCAACCCGGTCGACTGTTCAGACGCCCCCGCCGCAATATTCCCGACCTGTTCGGAAACCCCGATGACACGATGCCGGATTGCCTCAATCGCTTCGCCCATCTCGCTCACCAACTCAACGCCATTGCTGACATTGCTATTGGAATTGAGGATCAGATTGCGAATTTCGGAGGCGCTGTCCGAAGATCTTTGAGCAAGTGCACGGACTTCCGAGGCAACAACTGCAAACCCGCGTCCCACTTCGCCCGCACGTGCGGCTTCCACCCCTGCGTTCAGAGAGAGCAGGTTGGTCTGGAAGGCGATGTCTTCCATCACCTGAATGATTTGACTGATCTGACCCGAAGACTTCTCGATCTCGCCCATTGCCCGCACCGCACGATCACGCACTTCTTCGCCACGCTCAGCTTGTTCCTGAGCATTACGGATAGCACCTACAATTTCCTGTGCACCGTCAGCTGTCGATGAAACCGTAGAGGTGATCTCTTCCATTGCAGCAGCTGTTTGCTCCAAAGTCGCGGCCTGATTTTCCGTCCGGTTTGACAGGCTGTCGGCCCCTTCGCTCAGAGTACGGGCATCATCGTCGATGGCCTCGGCATTCATGCGCAGCTCACCAATAATCACCCCAAGTGAATCAACAGTTTCGTTAAAATTGCGACGCAGACGTTCGTATTCCGATCCAAGATCCTCCCGGATCTGGCACCCGAGGTTGCCTTTGGCCAAAAGCTGCAGACCTGAGGCCAAACGTTCGACAACTTTGGCCTGTTCTTCTGCATGTCTCTCACGGGCCAGACGGGCCTCTTTGCCATCAGCCAGTGTGACTTTGAGATCATCCAATGACCGGGAAATCGAGCCGAGCTCATCCCCTGCGTCGACCCCATCCACAGCGGTTTCATAGTCTTCTCCGGAGATGCGCGTCACACCTTCCGAAAGCTTGGAAATACGCCCCGTCAACAGACGTGCAACCAGGAACGAAATCACGGCAACAAGAGCCAGCGTCGCGCCAAGTTGGGCCAGGGTCATCATCAAAAGCTCATTACGTTCAGCATTTGCTTCTGCAAGGTCCTGTTCAAGCAGCACATTCCAACCCGTGCCTTCGCTGGTAATCTGCCCTGACCGGGTGATGATTGGATTGCCGGACAGTCCGACTTCGGCAGTGGCAGCCACGTCTACACCCGACCGCGCCTCAACAATGTATGGCAGCTCAGGCAGCATATCGAACATCTTGTGGCCGTTGTCTTTCGGCGACGTTGAGAGGGCACGACCTGCATCATCGATAATGTAGACAAGCCCAGTTTCACCCAGCAACGAGGCGTCTGAGAGAATGCGCGCAATCGCGTCTTCAACCGGGATCTGGAGAGCCACGACGCCAATGAGATTACCGTTTTTGTCCATAACAGGTGACGCTACAAACTTTGCAGGTGCGCCTGCACTTGGGGCGTAAGGTTCGAAGTCCGAGAAATACCGCGCGCCTCGCGTGCCTTTGACCGCCTGCTGGTAAACTATCCCTAGACCGCTCTGTGCATATTCGCCATTTTCAAAGTTCGTTGCGAAATCTGCCTCTTTGAACACCGAGTAGATCAGGTTGCCCTTGGTGTCGAACAAGAACAGATCATAGTATCCGCGGTCCTGCTGGAACTTCTGAAATCCCTCGTGAAACCTCACATGATGGCCGGTCCAGTTAGTGCCATCCCCGGCATCAACCAGTGCATCTTTCGACCCCAGTGGGTGCGGATTGCTTTCGATATAGGCATCACGCAGGTATGATCCCTGATCGCCACCTAGCTCTTCCCACCCTTGGGTAAAGGTTTCAACGGCCTCACGGACATCTTGCCCTTCGGCCAGAATTGAGATGTCCGCTCCAACGCTTTCCCACCAAACTTCAAGGCTCTCGACCTTGGCATCAATCAAATAGTCATAAGCCGCATCACGCTGCACTTCGAGCGAATGGGACGCCTGTAGAAAGCTCATGACGGACGCAGCAAGGGCAATGAAAATGGTAGGAACCGCGATCTGAAGCGGCATTTTCCACTTGAGCGGTAGATTATTCCAAAAACCGAGCCGAGCTGTGAGACCAGACATGGCAGACTCCTTTAGAGTAAACTTTGACGTTGGCCGGGACAGGCCCAAAACAATACAGGGGGGAAGACACGCACTCGCCTTGTCTCGAAAACAACAGCGATTTGTTGATAACGGCTTAATAGAGTGTTGACGCTAAACAGCGGCAAAATCAGCAAACTCAGCAAATATCGCACAAAAACAAGGCACTAATTTTTGGCAATGTTGCAAAGTTTAGGCAATACTACCCATCCGCATATGCCTCAAAACGGCAAATAAATGAAATTGAAACCTTTTATCCCCTGCCCGAACACGTCGTTAGCGCTAGCGTCTTTCCTGTTTGAAATGCCGCGTCCCCGATTGCGTATGGGCCTGCAAAGCGCTACTTCCTGAGCAACTAACCTATTCTCAGGAGCAAATGCGCATGGCCGCTTATCAGTATGTCTACCACATGGATGAGGTATCCAAGACCTACCCCGGCGGGAAGAAGTGCTTTGAGAACATCCGCCTGAGCTTTTTGCCCGGCGTGAAGATCGGTGTTGTCGGTGTCAACGGCGCCGGTAAATCGACCTTGATGAAGATCATGGCCGGAATCGACAAAGATTTCACCGGTGAAGCCTGGGCTGCTGAAGGGGCCAAAGTTGGCTACCTGCCACAGGAACCCCATCTTGACGAAAGCCTCGACGTTCGTGGCAATGTCATGCTGGGTGTGAAGGCCAAGAAAGACATCCTTGACCGCTACAACGAGCTGGCAATGAACTACTCGGACGAGACCGCCGAGGAAATGGCCACTCTACAGGATGAGATCGACGCTCAGAACCTGTGGGATCTCGACAGTCAGATCGACGTGGCAATGGAAGCGCTGCGCTGCCCCGCCGACGACGCCGAAGTTGCCAATCTCTCAGGTGGTGAAAAACGCCGTGTTGCGCTCTGCAAGCTGCTGCTCGAAGCCCCTGACATGCTGCTGCTCGACGAACCGACCAACCACCTCGACGCCGAGACCATCGCTTGGTTGCAACAGCATCTGATCGATTACAAAGGCACCATCCTAATCATCACCCACGACCGTTATTTCCTGGATGACATCACCGGGTGGATTCTGGAACTCGATCGTGGTCGCGGCATCCCTTACGAGGGCAACTATTCGGCCTGGCTTGAGCAGAAGGCCAAACGCCTGCAGCAGGAAGCCCGCGAAGACAAAGCCAAACAGAAAACTTTGGAACGCGAACTGGACTGGATGCGTCAGGGCGCCAAGGCGCGTCAGGCCAAATCCAAAGCCCGTATCGCGGCCTATGAAGAGATGGCAGGTCAATCCGAACGCGAACGCGTTGGCCGGGCTCAGATCGTCATTCCCAATGGCCAACGCCTCGGCTCGAAGGTGATTGAGGTCGAGAACCTCAACAAAGCCATGGGTGACAAGCTTCTGATCGAAGATCTGTCCTTCTCGCTGCCCCCCGGTGGCATTGTGGGTGTGATCGGTCCGAACGGCGCGGGTAAATCGACCCTGTTCAAAATGCTGACCGGTAATGAAACCCCTGATGGTGGCAGCATTGAGCTGGGTGACACCGTGCAACTGTCCTACGTGGACCAGTCGCGTGATGATCTTGTCGACAACGAAACCGTCTGGGAAGCTATCACCGGCGGTGCCGAAATCATCAAACTGGGCGATGCCGAGGTCAACAGCCGCGCCTATTGCTCGTCGTTCAACTTCAAAGGCGGCGACCAGCAGAAACCGGTCAACAAACTGTCGGGGGGTGAGCGCAACCGTGTGCACATGGCGCGCCTGCTGAAATCCGGCGGCAACGTGCTGCTGCTCGATGAACCGACCAACGACCTAGACGTGGAAACACTACGGGCCCTGGAAGACGCTCTGACTGACTTTGCTGGCTGCGCCGTCGTCATCTCACACGACCGTTTCTTCCTCGACCGGATCTGCACACACATCCTCGCCTTTGAAGGCGAAGCACAGGTGGAATGGTTCGAAGGCAACTTTGACGCCTATGAAGAAGACAAAAAACGTCGTCTAGGCGATGCTGCGCTTGAACCAACCCGGATGAAGCACAAGAAATTCACACGCTAAACGCTGTGACATCTACGAAGGGCCCGCCACTGGCGGGCCTTTTTCGTTTCACAGGGGCCCTAACATGCCCCTGCGAACAACGACACATCCCTCACATCCCCGACAGCCGGGTGTCATATCTCTGGAAATCGCAACGCTGGGATCCGATCTCAGATCCATCTCATGAGAAGGACACATGATGCGCCAGATACTCCCGCTTGCCCTGACCGCCGCCGCCCTTGCCGCGGCCTATTTACTCGATCTCCCCAAGTCCTTTGGCGCACATCCTTGGTGGTCACAAAAGGTGGTGCTGATCGGAGGGGGCGCGGGTCTTGCGGTGGCCTTTGTTCTCGACTTTTTGCCCATCAAAGCCGTGATCCGTGTCGCGCTCTTTGCCGGGTTGACTGTGTTTGCCTATGCTCTGGCCACCTACGGCAAGACACAGTTTGCCGCCTCCTATGCGGAAGACGCCTTTGCCGGAGCGCTTTGGTATTTTGGCTGGATCGGCACGCCCGCAGCGTTGACTGCCGTGTTTTATACGGGAATTGCCGCAGTTTGGCACAATCGCGTATGAGCTCGGTCTTTACACGAATCGCCGGGTCTGAGATACAACTTCCGCTACTCTCTACCTCGACCTGTTTCCCGTTCGGCCTCAGTTCTCGATTAGACGACGACGCCGCGCTGCCGCACCTCCGCGGGCAGAACTGACAAGGAAACGTAAAATGGCAACTGGTACCGTGAAGTGGTTCAACACCACCAAGGGTTATGGCTTCATCGCACCTGACGATGGCGGCAAAGATATCTTCGTACACATTTCGGCTGTTGAGCGCTCGGGCCTGACCGGCCTCGCCGACAACCAGAAAGTATCCTACGAGCTGCGCAGCGGCCGTGACGGTCGCGAAAGCGCTGTGGATATCGAAGTGCAATAAGTGCACTAACAGACGATACGAAAGCCGGCCTTTGTGCCGGCTTTTTTGTGCCAAAATTCTATACCCAACAAAAACATTCAGGATTGACATATCTCAGACGGTGCCGCAAAACGCAAATGTACCCGACCAATAGAGTCGGAATTTAGTGCCGTAACGGGAGCCAGCCATGTCATTCCACAATCCGCCCCGCGGTGGGGCCGCCGTTGGCGTTTTGACCGATCTGGATGCTGTTGAAACCGCCGCCGTGATTTACCTGCGCCTGTGGGCGGATCGCGGAAATGCGGATACGGCGCTTGAGGCAGAATTCACCAACAGCCTTGGCCACCACCTTGGCACCGAGACCGCGGACACATTGAATGAGATCGGCGCGATGATTGCCCATTATGGCCGTCGCCCGCTCATGCGCCACCAGGTGGGCTGCAAATGTCTCGGAGCCGATGAGGCCTGTTTTGCCAATTTGATTGGCGCGGCCAGCGAAGGCAATCGCGAAGACGCCATGTTGATGGCGGCGTTGATCGTGCGCCCGGATGTGGCGCCCGCTCTGGCCCAGCTGGCTCAAACCTACGGTCTGGCGCTGCGGCGTATGGCCAATATGGCAGATGATCTGCCGACCTATTCACCTTCAAAAACCCTTCATTAATCAAAGGATACCGCGTCCATGAAACAGACGTCGACCGCCATTGCGCTTGCGCTGGCCTTCACCGCCCCTGCCTTTGCCGGCACTCAGGATGTTCTGAACACCTACGCCGACATCGCTCAGGCCGGTTACGAAGACAGCCTTGTCAAAGCGCAAGAGCTGAACGCCGCCGTCGATGCCCTGCTGGCATCCCCGTCGCAGGACACCCTGAACGCCGCCCGCACCGCGTGGCTGGCCTCCCGCGTGCCTTATCAGCAGACCGAAGTGTTCCGCTTTGGCAACGCCATCGTTGATGACTGGGAAGGCAAAGTAAACGCATGGCCGCTGGACGAAGGTCTGATCGATTACGTTGACGCTTCCTACGGTGGTGCAACCGATGAAAACCCGCTGGCGGCTCTGAACGTGATCGCCAACCCGAGCTTCTCATTGTCGGGCAATGCAGTTGACGCGGCCAAGATCACACCGGCTCTGCTGGAAGAGGCGCTGCACGAAGCGGACGAAGTTGAATCGAACGTGGCCACTGGCTACCACGCGATCGAATTCCTGCTGTGGGGCCAGGATCTCAAAGGCACCGAGCACGGCGCAGGCGAGCGTCCCTGGACCGACTATGCTGCTGCAGATGTCTGCACCAACGGCAACTGTGACCGTCGTGGTGAATACCTGAAAGCTGCAACCGAGCTGCTGATCACGGATCTGGACTGGATGGCGACACAGTGGGGCGCCGAAGGCGAAGCCCGCGCCGCTGTTCTGGCAGATGAAACCGCAGGTCTGACAGCCGTTCTGACCGGTATGGGGTCGCTGTCCTACGGTGAGCAGGCCGGTGAGCGCATGAAGCTTGGCGTTCTGCTGAACGATCCGGAAGAAGAGCATGATTGCTTCTCGGACAACACCCACAACAGCCACTACTATGATGGTCTGGGCATCCGGAACGTATACTTCGGCGAGTACATCCGCGTAGATGGCCGTGTCGTTTCGGGTGAGAGCCTGTCGTCGCTGGTTGCGGGCAAAGACGCGACAGTTGACGCCGCTCTGCGCGCCGACCTGAACAACACCATGGTTGAACTGGGTCAGATCAAAGCCGCCGCAGAAGCTGGTTTCTCGTATGACCAGATGCTGGCACGTGGCAACGAAGGTGGCGAAGCGCTGATCATGTCGGCGGTTGACGCGCTGGTCACTCAGACAAAGTCGATCGAACGTGCAGTTGCCGCGCTTGAGCTGACCGAGATCGCGGTTGAAGGCTCGGACAGCCTCGACAACCCGAACGCCGTTTTCGAGTAATCGACCCAAGTGCACACTTTGTACCTTTTGTCCCTGTCTGTGATCAAAAGGTACAAACCGTACAAACGAGGGGTGGCATGATCTGTGCCACCCCTTTTCCAATGAAGGGCCCGCCATGCGACAGTCGCTGCCAGCTTTTGTGATGATCCTCGCCACTCCGGCCTTTGCCGATGTTTCTGGCTTGCAGGATCTCCACCACTCTCCCACGCCACGTACCGAGGCCGAAGCCGCCCGCATTGCCTCTGTTCTGGCCCCACCGACCGATTTCACCACGCCTGAACGGTTTGAGGGCAATCCTGGCGGGGCGGGCACGGTTTCCATTGCTAAAACCCCTTTTTCGCATCCGGCTGCCAATTTGCCGGACAAGCAGGATTTGGATTTCCTTTTGGGCGAGGCGCTGTTTCAAAAGCTCTGGGTTTCCTCCCCGTCCTCCACCAAAGCCTCAGATGGGCTTGGCCCCTTGTTCAATGCACGGTCCTGCCAGACCTGCCATATCGAAGATGGTCGAGGACACCCGCCCCAAAGCCCAGAGGACGCCACGCTGTCTATGCTTGTACGGCTGTCGGTCCCTGCGCCAGATGAAGCCCCGCTGACAGAGATCGAAGCCTATCTTGCCAACCTGACCCCAGCGCCCCGCACGCGGCCCGAACCCACCTACGGCGGTCAGCTACAGGAACACGCGGTATTTGGTGTCACCGCAGAGGCCAAATTCAGCGTCACCTATACGGAATTTGAAGTCCCACTCGCAGGCGGCGAGACCGCAATTCTGCGCAAACCCTCGGTTACCTTCCACAGTCTGGGCATGGGCGATATGCACCCGGATACGCAGGTTTCCGCCCGTGTCGCGCCGCCCATGACCGGGCTTGGATTGATCGATGCCATTCCAACCGCCGATATTCTGGCCTTAGCAGACCCCAACGACACAGATGGAAATGGGGTCTCTGGGCGGGCGCAGGTCACCTGGTCTGCGGTCTATGATGCGCCCATGTTGGGACGCTATGGGTGGAAGGCGGGCAACCCCACTGTCCTGGAACAGTCCGCTGCGGCCTTTTCCGGAGACATCGGCATTTCGACACCGCTGTTTCCCAACCCCGCCGGGGACTGCACGGATCAGCAGACCGAATGTCTTGATGCACCACATGGTGACAAGGATGTGCGGGTGTTTGAAATTGACGCGCCCAATCTGGATCTCGTCACATTGTATAGTGCCAACCTCGCGGTCCCTGCGCGCCGGAATCTTGATAACCCTCAGGTGTTGCGTGGGAAAGAGATGTTTCACAACAGCGGCTGCGCGGCCTGCCATCAGCCCAAGTTTGTCACCCACCGCCTGCCCGATCGCCCGCAGCAGTCGTTTCAGCTGATCTGGCCCTATTCGGATTTCCTGCTGCACGATATGGGCGAAGGCTTGGCGGACAATCGCCCGGAATTGCGTGCCACCGGCCAAGAATGGCGCACACCGCCGCTTTGGGGCATCGGATTGGCCCAACAGGTTGATGAAAAAGTCGGTTTCCTGCATGACGGTCGCGCCCGCACCCTGCTAGAGGCGGTGCTGTGGCATGGCGGTGAAGCGGAGACATCCAAATCTCGCGTGATTGATATGTCCCCCACCGACCGGGACGCCCTATTACAGTTTTTGGAGAGCCTGTGATGCGTTTCACTTTGTTTGCATTTCTCGCCCTGACCTCACCCGCCATTGCGGGGATCAATGCGGTTGTCGACACCCATGCCCTGCCCAATGTGGCCCGCTTTGCTGAGGCCACCGCAACATTGGACGTGACCGCTCAGGCCGATTGTCGCGCCGAGGCCGTGCGCCCGGCCTTCCAGACTGCTTTTGATGCCTGGATGGGCGTGTCGCATCTGCGTCTTGGGCCGCTTGAAGAAAATGGGCGGGCCCTGTCGATCGCCTTTTGGCCTGATGGCCGCGGCATGACTCAGCGCACGGTCAACCGCCTTTTGCAGGATGAGGATACCGCCGTTGCAGACGCCGAGAGCTTTGCAGAGGTCTCGATTGCCGGTCGCGGGTTTTATGCCCTTGAGCGCCTGCTTTATGATGAGGCTCAGTCACAATACGACGCCGAGAGCTATGCCTGTGCGCTGGTTCAGGCGCAGGCCCGCGATCTGGCACGCAGCGGTGCCGAACTGAAAGACGCGTGGCAAGAGTTCGCCCCGGTCCTCAAATCCGCTGGCGACGCAGGCAATACTCGGTATCTCTCTGAAAAAGAGGCCATTCAGGCGGTCTTTACCGCCCTGACCACTGGATTGACCTTTGACGCAGACACCCGCATGGGCCGCCCCTTGGGGACGTTTGACAAACCACGCCCCAAACGGGCCGAAGCGCGCCGCTCGGGACGCTCTCTACGCAATGTGATTTTGTCTATGACGGCCATGCGCGAGATGACCGCCGCTTTGGGAGGGGATGCCCTGCCGCTGTCAGATGCCTCATTTGCCGAGACGCTGCGGTTGGCGCAGGAACTGGATGATCCGGTGTTTGCATCGGTCAGTGACGTGATGGGGCGGTTCAAGGTCGAAGTGCTTCAGCTTCAGATCACCGCGACCAAAGAGGTTGTGGTTGAAGAAATCGGTGCCGCCCTAGAAGTGACCTCAGGCTTTAACCTGCTGGACGGAGACTGATCCTCATGCGCCGCCGCCATTTCCTATCTCTGTTGGCCTCTGTTGGAGTGCCCCAGCTCAGTTGGGCTGATGTTGGAAGTCCCACGTTTCTGGCGGCTGCGCGCGAGCCTTCTGGCGAATACGCCCTGTTTGGCCTGAATGCTCAGGGCAAAGACGTGTTTCGGATCCCACTTCCCGCCCGGGGACACGCCGCAGCTGCCCACCCTACGGCCGCAGAAGCCGTGGCTTTTGCCCGGCGTCCCGGGCGGTTTGCCATGGTGTTGAACTGTGCCTCTGGTGGCGTTTCACATCGGTTGGAAGCGCCTGAGGGGCGGCACTTTTATGGGCATGGTACCTTTCTGGAGAACGGCGCGATCCTGGCCACCACCGAAAACACCATCGCGACCGGCGAGGGGGTGATTGGGCTATGGGCCAGAGATGAGGGCTATGTCCGCATTGGTGAAATCGCTTCGGGCGGAATTGGTCCACATGACATCTTACGCCTGCCGGGTGACGTGCTTGCTGTGGCCAATGGGGGCATTCGCACCCATCCTGATCAGGGCCGGGATAAGCTTAACCTCGACAGCATGCGCCCCAATCTGACCTATCTCACCACCCACGGTGGGATTGAAGAGATGGTTTCGCTGCCGGAGGACCTGCATCAGGCCTCGATCCGACATCTGGCCCAACACAAAGGCATGGTGGGGTTTGCCATGCAGTGGCAGGGAGATCTCTTTGATCCGGTTCCCCTACTTGGGCTACATCGCCGGGGAGGGTTGGCGCAGCTTTGCACCGCTGATCTTGGCGAACAGCTTGCCATGAAAGGCTATGCGGGCAGTATTGCCATGACCGAGGATGAGATCTGCATCACATCTCCGCGCGGAGGGAGGATGCATGTCTTTGATGGGCAGGGCACTTTCAAAACCGCGCTCAATCGCGCCGATATTTGTGGTGTTGCCGCCTCAGACCATGGGATGATGGCCACCGACGGGCTTGGTGCCATCTGGCACGTGGACCAAAATGGTCTTAGCCGTCTTGGTCTCGCGGATCGGGCCTGGGATAACCATCTGATCCGCCTTGCCACCTAATTCTAAATAGAGGCCCAATCGGTAAATCGGTACCGGCGCGGCATCTGTGGGCCGGGCTTGGGGTGTTTCGGTGCGTCGGGTGCGGGGTTGGCATGTTTCTCGGGCATTGGATTGTCCTCCTACCCGTTAAACATGGGAAGCCCCGCGTTGAATCCACAGTCATGTTTCCCTGACCTGTCAAAACTGTGAGCGCGTCGTGCGCTCACAGGCCCGCACCGCCGGTCATCCAGCCCACTACGGGCAGCAGTCCAATCGCAATGACCGAGCTAAACAAGAGGGCGAGTTTTTCACGCAGCATAACTATCTCCTTTCAATATTAACTGATCGGTTCATGTCATGCGAAGCTAGGTCAGATCTTGACCGGATCTGCCAAGGGTTTGACAGTTTCAGCCACGAAAGGCCGAAGGTGTCTGTCCGGTCCAACGTTTGAAGGCTCGGTTAAAGGCGCTCTGCTCAGAAAACCCGGTCAGAAAGGCAATCTCTGCAATGGAGTGCTGGGATTGACGTAAGAGCCCTTCAGCCAATTGACGCTGAGCGTGCTCCAAAAGTACCCGAAAGCTCTGCCCCTGTTCCGCAAGCCGCCGATGAAGGCTCCGCTCTGACAGGCCAAGCTCGCCCGCCAGATCGCGCGCTCGGGGTACACCGGCACTCAGCGCGCCGGACATCAGCTGTATCAGTTTTTGTTCAAAGCTGGGTTCTGACGGCAGGACCGCATCTAGATGCGCCTGCAAAAACCGGGACATGGCCGGATCACCCAGTACATTTTGGCGGTCTAACACTTCGGCAGGGATCACAAGCGCAGTATCTGAGGCCTCAAACTCTACCTCACAGCCAAAGTAAGCCAGCAGCGCAGAGGGATCATCCGGGGCCGAATAGCGCAGGGTCACGCGCTCTAGAGTAAGCACCTCGCCGGTGACCTGACGCATCGCCGCCCAATAGCTTGCCAACGCGGCCTCGGATCGCAGGCGTTCGATAGGACCAGGATCCGTGGTCCACTCCAACACAAACCTCGCCCCAGAGGTATCTTCAATCAGTTTCTGTCGGGCGGTGTCAGACAGGATGGGAAAATAGCGTTCGATCCGCAAAAGGGAATCCCGCACCGTTGGCGCGGCTTTGAGTGCCAATCCCAAAGCTCCGAAATCATCGAGATCAACCTCCCGCGCATAGTCCATTGCCAGCGCACTCAGGTTGGGGTGATGATCGAGAATATGGAGCGCAATTTGTGTGTATTGCTTCTGAGAGAGCGCTCCATCTGCGGGGCCGATGTCAAACACGGTGCCATCGGTGGCCGTCACCCTGCCACAGGGATCAATCTGCAATCCCGCAGCCTGTGCCAGCTTCAGCACAAATTGTGTTGTGACCGTTCCCAACTGCGCCTCCGTCCCAAATTCGGCCGAAAGCTAGCGCGGGGGGCGGCGTTAGACCAGTGTCATTAGCACTTGGCTGAACCGTGTTGCATCATAGCGATCCGCCCCATCCTGCCCAAGCCGACGGCGCAGGCATGCAACGCCGAATTCAGTTTCAATCTCCGCGCAGTCCAGCTCCGAAACCCGCAGATCGACAATCACCGCCGACAGGAGATCCGCAACCGCGACCTCAGGCCCCGCATCGGCACGCAATACATCTAGGAGCGCTGAAACCTGATCGCGCAAAGACAGACCGAAGCATTCAGGGTCATGCCCCAAGCTTGGGCAATAGATCTTTTTGGCAGAAGAGTTTGCAATGGCCTGCCCCGTGCCCTTGGGCAAAAGATTGGCCAGCACACTGGAATAAAAACTGCCCGGTGGATAGCAGATCACATCCGCCGCAGCGATATGAGCACGGGTCGCGTCCATCAGATGCGCTTCACGAGGACCAATAGTGTCATGCAGATAGATGCGGCTGACGCTTGCTGCGATCGGGGGATGTTCTTTACCGGTCAAGCGGTCCTGCCCCACAACCTGAGAACCATCGGCAAGATCCGCAGCAAGCTGCAAGGTATCAACTGCGCTAAGTGCGACCTGACCGCGAATCCCAAGCCGCTTGGAAAGCTCGTTCATAACTGTATCGAACTGGCGCCCGTGCAACAAATACCCGCCGGTTATCACGAGGTTGCCTATCGAAGCATGACGGTAGTCAAACCATTTGGGCAGCGCATTTTTGGTGTGGCGCAGGTGGGTGAGCAGAAATCCTCGGTGCTCAACGCCCAATGCGGACATCACGGGGTGCCGGCCAGTATGGAGCTCGATCAGATCGCGTTGCAGTTCAAGGCGGCTGGCACCTTTGGACAAGCGATAGGCCAAAGCCGCTGCGAGCGGAGAACTCGCTGCGCCTCCGGCCAAGGCCACAAGCCGAGAACGCAGATCCCCAACAGCGGGCATAGACAGAGCCTTGCGCAGCTTTTGCGAGCTTCCACCATTGTCGAAGGGTGTCACCAGATAGGTCGCATTTTCAGTCATCCCAGCCAAAACCGGTGCGATGTCATTCAAGGCGGTGCCCCCGCTAAAAAACACGATCCGCGGCCCCTGTGTAGGGTCGGGAGGGCACATAAGATTAGATTGCACGTCTAGCGTGAGCTCAGTCAGAGTATTCATAAACGAACCAACAAAACCGGAGCAAACCGCCCCAAAGGAAAAACAAAACTGATATGAGAACCATGACCGACAGCGGGCTTCTGGTCCAGTGTTCCAAGTTTTGACCTGCGCAAGAGACTGCGCAAGCTGGCAAAACTTTGAAACGATCTGAAACATTCACACCCACACTACGCCACCGGATAAATGGTGTCTGACGCGGTCAGTGAAAACCATAGCAGCGGAACAGTGGATAAAGGAAAGAAAGTGGTGAGCCGTGTAGGATTCGAACCTACGACCCACTGATTAAAAGTCAGTTGCTCTACCAACTGAGCTAACGGCCCACTCTCTCGCGCAACATTGCTGTTGCTATATGTCTGAAACGAAAAAGCAAAACCATCGGTTTTGCTCCGCCCCAGAGGTACAGTGGTGAGCCGTGTAGGATTCGAACCTACGACCCACTGATTAAAAGTCAGTTGCTCTACCAACTGAGCTAACGGCCCACTGTGTAGCGGGCTTTTATGGACAGCCCCCCCTGCGGTCAACCCAAAAATCTGCCTTTTTTGAAGAAACCGTCACATAGCAGCTATGCGCGCTTTGGCCCGCGCTTTCTTTTGAAGAGGAAACCCACTATATGCGCCCTCATGCAGCAGACACCGCCCCTCGCAGGCCTGCCCTTCATGAAAATGCATGGGTTGGGCAATGACTTCGTAGTTGTCGATTCTCGTCATGAGAACCGGCACTTAACCCCTGCGCAGATCACGGCGATTGCCGATCGCCACATGGGTGTGGGATTCGATCAGCTGACACAGATTCTGCTGCGCGATGGACAGCCCCATCTGATTTTCTACAATTCCGATGGATCGACCTCGGCGGCCTGTGGCAACGCCACCCGCTGTATTGCCCGCCATTTGATGGACGAATCCGGGGCGACCGAGCTGACGCTGACCACGGATCGAGGCACGCTTTATGCGGTTGATGCCGGGGACGGTTTGACCTCGGTGAACATGGGGCATCCCCAGCTGAACTGGGATGAAATCCCCCTCGCCCACGAGATGGACACGCTTGAACTGCCGATTGAGGGCGCTCCAACGGCAACCGGTATGGGCAATCCGCATTGCACCTTCTTTATTGAGGATGCCGAGGCCATCGACCTCGAGGCCTTTGGCCCCGGCATTGAACACCATCCACTTTATCCCGAACGCACCAATGTTCAGGTCGCCAGCCTGAAAGGCCCCAATCATCTGCGCATGCGGGTCTGGGAACGCGGCGTGGGTCCGACCCTTGCGTCCGGGTCATCCTCCTGTGCAACCGCCGTGGCCGCCGTGCGTCGAGGCCTGACAGACCGCAAGGTCCAGATTGATCTGGATGGCGGCACGCTTTGGATTGACTGGCGCGACGACGGCGTCTGGATGACAGGCGCATCGGCCCATGTCTTTAGTGGTGTCTTCACCTCTGAGTGGCTGGAGGCGCAGAAATGAGCGTGCCCAAGTTCACCACTCTGGGCTGCCGCCTGAACGCCTATGAAACCGAGGCGATGAAGGCGCTGGCCGAAGAGGCCGGCGTGAAAGATGCAGTTGTGGTGAACACCTGCGCCGTGACCCAAGAGGCCGTACGCAAAGCCCGCCAAGAGATCCGCCGCCTGCGCCGTGAAAACCCGGCCGCAAAGGTGATTGTCACTGGCTGTGCCGCCCAGATCGACCCCGACAGCTTTGCTGAAATGGACGAAGTCGACGCGGTGATCGGCAACCATGACAAGATGGAACCCGCGACCTGGAGCAAACTGGGGCCGAACTTCATTGGCGAAACCGAAAAGGTTCAGGTCAATGACATCATGTCGGTTACGGAAACCGCAGGCCATCTGATTGACGGTTTTGGCAGCCGCAGCCGCGCCTATGTTCAGGTGCAAAACGGCTGTGACCACCGCTGTACCTTCTGCATCATCCCCTACGGTCGCGGCAATTCCAGATCAGTTCCTGCAGGTGTCGTGGTGGATCAGATCAAGCGGCTGGTGCAGCAGGGCTATAATGAGGTTGTGCTGACAGGTGTTGATCTGACTTCCTGGGGCGCGGATCTTCCGGCAGAACCGCGTCTTGGTGATCTGGTGATGCGTATTCTGCGGTTGGTGCCCGACCTGCCGCGTCTGCGCATTTCGTCGATTGATTCCATCGAAGCCGATGAGAACCTGATGCAAGCCATCGCCACCGAGCCGCGCCTGATGCCCCATCTGCATCTCTCGCTTCAGCATGGTGATGATCTGATTCTCAAACGCATGAAACGTCGTCACCTGCGCGACGATGCCATCGCGTTTTGCGAAGAGGCGCAGAAACTGCGCCCCGACATGACCTTTGGCGCCGATATCATTGCGGGCTTTCCGACCGAGACCGAAGCGCATTTCGAAAACTCGCTTCAGCTTGTTCAGGACTGCAACCTGACCTGGCTGCATGTCTTCCCCTATTCGTCGCGCCCCGGCACACCCGCCGCGCGAATCCCCCAAAAGGTCAACGGCGCCGTGATCAAAGAACGCGCCGCACGTTTGCGGGCTGCGGGTGATCTAGCGGTTCAGCGCCACCTTGCCGCGCAACAGGGCGCCACCCATCACGTTCTTATGGAATCAGAGACGATGGGCAGAACCATGCAATTTGCCGAAGTGCATTTCGCAACCCCGCAAAAGGTTGGTGAGATCATCACGACGACGATTCTTGGTATTTCAGGCACGCAGCTGACGGCCTAAGCTCTTGTCGAACTTCGGCTTGCCGGTCAGGGTGCGGGTATGACCCAGTTTATGATTACCCTGTCTGACGTTGCCGCCGCCTTCGAAACCTTCCCCGAAGAGCGCCGGGCGCATTTGCTGAAGCTGCGCCAGTTGATTTTTGAAACCGCAGCGCAGACCCCCGGTGTTGGACCGCTGGACGAATGCCTGAAATGGGGTCAGCCCGCCTATCTCACGCAAGAGTCAAAGTCAGGAACCACTCTGCGGCTTGGGTTGAACAAAGCGGGCGCGGCGTCCCTGTTCGTGCACTGCCAAACTTCTCTGATCTCAGAGTTTCGCGCACAATTCCCCGAGAGCTTCGGCTATGATGGCACGCGCGCCATCCATCTGGATCAGGGCGAGGAGATTGATTTCGAAGCTCTTCGCCTCTTCATCTCGCGCGCCCTGACCTACCATTTGTAGTCTGAGACACCTCAGACCAAGCGCTTACAGCGCTTCACGTGCTTTCAGAATGCCCAGCGCAGCATTGGCGGCCTCACGGCCTTTTTCCACAAAATGTTCGCGGTAGATGCCCACGTGGTGCTCGGTCGGCTGGAAGTGGTGTGGGGTCAGCGACACGGAAAGAACCGGGACACCGGTGTCCAGACCGGCCCGCATGAGGCCATCAACCACGGCCTGAGCGACAAAGTCATGACGGTAGATGCCACCATCAACAACCAGCGCGGCACAGGCCACAGCGGCATATTTCCCTGTGGCTGCCAAATCACGGGCCATCAGCGGCATTTCAAATGCGCCAGGCACATCAATCACGTCAACCTGCGCAGCATCAATCACCTCGCAGAACCCGGCCAGAGCCTGATCCACGATATCCGCATGCCAAGCGGCTTTTACAAACGCAAAACGGGGCTGTGTCATAGTAATCTCCTTCAACTGGACACATCCACCAAGGCGATCACGACCTAAGGCACGCAGGTTTCAACCCTCCGCACCCTGTCCGCTCTCTTCCATCCGGACTATCACCGTCGGCTCCGGCCTCTCACCGGATCTGCTGACACCCGCCCCACTGAGGTTTGGGCCGCTCGCGGGCTCGCATCTCTGCATACCGCCGGTAGGGAATTGCACCCCGCCCTGAGAACGTGTCCTTGCTGCCACAGCGGGCCAGCGGGAGCAATGTCAAAAACGGCAGGTTTCAGCCAAACGGCGACCCGGCCTTTTCCCCCGACCTCGCTCAATCCCGCCCAGCGCATCACGGATCATTTGCGCTTTGCTCAAAAATCCTTCATGACGCTGGAATGACAATTCAGACCCGCGCCCTTTTTGTACATCTCCTCACCGCGACCGGTGCCGTATTTGCCATGCTGGCCATGCTCGCCGCGGTGCAGGAAAACTGGTCCCTCATGTTTGTCTGGCTGGTGGTGGCCTTTGCCGTGGATGGCATCGATGGCCCTCTGGCGCGCAAATTTGATGTCAAAACCAACGCCCCGCGATTTGACGGCGTGTTGCTGGATCTGATCATCGATTACCTGACCTATGTCTTCATCCCGGCCTTTGCGCTGTTCCAATCGGGCCTGCTCCCTGGCTGGACCGGTTGGTTTGCGATCATCGTGATCACTTTTGCCAGCGCGATGTATTTCGCCGACAACCGCATGAAAACCTCGGACAATTCGTTTCAGGGCTTTCCGGGGTGCTGGAACATGCTGATCATTGTGATTTTTGCAATTGAGCCGCAGTTCTGGGTCTCTGTGGCCCTGATCGCCGCGCTGTCGCTGGCAATGTTCCTACCGCTGAAGTTCATTCACCCCACGCGCACCATACGCTGGCGGGCGGTGTCTTTCCCCGTTGCTCTGGCCTGGACATTCTTCGCAGGCTGGGCGGCCTGGGTCGACTTCCATCCCGAAAGCTGGGCGCACTGGGGGCTGGTGATCACCTCGGTCTATCTGCTGTTTGCAGGCATTGCTCAGCAAATCATCCCAGCGCGTTCATAGTCAAAGCGCTGCGGGACGGCGGGTGGGGCGAGGCTCGGACCGAGCGAGCGTCACCCCGCAGGACCTCAGCCCAGTTTTTCTTCGATCGCGGCCAGCCGCGCTTTCAGCTCTTCGTTTTCTTCACGGGCCTTCTGTGCCATGGCACGCACCGCGTCAAACTCTTCACGAGTTACAAATTCATGATCAGCCAACCAGCGGTCCATCAGCGATTTCATCGCTGTTTCCGCTTCGTGCCGCGCGCCCTGAGCCACGCCCATGGCGTTGGTCATCAGTTGCGACAGATCCTCAAAAACCTTGTTGCGCGTTTGCATGGGTCACTCCGGCGTTGCATTCCCTGCCTATATGGGCTGCAAATCGCTGACTCACAAGCTTGACTTCCACGCAAATCCAGAGGCAACAGGACGCATGCAGGCCGCACTCCAATTCCCCCCGCTCTCGCCCGAGTTGTTCTCGATCTCGCTTTTTGGCTTTGAATTTGCACTGCGCTGGTATGCGCTCGCCTATATTGTTGGCCTTTTGGTGGGCTGGCGTCTGGCTATTGCCGTCGTAAGCCGGCCCCATCTCTGGCCAAATGAAGCTCCTCCAATGACAGCGCGCCAGATCGAAGATCTGCTGACCTGGGTCATTCTCGGGGTCATTCTGGGCGGTCGCCTAGGCTTTGTTCTGTTTTATCAACCCAGCTACTACTTTGCGCACCCCGCCGAGATTCCAATGATCTGGCAGGGCGGCATGTCTTTTCACGGCGGATTGCTGGGTGTGATTGTCGCCACATGGGCCTTTTGCATCAAATACGGGAGCCCCAAGCTTCAAACCGCCGATATGATGGCACTGGCCACACCGGTGGGGCTATTGCTGGGCCGTCTGTCTAACTTCATCAACGCCGAGCTCTGGGGGCGTCCAACTGATCTGCCCTGGGGCGTGATTTTTCCCGGTGCTCAAGCTCAGGACTGTGGACAGGCCATTGGTGAACTCTGTGCTCGCCACCCCAGCCAGCTCTATGAAGCCACAATGGAGGGCCTGCTGCTGGGGCTGGTCATCCTCGTTCTCGTCCAGCGCGGTCAGCTCAAAAAACCCGGCACCCTCGCCGGGACCTTCTTCGCGGGCTACGGCATTGGCCGCTTCATCGTTGAATTTTTCCGTCAACCTGATCTGCAATTCGTCTCACCGGGGAACCCATTGGGTCTGGCCTGGCATATGGATGGCTATGGATTGACCATGGGACAATTTCTGAACCTGCCCATGATCTTTGGCGGGCTTGTCCTGATCTATTGGGCCCAGAAACGCACATGACCGCGCTCAAAGATCTCCTGATCCGGCAAATCGAGGCCACAGGTCCCCTTACGATTGCCGAATATATGACCACCTGCCTGCTGCACCCTGTGCACGGCTATTACACCACGCGTGATCCGCTTGGGGCCGCTGGGGATTTCACCACCGCTCCGGAAATCAGCCAGATGTTTGGTGAGATGGTGGGCCTGTGCCTCGCTCAGAGCTGGCTGGATCAAGGGTCCCCTAATCCCTTTGTTCTGACTGAACTTGGGCCCGGCCGGGGTAGTTTGATGGCTGACATTCTTCGCGCCACCCGCGCGATCCCGGGGTTTCACGCCGCGGCTCAGCTGCATCTTATTGAGGCCTCTCCCGCGTTGCAGGCCGAGCAGGCCAAACGCCTGCCCCAAGCCCAATGGCACACCGACACCTCGTCTTTGCCTGATGGGCCCGTGTTCCTCGTGGCCAATGAGTTTTTCGATGCCCTGCCCATTCGTCAATTTCAGCGCGACGGTGCGGGATGGCGCGAACGGATGGTTGGTGTAGAGGATGGCAAACTGACCATCGGACTGTCCTCTACAGCCCCGCTTGATGCCTTGGCGCATCGTCTGGACGATACCCAAGATGGGCAGATGGTTGAAACCTCTGCCCCCGCCTGCGCGATTGCCGCACAGATCGGCACCCGCATTTCTGAGCAAGGCGGCGTGGCCCTGTTGATTGACTATGGCGGTTGGCACAGCCTCGGCGACACCTTTCAGGCGCTGGAACATCACAGCTATGCCGATCCTCTGGCCCACCCCGGGCAGGCCGATCTGACAGCCCATGTTGATTTCGAAGCTTTGGCGCGCGCGGCGGCCCCGGCCCAGCATGCTAAACTCTGCCCACAAGGCGTCTTTCTGGAACGGCTTGGGATCACGGCGCGGGCGCAAGCTCTGGCGACCCAGCTGAGCGGCGAAGCGCTTGAGGCCCATATCGCCGCACATCGCCGGTTGACGCATCCCGAAGAAATGGGTTCGTTGTTTAAGATTCTTGCGCTCTTCCCAATGAGCGCCCCAGTGCCTGCGGGATGTGAGCCATGACGCTTGAGATTATCACCTCTGACAGCCTAACCCCGTTTCACCACGGGTTCTTCACCCGCAAGGGAGGGGCGTCTTCGGGCATCTTTAAAGGGTTGAACTGTGGTCAGGGATCGTCTGACCAAACAGACATGGTCACAATCAACCGTGCGCGCGTTGCCGATGCAATGCAGGTGTCGTCTTCTGAGCTTGCGACTGTGCATCAGACCCATTCAGCGGATGTTCTGACACTGACAGAGGCGCCTCAAAGCCCACGTCCCAAAGCAGATGGCCTTGTAACCAATACACCTGGTCTGGCGCTTGGGGTTCTTACGGCGGATTGTCAGCCGGTGTTGTTTGCCGATGCCGAAGCGGGCGTGATCGGCGCGGCCCACGCCGGATGGAAAGGCGCGCGCGGCGGCGTGTTAGAAGCAACAATTGATGCGATGATTGATCTTGGCGCGACCCGCGACGGCATTCAGGCCGTTATTGGCCCCTGCATCAGCCAACGCTGTTACGAAGTTGGCGCCGAGTTCTTCGAAAACTTTATCCTAGACGATCCCGAGAACGCCCGTTTTTTCGCAGGGGGCGCCGGGGATAAGCTTCACTTTGATCTCCCCTCCTATGGGCTCTCGCGACTGCGGGCCGCAGGGGTTGAGGCCCATTGGACCCGTCACTGCACTTACTCTGATATGGATCGTTTCTATTCCTACCGCCGTGCCACCCATTTAGGTGAGGCGGATTACGGACGGTTGATCGCCTCGATCCGGATCTAATCCGGAAACAATATCGCCCACGTCGCGGTATTATCCCGATTGCGCCACATGACCGCCTTAATTCTCCGACAATTTGATTAACAACGAAAGCAGTTGGTCAGAACACCGGAGAGAGCCATGAAATCGCAGCGTCGCTTTATCAAGTCGATCACCGAAACCGCCAAAGCAGAGACTGTCCAGATGCCCTGGGCCCGTGGCGCGCGCCGCACAGCCATGATCGCACGCCGCGAAATGCTGGCCCGCGAACTGGACAAGGCCCCGCGCAAAGCGGCCTAATCTCCCCCAAGTTTCCTCGTGAAAACCCTCGGCTGAGTTATCTCGCCGGGGGTTTTTCTTTGCCTCACTCTTCGCAGGTGATTCCCGAAACCATCCCAAATGTGGCAACTCGGTTCGCAAAATGGCGACAATCTCAAATTTTGAGGACGATTTTTAGCCATTTTCAGCGGTTCGTCTCATCAATTTTGACTAAGAGCACTGATTGAGGCCATTTAGTGATCAACGAAACGTTCTAACTGTCCGTTCGTTGTTGTTGGTGGGGGCCAGCACGGATGTGACACCTTTTAAGAGGTTCACATGGCAAATTTTGGGCACGGGTTTTCCGGCACGCATAACGCTCTCTCCGCACCACTCCCTCATGGGGATTTGCGGCTGGATGACAGACCTCAGCGCTCTCTCTCTCTTATGCGCAAATATGAGGTTGCCGCCCTTCTGCCTGATCTGACCGTTTCGTTCCGTCAGCATGTGGCCCCGGCCATACCGCTGTTCGAGGATTGCGCATCGGCCTTTGCGCGCGGCACTCTTATTCAGACCGTGCGCGGGCCGGTGGCCATCGAAGATCTTCTTCCTGGTGACTATATTGAAACGGCCAACGGCTCGGAGCCGATCACCTGGATCGGCTCAACGACCTATGTGCCCGGCCAGTCAGATGAGGCCACCTCGCTTACCCATCTGACCCGGATCACCTCGGAATCTTATGGGATGGGAAAACCCGGCATGGATTTGCTGGTTGGACCCGGCGCACGCATGGTGCTTCACCATGACAAGCTGGCTCAGCTGCTGGGGCAATGCTCCGTGCTCGTGCCGATCCACGAATACACGGATGGAGATCGGCTACTGGATATCATGCCGGCAGGCACGGTGCAGATGTATCATCTCATGGTTCAGCGCCACACTACTTTTCAGGTCGGCGGGATCGAGATGGAAACCTACCATCCGGGCAAATCCATCGCACAGGATCTTGGCCTGAATGCGCGCGCCTTGTTTGTGAGCATGTTTCCCAATCTGACCGATCTGAACGACTTTGGTCAGGTCAGCATGACTCGCACCACCAGAAACGTGGTCGACAGCCTGATCTACGGATAACGCACTTTCGGTGAGCACAAACAACAAAGGCGGGAACACCCCGCCTTGTCGGATCATCCAAATCACATATTGGCGTTACGCCATGCGATTGAGCCGCTCTTCGAGAACATCGAAAGGCACGCCGGGTTCGTCTTTGGCCCCACGGATCACCAATGACGTTTTCACGCTTGCCACATTCGGGGCCGTCAAAAGATCCCCGGTCAGAAAGCTCTGAAACGTCGAAAGATCTGGCGCGACACATTTCAGGATGAAATCTACCTCACCGTTGAGCATGTGACACTCGCGCACCAAAGGCCACGAGCGACAACGCTCTTCAAAGGCGCGCAGATCCGCTTCGGCCTGACTGACCAAACCGACCATCGCAAAAACCTGAACCTCAAAGCCAAGCTCACGCGAATCAACCTCGGCATGATAGCCACGGATGTAACCCTGCTCTTCCAAGGTCCGCACCCGACGCAGACAAGGCGGTGCCGAAATACCAACCCGGCGGGCCAGTTCGACGTTGGTCATTCTGCCATCGGCTTGCAGCTCGGCCAGAATCTTGCGATCAATCGGATCCAGCCTGTGCATTGGCATCCGGTCCCTCATTTCTTGTGTTGGGCGAAGATGCGAACAACATACCAGCCCAGCGGCCAGACGCAATAATATTTCCCAAATGCGCAACTAAATTCCGCAACATGGCAAATAGACGTCGCGAGACGCAAGCTTCGTGACCTCGGGGCAATTGAGGGTCTGAACCATATTTCGCGGAGTGATGTTGCACCACACCATTATGTGATTATTGCGCGCTTCACCAGCCCGCCCCCTTTCACCGCCTCCGATGCGGGTCTATATCCCTGACCCGAGAACATCAGGAGACCCCACATGTCAGAGACCCGCCATACCCGCGTTTTGATCGTCGGCTCCGGCCCCGCCGGTTACACCGCCGCCGTCTATGCGGCGCGCGCCATGCTGAACCCCGTTCTGGTTCAGGGTCTTGAGCCGGGCGGTCAGCTGACCACAACAACCGATGTTGAAAACTATCCGGGCTTCACAGAAATTCAGGGCCCCGAGCTGATGACCAACATGGAAGCCCACGCCAAGGCGATGGGCACCGAAATCATTGGTGACATCATCAGCAAGATCGATTTTGACCAGCGCCCCTTTGTGGCCCATGGCGACAGCGGCACCACCTATACCGCAGACGCGATCATCCTCGCCACAGGTGCGCGCGCGCGGTGGCTGGGTCTTGAGAGCGAAGAGGCCTTTAAAGGCTTTGGTGTCTCGGCCTGCGCCACCTGTGATGGGTTCTTCTATCGCGGCAAAGAGATTGTCGTGATCGGTGGCGGCAACACCGCTGTGGAAGAGGCGCTGTTCCTCACCAACTTCGCCAGCAAGGTGACCCTGATCCACCGCCGTGACGAGTTGCGCGCTGAAAAGATCCTGCAGGACCGCCTGTTCAAACACGAGAAGATCGAAGTTCTGTGGGATCACCAGCTGGAAGAAGTTGTCGGCACCGATATGCCCAAGGGTGTGACCGGTGTGAAGGTCATGAACGTCAAATCCGGCGCCGTGACCGAGATTGCCTGTGAAGGTGTGTTTGTTGCGATTGGCCACGCGCCCGCCAATGAACTGGTCAAAGACGTGCTGGAAACCCACATGGGCGGCTATGTTGTGACCAAGCCAGACAGCACCGAAACCCCCATTCCCGGCATCTTTGCAGCGGGCGACCTGACCGACCACAAATATCGTCAGGCGGTCACATCGGCGGGCATGGGCTGTATGGCCGCGCTTGAGGCCGAACGCTGGTTGGCGGAAAACGAATAATGTTGGACGCCCGCCATATCACCCGAATTTCCGGGCGGTATTGGCGGGCAGGTTTTATTGGCAACGAAGCATCGCTTCTTGCCCCCGCTGGCGCCCCGAGAGGGCGCTGGCACCATAAGGGTCAACAGGCCCTCTATCTTTCGGGAAGCCCCGAGGGCTGTCAGGTTGCGCTTCGGGTCTATGTCGATCCGCAAGATCCCCCTCGTGGGATATTTCCCTTTCTTGTTCAAAATGCTGCGATTGTTGATCTGCGCCGTCCAGACACGCGCGAAATGTTTGAGACATCACTTGAAGAGATCCATGCTTTTTGGGCGGACCTTCATGCAAAGGGCCAGCTTTCGCCGACCTGGGCTCTCAGTGACAGACTGCGAGATGAGGGCCTGGATGGGTTGCTAACCCCGTCGCGCAGCCGCCCTGATCTAACCCACCTCACCTTATTTCGCTGGAATGACGGACGGGCCCGCGTGACACAGGAGGGATCACATCTTCCCTTCGATCCAAACTATGGCCTAGGCGTGACCTGACATTGCGGGTATGCGCGTTTTCAAACAGCACAGGACAGCCCGATGTCACATGATTTTGCCGCGCAACAAGCCGAAACCAACGCCACCTATGCCGAAATGCAGGCCGAACACGGCCTCCCAGATATCGCCGATGTCGATTACTTCTTTGTCCCATCCAGTGAAGACGCGGACTGGCGTCCTTTGGCAGACAAACTGACCCGCGACGGATATGCCTGCGAGTACATCGAGGATGAGGAAGAGGGCATCTATTTGGTCGCCACACTTCAGGATCAGGTTGTTTCCGCCGAGGGCATCTGGATCGGTGAAGAGGTTGCGACTCGGGCGGCACTAGAGTTCGGATTTACCCCGGATGGTTGGGGCATGGAGGGCTAAGCCCCAACTTTTTGCCGTTTTCGGCACGGATGCGAAAATAAGACACTCTGTTCCATCAGCGTGTCACGGGGCAGACCACTGTTCACGCCGAATACGGCCTGCCCCAATCTGGTCCTATCATTTCTTTCAAACTGGAACATGACCGCTGTTGCAGAGGCGCTGCAACGGTCTTGTCTGTTGTGTTTTGCGGTTAATTCACTTTGCTGCAGTAGCAAACCGTGCGATGCGTTCACTCGTGAACACACCTTGAGTCGCAGATGACATCCAGATCCGAAACACCAGCAACACCTGAAGAAGAAGATCTTCTTTTTCGCCTGTTGCGGCAGCTTGAGGCCGCCCCGGACGCTTCCCAGCGTGCGACGGCCGCAGCCATTGGTATTTCGCTTGGTCGCCTCAACGCGCACCTGAGGGCCGCGTCCAACGCTGGCCTCATCAAGATCTCGGAACGTAGCGGGCCGGACAAACGCCAACGCTTTGCCTATGCCATCACCACCCGTGGGGCTGCAGAGCGCATGCGTCTGACCGATACGTTCCTTGCCCGAAAATTTGCAGAATATGACGCGCTGCATGCCGAATTGACCGGCACAACCAGCGGTCTCGACCCTTTCAAATCCAGGACCAAACTCATGCAGAACAATCTCGCACCGATCCCGGAGCTGTATGTTTCCTACGACAGCGCCCAGAAACTCAAAGTTGAGGCAGCAGATCTGACCTCACATGATCTGAGCCCGCGCCAGATCTGTGACTTGGAGCTGTTGATGAACGGTGGCTTCAACCCGCTCAAAGGTTTTCTGACCGAAGAAGACTATGACGGTGTAGTCGAAAACATGCGTATGGCGGATGGCACTCTGTGGCCGATGCCCATCACACTGGATGTGTCCGAAGATTTTGCCAGCTCGATCGAACTGGGACAGGACATCGCGTTGCGCGATCAGGAAGGTGTCATTCTAGCCACCATGACCGTGACCGATCTCTGGACCCCCAACAAAGCCCGCGAGGCCGAAAAGGTCTTTGGTGCCGACGATCAGGCCCACCCTGCTGTGGACTATCTGCACAATCAGGCGGGTGCAGTGTATCTGGGTGGCCCGATCACCGGCATCCAACAGCCGGTGCACTATGATTTCCGCGCCCGTCGCGACACACCAAACGAACTGCGCGCCTATTTCCGCAAGCTTGGCTGGAAAAAAGTTGTGGCCTTCCAAACCCGCAACCCGCTGCACCGTGCGCACCAGGAACTGACGTTCCGCGCCGCGAAAGAGGCGCAGGCCAACCTGCTGATCCACCCCGTTGTGGGCATGACCAAGCCCGGCGACGTCGATCACTTTACCCGCGTGCGCTGCTATGAGGCAGTTCTGGACAAATACCCCCAGTCGACCACCTCGATGTCGCTGCTGAACCTCGCCATGCGGATGGCTGGCCCGCGCGAAGCGGTTTGGCACGGCCTTATCCGCAAGAACCACGGCTGCACCCACTTTATCGTTGGGCGTGACCACGCAGGCCCCGGCAAGAACTCGGCAGGCGAAGATTTCTACGGCCCCTATGATGCACAGGATCTGTTCCGTGAGCATGAGGAAGAAATTGGCCTGAAAATGGTCGACTTCAAACACATGGTCTATGTGCAGGAACGCGCCCAGTACGAGCCTAACGACGAGATCGAAGACAAGGATAACGTGACCATCCTGAACATCTCAGGCACCGAACTGCGCCGCCGTCTGTCGGAAGGTCTGGAAATCCCCGAGTGGTTCTCGTTCCCCGAAGTTGTGGCGGAGCTACGCAAAACCAAGCCGCCACGGTCGCAGCAGGGCTTTACCGTATTCTTCACCGGCTTCTCGGGCTCGGGCAAATCCACCATTGCCAACGCGCTTATGGTCAAGTTGATGGAAATGGGCGGACGTCCGGTGACCCTGTTGGACGGCGACATCGTACGTAAGAACCTGTCGTCAGAGCTTGGCTTCTCGAAAGAGCACCGCGACCTGAACATCAAACGCATCGGCTATGTTGCCAGCGAGATCACCAAAAACGCCGGTATCGCCATCTGTGCGCCTATCGCGCCCTATGAGACCACCCGCCGCCACGTGCGTCAGGAGATCGAACAGTTTGGTGCCTTTCTTGAGGTGCATGTCTCGACCAGCATCGAGGAATGTGAACGCCGCGACCGCAAGGGCCTTTATAAGCTCGCGCGCGAAGGCAAGATCAAAGAGTTCACCGGTATTTCCGACCCCTACGACGTCCCCTCCAACCCAGAATTGCGGGTTGAAACCGAAGGGACCGATGTGGACAGCTGTGCCCATCAGGTGATCCTGAAGCTGGAAAGCATGGGTCTGATCGCCGCGCACTAAGTTTTGCTTCAAAACAAGGAACCACCGCAATCCCCTGCGGTGGTTTTTTTCACCCCAGATCTGCGGAAACCGATTTTCAACATATTTGGGGCAAATTCGCCGGACCACGAATCTCAGAACGAGAGGTCAGGCCGTGTTCAAAGGCACAGCAAGAATTGCGGCGCTTCTGGCGCTGATGACGGCGACATCCGCGACGGCACAGGGGCTTTTCTCAAGCCCGCGCCAACCGATGTTTGATCAGGCACAGCCGCTTGTGGCCGGTGCGCAACCGCTTGTGGCACAGGCCCAGCCCATCATCTCAACAAAGGCCTCCGCACCAACAGATCGCAGACAGGCCAGCCTCTTCATTGGCCAACAAGGCACCAGCCTACTGGCCCCCTACCCGGCACGCACGCGTTCAAAACCGCGGACCCGGGGCGTTGCCCGATTTGTCGTGCCCTTTGGATCTCAGGTCAGCCAGCTGCGCAGCCTGATCGCTACCGTGGAATCCGGGTCAATGGGGTATGATGGTCTTGTCTATGGGGCGACCGTCAAACCCCCTCGAGCACCCTCGCAGATGACACTGGCCGAGATTGATCGCTGGACGCGGCAAACACCCGGACAGAACCACGCCATCGGGCGATATCAGTTCATCCCCAAAACTTTGCGCCGTTTGGTGAAGATTCAAGGCCTTTCCCCCGACACGCGGTTTTCACCTCAGGTTCAAGATCTCTTGGCCGATCAGCTTTTGCGCGAGGCCGGACTCAACGCCCTGCTGGCGGGAGACTTGTCCCGTCGGAAGTTTATGCACAATATCGCAAAAATCTGGGCAGGCTTACCCACCTCGAGCGGGCATTCGTATTACAAAGGGGTGGCGGGCAACAAAGCCGGCATGAGCTGGTCCCGCTTTGACCGCGAGATGGCCCGAATTTTCCCGAATGCCGCTTAATATATCAAAGATTGCACGTGTTTTCGTGCAACACACCCTGCCCTAACACCTTTCGTTCATTGCGGTTTTGTCACCACTATGAGAACCGCAGCCCAAGGCAGCTAGCAAGAATATCAGTCCGCGACCCTTCACAAAATTAGAATGAGGGTCACATGTTTAAAACTGCATGTTACGCGGCGATCATTTCCGGGCTGGGCGCGGGCAGCGTTCTCGCACAAGATGTTACGCCATTTGAAAGCAATGCCATTTACCTTGGCTCGTTGACACTGAAATCCGGAAATTCAGACGACATCTCTGTCACCGAAGAAGACCTGAACCGCGACAACCCAGCAGATTTGCAAGACCTGTTCAAATCCGAGCCGACAATCGCGGTTGGGAGCTCGCTGCCGATCTCGCAGAAGGTCTATGTCAACGGTGTCGAGGAAACCAATCTTGTCATCACCATCGATGGTGCGCGCCAGAACAACAAGATCTTCCACCACATGGGCACCAACTACATCGACCCTGCACTTCTGAAATCCGTGCGTGTCGATCCCGGAGTTGCACCCGCGGACGCCGGGGCCGCTGCCCTTGGCGGTGCGCTGTCCTACGAAACCGTCGACACCGGTGACCTATTGCGCGAGGGCGCAAACATGGGGGGCCGCGTTAAGCTGGAATATGACAGCAATGGCGACATCTTTTCCAAAAGCGGCATGGCCTATGGGCGCCATGGCAACTTTGAATATCTCGGCTTCCTAAAAATGGCAGATGGCGGCCTGCGCCAGGATGGCGGTGGTGATGACATTGTCGGATCTGGCACCAATTTCGCCAGCGGCCTTGTGAAATTTGCCTATGAAACCGAAGGTGGCTATCGGGTAGAGCTCTCGCACGAGCGTATCAAGGATGATGAAGCCCGCCCCTACCGTGGCAACATTGGCCAGCTCACCGTTGGCCCGCCAGTTCCATTGACCGCGACCTATGACCTCGTTCGCCAAAATACGGTTCTGTCGCTGACCCATGAAAATCCAACGGGTCTTTGGGATCCTGAAGTGCGCCTGGCCTTTAGCCAAAGCGAACTGAACATCCCAGAACCGACCTCCCACCGCCAAGGCCTGTCCAAAAGCCTAAACGGCGTTGTCCAGAACACCTTTGCACTGGCACAGGGCGAGATCACAGCTGGGATCGATTTTTTCAACGACAGCTCATCTATGGACTATCGCGACCTGGCGACCCCTGCCAGCAGCAGCTCGGGGCGGGAAAAGCTGCGCAATGTGGGCCTGTTTGCTCAGGCACGGCTGACCCCCAATGACGCCACGCGCCTGTCTTTTGGTCTGCGCTTTGACAGCCAATCCTTCACAGGCCGCGACGGCAGCGGTCACAAGGATTCGGGTGTTTCGTTCAACCTTTCCGGCGAATATGATATCAACGAATTTGCAACCCTGAGTGCGGGCTACTCCAATGTCTGGGGTGGCACGATCCTGGCCGAAAACTTCATCTTGGCACCCACCTGGACCTATGACGCCAACGGGATCACCCCAGTCAAAGCCGAAAACATGTTTGTTGCTGTCGACGGGGCCGTTGGGGCCTGGGACTTTAATGCCAAACTTTTCAAGACCAATCTGCGTGACGCCCGTGTCCCAAGCTGGGGAGGTGGCCCAAACCTGACCGCAGACCTGGAAGCATCGGGGTATGAAATTGGTGCAGCCTACAACTGGGATGCTGGCTTTGCTCGGATCGGATTTGCCGACATCGACACCAAGATCAACGGTAACACCGCAGATTCCTACACTGGCAACTATCTGACCATGCCCCTGGGCAAGAACATCACTTTGCAGGCCTCACATGAGTTCGACGACCTGAACCTGCGGATCGGTGGCGATATTCAGCACTATCTGGAGAAGAAAGACACCTACAATCCAGATAGCGGAAGCGCCGGTCCCGCAATCCCGTCTTACACCGTGGCCAATGCCCATGCGGAATATCGGTTCAAGGGAATGGAAGACCTGACGATCCGAGGCGAAGTAAACAATATCTTTGACGCGGATTACGTTTCTCGCGCCACCTACGGTCAGGAATTTGTAAATGCGGGGGTCATTCCGCTCAGCGAACCGGGACGTTCGTTCAAAATCAGCCTGAATTTTGAATTCTAGGGCTTAAATCAGCTGGTCCCGGCCGCCTCTGCGGCCCGGACCCTTTTTGTAATTTAGTGAACCGCCACGGGCGCGAGATCATTCTGTCGCGCAAGGCTGAAGGCCATGTTGCGGTCTTCCACGAGCGCCAATCGCTCACCTTCAGAGTTGTGTACCGCATAAAGAGTGGCACGGCGCCCTACCTGAGCACGCACATCCAAAGGCAGATCTTTGCCCGTCACAGGACGAACATAGACCACGCGATCCTGATGCATTTTTCCGAAATCGTACTTCGTGTCCATACCCTTACCCCTTCTTAATCTGGATCGTCTGCACCACCGTTTCAGGACGGATTTGCGTCAGATCCACATGCAACAGACCATTTTCGATGATGGCCTCTCCAACCTCGACACCATCCGCCAACACGAAGCTGCGTTGGAACTGGCGTGAGGCAATGCCTCGGTGCAGAAACACCCGTTCTGATCCGTCGTCGCTCTGACGGCCCCGGATTACCAGCTGACGGTCCTCAACGGTGATCGACAGGTCATCCTGCGCGAACCCGGCGACAGCCAGAGAAATCCGATATGAGTAATCCGAGGTTTGTTCGATATTAAAAGGCGGATAGCCTTCGCTGGTTTTAGCGGTCCGCTCCAGCAGGCGCTCCAGTTGCTCAAATCCAAGCATATGTGGGTAAGAACCCAGGGTCATTTTGGTCATCGACACGTCCTTAGCAAAAGCGACCGTCAGTAAACAGGGCCCCTATCGGCGACCCCGTTAGATGAATATGGGTGGCAGACGCGCGCTGTGCAAGGGCTTTGCGCAGCGTCAAACTTAGGCTATCCTGAAAGCCGTCAAGATTTTCAGAAGGTTCCGCCATGAACGCGCAAAATGATCTCTCGATGAAAACCGAGGATGTGCTGCGTTACGAGCTCGAGGTTTTTCGCCAGGAACACCGCGATCTCGATGATGCCATTCGCGCCCTACAGGCCACAGGAACCTTTGACCAGATCACCCTGCAGCGGCTGAAAAAGAAAAAGCTTCAGCTCAAAGATAAGATCGCTCAGATCGAAGACCGCCTGCTGCCGGATATCATCGCCTGATGCGGCTTGTCACAGGCTCTGATGATCCGCCCGCTGCGACCCAAGGCACAACCCGCTTGCGCAAACCCCGCGCCGGAGACGCTGAGGCCCGGTTTGTTTTGGGACAGGATGCGCAGCTGTTGCGCATGTTTGGCACCGACCCCACAACGCTGCCGGAGTGGACACGGGAAGAGGCGCTTGATTGGGTCATTGCTGTTCAAAACGATGCCCATGGGTTTGTGATCGAAGACGCTGGCGATTTGGCGGGCAAGGCGCGGCTGCGCACCTTGGATCCTCTGCACCGTCGCGCGGTTCTGGAACTGACGCTGGTGGATGCCACAAAACTGGATCAGGGATTGATCCGACGGGCTGTGGCTCTGATGCTCGATTACGCCTTTGACACATTGGATCTGCATCGTGTCTCGTTGCGCTGTCTTGAAACCAACACACGTGCGCTGGCTTGTTATGAAAGTAGCGGATTCCGCCGCGAAGGTGTGGAACGCGAGGCCATTTGTCTGGGCGACATGTGGCACGATGTCCTCCTGTTGGCGAAACTGGCGCGTGATCATCACCCCTAGCATTGCCCAAAAGACGAATCTGCCTATAGTCCGCGCTTCCCAAACGGCAGGAGATCACGATGACCGCAGTCAAAATCGGCATCATCATGGGCAGCCAATCCGACTGGCCCACCATGAAAGAAGCAGCAGATGTTCTCGACGAACTGGGTGTGCCTTATGAGACAAAGATCGTCTCAGCGCATCGCACGCCTGACCGGTTGTGGGACTATGGCAAAACCGCTGTGGATCGCGGCCTGCAAGTGATCATTGCCGGCGCTGGTGGGGCGGCACATCTTCCTGGTATGATGGCCTCGAAAACCCGTGTGCCCGTGGTTGGCGTTCCGGTCCAGACCAAGGCGCTATCCGGCGTGGATAGTCTCTATTCAATCCTGCAAATGCCGCGCGGCTTTCCCGTTGCCACCATGGCCATTGGAGCGGCTGGGGCGAAGAACGCAGGTCTGATGGCAGCGGGCATTCTTGCGCTGCAAGACCCTGACCTCGCCGTTCGTCTGGACACTTGGCGCAGCGATCTTGCCGCCGCCATTCCTGAAGAGCCCATTCGCGACTAATCCCCTTGGTGGCCCCTTGCATGGGGCCGCAGAAACGGGCACAGGCTGCCCAACCGCATCATCAGGAGGCCCGCCATGACCACCCCACTCACCCCAGGTGCAACCATCGGTATTTTGGGCGGCGGCCAACTTGGCCGGATGCTGTCAGTGGCCGCAAGCCGCCTTGGCTTCAAAACCCATATCTTTGAACCCGGTGCCACCCCGCCCGCCGCGGATGTTGCGCACCAAGTTACCACGGCGGGCTATGACGACCACGAGGCCCTACGTGCCTTCGCCGAAGCTGTGGATGTCATCACCTATGAGTTTGAAAACATTCCAACCGAAGCTCTGGACCTGCTGGAGACCCTGCGTCCGATCCACCCCAACCGTGACGCTCTGCGCATCAGCCAGGACCGTCTGACGGAGAAGACCTTTCTCAATGATCTGGGTCTGGCCACAGCCCCATTTGCCGATGTTACGGACAAAGAGAGCCTCTCCAAGGCCCTCGACACCATCGGGACACCTTCGATCCTGAAGACGCGTCGTTTCGGCTATGATGGCAAAGGTCAGGCCCGCATAATGACGCCGGATGAGGCCGATGCAGCTTTGGCAGATATGCAGGGTGCTCCGGCGGTGCTCGAAGGTTTTGTGAATTTCACCTGCGAAATCAGCGTGATTGCCGCGCGCAGCATCGATGGACGTGTGGCAGCCTTTGATCCCGGTGAAAACGTCCACCGGGACGGTATCTTGCACACCACAACCTTGCCTGCCAAAGTGCCATCGCGCCACTTAACTGATGCAGTTCTTGCCGCTGGTAAAATACTGAATGCGCTCAACTATGTTGGCGTATTGGGTGTCGAGTTCTTTGTCACCCCAACCGGGTTGATCATCAATGAAATTGCACCGCGCGTTCACAATTCAGGCCATTGGACCCAAAACGGCTGTGCCATCGATCAGTTCGAACAGCACATTCGCGCGGTGGCAGGCTGGCCTCTGGGTGATGGCAAACGGCACTCTGATGTGGTGATGGAAAACCTGATTGGCTTCGATATGGACCGTTTGCCCGAGCTCATGGCCGATCCTGCCAATGCCTTACATCTTTACGGCAAAGCTGACATCAAAGCGGGGCGCAAGATGGGTCACGTCAACCGCATCGTTAAACAGAACTGATCCGATTGTGGTTTGGGGGCACAGCCCCCAAGGCCTGCGTGGCCTGAACGCAAAACATCCGGCGCGCCCAACAGGGCTCACCGGCAGGACAAATCACCCGACAAAGCGCGCCGCAACTGCGCCTGACATCCAGGCCACCTGGCCACTTGCAATTGTTGCAACAATGCGCCGTGTTTCGGGCTCCATCACAACCAGATCTGCGCGCCGCCCTGCCTCAAGCACGCCACGGTCTTCCAAGCCAAGCCCACGCGCCGGTCCCGCAGACACCAATCGCCAGGCAGCGCAATCGTCCAGCAACCCCAGTTCGACACAGCGCCATGCCGCGCGGGCCGGAGAGGGATAGTGATAATCTGACGCCAGCGCATCACACAGCCCCGCCGCTATCAGATCCTGTGCCGAGGCATTACCTGCGTGGCTTGCCCCACGCACCACATTTGGCGCCCCCAATACAATGAAGTCACCGGCATCACGCGCGGCCTGCGCGGCCTCCAGTGTTTCTGGAAATTCTGACACCCGCGCGCCACGACTGCGCCACTCGGCGCGCTGCGTGGTGGTACGATCATCATGGCTGCCCATGGTCACCCCATTTGCCGCCAACCGGCGCGTCAGCGCATCCATCGCAGCAGGTACCTCCGCACGCCGACTGTGCAGATCCAGCAGCAGCTTAAAATAATCCTCTGGGTTTCGGCGGCTTTTCAGCGCCTGCCCCGTCAGTCGAGGCGGTTTGCGTCCCTCAGCCAAGCGCGCATGCGGCAGGTGATCGTTGAAGACCACATAGGATATGCCAAACTCTTCAATGATCGCCTCTGCCGCCGCAAGCTCATCGAGGAAATGGGTTTCAAGCCGCAGTTGAAGCCGCATATCGATGGGCACGCTGTCACGCATCACCTGCACCGAGGTAAAAACCTCGCGGGCAAATTCAGGGCCCCGCAGCCCCCCTTCCCAGCTCCAGAACTGGGCCAATGTCGCTGTCGTGATGCCATTGGCGGCAAATTCTGCGGCACAGGCCACCATGCCTGCGTCACGCTCGCGCAGCGCCCCCCGACGCGGCGCCATGTGCCGTTCAAATCCATCGCCATGTATGTCCACAATACCCGGCAAAACATCAAACCCGCTGAGGTCGATCATGCGGCCGGTGGGCGCGTCAACAATCTGACCTTCCGCCATATGCAAAGGCCCAGCATCCCAGCCGTCGGCTCGCATCACCCGGGCACCGCTCAGGCTTATTTCCAATCCCATTGCCACTCCTTCGGGCAGATCCCAACCAAACAGGCCACAAATTCGGGTGGAAAGGCCCGTGTCCAATCCAGACCGGCCTGAAACTGACCCGTTTCAAGAAACTGCCGAACCTGTGCCATGACTGCTGGCGACTGCATGATGAAAGTATGCGTGACTGGCAAGATCAGATGCGCGCGCATTCCGGTCACCCGGGTGCTTTCTACCGTCACTTTGCCATCGTCCAATCCCGGAAGCATGGCAGAAAACCCCGGATTCATCGACCTCGTCCCGGCCACAACCCCCAGATCATAATCAACAGGTGGCAGGCGTTGCGGAAGGCTGTCTTGCCCGGTTCCCAACTGAAGCCCCGCAGGGCCGTTGAACCATGCAAACGGTGCAAGGTCTCGCAACTCATCGACAATCTCGCTGCCATGATTGGGGGGCGCCAACATCACAACCCGTCCAAGATTGTCAGGGCGATTGTCCCGCAGCCAAAGCCGCAACAGGATTCCACCCATTGAATGGGTCACAAAATGTACGCGCGCCTCCCCGCAGGCCGCCACCGCTCCGGGCAAGGTTTGGTCTGTCAGATCTTCAATCGGCAGTTTGGTGGACGGGTAACCCGGCACAATGGTCTGGTACCCCCACCCTTCCAGAACTTTGGCCATAGGGAGAAAGGAATCTTCGGTTCGCGCTAAGCCATGCAGCAAAACAACACAGTCCGCAGACACCGGCCCGCCCAACATTACGAGAAGAAAAATCAAAACACGCATAGCGCTGAGATAAGCCGAGTCGCCGCGCTGCAAAAGACCTCAAAACAGGTGCCGCTGGGGATACGCGGGTCTTAGACTGTTTTCCGCGGCACCAAAGACAGTCCGACGCCGCCGAGAACCAAGACAGCCGCATAGACAAAATCACGTGTCACGGGTTCACCCAAAAACACCATACCACCCGCCAAAGCGATCACTGGAACCGTCAATTGGGCAACCGCCGCGACGCTGCCCGGCAATTCTGGCAATACGCGGTACCACAGTGCATATCCCAATCCGGACGTGACTGCGCCGCTGACCACAGCAAGCGCAAGGCCAGCGCCGCTCATTTCGACAGGTGTCACCGGCAAAATCTGCGCAACGGCCCAGCCCAATGGGAGCGCCAATAGAAAATTGGCTCCTGTGGACACCAAAGGATCTTTCGCAAGCTTGCCCGCCAGAGAATAGACACCCCAGCCGATGCCAGCCAAAACCATGGCCCCGGCATGGAGCAGGCTGATCGATAGGCTTTCTCCGGGCCAAAGCAGCCAGACCAACCCGGAAAAGGCCACCCCCGCGCCGATCCAGCGTTGCAGAGGGGGGCGTTCGCCCATCCAGAGCCCACCGGCAAACATGGTGAACTGCACCATTCCAAAGAGGATCAGGGCCCCAAGCCCAGCATCAAGCGCCTGATAGGCAACCGAAAACCCATAGATATAGAGCAACAGCCCTAAAACACCCGCAACGCGACCTTTGCCGCCCAGACGAAGCTCTCTGCGCAGGGCAAAGGCAAGAGCCACCAAAACAAGGGCCCCGGCCAGCAGGCGCAGCGTGCCGAAGCTCAGCGCATCTGCGCCGCCGCCGCTCAGCGCGGCTCGGTTCAACACAGAATTGGCGGCGAAGGCCACCATGGTCAGGGCAGTCAGGAGAAACAGTTTCATAGTTGCTAGCTAGGCCAGTCTTACGAGAGAGGACAAGGTCACTCTTCCGTCTTTACCGGATAGCGATCCCCTTTTTCGTCCACCAGAACCAACCGGTCCCCGCTTTCAACAAACATGTCACAGCGTGTCTGCCCGGTGATGAACTCGACACAGACAGCGGCGTCCTCGCGCACTGTCCAGTAGCCCCCGGCGCTTTCCCGTTCATCGCCGAAAAATGTATAGCTGTACCGCCCATCTTCGTAGTAGCGGGATTTGCCTTTGTCAAAATACGTCAACACCTTACCAGACAGACGCGCGGTCAGCTCCGCTGGCAGAAACCGCGTGTCGCTGTCTCGTGTGGGGAAATCCTGCGCCAAGAGAGGCATTGGCACAAGGCAAAGGGCATATACAAAAAATCGGGTCATGCCGGCAGCCTAACCTGCCAGCGGATCAATGACCCGTCACGATCACGCGACCAAGGTTTCCGCCTTTTTCAGATCAACAGAAACCAGCTGGCTGACGCCTTGCTCCTGCATGGTCACCCCAAAGAGGCGATCCATACGAGACATTGTGACAGCATGGTGGGTGATGATCAGGAACCGCGTGTCTGTGCGGCGGCACATCTCATCCAGCATGTCACAAAAGCGCGTCACGTTGGCGTCATCCAATGGCGCATCGACCTCATCAAGCACACAAATCGGCGCAGGATTGGCCAGGAAGACAGCAAAGATCAGTGCGAGCGCCGTCAGCGTCTGCTCGCCGCCGGAAAGCAACGACAGGGTTGAGAGCTTTTTGCCCGGGGGCTGGCACATGATTTCAAGGCCCGCCTCCAGAGGATCGTCACTTTCAACCATCACCAGATTTGCTTCGCCACCACCGAACAGATGCGTGAACAACATGCGAAAGTTGCTGTTCACCTGTTCAAACGCGGTCAACAGGCGCTCGCGCCCTTCTCGGTTGAGGCCAGATATGCCGCCGCGCAGAGTTTTAATCGCCTCTTCCAGATCGGCCTTTTCCTGAACCAGTGTGTCATGCTCGTCCTGAATTTCCTTTGCGTCGTCCTCCGCCCGCAGGTTCACAGCACCCAAGGCGTCACGTTGGCGTTTCAGGCGGGCCACATCGCCTTCGATCTGATCCGCTTTCGGCATGTCGTCGTTGCAATCCAGCGTCGCAAAAAGCGCCTCTGGGGTCAGGTCAAGATCTTCCATGATCCGGGCGGCTGCGGCGGTAACCACTTCGACGGCGGCCTCAGAACGCGCCTCGGCGCGGGCACGCACCTCGCGGGCCTCACCCGCCTTTTTCTCAGACTCACGTTCGGCCGTCTGTGCTTCGCGACGGGCCGTTTCTCCGGAAGTCAGGGCAGCGGTGGCAGCTGTCCGGCGCGTCTCGGCGCTGTCGATTCGGCCTGCCAACTCCTGACGTTCCGCAACCAACCCATCGGGCAGTGAGGCCGCCTCAGCCAACTCTGCTTCGCTCTGCGCTTTGCGTTGGGCGAGCTCAGCCGCGTGTTTCTCGGCGGTGTCCAAACGGGCGCGCCAGCCCACCAGATCTTTTTCGACCTGCGCGATACGGGTGCGCCGCGCCGCGCCGTCGCGTTTCAACTCATCATGGGCCGATCGGCGCGCCATCATGGTCATCCGCGCGGCCTCTACCGTCAATTTGATATCCGCCACCTGCGCGCGCGTGGCGTCCAGGTCTTCCAATCCGGCAACAGCGCGTTCTGCTTCGGCCAATTGCGCCCGTGCCGCGCCAGCTTCATCTTCAAAACGCCGCACGGACAGGCTTGCACTTTCAAGCTTGCTTTCTGCCAGATCCCGATCACCCTCTGCGCGGTTCAATCCACGGGTGGCCTGAGTCAGCGCCAGATCCGCATCGCGGCGGGCCTCGCGCGCGGCTTTGTCCGCTGCGGTCAGTTCGCTTAGACGTGCCACCAACGCGTCATGCGCGGCGCGCGTTCCGTCCAACCGCGCCGTTGCCGCAGCCATTTCTTGTTTTAGGGCCTCAAGGCGGTTGATCTGCTCAAGGCGCAGCGCTGCCGCCGAAGGTTGATCTTCGGCCCAGGCCCGAAACCCATCCCAACGCCAGAGATCCCCGTCCAAAGACACCAAACGCTGGCCCGGCTTCAACAGGGGCTGCAAACGGGGGCCGTCCTCTGCCGCAACCAGACCAATCTGGCTCATGCGACGCTCCAGCACATCTGGCACGGAAACATGTTGCGTCAGGGCCGTGACATGTTGAGGCAGTGTTTGGGTGACGTCGTAAGCCGGTAGAACCGACCAACCGGACGGCCCGTCCCCATCGACCTCCGGTGCGCGGAGGTCATCCGCCAAAGCCGCACCAAGCGCCTTTTCAAACCCCTGCTCCACCTGCAGACGGTCCATAATCTGGCCACCCTCTGCCGTGTCACGGTCCAGCAGGCGCGCCAAGGCGGTGACTTCGGCCTGCAGCGCAGTCATTTCCCCTTCGGATTGTGACCGCTCGGCGCGCGCCTCGGCTTCTCTGCTCTGAGTGTCGGCTCGGGCTGTTTCCGCATCAGCCAACAGGCGATCAGCGCGCTCTGCCATAGCCTGCGTCTCTGCCTGTGCCTGAATTTCCGCCTCTGCCGCAGCTTTGGCCGCAGTGAGCGCCTCGGTTGCCTGAGCCACAGCCTGCCGCGCCCGCTCTGCTTCGGTTTCCGTGCGGTCCAGTGTTTTTCTGCTGTCCGCCAAAAAACGTTGCGCGGATTGGTGTTTAGCTCCCAAACGGGCGAGATGATCGGTTTGTTCGGTCAGATCCGCCTCGCGCGCTTGCAGCACTGTCAAAGCTTCGGCGGCAAGGTCACTGGCATCGACCAACCGGTCTTCAAACCCTTCTTCTTCGGCGGCGAGTTCCTTTGCCTCTGCCTGCAGCCGGGCCAGTGTTTCGCCCGCATCCTTATTCAATCCGCTCTCACGCCCCATATCGCGATCAAGCTGAGCAATGCGAGCCGTCAAAGTCTCTATCAACGCACGCGCGCGTTTTTCCTGATCTGCGATTGTGTCCCGCTGAACCTTGAGCCGTTGAAGGATGGCAGAGGCAATGGCCTCTTCCTCACGCAGTGGCGGCAGAGCCTCTTCTGCCTGCGCTAATGCATTTGAAGCTGAGACGACGAGGGCCTCCGCCTGGGCAGCAATACTGGCCTTATCTTTGCGGTCTTGCTCAGCCACCTCACACGAAAGATCGGCTTCTTTCCAACGCCGATACAACAGTTGCCCTTCAGCCTGTCGTAGCTCTTCGCCAATCGCCCGATACTTGGCCGCCTGCCGGGCCTGACGGGCCAATTGTGAAAGCTGACCAGCCAATTGCTCAACCACGTCATCGACACGCAGAAGATTGGCTTCGGTGTTTTTCAGTTTCAACTCGGCTTCGTGGCGACGCTGGTACAACCCACCGATCCCCGCCGCATCTTCCAGAACCTTGCGACGGTTTTTTGGTTTGGCGTTGATCAATTCGGCAATCTGCCCCTGACGCACCATTGCCGGAGACTGCGACCCGGTTCCGGCATCCGCGAACAACATCTGCACATCGCGGGCGCGGGTGTCTTTCGAATTCACCTTGTAAGCGGACCCCACGTCTCGCGTGATCCGGCGCACAATGTCGAGCCCGTCGCTGTCGTTGAACCCCGCGGGCGCGAGACGGTCGCTGTTGTCGATAGACAGGCTCACTTCGGCAAAGTTTTTCGCCGGTCGGCTGGCCGCCCCGGCAAAGATGACGTCTTCCATGCCCCCGCCACGCATGGCTGTCGGGCGGTTTTCACCCATGACCCAGCGGAGCGCTTCAAGCAGGTTGGATTTGCCACAGCCGTTTGGTCCGACAACCCCGGTCAGCCCATTGGCGATCACCAGATCCGTGGGATCTACGAAACTTTTAAAGCCGGTCAGGCGAAGCTTGTTGAACTGCAAGCGGGGCATCCTCGTCAAGTAAGAGGCATAATTTGCCTGTTACATTGAGCCCGGTCAACGCCAGAGCCCGCCCATTTGGCGGATCACCGCCAGTTGTCCACAAGATATTGCGCGTGATCTGGCGGAGTGCCCCATTGCCTCGCAGTAACTCGCATAGGTCTTTACATTCCTATTTTCGAATGTATATTACATTCTAGTTTTGGAATGTTAGGAGTTTCCCATGTCCTCCCCCACCACACGCCCCGCTGACACGTGGTCACCGCTCTATTTTCTCGCCTCGCTTGGCGCCGGTGGTCTTTCGGTCACGTTTTTTATGTACCTGATGTTTTGGGTCCCACACAAAGGTCGCCCGGTTCCGGTCTTCGAAGATCTGATGGCAGTCGTTTCAGGCGGGTCTGTTGGAATGCAGTTTACAATCGTTGTGGCCATGGCAGGCATCGCCTTTTTTGCCTTCACAAATGTGCGGCTTTTGCTCTGGAACCTCAGCGCCTACGCCGCGTTCAAACAGACGGACGCCTACACCGCTTTGCGTAATTCGAACGCAGAATCGACCCTCTTGGCCATGCCCCTTGCGGCAGCAATGACCGTGAATACACTGTTCATTGTGGGCCTCGTCTTTGTGCCCGGCCTTTGGTCGATCGTCGAATATCTCTTTCCTCTGGCGCTTGTTGCATTCACCCTGCTTGCCCTTCTTGCCCTTCGCATGATTGGCGCCTTCTTGGGCCGGGTCTTGTCGCAGGGTGGCGTGTTTGATGTCACAGCGCACAACTCATTTGCTCAGTTGCTTCCTGCCTTTGCTGTGTCAATGATTGCCGTTGGGTTCTCTGCACCTGCAGCGATGAGCACGAATCCTGCTACCGTCGGCGTGGCTTTCATTCTGTCGACGTTCCTGGGCACCATTGCGGTTCTCTATACACTGTTGGCCGCCGCCACCGCCTTTGCGTCGATGCTGCAACATGGCACGGCGCGCGAAGCTGGGCCGACCCTGATGATTATTGTCCCGATTGTCACCGTTCTGGGGATTATGCTTCTACGCCAGAACCACGGGTTGCACACAACCTTTGACGTTCATACTAGCAACGGAGAAACCATGGGGCTGCTAGCGCGACTACTTGGCATCCAGATTGCGTTCCTTGGGTTGGGCGCTGTTGTTCTCAAGGCGCAGGGCTATTTCACGGACTTTGTCATGGGGCCAAAAACCTCACCCGGCTCCTACGCTCTTGTCTGTCCCGCCGTTGCGCTTTCGGTGATGATCCACTTCTTCACCAACAAAGGTCTGGTTGCCGCTGGTCTCATCACAAAGTTTGGCGTGGCGTATTGGTCGGTGACCGGCATCGCCCTGATCGCCCAGGCCATCGCAATCCTGCTAGTACTGCGGCTTGGCCGCCAGCACTTTGGCCGGACAACAGCGCAGGCCATCCCGGCCGAATAATACAAGCTCTAGAAACAAACAAAGCCCCGGAACTGACCGGGGCTTTGTCATTTAGAAGTTGATGTCGACATCTGGAAGTTCGATGGTTTTCATCAAATCTCGAAGCTCCTGTCGCGCAGCGACGTTCGAGATATTGAGCTGTTTCACCCCGACATCTTTGAGGTCCAGCAAAGTCAGGCCACGTGGGAACAGCTCGCGGAAAATGACCCGTTCGGAAAAGCCCGGCGCAATACGGAACCCGATCCGCTTGGACAGGCGATCCAACGCCTTTTCCATCTTGGCCTTGTTGACCATCTGCTGGGCACCCAGACGATTGCGCAACACGATCCAGTCGATGGGCGCCAGTCCGGCCTGAGCGCGCAACTGCCGCGCGGACCAAACCATTTCGGAATAGACCGACGGCCCCAAAATCTTTTCGCCATCATTGTCGATCCGGGCCAAGAGATCGAAATCGACAAAGCTGTCGTTCAAGGGTGTGATCAGTGTATCGGCAAGGGAATGCGCCACCTGGCTGAGACGGGTATGAGACCCCGGGCAGTCAATAATGATAAAATCACATTCAGCCTCGAGTGCGGCCACAGCCTGGGATAGACGATGATCAAAGGCGTTTTCACCCGGTGCCAGCGCCGCTTTGTCGACCTCAGGTAGATCCATGTAGATCGGCGTTGGAAGCTCGACCTCAAGGCTTTCAAGATGCTTGCGACGGTTGTCGAGATAGCGCCCCATGCTTTTCTGGCGAAGGTCGAGATCCAAACAACCGGTGCGGTGCCCCATGCGGGCCAGAGCCGTTGCCACATGCATCGAGACCGTCGACTTACCAGCGCCGCCCTTTTCGTTTCCGACAACAATGATATGCGCCACGTTTGACCCCTTCTTTGCCCCACATGTTCCACCTGTGGAGTGCCGGTTCAACCGTATCTTGTGATCAACGTCAAGAAAAGACACCCGCCATCTGTCTACATTCCAACGTGGCGGTTGCGCCGCATATCGAAACAGAAAAGGCCCAGCCAAATGGCCGGGCCTGTTTCAAAGTACTGTGTTAACCGCTTAGTGCAGCTTTGCACCCACTTCGGCGATCGATGTGTCGATCAGCTTGCCCGCCTCAGCAGCGGTCATCTGGTCGGCAACAACATCAGTTGCGGCACCAATTGCCACCTGAGCGGCAAGGTCACGAACCTCTTTCACAGCCGAAGCTTCTGCCGAAGCAATCTGAGCCTGAGCGGCGGCCAGACGGCGTTCGATCGAAACTTTCAGATCTTCACGTGCCTGAACAGCAGCGGCTTCCGCTTCGGTCTTGGCCGAAGCCACGATGCGGTCTGCCTGGTCCTGAACTTCACGCGATTTGCGCTCGTAGCTGGCAAGCAGCGTCTGAGCTTCTTCACGCAGAGCACGGGCTTCATCAAGCTCGTTGCGGATGTCTGTGGCCCGGTTGTCCAGCATTCCACCCAACATACCCGGTACTTTGAAGTACACGAGGATCGCGAGGAACAGGAGGAAGCCAAGCAACACTACGAAGTCGGTATTGCCGAGCGAAAAGAAGGGACCACTTGCAGCGAACGCCGGGCTGGCCGAAAGGCCAAGCAGAGCGGGAAGGATCAATTTACGCATTGTCTTACCCTTTCATCCGGCTTGCTACAGCTGTTGCAACTTTGCCCGCATCAACCTTACCACCCAGGGCGGCAACAATGGCTTCAGCGGTGTCTTTTGCCACAACTTCAACATTTTCCAGTGCTGAGGCACGGATTTCGGCAATTGCCTTTTCCGATTCAGCAGTTTTCTCACCAATCTCTACATCGGCCTTAGCCAGTGCTTTATCGAGATCAGCTTTGATCGCGTCGCGTGTCTTCTGCGCAATGGCCTGAGCTTCGGAGCGTGCATCTGCCAGCGCCTGTTCATAGGCGGCTTCGGCCTCCTTGGCCTTGCGCTTCAGCTCTTCCGCTGCAGCGATATCATTTGTGATTGTTCCCTGACGTTCCGCCAGTACGGAGGCAATCCGCGGCAACGCGATGCGTGCCAGAACAAAATAGATCACCACTAGGGCGATGACGAGCCAAAACACCTGGTTCCAGACCCACTCACCGCACAACTGCGGCATACCAAGTGCCGAGCCGTTTGCGTCGAGACAGGCGCTGACAACGTCTGATGCGGCTCCGTGCGATTCGGTCGCCATGTCGTCCTCCGTCGGAACTTCAATTAGATCGATCGGGCGGTTTGACTTTGGCCAAACCGCCCGCGCGTAAGGATCTTAAGTTCCGTGGATTAGACGGCGAACATCAGCAGCAGAGCAACCAGGAACGAGAAGATGCCCAGGGCTTCTGCAAACGCGATGCCGATGAAGAGAGTTGCAGTCTGCGAAGCAGCTGCCGAGGGGTTGCGCAGTGCGCCGGCCAGGAAGTTGGCAGCAACGTTGCCAACACCCAGAGCTGCGAGACCAGTACCCAGACCTGCGAGACCTGCGCCGATGTGTGCGAGTTGACCTTCCATGGTGAATCTCCTTACGATTTTTGGAAGTTGCGTTCTTGGTGTTTCGGGCGAGCCCAAGGTTGCCTCAGGCTCGAGTAACTTTGTGTGTGACCTGCGTCGCCGGTTTAGTGCGCCGGGTGCAGAGCGTCTTTCAGGTAGACGCATGTCAGGATGGTGAAGACGTAGGCCTGAATGAAGGCCACCAGAATTTCCAAGCCATACATGGCGGTGATCGCGACGATGGTCAGCGGTGAGATCGCGGCGACGGCAGCGAAGCCTGCGAACACTTTGATAACCGCGTGGCCCGCCATAACGTTACCTGCAAGACGGATCGAGTGGCTGACCGGGCGCACGAAGTACGAGATCAGTTCGATGATCGCCAGAACCGGACGCAGCGGAGCAGGCGCTGAGCTCGGCCAGAACAGGCTCAGGAAGCCCGCGCCGTTTTTGACAAAACCAAGGATGGTTACGGTCAGGAACACGGCCAGAGCCAGAACCACGGTCACTGCAAAGTGCGAGGTGGTGGTGAAGCTCATGGGGATCAGACCCAGGAAGTTGGCGGTGACGATGAACATGAACAGGGTCATGATGTAGGGGAAGTACACCAGACCGTCCTTGCCAGCCACGTCTTCAACCATTTTGTGGATGAAGCCATAAGCCATCTCTGCAACCGACTGGCTACGCGAGGGAACGATTGCGCGGCGCGAGGTGCCGACAACCATCATGATGGTGATGGTCACAATTGCGAGGAACAGCCACAGGGTCACGTTGGTGATGGTGAACATCCCAACCGCGCCATCGCCAAACAGCGGCTTAACGATGAACTGATCCATCGGATGGAAGACGAGACCGCCTGCCTCTGCTGCTTTGTCTGCGCCGTGCGTTTCAGTCGCCATTGCCGTCCCCTTTGTCCCCTGCCCCTGAGGGGCTCATATCTTCTGCGCCCGTCGGCGCGTTTGCTTTCTGTTGGAACTCTTTCGCGGTACGCAGCATCACGTTGATGCCGGCGCCGATGCCCAACAATGTAAACAGCACCATAAGAAACGGTGTCGTGCCCAAAAGCGCGTCAAGCCCGTATCCGATGCCAAAGCCGATCCCAAGACCAGCCACCATCTCTGTCACCATGCGCCAGGCCATGTTGGCCTGAGAATAGTGCTCTTCCTGGTGCGCCTTTTCGGGCTGATGCGCTTTTTTCATCGCATCGAGCTTAGCTTCGAGCTCTTCCATCTTACGATTTGGATCGGTGTCGCTCACGAAACGTCGCCCCAGTGGAGTTCACGGGCTTGCTAAGGTGCTGGGGCCTCTGAGTCAACAGGCCGTTAAGCTTGAAATTCTCGACATCAAGGCCTTGTTTTCAAACAGTTTTGCCATCCGCCCGAAAACTGATGTGATTACGTCGCAGGGAATATTTGCGCAAAAGGCGACGAAAACGCATATTCAACCCGACAGTTAAGTTACTCTGAGACGCTGCGGAATGCTTCGGTTCCCTCCATCAGCCAGGTGTAAGTTGCGCGCACCGCCTTACGCCGCATGCCCCCTTCTCGAGGAACGAGATGATAGGCGCCATCGGCCAGACCGATGTCGAAGCAGCGCACCAGCCGCCCCGTACGCAGATCATCCGCCACACATTCCTCGGAGCCGAGATAGACACCCAACCCAAGAATGGCAGCATCGAGAGACATGCGTGTTTCCAATCGCCACGCCGGGGCATCGAAATGCCCATCACTTCCGGCAAGCCGCGCCCACCGGGCCCATGTATCTCCATCCCTTTCGACATACCTACGGTAGGCAAGAAGTTGATCAGGCTCTGTCCACCCTTCCGGGCGCAAAGTTGGTGCAGCGAATGGGTAAAGCGGTCTGTCGCTGAGCAGCTCGGATGGCACATCCAGAACACCGCGATGGGCAAAGCGCACCGCAAGATCCGCCTCGTATCGCGTCATATCAGCAAGATTGGTTGTGGCCTCGATGCGCAGATCTATCTCAGGGAACGCATCATAGAGCGAGGATAATCGTGGCATGAGAACCTTTTGAGCAAACAGAGGTTCGCTGCTGATTGTCACTCGCCCTTCGGGCACCCCGCCCACCTCATCCGTTGCTTCAGAAATCGCATCGAGAGCGGGTGTAATGCGCGCCAGATAGCCCTGCCCGTCTGACGTGAGTTCTACGCCGCGCCTTAAATCGCGAAACAGCTGCACGCCCAAGCGATGTTCCAAGCCTCTGACATGGCGGCTTATCGCGGAATGCGCCACGCCAAGTTCCTCGGCTGCACGGCTAAAGTTTTCGTGGCGTCCTGCGGCCTCAAAGGCGCGCAGAGCATTCAGAGGAGGAAGAGGTCGCGTCATTTCCGTGCCTTTTTAGCACATAAATCCTCAATTCTTGGCATTTGTGAAGAAAAAATCGACGAGATAGATTGGAGCAATCCCAACAAAGGCCCCCGACATGACACTTTTTTCATTAAACACGCCCCAGCGTGAGCGGTCTCGTTTTGTCCGCCGTCTGACGTTTATCTCCACGCCCCTCCGTGCCTTGTTTCGCACACCATGGTACGATGCTCCTAAGGTGAATGACAGAATGGCCAAAGATATTGGCCTGACGCAGCATCAACAAGCCTGGCGAAACCTACGCCTGCCCTCGGAGGATCCCTTCATACATCCACGCCTGTGACCTTCCCCTTTCAGATGACGCAGGCTATGTCTCTGAGCAATGCAAGCCTCACTCGACACCATATTCGCCGCACTGGCCGACCCAACCCGCCGCCGCATCCTATCAATGCTGCTTGAGGATGATATGGCCGTAACAGATGTGGCCGATCCCTTTGAGATGTCTTTGGCCGCCATTTCCAAACATCTGACGATCCTTGCGGCGGCCGGATTGATCAGTCAGGAAAAACGCGGACGGGTGAAGTGGTGCAAGTTGGAACCTGACGCCCTGCGGGAAGCTTCGGTCTGGATGCAGAGTTTTGGCGAGTTCGAAGCCATCAATCTGGATGCATTTGAAAAGTTCCTCGAACAGGAACTTGACGAAAGCTAATATAGGGACCTTATCCCGGCACGGGCTCGGCGCGCTCTTCATCTTTCAACAGCATCAACAAAGACAATGCGGTTAAGACCACCCCCGGCAGGATCAAAGCCGATGGCACCGATTGCCCCAGCGCCAACTCCCACAGAATAACAAAGTTTGGCACGATATAAGTGTAGGCCATGACCTTGGCAGATGGCAGGCGCAGCGTCGCATAGCGGATCACCAGAAATGTCAGCGCGGTGGCAATGAGTGCGGTGTAGAAAATCGTCATCCATACGATTCCCGGCAGCGCCAACCAGTTGGTCGCCAAAATCGCCGGCGCTCCGATCACCGTCAGGATGATAGCTCCCGCCACCAGTATACCCGCGGTGAAGGCCAAAGCAGGCTCACCCCGATTAAGTTTGCGCAACAACGGGGAATAGAGGGCATGTGCGATACAGCCCCAGAAATAGATCGCCTCACCGCGGCCGGGTTCAAAAGCCATCACCGCCGAGATATCAGCTCGGAAAATGACCCAAAGGGCCCCAACACCACCAACCGCAATGGCAAGAGCCATGCGCATAGTCGTGAGCTGCCGCAACAACAGATAACTGAGAACGGCCGTCAGCGCGGGATTCAGTGTGAAGACCGCCGCCATGCTTACGGGCTCAGCGGTTTTGAGCCCTTCGAACATTGTGACGAAATAGAAGGCAAACAGCCCCGCCAAAGCAAAGTAGCGCCAGGGGGCCTCAAAAACCTGTCGTGTGATCCCCCCTGTAATCCAGACCGCCGCCCCCATAACCGACGCGGCAATTACAAACCGCACCGCGTTCAGCGCAGCAGGATCGACAAAAGGCGCAGCCATCCCGCCAAGGGAAAAAGATCCCGAAACCATGATGGCAAACCCCAACATGGCAATGTGACCGCGCTGCACTTCTGTCATAGAGATCTGGCCCTGATCATTTCATACAGTCTGGCCCGATGTACTCTTTAAGGTGTTGCACAAAGGCCTGGACCTTCGCAGTTCTATGCAAATCTACGTGCGTGACAAGCCACAACGGCGCGCGCCATTCTTCACGTGGTTCCATCACCTGAATAAGATCCGGGTATTGCAGGGCTTCACGCGCATTGAAAAACCCGATCCCCGCGCCACTCAGAACAGCCGTTTCAATCACGCGCCAATCGGTGCCTCGGAAAATCATCCGATCTTCGGGCACATGCGCGCGCAGCCATTTGTTGAACGGAGCACGGTTGTCGAGGTTGTCGTGAGACACAAACCAATGGTCTTTCATCTCGGCTTCATTAGACGGTTTGCCGAACTGCTCGATATAGCTCGACGCGGCAAACAGGCCCAGATCCTGATGACAGAAAGGTTGCACCACATTGTCAGGTTCTGACGGTGCGGCTCCGGCCCGGATCGCCACATGCGCCTCACCATACTCAAGCCGGAACACCCGGTCGCCGGTCAGATAGCGCACAAGAACATCGGGGTATTTCTGTCGAAATGTCACAAGCGCAGGGACAATCATCGGCGCAAATGACACCAGTGATGTCACCATCAGCTCGCCAGAAACATCGCTGCCGCGCCCCTTGATGCGCCCTTCGAGTTGTTGAAATTGATCGTCTGTGGTCTGCGCCACACGCAGCAGATCCTGCCCCGCTTCGGTCGATGTGTATCCACGCGCATGGCGCTGGAACAATTTGATGCCCAAGCGACCTTCCAAAGCGTCGATATGACGGATTACCGTTGCGTGGTGAACGCCCAGAATTTCCGCTGCGCCGCTCACCGTGCCAAGACGTGCCACGTGAAAGGCCGTCCTGATCTCATCCCAGTTGTCCATGAAGCACCTGTTTCCCTTGTCCCGCACTAGATGTGGGATATTACGTGAATTGCAACCACCTCCGTCGCAATCTGCCACATCTTTGTTGCATTCAAGTTCCGTATTCCCGGGCCAACCCCTGTCTTTCTTGACTCACCCAGACTGACCCGATAAGGCAAATCTAACTTCCGGAAGAGTGCGAATCTTCCGGTCCCTTGGCTTTGTCCGGGATCGCCCTCCGTCAGCGCGTTGCGCCCACGGGGGCTTTCGTGCATTGCCCTGGTTTGACTTGGCGCGACCGGCTTCTTTTTGTGGCCTGCAGTCCCTAAGTTAAAGCCAGTTCATGACTTCAATCGGCACAGGAGGCCGCACTATGTTTGAAAATCTGTCCGAACGCCTTGGCGGCGTCTTTGATCGGCTGACCAAACAAGGTGCGTTGAGCGCCGATGACGTAAAAACCGCCCTGCGCGAAGTGCGCGTCGCCCTGCTTGAGGCCGACGTTTCGCTACCCGTTGCGCGCCAGTTCATCAAAGCCGTCGAGAAAAAGGCCACAGGTCAGGCCGTCACCAAATCGGTTACCCCCGGCCAGCAGGTTGTCAAAATCGTTCATGACGAGTTGATCGCGACACTGGCAGGTGAAGGTGATCCCGGCACGCTGCGCATCGACAGCCCGCCCGCCCCTATCCTGATGGTCGGCCTTCAGGGCTCAGGTAAAACCACCACCACCGCGAAGCTGGCCAAACGCCTGAAAGAACGCGACGGCAAAAAAGTTCTGATGGCCTCGCTGGACGTCAACCGCCCGGCGGCGATGGAACAGTTGGCCATTTTGGGCAAACAGGTGGATGTCGACACACTGCCTATCGTCAAAGGCGAAGATCCCGTTACCATCGCCAAACGCGCCAAAACGCAGGCCGCGCTTGGGGGCTATGACGTCTATATGCTCGATACTGCCGGTCGTCTGTCGATCGACGAAGAGCTGATGCAACAGGTCGAAGCGGTACGCGATGTCGCCAATCCCCGTGAAACCATTCTGGTTGTCGACGGTCTGACCGGTCAGGACGCCGTGCACACCGCCGAGAACTTTGACGAGCGCGTTGGCATTTCCGGTGTCGTCCTCACTCGTATGGACGGGGATGGTCGCGGCGGTGCGGCGCTTTCGATGCGCGCCGTCACCGGCAAACCCATCAAATTCGTCGGTCTTGGCGAAAAAATGGACGCGCTTGAAACCTTTGAGCCTGATCGGGTTGCGGGCCGTATTCTCGGTATGGGTGACATTGTTGCTCTGGTCGAGAAAGCGCAGGAAACACTTGAGGTCGAACAGGCCGAGCGCATGATGAAGCGCTTCCAGAAGGGTCAGTTCAATATGAACGACCTGAAGATGCAGCTTGAGCAGATGATCAAGATGGGCGGCATGGAAGGCATGATGCAAATGATGCCGGGCATGGGCAAAATGGCCAAACAGGTTGGCGATGCCGGTCTGGATGACAAAGTGCTGCGCCAACAGATTGCTCTCGTCAATTCGATGACCAAGAAAGAACGCGCCAACCCTCAAATTCTTCAGGCCAGCCGCAAAAAGCGGATTGCCGCAGGTGCCGGCATGCAGGTGTCAGACCTGAACAAGCTGCTGAAAATGCAGCGCCAGATGTCCGATATGATGAAGAAAATGGGCAAGATGGGCAAAGGCGGCATGCTGAAACAGGCCATGAAGGGCATGTTCGGCAAAGGTGGCATGCCTGCGGATATGGCAGGTATGGACCCGTCGAAGATGGATCCGGCCGCTATGGAAGCCGCGGCCAAACAGCTTGGCGCCAAAATGCCCGGTGGCCTGCCGGGTCTGGGTGGCGGCATGGGCCTGCCCCCTGGTCTCTCGGGCTTTGGTAAAAAGAAGTAAGCCTCAATGGTTGCACGCTCCCTCACCACCGCGCGCCTGACGCTGCGCCAGCCGATCGCATCCGATCTGGCGGCTTACACGGCTTTTGCCGTGAGCGCGCGTGCGACTTCGGTTGGGGGACCGTTTGATGAGGCCAAGGCCTTTGACAAACTGGCCGCGATGATCGGCCATTGGGAATTGCGCGGTTGGGGCCGCTATGTGATCACCCTAGACGGTCGCCCAATCGGTCATTGTGGTCCATTGGACACCTTTGGTGGCACACCTGAATTGACCTGGACCCTGTGGGATGACAGCGCCCTAGATCAGGGGCTCGCCACCGAAGCCGTGCGTGCTGTGATCGACCATTTGCTCACCGATTGTGACTGGCCTGCCCTGAAGGTCTGCATTGATCCCAGCAACGCCAACTCACACCGCATGGCAGCCCGTGTTGGAGCCGTTCGATCCGACGAACCCGGCCCGATACGCTGGCCAGAGGCCCAGACCTATTACCTCCGCAAGGAGGCCGCATAATGGCTGCGCCTATAATTGAAACCCCACGCCTGCGCCTGCGCGGTCACACCATGGCGGATCTTGACGCACTCTGCGTTCTGCTTGGCGGTGAGCGTGCCATTCACATGGATGGCCCCGTTCCAAGCAAAGACGCCTGGCGTTGGTTGGCTTCTGAAGTTGGTATGTGGGATCTTCTTGGCTTTGGCGCCTGGGGGATTGAGACCAAGAAAGGTGACTTCCTCGGTCAGATCAGCATCAGCAAGCCACCGCATTACCCCGAAGCCGAGATGGGTTGGACCCTTCTGGAAGCGGCCGAGGGCAAGGGCTATGCGTCTGAGGCTGCTTTGGCTGCGCTGACATGGGCCTGGAGCAATGGCTTCGAGACATTGGTCTCGTATATCTCTCCGGCCAATGCCCGTTCGATCGCTCTCGCCAATCGCCTTGGCGCAACTATCGATGCGGATGCCACCCTTCCTGAGGGTGAAACACCTGATGAGACCACTGTCTATCGCCACACGGCGGACAGCGATGGCAGCCCGGAGGCTTACGCATGAGCCTCACCAACGCGCCCCGACTGGAAACCGAAAACCTGATCCTGCGTGGGCCAGAAGATCGCGATATGGATCACGTGATCGCCTTCATGATGAATGAAGAGCGTGCCAAAGGGTTTGGCTATTACGACAACCGTCCGCAGGCCTGGCGCTGGCAAGCACTGAGCATCGGCCACTGGCACATCCATGGCTACGGCTATTTCACCATCGAGACCAAAGACAGCGGTCAGCCCGCTGGTCTGTGTGGGATCTGGAACCCCGAAGGCTGGCCCGAACCTGAAATGGGCTGGGTTGTATTTGATGGGTTCGAACGGCGTGGGATTGCCTTTGAGGCCGCCACCCGTGTGCGCCAATGGGCCTATCAGGATCTAGGGTTCACCACGCTGACCTCGAACATCGTGCTGGACAACATCCGCTCGCAGGCGTTGGCCAAACGTCTAGGGGCCGCGCCCGAAAAGACCTACGACAACGACAATATGGGCGTGACCGAGATGTGGCGTCATCCTGCACCGGCCGAGGTGCTGCGATGAACCAGAACGCGCCTCAGACCGCTCCCTGCGAACGCCATTACCCCGGACCCGCCGCACGTCAAGCCGCACGTCTTGGTGGCCGTATTCCCGCGTTGGACACCCGCCGGCTGCAGCTGCGGGCGCCGCGTATTTATGATTTCAAAGCCTTCGCCAAGATCCTTGAATCCGACCGTGCAATTCTGATGGGCGGTCCGTTCAACCGCGCCGAGGCCTGGGCTGAGTTTACCAACTACACCGCCTGCTGGATGTTGCATGGGCATGGTCTGTGGACCATCGACGCCCAGACCACCCCGTCCGCGGGCTTTGTCCTGTTGGGCTTTGAATACGACGATCCAGAACCCGAACTCGGTATCTTCCTGACCGAAGGCGCCGAGGGTCAGGGCTATGCCGAAGAAGCGATGATCGCCGCCCGCGACTATGCCTTTGACAGTCTGAACTGGGACAGCGTCGCCTCGTTTGTCGATCCAGAAAACGATCGCTGCATCAGCCTTATGAACCGTCTGGGCGCGACACGCGACCTTGAGGCCGAACCAGAAGACGGCGAAACCTATGTCTTTCGTCATCACAAGGGGGGGCACTGATGGGGCATCGTGACATTCCCGTTCTGGAAACCCAGCGTCTGGTTCTGCGCGGACCTGCGGCCGAAGATTATCCGAACTTCAAAGCCACATTTGCCTCATACCGGTCGCGGTTCATGGGTGGCCCGCTCAATGACTATGAAGCTTGGATGCTCTACGCCGCCGAGATCGGTCACTGGGAAGTGCGCGGTTTTGGCATGTGGATGATCCATCTGAAAGACACCGATGAGACCGTTGGCATGGCCGGAGGCTGGTTCCCTGCGAAATGGCCCGAACGCGAGATCGCCTGGATCATCTGGCCGGACAAAGGCGGCAAGGGTTATGCACTGGAGGCCGCGGATCGCGTGCGTCGGTATTTCTATCACGACCTCGGCTGGGACACAGCCGTGAGCTATATTGACCCCAAAAACCTCGACAGCATCCGGCTGGCCGAACGTTTGGGCTGCACCAAAGATCATGCCGCCGCAACCGTCGACGGACATGACGCCGTTTATCGCCATCCGCCCCTGGATCAGCTGCGCGACAGCCAGCTGGGCCATGGCATCGATATGGAAATCGCACATTACCAAGATCCGCTCTTTAAGCCGAAAGGATGGGCCATTGACTGACACCACCGACGCCATCGCCCGCGCCGCAGCCCTTCTGAAAGGTCACCGTGAAAGCATTGACCGGCTGGATGCCATCTTGGTTTTCACCCTGGCCGAGCGGTTCAAACACACCCAGAGCGTGGGTGTTCTCAAAGCCGAACACGATCTCCCCCCCTCCGATCCGGCGCGGGAAGAGAAACAAATTGCGCGTCTTCAGGATCTGGCCGGTCAGGCCGATCTCGATCCTGAGTTCGCCAAGAAATTCCTGAACTTCATCATTCAGGAAGTCATCCAACACCACAAACAACACCAATCCTGACAGGCTCCTCCCTGTCACCAAGCCATCTAAAGGAGAAAACCCATGGCTATCAAACTTCGTCTGGCCCGTGGCGGTTCGAAAAAGCGCCCCTTCTACCGTATCGTAGCAGCTGACAGCCGCATGCCGCGCGACGGCCGTTTCATCGAGAAACTGGGCACCTACAACCCGCTGCTGCCGAAAGACAGCGAAGAGCGTGTAAAAATGGACGTTGAGCGCGTTCAGTACTGGCTGGGTGAAGGCGCACAGGTCACCGACCGTGTGTCGCGCTTCCTCGAAGCCGCCGGCGTTGTTGAGAAAAAAGAGCGCAGCAACCCAAAGAAAGCTGTTCCTGGCAAAAAAGCTCAGGAACGCGCAGAAGAGAAAGCCGCCAAGGCTGCCGAAGCTGCAGAAGCCGCCGCAGAAGAGTAATTTCTGCTGTGACGCTTATGATGGGGCGCCTCTGCGCCCCATCTTTCTTTCGCATGAGGCCCCGATATGTTTCGTCTGATCCGACTGGCGGTTCTTCTCATGCTGGCCTTTGTTGCGGGCCTGTTCTTTGAACGCGACAGACAATCAAAACTCTGCCAAGACTTGGGGGGCCGTTGGTCCGAAACCATCTGCCAGAGATAAAACCCGCAGGGAAAATAAGGGGGCACCCATGGCTGACAAAATCTGTGTTGGGGCCATAGCTGGCGCCTTTGGCGTACAGGGCGAAGTGCGCATCAAGAGCTTCACCGCAATTCCTCACGAGATCGCTGACTACAGCCCTTTGACGTCGGAAGACGGGCGGAGCTTTGAATTTGAGCTGACCCGTGAGGTGAAAAACGGCTTTTCCGCCATCGTGACCGGCGTCACGACAAAAGAAGAGGCCGATGCGCTAAAAGGTGTTCAGCTGTATGTTGCGCGTGAGCATCTGCCGAACTTGCCCGACGACGAATACTACCATTCCGATCTCATGGGGCTGGAGGTTTTTGATACGGGTGGCGCCTTGCTTGGCACGGTCAAAGCCGTCATGAATCACGGGGCCTCTGACCTGCTTGAACTGTTTGTTCCGGGACAAAGCGCAACGGTGCTGCTGCCCTTTACACTCGCTGTTGTGCCCACAGTGGATTTGACCGCAAAGCGCATTGTGGCAGATCCCCCTGATGGTCTTTTTGACTAATTTGATCGAACGCCCGGTGGTGCGTTGCGCCTGAATCAGTTGCCGCAGCGCGCCTCAATTCAGATCCGCCTCGCCGCCTGGTGGCCGCAATTGAGCCCTCCACCCGCGAGATTGTCGCGTCGAGATGAACAATCCCCGCACAACCCCGCCACTGTTCGCATGAACACGGGATTTCATGAAAATCTCGGCTAAATGCTCCACGATATTGCCGCAATTTCCGTCCAAATTTGGCCCCAATGAGAAGCAGTCTCGAGGGGAGCTAAAGTGGATCTTTCAACGCGCATATTCCTGACATGTCTGGCGCTGGTCCCTTTGGCGTTTCTGGTATTTCCCCTGCCTGCATTTGGCCCACAGATCGCAGGATCCGCCGCGAGCGGAATGGGCAGTGTCCTTGCATTTGCGGCCTCACTACGTCGTAGAACGTCTGAAACGGTTCTACGACGCAACACCTCCTCTTTGCTCATCGCCAAACTGCCCACCGCGCAGCGCAAAAACATGCCAGAGCAAAGCGTTATGCGCGCCGAGCTTGAAATTCTCGAAGCGCTGCATTTTTGCCCGCAAGGCGGTACGCCTGCGGATCGCAATTTGGCAATCGCACGCATTCTGAAGCGATTCTGCGACGCCTGGAAAGCGCCCAGCATTCAAGCCCTGCGAGGGTGTGAAGTGCTTGAGCTATACCTTCTGAACATGGCCCTGCGCGCCTCTCCCGGTGAAGCGGGTCGCCTTGCCCAGTTCTTTGCCCGTCCCGACACAGTCTTAACGTTAAAAGACGACGTTGACCTGATTGTCGAAAAACGCGCCGCCTGGGATCGCGGACAGGCAGCGTATCTGGCAACGCAATGTCTGTTTCGCCACCAACGCTCAGGGTTGGGCATGCCCTCGCTTTTGACAGCGCTACGCACGCTGTCTGCACCAGACCCTGATCTGTGGCACTTTGTGGTCTCCTGCCACAATCCACAGGACGCGGCACAGCGCGCTGCAGCCATTTGGTGCCTACAGCAGCCCAACTGCGATCGGGCAACTGCAGCCCATTTTCTAACCGGCCTTGCCGAATCCGACATCTTGATCACCGCGGCCTTGCACAACGATATGTCGTTTGTGATTGGCGTACGCGATGTGATCAGCCGGTGGAATGCTGGTGGATATACAAGTCACGTTCTTGGTTTTGACCCGGAGACCACCCCGACATCATCCGAAGCTCAACTGGAAAACATGTGCGCAAACATCGCACGCTTGACCGGTGCCACTCAGTATCCCGTGCCCCACAAGATCTTCACTCCTCTCTTGGGACGTGCGGCCCGCAACAGAGAACATTGGGATTTGAAGAACGGTCAGATCAACGCCCAGCCAGTTCTCGTTGACTACCTTCCCTAGGAGCCCACGCAGCCTATCCTTGTCGCTTGGCCCTCCCCTTTTTGATTTGCCTTTGGTACACCCGGTCGCATGCCCTCAAAGGATTGCGTTGCACATGGCTGCTTCTGATACACCACCCCCCAAATCTCATGGCCGTAAATCCATTCGGCCCTCGCTCAAACCGCGCGACCTGATGGGGGAAACACCTCAGCTGGCCCATGCCTGGCACGCCCATTTGATCACCCTATTTCCAGAAGCCTTCCCCGGTGTTTTGGGATCGAGCCTAACCGGGAAAGCCCTCAAAGACGGGATCTGGCAACTGCACACCACCAATCTGCGTGAATTTGGTGAGGGCAAACACCGCAACGTTGATGACACCCCTGCAGGTGGCGGCGCGGGTATGGTGTTGCGACCTGATGTGATGGGCCGGGCCATCGAAGACGCAATCTCACGTGCACCGGGCCCAATTGTCTATCTCTCACCGCGCGGCAAACGGTTTGATCAGGCGATGGCGCGCGACTGGGCCCGGTTGCCGGGTGTAACCATGATCTGCGGACGTTTTGAAGGCGTGGATCAACGAGTGCTGGATCACTACCGGGTGTCTGAGGTTTCACTGGGCGACTTTGTTCTGACCGGAGGCGAAATCGCCGCGCAAGCCATGTTGGACGCCACAATCCGGCTACTGCCGGGCGTTCTGGGCAATGCAGAAAGTGCCGTTGAAGAAAGCCACTCAAACGGGTTGCTGGAACATCCGCAATACACCCGACCAGCAGAGTGGAACGGCCATCGCATTCCCGATGTTTTGCTATCAGGCCATCATGGCGATATTGCAAAATGGCGTCACGAGGCCAGCAAAGACCTGACCAAACAACGTCGCCCTGACCTGTGGGATGCCTATGATGAATAATCTCGTAATGCGTCCCGCACGCCGAGACGATCTGCAGGTGATTGTCGATCTTTTGGCAGATGATCCCTTGGGCTCAACACGTGAAGCGGCGGGCCCACCTTTTGATCCGGTCTATGACGCGGCTTTTACCGCAATAGATGAAGATCCCAACCAATATCTCGCAGTGGCTGAGTTGGAAAGTGGCGTGGTGGGTGTGCTGCAACTGTCATTTATTCCCGGCCTATCGCGCAAAGGCCTGTGGCGCGGCCAAATCGAATCGGTTCGCGTTCAGCGCGGCCTGCGCAGCAAAGGTCTGGGACGGGTTATGTTTGAATGGGCCATCGACACGTGCCGCGCGCGCAACTGCGGGCTGGTCCAATTGACAACCGATGCCTCTCGCCAGGACGCCCATACATTTTATGAGTCACTAGGGTTCTCTGCAACGCATCATGGCTACAAGTTGAACCTGTGCCCCCCCAAGTAAAAAGCGCCGCAGTCTGAAACAGACCACGGCGCAGCTAAAATAACTTACCCAAAATAACCGCCACTCGGCCGAACCAAGAGAAGATGTGAAAGGTTTCTTCTCTCAATATATCAAGCCCCCACTCACTAGGGCCAAGAAAGCCGAGTGACGGATCCAAGTTACCATTTAACGAATTTACCAATAAAAACCTTGGCTCAGGTATCTATAACAAAAGCATAATTTCTTTACGCAACACTCACTACTCACCGATTACACGCAAACCAAAACCTGCAAACACAGCAAATTTCAAATTTGAACTCGTTACCCACCACTCAGATCGTATAATTGATCTAAGCGAACTCTACATTTTTACTCTCTGATCACGCAACCTATCGAATCCGATACTTTAGGATAGCAATACGGTCTATGAATCACCCTCTGGTGGTTTTTGCAAATTAAGCAAACAACCAGCAAGACGAATTCACGCGCATTCACGTTCATGTCAGAGCCACCACCGTTTTTCTTATGGAATCACCCTAGAGTCACGTCGCCGAAACATCTCGGATTCGTACGAGAAGCTCCCGAACCGGGATATCCTCAATGATGAATGATCCCACCGACCAGACCTCTTTTTGCACCGGTTCAAGCTTGCTTTCCGAGCAACAAAACCGTAAGGAGGCCCATCTTTCAAAGCCCGGGGCGACTCGTGTTTGCGAAAGCGCTTTGTTTCCTCCCCGGAGGGATGAAGCACAACAAAGAACAGCTGGTGAATTCTTTCCTCTTTGAGGGCAGCTCTGACCAGACATCATCCGTGGGCAAACCACGTCGTATCAAAGGAGAAGATCACATGGATCTGATCGCACAGCTCGAAGCGGAGCAGGTTGCTGCGCTGGGGAAAAACATCCCCGATTTCAAAGCCGGCGACACCGTTCGCGTAGGCTTTAAAGTGACTGAAGGCTCGCGCAGCCGTGTTCAGAACTACGAAGGTGTATGCATCAGCCGTAAAAACGGCAAAGGCATCGCGGGTTCGTTCACTGTTCGCAAAATTTCGTTTGGTGAAGGCGTAGAACGTGTGTTCCCGCTGCACTCGACCAACATCGAATACATCGAAGTTGTACGTCGTGGTCGCGTCCGTCGCTCCAAACTGTACTACCTGCGCTCGCGTCGTGGTAAATCGGCCCGTATCGCAGAAGACTCCAACTATAAGCCCCTCAAGGGCGCGAACGCGTAAGGAGCTCGGTCATGAAAAAAGATCTGCACCCCGAATACCACGTTGTGACCGTCAAAATGACCGATGGCACCGAGTTCCAGACCCGCACCACATGGGGCAAAGAAGGGGACACTCTTGTTCTCGACATCGACCCCACCGTGCACCCGGCATGGACCGGCGGCAACTCGCGCCTGCTCGACCAGGGCGGCCGTGTTTCGAAGTTCAAAAAGAAATACGAAGGCCTGGGCTTCTAATCTGCCCCCTTCAGATTTCGGAAACGCCGTCCTTCTGGGCGGCGTTTTCTTTTGGTCTCTCCAAATTTTGGATCATTACTTTTTTCTGTGTCTTCCAAACTTTCCGCTCAGGTTCCTCTGGACACAGAGGCGGCACAGTGGAAAGATTTGATCAAATCCGACAGGAGAGATCTCATGAAAGACCAAAATTTTCTCAAAGAAAACAACGCCCGACAGCTCTGGCATCCGATGGGGCATCCGGGTGAGGCGCAGAGCGCACCGCCTAAAATCATCACGGGGGCGGAAGGCGTCAACATCACCGATATCGACGGACACAAGGCCGTGGATGCCGTTGGCGGGCTCTGGTGTGTGAACCTCGGGTATTCCAACACCAAGGTCAAAGAGGCGATCAGCAGCCAGCTCCACGAGCTGCCCTACTACTCCGCCTTTGCAGGCACCTCCAACCCAACGGCCATCGAAGCTGCCTATACCGTTCAAGAATTCTTCGCTGAGGATGGCATCGAGCGGGTCTTCTTTACTTCAGGAGGATCGGATTCCGTTGAAACTGTGTTGCGACTGGCCCGGCAGTACCACCGCATTCGCGGTGAAGCGACCCGCACCAAGTTCCTGTCGCTGAAAAAGGGTTACCACGGCACGCATTTTGGTGGCGCATCAGTGAACGGCAACAACCGCTTCCGCATCAACTATGAACCGCTGCTGCCCGGTTGTCATCACCTGCCCGCTCCTTACACCTACCGCAATCCGTATAATGAAACCGACCCGGCCCAGCTTGCACAGCTTATTGCTCAGGCAATGGAGGATGAGATCCAGTTCCAAGATCCCAGCACCATCGCCGCCTTTATCATGGAGCCGATCCTAGGCGCGGGCGGCGTGATTGTTCCTCACGAAACCTTTATGCCGCTGATGCGCGAGATCTGTGACCGCTACGGCATCTTGCTGATCGCAGATGAGGTGATCACCGGCTTTGGCCGAACTGGCGACTGGTCTGGGGCACGTCACTGGGGTGTCAAACCGGATATGATGAGCACCGCCAAAGGTATCACGTCAGGCTATTTCCCTGTAGGGGCCGCGTTGATTTCCGGAAAAGTTGCGGAGGTCTTCGAAAATTCCGACGCGGCACGGGGCGGGATCTATCACGGATACACCTATTCCGCGCATCCTGTCGGCGCTGCTGCTGTCACGGCCTGTTTGCAGGAAACCCTGCGCCTTGATCTCAAAACCAATGCCGCGGCCCGTGGCACACAATTGTTCGAAGGCGTCCAGAAACTCGCTCAGAAGTACGACATCATCGGTGATGTGCGCGGTGGACATGGGCTTATGACTGGCATTGAACTGGTCAGTGACAAAGCCGCAAAAACGCCGATGGACAATGACACCGTGAAGAAAATCCACCAAACCGCCTATGAAGCGGGTGCCATGGTGCGCCTTGGGGCACACAACATCCTCATGTCACCTCCGCTAACAATTTCAGAGGCGGAGATCGACACGGTTCTGTCCGCCCTCGATGCTGGCTTCTCTGCCGTTTAAAGCAAAAGGCCCAACGGTAACGTTGGGCCTCCCAAATTGCCGCATGTCAAATTCAATCTGTCGAATGTAAATTTTCATCGATAGATTCGAAGACCTGAGGGCGGCAAATGGATTTCAAGAAAATTAGCAACGAACTGAGTGTCGCGGCGCAGATCGAAACCAAGGACGTTGCACAGATTGCCCACGCCGGGTTCCGAGCCATCCTTTGCAATCGTCCAGATGGTGAAGGCGCAGATCAGCCGCTCTATGATGAAATCGCGCGCGCGGCCAAAGCCTTTGGTCTTGAAGCCCGTTTTCTGCCCGTCACCAGTGGCGTGGTCACAGACGATGCCGCCGAGGAATTTGCCACCCTGATGCGCGAATTGCCCGGCCCTGTCCTCGCCTATTGCCGGACAGGGACACGCTCGGCAACGCTTTGGTCATTAAGTCAGGCCAAGACATCTCCTCCAGCAGATATTCTGGCCACGACCTCAGCCGCAGGCTTTGACATGTCGGGGGTGGTCCGCCGGATCGTCAACGGCGGTGTGACACCAACCGATACTGGTGACGCCAAATTTGATGTTGTTGTTGTGGGTGGTGGCGCGGCGGGCATATCCGCCGCATCAAGCCTGCGCACACGTCAACCCGAGCTTGAGATCGCCCTGCTTGATCCTGCTGATGTGCACTATTACCAACCTGGCTGGACCATGGTCGGAGGCGGTATTTTCGAAGCCCAGACCACTGCCCGCACTATGGCAAGCCTGATCCCACGCGGCGTCCATTGGATCAGGTCTGCGGTGGCGGCCTTTGAACCAGAAAACAATGCGGTGGTGCTCGATGGATGTCGCGTCGTAAAATATGATCGTTTGATCGTCTGTCCCGGGCTCAAGCTTGACTGGGGCGCCGTCGAGGGCCTGACCGAAACGCTAGGTAAAAACGGCGTGACATCCAATTACCGGTATGACCTTGCCCCCTACACTTGGGAGTTGGTCAAAGGGCTTAAATCCGGGCGTGCGTTGTTCACACAGCCCCCAATGCCAATCAAATGCGCAGGGGCGCCGCAGAAAGCCTTGTACCTGTCTGGCGATTACTGGTTTCGCAACAGCACCTTGGACAAAATCAATATTCAGTTCATGAATGCTGGTGGTGTTCTATTTGGCATCAAGGACTACGTCCCGGCACTGGAAAGCTATGTAAAAAAATACCGTGCGTCTTTGAATTTCTACCACAATCTGATCGCCGTTGATGGCCCCGGGAAAACTGCGACGTTTCGCATTTCCGAACCAGAAACAGACCCGCGCGACGTGCAGGTCGAGTTTGATATGATGCATGTCTGCCCTCCTCAAAAGGCGCCAGATTTCATTCGGGTATCGCCTCTTGCAGATGCCGCCGGTTGGATTGATGTGGACCCGAACACGCTCCGCCATAAAGTCTATGACAATATCTGGAGCCTCGGTGATGTCATGAATGCACCAAATGCGAAAACCGCGGCTGCTGCGCGCATTCAGGCGCCCATTGTCGCCGAAAACATCGCAAATGATATCGCGGGCAAATCACCCAGTGCCTCATACAACGGCTATGGCTCTTGCCCTCTCACGGTGGAACGCGGCAAAATTGTTCTCGCGGAATTCGGTTATGGGGGCACCTTGCTGCCCTCTTTCCCGAAATGGCTCATCGATGGCACCAAGCCAACCCGAGCGGCCTGGTTATTGAAAGAACAACTTTTGCCGCCAATCTATTGGAAGGCGATGCTGCGCGGCAAAGAATGGCTGGCCAAACCTGAACGCGTTTCAGCGCAGTAAAGCTATGCTCCCTCTCCGAGCCGGGGAGGGAACCATGATATATTCAAAAAACACCAAATCACACTTTACAAATTCACACTACTGAATATATGGCAGGACATCCCTTAGGAGACTGCCATGTCCTTTTCCCGATATCTGCCAATTCTGACATGGGCGCGCGACTACAATCGCGAGACCGCCATCGCAGACGGTGTGGCCGCGATCATTGTGACAATCATGTTGATCCCCCAATCGCTCGCCTATGCACTTCTGGCAGGGCTGCCGGCAGAAATGGGGTTGTATGCCTCGATCTTACCGCTTGTGGCCTACGCGGTTTTTGGGACGTCGCGGGCCTTGGCCGTTGGCCCCGTTGCGGTGGTCTCGCTGATGACCGCAGCCGCTGTGGGCAATCTCGGGCTGAGCGATCCCCGTCTCATCGCCATGGCGGCGGTCACGCTGGCATTCATCTCAGGTGTGATGCTTGTGGCGATGGGGGCCTTCCGGTTGGGGTTCCTAGCAAACTTCCTATCCCACCCGGTGATTGCAGGCTTTATAACCGCATCCGGGGTTTTGATTGCCGCCTCGCAGCTTAAACATTTGTTTGGCATCGACATGCATGGCCACACGCTTGTCGAATTGGCACAGACCATGTGGGCCCATCTCGCCGAGACCAATGCCATCACGCTCATCCTTGGGCTCTCAGCCCTGAGCTTTCTGTTCTGGGTGCGCAAGGGTCTGAAACCCCTCCTCTTGAATGCTGGCCTTCCTCCTAAACTGGCCGAGGTTCTCGCCAAGGCCGGGCCTGTGGCCGCCGTAGTTGTCACAACACTGGTGACCTGGGGGCTCGGATTGGATGCATGGGGGGTGAAAATTGTAGGTGACGTGCCCACCGGGCTCCCTCCTTTCACCCTACCCAGCTTTTCCTTTGAGCTCTGGTCTCAGCTTGGCCTCTCGGCGTTACTGATCACGATCATCGGTTTTGTGGAATCCGTCTCTGTGGCCCAAACCCTCGCCGCCAAACGGCGCCAGCGCATCGACCCGGATCAGGAATTGATCGGTCTGGGTGCATCAAATGTCGCCAGCGCAGTGTCGGGCGGCTTTCCTGTAACCGGGGGGTTCTCTCGCTCAGTGGTCAACTTTGATGCAGGGGCCGCAACTCCCGCTGCGGGCGCCTTTACCGCCATTGGGATTGCCATGGCGACCCTGCTGTTTACGCCGCTATTGGTGTTTCTGCCCAAAGCCACCCTTGCAGCCACCATCATAGTTGCGGTGCTGAGTCTGGTTGATTTTTCGATCCTGCCCAAAGCGTGGAGCTATTCAAAAGTCGACTTCTCGGCTGTCGCAGCGACCATTGTTTTGACGCTTGGATTTGGCGTTGAGATCGGTGTCTCGGCCGGTGTTCTGTTGTCGATCGCCCTGCACCTTTACAAAACGTCGCGGCCGCATGTTGCAGAGGTTGGGTTGGTCCCCAACACCCAGCATTTTCGAAACATTCTGCGGCATGATGTGGAAACACACGACCATCTGGTCACACTGCGCGTGGACGAAAGCCTGTACTTCGCCAATGCGCGCTTTCTCGAAGACTATGTCCTCAACCGCGTAACCTGTGATCAGCCCTTGAAGCATGTGGTGTTGATGTTCACCGCGGTGAACGAGGTCGACATGAGCGCGCTTGAAACGCTGGAAGAGCTGAACCGGCGCCTAGGTGAAATGGGCATCGCTATGCATCTGTCCGAAGTGAAAGGCCCCGTTATGGATCGTCTCAAGCGCTCGCATTTCCTCGATGAGCTGACCGGGCAGGTCTATCTTGCCCAGTATGACGCCTGGGAAAGCCTCAAAAGTGGACTCCCTGTGCCGAACCTAGCTGCCCAATAGTCAAGCTTGGGCCTTCAAAGGCCCAAGCCAATCCAAAAGATCACCCAAGCTCAGACGTGCTGGAAATGATTTTGCCTGCGAGGCCATAGTCAATTGCCTCCGCCGCGCTCATCCAGAAATCCCGCGCCGTATCTGCCGCGATTTTCTCAGGGGTTTGCCCTGTGGCTTCAGAGAACAACACGTCAAACCGCGCACGCATGATCTTGAGCTGCTCTGCCTGGATCATCATGTCAGACACCTGCCCGCCAATACCGCCCGACGGTTGGTGCAGCAAAAAGCGTGTGTTGGGTAGGCAATAGCGGTTTTCGCGTTTTGCTCCGACGTAGATCAGCGCCCCGGCGCTGGCCACCCAGCCGGTGCCAATGGTGCGCACCTTGGGTTTGATAAACCCAATCACATCATGCACCATATCGCCACTTTCGACATGCCCACCGGGTGACGAGATGAACATGTTGATCGGATCGTCGCTTTCTTCCGCCAGCGCCAATAGGTGGGTGACAGTGCGCTGCGCCAGTTTGTCGTTGATCTCACCAGCGACAATGACATTGCGACTTTGAAAAAACAGCGAGTCGATCCGACCGCCCTGCTGCTTTTGGTCATCCTGAGTATCGTTCAATAAAGTAGACGTCATAGGGCACCTCTCAGACAAAAATTTGGTCGAAAATCCTGTCTACTCAAGCCAGCTTTCCGAGGAAGAACAAGCCCCAAACGCAAAAGACCCCGGGCAAACCCGGGGCCTGAAATCTCTCAAATTTTAACGATCACGCGACTTCGAACTGCAAAGGTTTGATCTGGGTGAACAATCCGGTCTCAGCCAGCTTTGCGCGCGCCTCTGCCGGGACGGGTTCGTCCACGTAAAGCAGAGCGATCGCTTCGCCACCTGCATCGGACCGACCGAGGGTAAAGTTCGCGATATTGACGTCGTTTTCGCCCATGGTCTGACCCAGAGCCCCGATGATGCCCGGCACATCTTCGTTGGTGGTATAGAGCATATGCGCGCCTACCTCAGCGTCGATATTGATGCCTTTGATCTGAATAAAGCGTGGCTTGCCATCGCTGAACACGGTGCCCGCAACCGAGCGCTCGCGCTTCGCAGTCACCACGGTGATCTTGATATAGCCGTCAAAGGTACCAGTCTTGTCCTGATTTGTGGTCGAGATCTGGATGCCACGCTCTTTGGCGATCACAGGCGCCGAAACCATGTTCACATCCGGGTTCACCTTTTTCATGATGCCCGCAACCACGGCACAATTCAGCGCATCCAGGTTCATTTCAGATGCGACACCATCATACAGAATATTGATGGCTTGGATCGGCTCGTCGGTCATCTGACCGGCAAAGGCCCCCAAGTGATCCGCCAGTTTGATCCACGGCCCCATGACCTTGGCCTCTTCGGCGGTAACCGACGGCATGTTCAGGGCGTTTTCGACGGCCCCGGTCAGCAGATAGTTCGACATCTGCTCAGCCACCTGCAGCGCAACGTTTTCCTGCGCTTCGGTTGTGGCCGCGCCAAGGTGCGGGGTGCACACCACATTGGGCAGATCGAAGAGAGCGTTTTCTTTTGCAGGTTCCACCGCAAACACGTCAAACGCCGCACCGGCTACATGGCCAGATTTCAGCATCTCAGCCAAGGCCTCTTCATCAACCAGACCACCCCGGGCACAATTGATGATGCGCACGCCTTTCTTGGTCTTTGCCAGATTCTCGCGGCTCAGGATATCGCGCGTGCCATCCGTCAGCGGCACATGCAACGTAATGAAATCCGCGCGTTTCAGAAGCTCGTCGAGCTCAACCTTTTCGACACCCATCTTGTCGGCCTTTTCCTGGCCCAGAAATGGGTCAAAGGCGACAACCTTCATTTTCAGGCCACGGGCGCGATCACAGACGATCCCACCAATGTTGCCCGCGCCAATTACACCCAGGGTTTTATTGGTCAGCTCGACACCCATAAACTTGGACTTTTCCCATTTGCCCGCATGGGTCGAGGCGCTGGCCTCAGGGATCTGGCGTGCAACGGCGAACATCATCGCAATCGCGTGTTCTGCAGTGGTGATCATATTGCCGAAAGGTGTGTTCATCACGATAACACCTTTTTTCGACGCCGCCTCTTTGTCGACATTGTCGGTGCCGATCCCGGCGCGACCCACAACCTTCAGGTTGGTTGCCGCCTCAAGGATAGTCGGGGTCACTTTGGTGGCCGAGCGGATGGCAAGTCCGTCGTACTGGCCAATCACTTCCGCCAGTTTTTCTTTGTCTTTGCCCAGGTCAGGCATGAAATCGACGTCAATGCCACGATCGCGGAAAATCTGGACGGCTGTTTCGCTCAGCTTATCGGAAACGAGAACTTTGGGAGCCATGGTTATGGTCCTTCTTTCGAGAGTGCTGTGCCGATCAGGGGCACTGCTACAAATGGAAAAGACGCGGGGCCTGTCCGGTGGCCCCGAATTTTCTTGAAAATTCGGTTAGGCGGTCACAGCCTGAGCTTCGATCTCGGCGCTGAACGCCCAGTCCAGCCACGGCAGCATCACCTCGATATCTGCGGTTTCCACCGTTGCCCCGCACCAGATACGCAGGCCTGCCGGTGCATCTCTGTAGGCCCCGATGTCGAGCGCGACGCCTTCCACCTCAAGCCGTTTGGCCACAGCCTTGGCAAAGGCCGCACCGTCTTGAATGCGCGTATCCGTGAACTTCAGACAGACGCTGGTGTTTGACCGCGTTGCGGGATCAACGGCAAGATTGTCGATCCAATCGCGCGCGGCACAGAAATCCCAGATTGCTTTGGCATTGGCGTCTGCGCGGGCAATCAGCCCGTCTAGCCCGCCAATGGATCGCGCCCAGTCCAGCGCCAGAAGATAATCTTCCACACAGAGCATCGACGGTGTGTTGATGGTCGCCCCAGTGAAGATACCTTCGATCAGCTTCCCGCCTTTGGTCAGGCGGAAGATCTTGGGCAGCGGCCAGGCGGGGGTATAGCTTTCAAGACGTTCGACGGCGCGCGGGCTGAGGATCAGCACACCATGCGCGGCTTCGCCCCCCAGCACCTTCTGCCAGCTGTAGGTCACCACATCGAGCTTGTCCCAGGGCAGATCCATTGCGAATGCGGCGCTGGTGGCGTCACAGATGGTCAGTCCCGCGCGATTGGTCGGGATCACATCGCCATCTACCACACGCACCCCCGAGGTGGTGCCGTTCCACGTGAAAACAACGTCGTTGTCAAAATCCACGGTCGACAGATCGACGATCTCGCCATAGTCGGCGGTTTTGACCTCGGCCTCCAGCTTGAGCTGTTTGACCACATCGGTGACCCAACCGGCACCAAAGCTTTCCCAGGCCAGCATCTCAACTTTGCGTTCACCCAGAAGCGACCACATTGCCATTTCCATCGCACCGGTGTCGGATGCGGGCACAATGCCAATGCGGTAGTCTGAGGGGATGCCAAGGATCTCGCGGGTCTCTTCGATGGCCGCCTTCAGCTTGGCCTTTCCCACAGCAGCGCGGTGCGAGCGACCCAAAGGCGCGTCAGCAAGTTTATCCAGCGAAAAGGTGGGGTTCTTGGCACAGGGGCCCGAAGAAAAACGCGGATTGGCCGGCCGCGTGGCCGGTTTCGTAGTCGTCATATCTGCTAACCTTCCAGATAGATGCCCCTCGTTGGGGAGGGGTGTCCCACCGACAGAGCTATCGCTGCAACGCGGCAACCACAAGTCGCTTTTCACGGCTATCCCGACGTTTTTACGCCACTCATCGCGCCATGGTGGAGTGGATCGGAAACATTGACCAAACATAAACGACAGGATCATCGCGTTGCGCCCACCGGAAAAGCGCGTATCCTCAGAGACATGGACCCATTGCAGCCCCTTTTGGACAATCTACATTCAGACGGACGCCCCCGCGTCTGGTCTTTGGTAATCACGATCTTTGGCGACAGCGTTCAGCACCGCGGTGGCCGGATTGAAACCGCACGTTTGAACAAATTGATTGCCCGTCTGGGCATAGAATCAGGTGCGCTGCGCACTGCTCTGTCCCGCCTCTCTCGGGACGGATGGGTGGAGGGGCAACGGAGCGGCCGCACAAGCAGCTACACCCTAACCCCCGCTGGTCTTGAGCAAGCAGGCCCTGCAACGGCGCGCATCTATGCCGCCCCCCGGATAGGGCCGGTTGAGACATGGTGCTTTTCGACAATCGCCCAACCGGATGCTCTGCGCATTGCGGGTGGATGGCTCACCCCCCACCGTCGTGCCACCGACGGGTTTCAGATTTGTGGCTCACTTGGATCTGAGAGCGCTCAGGCCGTCTGGAACAATCTTGCGCCGTCTCACGTGGCTGCGCTTGAGAAAACTTCGAGCGACGTGCGCGCCCTTGAGGACCTCACTCTGGACCCTCTGGATGCTCTGGCAGCCCGCACCCTGTTGATCCACCGTTGGCGGCGGCTGGTGCTCAGATGGCCGGAAGTCCCCGCCGAGTTGATGCCCGACACATTTACGCCCGGCGATATCCATGCGGCGGTTGCCGCGGCCTACGCGCACCTATCGCCTGCTGCTGAGAGCTGGTTGGACCAGGCCATCGATGACACCCCGGCCATGCCCAGCGCGGGCCCGGGCCAAGCAAAGCGGTTCGCCTCTTTCCAAACGTCTTGATTTCGCTTGTGGAACGCGCAACTCTGGAACTATGAACAGCTTTTCTCCGATGTCACAAGGCGGCCCACCCGGCGAGGTGGTGTCGTTTCACCGCACCGAGCTCAGCGTGATCTTGTCACTCTACGGACGCATGGTCGCTGCTGGAGAATGGCGCGACTACGGAATTTCCAATCTGCGCGACATCTCTGTGTTTTCAGTCTTCCGCAGGACCGCCGAGCATCCACTTTATCGGATTGAAAAATGCCCCAAACTGCGCAACCGCCAAGGCCAATACGCGGTTATCGGCATGGAGGGGCAGGTGCTCAAACGCGGGCACGATTTGAAAACCGTGCTCCGCGTGTTGGAACGGAAATTGATCCGTGCCGTTGAATAAAGCGTTACTTTGCGCCGATTGAATCCGCCAACATTGCGCAAAGCAGCTCAAACATGATCGACACCCCAAGGAAGGCCGTGTTCCCCGACTGATCAAACGGCGGTGACACTTCGACCATGTCCGCGCCCACAATGTTGACACCGTAGAGCTCACGACAGACCTGAAGCGCCTGATAACTGTTGGGGCCGCCGACCTCTGGTGTCCCCGTACCCGGCGCAAAGGTCGGGTCCACAAAATCGATGTCATAGCTGACGTAGGTCGGCTGATTGCCCACGATATCACGCGCTTCGGCCATGACATCCGCCACGCCGCGTTCGAAGAACTCTTCGATCTCAACGATGCGTATACCTTCAGCCTTGGCAAAATCACGATCTTCCGCGTCATACATGGAGCCACGTATGCCGATCTGGATCACGCGTTTCGGGTCAAGAAGCTCTTCTTCTACCGCGCGTCGAAACGGTGTGCCATGGGTGTACATCTGACCGTTGAAATACGAATGGAACAGGTCGGTATGGCTGTCGAAATGTACCATCCCTAGAGGGGCAACTTTGGCCAGGGCGCGGAGCACCGGCAGCGAGGTCAGATGATCGCCACCCGCGGTGAGCGGGCGAATGCCTGCAGCGCAAACCTGATCGTAAAAGGCCGTTATCCGTTGCATCGAGTCCGCGATATCCGCCGGATTGGGGCCAACATCTCCAAGATCCGCACAATTCACCATCTCAAATGGACGCAGTCCGCTGGCCTGATGCTGGGCCCGAATCATCGTCGAGGCATCGCGCAACTGGCGTGGCCCGTGACGGGGGCCTGCCCGGTTGGTGGTGCCACTGTCCCAAGGAACCCCAATCAAACCGATCTGTACATCGTCAAATCGGGGGTGATCCGGTGCGACATGAGGCAATCGCATGAAGGTTGGTACGCCTGCAAAGCGTGGCAGTTCAAACCCAGAGACCGGGTGGAAAAACGGATCAGATGTCATGTATTGCCTTTGACTTATTGACCGGGGGCTAGGCCCCCGGACCCCCAGAGTACTTCTAAAAATAAGAAGCCAGCCGCGCATGGCGCACAACAGCGCCATCGCCCTGGTTTTCGATACGCGAGATTGCTTGGTGCAGCGGTTCATACACCACCTGCATATGATGCGCATTGGCGTGTAGAATCGTTTCAGGATCCGAGACCCAGGCTACATGCCCTTTCCAGAACAGGATATCACCGCGTCTGTAGTCGGACCCTGGCACCAGAGTTTCCCCAAGGCGGTGCTGTTGCTGATCGCTGTCACCGGGGCAGGGCAAGCCAGCCGCAGAAAGACCCGCTTGGATCAGACCAGAACAGTCGATGCCGAACCCCGAATTGCCCCCCCAAAGATAGGGCGTGCCCAGAAAGGTTTCGGCGATACCAACGGCGTCTGCAGCAGGTCTATCCAACCATTCGAGGTGATCAGACAGAGCATACTGCCCATCCAGCGTCCGGGCGAATTTACCCTCGATCGCCTGAATGGATAACAAGCTGCCACCCGAAACGGGCAGAGGTCGGGGGGATTTGAAATTTGGCTGAGAGAACAACAGGCTACGCGCAGCTTTGACCCGATGTGTCGGTGTCTGCCAAGGCCCCAAACTCTCTATTTCCATGTACCCCACATAGCCCATGGTCTCATCCCGGACAAAGGCGTGGGTGCCAGAGTGAGTCAAAACAGAGACCTCGCGGCCGTAGAGGCTTTGACGTTCCAAACCCGTGGCATCGGGGGCACGATGAATATCCGCAGTTGGAATAACCACGCGCCTATGCTCACCCGCGCTGTAGCGAGGGGCTTTGTGACTGGCTTCTAATGACACATGCGCCACATCCTCCGTGGCAAAAAGCTCGCGACGGTCCATCAGAGATCCAACATGACTGGCAAGGCATCAAAAATTGCGCGCGGCCCCTGCGCCAACCCGCCTTTGGCGCGGCCCGGAGCGGGTTTTGGTTGCCAAGCGTAGATGTCAAAATGGGTATACCGCGACGTCTTCACAAAACGGCGCAGGAACAGAGCCGCCGTGATTGACCCGGCCATCCCCCCCGCCGGAGCATTGTCGAGATCGGCGATTCCCGGTTCAATCATGCTTTCATACGGATCCCAGAAGGGCATGCGCCAGACCGGGTCTGCCATCTTGCGCGCCGACAGGCTCAACGCCCCAGCGACGGCATCATCGTCCGTGTAAAACGGTGCCAGGTCAGGCCCAACCGCAACCCGCGCAGCGCCAGTTAGGGTTGCCATCGAGATGATCAATGCGGGTTCTTCTTCGTCCGCGAGCGCCAGTGCATCGGCCAAGACCAACCGGCCTTCGGCATCGGTGTTGTTGATCTCAACCGTCAGGCCTGAGCGCGCGGTCAGGATGTCTCCGGGACGGAAGCTGTCACTGGCCACACTGTTTTCGACCGTGGGTATCAGAACACGCAACCGCAGAGGCAGTTTGGCGGACATGATCATCCGCGCCAATCCCAGCACGTTGGCCGAGCCCCCCATGTCTTTTTTCATCAAGCCCATCGAGGCGCCGGGTTTGAGGTTAAGACCACCCGTGTCAAAACACACCCCCTTGCCCACCAAGGTGAGCATCGGCCCGTCGGTGCCCCACCGCATGTCAATAAGGCGCGGAGCCTGAGACGCGGCCCGACCCACCGCGTGAATCATAGGAAGATTCTGATCGAGAAGTTCATCCCCGGTGGTCACACTGACATCTGCACCAAACTCAGCCGCCAGAACCCGCGTCACACTTTCCAACACCTCTGGCCCCATATCAGCGGCCGGTGTGTTCACGAGATCGCGCGTCAGAACCTCTGAGGCGGCGAGGCGTTCAACAAGTGCTGCATCGATTCCCTCTGGCGCAATCAGATGACATTTGGGTGTGGATTGATTGCTGTACCGCGCAAACCGGTAGTTTTCGAACAACCACCCCAACGCCTCGATCTGAAGCTCCTCTTTAGGGAGGTCACTGACGAGGCGGTACGTGCCCGCAGATAGCTTCGAAACGGCAGCGGCCAGCGGAAAGCGCTGACGCGCCCGCTGGGCTGAAGAGCCATATCCAACGATGGCCGCCACTGGGGCACCATCTGCCCCAGGGATCATTACGGCCGCCCCGATGCCACCGGAAAACCCGGAAGCTGCGACCCAAGTCTGAACCATAGAAGATTGGTTTAGCAACCAGCCCTCGACGGCCTCAGATGGCAAAAGATATAGCGGCAGTGCCGCGGGATCATCAGCAGCGAAAATCAGAGTCATCGGAAGTCCTTGAAATCATCAAGTCCAGCCTACTCTGACCAACCGCAACCGCAAGGAATAGTTCTTGCCCGGCTCCCACGCCCGAGGCAAAAATCACCCCAGAAGGTCGTTATGATCCCACATCGCTGTCAGCGATCTTTCACCGGTGCGTGCCAGCCGTGCCAGCGTTGCCGCCTCGGCCACTGCATCACCAAGTTCAATACAATTGATGACATCCCGCGCCACTTTGGACAGACCAAGCATACCGATCTGTTCCGCAATAGCCCCCATAGCCCGCAAGGCTTTGTGCATATCACCCCTTGGCCCTTTAACGGCCAGGTCCTGAATATGGCACAGTCGCTGTGCCAGTTCTTCCATCGCACGGCAGACCACGTCTTCCGCTGCATGTGGGCCCAGATCATCGCAAAGCGTTTCGATCTGGTCCCGGTTCATAGTCGGCCGTTCTACCGGCGCGAGGTAGGTTACCTCTTTCACAACTCACCCCATTCTTTCTGCCCCCACGGCACGGACAAACTGCCATTTCAGGGTTCCCAAAAGGTTATAGTCCAACGCCGATTTATTTGCGTTTTCTCTCGAATTTCCGGTGAATTCAGCGTAGTTCAGGCAACCAGAACATTCCACGGAGGCCTTGATGGACCACGCACGCCCTTTGCCCGCCTACCTGATCAAACGGTATCACGGTTGGAAAGCCACAGGATATCAAGAGAATGCCTCTTGGTACCGACATCTGGCCAATGAAGGTCAGCATCCGCGCGCCATGGTGATTTCCTGCTGCGATTCACGCGTGCATGTGACCTCGATCTTTGGTGCGGATCAGGGCGAATTCTTTATCCACCGCAACATTGCCAATCTCGTGCCTCCCTATGAACCCGACGGGAATCAGCACGGCACATCGGCGGCCGTCGAATATGCCGTCACTGCGTTGAAGGTCGCACATGTCATTGTTCTGGGACATTCCTCCTGCGGAGGCGTCAAAGGCTGTCTCGACATGTGTGAAGGTCACGCGCCTGCACTGGAAGAAAAGACATCCTTTGTAGGGCGGTGGATGGATATCCTGCGCCCCGGCTATGATCGCGTCAAAGATCTGCCAGAAGAAAAGAAAGCGGGCGCGCTAGAGAAAGAGGCCGTCCTGGTGTCGCTGGACAACCTGATGACCTTCCCATTTGTACGCGACGCGGTCGAAACTGGTGAGCTGTCGCTGCACGGGCTTTGGACCGACATTGGTGAAGGGGGGCTAGAGGCATTTGACCCCGAGACCCGCACCTTCCATCAACTTTAAAACATAAAACGGCGCGCCTTAAACCTGAGGCGTGCCCCATTTCGCTGTCAGATCAGCCATTGGCATGCCAAGCATCCGGCCCGTCGACAGAGCTTTGCCCATATCATCCAGAATCACCATCCGCCCTTCGCGGAACGAGATCCCATAGCCGCGTGCCGTGAGACGGCTTGCCAGATCTTTCCAATCCTGCGCGGCCTCAAAAATGGGCACCATAAACATGCGCATCAGAGATTGGGTTTCACAATCCATCGGTGCCGGTAGTTCGGTGTCAGCGTGATGTTGCATCGTTTCAGCTCCTTACCTGATCGTTACACACTACTTCACCAAAAGGGCAGAAATGCGGCTGGGATATTTCGCATGCAATCCGGTTTGGAAAGCCTCTATTAACCAGATCTGCCTAGGGTCTAGGCCATGACCTATGCAGCAGTACATCTGAACCTTCCAGATCCGGTTTTGGCGACGGCGCGACGGCTGGCACGGTGTCGCGGAGAATCGCTCGCCACTTTTATTGAAAACGCGCTTTTGTGCGAAATCGACCGGAGCGATTTCGACGTCGTGCGAGACGATCTTATCCAAGGATTTGCCGCCTCAGAATCCTGGCAAGAGGTACAAGGGCGGCTGGCACTTATGGGGTTTTGCTTACGGGATGGGCATGGAGATCTCAGCCTGCACCGCAAATCGGATGGGGCGTTTCTCTGTGATTTGGGTGAGCTTGGCCAAAACGCCAAAGAGCTAACCCTGCGGTATGGCCACCCCTTTCCCGGGATGGCGCAACGTTGGCAGATCGATCAAAGCGCCGATCTGGCCTGCGGTATGCGCTGATCTATTCCGACTAAGCCGCGAAAAGACGTGCTGAACCTGTGCTGGCCCCACGCTGGAACAACCGGATCCGCACGGGACGGTCACGCCGTTTGACATCTAATGCGCTCAGGGCGCGCAAACGGCGGGCTCGGGCGATAGCAACCAATTCAACTGTCATGATACGTCTCCTACTCAACCTGCTTTGACGCGATCTCCTGCCGCGTCTTTGGCATGTTCTAAGAGACATCCGAACTTTGGCCTGAAAACGGCCGTCCCGAGGAATTTGTCAGGTCACTAAAAGACCCGTGCCACCGATTCTGGCATCATTGTGCAAAAGGGGAAGTGTGCTGCAGGCCCGACCAACGCATCGTCGAGGGTGAGTGACAGAGAGCCTTTCAGAGCGAAGAAAGAAGGACCTTTCAAAATTTCGGTCAAGGCCTGCGGCTATTTAAGTTTACGACCATTCCTACAATTTTACCTAAGGTACCAAGGCATAGCCACCGGGTCCGTTCAGACCCGGATTGTGAACCAAGGTATAGAACGCAAAAGACCGGCGTCGATGACACCGGTCCTCTGTTTACTTTTGGAAAGTGGCGCTTAGCCCTTTTTCAGAACTTTCTGGCCCAGAACTTCAGCGATCTGCACCGCGTTCAGCGCAGCACCTTTGCGCAGGTTGTCCGAAACACACCAAAGGTTGATACCGTTCTCAACCGTGCTGTCCTGCCGAATGCGGCTGATGAACGTGGCATAGTCGCCCACACATTCTTTTGGGGTCACATAGCCGCCATCTTCGCGCTTATCGATCACCATGATGCCCGGCGCTTCACGCAGGATGTCGCGTGCTTCGTCTTCATCAAGGAAATCTTCGAACTCGATGTTGATCGATTCCGAGTGGCCAACAAAGATCGGAACACGAACACAGGTCGCGGTGACCTTGATCGATGTGTCGATGATCTTTTTGGTCTCAGCGACCATCTTCCACTCTTCTTTGGTCGAGCCATCGTCCAGGAACACATCAATGTGCGGGATCACATTGAACGCGATTTCCTTGGTGTAGACCTTGGCCGGAACTTCGTTGACCGGGTTGTACACCGCTTTGGTCTGCTCCCACAGCTCGTCCATGCCGTCTTTGCCGGACCCTGAAACCGACTGATAGGTCGACACGACAACGCGCTTGATCTTGGCGCGGTCATGTAGAGGTTTTAGCGCCACAACCATCTGCGCGGTCGAGCAGTTTGGGTTGGCGATGATGTTTTTCTTGGAATAGTCGTGAACCGCTTCGGCATTCACTTCCGGAACAATCAAAGGCACATCGGGGTCGTAGCGATACAGCGACGAGTTATCGATGACGACACAGCCGGTGGCCGCCGCTTTGGGGGCAAATTCTTTGGTGGCTTCCGAACCAACAGCAAACAGAGCCATGTCCCAACCGGTGAAATCGAAAGTGGCCAGATCCTGTGTCTTCAAGGTCTGCTCACCAAAGGTCACCTCGGTGCCCAGCGACCGGCGCGAGGCCAATACGGCAAGCTCATCAACAGGGAAGCCCCGCTCGGCAAGGATGTTCAGCATCTCGCGACCAACGTTACCGGTGGCGCCTACGACGACGACTTTATAGCCCATTTCGTCCTCCTGAGTGTCTCGGAATTCCTGCAATACTCCATGCAGGGCTGGCGCCCTATAGCCTAGAAACACGCGGGGCGAAAGGCGTGATCGCCCCGCTGCGGTCCTACATCAGGCTGAATGCCCTTAGCGCCCGGGAATGTCGCTACGCGCAGGGGCTGGTTCCCAGTTGTCGATGATCTCAGCTGCTTCTTCTGCGGTTTCGACAAACCGGAACAGATCGAGATCTTCTGCGCTGATGGTCCCAGCGTCCGACAACGCCTCCCAGTTGATGATCTTCTCCCAGAATGCACGACCAAACAGCAAGAACGGCACCCGCTGCATCCGCCCGGTCTGTATCAACGTCAAAGCTTCGAACAGTTCATCCAGCGTGCCAAAGCCGCCCGGGAACACACAAATCGCCCGCGCCCGCATCAGGAAATGCATCTTGCGAATGGCAAAATAGTGGAAGTTGAACGCAAGGCTGGGTGTCACATAGGGGTTTGGAGCCTGTTCGTGCGGCAGAACAATGTTCAACCCAATCGACACGCCCCCTTCATCTTCGGCGCCGCGATTGCCTGCCTCCATCACGCCCGGGCCACCGCCCGTCACTACAACAAACTCTTTGTTGTCTGAGGCTAGCGATTTCTTTGTCATGAGACGGGCGAAATCTCGCGCCTCATCATAGAAATGTGATAGATCCGCAAGCGTTTGCGTACGCGCCTTATCCTTTTCCGCAGGCGATGGGATTCGTGCGCCACCAAACAGCACAATGGTCGAGTTGATGCCCGCCTCATCAAGCAACATCTCAGGCTTCAACAGCTCCAGCTGCAACCGAACGGGGCGCAGGGCGTCGCGGCACAGAAAATCCTCATCCGCAAAGGCCAGTCGATAGGCTGGCGAGCGGGTCTGCGGCGTATCCGGGATATGCTCGGCGGTGTCTCTGTCGGTATGCGCATCACGAAATCTGCTGCGGCGGTCGTCTGTCATTGCCTGCTCCTTAACTCACTAGACTACAAGTGTTAGCGCCCGTTCAGAGGCTTTGCCAGCGGTTGACTGCGCTCTCTAGGACAATATGACGGGTCTGATCGTCATTAAGCCGCATCTTTGGGATGACCTTTGGCGAATTCACCGATAAAGAACGGCGAAACTCGGAGGATATGCTCATGTCGAATGCCCAGCTTGAAACAGCAATCGAGGCCGCCTGGGAGGCCCGCGATACCATCACCCCCGCCACCACTGGCGAAACCCGTGAAGCGATCGAAGACACCCTGAACGCGCTCGACAGCGGTGCGCTGCGTGTTGCGGAAAAACAGACCGATGGCAGCTGGCATGTGAACCAGTGGGCCAAGAAGGCCGTTCTGCTGGGCTTCCGCATCAAAGACATGGAAGAGCAGTCCGGAGGCCCACAGGGGTCCGGCTGGTGGGACAAGGTCGACAGCAAATTCAAAGGCTGGGGTGAAAACCAGTGGAAGGCCGCAGGTTTCCGCGCAGTCCCCAACGCCGTAGTGCGCAAATCAGCCTACATCGCCCCTAGCGTGGTTCTGATGCCATCCTTTGTAAACCTCGGCGCCTTTGTGGATTCCGGCACCATGGTTGACACTTGGGCGACCGTTGGCTCATGCGCACAAATTGGCAAAAACGTGCACCTGTCGGGTGGTGTGGGCATCGGTGGCGTACTTGAGCCCATGCAGGCTGGTCCGACCATCATCGAAGACAACTGCTTTATCGGTGCGCGCTCCGAAGTGGTTGAAGGCTGTATCGTCCGCGAAGGCTCGGTTCTGGGCATGGGCGTATTCATCGGCCAGTCGACCAAGATCGTTGACCGCGAGACCGGCGAAGTGATGTACGGCGAAGTACCCCCCTATTCCGTGGTTGTTGCGGGTTCGATGCCGTCGAAAAACGGCATCAACCTGTATTGCGCCGTCATCGTTAAGCGCGTCGACGAAAAAACCCGCTCGAAGACAGGCATCAACGAGCTGCTGCGCGATTAAATTGCGGCGATATCCAAGATCCAGACGCGGCCCTTGGAGGCCGCGTTTTTGTTTAAGCAGGATAATTCTCGCCCCAAACCCGGTCAGCATCCTTGGCCACCAAACGAGCCTGCGTTTGATCCAACCGTTTGATCGCCTCCGCTTCATCCCCGGAGGATTGTCGCAATGCAGCGTTCCATTGGCGCCGCACTGAGGTCGCCGACCATGGCAATACCGCTTGTGCCAACCATTGGCGCAGAGGAGTGGGCAATTGGTCAAATTCTGACATTGGGTGGCAGGATCTACGCCGACGTTTCAGGCAGGTGCGCAAATTGGGGTGCGGCATAGGTACGGTCCACTTGTGAGATTCGCAATGTTATCTCATAACAATCACAGCACAGCAACATACGTATCCCGCCGATTGGGCGCCATCCTAACGCATGACACCAAACCAACGCAGAGCGATCTTGTCGTAAACCCCGGTTTCATTCAATCGAAGCAGGGCCACATTGATCGGCTCACGCAGGGCGCTGTCAGCTGGAAAGGCGATACCATAGTTTTCGGGACGGAAAACACGCGCCAAAAGCTGGCCACGTCCGGCCCCTTCGAACTGCGCGTAATAGGCAAGAATAGGACCATCAAACACAACCGCATCAAGGTCGTCTTGCTCAAACGCCTTAATCATCTCATCAAATGACAGATACCCCACATGAGACACCTCACGCGCGTCCAAAAAGTCAGACGCAGTAGAGTTCCGCGTTGTGCCCACCCGTTTGCCATCCAGATCTGAGATGGAATGGACGCTGCCCGAAATCGCCTCAACTGTCACCGCAGCGGTGATATGGGCCACAAACACACCCACGATGAAGAGGCTGGATATCACCAGAAAAACACCAAACACCCGCCCGAAAGCGGACCTTGGCATACGTTCTTCAAAGCCGCCATTCACAACCAGATTAAGCGCCCACCAAAACGAGGGAAACATCGCGTCCCGCGCTGAACGATCAAAATAGGGCTGCTTGCCGCGCTCAAACACCCACATCAACATGCCACCGCCAAATAGCAGGGCAAAGGCCGCCACAATCGCCAGAGCCAGATCCCACCGGAACAAAGTTGACCAAAGGGTCGGTCCGCCCTGACCCGCAGGCACCATGATCTGCAACCCGCTGCGGAAAATCGGCTGCGAGAAATCCATCACCGCTTCGCGGGCGCGCGTGATCGAAATATTGGCAATGGCGCCGTCAACCATTCCCTCTCGGGTCTGATCAAGCATGTCCGGGAAAGAGCCGACCATAGTGAATTCGACGTCGCGGCCAAGATCTTCTGCGATAGCGCGCATCAAATCGATACTGAACCCGGTGACGTCGTCACCATCCTGATAGGCAAAGGGGGGACGTTCGACTGTGAGAAATCGCAAAGGTTCGTTTTGCGCCTGAGCTTGCACACCCAAACACATCACCAGCAGCAACGCGGAATAGACCGCAATTTGCAATTTTTTCACCATGCGCCCCACCTTTTCGTCGTCCCGGTACAGTTTGCAAGCTTACATGCCAAGCATTGGTGTAATTCAGTCTTGCTCATATGAGGCCGATCTGCCACGGAAGAGCCATGAGCGAGAAACGCAAAATCAAGAAACCGACGCAGGTCTATACCCTGCTGGTCGAAGTGGGCCGCAAGGCGGATGACGGATTGCCCAAAGACAGCACCGGCGCAGCGCTGATGTGCTACTCCAGTGGTGTGGATGAGGCGGAAGCAGTCCGAGAGACCGTTGCCATTCTCAAACAGGCGGATATGGCGCCCCTGGATGTCACGGGCTACGGCACCAAAGAAGAGCGCGAAGCGCAGGGTCACGAGATTGACGACGACGAGGCCGAGCTGATGGAACGTGCTCGGGAAGAAAACGCCGTCATTGTTGCGCAGGTCACACCTTTCTTCGACGAACCCGGCCAAACCAAGCACTAATATCAGGCCGCACGCGCTTCGGCCAAAGTGATGGCTTCAAACGGCCCCAAAACTTTAAGCCCCGCACGCGCATGCTCTGGCATAAGATTCCGTGGCACATCCGCCAGAAGAGTCTGATCCAACTGCGTGTTGCGGCGACGCAGGCGCCCAATATAGAGGCTCTCCAATTCGGCGCCAGCTGCGATCACGGGCTCATGACCCGGTAAAATCAGCTGGTGGTACCGCACCATCTGCAAGCCTTCTTCATAGACAGCTGCAAATCCATTCACGAGGCTGAGCGCGGGCACAAGAACCGCTTCGCGGCCGAAAATGTATTCGACCTCTGAGCCACCAATCACCAGACGTTGATGTGGGGCCACAACCAGATCGCGCATCAAGCCAAAGTAAGGCGCTCGCAGCCGGACAGGTTGAAACGAGCCCAGCGCGGGAACAACACGCGACACGCGGTGCAACACCGGCACAAACCCGGACGACGTCGTCACCGTGTCGCCACAGCGCAGATCAGAGACCTGTTTATACCCCTGAGGTGTCAGAACCGGCACCTGAGACACAAGAGAGGGCATTGGCCCAACAGGTTCGATGTCACTTGAGACTGCGAAAAACACCACATCCGGGTCGATCTCAACCAATTGCGGACGCCGGGCCAAGGTATAGATATCTTCCAAAAGCAAGGGAGGAGGCGGCGGGGTATCAGCCACGACGATGTCATCACTCTCGGGGCGCTCAACAGAAATCTTTCCAGAGCGCGCCTCACTGTCCCAGCTGAACGTCACACGCAGGACATCGGTGCGCGCGTCCTGAACATTCTGCAAGACGGTATGGAACACATCCTCACCCTGACGCATCACCAGAACAATCGCGCCACCAGGAACCGCCCGCACTGAAATCTCGCCAGGCCAGGGGTGTTGGCGTTGATACGACAGCAGTGTCTGCGGGCGTTCCTCTGGGGAAAGACGCGTTTCGATCAGGATCGAGCCGCGCGGCATCAGGCGATCCCGCTGGGTTGCGTCGCCATGGAAGGTCTTAGGACAGACCCATGACTTATCTTGCCCCGACAGCGCAATCCAACTCATGCAGCCCCCTCCCCCGTCAGGAGAGCGGCCTCGTGGCCCCGCAAAATGCGGCGCGCCGCAGGCCCATACCCATCACCTGTTTCAGGATCCAACTCGGGAAAGATCGATACAATCTCAGAAACCGTTTCAGTTTCAAACAAGGTATTGATCTGCGCGCCCGGTAAAAAGCTCTCGCTCAAAAGACCATTGGCGCGGATGATTTCATGCTGATCAAAAAGGATATGCACATATTGAACCATGCCCCCCTCAACCACCCGGATTGACTGATCGTTGACAAGGTGCTTGGCTGCGGCGAGGACTTCGGGCTCGTCGAACAGAAGATGCGCCATGATATCCTGCACCAACACACGGTGTTGTGGTGAGACCATAATGGTGTCGTGATCCCCCAAAGCGCCGCCGGCGATGCGAACAGGTGCAAGATCTCCGGTGGCCGGCACCGACCGCTGACCAATCCAACGCACCGGCTGTGGCCCATGATCCCGCGTTGTCACCAGATCCCCGGGCTCAAGCTTATGCACCGGGCGCGGGCCATCTGGCGTTTCAATCATGGTGCCTGCCACAAAACAGGGCACCGAATTGACCGTAACAAAACCTGTGTCCGTCTGCCCAGTGCTCGACGCCACTGAGTAGGTATAGTTGATCGATTCCTCATCGCCATCGCCCACCACCGTCATGGTGCCATCGGCGTTCAACGTGATCTGCTGCCCGGTTTTCAGTGTCACCGTATCCCCTGCGGATACCGAGATTCCATTGATATGGGTCACGGTCAGCGTACCGCCAGTCGAGTTCTCGTCATTCGCCAGAACATCAACTGTTTTGGAACCGGTGGAATAAAGATCCACAACATCCTGCAAAGCCACCACTGAGGTCTGAACAGAATCCCCGGCGATCAACAGGTTGGAATCATACCGGCTGTCGAGAACATCTGCGACGCCGATGCGCAGCGAGTTGACCTGACCGGCATTCACCGGAAGCGTCAGCGTCATGGTGACGGTAAAGCCATCCATTTCAGTGTTATACTGGTCGTTGGTGTTACTGATATAGAGGTTTTCGTTTGAGGTGTCGTTGAGGTTTCTTGGATCAATATCCCCATCCCCAATTTCCACCTCAACCTGCACCCCGTTGACCCACACGCCCACGAAATCCTGATAGAGCGAGTTCTGGTATTCGGGGTATTCCTCTGACGCAAACACAAACTGCATGGTCAGAACATCACCCGTCGGGATGAAATCCACATCCATGAAAGACGCATCATAAGTTTTCGCACCAGCGGCGGCGTTGAACTCCGAATTATTGTTCGGGCCACGGTTGCTTGTGGTGGTGTTCGAATACCAGTTCGATTGCCCGTAAGAATTGGTGAAAGCCTGAGCCTGCCCGGTCGACAGGATCACTCCGGTGTCAGACGGAGCAACACCGGCCGTGGTGGTCAATCCATCTGAATAGATACCGGATGCGCGGCTGTCGCCCGTATAGCTGGCTGACACCACCTGAACGCTGTCGCCAAAGATTGTTTCCGCCATTTGAATAGCGGATGCGCCGGTGTTAATCGGCAATTCGGATGCTGTGACCATGCCTGCCTCGTGCTCGGTCCGCGAGGCATCACTGCGTCTTCACCACCAGATCTAGCGTCCGGCTTTCGAGAAACGTGAAGATCTGCTGCCTGCCTCGGCGTTTTTGTTGTATTATGTTGAACTTAGCACAGTTCCGTGCGCGCGTTAACCGACTATTCACGATCTTTGCACAGCTCTGGCCGCTCAAAGATGCATTTTCGCCACATTTGCACCCACTGCGTCACTGGGTTAGCCCTTGGCCAACAGACGCGCAGAGGAGAGCCCCATGACCGATCATAGCCCAATTGACGCCGCCGATCTTACGGCCCAGCTGGTGCGCTGCCCCTCGGTCACGCCCGAAGAAGGCGGGGCCTTGGTGCTGCTGCAAGGTTTGCTGGAAGGTGCAGGGTTCGTCTGTACCCGCGTTGATCGTGGTGGCATCAGCAATCTTTATGCCCGCTGGGGTGAAAAGAACCACACCAAAACCTTTGGGTTTAATGGCCATACAGATGTTGTGCCTCTTGGCCCAATCGAAGACTGGCAACACGCGCCGTTTGGGGCCGAGATTGAAGATGGCTTTATGTATGGCCGCGGCACCACCGATATGAAATCAGGTGTGGCCGCCTTTGCCGCCGCAGCTGTGGATTTTGTGCGCAAGACGCCGCCAGACGGTGCGGTTGTTCTGACCATCACCGGTGATGAAGAAGGTGACGCTCTGGATGGCACCACCGCGCTGTTGGACTGGATGGATGAGACGGGCGAAACCATGTCGGTCTGTCTGGTGGGCGAACCCACCTGCCCCGACCATATGGGTCAGATGATGAAAATCGGCCGTCGCGGTTCCCTCTCCGCTTGGTTCACAGTGGAAGGGGTGCAGGGGCATTCGGCCTATCCGCATCGCGCCAAAAACCCGCTGTCGGCCATGGCCCGCCTGATGGACACTTTGGCCAGCCACGAGCTTGATCAGGGCACCGAACATTTCGCCGCCTCCACCTTGGCCGTGGTGAACATTGATACCGGCAACCCGGCGACAAACGTGATTCCTGCCAAATCCTCGGCCTGCGTCAACATCCGCTTCAACGACGACCACTCTGGCGCCTCGCTGAGCGACTGGCTGCGCGCAGAAGCGGCCAAAGTGGACGAGGCCTTTGGCACCACAACCCAGGTCGAAATCAAAATCTCGGGTGAGAGTTTCCTCACACCTCCGGGGGACCTGTCGGACCTGATTGGCCGCGCAGTTCTGGCCGAGACCGGCGTACAGCCCGAGCTGTCGACCACCGGCGGCACCTCGGACGCCCGCTTTGTCAAAAACCACTGCCCAGTTGTCGAATTCGGTCTGGTTGGCAAAACCATGCATGCGGTGGACGAACGGGTTGAGGTTGCGCAGATCCATCAGCTGAAAGGCATCTACAGCCGCATTCTTCAGGATTACTTCGCATGAAGGTGGAGGTGACACAGGACATCGAGGCCTGTCTTGCCCTGCGCGCCAAAGTGTTCATCGAAGAACAGGGCGTGTCTGAGGCCGATGAGCTGGACGGGAGAGACGGCGAGAGCACGCATCTTTTGCTACTCGACGGCGAAACACCCGTCGGTACTGCGCGTCTGATGACGCAAGGCAACACAGGCAAGGTGGGCCGGATCTGTGTCCTGAAGGAGTATCGCGGTCAGGGTCTCGGTGCGCTTTTGGTGCGGTTTACCGTCGATCACTTTCGCACCGTCGAAGGTGTCACACAGGTCAAACTGGGCGCCCAATGTCACGCGATCCCGTTTTACGAAAACCTCGGCTTCACCGCTTTTGGTCCGGTCTATGATGATGCGGGCATTGATCACCGCGATATGGTGCACCCGCTCTGACCCAACATCAGAGCCGAAATTTCGCATTTTTCGACTCTGATCGCCCTTATGGCCCCGAAATCCCCCATGACGGCACACGTCAGGCATGTTAGGGGCAGGCATGAGCACCATGCCGACCAAAGCGCAGATCCTCGACTGGATCACCGCAAACCCGACCCTCACCGCGAAACGAGACATTGCCAAAGCCTTTGGCATCAAAGGCGCTGCGCGGATTGATCTCAAACGCCTGCTGAAAGAGCTTGAGGCCGAGGGCCATCTGCACAAACGCAAAAAGACCTATCGCGATCCGGATCGCCTACCGCCGGTCAGCGTGTTGCGGATACTGGCGCCTGATGAAAACGGTGATCTCTTTGCGGCACCTCTGGAATGGCATGGCTCAGGCGACACCCCAAAGATCCTGATGGTGACCCGCCCCAGCGATCCCGCGCTTGGAGCTGGAGACCGCGTTCTCGGCAAACTGCAGATGGTGAAGGGCGAAGATCACGCCTATGAAGCCCGGGTTATCCGCAAAATCGGCACCACCTCACGCAAGGTCGTTGGCATCTTCCGCAAAGGGGCCGAAGGTGGACGGATCATGCCCATCGACAAAGGCGACGACAAAGAGTGGTTGGTTGGACCAGACGTCACCGGTGGCGCCAAAGACGGCGAATTGGTCGAGGCTGAGCAGGCGGGCCCCAAAGGCCGTATGGGTCTGCCCAAAGCGCGGATCATTCAGCGGCTGGGGGATCCAACCGAACCCAAAGCGGTGTCCCTGATCGCCATCCACCAACATGGCATCCCCGATGATTTCCCGACAGAGGTGTTGGCCGAAGCGGACGGCATGAAGCCAGCCGGGCTATCCGGGCGCACCGATCTGCGGGATATGCCGCTTGTCACGATCGACCCGTTTGATGCCCGCGACCACGACGACGCGGTTTTTGTTGAAGCCGACGACAGCCCAGGCAACCCCGGCGGCCACATTGTCTGGGTCGCCATTGCCGATGTCGCCCATTACGTGCGCCCGGGATCAAAACTTGACCGCGAAGCCCGCAAACGAGGCAACTCGTCTTACTTCCCGGACCGGGTTGTGCCGATGCTGCCGGACCGCCTGTCGGGCGATCTGTGCTCGCTGCACGAAGGTGTGCCGCGTGCCTGTATCGCCGTGCGCATGGTGCTGGATGCGGAGGGCAACAAGACCTCACACAAGTTCCTGCGTGGGTTGATGCGCTCACCAGCCTCCTTGAACTATCAAGAGGTGCAGGCCGCCATGGATAGCGCACCCAGCGAGCGCACCGAAGCCTTGCTAGATCCGGTCATTCGCCCGCTCTACGCCGCCTATGACGCGCTGAAAGAAGCACGCGCCCGTCGTCAGCCGCTTGAGCTGGATCTGCCCGAACGCAAAGTTCAACTTGGCGAAGATGGCAAAGTCACCAGCGTCGATTTTACCGAGCGCCTTGATGCACACCGATTGATCGAAGAATTCATGGTGCTGGCCAATGTCGCCGCCGCCGAGACCTTGATTGCCAAGGCCACCCCCTTGTTGTTCCGAGTGCATGAAGAGCCACCGCTGGAGAAATTGGAAAGCCTGCGCGAAACCGCCACCAGCGCCGGTCTGGTTCTGGCCAAGGGGCAGGTGTTGCAGACCCGTCATCTGAACAAACTGCTGAACGATGCGCAGGGCAAGGAAGAGGCTGAGCTGATCAACCTCGCCACGCTGCGGTCGATGACTCAGGCCTATTACAGCCCGAAAAACTTTGGTCACTTCGGTCTGGCGCTGCAAAACTACGCGCATTTCACTTCGCCCATTCGCCGCTATTCCGACCTGATTGTGCATCGCGCCCTCATCAGCTCACACGGCTGGGGATCAGATGGCTTGAGCCAAGAGGATCTGGAACTGCTCGAAAGCACCGCCGAACAGATCTCGGACACCGAACGACGCAGCATGCTGGCGGAGCGCGACACCACCGATCGGTATCTCGCCGCCTTCCTGAGCGACCGTCTGGGCGCGGAGTTCACCGGCAAGGTCAGCGGCATCGCCAAATTCGGGATCTTTGTGAAATTGGATGAAACCGGTGCGGATGGTCTGGTGCCGATCTCGACCCTGGGCAATGAGTATTTCGATTACGATCGAGAAACCAACACCCTGATGGGGTCTACCACGGGGCGGATCATTTCTCTGGGTCAACGCGCACGCGTCAAACTGATCGAAGCCGCCCCTGTGACCGGTGGCATCGCCTTTGAGCTGCTTGAACTGGACGATTCCAAAATGCCCTCCCGTGGCCGTGGTCGGCCCACAGGGGGACGGGGTCGGATGCGCGGCAAAGGCGGGCCTTCGCCACAACGCAAGGCCGCAAAAGCCAAAATCAAAAGCGCCAAGGTCAAACGCAAAGTCACGCGGAAACGGAAATAAGGTAAGTCAGGCCGAAATTCCGTTCCAACCACATAGCGCCCGGTCCAATTGGCCGGGCGCTATGGTGTTTTCGGTAACGTTTGCTAGCACGCCCTGAGTTACGCCGCTTTTTGCAGTCCAAGCAGGGATGGGTAGAACGTAGCCCGGCCACGCGCGACGTAATCCATCAACACTGGGTTACCCGTTATGGCCCGGCTGAGCGCGGTTTCTGACCACAGATTGACAAGGCTGCTGAGCAAAGGCACCGCAAAGGCATCCACCGCCGAAGGTTTGTCACCAAAGAGCCAATCCGTGCCTTCAAGCAACTCGGTCAGCACATCGAGATCCGGCTGCATAAACTCCATGCGGCCCGCTTCGTCACAACGCGCCACGCCATGGCCCCAAAGCCACGCCTTTTGTGCCGCCCGAACCGGTTCGGCAGCCTCATCACTGCCCCCAAAGAACACACCTTTGATGACCGCCCAGTTGCCCTCATCCATCCAGCGGTCATGCACCAGACCAAGCCGCAGGTTTTCCTCAAGCATCCGCATCACCGAATAGGCCAAGGCGCGCTGTTTTCGGTCCAGTCCGGGGTATAGGTCCGCGCCCTGCTCTTCCAGCCAGCGCACGATATTGTTGCTGTCTGGGATTAGGCCGTCGCCCACCCGCAGGATCGGAAGCTTGCCACGCGGCAGGTTCGGCAGATCGGCGTTGTAATCCGGCGTCCATTCCTGCCCTGCCAAATTCAGGCAAATCATCGCCTTGGTGCAGAACGGGCTCATGCTGGGTTCTTGGTCGTTGCCGCCAAAGGTAATCAGTTGAAGCATCTCTATCTCCTAATTTGAACTGCCCCTTAGCTAACCGGGCCTCCTGTCAATTTTCGTCAGGAGGTGATACTAGAATGAAATTATGTCGAGAACCCACCGCCTGTTCCAACTGATGGATGCGCTGCGCCGCCTGCCCGCACCGGTCACCGCGCAGTCACTTGCGCAGGAAACAGGCGTGTCCGAGCGGACATTGTACCGAGACATCGACACCCTACGGGAACTGGGGGCCGTGATTGATGGTGAAGCGGGCTATGGATATCGGCTGATTGAAGACGCCACGCTGCCCCCGCTCGGGTTTGATGATGAAGAGCTCGAGGCGCTTGTGCTTGGGCTACGCGAGGTTGTTCAGGTCGGTGATCCAGCTTTGGCCAAAGCCGCCTCCCGCGCCATGGCGCGGCTGCAGGCGCGTTTGCCCGAGGCGCAGGCCCATCGCCTGCGACACGCAGTCCTCTCAGCCACGCGCTTTGTCGCCCCGCCGGCCCCCAGTGTGGATCCCACGGCATTGCGACAGGCCTGTTGGGAAGAACGCGAGGTGCGTTTCGCCTATGGGGATCAATATGGTAGCCAGACAACGCGCACAGTCAAACCCCTGTCGATCACCTATTTTCAAAACAGCAGCTGCTTGATTGGTTGGTGCCTGCTGCGTCAGGATTTCCGCGCCTTTCGGCTGGACCGGATGGCCGACCTGACCGTCACCGACACCTCTTTTCGGCCCAATCGCGTCCCCTTGCTGCGCGATGCGCTGGCGCATTTCCGCTGTCAGATCCAAGAGGGTCTCGCAAAATCGCCCGCGCAGACTAAAAATACCTAAAAGACCCGAGCAGCGGACAAACAACATGCGTGTATCTTTGGGAGGACTGATCCTGTCGATCCTGCCGGGCTTGGCTATGGCCGAGGCCCCGACCACGTCACTGCGCCCTGAGGCCCGCCCAGAGGCACAACAAAGCGCACCCATTCTCTCGGCGCCTAAAACCTCACTACGCCCGGTTTTGCGACCAGCTGTCTTGGCAAAACCCGCTGTGCCCCCTGTCTCCGAAGCCACCAAAGCGCGTTTTCGCCGCTGGCTGACCGGTTTTCTCGCCCGCGCCCGGTCAGAAGGCATTCAAGAGTCAACATTGGACCGGGCCCTGCGTTCGGTTGCCTATGACCCTGAGGTCATCCAACGCGATAGCAACCAATCTGAGTTCACCAAGACTCTGTGGGATTATCTTGACAGCGCGGCCTCTGACAGCCGGATCGAAAATGGGCAAACTGCTTTGCGTACCCATGCCGCTACCCTGCAGCGGATTGAGGACACCTATCAGGTCGACAAAGAAGTGGTTGTGGCAATCTGGGGCCTGGAATCCGCCTACGGCACGTTCCGCGGCTCAAAACCCGTCATTCAATCCATGGCCACGCTGGCCTTTGATGGGCGCCGCCAGAAGTTCTTTGAAGCCCAGCTCATCGCCGCTCTCAAAATTATCCAGAAAGGCGATACCGAACCGCGCAACATGACCGGCAGCTGGGCCGGTGCCATGGGTCATACCCAGTTTATGCCCACATCATTCCAAACCCTTGCCGTGGATTACACCGGTGACGGGCGCCGCGATATCTGGAGCGACGATCCCACTGATGCCCTGGCCTCAACCGCCAATTTCCTCAAATCCAAGGGTTGGACCTATGGACAGCCCTGGGGCGTCGAGGTGCACTTGCCCAGCGGTTTTGACCATGCGCAGGCCAGTCGAAAGATCCAAAGGATGCCCTCTGACTGGGCACGGCGTGGGGTGATGGGGATCAATGGCCAACCCGTGCCAGAATATGGCACGGCGTCTATCCTGCTTCCTGCGGGACACAGTGGCCCGGCGTTTCTGGTTTTTGGCAATTTCCGAGTGATCGAACGCTACAATCCCGCAGATGCTTATGTCATCGGGGTCGGCCACCTGTCAGATCGGCTTGTCGGCGGTCCTGCTATTCAGGGCACCTGGCCCCGTGGCGACCGCGCCCTGACGCGCAGCGAACGCAAAGAGCTTCAGCGACGTCTGACTGCGCGCGGATTTAACACCCGTGGTGTGGATGGTCGCATCGGGCCGCGTAGCGTTCAGGCGCTGCGGGATTATCAAAAATCCCAAGGCCTGCCGCAGGACGGCTATGCGTCACCGGGTATCCTGCAGCGGTTGCGTTAGATCTATTTCGGCTGACACGACCCACCGCGCAGACACCGGCGCGCCTGACGCAATTGGGCTTTGCTTGGTTTCCAGAAAAGATAAGGCCCGCAGGCCACCGAGGCCGTCGCATACTGGTCCCCGTCTTTGCGCAGAAACGCCATGTATTCCCCCGGTGGATCCCACGCGCACCAAACCTCGTTGCATTCGACCTCCAGCGTCACAGGTTTGCGAAACCGCGCCGTAAACCCCTGCCGTGTTAGGGAGTGCCCATCAAATTTCGCCTGAACACGGGTGACAGGGACTGTGTTTTCTGGGTCATCCCAATTATATTCCGGCAGATCCTCGCGATCAAAATCGAGCGTCCCGTGCACAATCACCCAAGGGGTCGGGTCCTCATCCACGACTTTGAAAATACGTGCCACATCCGGTTCACTGCAACTTAGCGCATAAAGCGGTGAAGCCAGTAGTGCAAAGAGCACTCCACTCCATTTGAACATCTCAACCTCAATTCTCTTGCTGAAATTGAAGTCATGATCTCAAACCCGCAGGCCTCTGTCACGCGGCAGAATAGACAGGCCGTTTCAGAAGCCCTCAGTCTCACATGGGCCACCGGTCAGGCACTGCTGCGCTTGCCCGAGCTGAGTTGGCGTTGGGTTGGCAAACAACCAACCGCCACAGGGCGCGGCAATTGCGGTATATCCACCGGCATCTTTGCGCACAAAGGCCAGATACTCGCCTGACGCGGCCCCCGCGCACCACGGCCCCGCGCATTGCACTTCCAAGGTCAGGGGCGTTTTGAAGGTATTGGTAAATCCCGCACGGGTCAGGGATTTGCCCCTAAAACGCGCCGGGATGCGCGTTTTCTGCGGCGTGAGCTCCTGCTGATCCCAATCGGTCTCGGGCAGTTTGGATTCGTCAAATGTCAGGCGACCTTTGACGATGATCCATTGTGCGCTGTCTTCTTGGGCCCTCTGAAAGCTTGCCGGTATATCCACCGGCAGACAGCTCAACGCCACAGCCTGTGTGGCACTCACTACAGAAATAGCCAAAGAAAACAGCAGATGTCGCATCAGAGTTTGTCCTTAAACGCCGCGATCACCTGTTCATACACGGCCCGCTTGAAGGGCACGATCTGGGCGACCACTTCATCGGCAGGCAACCAGCGCCATTCGGAAAACTCTGGATGCTCACCATCGATCTGCACCATGTCATCGGTGCCATGAAAGCGCAGCAGAAACCACTTTTGCTCTTGCCCGCGATACTTACCTTTCCAGATCCGAGGCACGATGTCATGGGGAAGATCATAAGCAATCCATCCCTCGGTTTCCCCCTCGACGGTGACATGATCCGGCGAAATCCCGGTTTCTTCCTCCAGCTCGCGCAGCGCAGCGGTGCGGGGATCTTCCCCCTTGTCGATCCCGCCCTGCGGCATCTGCCAGGCCGGTTGATCCACCTTGGCATCAATGCGCTGCCCAACCCAGGCGTGGCCCTCCGCATTCACAAGCATAACGCCGACGTTCTGGCGGTAGGGAAGTTTGGCAATGTCTTCGGGTGTCATCGTTTTGGTCATCACGGGCCTCTTATCGGTTTGACCTATGGCTATACTCAAGTCGCACATATGACCAGATGTGCAAAACGGCGGAGCATTGCCCCGCCGTTTTGAATTTCAGTGCAGTTTTGATAAGCCTTACTGTTTCGGGCCCAGTGCCGACAGTCCGCGCAGGATATCGATGGCATAGGCCAGCTGGTAATCATCCTCACGCAGCTTAGCCGCTTCTTCGGCTTTGGCACGATCTGCTTCGATCTGGCGGATCTCATCCTCGGTCAGAGAATCATTGTCGAGGCTGCCACGCAGATCCGCTTCTGAGCGCGAGAAACGGTTTGTTGTTTCCTCTTCTTCTGCATTCGGGTCGCGACGCGGCTGTTCAACAACGATGTCTGGGGACACGCCCAGCGCCTGAATAGAACGGCCCGACGGCGTGTAGTACCGCGCAGTGGTCAGACGCATCGCGCCATTGCCGCGCAGCGGCATTACGGTCTGAACCGAGCCTTTGCCGAAGGATTTGGTTCCAACAACAATAGCGCGACGGTGATCTTGCAGAGCACCGGCCACAATCTCAGAGGCCGAGGCCGAGCCGCCATTGATCAGAACAACCAGAGGCTTGCCTTCTGCCAGATCGCCCAGCGTCGCGTTGAAACGCTCCCCATCCGACGGATCGCGACCACGGGTCGAAACGATCTCACCTTCGTTGAGGAACGCATCTGACACACGGATTGCCTGTGTCAGCAAACCACCTGGGTTGTTGCGCAGATCGAGCACGAAACCATTGACGCTATCGATTCCACCGGCCTCTTCGATCTGTTTGGCAATGCCAGCCGACAGGTTCGGGAAGGTCTGATCATTAAAGGTGGTGACGCGCAGAACAACGGTTTCAGCCTCAAGCCGCGACCGCACAGCCGTGAGCTTGATGGTGTCGCGGATGATCGTGATATCAAACGGCTCGTCCTCGCCCTCACGGACGATGGTGATGACAATCTCAGATCCAACCGGCCCGCGCATTTTGTCTACGGCCTCATCAAGGTTCAGACCCAGCACACTTTCGCCATCGACGTGCGTGATGAAATCACCGGCTTCAACACCGGCCTCGTCGGCAGGGGTATCATCAATGGGTGAGACAACTTTCACAAAGCCGTCTTCCTGCGTCACTTCGATGCCAAGACCGCCAAATTCACCTCGGGTCTGTACACGCATGTCTGCGGCATCATCGGGTGGCAGATAGCTTGAGTGCGGATCAAGTGAGGTCAGCATACCGTTGATGGCCGCTTCGATCAGGTCAGCCTCATCCACTTCCGAGACGTATTGCGCGCGGATCCGTTCAAAAATGTCACCAAACAGATCAAGCTGTTCATAGACGCTGGAGGGGCGATTTTGTTCCTGAGCCAAAAGAGGCCCGACAAACTGAGTGGTTGCAACCACCGAAGCCAGTGTACCGCCCAGCGCGGCCATGACAAATTTCTTCATACCGTATTTATCCCTTGTCGGTTGCGAACCACAAAAGCGGATCGATGGGCGTATCGCCCTCTCTGACCTCTATATAGAGCGTTTCTGAACGATCAGTACCAGCCCCCTCACCACTTGGTGACGAGATATCATCAGGCAACTGTCCACCCATCAGGCCAATAGGGCTGCCCTCGGGGACAACTTGCCCCGTTTCCGTATAGGTTTCTGACAATCCTGCGAGCACAATCAACAGATTGGCCTGTGGTTCCAAAATCGTGACCAAACCGTAATCAAGCAAAGGCCCGCTATAGCGAATCGTGGCCGCAGCTGGCGTTGTGACCAATGCGCGAGGGTTAGTCGCCAAAACGATCCCCGGTCGCGTGACACCCGCCGCATCCGCTTCGCCTGCGCGACGCAAAACAACGCCCCGCACCGGTAACGCCAAACGGCCTTTGCGAATTTCGATATCCGGCAAACCACCTTGCAGCTCACCCTCGGCGATGTCTTTCAAGCCACTGGCAAAGCCATTCAAGGTTTCGGTTGAGCTGATCAGAATCTGCGTGCGCACAGGGTCTTCGGTAAAACGGCGCGGTAAATCTGTTCGGTCCGCAATTGCCTGACTCAGTGACACACGCGCGTCCTGCACCCCTGTCAACCCGGCTTGCAGGGTGTTCGCTGCGTCTTGCTGGAGCTGACGCAAAGCCGTGACTTCTTGCAAATCCGCCCGCAACGCCTCTGCCTGCGCGGCCAATCCCGGGGTGATCGACGCCACAAGCATACCAGACCGTGCCATGCCGACAGGGCCCTGAGGATGTAGAAAACTCTGCGGGTCGGCTTGCCCGCCCAGTGCAGAAAGTACGCCCAAAAGCTGAGCAATCTCAGTTTCCTGACCTTCCAGTTTGCGGCTTAACTCCGTTTCGCGAATGGCCGCAGCGCGTAGCCCTTCCCGCATGGCGGCCATCCCATCCTCATAGGCGCGGACAGTATCGGTCAGAGCAGCAACACGGTCCCGCGCGCTGTCTGCCTGATCCAGAGCAATCCCTGCCTCTTGCAGCGCTTCAGCCGCCACACGCGCGGCCGCACCTGCGTCTTGCGCAGCAACAGGAACCGCCCAGAGCAGAGCTATCAGCGCCAGTGATCTCACGCGATCAGGCTTTCGCCGGTCATTTCCTCCGGTTGCGCCAGCCCCATGAGCTGCAACAGGGTTGGAGCCACATCCGCAAGACGCCCGTCGCGCAGCGTCGCACCGTCAGGACCGCCAAATAGGATGGCTGGCACAAGGTTGGTGGTGTGCGCGGTGTGGGGACCACCTGTTTCGGGATCAACCATGGTTTCACAATTGCCGTGATCCGCAATCACCAGCAAAGCCCCCCCGGTCTGTTCCAGTTTGTCCACGACCTGCCCAAGTCCTTGATCCACTGCCTCACAGGCCGCAACCGCCGCCTGAACATCTCCTGTGTGGCCCACCATATCCGGGTTGGCGTAGTTCACAACAATCAGGTCATAGCCATGGTCGATCGCGGCAAGGAATTGCTCGGTCACTTCACTGGCGCTCATCTCTGGTTGTAGATCATAGGTCGCCACCTTCGGCGATTTGGGCATAAACCGATCTTCACCCGTCTCAGGGGTTTCTTTGCCGCCGTTGAGGAAGAAGGTCACATGCGGGTATTTCTCGGTTTCCGCCAAACGGAACTGCGATTTGCCGTGTTTTGCTGCCCATTCGCCCAGCGTATTGACGATCTCACGTTTAGGGAATGCGGTGGTCATATAGGCGCTGTGGTCGTCTGAATATTCCACCATGCCCAACAGAGCCGAGAGATCTTTTTGCTCACGCGAAAAACCTTCAAACGCGGGCGATCCGATGGCCGCAAGGATTTCGCGGGCGCGGTCGGCGCGGAAGTTGAGGAAAAAGATACCGTCGCCGGGCTGAATACCCGCATAACCGCCGACGACGAAAGGCACCACAAACTCATCTGACACGTCCTGAGCATAGCTGGCCTGAATGCCGTCCAGCGCAGTACCATGCCGCGCGCCCTGCGCCTCGATCATCGCGCGATAGGCCTGTTCCACCCGCTCCCAGCGATTGTCCCGATCCATGGCGTAGTACCGCCCCGACACCGTGGCGATAAATGCGGCCTTGGGCAGGGCCTTCTCAAACGCCGCGACCTGATCCGCTGCCGAGGTTGGCGCCACGTCGCGGCCATCCGTGATGGCGTGTACCGCGGTGCTAAGCCCCGCGTCGGTCAAGGCTTTCACCGCGGCCAAAATATGGTCGGAATGCGCATGGACCCCGCCGTCCGAGGTCAGCCCCATGACATGCGCCCGACCACCTGCGTTTTTCACTTTCACAGCAAAATCAAGGATCGCCGGGTTCTGGAAAAAGAACCCTTCTTCGATCGACAGATCAATCTGCCCCAGATCCATCGCCACCACACGACCGGCACCAATATTGGTGTGTCCCACTTCTGAGTTGCCCATTTGGCCTGTGGGCAGGCCCACATCCGGTCCATGGGTGACCAACGTCGCATGTGGGCAGCTCGCGGTCAGCCGGTCAATGGTCGGCGTCTTCGCCAGAAAAGGAGCGTTGGCCGTGGTGTCATCCGACAGGCCCCAGCCGTCAAGAATGGTAAGGATGACGGGTTTGGTCATGAAACTGCCCTCTCACTGTTTGAGAGCGGTTTAACAGGCACGCCCCAAGATGTGGAGAGGGGCATTTCAACCTGAACGGGCCACATCAAACAAAAAACGCCGCCCCTTTCGGAGCGGCGTCTTTGATCTTGGCAGTTTGTAAAACTTACGAGCCCTGCAGCGATTTCACACCCAGCTCGTCTTCCTGCTGGGCTTTCATCGCCAATGCGGCGGCGTGGGCGCCGGCGGCGGTGGTGAAATACGGGATCTTGTCATACAGCGCGACTGACCGGATTTCGCGGCTGTCCGATACGGCAGCCGAGCCATCGGTGGTGTTCATCACCAGCTGGATCTGACCGTCTTTCATCAGGTCGACGATATTCGGGCGACCCTCATAGACCTTCTTAGCCGTTTCGCTCTCGATGCCGTTTTCGGCAAGGAACCCAGCGGTGCCTGAGGTCGCAACGATCTTAAAGCCCAGATCCACCAGCGTCTGCGCGGTTTCCACCAGTTGCGGTTTCTTGTCATCGTCTTTGATCGAGAAGAAAACCGAACCCTTGGTTGGCAGGATGTTGCCCGCGCCCAGCTGAGCCTTAAGGAAGGCCCGTGGGAAGCTGCGATCCCAGCCCATGACTTCACCGGTTGAGCGCATTTCTGGCCCAAGCAGCGTGTCGACACCGGGGAAGCGTGCGAAGGGCAGAACCGCTTCTTTCACCGAGAACCACGGCATGTTGTGATCGCCCAGCATCATCGGATCGGCCATTGGCACGTCGCTGCTGTAGTCGGCGTTTTTGTAGTAGCCTTCGCGTTTCGGGAAAGCCGAGAGCTTTTCCCCCGCCATGATGCGCGCCGCAATTGAGGCAATCGCGCTGTCGGTGGCTTTTGCCACAAATGGCACTGTCCGCGACGCCCGTGGGTTCACTTCGATCAGATAGATTTCACCGTCTTTGATTGCGAACTGAACGTTCATCAAACCAACCACATTCAAGGCTTTTGCCAAGGCATGGGTCTGGCGCTCGATCTCATCAATGGTGGGTTTATCCAGCGAATAGGGTGGCAGCGAGCAGGCGCTGTCGCCCGAATGAACACCCGCCTCTTCGATGTGCTGCATGATGCCAGTCACATGCACGGCCTCACCATCGCACAACGCGTCAACGTCAAGTTCAACCGCGCCACCCAGATAGCTGTCGAGCAGAACCGGGCTGTCGCCCGATACAACCACCGCCTCAGCAATATAGCGCTCAAGCTGAGCCATATCGCGGACGATTTCCATCGCACGACCACCCAGAACATACGAGGGGCGGATCACGAGGGGGAAGCCAATGTCCTTGGCAATTTCAATCGCCTCAGCGTCGGTGCTTGCGATGCCATTGACCGGCTGTTTCAGCTCAAGCTGGTTGACCAAGGCCTGGAACCGTTCACGGTCTTCCGCAAGATCGATGGCGTCGGGGCTGGTGCCCAGAATTGGAATGCCTTCAGCTTCCAAGGCATTGGCGAGCTTCAGCGGAGTCTGGCCGCCGAACTGAACGATCACACCGTGCAATGTGCCGTTTTCCTGCTCAGTCGACAGGATTTCCATCACGTGCTCAAAGGTCAGCGGTTCGAAGTACAGACGATCAGAAGTGTCATAGTCGGTCGACACGGTTTCGGGGTTACAGTTGATCATGATGGTCTCATAACCCGCGTCGGTCAGCGCGTAACACGCGTGACAGCAGCAGTAATCAAACTCGATCCCCTGACCGATCCGGTTCGGGCCACCGCCCAGAATGACCACTTTCTTACGATCCGAAGGCCGTGCCTCGCACTCAACCTCACCCATCATCGGGGCTTCGTAGGTCGAATACATATAAGGCGTCTGCGCTTCAAATTCGGCGGCGCAGGTGTCAATGCGTTTGAAGACAGCGGTGACACCGGCCTCACGACGCGTTTTGCGCACGTCGGTTTCTGCCATACCGGTGAGAGCTGCCAGACGGCCATCGGTAAAGCCCAGCATCTTCAACGCGCGCAGGCCTGCGGCATCGGTCGGCAGACCATTGGCTTTGACACCGTTTTCTGCATCCACAATTTCGCGAATCCGCGCCAGGAACCACGGATCAAACGAGGTGACGGCGTTGATCTCATCGTCGCTCAGACCATGCCGCATCGCCTGAGCAATGGTGCGCATCCGGTCAGGGGTCTGCTTGCTGATCGCTTTGATGACGGCAGATTTCTCAGGCGCGCCTTCGATCTCGACCTCATCAAAACCGGTGAGGCCCGATTCCATCGATGCCAGTGCTTTTTGCATCGACTCGTGGATGGTCCGGCCAATCGCCATGGTTTCGCCAACCGACTTCATGGCGGTGGTCAGGTAAGGCTCGGACCCTGGGAATTTTTCGAACGCAAACTTCGGAATCTTGGTGACAACATAGTCGATGCTCGGCTCAAACGAGGCCGGAGTGACCTTGGTGATGTCATTGTCCAGCTCATCCAGCGTGTAACCCACTGCCAGTTTGGCCGCAATTTTGGCGATCGGGAAACCCGTGGCTTTCGAGGCCAGCGCCGACGAACGCGACACGCGCGGGTTCATTTCGATGACAACCATACGGCCGTCCTCAGGGTTTACCGCCCACTGAACGTTGGATCCGCCGGTTTCAACACCAATCTCACGCAGAACATTGATCGAATGCGTCCGCATGATCTGAAGTTCTTTGTCGGTTAGGGTCAGCGCCGGTGCCACAGTGATCGAATCACCCGTGTGCACGCCCATTGGGTCGATGTTCTCGATCGAACAAACGATAATGGCGTTATCAGCTTTGTCGCGCACAACCTCCATTTCGTATTCTTTCCACCCCAGCAGGCTCTCATCCACGAGGATCTGGTTCACCGGGCTTGCATCCATGCCAGTGCGGCAGAAGTGGATGTAGTCTTCACGATTATAGGCCACACCACCACCGGTGCCGCCCATGGTAAACGCGGGGCGGATAATCGCGGGAAGACCGATCTCGTCAAGTTCATCCAAGGCAATCTGAATACCCGCATCCAGGTCGGTGCTGCCGTCAGATTTCTTTGGCGCGGTGACAATGGTTGCCTTGGGGTTTTCGATTCCAAGACGGTCCATCGCTTCGCGGAACAGTTTGCGATCTTCAGCCATTTCAATGGCATCGCGTTTCGCACCAATCATTTCGACGTTGTATTTGTCGAGCACGCCCATTTCTTCGAGCGCCAGAGAGGTGTTCAGACCGGTCTGGCCGCCCATGGTGGGCAGCAACGCGTCCGGGCGCTCTTTTTCGATGATTTTGGCGACCACCTCGGGGGTGATCGGCTCGATGTAAGTGGCATCGGCAAGACCCGGATCGGTCATGATTGTCGCCGGGTTTGAGTTCACGAGAACAACCCGGTATCCTTCTTCGCGCAGCGCTTTACAGGCCTGTGCACCAGAGTAATCGAACTCACAGGCTTGGCCGATCACAATGGGACCGGCGCCGATGATCATGATGGTTTTGATATCGGTTCTTTTGGGCATAGGCAGACCTCTGAGATTCGCAGGTGGAGCGGCGGGGCAGCGCGCAAATTGTCGTGCGTTATAGGGACCGCGCCAAAAGGTGCAAGGGCTATCGGAAACGGCGACGCATTTGCCGCTTTCTGCGCTTGGATTTTTGACCGGATCTTCTATATCGACGCTCTGCTACCACAAGGATGCCAATGGACATTCGCTTTGACAATGGCCCACAGGGCGCTGGAACCCAGTTTTCACATCCCAAGCGGGTGATCCGCGCGGATGTGCCTGAAGACGTGCCTACCGCTTTGGCCGCAATGGAAGCAGCAAAAGATGCTGGAGAGTGGCTTGCAGGCTATGCCAGCTATGAGCTGGGCTATGTGTTCGAACCCAAACTAGCCGAGCGTCTACCGCAGGATCGTCGACTGCCTTTGCTGTGTTTTGGCGTCTATGACAGCCCCAGCTCCTCAGCACTTCCAATTCCAAGCGGTGAACTGGGGGTTCTGGCCCCTCGCTGGGACGAAGCCACCTACTCCGACGCCTTTGGCACTGTGCACGCGGCAATTGGTGCGGGAGATATCTATCAAGCGAACCTGACTTTCCCGATTGACGTGACCGTCTCGGGATCGTCGCGAGCCCTTTACGCGGCTTTGGAGGAACGGCAGCCCGTAGGCCATGGCGCGCTGATCGAGCAAGAGGGACTTCCCGATATCCTCAGCCGTTCGCCCGAGCTGTTCTTCCGCACAACAGCAGCGGGCATGATCGAAACCCGTCCGATGAAAGGCACGCAACCGCGCAGTGACGATCCCATCGAAGACGCACGCCGTCGCAACTGGCTGACACAGGACGAAAAGAACCGCGCTGAAAACCTGATGATCGTCGATTTGTTGCGCAATGATATCAGCCGCGTCGCTGCGGCGGGTTCGGTCTGTGTGCCTGAGCTGTTCAAAGTCGAATCTTATGCCACCGTCCATCAGATGGTGTCCCTTGTGCGCGCCAAATTGCAAGACACGGTCACTCTGGGCGCTATCTTTTCCGCGCTCTTCCCCTGTGGATCGATCACCGGTGCGCCGAAAATTCGCGCCATGGAAATCCTCTCAGACCTCGAACCATGGGCCCGCGACATGTACTGCGGCACCATCGGCTGGGTTGCCCCGGACGGTGCCAGCGAATTTAACGTCGCCATCCGCACGCTGTTGGTGGATGATTATCACGGGGTGCTCAATGTCGGAGGTGGTGTGGTTTGGGACAGCACAGCCTCAGCAGAATACGAGGAGGCCCTATGGAAAGCCCGCTTCACCCAACTCAAGACCCCAGCTTCCGTCTGATTGAGACCTTTGGTTACCACCCTCGCAATGGCATTGCGCGGGCCAGCCTCCATGTGTCCCGAATGGTCAAATCCGCCACCGACCTTGGGATGCCACACGACCGGGACGCAATTGAAACACAGCTGACGCAGATTAACGGTGACAACCCTCTGCGCTGTCGCCTGACACTCTCGCCCACTGGCGCGCTCGAACTGACTACCGCCCCGATGCCGGTCCCATCGGATCAGATGCGTTTTGTCATTTCCGATGTGCGCCTGACCTCTAGTGATCCCCTGCTGCGCTACAAAACCTCGCGCCGCGCCTCTTATGATCAAGCCCGTGCGGCGCTGCCCGAGGGCATTCAGGAGGCCATTTTGCTAAATGAACGAGACGAGGTCTGCGAAGGTACCATCACAAACATCGCGATCACGACGCCACAAGGTGACAGGCTAACACCGCCCTTGTCTTCAGGCTGTTTGGCCGGTGTCTACCGTCAGAGCCAACTCGATGCGGGCACGTTAAAAGAAGCCCAACTGAGCCTGCAAGACCTGGCCGAAGCCCCAGTAATTCATCTGATCAATTCCTTACGCGGTGCCACCCCGGCATTTTGGGCCCGCGAATGCGGTCAATTCATCCGCATTGCTTGACAAAAGCGCCACAACCTTGTGTATCGGCCCGGATGAATTCCGTGCGCTTCGGCGCACCCGTCCGCTTGTCCAAACAGACGACCCGATCACGAAAGGTCATATCATGCACGCCTATCGCAGCCATACCTGCGCCGATCTCACCAAAGACAATGTTGGCGATACCGTTCGCCTGTCGGGCTGGGTGCATCGCATCCGCGATCACGGCGGCGTGCTCTTCATCGATCTGCGCGATCATTACGGCATCACTCAGGTTATTGCAGACGGCGACAGCCCAGCCTTCGCTGATCTGGAAAAGGTGCGCAGCGAATGGTGTATCCGCATCGACGGCACTGTTCTGGCGCGAGACGAAAGCCTTGTGAACCCGAACCTGCCCACCGGTGCGATCGAAGTGTTCGCCCGCGAGCTGGAAGTTCTGGGGTCGGCCGGTGAACTGCCGTTGATGGTGTTTGGCGATCAGGAATACCCGGAAGAAACCCGTCTGCGTCACCGCTATCTCGACCTGCGTCGCGAGGCGATGCAGAAGAACATGGTGATGCGTTCGGACGTTGTGGCCTCAATGCGCCGCCGCATGTGGGATCTGAACTTCCGCGAATTCCAGACCCCGATCATCACCGCCTCGTCGCCCGAAGGCGCCCGTGACTTCCTTGTGCCATCCCGTCTGCACCCAGGCAAATTCTATGCCCTGCCGCAGGCGCCGCAGCAGTTCAAACAGCTGCTGATGGTGTCGGGTTTTGACAAATACTTCCAGATTGCGCCGTGTTTCCGCGACGAAGATCCCCGCGCGGATCGCAGCCCGACCGACTTCTACCAGCTCGACCTGGAGATGTCCTTTGTTGAGCAGCAGGACGTGTTTGATACCATTGCTCCGGTGATTGCAGGCATCTTCGAAGAGTTCGGCAATGGCGCTAAAGTAGACGCGGCCGCAGACTGGCCACAGATCCCCTATGCCGAAGCCATGAAGAAATACGGCAGCGACAAACCGGACCTGCGCAACCCGATCGAGATGCAGGTTGTCTCGGATCACTTCCGCGACTCGGGCTTTGCCATCTTCGCCAAACTGCTTGAGCAGGAAGGCACTGAAATTCGCGCGATCCCGGCGCCCACCGGTGGCTCGCGCAAATTCTGTGACCGCATGAACAAGTTTGCGCAGGGCGAAGGCCTGCCGGGTATGGGTTACATTTTCTGGCGCGACGGTGCCGACGGCATGGAAGCCGCCGGTCCTCTGGCCAAGAACATCGGCCCCGAGCGCACCGAAGCGATCCGTCAGCAGCTGGATCTGGGTGTGGGCGATGCGGCCTTCTTCCTCGGTGGCAAGCCGAAGGCCTTTGAAAAGGTCGCCGGCAAAGCCCGTGACGTGATCGGCACCGAGCTGAACCTGACCGAGACCAACCGCTTTGCCTTTGCATGGATCGTGGATTTCCCGATCTACGAGCAGGATGAAGAAAGCGGCAAGATCGACTTTGAACACAACCCGTTCTCGATGCCGCAGGGCGGCATGGAGGCGCTGAATGGCGATCCTCTGGCGGTCAAAGGCTATCAGTACGATCTGGCCTGTAACGGCTACGAGCTCGTCTCAGGTGCGATCCGGAACCACAAACCGGAAATCATGCTGAAGGCCTTTGAACTGGCGGGCTACGGCGAAGACGAAGTGAAAAACCGCTTTGGCGCGCTTTACAACGCCTTCCACTACGGCGCCCCACCCCACGGTGGCTGTGCCGCCGGTGTAGATCGGATTGTTATGCTTCTGGCCGACACCGCCAACATCCGCGAAGTTATGCTGTTCCCGATGAACCAGCGCGCCGAAGATCTGATGATGAGCGCACCGTCCGAACCGGGCACAGACCAGTTGATGGAACTGTCCCTGCGTGTGATCCCGCAAGACTAAGGCGCTTGCACCGCAGCCATAAGCGGTGGATTGCTGAAATTGGAAAGGCCGGTGCAAATGCGCCGGCCTTTTCTTATAGTCGTGGCAAGGCGCGTGAAGGATAGCCCATGTCATTTGATCCAATTCTGGCGGACATCCGATTTGGCTGTGGTTTGTCTCCAACCTTGGCCTCGCCCCAGAGTGCGGCGCAGATGCTCGAAAACCTGCACGGCCCCGATCTCATTGCTGTGCAGTATCCGATTGAAACATTTCCTGTATTTCGCGAACGCGTCATTGAACGCACCGCTCTGCGTCGCGATTTGAAGGCCAATCGTGGCACTGCGAAATCAGATGACATTCGCCAGGCGCTTGCGCGCAACAACCGCGCCGGGCGTAGGGGGGCCGTGTCTTGGCTCGCCGCACATCTGCAACGCCGGACGCGCACAACAGATGGGTTTCGCGAGCGGCTCGAATTCTTCTGGGGCGATCACTTTACCGCCACCGGCAAGGCCGGGGTTTTGCAGTGGGCCGGATCGCCCTACACGGAAAGTGCCGTTCGTCCCTTTGTGGCGGGAAAATTCGAAGATCTTCTGATTTCCGCCGCGACACATCCTTTGATGGTACACTATCTGGATCAGGCGGTTTCGGCCGGGCCGAATTCAAAGCGGGCCAAGCGAAAACCCGGCCAGTTTGGGCTCAACGAAAACCTCGCACGTGAGATACTTGAGCTGCATACTCTGGGGGTAGACGGCCCCTATACGCAGGACGACGTCAGACAATTGGCAGAACTTTTGGCGGGCCTGACGCATTCCGTCAAAGAGGGGCGTAAGTTCCGCAAAGACTTTGCCGAGCCCGGAGCCGAAACCGTTCTGGGCGTGCGCTATGGCTCTCCGAACCGAGGCTTGGCGGATATCGAGACCGCCCTGCGAGATCTCGCCCGGCACCCTGCAACAGCCCGGCATCTTTCAACAAAACTTGCAGTCCATTTTGTCTCTGACACCCCGGACCCCGCGTTGATTAAGGCAATGACTGCGGTCTACCACGACACCGATGGTGATCTGACCGCTGTTTATCGTACCATGCTGACCCACCCGTCGGTATGGGCCCCTGCGCCGGGCAACATCAAACTGCCGTTTGACTATATCTCCTCGGCGTGCCGTGCCTTGGATGTCATGCCGCGCGCCCTACGCATGAAGGAAAAGACCATGCGGCGTCGGATCTATACTCCTTTGCAGCTGATGGGACACCAATGGCAGCGCCCCGACGGCCCCGATGGATTGGAAGAACTGGACGCAGCATGGATCACCCCGCAAGGCATGGCCGCGCGTCTGCAATGGGCGATTGCTATTCCCCAGCTGTTGCGGCCCAAATTGCCTGATCCACGTGAATTCCTGACTACGGCCCTCGGCCCAATGCCGCCAGAGCGGGTGGCCTTTGCTGCGGAAGCCGCTGAGAGCCGCGCCGACGGCATTGGCCTGATCCTCGCCTCGCCCGCGTTTCAAAGGAGATAGGCCATGAACCGTCGTGCCTTTTTGCGCAACACCTTGGTGGGCTGCTCAGTGGCCGCCAGCCCACTTATCACCCCTATCAGCTTTGCAGGTGCGCCCACCGACAACCGCCTTGTTGTGATCTTGTTGCGGGGGGGCATGGATGGCTTAGGGGTTCTGCGCCCACACGGAGATCCGGAATACACCACAACCCGTGGGGCGCGAGACCGTCGAGCGCTCGATCTGGATGGGTTCTTTGCCCTTCAACCTGCTCTTGCCGATCTGATGCCGCTTTGGTCGGCAGGAGAATTGAGCTTTGCCCATGCGGTATCAACCCCGTACCGGGACAAGCGGAGCCATTTTGACGGGCAAGATCTTCTGGAAGCTGGCTCGGTGACCCTGAATCAGGTCCGCGACGGTTGGATGAACCGCATGCTTGCCCACCTGCCCGGTGCACATCTGGACACGGCCTATGCCATTGGCAATGATCCTTTGCCCGTATTGTCAGGCGCCGTGCCCGTCAAACGCTGGTCCCCGCAAGCGGACCTCGCCCTGAGCCCCCAGGCCATTCGTCTGGCGCATCTGGTGATGGAGGATGATCCCGCAATGGCAGCGGCGCTGACCGAGGCCTTTGAGCTGGCCGATTCCGATGGGGATGCGGTGGCCTTTGAAGGAACGCCGCGTGAAATGATGTCGATGATGGCCGCGGACACACGTCGCCCCAGAGGGCAAACCCCTGAAGTCGGTCTAGCCAAATTTGCCGCAAGCCGCCTAAGCGGCGCCTCACGAGTGGCGAGTTTTTCGATCAATGGTTGGGACACGCATGCCCGCCAGGAACGCAACCTTGCCCGCGCGTTGCAAAGCCTGTCCCGCGTGATCTTGACCCTGCGCGACGAGCTTACCCCACACATCTGGCAGCAGACCACTGTGGTTGCCGTCACCGAATTCGGCAGAACAGCCCGGCTGAATGGCAGCCAGGGCACAGATCATGGCACCGGGGGGGCAATGCTCCTGGCCGGAGGCGCTCTGAACGGGGGGCGAGTGATCACGGACTGGCCAGGTCTGGCCGAGGCGGACCTGTATGATCGTCGTGATCTGATGCCAACGCGCGATGTGCGCGCACATCTGGGGTGGCTGATGCGAGGTATGTTCGCGCTGGACCGCTCAGCGATCGAGCGCGACATTTTTCCGGGGCTAGAACTGGGGGATGACCCCGGACTTCTGCTATAAGATCAGATGGCCAAACGTGCCGAAATACGATCCTGAACAAGCGCTGCCACGCGGGCGAGATCTGACTGCATGGGGCGACCTGCGTCGCGCGCCTCGGCCAGATCTTCCGCGGCCTTTTGCAACACACCATCTCCGGCACTGCGCGCCACACCAGTTAGAAACTGGGTGACATAGGTCAGGGTGCGGGCATCAGCGCGATCATCCAGAACATCTGCGGCGTGAGCCATGTCATCGCGGTAAGCGACGGGATCAGGCAAAACCGGGTCATCAGACACCAAACGCGGGCCTGTTGGCTGACGTTCAGGTGGCAGCGCTGAAATGATCGCATTTTGGAACGCAATCACAGACGAGATGGGTTTGGCCAGAAAGCCATCCGCACCGGCCGCAAGCGCCACCTCTTCAGAGAAACTGTCGCCGCTGGTGCCAATGATGGCATCCACGCGCGGACAGGTGATCGCCAGTTCGGAAATCAATTCGGCACCGGATCCATCGGGCAAGCCAAGATCAATCACAACCGCGCTTGGTCGATAGACCTGCAGATGTCGGCGCGCCGAGGCCAGACAATCCGCTCGCCTGATGCGGGCACCCGATCGCAGGCACAGCAAACGCATGGCGTCACAGGCATAGCGGCTGTCTTCGACAACCAGAATGGTAAGACCCAGCAATGGGCGGGTGGCCGTAGGTTTAAGATGGGCCGTCAGATGGTCAGTGTCGTCCATGATCCCCTCCAAGTTCGACTCGTATGGTTAGGATTCCCTTTCTTGGTGAAGAAGCGGTTAAAGGCCGCAGCAATTGTTCACACTCTTGCCGCACTGCAGCGCAACAGACATAACAAATACAGCTTAAGACCTGAGGAGGAAAAAAGATGATTGGACGCCTGAACCACGTGGCCATTGCCGTGCCGGATCTTGAGGCCGCCGCCGCACAGTATCGCACAGCTCTGGGGGCCACGGTTGGAGCCCCGCAAGACGAACCCGATCACGGCGTCACCGTCATCTTCATCGAATTGCCAAACACCAAGATCGAGCTACTTTACCCTCTGGGTGAGAACAGCCCGATCCAAGGGTTTCTGGACAAGAACCCCTCTGGCGGCATCCACCATGTATGTTATGAGGTCGAAGACATCATCGCCGCGCGCGATCATCTGAAAGAAACCGGCGCCCGTGTGCTGGGAACAGGTGAACCGAAAATCGGAGCCCATGGCAAACCGGTTTTGTTCCTGCATCCCAAAGACTTCAACGGCTGCCTGGTTGAGCTGGAACAGGTATAACCATGACTATTACTGCCGCCATCGTCCTGTTTGCCGTGATCTGGTTCATGACGTTCCTGATCGTCATTCCGATTCGTCTTCAAACCCAGGGCGATGTCGGTGAGGTTGTTCCCGGCACCCACGCCGGGAGCCCCGCGCATCACAATCTGAAACGCAAAGCCTGGGTCACCACCGGCCTGTCCGCTGCAATCTGGGGCGCCATCGCAGCCGTCATCCTGACCGATACGGTGACCGTGGCAGATATTTCAGAATGGACCGGCCATCTGGGCACACGCCCTGAATGGAACGACTAAAGAACCGTTTCGGCGAAATCGTCTGACCCATTTCACGACGGCATACGGATCGCGTGCAATTGCCTACGCGATCCGTGTTGCCTGAATGACGGCAACGAGCTCAACTTACCCATCCGTGAGAGTGCCGCGATGGCCTGCTCTCAGAAAAACTCACTCCCAAATATTGGCATCGAGTCCTCTCATAAATTCGTCGTTCGGAGCAACTTTTTTAGCCTTAAGGCAGATTTCTTTCACTTCTCGTAGGCTTAATGCAACTCCATAATCGTCCAAGAAAAGCCCAGCCTCGATGATACAGCTTACTGACCAACTGTAGGGTTCGTCCGAAGCATTCAATCTAGCCCGCCGCACCCATTCAGTTGCGGCTTCCACATCTTCGGTTGATAGGTAGGTAAAGGCTAAAAACGCTGGCGCTTTACTGATCCCGCCATCTGCTGCTTTGCGTAGGAGTGGGATGGCCTCCAATTTCTGACCAGCTGACCTACGGTACATTCCAACCTCGTACAGGGTTTTTGGATCGTCTGGAGATAATTCCAAAGCTCTGACGCAAAAAGATTTTGCCTCTTCGGAAAATTTGGATTTTCGTTTTAGCAAGCAGCCTTGTGTCGCGAGGCGTGGCTCATTCCACCACAAACTGAGGTACCCCCTGAAATTCGGAC
>JAGDYZ010000010.1:0-9587 GCA_049116335.1 Pelagimonas sp. | reverse complement strand
AGCTTACGGGACGTGACAGTTATGGGCGATAGTTTTTGATGACGACGAAGGTCATCGGCTGCCCCGACTGGTCAGTGCCTTCGAAGACCTTCGCTGTGTCTGCATCTCCCTTGTCCAGAGCATCTGTGATGTTGGTAGAATTTGCGTTTGCCCCGCCAGGCATACTCACCGTAACCTAATCTTTACTAAGTTTCTCTGTTTGCATGATTGTTCCACCTTAATGAAGTTTGCTCAATTAGTATGGGAAGCCTATGCGTTTTTTTGAGACATGTCACCACTCATTGAATGCGGGGGGGCAATGGCAATATTGTCGAGCGGACATCCGGTTAACGACAGGTTTGTCCCGCTCAATGGACGACGGACTGCATTTGACTGTTGCAGGCGCGGCGAACGACGGCTTCTTTTGTGCTCCTGCGGAGCGGAAACGCCACCTAGCTTGTAGAAACCAAGATTTTGCAAAGTTCGCTTCTCTAATTGGGAGTTTGGGTCAAGCTCGTTTTCCTTGTTTTCTGGGTCATTGTCACTCATCCAGGTCACACTTCTCTTCGCAGTCTGATTGATGCTCTGTTGGCACCGCTGCACGCATGTGTTGGATCGGCTGTGGAGAGCCCCACTTTCTGGCGCGCTTCTTGTTGCGCTGCGAACTTTTTCGGCTTCTTCCACGAACCTCGTCCGGTGAGGACGACCCCGTTAGAATTGGGTAGTTGGCGTTTTAGATCATGCTGTGCCTCCCACCTGATCCTGACGGAATTCCGTGCCATCAATCCACATGCGATGGAGCAGAACAGCTAACTTTCGCGCCACAGCAACAACCGCTCTGCGTCGGCCTTTGGTACGCACCAAGCGCATTCCCCAAGACTTGATTTGCGATTGCGCCATACTTCGCATGAGCAGCGCATTGCCCGCTGCGTAAAGTGCAGCACGGACATCACTGTCCCCAGCCTTTGATATGCGGCCTGGATTGTCATGTTCCCCCGATTGGTATCGTCGAGGCGTAAGTCCAAAATGCGCGCCCACCGTACGGGATCTTTTGAACCGCGTGGGGTCATCGACAGCCGCTTTAAAGGTCAGCGCTGCAATGGGGCCAACTCCAGGAACCGTCATCAATCTCAGGCAGACCTCAGCATGGCTAGCGGCCCGTTTGACCCGCCGGTCCAGCTCCAGATATTGCTGATACAGCGCCACCCTTGCGTCGAGCAGCTGGACAAGGGCATGTGCCCGAACATCATCCATTTCGATGATAGGACGCACGATACCATCAAAGCTGCCATGCGAGACGGGTTTGGGCAGGCGGATGCCAAATATCTTCAACAATCCACGTGTTTCATTTGCCAGGTCCATCGTCTTCTTAAGCAACGCCTTGCGTGTGCTGAGCAGCGCGCGAAGGCCATGAGCCTCTCGGCTCTTCATATGAACCGGGCTGAACCAACCTGTGCGCAGTAAATGCGCGATGCCTCTGGCATCATTCTTATCGGTCTTGTTTCTCATCGCTGACAGGGCTGCGTTCACCTGCCGCGCCTCCAAGCAAACCACATCAAAACCTGCAGCCTGCAGTCCAAAGTAAAGATGTTGGCTCATCGTTCCGGCTTCTAGGCCGACACGTTCTATCGGGAATTCGAACTCAGAAAGGCACTCTGCAATGTCATTGACCTCGCAGGCCAGCTCGCGTTCGAGAACGACATTGCCCTTCGGATCAACAACGCAAAGCGCACACGACCGAAGTGACACATCAAGTCCAACAAAGTACTCCATCATCTCTCTCCCTTGATCACAGCTATCCTGTGATCATTCTGGGAGCTCGACCTCGAAACAGAGGTAGCCCAATTACGCATACTTCCTGCGCGTTGCTGACATTGGTGGCTCACGCAGCATTTGTCAAATTGGGCTCACTGCCGACATAGAGGGCGAAAAACCACGTTTGACAACTTGAATGTCCGGTTCTAGGAAGTCGAGACGCGACTAATGCACGTGCGGCAAAGAGAGCCAGCCTGCTTTCGCATTAGTCACTTTGGGCTGGGAACGGCCGTTAACCGTTGAATGGCGAACGGCAGCGTCGTCCGCGCTGTTGCCCTTCACTCTGGTGACCTCGCTGCTGGTCTAACCAACGGCCGCTTCTAACGCAGCGTTGCGGTGTATCGGTATTGGGGTTGTTAGGGTAGCGGCACGACTTTGCAAATGTAGTTATCTGCGCTTAGCCGACATGGGTGTGAGCCCCCATCCAGGGACCTCTCTATGGTTGCGCGGAAATCTAGGGGATGGGGCGGCGTTTCCATCCGATTCAGGGAGCGCCATTTGTCAACAATGTCTAATTTTACGGAAACCGATCTAAGGCCTTTGATTTCAGCGTTTTGAGTGTTTGCTCAGTTATCCACAAGATTACCTTCAACCATTTGCAGTTTATTATTTTTTTGGCGCGATTGTGTCCTTGCATTCACATTTGAATGGCGCAGCGACCTTGCCTGCATCCGTCAGAAAGACGTCGGAAACGCCGCGTGCGGTAAATTTTTTTTGGTGTGAAGACGCCATAGAAACAAGGGCAAAAAATGTCTAGTATTTTGACAAACAATGGCGCCATGGTGGCGCTGCAGACTCTGAAATCCATCAACAGCGATATGGCCACCACCCAGAGCCAGATTTCAACCGGCAAAAACGTTGCCAGTGCGAAAGACAACTCGGCTGTTTGGGCGATTTCCAAAGTCATGGAAGCCGATGTCAAAGGCTTCAAAGGGATTTCGGACAGCCTCAACCTCGGCCAGTCGACTGTGACCGTGGCGCGACAGGCCTCGGAAACTGTGACCGAGCTTCTGACCGACATCAAAGGTAAGGTTGTAGCGGCTCAGGAAGAAAACGTGGATCGCGACAAGATCCAGACCGATATCGATGCGCTGCGTGATCAGATCGGTGCGGTTGTTGGTGCGGCTCAGTTCAACGGCCTAAACCTGCTGTCGAACACAGATTCGACGGCCGGGTCTAACGAAGTCAATGTTCTGGCGTCTCTGGACCGTTCGGGCACAGGTGTGGCCGCATCGGACATCACCGTCAACAAACAGGACCTTGGTATCACCGGCTCGACCATTGCAGGCGGCGCGGATGACAACGATGTCTCGGGTGCTGCCGTGGGCGGCGCTGTTGCGGTTGCCGGCGCTGCGACTGCCAACACCACCAGCTTCTCGATCGACAGTGTCTCGGCAGGCGTGGGCTATAACATCGTTCTCAGCGCGGGCGCGGGTGATTTCGCAGGTGCCAACACCTCGGCATCAACCGGTCGTATCTCGGAAATTCAGTATGTTGCCCGTGAAGGGGACACCGCTGAAGATGTGTTCAACGCCCTGAACGAAGGCCTGAAAACCCATTTGGCCGGTCAGGGTCTGGGATCCGACGATCTGTCGATGTCCTTCAGCGCAGGCACTGTCACAGTGACCGGTTCAACCACTGTTGGCAACGACATCAGCGTTCTGGCCCGCAGCAATGACACCGCGGACACCACCATCGGCGGTGGTCTGGGTGAAATCGCCCAGATCGATGTCACCACCCAAGAGGGTGTTGATGAAGCCCTGACCAACATCGAGGGTCTGATCCAGACCTCGATCGACGCGGCAGCCTCTTTTGGTTCGGTTCAGGGTCGTATTGAAACCCAGTCAGAGTTCATCTCGGGTCTGACCGACGCCCTGAAGTCGGGCATTGGCACACTGGTTGACGCAGATATGGAAGAGACCTCGGCTAAACTGCAGGCGCTCCAGGTGCAGCAGCAGCTGGGTGTTCAGGCGCTGTCGATTGCCAACCAGGCACCACAGCAGCTTCTGTCGCTGTTCCGCTAAACTGACACATCATAGAGGGGCCTTAGGCCCCTCTACTCCTTCGGATGACGCGCTGGATAATCCATCAAGAACAAGATGATGGTTGGTGGCCCCTGATAAATATTTGAGGCAAGTGCCGCCACTCGGACAAAGTCGACCTTAAAAATCGTTCGAGGAGTTTAAATAAATTTTTCAGCACTAACGCTATCAAATGATAAGTTCGTCGCGCTGATCAATCCTCTGGACTAAGACTTGCGAGAGAGTTCATCGCCCCTCTCGCTCACGATGTCCTTATACGCCAAATTTTTTGCGTAACCTTCTGACTTGTCGCTTGTATTTGTTGCCTTTTGTGAAGTGCTCTTCCCTTGGGAAACCTTGCCACCAGTCAGAGTCGCTTTCCCAGCTATGCCAAACTTGCCCGTCTTGATCTGTCACCATGTGAACATCACACTTCATCTCTTTTGGCTTTGTTGAGAGTTTTCCATCCTTTACGGAATACCACGTGATCTTGTGGCAAAGCTTGCCGCCCTGAGTGCTCCACTGACCGATCCCAACCGCGTTCCTGTGCTTGCTACAGTAGGCGACGGCTTCCCAGTTGGAACCAAAGTAGACGCCACCTTTGCAAGATTTCCAGACATGCATGCGACCAGCATATTTGTTTGCGATCATCTGAGCGGAAGCAGCTTTGGCATGCTTTGGCTTCGGGTCAGCAAGGGCAGCCCCTCCGATGCCCAGAGACGCTGTAACCACCGCAAGTGCCAAAATGGACTTGTGGGTGCGGCGCGACGACCCCGCTTTACAAAGAGTAGATGGGAGAAATTTCATTTTTATTCCTTCGTCATGCTAACTAAGCATGTCCACCTGACCCTCATTCTCCGAACAACCAAAGTGCTTGGTTGGTTGCTTTACCTCATTTGGAGTATTCCATTGCGATTTGGTGAAATGTCTTTCTGAGTGGCGCCCCCTGTGTCAGATGCCCCAATTCTGGAATGATCTTCGCTTTGCGACCGGTTACTTTTTGCGAGAGCTTTGATAGATCATCTAGATTGTGAACACGGTCTTGCGCTCCGTGCCAGAACTGCTTCGCGGTTTCCAGTTTACTGGCAGAACTCCAACTGAAACTGAGTTGAGAGAGATAATCATATCGCATTGAATCAATCGAACTGCGTACGGCGTATTTTGCTCGCTCGGACCGCGCAGGAGTGGCAAATTCTTCGTCAAGAACTGCTTGATCAACTGCGCTCCCTTTGAAGACACGTCTTAGCGTTGATTCAAGCTGATTTCTGCCAAATACAACTCCTGCGATGTGTTGAATGGCCACAACCGCCATACGACCGTTCTGCCGAAGATTGCGCAACAGGAAATCGCCAAAATAGACATCACGTGACTTGCGTTTCCCTGCTGAAAAACATGTGGATACGTAATCGATCCGCTCAACGCATTGTGGGTAGGCCGCTGCAAATTTTGTTGCATAGGCGCCTGATGAAACCAATGCGATGATTGGCACGGGCACATCCGCACACATGTGTTTGAGCGTGTGAATGTCTGCGACGGTTTGCTCGCAATGGCGGTCCCAATCGATGCCCGCAAGGTTTCGAGAGCTTAAACATCCATCTCGAATGGGCCAGATTGTACGCCAGCCAAGCTCATGGAATAGTTCAACATCGGCTTCTTCGATGTTCGGGAACATCATGGGATGCAGAATGAAAACAGGGCGACCCGAAATTGGGCCGATTTCAAGATATCTTACCGCTCGACGACTGGCGTCTTCTAGAACACCGCAGCGCACACCCTCAGGAAAGTAGTGTGCATAGGATGTCCATTCATTGTCTGCGGGTCCAAGGAGCGCGCCCAAAGTTGTGCTTAATCTGTCAATCACACGGTTGGCGAGGCTTACAAGCTCAGCTTGGGATACGACGTTCAATTTTCGAAAACACGCTTGCAATTGCTTACGTCGCGTTGATGTCGCAACTCCAGCCCTAAGCGCGCTTTCTTCCAGAGACAAACCTGTCGCCAAATCAGAAAACAGAGTGAACTCGGCCTCTGTCATAACTGTTTTGAGTAGTGTGTCAGAAAATTCCCGGAGCGCGTTTCGTGAAAAAGTAAGCGTTACTTCAGTTTCGCTGTTCTCAACACTCACACGGTTTTCATCTACATACTTCAAAGGCCAAGGGTCGAGTAGGTTGTTGACAACAGGTGAGACCCAAACTGGATGATCGCCCCACCAGAAAGCTGGGATATCGTCAACGGCTTTCAACTTTTCCGTAAACTGGGCGAGCCCGTCGTGGGTTTCATCGACGGCCGAAGATATCGCGGATAGCGCCTCGCCATTGTGAAGTTTTGACACGCCAAACTCCCTTTGTTTTGCTAGTTTGTCCTTGTATCCGCCAAGACAAAGGGTTGCGGATGCGGTTGAAAGACAAAACAACCAAGCAATCACTTCTCAAATATTTGGTCTTTTCGTGCCCACAAAATTGGGCTTCTGACCAGCTTTGGTCAACCTGAAAGACTATCGATAGCCAATTTTGCCATACTACACTCGCTGGATGGTTATAGTCATGCTTCTGACCCGCCTGGTGGCATTGCTGACATCGGTGCGTAGCTTCGCCTTAGATGGTGGTGAATATCCTCATGACCAGCATCGAAAAGACGGTTTTAGATGTCGGCCTCTGCAGAGGAGTGCGAGTTGCCTCTGGAACTAATGTCCATTCAACGACCAGTCTTCAGTGCAGTTTTTGTCTGACCAATGGAGCTCACTTTTGATTTGAGCGCAAACTCATCGGACCATTTGCTTGGTGCAACACCCGTTTCTCGCAGGAATTCTCGATTGAAATTTGATTTCGTGTTGAAACCACTTTCCAACATCGCTTGGGTAACGCTCATTCCACCCTCAATCTGTGCACAGGCATGACGGATGCGCCAGGAATTGATGTATCGCGAAACATTGCGTCCCGTCGCGCGATTGACCGCCATGGACAGCCGCTTTTCGGGCAGATGCAATCGTCGGGCGAGACGGGCGAGCGTCAGATTGGGATCAAGATGCATCGGTTCCCGGTTTAGGAAGTCTTCCAGCTTCGCGACAATATCAATATCTTCTTGGCTGGTTTCAGGTTGAGAGGCTGAGGCCTTGGGATGTTCATCATCTCCAGTGCCGGATGCAGAAGGGCTTCCACTGAGCATTCCGACCACAAGTAAAACCAGGGATGAGGACACCGTGATCATCCATCCAGTCCATTCACCGTTCCCTGTGGCGAAGGCCACAGCAATGAGGACGTCTATGGTCGCTGACGCGATCAAAGCCCACCCGAGTATTTGCCAGATCACCATCGGCACGTGTCCGGCCTCCAAACGTGCCAGTGGCATATCAGAGACGCTGCGCAACTGCACAAGGATCGCGGCACCGTAGCCAGCAAAAACAAGTGGTACAACAACGTCGGTCGGCTCAGGCACAAAGGTCCTGCAGAACAAGGTGAACGCTGGGGTGGCCAGATGGCCGGTCATCATCTTAGCTGAAAAACGGCTGACTAGCGCATCCTGAAAGGTGACCCATGCCAAGGGTGGGATAAACGATGCGCTAATTGGTAAGACGAAGCGGAGCCAATCAATTCCATATCCGCCAACAAGGGCGACCATGCCGGATTGCAAAGCGCAGGCGGCAAGGAAGGTCACTAGAAGAGGCCGTCCCTGAGACAGAAAGGTGCGAATGGCAAGGTAGCCGAGAACAAGCGCGACAAAGGCGGGAATCGGAAGCATGGGCATAGGGCGACTATCGTCCTAAATCAGGATCTTGACGACCTGAATCCCGGAAACAGGACGCGTGGCCATGATTTTTCTTGCATCGGAAGGGCAACGTTCAAATCGGAGGTTCCAATGAAACGTCTCGCTCTTTTCTCAATTCTGGCTCTGTCCAATACAGTACCCGCAGCGGCGGACATGCTCCCAGGCTATGATCGGTTTGACTTGATAGCCGATCACCGGGCACGTCCCATCGCCGCCTCAATATGGTATCCGGCTGAGAACCCAACCTACCGTGCTCCGGTCGGGGATGGGCCCATCTTTGACCCGACATTTGCGTTCATCGGTCCCGCCATTGCAGATGGAGAACATCCGCTTGTTTTGTTGTCGCATGGGTCAGGCGGCAACTCGGATAGTCTGGGCTGGTTGACCAGTGAACTGGTGGCAGATGGCGCGATTGTGTTGGCTGTTAATCATCCTGGATCGACCAGCGGCGATAGTTCCCCGCGCCGTTCCGTCGATCTTGAGGCGCGAGCAAATGACTTGTCGGCAGCCCTGGATATGGTGCTCTCCGACCCAGCTTTTTCACCCTTCATCGACGAAAGCCGCATCGGAGTTGTTGGCTTCTCCTTGGGTGGCTCAACAGCGCTTGGACTCGGCGGCGTCCGCTTTGAAGGCGCGGTCCAGGATGAAAATTGCGCGACTGGACCTGAGGCAGCCGATTGCGTTTTCTTCCGACTGGGCAATGTAAGATTTGCGGATTACCCAGGATACGACGCTGATGCGCGCGATCCACGCATAAGTCGGGCGGTCGTTGTCGATCCCGGTTTCGGTGGGTCGGTAAAAACCGAAAGCCTTCAAGGCGCGCTGGCGGGCATGACGCTAATCAACTTGGGTGATACTGACCGTCTGAGCGCGGCTGACGTGGGGCCGGATGGGAACAATCTGGCGGGCCGACTGCCTGATGCAACTTATGTCGAGATTGCCCCGGCCAACCATTTTACATTTCTGGGCACTTGCAAGGCGCGCGCCGCGGAACTTCTGCTAGAAGAAGGCGATGATCCGATCTGCACAGACCCCGAAGGAGCGGACCGGGCAGCAGTTCACGGGCATCTCGCTGACATCATCGCTGAGGGTCTAGGCCTGTAGGGCAAATAAGTTATCTAAACGCTTGAACCTACGTGGTATGGCCAGAACTCAACCGGTTTTGGCCATGCTTGATAGACCTCTTTAAATAATGCACGACCGTCTAGATTGTCATTCGACTGGGCGCAGTGAAAGATAACTTAGCCACAAACCTGCTACCTAGCCGACCTACTTCATATCCAGCGGATCGACCCTCACCAGGGCCCGCGGCCCAAAAAATCTCGATCTCGACAAGATCGAACCGAGCCCTTTCGCCGCGCATAAGCGGCGAAAGGGGGGCTTTCAGCCCACGTTTGGCCCGCGATTCAAACTCTGACAAGCGTCGGAGGAGGGGCATAACGAGAATGAATGCGGGGTGTAAGGAGAACATAGGGCCTTTAAGAGTTCTCCGAAGGCAGAGGTCAAAGGTTCGAATCCTCATGGGGTCGCCATAAAATCAATAACCTACAAAATCGAACTTTTCGCTGTATCAGAGGCGCAGATGGGCTAGCGGAGGGCAAGGGAGCAGGGCAGGTGTTCTGCGTTTGGCTGTCACGCGTTCGCCGTTACTCATGCGATACATGATGCCTCGTTCAAGATCGAACCAACCGCCGACCGAGTTGGGCTAGAAGGCCATGAGTAAAATCGTATGCTCGCTGGAGTGGTGTAGCGTAAATTAGGAATTAGTCCTTTCAAGTGGAACAGAGCTCCTAGCGTTTTCTTGCGGAAGATTTTTGTCTTCACTGCCAAAAAGGGATTGCCTCTCGAATGGAGAAGCTCGAAGATATGTTTCCGTATTAAATTAAATGCAAAAAATTTATGTAATTGAAAGGGTCACCTGCAGTGACACTCCCTCGTGTGCTCCTTGTCGCGCTGGCGTTTGCCTTAGCGCTTCCTTGGCTTACTTGTTCCGTCCCGGATGATCACATT
>JAGDYZ010000009.1:0-158337 GCA_049116335.1 Pelagimonas sp. | reverse complement strand
GACCACTCAGGTGGGGCTGATCACTTCAGCCGCCCAATTGCCCGATGTTCTGTGCTGTGGTATCAATGGCGCAAACAGAGGCAGAGCAGGCCCAATGACAGCACTACGGGAATTTGAACGTCTTGAGGCGACGGGCCTTTGGCGTGCGTCGGCTGAGGATCAGCGGCGGGAAGTGATTGTGTCGCTGGGGGATGCGACGCTCACCATCACAGATGTCGCCGGTCGTGTCTTGGCGCATTGGTCACTCGGGGCTGTGCAGCGCTCAAACGGCACCTCCGTCCCCGCGATTTTCCATCCCGACGGCGATCCCGGAGAAACCCTTGAGCTGTCTGAGGATGAGACGGCGATGGTGGATGGGATCGATCGGTTGCTGAAAGCGATTGACCGGAAGCGGCCACGTCCCGGAAAACTGCGGTTGATATTGGGCTGTGCTCTGGCGGCAGGAATTGCTGCGGGAGGCGTATTTTGGTTGCCGGACGCGCTTCGGGACTATGCCGCAGGTGTTTTGCCGGGGGTGAAACGCGCTGAGATCGGTCATGACCTGCTGGCGCATATCACCCGCGTCACCGGGCAACCCTGCCACACCGAGGGCGCACAGGCCCCATTGCGCAGGCTTGAGGCGCGGCTGTTTGGCGATGCGATGAATGCCACCGTTCTGATTGTTCCGGGCGGTGTCCGGGCCAGCACGGTATTGCCCGGCGAACTCTATGTCCTCAACCGCGGCGTGGTTGAAGATCATGAGGACGTGGATGTTGTCGCGGGGTATCTGCTGGCTGAGAAAACAAAGTCCGAGCTGCAAGATCCTTTGGCACCCCTGCTGGAACATACCGGAGTTTTGTCACTGATCCGCTTGTTGGCCACGGGGCAGATGCCCGATGAGGTTCTGGCGAGCTATGCAGAAAGGGTGATGGCGACACCTTCCGCCGTGCCAGATCATGACCTTTTGCTGGCACGGTTTGCTGAGGCCGAAGTACGCAGTTCAGCCTTCGCCTATGGGCTCGACCCAACAGGGGAAACCACACTTCGGTTGATTGAAGCAGACCCCAGACGCACAGAAGGCAGCCGCGAAGTTCTCAGCGATGGAGATTGGCTCCGGTTGCAAAACATCTGTGAGGGTTAAAGAAAATCCCGTGATACGCCGAGGCCTTTGCCTTCTGATGTGAGTGCCCTAAATTTGACATTTAAACCTGCCACTATTGGTTGAACGATTTGGTGATTTACGAATGCCGAAGTTTAAAAACGAAGCATTGAGGGACTCCATTGTACCGACTGAACTGCTTGAGGTCTTAGGCTGGCCAGAAGCTCCGTCAGAAATTTGGCAGGAGCCGTTCGATGAGGTTCGCGGACACTGTGAGCGAATAGCTGACACAACCAAGCCGACCGATCTTATCGAGTTTTGCGATTTCTTTCTCGACTACCAATACATGACGGTTCAAGAGGACTTCCTCTCTTTCGCCTTTCCGAAGGCACTTGAAGCTTGGGCGAGGCACGAACTCGGACTGCCGGCCCGTGAACGCTTCAACGGCGAATGGGATTTTGAAGGTATGTGGGATGCGTTGGCCTGTCGCCCAATACATCCTGAGTTCTTCGATGCAGCACAGTTTAATGCACTGGCGGGGTTTTTCGTTCGGGTCTTGCTGGCACGCTTGCAGCAAGAGACGGTACTTTCGTTTCGTGGAGGTCATCCCAGATCATTTGAATGGATGTATTTGCTTGCCACGCTAATCTGGCAGTTCCCGGTTGCCGAACATATCTGGAAACAATGGTGGCGTCTCGAAACACCACAGATGGCTATATGTGCCGTTCAATGGCTTTCGGTATTCATCTACGACCATGATGACAACCCTTACTTCGACCCTTGGACAGAAGAAGAACATGGCGGCCCGCCGCAAGTGTTCGAAACACTTCACATCCGTGCAAAGGCCGCACCACCGACCAATGTGGATTTCATGTGCGCGATTTTGACCAAGAAAAATGTCGAAGCTGTATTGTTTCGCGCTGTTGAGGTTTTGTCAGACCATGAGAACGCCAAACAGGTATATGAAACCTGGCTTGATCTGTCTCGGAGGTCCGCCGTGTTCGAGAGGCGCGTAAAGAAATTCACCACACTCATGCGACGAGATAAGCAAGAGTTTGTCACCTATTGGAGCGATATCTAGTCCGGCTTGTTTGACGGCCGCTTTGACGTGACCTTTTTCACGTACGCGCTTTTGCGACCGATCGTGCCGTGAATCAGCGCGTATAAGCCCGCGTATAGCCTGTCGATTGCACGGCGCTCAGGGCTGCGTTGATCTGTTGCGGTGAGGCATAGGGGCCAACCATGACACGGCGCATGCCTTTGTAGGTGCCATATTGTACGGGAAGGCCCGCCGCACTCAGACGATCGGCTGCGAACTGGGCTTTGGCCGGCGTGGTAAAGACGCCGATCTCAACATATTGCGCAGAAGAGCTTGGGGTGCGGGCTGCACCTCGGGTCGACATAAATGGGGCCTGTTGGCCCTGTGAGGACACATAGGCAGTTTGGCGCGTGCCACCATGGCCAACGATATTGGGCGTTTTTACCCGGTGATTGCGCACCTGTGTCACCAGATAGCGCGGCAAGGTGTTGGTCCAGACCTGTTGGGTCTGCATATACCCGTCGATTGTCATGCTCGCGCGCAGTGGGTTGAGGCGATCATCACTCCAGGCGGGCATATAGCCAGCTGGGATGCCAGCCACATCTGCCCCCCGCATTTCATAGACACTGCGGGGCATAATCCGGGTCGAGCCGGGCAGGTCCAGAGCGCTGCCTTGCCAGCTGCCATCGTTTTGTTTGTTGTAGAAAACATTCTGGCCGGGTTTCGGCGTTTCGCCGCGACGGATGATGGTGACATGGGACGTTGGCTGAGAGCCACAGCGCATGGCAACCGTTGTCCCACCCATCGTGCGGGTACGCTGGCCGTTCACACAGGCAGAATAGGTTGGAACCACGGCATGACGTGCTGTGGAGGTCGGCGCCTGCGGCTGGGGTGCTGCAACGGCTTGCGGCGCGCGGCGCACGATGCGCGGGGCCTGAACAGGTGCGGCAGGTTTTGAGGCCGGGGCGCGTACAACGCGTTGAACCTGAGGTGCAGGCTTTGGGGCTGGCGCCGCCTGACGCACCACACGCCGAGGTTGTGGTTTGGCGGCAGGTGCTGCAACGGCTGTGGGCTTGGGCGCTGCTGTTGCCGCCGGAAGGGTGATTTGCTCAGGCTTGGCTTTGGGTGCAGGCGCCGCAGCGGTGCGGGCGGCCGGTTTCGCTTTGCCAAAGGTTGGGGTCTGACCGCAGATCTGTTTGCGGGCCCGGGTCATCCTCGGGATCCAGGTCACATTGCCGTCAAATCCGGCACGCACAAACACGCAGCCCGCATTGTCGACAAATTGCGCCCCTCCAAACGATGATGGTGGGAAATTGGATGGCGTACTGCCGGACTGGGCGAAACCCGGATTTGCCAGAAAAGTGCTGCTTGCCATAACGGCAAGCAGAATGCCGAACGATTTCAAACTCATGCCTGCCCCCACAGATATAAGGGGAACCATGCCCGATCCCCCGGCCTGTGTAAAGCGGTCTGATCGGCTATTTTGTGCCGAACATGCGGTCACCCGCATCCCCTAGTCCCGGAACAATATATCCCTTCTCGTTCAGCTTCTCATCGAGAGAGGCTGTGACGATCGGCACATCGGGGTGTGCTTCTTTCATACGCGCGACACCTTCGGGGGCGGCCAGCAGGCACAGGAAGATGATGTTCTTCGCGCCGGACTGCTTCACCAGATCGATCGCCGCAACCGAGGAATTGCCGGTGGCCAGCATCGGATCAACGACAATCGCCGTGCGCTCTTCCATGCGCTTGGGCAGCTTGTTGTAATATTCAACCGGCTGCAGCGTTTCCTCATCGCGGTAGAGGCCCACAAAGCCAATTCGCGCGGCGGGGATCAGTTCAAGAACGCCATCCAGCAGGCCATTGCCCGCGCGCAGGATCGACACCAGCGCCAGCTTTTTACCCTCAATCACCGGCGCATCCATTTCGCACATGGGCGTTTCAATGGAACGTGTGGTGACGGGCAAATCGCGGGTCACTTCATAGGCCAAGAGCAGGCTGATTTCGCGCAGAAGTTGACGAAAGCTGCGGGTCGACGTGTCTTGCTCGCGCATCAAAGTGAGCTTGTGCTGCACCAGCGGGTGGTCAACGACGGTCAGGTGTTGGGTCATGTGCGCTCCAGTTTCTTGCGAATGGCGTCGCGGGTGGCGTCGTCGCAGAACGCCGCGTCCATTGCGGTCTGATTGATCTGGCTGAAGATCTCTTCGTCCCAGCCAAAGGTTTTCGCCAAATTGGCATATTCTTGACGCATCGTTGTGTGGAAAAACGGTGGGTCGTCAGTAGATACGGTGACCTTTACCCCACGCTCGCGGAGTTTTTCAATCGGGTGTTGGTCAAGCGACGGGTAAACACCCAAGAACACGTTGGAGCCGGGGCAGACCTCAAGGGTGACATCGCGTTCAATCAGATAGTCAACCGTCGCAAGATCCTGGATCACGCGTACGCCGTGGCCGATCCGCGAGACGCCCAGATCGTCCACGGCATCGCGCACTTCCTGCGGTCCGCGCCATTCACCGGCGTGGGTGGTCAGCTTCAGGCCTGCTTCGCGCGCGCAGTCGTAGGACCATTTGAAATCGCGCTGATGGCCCTGGTTCTCATCTCCGCCCATGCCAAAGCCGACAATCCAGTCACCGGCGGTTTCAGCGGCACATTGCGCCGTGGCCTTGGCCTTTTCCGCACCGAAATGGCGGATGCAGGTCACGACGCCGCGCAGGGTGACACCCATGTCGCGCTCGGCCGCATTTGCGGCCTCTTGGATTGCATGGAGGTATTCGCGCCATGCGCCGACATCACCGCCGCCGCAGAACTCGGGGCTGACAAAGGTTTCGGCATAGACCACATCATTGGCCGCGCATTCTTCCAGCAGCGCGGTGGTCAGTCGGGCGAAATCCTGCGGGGTTTTCAGAACCGACGTCGCCGCCTCATATACCGAGAGGAAATGTACGAAATCGCGGTAGGCGTAAGATCCATCGGGATTGAAGATCTCAGAGAGGTCCACCTTCTTCTCGCTGGCAAGGCCGCGGATAAAGTCGGGCGGTGCCGCGCCTTCGAAATGCAGGTGAAGCTCTGCTTTGGGCAGGCGAGCGATCTGGTCGAGGCGTTCTGGATCCATCACAGGAAACTCCGTCCGGGGCCGCGTGCGGGCACACCCAGATGGGCGGCGACGCTGGCAGCGATATCAGTAAAGGCGACGTGACCCAGTTCAGCGGGACCGCGACCTGCAACAAGAACGGGCACGCGTTCGCGGGTGTGATCTGTGCCGGTCCAGCTAGGGTCATTGCCATGATCGGCGGTGATAACCAAAAGATCATCCGGGCGCAAACGGGGCAGCAGTTTGCCCAGCTCAGCATCAAACCATTCTAGATGCCGGGCATAGCCTGCGATGTCGCGGCGATGGCCATAGAGTGAGTCAAACTCGACGAAATTGGCGAAGGTTAGGCTGTTGTCTTCGGCGGTCTCGATCAGATCAGACAGATGGGTCATCAGCTGTGCATCTGATCCTTTTCGGACCTCATCAATGCCACTCATTGAGAAAATATCGCCAATCTTGCCAATGCCGTAGACGCGGTGCCCGGCCTCTTGCACCCAATTTGTCAAAACGGGTTCAGGGGGCAAAATGGCGTAGTCCCGGCGATTGGTGGTGCGGGTGAAACTCCCCGGTTCCCCCACAAACGGCCGGGCAATGACGCGGCCGACTTTCATCGCGTGCAAAGTGGGTGCTAGATCTTGGCACAGCTTCAGCAGGCGCTCTAACCCGAAATGCTCTTCGTGGGCGGCGATCTGGAACACGCTATCGGCGGAGGTGTAGCAAATAGGGTGGCCCGTTTCGATATGTGCGGCCCCAAAGCGGTCGATCATATCGGTGCCAGACCCGTGGCAGTTGCCCAAAATCCCCGACGTGCCCGCCAACTCGCAGGTTTTGGATGTCAGATCAGCAGGGAAGGCAGGGACCGTGTCAGGAAAATACCCCCAGTCCCACGGAACGGGCAGACCGGCGATTTCCCAATGCCCTGACGGGGTGTCTTTGCCCAGGCTGATTTCCGTAGCAGCGCCCCAAGCGCCTAACGCAGCTGCGTTTGGCGCGTCTGGCGGGTCGCCATCGGCCAACTGCGCGGCGTGAAACAGCCCAAGCGACGCGAGATGGGGGAGCGTGAGAGGACTTGAACGCCCGTCTTCGGCGCGCCCTTCGGCACAGGCCTGGGCGATATGCGCCAAGGTGTTAGCCCCGGTGTCGGGCGTGGTGCCGTTGAAGAACGTCGCGGCGTCCGGTGCACCGCCGATGCCCACGGAATCCATCACCACAAGAAAGGCACGCATCAGGTGATCCTCTCCAAAACAAGCGATTGCTCATCCGGGGCGTTACCAAAGCGCATGGCCTCTTGCACGGTCTTCAATGCTGCATCGGCCTGTTCTTCCCGCGCGGCATGCACGCAGGCGATGGGCTCGCCGGCTTTGACCTTAGTTCCCAGACGCACCACATCCGTGAGGCCAACGGCAGGATTGACCTGATCGGTTTCAATCCGTCGCCCGCCACCAAGATCTACCACGGTGAGACCCAAGGCTTCGCCATCAATCGCGCTGATCGTACCGCTTTGAGGCGCGGGCACCTCGCGGATCACCGGCGCTTCGGGCAGATAGCGCCGCCAGTCTTCGACAAACCCCAGAGGGCCGCCAAGCGCGTAGACCATCTTGCCAAATTGTTCTGCGGCGGCCCCACCATCCAGCGCGGCGTTCAATTTCGCCTCGCCATCAGCTATCCCCGCCGTGGCCAGCAGTTCAGCCCCCAATGCTACACTCAAGTCACGCAACGCTCCTGATTGGGCGCCAGTCAACACCTGCATCACTTGATCCACCTCAACGGCATTGCCCAGCGAGGGGATCAGCGGCTGGTTCATATCCGTGATCAGGGCCGAGGTCGGACAGCCCGCTGCATTGGCGGTTGAAACAAGGGAGCTGGCCAGCGCGCGCGCCTCGTCGATGGATTTCATGAAGGCACCGGAGCCGACTTTGACATCCAGAACCAGCGACTGCAGGCCCGCAGCAAGCTTTTTGGACAGGATCGACGCGGTGATAAGGTCAAGGCTTTCGACCGTCGCCGTCACATCCCGCACCGCATAAAGCCGTTTGTCCGCCGGTGCGATATCGGCGCTGGCACTGACGATGGCGCAGCCTGCTTCGGCGACAACTTCGCGAAACCGGGCCTCATCAGGCGTGACGGAATAGCCGGGAATCGCCTCAAGCTTATCCAAGGTGCCGCCGGTATGCCCCAAACCGCGCCCCGAAATCATTGGCACATACACACCACAGGCGGCAAGGGCGGGCGCGAGCACAAGGCTCACGCAGTCGCCGACACCCCCCGTTGAATGTTTGTCGACGACCGGCGCGTCCATGTCCCAATCCAGCACATGGCCAGAGTCGCGCATGGCGAGCGTCAGGGCAACGCGACCCGCCTCTGGCAAACCGCGCACGCAGACCCCCATGGCAAAGGCCCCGGCCTGGGCGTCGCTGACGCGTCCATCTGCGAGGCCATGGGCAAACCAAGTCAATTCGGCAGGGCTTGGGGTGTCGCCTTTGCGCAGGGCTGCAATGATGTGGCGCGCGTCCATCAGCTGTTTTCCATGTGGTCGCGGCCAAAGGCACCGGGCAAAAGGTCCGAGACTTTCATCGCGGTTTCAATACCTTCTGTGGTGGCCAGGGTCACTGTCACATCGCCTTTTGCAAACTCGGCCAGTTTTTGACGGCAGCCGCCACAGGGCGGAACAGGCGCGGGGCTATCCGCGATCACATAGGCTTCGGTGATTTCGGTCTCACCGGCGGCGATCATTGCGGCAATGGCCCCCGCTTCGGCGCAAGTCCCTTCGGGGTAGGCGACGTTTTCGACATTGCAACCGGAGTAAATTGCACCAGAAGGCGCGTGCAGGGCAGCGCCAACTTTGAAGTTGGAATAGGGGGCATAGGCATTTTCACGAACCGCACGCGCGGCTTCTGACAAAGACATTTTACTCTCCGAATGGGTTTGGCGCTATCGTGCGAAGCAGTCCGATAGATTGCAAGACCTGCCACCTCACGTCAAATCCAATTTCTTTTTAATCTTGGAACTGCTATGCGACGTGGGGGAAGTAATTTCCGACATGATTTTTGGTTTAATGGTAAACCATTTTGAATTGCAGGGTGACAGATGACCGATACCGCCAAGGAAACGTTGCGCCAGGCGGCGCTGTTTTACCACGAAAACCCCAAGCCGGGTAAGCTTGAGGTCCGTGCAACCAAGCCATTGGCGAATGGGCGCGATCTCAGCCGGGCCTATAGCCCCGGCGTGGCAGAGGCCTGTCTTGAGATTAAAGAAAATCAAGAAAATGCAGCGCGTTACACCGCGCGTGGCAACTTGGTCGCGGTGGTATCCAACGGCACGGCGGTCCTTGGGCTGGGCAATATTGGGGCCCTTGCCTCTAAACCTGTGATGGAAGGCAAGGCGGTTCTGTTCAAGAAATTCGCCAACATCGACTGCTTTGACATTGAGGTGGATCAGCCGGACCCTGAAAAGCTGGCTGAGATCGTCTGCGCCCTTGAGCCGACTTTTGGAGCGATCAATCTGGAAGACATCAAGGCACCGGATTGTTTTATCGTTGAACGAATTTGCCGTGAGCGCATGAATATCCCGGTATTCCATGACGATCAGCACGGCACCGCGATTGTTGTGGGGGCTGCGGCGACAAACGCCCTTCATGTGGCGGGCAAAAAGTTCGGCGATATCAAGCTGGTTTCCACCGGTGGCGGTGCGGCAGGGATCGCCTGTCTGAACATGCTGGTCAAATTGGGGGTCAAACGCGAGAACATCTGGCTCTGTGACATCCATGGGTTGGTCTATGAAGGCCGTGAGGTCGACATGAACCCGGAAAAAGCGGCCTTTGCTCAGAAAAGCGACCTGCGGACGCTGGATGATGTGATTGGTGGCGCGGATATGTTCCTTGGCCTGTCGGGCCCCGGTGTTTTGAAGCCTGAGATGGCGGCGAAAATGACCGACACGCCAGTTATTTTTGGCCTTGCGAACCCAACGCCTGAGATCATGCCGGATGAGGCACGCGCGGTGAAACCGGATGCGATCATTGCAACAGGTCGCAGTGATTTCCCTAATCAGGTCAACAACGTACTTTGTTTCCCGTTTATCTTCCGGGGCGCTCTGGACGTCGGCGCAACCGAGATCAATGACGAGATGCAAATTGCCTGCGTCGAGGGCATTGCCGCACTGGCCCGCGCCACAACCAGCGCAGAAGCCGCCGCAGCCTATCGCGGTGAACAGCTGACCTTTGGTGCGGACTATCTGATCCCTAAACCCTTTGATCCGCGTCTCTCGGGGGTTGTCTCGACCGCTGTGGCCAAGGCGGCAATGGAAACTGGGGTGGCCAAACGCCCGCTGGCCGACATTGAGGCCTATAAAGAAAAACTCGATGCCAGCGTGTTCAAATCCGCCTTGTTGATGCGCCCGATTTTTCAGGCGGCAGCCACGGCCTCGCGCCGGATTGCGTTTGCCGAAGGCGAAGACGAACGCGTCTTGCGTGCGGCGCAGGCGATTTTGGAAGAAACCACCGAGACGCCAATTCTGATCGGGCGGCCTGAGGTGATCAACACGCGCTGTGAGCGTTTGGGTCTTGAGATCCGGCCGGAACGTGACTTCAAGATTGTGAACCCCGAGAACGATCCGCGCTATCGTGACTATTGGGGCACCTATCACGAGCTGATGTGCCGTAGGGGTGTCACTCCTGAGACCGCCCGCGCGATTATGCGCACAAACTCAACGGCCATTGGCGCGATTATGGTGCAGCGGGGGGAGGCCGATAGTCTGATCTGCGGCACCTTTGGAGAGTTCCGCTGGCATCTCAACTATGTGGAACAGGTGCTGGGCGGCAATGGCTATACGCCTCATGGTGCGCTGTCGATGATCATTCTTGAGGATGGCCCGCTGTTTATCGCCGACACCCATGTGAAATCACTGCCCACACCTGAAGAGCTTGCGCGTACTGCGATTGGCGCCGCCCGACACGTGCAACGCTTTGGCATTGAACCCAATATCGCGCTGTGTTCCCAATCACAGTTCGGCAATCAGGATGTGGGATCGGGCAAACGACTGCGCGATGCGATTGGGATATTGGATTCAGAGACACGTGATTTCTGTTATGAAGGCGAAATGAACGTCGACACGGCGCTCGACCCTGAATTGCGCGCGCGTCTGTTCCCGGGCAATCGTATGAAAGGCGCGGCCAATGTACTTATCTTTGCCCATGCGGATGCGGCGTCTGGTGTGCGGAACATCTTGAAGGCCAAAGCAGATGGGCTTGAGGTCGGGCCAATCCTGATGGGGATGGGCAATCGGGCGCACATCGTGACGCCCTCGATCACCGCGCGGGGCCTTTTGAACATGGCCGCGATTGCGGGAACACCCGTGGCGCATTACGGATAATAGATGAAGGGCGGGGATTTCCCCGCCCTTTGTTTTTTCGTCAAAGCGTCTTGGCGTATTCGCGAAGCTCGAACTTCTGGATCTTACCCGTCGATGTTTTGGGAAGCTCTTGAAACACCACCTTTTTCGGCGTTTTGAACCCCGCGAGACGCTCTCGGGCAAAGGCGATCATCTCGGCTTCGTCACCGCTATGCCCGTCCTTCAGCTCGACAAAGGCACAGGGCACTTCGCCCCATTTCTCATCCGGCTTGGCGACCACGGCACATAGCAAAACGGCCTCGTGGTTCATCAGGCAGGCTTCGACCTCGACGGACGAGATATTTTCACCGCCGGAAATGATGATGTCTTTGGCGCGGTCTGCGATCTGGATGAAGGTATCGGGATGATGGATGGCGATGTCGCCTGAGTGGAAATAGCCCCCTTCAAAGGCCTCGGCCGTGGCCTCTGGGTTTTTCAGATACCCCTTCATCACACCGTTGCCCCGGAAAAGAATTTCGCCTTTGGCTTCGCTGTCGCGGGGGATGTCGTTGAGCTTGGAATCTGTGACCCGCACCTCTTCGATAAAGGGCATCGCGACCCCCTGACGAGCTTTGATCGCGGCGCGCTCTTGGCCTTCTAGATGTTCCCAGTCTTCTTTCCAGACACACTCGGTTGCTGGGCCGTAAACTTCGGTGAGCCCGTAGACCTGAGTGACATTGAACCCCATGGGTTCGATCTTGGCCAGGGTGGCCGGGGCAGGGGGGGCGCCTGCGGTAAACACCTCAACAATGTGATCAAAGTCACGGCGCTGCTCCTCGGGGGCATTGACCAGAGTGTTCAACACAATCGGGGCGCCGCCGAAATGGGTCACGCCTTGATCGGCAATGGCATCAAAGATTGCGGGTGCGGTGATGTCGCGGCAACACACAACTGTGCCGCCCACCGCCGGCATCATCCAAGTGTGGCACCAGCCATTGCAATGGAACAGCGGCACGATGGTCAGGTAAATGGGGTGAAGAACCATGCGCCACGACAACACCTGCCCCATGGCATTCAGATAGGCACCCCGATGGTGATAGACGACACCTTTGGGACGGCCGGTGGTGCCCGAGGTGTAGTTCAGCGCAAGGCTTTCCCATTCATCTTCGGGCATCAGCCACTCAAAATCCGGGTCACCGGTTTCAAGCAGAGCTTCATATTCCATATAGTGACCATGGGCATGGACCCCGGCCTGATCATCGGCCACCTCGATCACCTGAGGCGCAGCGGTGGACATGTTTTCAATCGCCTGCGCCAGAACCGGTAGAAACTGGGGATCACAAAGAACGACCTTTGCTTCGCCATGTTCCAGAATATAGGTGATCGTATCGACATCCAGCCGCGTGTTGATGGCATTGAGCACAGCGCCACAGGCGGGCACGCCAAAATGCGCTTCGGCTTGTGCCGGAATGTTGGGCAGTATGGTGGCCACCACTTCGCCGGACTGCACCCCCAATTTGGTGAGCGCCGAGGCGAGCCTCGTGACCCGGTCGATGTAGTCCGCGTAAGATCTGCGGATCTCTCCGTAGATAACCGCCGGATGGTCTGGCCAGATCCCTGCGGCCCGTTTGAGAAAAGACAAAGGTGTCAGAGGCACATAGTTTGCCGCGTTTTTACCCAGCCCAGTTTCGTCCAGCATCCACCCCATGGGATCCTCCACTCGCTATTTTACGCGACTATGCGCAAGATAATTTCAATATTAAAGGGGGATTGCGACCGTTTGTGTGTCAAAGCCGGTGTGCTGTCTTGCGCTCTGTTGCTTGCGGAAAATCGGCCTATGGTGGGGCACACCCAAGCAGGACAGCAGTTGTGATTATTTCTCCCGGACGCGCATTTATTTTCGTGCATATTCCCAAAACCGGCGGCACGTCGATGGCTCAGGCGCTGGAGGCGCGTGCACATCGCGACGACATCTTGATTGGCGATACGGAAAAGGCGCTACGCCGGAAAAACCGGGTCAAGAAACTGGCGCCACAGGCGGCGGGGCGTCTGTGGAAACATTCAACGCTGGCCGATATTCGCGGGGTGATTTCACCCGAAGATTTGGACCGGATGTTGTGTTTCTGTCTGGTGCGCAATCCCTGGGACCGTATGGTGAGCTATTACCACTGGCTGCAAGAGCAAGAGTTTGATCATCAGGCGGTGGTGCTGGCCAAGACCTTGGATTTTGGGGCATTTGTCACCCACACCCATACCGGGGGCACGATGCGTGCCTGGCCCTATGCGCGCTATATGCAAGATGGAAGCGGGACGGAACGGGGGCTGTTCTTTCGGCTTGAACATCTGGAAGAAGACTGGACACCTCTGGTCGATCGTCTGGGGTTTTCGCCTGAGATGCCGCATATTAACCGCTCTGAGCGGGGCGAATACCGCGAGTATTATACAGCCGAGCTGCGGGATCTGATTGGTGATCTCTGTGCCGAAGATGTCGCGCGGTTTGGCTATACCTTCTAGAGCCCCAATAAGCCGCGTAGCTCGCGTGGAAATATCACCGCGAGACAAACGGCGATTTGGATCAGAATGATCAGCCACAACAGGCGCGCAAAGGGTTGTTTGCGGGTTTTATGACGAAGCCTGCGTTGCGCAAGCTTTGCGGCCGGGCTTCCACCAATCAAAGCCAGCGCCAGCAATGTGTTCTCAGAAATCCGCCATTTGCGCCGTTTGGCCTGACGCTTGTCCCAAGCAAATGTCAGATAGGTCGCCACGTTGGCCACCAGAAAATAGGCCGCCCCGAGGGCGACCAGATATTGTGTATCGGTGTGCATCACCGCAGGGGGTCAAATTTGGCATTGGTCATCCGGCAATCCCGGATCACGTCGCTGCCACAGGGGACCGGTTCCAGATCTTTTGACAGGCAAACGCGGGCCTCATTGATAAAGCCGTCACGACAGGTGATCGTCAGCATATCTTTGTCGAGCTCTGGATTGGCTTTGAGAAACGCATCTTCTACCACCGAGGCCGGAAGCGTGACGCTTTTGTCCAATTTGCGGAACACAGGCGGGCGGGTTACACGGCCGTAGGCTTCGCGGGACAGATCAAAATAGTCCCGCGCCGAAAGCCCGCTGCAGGTGCCATGTTTTTTCCACTGGTGCCAGGCAAGCCCCGAGGTGCCCATAATGTCAGCCATCTCGCCGGTCATTGTGCGGCTGGGCTGGCGTTCTGGCGTGTTGCAATAGGACGGCCAGCCACGATGGAACTGGGGCCAGAGCCCGTGCAAAATCCATCCGTGATCTTCTTCGCATTGCGGGGATTTTTTGGCATCCCCTTCGATTCGGCACCAATTGGGTGACCAGCTGAGCGCCATGACATAGTAATCAAACTCACCCGCACGGTCGCCTTCGGCCCGGGCAAAGCCTGCCGTCAACAGCAAAATCATCAACCAACGCATTTTCTCTTCCCTCTTAGGTCGTGCGCCACTATATACAGGACAAGTTCCCCGACAACGGTAACCCGCCCTGACCAGAGGGCAGTCTTGGACCAGATGGTTTGGGACGACGGGAAAGACATGTTTCGGGACGATTGAATGCGTAAGGAGAAGTAACATGGCCAAGCTGCTGCACCCCAAAGCGACCGCCGTCTGGCTGGTGGACAACACCACTCTGACCTTCAAACAGGTTGCTGATTTCACCGGATTCCACGAGCTGGAAGTTCAGGGTATTGCGGATGGCGATGTGGCTGTGGGCGTGAAGGGCTTTGACCCGGTTGCCAACAACCAGATTGAGCAGATCGAAATTGATCGCGCCGAGAAGAACCCGCTTCACAAGATGAAGCTCAAGTTCAACCCGGCCGCCCGTGACGAAGACAAACGTCGTGGCCCGCGCTACACGCCGCTGTCAAAACGTCAGGACCGTCCGAATTCGATTCTGTGGTTGGTTAAATTCCACCCGGAACTCTCCGATGGTCAGATCGCCAAACTGGTGGGCACCACCAAACCGACCATTCAGTCAATCCGCGAACGCACCCACTGGAACATCCAGAACATGCAGCCGATCGACCCGGTTGCGCTTGGCCTGTGCCGTCAGTCCGAACTGGACGCCGCTGTGGCCAAAGCCGCGAAGAACCTGCCTGACGTCATGAATGATGACGAACGCCGCAAGCTGGTATCGACCGAACAGAGCCTGGACATGGAAACCGAGCCGCGTCTGCCCTCGTCGATGGAAGGTCTCGAAACCTTCAGCCTGTCTGACCCGCGCGGCGAAGACGATGAAGACAAACGCAGCGACAATGAATATCTCGATGCGGATAGCTTCTTTAACCTGCCTGAAGGTGGGGACAAAGACGAAGACGACGACTGATCACGTCGTCAACGTTTGAGACGTTCTGACGCCCGGCGCTTACATGCGACCGGGCGTTTTGTTTGGTGCAGCTCCTCATGGACCGCAGTTTATGACGGGTCGGATTAAACTTTGGGGTCTGGGTTTTCGGTATGACCATCCACAGCCATCACCTGACCGGAAATACGCGCGCCGGCGGATGAGGCCAGAAACAGCGCCATATTGGCAATGTCCTCGGGGCGTACGAAGGTGCGTAGAGATGTTCCCAACTCATAGGCCTGCCGCACGGTATCAGGAGCGGTGCCTTTGGCCGCGGCTTCCCGAGCGATGACACCATCGATCCTTGGTCCCTCGACACATCCCGGCGCAATCGTATTAGCGCGGATCCCATGTGGTCCACCTTCCATAGCGGCGGTTTTCATCAAACCATTGATGGCCCATTTTGCGGCGGCATAGGGTGAACGATAGGGAAAACCAAAGAGACCAGCAGTCGAGCTGGTGTAAAGAATGCAGCCCGATTTTGCGCGTTTCATCAGAGGCAGCGCGCCCTGGGTGGCCAGCATGGCACCGCCTAGATTGACGCTCACACAGCTCTGAAATTCGGCATGGCTCTGATCTTCGATCAGCCCGGTTGCACCCGCTGTTCCGGCGTTGGCGCAGAGGGTGTCCAGACCACCCCACCAGCTTTCGATGCGCTGAAACAGGGCCGACATTTCTTGCGGATCTGAGACATCGACGCTTTCTGCGATCCAGTTGCTTGGGCACCCCGCAAGCGCGTCGGCATTGATATCGGTTACCCAGACTTTGGCGCCTGCGGCCGCAAAGTGAGAGGCCATGGCATAACCAATTCCTGAGGCCCCGGCTGTGATCAGAACGCGGTGGGTGTCTTCAAATGTCATGGGGATCCTGCAACCTGTTTGTGTTTATCTACAGTCGGATGGGGCAAGACCGCTGTCTGGTCTATTTCCGTCGCTGTAACAGGTCGCGTTTGGAATGGGGGAAGGGGCCGGTTTGGCCCCTTCCAGATTTGTATTAGCGGAACAGCGACAGAAGCTGTTGTGGTGCCTGGTTGGCAATCGACAGCGCCTGAACGCCCAGCTGTTGCTGCACCTGCAGGGCCTGAAGCTTGGCTGAGGTCTCTTCCATATCTGCGTCAACCAAGGTGCCGATGCCCGATTTCAATGCGTCGGTCAGGCCCGAGATAAAGTCAGATTGGGTTTCAATACGACCCTGCACCGAACCAAAGGACGCAGCCGCGTCGATCGAGGTTTGGATCAGATCCTCGATTTCAGTCAGGGCGGAATCCACATTGGCCTGAGTTGTCACATCAATGGTGCGCAGAGCCTCAAGTCCACCACCAATTGTGGTGTTTGCTGCGGCGATCTGTTCGGCGTTAATTGTGAAGGTATCCGCTGCCAGAATATTGCTTCCACCTGTGATGGTTACCGTCCCGTCGGACGCGGTGGCCGCGACAGTGTTGGTGTTACCTTCTCCCAGAGCATCTGTAACATGGGTATTGAACTGCTCCGCGAGTTCCCTGGCAACGTCGGCCATAGTATCGCCATCACGCGCGAGGTAGACCATGTCACCATCGGCGCTATCGAGTAGACCATCGAAGATGCCGCCATCTGCGCTGATAACGATCTGGAATGCAGTGCCTGCGGCGGCGGCGTCCGTACCAGAGGTGCCAAATGCAACAGTTGTACTGTCGGGTGTCGCGGTGGTGCTTCCGGGAACGGCGTGTGCCACCTGAGTGGCGGTACCATCAACAGCAATGTCATCGGTTGCCGCTGTAACAAGAGTTGTATAGCTGATGGCCGACGCGCCAGTGCCTAGGTCTTGTTTGCGCACGGTGATATCCGACGCAGCCACGCCACTGGACGATCGGTCCAGCGAGGCCAGGACATTTACGGTGCCCGAACCGGCAGTGGTATCGGTGTTCTGAAGCAGGTTTAGACCGTTGAACTGTGCCGCACCCACAACCGCGCCAATCTGGTCCCGCAGGGCGTCAATATCGGTCTGGATCTTGTCACGATCGACGTTCTCTTCCTGAGCCGCAACAATTTTGCCTTTGATGTCGGTCAGAAGTTCCGTGACAGTTTCAGCCGCCTGACGCGCCACGGTTACGGTCGACTGGCCAAGGTTGAGGCTGTCCGAAATTCCTTTGAAGCCTTTGACGTCGGCTTCCATGACTTTGGAAATCGCCCAAACAGCCGAGTTGTCTTTCGCGCTGGCAACGTTTTTGCCGGTCGAAATCTGGCTCTGGGTGGTGGCCATGTCGCTGTTGATGGATTTCAGGGTTTGCAGCGCCACCATGGCGCCATTGTTCGTAAGAATACTAGACATTTGTTGTCCTTATCAATGTGGTGGCTTTGCACCTGTAATGTGACATTTCGTCGGTCTGTTCCTGCGTCTTTCTGACGGATGCGGGCTTAAATTTGGGGTCCGCGCCACTCACTTTGAATATTTTCGGAGTGCAGCCGCAGCGTGGCACCAAACCTCTAACATCCCCTCAATGGATAAAATTGTTTGTAGTTTTGGGTGGATGGGGCCGGAATGCCTGCGGGGGGCCTGGCTTGAGGTCGGGCGCTTTCTGCTCTTGTCGATTTGGGCTGTGGCTGCGATAACCACGCCCAACGCAAAGGCCGTTTCACAAGGTCTGAATAATCAGGAGATAAGAGATGCTGAAGGGTTTGGGCCAGCTGGGCGATATGGCCAAAATGATGAAAGCTGCACAGGATATGCAGTCCAAAATGGCGCAGATGCAGGATGATCTGACCACAATGACGGTTGTCGGCGAATCCGGTGCGGGGCTTGTGAAAGCCACGGCAACGGCCAAAGGTGAGCTGACAGGCCTGGAAATCGACCCGTCTATCTTTGTCCCCTCGGAAAAAGAAGTGGCCGAAGACCTGATCCTGGCTGCGATCAAAGATGCACAGGCCAAGGCCACCGATCGGGCCCAGTCTGAAATGCAGAAACTGACCGAAGAGATGGGCTTGCCGGCTGATATGAAGCTGCCTTTCTAAACCCAGATGACACGCAGCACCGATAAAATTGAAGAGCTGATCGCCTTGATGGCCCGCCTGCCCGGGCTGGGTCCGCGATCGGCGCGACGGGCGGTGCTGCATCTCATCCGCAAACGGGATCTTGTTCTGGGCCCCTTGTCCAGCGCGATGCAAGAGGTGGCGGAAACGGCCCGTGAGTGTCTGAATTGCGGCAACGTGGGCACCGCAGATATCTGTGAGATTTGCGAAGACGAAAGCCGCGCCACCGGTCTTTTATGCGTTGTTGAAGATGTTGCCGATCTTTGGGCAATGGAGCGCGCGGGTGTCTTTCGCGGGCGCTACCATGTTCTGGGTGGGACATTGTCTGCGCTCGATGGGGTAGGGCCAGACGAGCTGCGCATCCCGCAATTGGGCAACCGGGTTGCGGCGGAACAGATCACCGAGGTGATCTTGGCACTGAATGCGACCATCGATGGTCAGACCACTGCACATTATATTGCTGATCAACTGCAAGGCCGTGTGATCCTGACATCCCTGGCCAAAGGTGTCCCCATTGGTGGGGAACTCGACTATCTGGATGACGGGACCATCACAGCGGCTCTAAATGCGCGAAAGCCGATTTAAGTTCTTTAATTCCGGTGCTTTGAGCTTTTTCTCAGTTATCCACAAGATTACCGCCCGCCATTTGCAGTTTGTTATTTTTTTGGCGCGATTGTGTCCTTGCATTCACAATTGAATGGCGCAGCTACCTTGCCTGCATCCGTCAGAAAGACGTCGGAAACGCCGCGTGCGGCAGATTTTTTTGGTGTGGAAACGCCATAGAAACAAGGGCAAAAAATGTCTAGCATTCTGACAAACAATGGCGCCATGGTGGCGCTGCAGACTCTGAAATCCATCAACAGCGATATGGCCACCACCCAGAGCCAGATTTCGACCGGCAAAAATGTTGCCAGTGCGAAAGACAACTCGGCTGTTTGGGCGATTTCTAAAGTCATGGAAGCCGATGTCAAAGGCTTCCAAGGAATTTCTGACAGCCTCAACCTTGGCCAGTCGACCGTCTCCGTGGCGCGTCAGGCGTCGGAAACCGTGACCGAGCTTTTGACCGACATCAAAGGTAAGGTTGTTGCGGCTCAGGAAGAGAACGTTGATCGCGACAAGATCCAGACCGACATCGACGCCCTGCGGGACCAGATCGGTGCGGTTGTCGGCGCGGCCCAGTTCAATGGTCTGAACCTGCTGTCGAACACCGATACCACTGCCGGTTCGGGCTCGGTCAATGTTCTGGCTTCGCTAGACCGCTCGTCCTCCGGCGTTGCGGCGTCCGACATCAACGTTTCTAAGCAGGATCTGGGCTCGGGCGCGGCAACCGTGGGCACCATGGGGACCAACACGGGTGGTTCGAACTCCGCTATTGCGGACGGAGCAACGGCCCTGGCCATCACCTTCACTGGCACACCTGAAGCGGGGAACTCGTATCAGGTCGCCGCAGGTGGTCTGGCCTTCTCGTCTGCTGTTGAGTACGTGGCGCGCGATGGGGATACCCTGGGCGATGTGACCAACAAAATGGTTGATGCTCTGAACGAGCAGGCGCAAGTTGATGAACTCAACGTGTCGTTTGCCACAAATGCTACCACGGGTCAGATCGAAATGACCAATAACAGTGGTGCAGGCATCACTGTTGCGACCGCTGATGTCTTCCAGTCGGCATCCGGCGAAACCGACGGAACCGTTGGTGGCGGCCTTGCCAATCTGACAGATATCGATGTCACCACGCAGGCGGGTGTTGACGAAGCTTTGGTGCGCATCGAAGGTCTGATCCAGACCTCGATCGACGCAGCCGCATCCTTTGGTTCGGTTCAGGGTCGTATCGAAACTCAGTCGGAATTCATCTCGGGTCTGACCGATGCGCTGAAATCGGGCATCGGCACCTTGGTTGACGCCGATATGGAAGAAACCTCGGCCAAGCTGCAGGCGCTTCAGGTGCAGCAGCAGCTGGGTGTTCAGGCGCTGTCGATTGCCAACCAGGCCCCGCAGCAGCTTCTGTCGCTGTTCCGCTAATCCAATAAGACCGCAAGGGGGGCCAAAGGCCCCTCTTTTTCTTCGGTTCACGCGTTGGATCCGTCGTCAAACCGACCTGTCACCGGACCTTAGATCAATGCGCTTTGGCACTCTCTTTGTCTTAGCCATCAAGCGTCTAAAATCCGGCATACTTTCGCCCTTTTTCGATTTACGAGTTCATACTTTCTAATCGAAAAACGGTGAGTTTACCTATGCATTCAGGTTGAATGGCGCGGTGACGGCAAATCGATCCGCTTCCGTCAGAACGACGTTGGAACTCCGAAATGGCATATCGCCAGGGCGCAAAAGCGCTAAAGATTAAGGACCCAAAATGTCTAGCATTCTCACGAACAATGGCGCGATGGTGGCGCTGCAAACCCTGAAATCCATCAACAGCGACATGGCCTCGACGCAGAGCCAGATTTCGACCGGCAAAAACGTGGCCAGTGCGAAAGACAACTCGGCTGTTTGGGCGATTTCGAAGGTAATGGAAGCCGATGTCAAAGGCTTCCAAGGAATTTCTGACAGCCTTAACCTCGGCCAGTCGACCGTCTCCGTGGCGCGTCAGGCGTCGGAAACCGTGACCGAGCTTCTGACCGACATCAAAGGTAAGGTTGTAGCGGCTCAGGAAGAGAACGTCGATCGCGACAAAATCCAGACTGACATCGACGCCCTGCGTGATCAGATCGGTGCGGTTGTTGGCGCGGCCCAGTTCAACGGCCTGAACCTGCTTCAGAACCAAGAAACAACCGCCGGATCGGGTTCGGTCAATGTTCTTGCTTCGCTTGACCGCTCGTCTTCCGGTGTGGCGGCATCTGACATCACCGTTGCAAAGCAGGATCTTGGGACAAACACCTCCGATATCGACTATTCGGCCACAGCAACCGCAGCTGCCTCAGATGACATTGCAGTTGGTGGTGTGGCGACCCAAGCGGCCGTGGCTGTGGCCGGGTCGACAACCGCGACAGCAAATACCACGACTGTTGCATTTGGTTCCGCAGGCACCGATGCCGCGGCGGCAGGAGCGGGCTTCCAACTGCAAATCACCGCGGATGGCGGTATCTTGAATGGCTTGTTGGACAGTTCGGATGGAGACATGATCTATGTCGCCCGGGATGGCGATACCATGGCAGACGTTGCAGCCGGCTTGACGGATAAATTCAATAGCCATATCGAAACGGCGCTTGGCGCCGGCAATACCAATGGCATTGCAGCGACCGTGTCGGGTAATACAATCACCATTTCGGGTGCAACAAGTGTATTGGCAGCTGATACTTTCAGCGTGAATGCGGAGCAATATGGCTCGGGTGATACCACTATCGGTGGTGGCCTGGAAGATCTGGCCGGGATTGATGTGACCACACAGGCCAATGTTGATCAGGCTCTGACCGACATTGAAGGTCTGATCCAGACCTCGATCGACGCGGCCGCGTCCTTTGGTTCGGTTCAAGGTCGTATCGAAACTCAGTCCGAGTTTATCTCGGGTCTGACCGACGCATTGAAATCGGGCATTGGCACCTTGGTTGACGCCGATATGGAAGAGACCTCGGCCAAGCTGCAGGCGCTTCAGGTGCAGCAGCAGCTGGGTGTTCAGGCGCTGTCGATTGCCAACCAGGCACCACAACAGCTTCTGTCGCTGTTCCGCTAATCCAGTAAGACCACAAGAGGGGCCAAAGGCCCCTCTTTTCCTTCGGATCACGCGCTGGATACGTCGCCAAACCGACCTGTATCCGGACCTTAGATCAATGCGCTTTGGAACACTTTCTGTCTTAGCTACCAAACGTCTAAAATCCGGCATACTTTCGACCAGTTTCGATTTTCGAGTTCATACTTTCTAATCGAAAAAGGGCGAATTTGCTTCAGCATTCAGGTTGAATGGCGCGGTGAAAATAGATCGATCCGCTTCCGTCAGAACGACGTTGGAACTCCGAAATGGCATATCGCCAGGGCGCAAAAGCGCCAAAAATTAAGGACCCAAAATGTCTAGCATTCTCACGAACAATGGCGCCATGGTGGCGCTGCAAACCCTGAAATCCATCAACAGCGATATGGCCTCGACGCAGAGCCAGATTTCGACCGGCAAAAACGTGGCCAGTGCGAAAGACAACTCGGCTGTTTGGGCGATTTCGAAGGTAATGGAAGCCGATGTCAAAGGCTTCCAAGGAATTTCTGACAGCCTTAACCTTGGCCAGTCGACCGTCTCCGTGGCGCGTCAGGCGTCGGAAACCGTGACCGAGCTTCTGACCGACATCAAAGGTAAGGTTGTTGCGGCTCAGGAAGAGAACGTCGATCGCGACAAAATCCAGACCGACATCGACGCCCTGCGGGACCAGATCGGTGCGGTTGTAGGCGCGGCCCAGTTTAACGGTCTGAACCTGCTGTCGAACACCGATACCACTGCCGGTTCGGGCTCGGTCAATGTTCTGGCTTCGCTGGATCGCTCATCTTCCGGCGTTGCAGCTTCGGATATCTCCGTAGCCAAACAAGACCTTGGCACCGGCGCTTCCAGCATTTCGGCCACTGGGGGTACATTTGCCGCCGCCGCCGTTGCCAACGTGACGGTAAACAACGCGGGTTCGACGCAAAACATGGACCTGAGCGGCTTGACCGCAGCGGCGGGTACCGCATACGCGATTACACTGGCCGGCACCGATGCGGATAGCAACTCGTTCACACCGGGTGATTATAGCGAAGGCGCTGCCACTCCGATCCAAGCCAACGCAGCTGCGGCCTCTGTAACTTATATCGCGCGCGATGGAGATACGTCGGCGGATATCGCTTCCGGGCTGGCAGATGCCTTCAACAAATGGGTGTCGAGCAACAATCTTGATTCCGATGTGATCAGCATGTCGGCTTCGGGCTCGACGCTGACAGCTTCCAAAACCGCGACATACGCTGACGCAGGTGACCAACTGGTTGTTCGCCTTTCAAGCGTTTCCGCGGATGCAGGAAACGTGATTGGGGGCGGCCTGGAAGATCTGGCCGGGATTGATGTGACCACACAGGCCAATGTTGATCAGGCTCTGACCGACATTGAAGGTCTGATCCAGACCTCGATCGACGCGGCCGCGTCCTTTGGTTCGGTTCAGGGTCGTATCGAAACCCAGTCCGAGTTTATCTCGGGTCTGACTGATGCGCTGAAATCGGGCATTGGCACCTTGGTTGACGCCGATATGGAAGAAACCTCGGCCAAGCTGCAGGCGCTTCAGGTGCAGCAGCAGCTGGGTGTTCAGGCGCTGTCGATTGCCAACCAGGCACCACAGCAGCTTCTGTCGCTGTTCCGCTAAAATAGCACATCATAGGGGGCTAGATCTGGCCCTCTCTGACAGCAATAAGGCGCAGCTTGGTTTTGCCAGGCTGCGCCGTTCTGTTTGGGGTGCTGTTTGGTCCGGGAACGCCGCTCGCCTTCGGCCTCGCCCCGCCCACCGTCCCGTGAGCTATTCCTCGAAGGGGTCCCATTCATCTTCGACCTCCGGCAGGGCTTCGGTCAGCGCCACCGCCGCCTTTTCCTCTTCGGTTTTCACCTCGACAATCTTTGCCTTGGGGAAAGCTTTGAGTGCGGCTTGGACCAGAGGATGCTGGGCGGCCTCTTCATGCAGGGCCAGTTTAGCGGCGTCGCGTTTTTCATATATGGTCTGGCTGTCACAATCATTGGTGACAATCACCGCCCAGCGGTTTCCGGTCCAGCGCTGCAGCATCGCGCCCAGCCGTTGAGACAGATCTGGGGGAGCATTGGGCGTTGGGGTGAACTCGATCTGGCCCGGACGATATGAGGCCAGCCGCAGCCCGGCTTCGATTTCCACCAAAAGTTTGACGTCGCGATTGACGCGGATCAGTTCCAGCACATGCTCGAAGGTCGGGTAGCGCGCCAGAGCCTGTGAATTGTCAAAAGCCAGCGCAAGGTTGGCCCCCCCGGCAGAGGCCACGGGTCCACGGGGCGCGGCATGTGTCGCTGCGGGCATGGAGTGTCCTTGGGCCTGAACTGACCCGCCGCCGCCCGCATGCAGCCCCCCTCCGCCGCCGCCCGGACCGGTTGGCATGGGGGGCGGTGGTGTGTCTTGAAGTTTGCGCACCAGCTCTTCGGGGGAAGGCAACTCGGCGACATGGGTCAGGCGGATCACGGCCATTTCAGCGGCCATAATCGACGATGGCGCGTTTGAGACTTCTTCGATGGCTTTCAAAAGCATTTGCCAGCCTCGTGACAGGGCCCGCATGCCCAGACCATCGGCGAAGGACAGACCGCGTGCGCGTTCGTCCGGGGAAATGGTTGGATCTTCTGCGGCGTCCGGCGTGATCTTCACCACGGAAACCCAATGGGTCAGTTCCGCCAGATCCCGCAGCACAGCCAGTGGGTCGGCCCCGTCGGCATATTGCGCGGAGAGTTCTTCCAGAGCGCCGGCGGCGTCACCGCGCATGATCCGTTCGAACAGATCCATGACCCGGCCCCGGTCGGCGAGGCCCAGCATCGCGCGCACCTGATCTGCGGTGGTTTCGCCAGCTCCATGCGAAATGGATTGGTCCAGCAGCGACGTGGCATCGCGGGCGGAGCCTTCAGCGGCTCGCGTGATCAGTGCAAGCGCGTCATCGGCAATTTCTGCCCCTTCCGAGGTGGCGATTTTGCGCAGGAGGCCAATCATCAGCTCGGGCTCAATCCGGCGCAGGTCAAATCTTTGACAGCGCGAGAGAACCGTGACAGGGACTTTGCGGATCTCGGTGGTGGCAAAGATAAACTTCACATGTGCGGGCGGCTCTTCCAGCGTTTTAAGCAAGGCGTTGAACGCATTGTTCGACAGCATGTGAACTTCGTCGATGATGTAGATCTTGTAGCGCGCGCTGGCGGCCCGGTAGTGCACAGAATCGATAATCTCACGCACATCGTTGACGCCGGTGTTTGAGGCCGCGTCCATTTCCATCACATCGACGTGGCGCCCCTCCATGATGGCCGTGCAATGTTCGCACTGACCACAGGGTTCGGTGGTGGGGCCCCCTTGGCCATCCAGACCGATGCAGTTCATGCCCTTGGCAATGATCCGCGCGGTGGTGGTTTTGCCGATGCCGCGGATCCCCGTCATCATAAAGGCCTGCGCAATCCGGTCGGCCTTGAACGCATTGGACAGGGTTTGCACCATGGCATCCTGTCCCACGAGATCGGCAAAGGTCTCGGGGCGGTATTTGCGGGCAAGCACCTGATATTTGGGGGCGTCGGTCATGTCTGTCCTATGCGTGGCGTCACCGGCAAACTACGCTGTGCAGAGAGTATCGTCCACCGCTTGATTTCCCCGACCACCTGGGGCAGTGTGCGCGCAGGCCCACCAGCAGGGGGCCACCTGATCCGCGGAAAGCCTTTGCACCTGCTTCTATCTGATCTCGATGAGATTTCGGATTTCTCTGGCCCCGATTAGCGGATCGTGGGGCATGGTGAGAGGAAACCGGAATGGATCTTTCCCTTGATAAATTGCGCCTTGAGGCGAAGCTTTTGCAACGGGCCTGGATTGCCCGTGAGGCGGTGGCGGTCGAACGGTTGCATCGTCACCCGCCACGCTTGGACATGACCACGCTGAAACGCGCGGATTTCCTGTATGTGATTGCGCTTGAAAACGGGTTTGAAAGCTGGCCGCGTCTGAAATGGGCGGCGGAGACTGTTGGACTGGACAAGGCGGGCCGTTTGCAGCGGCTCAAAATCGCTTTGTTCAACAACCGTCCGCAGCTTGCCAAAGCTTTGCTGGACGAACACCCTGATCTGGCAGAGGGGCATTTCGGGTTGCAGGTCGCGCTTTATGATCGCGGGGCCGTGGCCAAAGCTCTGGCAGAAGACCCAACCCTGGCGGTTGAGGCGCGTGGGCCGCGCCGTCCGATTGTGCATCTGGCCTTCTCCTGCTGGCTCAAGGCCCGGCCCGAGCTTGAACAGGATATGTTGGCGATCGCGGAGATGTTGGTCAGGTATGGGGCAGATGTGAATGATGGTCAGCCTGTGGCGCCGGGCAACGATCATGTTTTGTCGGTGCTATATGGGGCCATTGGTCATTCCAACAATATGGCGCTCGGACAGTGGTTGCTGGATCAGGGGGCAGATCCCAATGACAATGAATCGCTGTATCACGCCACCGAACTTGGGCATCACGCTGGGCTGAAAATGCTGCTGGCGGCGGGGGCGAATCCCACGGGGACAAATGCCCTGCTTCGGGCGCTTGATTTCAATGATCACGTGGCGGTGCAGATGCTTCTGGACCATGGCGCGCGGGCCGATGACTTTAACGATGCTGAGGTCGGAGGGGAAAGTCCTTGGGTTGTTCCGGCGCTGCATCAGGCGGCACGGCGCAATTGTGATGCCCAGATGGTCGAGCTTTTGCTCAAGGCCGGGGCGGATCCTCAGCGTCGGTACAAAGGGGCAACGGCCTATGGCTATGCCCGTGTCCATGGCAATCATGCGGTATTCAGTGCCATTGAAGCGCAACAGGGCAAATCCGAGCTGACAGCAGAAGAAACACGTCTGGCGGCAGCGGCAGAGGGGCTTGACCAGCCGGGGCAGTACATTGACCCGGCGCAATTGCCCGAGGCCTATGCCACGCTGTTGCATGAGCTTGTCGGGCAAGAGGGGCGTCTGGACCATGTGACCCGCTTGGTCGAACTGGGCTTGCCCTGGGATGCGCCCGACGGGCAGGGGTTGCCACCGGTGCAGCTTGCCGGGTGGGAAGGACGCCCCGAGATGATGGCCTATTTTCTAAAGCTTGGCCCGGATCTTAGTCATGTCAATTCCTATGGCGGAACACTTTTGGGATCGATTTTGCATGGGGCGGAAAACAATCCGGACAGGGACAATCGGGATCACATGACGTGCCTTGAGCTGGCTCTGCATGAAGGCGTTGCCCTCCCACGCGCTGATATCGGAATGATTGGGCGCGAGGATATTCGCGCCTTTCTTGAGGACTGGGCAGAGGCCCGCCCTGGCCAAGTGATCTAACCGGAAAGGGCGGGGAGTATCCCCGCACTGTGCGATAAATGGCGCGCCCTTGGGTCGAAGGCAAAGATGCAATGCACTATATACCAAACTACGCCCGAAGATGACTTCGGGCGTAGTCCGTGTAGGAAGGCGGCAGTGCGGACTTTTCTGCCTTTGAACGACGGCCTAACGTGGTCTGCTTTTGAGTTTTAAGGCATGGAGTTAAAAGCGCGGCGGCACTAACAGAAAATCCTTCAGGTGACACACTTCTTAGTGGCGACTAAGAGCTCTTCTTCACCAATCAACAAAACAGACGTTGGGTTAAGTAACACCCCGGCAACACCCTTCACCTGCTTCCCCGTCTCGACTTTTGTGAAAAGCTCCATATCCTTTGACTGATGTATTTCTCCTGTTCGGCGATCAATGATAAGATAGCTTTGCCACGCATCGACGTATTCAATGTCGATTTCATGCGGCCACGGGTTTTCAACCGGGAAATTGTCAACTCTCTCAAACGAGAGGTCGTCTTTCAGGACAAACACCCCAATTTCAGACTGGATGATGTTCAACCCTCCTAATGATCTGACGGAGGGATGGTCCCCGACCGCGTCATAAGGCAATGTTTGCTTTTGAGACAGCGGTACGCCATCGAAAAGCACGATGCCTTTGTCTGCGTGTAGGAACACTGGATTATCGCCGGAGATAGTTATCGGTTGAGGGTGATAAAAGATTCTTTCCCCAACCACGTCACTTTGGGAGGCGAGGCCTGGAACGCGCTGCGCCTTTGTCTCATTTGGGGCAAGCACCAAGAAGTGTGGCGTTAGCGTTTTGGGTGTTTCCTTCCAAAACCCCCAGCTCGTTTTCGTTGAACGCGAATATAGGCCGATCCTACCGATCCAATTCTGACTTGCAGCATGGTATTCCCAAGTCCCGGCGGGGAGGCTTGTAACAAAGTCCAATGTGCTGTGTGAGAAACGGAAGATTAGCGGAGCAAAAACACTATTTGAGGGGAAAACTCTAATGAATTCGCCGCTTGATTGAATCTGGGCATCTTGAAAAGTGTCGAGCAGGCGCTGACCATCCGGCAACTCTAGCGATATTTTTTGCCATGCACCGTCGAGAGGCTGGAACCAGAGCGAGGTGCTTTGTCGAGGGTAAGAACTGCGGGGCGCTGTCAAGGATAGCGCTCCGTGAAGTTCCGAGATAGTTCGGAAGGAAACGGTTTCAGCGCCATCAAAAATTGGGAGGTCGACGTCCTCAATGGCTCCCTTAGCACTGACACGCCTTAGTTGTTTTGACGTGCGTACACGCCAATAGACATCGCCCGTACCTTGGTCGAAGAACGCTCGATCATACCCTCGGCTTGCTTCGATGGGCTCCCACACTGAGGTATTGGAACCCAATCGGAAGATCACCCGCGGACGTGATCCAAACCCCCAAGCAGTCCCATCCGGTCCAAGGTGAATACCATGCTCGAAGGCAAAGCCCCAAACATGTGGAAAATCATCTTCAATCAGCGTCAGGCTTTCCCCGTTAAACTCATAAAGCTCGTGTCGATTGAAGGCCTTTACAATCAAGCCTTCAAAACCAGGTACTCTGCGTGGAGAGGTTGCCATTCGATAAGGCTGTTCAAATTCGATGGGCAGCTTGGGTTGGCCCCCGACCACAGGCACAATGCAGATATCGTCAGCATGAACTTTGCTTGCCGCCAGAATGATCATCAATACTGCAATCTGTTTGAGCACTTGCTCTCTCCAAAGATGCTTGCCAGACCTGAAACTCAATCAATAAGTGGCCTTCCAGCTGCGGTCTGTTGACTAATTTGTGGCCACATTCACAGAGCTTCGCAAGCGGTGCAGTATTGGTCAACATGGGCTCACAGCAGTCATTGAGCGTCGAGCCTAAAAGGATCTTGTATACGCCAAGGAATGCCATGCAAAGGACGGGGGTATCTTCCGCCTTTTTTCTCAGACTCGCACCGAATCACATCTCGTGGTTATCCTCTCCGCAGTGTGGGAGGTATTTTGTATGGATGGGGCGGTTTCGCATCCTCAACCGGTGGTCTTTCATGCCCTGCCTGTGGGTGGGGGCATATTGGCTCTGTCGGCGCTGCCCGGGGCCGGTGGTGACTATTCCGGAGATCTGGAACATCTTGTCAGCTGGCGTCCGGCCATGGTGATCTGCATGGCCCAAGACCATGAAATGATTGGGGTTGGGGCGGGTTCTCTGGCCGCAGATGTCCAGAACCGAGGTGCGCGCTGGGCGCAGCTGGCCATTGAAAAAGGCGCAGCTCCAGAACCAGAGGTTCAGGCACACTGGCCGGTTGTCCGTGATCAGGCGCGCCGGGCTCTCTTGGGTGGGGGGCGTGTGTTGATGCACTGTGCCAATGGCTGCGGACGGTCGGGCATGATGGCACTGCGGCTGATGATTGAATGCGGCGATGCGCCTGATGACGCTTTGCGGCGCGTTGCCCATGTCCGAGGCTGTGCATTGGGCAGCCAAGCCCAAGTGAATTGGGCGCTGCGGGCCGAACGCCAAGCTGCGCTATTTGTGCGGCATGCGGACTAGCGTGGTTTCACCGATTTCAGGAAAATGGCATTTGCTTTTTCGGCAAAGCAAATGAGGTGAGAGGCTGGACAACGACCCAAACGGGGCTCGTTACGGCTGCTTCCTTCCGGACCTGACCGAGTTGGCGAGGCGTCTACCCGCGCCAACCTCTCGACTGCTGATCTAGGCGAGAGAAAAAGGGATTGCAAGATCTCTGTTACAAATAGCGCAACTCTGCGTGCTTTCCCCGAGCTAAAAAAGCCGATATGGCGGCGGAATGGACAGTTCATTCGACATTTTTCTCACCGCCCCTCCGGGTCTGGAAGCCGTTTTGCATGACGAGGTCGCTGCCGCAGGATTCGCAAATCCCCAGGCCTCGGCCGGCGGCGTCACAGTACAAGGCGGCTGGGACGAGGTGTGGCGCGCAAATCTTGTGCTGCGCGGCGCCGGGCAGGTCTTGGCGCGCGTCGGTGGGTTTCGGGCGTTTCATCTGGCTCAGCTGGACAAACGGGCGCGGAAATTTGACTGGGCGGCTTTGTTGCGCCCGGAATTGCCTGTCCGCGTCGAAGTGACCTGTAAAAACTCAAAGATCTACCACGATCGGGCGGCGAAGCAGAGGATTGAGCGGGCGATTTCGGAAACGGTGGGCGCGCCTATCGACCCAAAAGCGAGCCTGCGTCTTCTGGCACGGATCGAAGATGATTATGTTGGGTTCAGCGTGGATACCTCGGGCGCGCCCTTACACCGTCGGGGTTATAAAGAACAGGTCGGCAAAGCGCCGATGCGTGAAACATTGGCGGCGCTGTTCCTACGCCAATGTGGTTATGACGGGCAGGAGCCGGTGGTCGACCCCATGTGTGGATCGGGCACATTTGTGATCGAAGCCGCCGAAATCGCCGCAGGTTTGGCACCGGGGCGTGTGCGTAGCTTTGCCTTTGAAGATCTGGCCTGTTTTGACGACGCGGGCTGGTCGGCGCTGAAAGCAACAGCTGGGGCCAAGCCAAAAGCTACACCTGAGTTTGCCTATCAGGGCAGCGACCGCGACGATGGCGCCATTCGCATGAGCAAAGGAAACGCCGACCGGGCCGGTGTGGCAGACCTCTGTAGCTTCACCCGAGCCGCCGTCAGCGATCTGCCACGCCCCGAAGGCCCTCCGGGGCTTGTGATGGTCAACCCGCCGTATGGTGCGCGGATCGGCAATCGCAAACTGCTGTTTGCGCTTTATGGTGCTTTGGGTCAGAGGTTGAAGCAGAAGTTCGGTGGATGGCGTGTGGGTCTTGTCACCAGCGACGGTGGTCTGGCAAAGGCCACCGGTCTGGATCTCAAAGCGGGCCCACCGGTGGCCTTTGGTGGTTTAAAGGTCAAACTTTATCAAGCGGGACCGCTCTAGGCGTGTGTGACATTGGTCTAGCCCAGCAACCCCGCCCAGCGGGCCCCGTCAAGCAGGGTTTGGGCGACATGGTCGGCGTGTTCGCCTTGTGTGGGCAGCAGATCTGGCACTTGAACCACGGTCATGCCTGCCGCTTTGCCTGAGGCGGCCCCTGTTTCGCTGTCTTCAAAGACCAAAGCGCGACTTGACGGGATCTGCAGTTGTTCGGCGGCCAAGAGATAGGGCTCGGCTGCGGGTTTTGCCAGCGTCACGTCATTGACCGTGATCACAATATCAAAGCGTTGATCCAGTTCGGTGATGGCCAGTTTGTTGGCCGCGCTCTTGCTTTGTGATGATGTGGCGATGGCTTTGTGAATACCTTTCGCATCTAAAACATCGAGCAGCTCATGGACCCCGGGTTTGAGTGGAATGCCCTGTGCCTGAAGGCTGCGGGCTTCTTCGTTCCACGCGGCATCCAAGGCGAGCATGTCGAGGTTCGGAAACAGCCGACGCAGAATGATGCCACCAGAGTGGACGTCTTTGCCGACAAGTTGATGAAGCAGCTCGGCCTCAACAGTGTGTCCCAGTCGGGCAAAGGCGGCCTGACCTGAGGCAATGGCGATGCTTTCGGTGTCAATCAAAGTGCCGTCGAGATCGAAAATTACTGCTTCAAAAGTCATAGGAGCCTGCCGCGTTGTTCTTCCGCTAGCGGTAACGCGGATTGACAAAGATTGCCATCGGGCGGTCTAGGTCTGGCGAAGTGCCGCTCGTTGCGCTGCAACATCGCCCCACCCGCCATCCCGTAAGGGATTGATTTGAAACGAGGCAGCTGCGAAGGCCGCCCCGGTCTGTGCTGTTACCTACTGTTACAGTTTGATGCGGAACGACGCGAAACCATCCTGGCCGTCGCCTGCATCTTCGATGGTGACGGCTTTGACATCCCCGATATAATCGCGCGCTTTTGGGCCGGTTTCGAACAGGACGGAGGTATCGCCCAACGGTGCAAAGGACCAATTGGCATCGGCCTTGGGATCAATAGTGCCCTGTTCGACGATATAGCGCACAATCACATCGCGGTTGGTGTCGGGGGCTTCGAGGATGATGCTGTCTCCCTTGGCACCGGGGAAGGCCCCCCCGCCCGAGGCGCGATAGTTGTTGGTTGCGATGACAAATTCCATATCCGCAGTCACCGGAGCACCCTTGAACATCAGATTTGTGATGCGATTGGCGTCAGGGGCGACCACTGCGCCCTCACGATCAAACTTTGACGGTTGGCTGAGGTCGATCTGGTAGGTCACACCATCAATCACGTCAAAGTTGTAGGACGGGAAGGCGGGGTTGAGAAGAACGGCGTCGGTGCTGCCCGGGGTGATCTGGTTGAACATCCCGGCCGAGCGTTCGAGCCAGTCTTTGACCTCGGCTCCGGTCACTTTCACCGCGCGCACGGTGTTGGGATAAAGGTACAGGTCTGCAACGTTCTTAATGGCCACATCACCAGGTGCCACATCGGTGTAATACTCAGGTCCGCCCCGGCCACCGGCCTTGAAGGGGGCCGCAGCCGACAGCACCGGCAGGCCGGCATACTCACTGCCCGCAAGCAGTTGTTCGACGTACCATTTCTGGGCTATTGAGACGATCTGGACCGACGGGTCATCCGCCACGAGGGCGAAATAGGAATGCAAGGGTGCGCTGGTTTTGCCCACGGCGCGGCGCACATAGGCCAGGGTTTCTTCGTGGTCTTGTTTGACCGAGGCCAGAACCGCGGCGTCATCGTCAACCAATGCGGTGATGGAGCGGTCTTCGTTGCGTTTGGAAATCGGGCGCGCTTCGGAGGTGGTGGTGACCACACGCCAGGCGTTGCCGTCACGTTCCAAGAGCAGATCGATCACCCCGAGGTGCGATCCCCAGAATCCCCCCATGGTGGCGGCTTTACCATGAATGGTGCCTTTCGCCACATCCACACCTGCGAACTCTGCATAGGTGGGCGAGGGGAAGACAAGGTGTGAGTGACCGGTGACCAGCGCGTCAATTCCATCAACTGCAGCCAAGGGTACCGCGGCATTTTCCATGCCGTCTTCATGATCCGCCGCGCCGATGCCAGAATGCGAGAGCGCAATGATGATATCGGCGCCTTGTTCTTTTATTTCAGGCACATAGGCCTTGGCAGTCTCAACAATGTCGCGCGCAGATACATTGCCCTCAAGATGGCGGCGGTCCCAGTTCATCACCTGCGGCGGGGTAAATCCAATCACGCCCACTTTGATTGGGTGGGTGTTGCCGGCGCCGTCTGTCAACTGGCGGTCAAGGATCGCGTAGGGTTTGAACAGGGTCTCATCCGCGCGCGGGTTGGCGCCTTGGGTTTTGGCTAGATTGGCCAGCACCACGGGGAAATCCGCACCGGCCATGGATTTCATCAAGAAATCGAGACCGTAGTTGAATTCGTGGTTGCCTATAGTTGCGGCATCATAGCCAAGGGTGTTCATCGCGGTGATGATGGGGTGCATGTCCCCCTCTTTCATGCCGCGTTCATAGGCGATGTAATCGCCCATGGGGTTGCCCTGCAGGAAATCGCCGTTGTCGACCAATAGCGAATTTGTGGCCTCGGACCGGATCTCATTGATGATAGAGGCGGTGCGCGACAGCCCTACCGTGTCACGGGGTTTGTCCGAGTAATAATCGTACGGATAGACGTGCACGTGAATGTCGGTGGTTTCGAGAATGCGCAGGTGGGCCTGATTGGTGGCGGCTGCTGCAGAATAGGGATGCAGCGTGATCAGGGCCGTTCCGGCGGTGGTGCCCGCAAGAAATTGACGGCGGGACAGGGTGGGGGTCTTAGACAGGGTCATTGGGCACCTCGCAAAAATAAGTTTCAAAATTCATATCGCATGTCTTTCCCATCAAGAGTGTGACACGCGGCGAAGATAAAAACAAACTCAACCTTTGCGGGATATTCCTCTTGATCTGAGAGAGGGTTACACCAATTTTAACCATATTAATTTGCATACCGTGCGCCCGCTGGGCATGGTGCGGAAAAAACAGGTGGGGCGCAAAGATGCTACATGCAGAACAGGTAACCTTTGGAGGATCGGCCCTCGATCGGGCGGCAGAGTTGCGCGGCGATAGCGGCGCTCTGGCCGAGGCTCTGTCTGATCCGCGGTCGCGGGCAATTGTGCTGTGGCGGGGCAAACCTCTTGTTGTGGCTGGCGATCCTTTACGACTTGTCCGCGTACCCTTGGGGCATCCGTTGTTGGGTGAGGCACCGGGATTGCCGGTGCTGATGGGACGTGAAGATGGGGCTGCCACCTTTGCCCTGGATATGTCGGTCTGGGAGCCTGAGGGATTGGATGCCCAGGCGCTGGGCGGGTTTATTGACCACACCGAACAACGTCACCCAAGCTGTGCCGAGGGTGAGCATTTTGCCGAGCTGCGGCAGATCATGACCCAGTTGTCGCCGCGGGATGCCGAATTGGCTGCTACGGCGAAGGCGCTGTTTTCCTGGCACGACAGCCATGGGTTTTGTGCCAAATGCGGATCGGAGTCCGAGGTCGCCATGTCAGGTTGGCAGCGGTCCTGTCCAAGCTGCGGCACACAACATTTTCCGCGCACGGATCCGGTGGTCATCATGTTGATCACGCGGGGCAACAAGACCTTGCTGGGGCGGTCGCCGGGGTGGCCCGAAGGAATGTATTCCTGTTTGGCGGGGTTTGTGGAGCCGGGAGAAACCCTTGAGGCGGCGGTGCGCCGCGAGGTGATGGAAGAGGCCGGGGTCCATGTCGGCCCTGTGCGGTACCTGGCCAGCCAACCCTGGGCATTTCCGACCTCGTTGATGATTGGATGTCATGGGGATGCTGTGAGCGATGCGCTGCAAATTGACCGGCATGAGCTTGAAGATGCGCGCTGGGTCAGCCGTGAGGAGGTGGCCCGGGCCTTTGCTGGCGAACATCCAGAAATCTGGGCCCCCAGAGATGGTGCAATTGCGCATTTTTTGCTCCGCAACTGGTTGGCGGATCGTTTAGAATAGGGCAGGTATGGTGTGCCCATTGACGTAAAAATAAGAGCAGGTCCTTCATGGAATTAAGCGCGCGCGAAGATATCGAAGCCCCCCTCGATCAGGTCTATGCGGCCCTGACCGATTTTGACACGATTGAACGTCAGGTCATGCGGCGTGGTATTGAAATCCGGCGGACCAAAGACACCGGTACCGATCTCGAAGGCATGGCCTGGTCGGGACAGTTTGCGTTTCGGGGCAAACAACGTCAGGTTGCTATTGAGCTGAAGGAATGTCAGGCGCCAGAACATCTGGTGTTCAGCACGATTTCTGGTGGCTTGGAAGGGCACTCAGATGTCGAGCTCGTGGCGCTGTCGCGGGCGCGCACCCGGATCAATGTGAAAACCACCCTGGCCCCCAAAACCCTGTCTGCCCGTCTTCTGGTGCAATCGCTTAAGCTGGCGCGGGGGAATATTGAAAAGAGATTTCGCAACCGCATGGGGTTGATGGCGAAAGAGCTGGAAACGCGTCTGCGCAGCTGATGTTTGAGCCCAGCCACCCATGAAAACGGCCCCGAATGTCGGGGCCGCTGTTTTTTCAGTACCTGCAGACCGCCTGTGCAGTGTTCAACACGGCATCGGGGTGATCCGGTAGCCTGAGAAAGGTCACGCGGCGGTTCTCGGGGGCATCTGGATAGTGTTTGTCCTTGAGCACATGCTCACCAAACCCCACCGAGTAGAGCTGTAGCGAGACATAGCTGTCCTGGAGCGCATGCGCGACAGAGGTCGCCCGCCGGATCGACAGATCGCAGTTGTATTTGTCTGATCCCACTGCATCCGTATGACCGATCACAGCATACGAAGTGCCCTTCAAAGCCGGATCATTGAAGGCTTCCACCAAGGTGGTCAGTTTCTCCAATTGATCCAATCTGATGCTGGCGCTGTTGTAATCAAACTCGATCGACACAGCGACGGCGGGCAAGGCGATCTTGCCATGAGTTTTGGGTTGCGGCGCGGTATAGGCGGGGGGCTCAGCGGGCGGTTCATGGCTGACCGCAACCTTATCCCCGTCCAGATCGAGCACCAGCGTTTCATATTCCGGGGCCACCGCGCTTTCAAAGGTCACCCCGTCCCCACCACCATGGCCAATGCCGCTGCAATTGGCGGCCGAAGCATTCATCATGCAGCGGGCCAGTGGGTTCTGGGGTTCGGGGGCCGCCATGGGAAAGGGGTTGCTGTCGGCACCGGGAATAAAGATTTCGCCGGATTGTGCGTGGCCCACCAGGGGCAGGCCAACGCAGAGAGTTGTGAGTGCAAGAAAATTGCGCATGGGTTTGTCCTCAGTGGGCGCTGACAATGACAGAGATCTGCGATTTTACCACATCTGGGTTGTGATCGCTCACTCCGCGATAATCGACACCTGAGGGGCTAACATGATCCTTGCCGGTGTCATCCCCAAGATCGAGCGCAAGCACCTCGTTGACCACCGATTCATAGACCTGTTTGTTCAGCGGCTTATGGTCGGCAGCACAGGAGACCTTTGAGGTGTCGCGGGTGTGGCTGGAAATCGCGTCATGGCCGCCATTACAGATCGCCAAAATGGTTTCCCGACCCGGCACGGTGGTTTTCAGCGTCCCGCGGGGTGGGAAGACATACTGTGTGCCACCGGGGATGACGATGTCGTCCAATCCAGGGAAAGGATAGAGCACGCAGCTCTGGTGCTTGTCGTCAATCGAGATCAGCGTCAGACGGCAATCATGGCGCGGTTCGATAAAGACCTTAAGCCCTTCACCCACTTTATAGCTGGGCTGATCGGTGTAGACGGTCAGGTGGCTCTGGGCAACAACCGAATGCTGCACCGGATCATGGGGTTTGTGATCTTTGGCGGCGTCAACATAGTCGGTGGGCGCATGTTTGACCTTGGCGGGCGGTGGGGTGTGGTCCACCACAGGCGCATGAGGAGTGCCTTTGACCACAGCCGCAACCGAGGCCGACAGCGCCGCGATGGGTTTGTCGTGCAGCGGAATAGCTTTGTATTCGGTCAGTTTCTCCAACAGCACTGGATAGGCGGCGGTCCATTCATCGCGGGCGATGGGCGACTGGTCCAGTCGGGTCATGAGGCTTGCCATCTGGTGACCAACAAAGGGGATACGTTTGCGCAGTTCATCCTCGGTCAGACCCAATTCATTGGCGGCCTGCTGGAAGTCGACAAAGTGGTCAACGTAATAGACAAACAATCCACGCACCAGCTCAAGCCCACCTGCGGTGGCTTCTGGCTCGATGCCAGCCGACCGCAGCGTGGTGAAGAAGGCTTCCATGTCTTTGTTGAAGTAGCCATTGACCACCTCACGACCCGGATAAATGGCGTCGATAGTCTGGCGGGCCTCTGGCGGCAGGGCGAGATTGTTCAGCGCCACGTCGCGCACGCTGTCGTCGTTAAAGCGGATGCCTTTGGAGTGGCAGGAGATACAAGAGATCCCGTTGACCACCTCTCCGGTGCCATCGGTGTAATCGTCATCCCGGACAATCGAGGTTGGGCCAACATCCAGACGGTCGCCTTCGGCGGTGTTCAGGTAATAGGCGTGAAAGCCGTTGGGCAGTGTGAAGATCGATTCACCCCCGTCATGCAGGAAGGCATGAGTTTCGCCATAGGCCTCTTTGGGACCAAGCGGAAACTCGAAAAAGCTCTGACGCTGCTTCGATCCGGCGAAGTCATAAGAGGTCCAGAAGAACCCGGTGCCAAGCGCGTGACGTTCGATCAGACGGTTGTGGGTCGAAACACCTGAGTTCTGGAACCCGGCGCGCACCACTTGTTCGTTTTGGATGTTGCGCACCATGTCGAGGCCCAGAAGTTTCTCAAGACCCTGTACCGAGTCAGGCAGGCCGAGAAGGTCGTAATACAGCGGCGAAACCGGGGCGGTGGCCGCAAACCAATCGGCGCGGATGATCGGATGATTGGTGCCGGCCATTGTCTGGATCTGCGACAGATAAGGATCTGTGTCGCTCATCTTGCCATAGGGATAAACCGCCTCTAGCAGATGCCAGGTGTCCTGTGTCCAGTCGATTTCCGGCAGATAGATCCGCAGCAAAATGCCATGGTCGTCGATGGCCTCAAACTTGTAGGGCTGAGGATTCCAGCTTAGCGCATTGACCAGTTTAACAGCCGACTGGCGATAGGCTTCAAAGCTCTCTGCGCTCACATCTTTGTCGTTGTAGAGAGTGCGCAGCGAGATATAGCGAATGCGGTCGCGGCGGTTGGTGGGTTGGGTCAGAAGATCGGCTTGTACGAGACGATGCAGCTCTTCGACCGAGACAAAGGGTTTTTCTTCGGCCTCATCATCCAGACCGTCAATCCAGACCTGGAGCACCTCGAGCTCATCCTGAGAAGGCGTGCAAGAGGGATCCCAGCAGTTGTCGGGCATGGGCGGCGAGCCACCGGCAATCACTTGATAAAGTTTGGATTTGTTATGATCCCCAAAGGCCACAAATTTAGGATCTTGGGCCAGACGGCGCATATCCAGTACATGGCCAAAGCCGGATTTGGATTTGGTCAATCCGTTTTCAAGCGCGCCATCCTGATGGCAGGAGGCACAGTATTTGTCCAAAACCGCATAGGCGGCCTTTTCGGTGTCTGTCGCGTCCATGGGCAGCGGCATGCCGTCTTGCGCGTGGGCGGCCGGGGATAGACCCAACGCCAACAGCGCAGCGGGAAGGAAAGTGAGTTTGGTCATAATAGTCTCCTGCGGATGACGTGGGAGGATGATTACTGGCACCAGATGGAAAGATATTTTTTCGAAGACCAGCCGCGGGCACCGGCTGTGCCTGCGATGGGGGACCGACAACTGCCCGACATACATTCAATGCGAGCCCAATTGCCGCTTTGGGCGACAACCCGGACCGTATCGCCTTGATATGCTTCAGATAGTTTGGTCCCCTTGGTTGAGGGTTTGCTGCGCACCGCGAGAAACCCCGTGCCGGTGCGGGAATTATATTGGTTGATCGAAGCAAGGCCCGTGACCTGAGCCTGACACTGACGCACATAGGGTTTTGAGCTGGTAAGAAGCGGGGTGTAGACCCAGCCCGTCCGCCCGTCCGGCAGTTTCACGTTTGACCATTTCCCCGAACTGCCAAGCACCGAAAGTTTGGTGCCGGGATCAATTTCAGTGAAATAGTTGTAGTTGGTTCCGGGACCGCTCCGCACATTCAAACCACCGTCGTTGTTGTTGTCGACGTAGAGCGTGCGTGTGCTTGGGGTTGGTGCCGGGGCGGCGCTTGTCCGGTATTCGCTGATAAACCGGGTTCCGGTGGAACAATAGCTGTCATTGGGGATCTGATTTGCCGATTTCAGGCGGTTGAGCTCCCACTCTGATCCGGATTTGGACACGGTCTGATAGACAACCGCATAGTAACCGTTGCTCGACTGGAAATAGCGGATACCACTATTGCCGGAAAACCATTGGCGGGCAAAGGCCTGCGCTTCGCTTAGCGAGGTCCGCGAGGCGGTCACGATGTAACATTGGTTGGTGGTTAGCGTGTAGTTGCCCGGTACCATGCCAGTGTTTTGTTGCGGAGGCGTGGGAGCTGGCGAGGATTTGAGCACCGCGATACGGTCGATCACGGCACTGGCAATACATCCACTATTGGCACCACAGGCGTCGCGGGTCGAGGTGCGCCACCGGCCCTGCGACGAGGCAGAGATATGCGAGGGACGCGCGGCATAGGCCTGCTCCAACTCTTCATCTAGTCCGGCAAGATAATCACTGCCACAGATCGCCTGTTCCGTCGCGTTCAGGCGCGATGAGGTACACCAAGAGCGGCGCGGCGTGTTTGCCTGTACGGGTGGCTGGGGTTTGGGATCGGGTGTGGGGGCCACAACGGGCGCGCATTGCTCGCTGATATAGGCTTTGGCGAAAGGCGCAAAACGGTGTTTGCCGCAGGTCTCGACATAGGCCTTGTACCCAAAACACTGGCCGTATTCTTTGGCCTCTTTATAGAGCGCGTCACACAGTGCGGCCTCCTCGTCGATCACTGGCGGATTTGGGTTAGGCACCGGGTTCGGGTTGGGTTTAGGATCGGGTTGCGGTGTCGGCGCGGGTGTGTCGCGCAGAGCCGCCTCAAGAACATTGGACCGGTCGAGGATAGCGGCCATTGGAATGGCAAAGTTGACGCTATCACGTTTGGAGCCCGCGTGATGCAGGCCAACCACCATTTGCAAAGAGGCATCAATCACCGGCGATCCCGAGTTTCCGGGCAATGTATCGCAGGTGTGCAATAGGCGCTCACCCGACAGAGCCGGGGAGTTGGCTTTGCATTTCTCACGGCTTATGCGCTGGGCTTCTCCCATCGGATGGCCAATCACCCAATAGGGGTCACCCGGAGCTGGCGCGTTTGAGGCAAGTTTGAGCGTGCCATACTGCGCGGACGGGTCACCCAGAACTTCGAGCACGGCAAAATCAAGATCTTGATGGGCCTCTACCGGTGTGGGGCTCACGGTGTAGGTTTTTGTCCCTTCGGTCACACCTTGCTGAGTGTAACCGGCCACAAACTGCACCGCATCAATGCGAGTGGCTTTGGCTTTTTCGTTGTCAAGAATGCCGGGAACACAGTGGTAATTGGTGAGGATATGTTTGCGGTCGACGATAAAGGCCGTGCAGGGGAAAATGCCATTGTCGGTGAGGATGTCCAACCGCCCAACCGAATGGCCCATTTTCGAGAACACACTCGCCGGGGAATAGTTGCGGATGGATTCATTGTTGTAGGAGCCGACCGCCAGCTCAAGTTCAACATCCGAGCCCCCGGCGGCCTGCTTGCGGGACAAGACAACACTGCCAAAGCTGGCGCGATCAAATCCGACAAGATCCTGCTGAGCGGCCAGGGGTGGGGCCGAATACGTCAGGCTTAAGACTGTCATCATGGCCATAAAACGCATGGCGCGACCCTCCCAATTGAAATTCAAGTATAGTCGAATGATCGCGCCATGGGGGCCGTTGCGTCAACGCGGGAAAACCCGACCCCCTAAAGTTATTTATGACAGCTTAGCTGTCCTTATCACTGATTTCGGTAGCGATTGGCCCTGATTTCGCGCGCCAGTCGGAGAAACCGTCTTTCAGATGTGCGGCCTCAAATCCCATGTCATTCAGCGTGGCAGTTGAAAGCGCAGAGCGCCAGCCGCTGGCACAATGTAGAACAAAGCGTTTGGGCTCACCGAAGATTGGCTTGAAATAGGGGCTTTCTGGATCCACCCAAAACTCAAGCATGCCGCGGGGCGCGTGGAAACTTCCCGGGATCCAGCCCACACGCTGGCGTTCCCGCACATCACGAATATCGACAATGACCAGATCCGGATCGTCAAGCTGCGCGATCAGATCTTCGGCGCTGATTTCTTCAATACGAGACCGCGCTTGTGCCACCATTTCGGCGGCGGTAGTTTTTAGAGCCAAATGAATTCTCCCTCTGCGCCACCTACTGTAGCGCAGGGAAAAACCGGATCAAGCGTTGTACGAGCTCCCGAAGCGGGGGTTACAAAACGCGGGATAGGAAAGCTTTGGTGCGCTCTTGTTGTGGCGCGTCTAGGACTTCGGCGGCGCTGCCTTCTTCGCAGATCCGCCCCTGATCGAGGAAACACACCTTGTCGGCCAACTCGCGGGCGAACCCCATTTCATGAGTTGCCAGAACCATGGTCATGCCCTCTTCACGCAGGGCCCGCAGCACATCAAGCACCTCGCCCACCAGTTCCGGGTCCAGAGCCGATGTGATCTCGTCAAACAGCATGATCTCAGGCTTCATCGCCAGCGCCCGGATGATGGCGACCCGCTGCTGCTGCCCGCCGGACAGCTGATCAGGGTAGTGATCCATGCGATCGCCAAGCCCAAAGCGGTGAAACAGCTCTGACACCGGGGCATCGAGTTCGGCACGGCTTAGCCTCTTGGTCCTGCGCGGAGCCAGCATCGCGTTTTCTTTTGCCGTCATATGCGGAAAAAGATTGTAGCTTTGAAACACCATGCCGATGCGTTGACGGATGGGCTGGGGATCAAGATCAGGTTCCGAGATATCCGCACCGTCCAGAAGAATTTCGCCGTCATCAATGGGTTCAAGCAGGTTCATACAGCGCAGGAGCGTGGATTTTCCCGACCCAGACGCGCCGATCAGGCAGATCATCTGACCGGGTTCGATTGTGAGATCGATGCCCTTCAGGATCTGGGTTTGACCAAATGATTTCTGAACGTTGCGAAGCTCTAACCGGTCCATCAGCTGCGTGCCTTTGCCTGTTTGTTCATCAAGTGGTCAGCAAACCGGGTTGCGGGCACCGTGATCGCAAGAAAGATCAGCGCCGCACCGACATAGGGTGTGAAATTGGCCATCAGGGATTTGTAGACACCGGCCTGACGGAAAATTTCCACGGGGCCAATGAAAGACAGTAGGGCAACGTCCTTTTGCAGTGCGATGAACATGTTCATATTGGCAGGCACCACGCGGCGGATCGCCTGCGGCAGGATCACAAAGCGCATGGTGTCAGAGCTGCTGAGACCAAGAGACAGCGCGGCCGCGCGTTGGCTGGTGTGAATGGATTCGATGCCCGAGCGCAAGATTTCGGCGACATAGGCGGCATAGACCAAAATCAGCGACAAGGACCCCCAGATATAGGGCGAGTTCCAGGGACGGGGCAGGCCCAGTCCGGGAATGCCAAAGCCAATCAGATAGATCACAAGGATGACAGGTAACCCGCGAAAGACATCGGTATAGACAATCGAAAACAGTTTCAGCGGATAAAGTGCCGGGCTGCGGATGTCGCGGGCCACAGCGAGCAGAAGACCGAGGATCGCGATCAACGGAGCACACCAGGCAAAAATAGCCACATCCATGACAAAGGCATTGAGCAGGCCGGGAAACGTCTTTTGGAACACCCGCGCATTAAAGAAACTGTGTTTCACAGCCTCCCATCCCGGCGTCAGAGGGATCAGAACGATCAACGCAATGAGGACGGCGGCGGTTGATCCGGCTGCGATCAAAGTCGCACGGCGGCGCTGGCGGGCCTCATAGGCCTGACGACGGGTCATGGAGGGCATGGCAAACCTGTTAGCGAAAGCAAGGTGCTTTTGTCAGGGCGCGCCTGAGGTTTCAAGAGCGGGCTGACTTTCGCCAAAGAAAAGGGCCTGAGACCGGGGTCTCAGGCCTTGATATTGTTTATTTAATGACCGGAACACCGGTGGTTTCATGCAGCCATTCTGCTTCGATCGCGTTCAGCGTGCCATCCGCCTTCAGCGCGGCAATTGCTTCGTCCACACAGGGTTTAAGCGCCGAACCTTCCGCCATGAGCAGGCCAAAGTGATCCGGGCTTGGGGTGTTTTCCGCCGGGAACTGACCCAGAATGACGCCATCATTCAGAACAACGGCAGACAGGTAAAGCGCGGTGGGCAGGTCGAACAGGGCGGCGTCGATCTGGCCCGCCTGCATCGCGGCCGTAACGTCCACGTTGTCTCCGTAAAGCAATGGGGCTGTGTTGGGCTGGATCAGCTCATTGAGCATGGGCAGCGCGGTGGTGGTGGCATGTGCCACCCAAACCAGATCTTTCAGCGATGCGATTGTGGGCTCTGCGCCGTTTTCGACAACCGACTTGGTGGTCAGAACTGCCATGGCCGAGGTGTAATACGGATCAGAGAAATCAACCATCTCTTCCCGCTCCTCAGTGATAGAGAATTGCTGCAGGTTGAAATCGAAATCTTTCGCGCCGGGCTGAATGGACTGGTCAAAGGAGGTGCGGGTCCAGGCAACGGCATCCGTCTCAAAGCCCATTTTGGCGGCAATGGCATAGGCCACAGCGGCTTCATAGCCTTTGCCAGCTTCGGGGGCATCATCCAGCACCCACGGGAAAAACGCTGGGTTGCCGGTGGCAATGGTCAATGTGCCGTCGGTCAGCGTCTTACCGGTGGCACAGCTGTCAGCAGCCATTGCCCCGGTTGCCATCATAAGGGCGAGGGCTGAGGTGGTCAGGAATTTCATGGGTTCAATCTCCGGGTCTCACTCTGTCGCGGGCTATGTGACCGCTCACATGGGGGTTTGTCCAGCTTTGAGGTGAAGGTTCAATTGCGACATGAGTATTGGACATATATGTCTAGATCTATCTGACGAATCACGGGAGGCTGGATGCGGAAGCCGAATTTTCTCGAAAATTCGGAACCGGGGCGTGGTCCTCAGCTGAGAAACGCACGCATCACGCAAGAGAGGTAGAGATATGGTGGAACGGAGACGGCGTCGCCGTGGCGAGGGAACAGTGACAGCGGCAGAGCGCGAGGTGAATTATCGCTCGCTGCGCAATCCGTTCCCCCAGATGAAGGTGGTCTCTGAGGACGAGGTGGTCCACCTGCATGATACGGCTTTGGGCATTCTCGAGGACAAGGGCATCAAGGTGCTATTACCCGAAGCGCGTGAGATTTACCGCAAAGCGGGCGCGCGGGTCGAAGAAGATATGGTTTACATTGGCCGCGATCTGGTTGCGCAGGCGCTGAAGACCGCACCATCGTCAATCCTATGTCGAGCAGGCGCTCGCAACCGCGATGTCTTGCTGGAGCCCGGTAGTTTGGTGTTTCAGCCAGGGGCGGGGGCCCCACATGCCACCGACCGGTTGCGGGGGCGTCGTCCGGGCACCGGCAAAGATTTCCAGGAATTGATCCAGCTGACGCATCATTTTGATGCGCTGCATATGCTGCCGCCGCTGGTCGAGCCGCAGGATATCGCACCGCATGTCAGGCATTACTATACGCTCGACACCATGTTGACGCGTTCGGACAAACTGCCGTTTGTGTTTTCGCGGGGCACACCGCAGGTGATGGAAAGCTTTGAAATGCTGCGGGATTTCCGAGGCTTGTCGGATGATGAGTTCCACGCCGAGAGCCATTGTTACACCATCATCAACACCAATTCGCCTCGGGTTCTGGATATGCCGATGGCGCAGGGGGTCATTGACTTTGCCCGTGCAGGTCAGACGGCGATCATCACCCCCTTCACGCTTATGGGGGCCATGGCGCCCATCACCGTGGCTGGGGCCATCACGCTCAGCCATGCTGAAGCTTTGGCCGCAATCACGCTTAGCCAACTGACGCGGCCCGGCGCGCCTGTGCTCTATGGCACCTTCACCTCAAACGTGGACATGAAAAGTGGTGCGCCTGCCTTTGGCACGCCCGAGCATTTCAAAGCCTCTCTTCTGGCGGGACAACTGGCGGCGCATATCGGCCTGCCCTGGCGCTGTGCCAGCGGATCGGCCGCCAATATCAACGACGCACAGGCCGCACATGAAACACAGTTCGCCATGTGGGGCTGTCTCATGGCGGGGGCGACGGTGATCATCCATGCGGCGGGATGGCTCGAGGGCGGTCTGACCGTGTCTTATGAAAAGTTCATCACCGATATGGAAGCGGTGCAGATGGTGGCCGAGATGTGCCGCCCGGTCGAAACCGGGGGTGATGCGCTGGCACTTGGGGCGCTGGATGAGGTGGGACCCTCGGGGCATTTCTTTGGCTGTGCCCACACCATGGCGCGCTATCAGACTGAATTCTATGAACCGCTTGTCGGCGATTGGTCGAACTTTGGCACCTGGTCTGAGCGTGGCGAGAAAGACGTGAGCACCCGTGCAACCGAGCTGTGGCAACGGATTTTGGACGAAGATGCGCGTCCGGAACTGGACGGGGATAGGGTAGAGGCGCTAAGGGCCTTTATCGACCGGCGTACCGCAGAGGGTGGCGCGCCCCCGGAAAGCTGAGACACATCCCATGCGACCGCCTGCGCCTCTTCTTCATCGTGACGACCCCGACAAGGCACCTCTTGTGGGGCACGTCAAAGTCACGCGGGAAGACTGGCTCAATGTCGCACGGGATATTCTGGTGCGGGATGGCGTGGGCGAGGTCAAAATCCTGCCCATCAGCCAGCGTCTGGATGTCTCGCGATCCAGTTTCTATTGGTACTTCAAAAGCCGTGGCGATCTGTTGTCCGCGCTTCTGGAAGAGTGGGAAAGCCGCAACACCGCCTCGATTGTGGACCGCTGCGCTATGCCTGCAGAGACCATCACCGGGGCGGTCTGTCATTTCTTTCGCTGTTTCATTGACCCCGAGCTGTTTGATCAGGGGATGGATTTCGCTGTGCGCGAATGGGCGCGCCGCGATGACGATGTCCGCGACCGCGTAGATGCAGCGGATCAAGCGCGGCTTGCCGCGCTGACAGAGATGTATCTTCGGCATGACTACCCCCCGGATGAGGCTGATATTCGGGCACGGGTGCTGTATTACATGCAGCTTGGCTATCACGCATTGGACGTTCAGGAACCGATGGAAGAGCGTTCTACGCGATTGGCTGGATATCTTCTGAGCTTTACCGGACGCCCGCCACGCCCAGAAGAGGTAGAGGAATCCAACGCATTTGCGATGCAGGTGACGCGCGGCCAGTAGGGAATATTCTCTTGAGTTGGCGTCATGTTTGCGCCAACAGTCAGCGCAACAAAGGGTCTGGCGTCAGACCCGATGCGCCATAGGAGAGCCTTATGAAACTTGCTTTGGTTGGGATTGGCAAAATTGCCCAGGATCAGCATGTGCCCAGTCTGGCCGCCAGCCCGGATTGGGAGCTTGCCGCGACCTGTTCACGTGCGGGCGAGGTTGCAGGCGTGCCATCCTATCGCGATTTCGATGCGCTATTGGCAGAGCGCGAGGATATCAAGGTGATCTCGCTGTGCCTGCCCCCCGTGCCGCGGTTTGATTATGCCCGACGGGCGATTGAGGCGGGGCGGCATGTGATGCTGGAAAAACCCCCCGGCGCAACGCTTTCGGAATGTCATGCACTTGAGGACATGGCTTGTGAGGCCGGTGTCTCGATCTATGCCACATGGCATTCGCGTGAGGCAGGCAAGGTGGCGGCAGCGAAATCCTGGCTGGCGGGGCAAAAGATAACCCGCGCCCATATCACATGGCGCGAAGACGTGCGGCGCTGGCATCCCGGACAGGACTGGGTGTTTGATCCCGGCGGTATGGGCGTCTTTGATCCGGGCATCAACGCCCTATCGATCCTGACCGAAATTCTGCCCAGCCCCGTGCATCTGAAATCTGCCCGTCTTGAGGTGCCTGCAAACAGACAGGGGCCGATTGGCGCGGATCTGACGTTCACCGACAACGTGACTGCCGATCTGGATTGGCGGCAAGAAGGCCCGCAAAGCTGGGATATTGAGGTCGAAACCGCACGCGGGTTGCTCAAGCTCAGCGACGGCGGAGATACCATGACCCTTGATGGGGTTGAGGCCGGTGAGGTGTCAGAGGGCGGCGAATATCCCCGACTTTATGCCAATATGGCGCGTTTGATAGGGGCCAGAAAAAGCGAGATGGACCTCGCGCCGCTGCGCCATGTGGCCGATGCCTTTATGCTGGGAGAGCGGGTGATTGTCGATCCGTTTGAGTTTTGATGCGCATGCAGGGCCTGCAGCTCTGGGTGTCAGACCCCGAGGTTCTGATCCCATTTTACCGGGATGTGCTGGGCATGCGGTATCGCTGTGAGGCTGGGCGTCATCTGCTGCAATATGGTGAACCGGGTGTTTGGGTTGAATTGATCGCAGGGCAGGGGGGCTATACCTACGCCCGCTCTGACGCATACTGGAAAATCGGTATCACGGTTCCTGATGTGGATGCGGCCCGAGACTGGCTGAGACAGCGCGGAGTTGCCTGCTCTGAGCCCAAACAGTTCCGCGACATCGGCTATATGTGCCACCTGCAAGACCCTGCCGGGTTCCAGATCGAGCTGTTGCAGCACACCTTTGAGGGCCAGCCCAAAACCGCCAGAGGCGATGCCACTTTGGCGCTGGGTGGTGGGGCGCAGATTGGCCAGATCACCCTACGCGTCACCGATATAGACGCGGCGCTTGCGGCCTATCAGGCGGATCAAAATATGCGCCTGCTGTCGATCCAGCGGGTGAGTGACTTTGGGTTTGATCTGTATTTCCTCGCGCATACAGAGGAAACGCCGCCCCATGCGGATCTTGAGGCCGTCGAAAATCGACCATGGCTCTGGCAGCGCCCCTACACCACGCTTGAGCTACAGCATCTCCTCGATCCGGTTGAGCTCACGTCACCGGAGGCCCCAGCTTCGGGGGCCCACCGGGTTGTGTTCGGCTAGGTCACCCGCGTGGCAGGGTCATCTTGGGGTCATAGGGGCTTGGGGAAATAACCTCGGCTGAGACGGCCTCCCCCAAGAGATCAACCGTAAATCGGGTGCCGATTTGGGCAAATTCAGGCTCCACAAACCCCATGGCTAGGTTCATTCCGGTGCGATGCCCCCAGCTGGCCGAGGTTAGGGTGCCAATCACCCGCCCTTCCTGCATCATGGATGCGCCGGGGTGGCCGGGGCCGTCGGTGTGAGCCAGATTCAGGGTGACAAAGACACGTGTTGGACCATCAGACCTGCGCTGGGCCAAGGCGGATTTTCCAATGAAATCGGGTTTATCCTCAGACACAAAACGATCAAGACCTGTCTCATAAGGATCAAATTCGGTCAGCAGATCGGCTTTCCAATGCAGGAACCCTTTTTCCAACCGCATGGATTCCACAGCGCGCAGCCCAAAGAGCTGCATCCCATGCGCTTCGCCTGCCTCGCGCAATGCCAGGTAGGAGGCATAAAGCGATGCGTTGGGGATGTGTAGCTCATAGGCCAGTTCGCCAGAGAAGCTGACGGCCATCACGGTTGCGGGTGCAATGCCTACAAAGCATTCCCGGACCGAGAGCCATGGGAAGGCCTTGGCCGACCACTCTTCCCGCGACACCGTCGCCAGAACATCCCGTGCTTTTGGACCGGCCAATAGCAAGACGGTCATGTCATTGGTCAGTGAGGTGATGGTGACATCTTCGCCCTCTTGGATGTGCTGGTTCAACCAATCGGCGTCATGGAATTCTGAGGCGGCGGCCGAGCCATACCAGACCCGATCAGGACCACGATCCGAGGCTGGCAGGCGGGCGACAGTAGCTTCGCCTTTGACCATCCCGTGGTGATTGAGCAGATAGGCCAATCCCACACGGCCCTCAGATTTGGGCAGGCGCGAACAGGTCATCCGATCCAGGAAAGACATCGCATCGGCGCCTGTGATCTCTAAACGGTTGAACCCATTGACCTCGGTCAGGCCAACACGGGTCTGCACGGCCTCCACCTCGGCGGCAACAAGATCAAAGGCTTCGTCAAACTTGAAACTATGGGTCAGCTCACAGCCATTCGGGGCGAAAAACTCGGCCCGTTCGCAGCCGTTGACCGGTGCAAAATGCGCGCCTTCCGCAGCCAAAACCGGGGTGAGGGGCGTTGTCTTGGCCATGCGCCCGGCTGGGCGGTGTTCATTGGGGAAGTGAAAGCGAAACTCGTTTTGATATTCCTGAATGGCCATCTTGGCGCAGATCTCAACATTGGTGTGGCCGGTATAGCGGCGCGGATCGAGACACCAGGTGTCATAGCAGGCCTCGCCATGCACAATTTGCTGCGCGAGAAGCCAGCCATGCCCGCCGCCTTCGCCCAGGCCCGCGCGTAGGCCAATGATGCAGAAGGCGTTGCGCTTGCCGGGGATCGGTCCCACCAAAGGCGCACCGTCGATGGTGTAGGTGATGGGGCCATTCACAATCGTATGGATGCCCACGTCATTTAGTGCAGGCATCCGGGCAATGGCGCCTTCCAACACATCGGTCACTCGATCCAGATCATCCGGGCAGAGCGCATTGACGAAATTCGGGTCGATCCCGTCCATGCCCCAGGTCTTGCAGTCCTGCTCATAAAACCCGACCAGCAGACCGTTCTTTTCCTGCCGACAGTAATAATCGCTGATCGGACAGCGCAGCAGTGGCATGCGGTGACCGGCCTCTTTGATGGCGGGGATTTCTTCGGTCAGAAAATACTGGTGCTCCATCGACATCACCGGGTGATGCACCCCCATCATCGCGCCAACTTCGTTCACGCGGTAGCCACAGGCGTTGACGACGATTTCCGCGTGAATGTCACCCTTGGGGGTGGAGACGATCCAGCTGTCGTCCGGCAATTGGCGCAGGGCGGTCACCGGGGTGTTGCGGTGAACTTCCGCCCCGGCCTTGCGGGCCCGCCGTGCCAGTGCCTGACAGAGCTGCGCCGGATCGATATCGCCGTCCAGCGGATCCCAAAGACCGCCAACCAGATTGTCGGTCGCCACCAGAGGATGGCGACGGGCGCATTCGGCGGCGTCAATCACCTCCAGATCAACACCCATACCGCGCGCCATCGAGGCAAAATGGCGATAGCCTTCCATCTGTGCGTCGGTGTTGGCTAACCGAATGCCGCCATCGGCATGGTGATAGTTGATGGGATACTCGGGGTCCTCGGCCAGCTCTTTGTAGAGATTGATGGAATGTGTCTTAAGTCCGACCATGGTCTGGTTCATGCCAAAGTTGGTTACCTGCGCCGCCGAGTGCCAGGTTGTGCCGGATGTCAGCTCATCGCGTTCCAGCAACATGACATCGCTCCATCCCTCTTGTGTGAGATGATAGATCGTAGAACAGCCCGCGATGCCGCCGCCGATGACCACAACTCGTGTCTGCGTTTTCATGTCATGTCTCCTGAATTTTGCTTATCTGCGACGGGTTTGGGGGGGCTGCGCAAGTCTTGTTCGCTCAATTTGGTTTCTTGGAAACTGAGTTTTTCAAAGCATGAAGGCGCAGAATAGGACTTGATTGCAGAGGGCCGCGCCACGTTCCCTGACGGGTATGACAGAACCCCAAAAGACATCCCGAGGGGGGCGCAAGGCCCGCCATCGCGCCCGGGCCGCAGGCCCCGCCAATCCCTGTCCTCCCGGCCAGCCCGGTGGGCAATATAAACCCCTGGATGAGCGCGGATTGCGCGAGATCTATGACACGGCCCTGCGGTTGTTGTCCGACCTTGGCATGGGTGAGGTGCCAGATCGGTTGGCGCGTGATCTGGTGCGTCATGGGGCCGAGCAGGGCGCGGATGACCGGGTTCGTATTCCGCGGAGCTTGGTCGAAGCGGCGATTGCGGGGGCCGCGAAACAGTTTCCCCTCTACGGTCGTGACCCTGCGCGCGATATCATGGTGGGCGGCGAGGCCGTACACTTTGGGACGGGCGGCGCAGCGGTTCAAACCCTTGATCTTGAGACCGGGCGGTATCGGCCCTCGACACTTCGGGATCTGGCGGATTTCACCCGGTTGCAGGACCGGTTAGAGAACGTCAGCTGGTTCACCCGCTGTTGCGTCGCCACCGATGTTGAGGATGTGTTTGAGCTTGATGTGAATACGGTTTTTGCGCTGTTGCAGAATACGACAAAGCCGGTCGCGACCTCGTTCACCGTTGCAGAGAGTGTCGCGCCGATTGTGCAGATATTGGACATTGCACAAGGCGGCGAGGGGCTGTTTTCCGAGCGCCCCTTTGTCAAAGCCCACATCAGCCCGGTCATCTCGCCCATGCGATTTGGCGAGGATGCGGTGGATGTGGTGTATGAATGCATTGCCCATAACATTCCGATCTCAAACATCACGGCGGCTCAATCCGGTGCGACGGCTCCGGCCACGCCCGCAGGTTTTCTGGCGCAGTCGCTGGCCGAAACACTGGCCAGTCTGGTGATGGTGCATGTCATCAAACCGGGCCATCCCATGGTGTTCTCGAATTGGCCTTTGGTCATTGATCTGCGCAGCGGTGCCTTTTCCGGCGGTGGCGGCGAGACGGCCCTGATGAATGCGGCCTCGGCGCAGCTGTCGAATTGGTTGGGTCTGCCATCTGGTGTGGCCTGTTCTATGACCGACGCAAAGGCACCTGATGCACAATATGGGGTTGAAAAAGCCATGACCGCGCTGGCGGCGGGGCTGGCAGGGGGCAATCTTGTCTATGAAAGTTCGGGCATGATGGCGGCGCTTTTGGGCGCAAGCTTTGAGGCCTTTGTTCTGGACAATGAGATGCTGGGATCGGTGTACCGCGTGTTGCGCGGGGTTGAGGTGACGCCAGAGGCGCTGGGCTTTGATGCCATCTGTGACAGTGTTTTGGGCGAGGGGCATTTTTTAGGATCTGCCCAGACCCATGCGGCGATGGAGCGGGATTATCTGTATCCCGCATTGGCCGACCGCGACACGCCCAGAGAATGGGAAGACAATGGCGCGCTTGATATGCGCACCCGCGCAAAACACACCGCACAGCAGATCTTGTCAGAGCACCACCCCGCCTATTTGACACCTGATGTGGTTGCAAACCTCCGGGCGCGTTTTCCGATCAGATTGTAAGACGCGCTGAAATGCCGGGTTCGCTGTGCTAATCTAGAGGGCAGAGGAGTGTGTTATGAAATTGGGTGCATTTTCCATCAGTCTGGCAGTGGCCGATCTAGCTAAATCCAAGGCCTTTTATGAGGTGCTTGGCTTTGAGAGTTTTGGCGGCTCAGAAGAGCACAACTATCTGATCATGAAAAATGGCGAGACGGTGATAGGACTGTTTCAGGGCATGTTTGAGGGCAATCTTTTGACCTTTAATCCGGGCTGGGATCAGGCGGCACGTCCCACAGACCCGTTTGATGATGTCCGTGAGATTAAGGCGCGGCTGACCCAGCAGGGCATTGCCGTCAGTCAGGAACAGGGTGACGAGAGCGGCCCAGCAAGTTTTGTGGTCATGGATCCGGATGGCAATCCGATTTTGGTTGATCAGCACCGTTAGCGCCGGCTGGACGTCGCTTGTCCTGCGGACCTCGCCCCGCCCGCCGTCCCGTCAGGTGGCGCTGTCGATCTGGGTGTTGTGATCGGCGCAGAGGCTGTGCAGAGCGCTTGGGAGCGACCCATCGGTGACCATAATATCAAGCTCGGCCAGTGAGGCGATGCGTGCAGGAGCACTTCGCGTCAGTTTGGAGTGATCGCAAACGAGGAATTTGCGCCGCGATCGCCGCAGCACCTCTTGGCTGACCAGGACCTCGTTGAGATCAAAATCCATCACATCGCCGTCTGCGTCCAAAGCCGAACAGCCGATAATGCCAAAATCAAATTTGAACCGGTGCAGGCTTTCGACAGCTAAGGGACCAACCAGCCCGCCATCGGCGGCGCGTAAATGCCCCCCAGTGACAATGGTTTCGCACTCTGCATTTGCGCCGAGGATCGAGGCCACGGTCATGTTGTTGGTCACCACCATGAGATTGCGGTGATGGATCAGTGCGGTGGCCACCGCTTCTGTTGTGGTGCCTATGCCCAGAAACAGGGCGCAGTCATTGGGGATCAGTCGGGCACAGCGCTCGCCTATTGAACGCTTGGCCTGTTGGTTCAGCGCGCGCCGTTCCTCATAGCCAATATTGGTCACACCCGAGGGCAGCACTGCGCCACCATGGACCCTTTCGACCCTCCCGGCCTCGGCCAGTTCGGTCAGATCCCGGCGGATGGTTTGCAGAGTGACACCAAACTGTGCGGCAAGCCCGTCAACGCTCACTTCTCCGGTTTGGCGCAGCAGATCGAGAATGTCGCGGTGGCGCGTGTTCATGGTGGTTTGTTCCTTTTGAGTTCGTTTATACGCGTTTTTATGCAAAACGAAAATCTATTTCTTTCCTTTTACGCGCGACTCGGGCATCAAGGCGCCAATCAGATCAGGAGAGTCGGGATGAGCGACGCGCGTAACATGGTGGACCTGTTTGTCATCGGAGGTGGCATCAATGGCTGCGGGATCGCACGGGATGCGGTTGGGCGCGGGCTTACGGTGCGGTTGGCGGAAATGCACGATCTGGCCTCGGCCACCTCGTCGGCGTCCACCAAACTGTTTCACGGCGGATTGCGCTATCTTGAGTATTTTGAGTTCCGACTGGTGCGCGAGGCGCTGATCGAGCGCGAAACCCTGTTGCGGGCCATGCCGCACATCAGCTGGCCAATGCGTTTTGTGCTGCCCTATCATAAAGATATGCGGTTTGAGAGCAGCACACCCACCTCAAAATTGCTGACAACCTTTATGCCCTGGATGAAGGGTCGGCGTCCGGCCTGGCTGATCCGGCTTGGGTTGTTCATGTATGACAATCTCGGGGGCAGAAAGGTTCTGCCAGGGACCAAAACCGTTGCATTGAAAGGGGCGCCTGAGGGTGCCCCGCTGCAGCCCCGGTTTGAGACCGCCTATGAGTATTCGGATTGCTGGATTCAGGATGCGCGGTTGGTTGTGTTGAATGCCCGCGACGCTGAGGCACGTGGCGCGGAAATTATGACCCGCACGCAGGTTGTTTCGGCGGAGCGCATCGAAGGCGGCTGGCAGGTTCTGACACGCGATATGCGCAGCGGGGAAGAGACGACTCATTATGCCAAAATGCTGGTCAATGCGGCAGGGCCTTGGGTCGGGGATGTGTTGCGGTCGAAGCTGCGCCTGAACAGTCAGGAAAATGTGCGACTGGTGCGCGGCAGCCATATCGTTGTGCCCAAGCTTTTTGACCACGACAAATGTTACTTCTTCCAAGGCACCGATGGTCGGATCATCTTTGCCATTCCCTATGAGGAAGATTTCACGCTTATCGGCACCACCGATGCGGAACATACGGATTTGACCGAAAAACCGGCGATTTCGGCGGAAGAGCAGGACTATCTAATCCAATTCGCCAATGGCTATTTCGAGCGTCAGATCAGTGCAGAGGATGTGGTTTGGACCTATTCTGGCGTGCGCCCTTTGTATGATGATGGCGCGTCCAGTGCGACGGCGGCGACCCGGGATTATGTGCTGAAGGTGGATACCGCAGGCGGTGCGCCGGTGTTGCACGTGTTTGGCGGTAAAATCACCACCTATCGTCGCTTGGCCGAGAGCGCCCTGGAGAAGATTGGCGAGCATTTCCCGAACCTTCCCGGCGTATGGACGGCTGGCGTAACCCTGCCCGGTGGGGATTTCCCTGTGGATGGCGCAGCGAAACTGATGGCGGATCTTCAGCGCGATTATGCGTTTCTGGATGCGGCATGGGCGCGGCGGTTGATCAAGACCTATGGCACGGACGCCCGGAAAATTCTGGGCGAGGCCACATCGGCCGCAGATCTGGGGCAGGCCTTTGGTGCGACCCTGACAGAGGCAGAATTGCGCTGGTTGGTAGGCAATGAGTTCGCATGCGCCGCAGAAGATGTGCTGTGGCGGCGCGGAAAGCTGGGGCTGCGGTTGAATGAGGATGAACGCGCGGGTGTCGCGGCATGGATGACGCAGAACCAAAGCCACTAAAGCACGGGTCTTTTTGAAACAAAGCCCCCCAGTCCGGTTGAACTGGGGGGCCTTTTTTTGAGGATATGAACGGCGAATTAGGCCGCTTTTTCCTGTGCGCCAAACCGCCCATAGAAGCTTTGGTTCTTGTCACCCATGTCACGCAGCAGAGCGGGGCAGGCAAAACGGCTGCCAAAGGTCTCTTGCAACTGGTCACAGCGTTCGGCGGCGTAAGGCGCACCGATCATGTCGAGCCAGCTGAGCGGGCCACCGGACCACGGCGCAAAGCCCCAGCCCAGGATCGCGCCGACGTCACCTTCGCGGATGTCCATCAACACGCCTTCTTCCAAAGCGCGGACCGCTTCGAGCGACTGCGCGAACAAGAGGCGGTGCTGAACGTCGATCAGGTCGGGCTGATCATCACGTTGCGGATATTGCGCCGCAACGGCTTTGGACAGCCCCTGACGTTTGCCTTTCTCGTCGTAGTCATAAAATCCTGCGTTGGCTTTGCGTCCCAGACGGCCTTCGCCTTCCATCCAGAAGATCACCTCATCCACGGCCTCGTCTGGATAGGCATCCCCCATCGCAGCCTTGGTGGCGCGGGCAATTTTTGCGCCAAGATCAATCGAGGTTTCGTCAACCAACTGCAGGGGTCCCAGCGGCATGCCGACCATCTTGGCAGCGTTTTCGATCAGCGCCGGTGCCACGCCCTCTTTGACCATGCGAATGCCTTCGTTGATGTAAGGAATGATACAGCGGTTGGCATAGAAGAACCGCGCATCGTTCACCACAATCGGTGTCTTGCGGATCTGGCGTACAAAATCCAAGGCTTTGGCCACGGCGCGATCGCCGGTTTCTTTGCCCTTGATGATTTCCACCAGCAGCATTTTCTCAACGGGTGAGAAGAAGTGGATGCCAATGTACTGCTCGGGGCGTGCGCTGGCTTTGGCCAGATCGCTGATGGGCAGGGTCGAGGTGTTGGTGGCAACGATGCAGTCTTCGCCAATGATGGCTTCGACCTTCTGGGTCATCTCGGCCTTGACCTTGGGGTCTTCAAACACCGCCTCAACAATCAGATCACAGCCCTTCAGCGCCTCAAGATCGGTTGTCGCCGTGATCTGGGACAGCAGCGCCTCTTTCTTCTCGGCCGTGGCTTTGCCGCGTTTGATGCCTTTGTCCATGTAGGTTTCGGAATAGGCTTTGCCGCGATCTGCGGCCTCTTGGTTCTGGTCGATCAGGACAACCTCGATCCCGGCCTGCGCCGAGACAAGCGCAATGCCCGCACCCATCATGCCAGCCCCAAGAACACCAACCTTCTTGACGCTTTGGTCAGCCACTTCTGTGGGACGTACGGCCCCTTTTTCCAGCGCCTCTTTGTTGATGAACAGCGAGCGGATCATCGCGCCAGACGAGGGGTTCATCAGAACATTGACGAACCAACGCGCTTCGATTTTCAGCGCTGTGTCAAAGGGCACCATGGCGCCTTCGTACACGGCCGAAAGCATGGCCTTGGCGGCGGGGTAGACACCTTTGGTTTTGCCGTTGACCATGGCTGATGCGCCAACAAAGGTCATGAAACCAGCTGGGTGGTAGGGCGTGCCGCCGGGCATTTTGTAACCCTTCGCATCCCATGGTTTGAGAATGTCGGCGTCTTTGGCGTTCAACACCCACTCTTTTGCAGCTGCGAGAGGGTCTTCGACCACTTCATCAATAATGCCCGCCGATTTGGCTTTCTTTGGGTTCGACAGTTTGCCTTCCAGCAAGAAAGGCGAAGCGCCCATCGCACCGAGTTTGCGCGCCAGACGGGTGGTGCCGCCCGCACCGGGGAAAATGCCGACAAGGATTTCGGGCAAGCCGATTTTGGCCTTGGGGTTGTCGGCAGCAAAAATGCGGTGCGTCGACAGCGGGATCTCCAGACCAATCCCAAGCGCCGTGCCGGGCAGGGCGGTGGCAATCGGTTTGCCGCCCTTGTTGGTTTTCGGGTCCATCCCGGCGCGTTCGATTTTGCGCAGAACCGTGTGCATCTGCATGATGCCGTCAAACAGGCCCTGTGCGGGGTTGTCGCCGGCCATTTCTTTCATCTTCGCGATGACATTCAGATCCATGCCGCCGGCAAAACTGTCTTTGCCCGATGTGATGACGATGCCCTTGACCGCCTCATCTGCCAGCGCCTGATCCACAAGCGCGTTCAGCAGCTCAAGAGCTTCAAGATTAAGAACATTCATCGATTTCTCGACCACGTTCCAGGTGATCACTGCGACGCCGTCTGCGTCGGTTTGCATAGTGAAGTCAGTCATTCTTGATCTCCGGAAAGAAAAGGATGGGTGCCGGTCCAATGGTGGTGGCCCATGGCGTTCATGATGGAAGACAGACGCCAGGTGCCGTCGTCTGGGTGAACAAGCGCCGAGGCCGTATAGGGCGGCATGATCCGCGAACCGTCGCGGCGCAGGATATTGGTTTCATAGGTGATGATGATCGTGCCATCGGGGCAGGGATCAAAGTGAAGCGGTTTGTGATGGACATGGGCGAGCCCCATGCTGCGCACGGCCATTTGGTACATGGCAAAGCTGCGCTCGACGTCGTCCTCAGAGGCAAGGGTAATGGGGCCGGCTTGGGTGACAAAGGTGCAGGGCAAGCGCAACCGATTGCGCCAGCGAGCATAATCACCGGTCAGAAAGGGGTCCGTGATATCGGCCAGAAGATCCTCAAAGGCGGCATCGTCAAAGGTCATGTGTTCTCCAACGGCGAACCATCTTGCCGGGTAAAGGCAAAATCCTCTGGTGTGACTGTCACCTTCATATCGACGTCTGAATACCAGCCGATCTCGCTGTCGGTGCGGGTGCCAATCACGAGAAAAGCCCCAGGGGCGTCGCTTTTGTTGACCAAGTGGTGGCCATTGGCATCACCGGCGGGGAAGCTGCAACAATCGCCAACGGCAAGTGTCGTCTCTCCCGTGTCGTCGACCAGCGTGAGCGTTCCTTCTGTTACCATCAGAAACTCGTCTTGCTTTTCATGCCAATGGCGCAGCGCAGATTGGGCACCTGGGGCAAGCTGGACAAGGTTTACACCGAATTGGCTCAAGCCACCGGCGTCACCCAGAGCCTGTTGGCTCCGGCCCTGCATCTGGCTGTTATAGGGCTCGGGATAAGACGAACCTGTGCGGGTGGGAATGGCTGATAAATCTAGCTTTGGCATTTGGAAAGATCCGGCTGTTGATCCTCACTCTGGCGAGTGGGTTTTCTAAGAAGGTCAGGCGAAATCGCGGTGAGGTCCGAGTTTTTGAAGCGACCAAAAATTGCGACGCCCAGCCAACGTTGGTCGATCAGCTCAAGCGTCATGTCGCTCTCATAGGGCTCGAGAACAGTCGTGCCGCCCGACAGGATATATGTTCTGTGGCGACCCAGAATTCTGGTTTGGCTGGCATCTGTGAACTGAGCTTCGAGACAGATGCGATGATAGGCTTGGGCCCCGACAATATCGATACTGTCGCGCAGCGACTGATACGACACCCGCATCTCTTCGTGGTTGCGGGTGGCATAGGCCGTATCCAGGGTTCGAAGACTGTTCTGCGGGGCCAGATATTGGCTCAGACTATCCCAGTCACGGTCCCAGAAGGCGCGCCCGACGGCATCAAGATGGGCTTGATAAATGGAGGCAGCTGGAGCGGATTTTGTCATGCCACTCTCCACGTTGGACACGCAATCCGAAGTGCAACATTTGGTGCGGTTGAGCGGAAACGGCCTCTCCTTGAACCAATCCCAATTGAGGCCCTGCCTGCATCAATCAGCAGAGAAAGACCCCAGAAGGGGATGGATATCAAGGAGAGGGGATGCATCACACGCGCTCGATGATGGTGGCGGCGCCCATGCCCGACGCGATGCAGAGGGTGGCCAGACCCACACCTTTGCCGGACCGCTCAAGTTCATCCAGCAGAGTGCCGATGATGATTGCGCCGGTTGCGCCTAGCGGATGGCCCATGGCAATCGACCCGCCGTTGACGTTGACCTTATCCTGATCGACGTCAAAGGCCTGCATGAAGCGCAGCACAACCGAGGCAAAGGCTTCGTTGACTTCAAATAGATCGATGTCTGAGATCGACATGCCATTGTCGGCCAGGATCTTTTCGGTCACAGGCACAGGCCCGGTCAACATGATCGTAGGATCTGTGCCGATCTTTGCAGTGGCCCGGATGCGCGCGCGCGGTTTGAGGCCGTATTTTTCGCCGAACTCCTTGTTGCCAATGAGAACCGCCGCAGAGCCGTCGACAATACCCGAGCTGTTGCCCGCATGGTGAATGTGGTTGATGCGCTCGAGGTGCGGGTATTTCATCAGGGCAATCTGGTCAAAGCCCGGCATCACCTCGCCCATGTCCTTGAACGAGGCTTTCAGCGCACCAAGGCTCTGCATATCGGTGCCGGGGCGCATGTATTCATCGCGATCCAGCATGGCCAAGCCGTTCTGATCGCGCACGGTGATGACCGACTTTTCAAACCGGTTGTCCTCCCAGGCGGCGGCGGCGCGAAGTTGGGATTCCACGGCCAGAGCGTCAGCATCGGTGCGGGAGAACCCATATTCTGTTGCGATGATATCGGCACTGATGCCTTGAGGCACAAAATAGCTGTCCATGGCGAGGCTGGGGTCCACCGCAATTGCGGCCCCGTCACTGCCCATGGCCACACGGCCCATCATTTCCACGCCACCGGCGATATAGGCCTGACCTGCACCGCCTTTGACCTGATTGGCCGCGAGGTTCACTGCCTCCATGCCCGATGCACAGAACCGGTTGATCGACAGGCCGGGAATGCGCTGATCGAGATCAGAGGCGAGGACTGCGGACCGCGCAAGACAGCCCCCCTGTTCCGCAACCTGTGTGACATTGCCCCAGATCACGTCCTCAACCGCGTGACCTTCCAGATTGTTTCGCTCTTTGACCGCATTAAGCACCTGAGAGGACAGGCGCAGGCTTGTGACCTCGTGCAGCGCGCCGTCTTTGCGGCCCTTGCCACGCGGGGTTCGCAGGGCGTCATAGATATAGGCTTCGGTCATTCTCGTCTTCCTTTATCAGGCGCGGTCCGCAGGGGAGCCGGGCATCAGGTCATAGGGGTGTTTCCAGCCGACAAGCGCCTGAATGTTGGACATCCAGCGGTCGATTTCTGGCCAGTCAGAGCGGTCAAACCCAAAGGGTTCAGGGTAAAACAGATATCCACAGCAGGTCAGATCGGCATTGGTGGGGGCATCGCCAACGATCCAATCCCGGCCCTGTAGGTGGGCGTTCAACACACCATAGGCGCCCTTCATGCGGCCCTGCATGAAGGCAATCACTTCTGCGGGGCGTTTGTTTTCGGGCAGGAAATTCATGAGAAAGCGCAAAGGCCCTGAGGTGCCCGAGAATTTTTGGTTGTCCCAAATCACCCAGCGCAACACCTCAAGCTTTTCCATCGCATCCTTGCCACCGAAATGGCCATAGGTGTCTGTCAGGTATTGCTGGATAACGCCGGATTGCGTTAGGCGTACATCGCCATCCACAAGAACCGGCGCTTCGCCCATGTCATTGACCTCAGCGCGATATTCCGCCGAGCGGGTTTCGCCATTGAAGAAATCAACCTTTACCGGTTCCCAATCAAGTTTCGCCAATTCCAACGCGAGCGCGGCCTTATAAGAATGCCCGGATTCACCAAAACAATAGAGTTTCATCGTCATATCATATCCTCGCCCTGTGCAGGTTCTCTCAACCGGGCACCGGGGGTATCACACCCCCGGACCCCCGTGGAGTATTTGTGAAAAGAAGAAACCCGGTGATGGGATCTTAAGAATGTTCCTGTTTTATTCTTATTGCGGGATAGGCTGGAGAGCCGATGACCGCAAAAGGAGAAGCCGGGCTGCGTCGGTATGATAGGGTCAATCCCGATAGGGTGCTGATGGAGCAGGCGAGTAGGGGCAGGCCGCGACGTGACCGTTTTGGAGCGACGCGGTGCTGCTTCTTCTTTTTCCAAATACTCCCGCCGGAGGCGCCGATGCGCGCGGCTGGGTGACCCGGCCTGACGCATCACAGAGACCTCGCAATCAGCTCTTTCATAATCTCATTGGTTCCACCGTAGATGCGTTGCACCCGGGCGTCTGCCCACATTTCCGCGACGGCGTATTCTTGCATATAGCCATAGCCTCCGTGCAGTTGCAGGCAGGCGTCCAGAACTTCGCCCTGGGTGTCGGTGAGCCAGTACTTCGCCATTGCTGCCTTTTCGACCGACAGCTCGCCTGCGATCAGCTCGGCAATGCAGTCATCCAGAAAGGCCCGCGCCACGGTGGCTTTGGTTTTGCACTCTGCCAGTTGGAACCGGGTGTTCTGGAATTGCGTCAGAGGGCCGCCAAAGGCTTCGCGTTCTTTGCAATACTGGATGGTGCGGGTGACCGCGCCTTCCATGGCGCCGACCGAGGTACAACCAATAACCAGACGTTCCTGGGCAAGCTGCCTCATCATCTGATAAAAGCCCTGCCCCTCTTCCATCCCCAGCAGGTTTTCAGGCGGAATTTCGACGTTGTCGAAAAATAGCTCAGATGTATCTGCCGCGTGGCAGCCGATTTTGTCCAGATTGCGGCCTCGGGTGAACCCGGTGGCGGTATCAGTTTCGACCACCACAAGCGAGGTGCCTTTCGACCCTTGGGCAGGGTCCGTTTTGGCCGCGACAATGATCAGGTTGGCGTGCTGGCCATTGGTGATAAAGGTCTTTTGACCGGACAGGCGGTAGGCATTGCCATCTCGCACCGCTTTGGTTTTCAGGGCCTGAACGTCCGAGCCACCGGAGGGTTCGGTCATCGCCAGCGCGCCGATCAGTTCACCGGTGACCATTTTCGGCAGCCAGCGTTGTTTTTGCTCTTCAGTGCCATAAGCCAGAATGTAATGGGCGACGATGCCCGAGTGGATGCCATTGCCCCAGCTGGCAAGATTGGCGCGGCCCGCTTCCATCAGGATCACAGCCTCATGGCCAAAGTCCCCGCCGGCGCCGCCGTATTCTTCTGGGATCGAGGGGCAGAGCAGCCCCAGTTCGCCTGCCTGCGCCCAGGTCTCGCGATCCATTTCGCCCTGTTTGCGCCATTTCTCATACTGAGGCTGCCATTCGGTCTCGATGAATTTTGCAGTCATCTCGCCCAACATGGCGTGTTCTTCTGTCATCCAGCTCTGCGGCATGGGTCCCCCTGTTAGCGCTTGCGCTCATCCAGTTCGGCATTGAACAACCGAAGCCGATGCGCCAGCGCGTCAGTGTCTGTCACACTGTCAAAATGTTCGAAGAGAAAGGACAGTGCCTCACCTTCATCCAACCCCGCCTCGCGAGAAAATTTCTTTAATCCGCGGAAGCCATCCTCCGTCATGGCAACCGCAAAGCGTCGGGTCAGGCGAAATCTTTTGGGCACTGTTCTCTCCTCAAACTGAGGTGGGGTCTTGGCCCCACCTGACCTGAGCTTAGAACTGTGCTGCGTCGAGTGCCATCACCGTGTCAGCACCCGTTTCGATGCGCCGCAAATGGGCCACCGTCGCGGGCAACTGACGAGCCATATAATAGCGCGCTGTGGCGAGCTTGGTCTCGTAGAACGCTGCGTCGCCTTCGCCCGACGCAAGGTTATCCAGCGCGGCACGCGCCATTTTCCCCCACATCAGACCAAAGCAGACATGGCCAAACAGATGCATGAAATCATAGGATCCGGCCAAGGCGTGGTTGGGGTTCTTCATGCCATTCTGCATGAAGTACATGCCCGCGGCCTGCAGGTCTTTTGAGGCGGCTTTCAGGGGATCAGTGAACTCGGCCATACCCTCAATTTCGGCCTGCTCCTTGCAGAAGGTTTTGACCATGTCAAAGAAGGCCATGACGTGTTTGCCACCGTCCTGTGCCAGTTTGCGACCAACCAGATCCAAGGCCTGAACACCGTTGGCGCCCTCGTAGATCATAGTGATCCGCGCGTCGCGGGCGAACTGGGACATGCCCCATTCTTCGATATAGCCGTGGCCGCCATAAACCTGCTGGGCCGCTGTGGCGTATTCAAAGCCTTTGTCGGTTAGGAAACCTTTGATGACCGGTGTCAGCAAAGAGATCAGGCCATCGGCGTCTTTGTCTTCCAGTTTATGGGCGCGGTCGATCATCGCCGCCCCCCAGTAAACAAAGGCGCGTGCCCCTTCGACAAAGCTTTTCTGGTCCATCAGATTACGACGGATGTCAGGATGCACAATCAACGGGTCCGCCGGTCCGTCCGGGTTTTTCACCCCGGTAACATCGCGCCCTTGAAGACGGTCTTTGGCGTAGTCAACGGCGTTTTGATAGGCCACTTCGGCCTGTGCATAGCCCTGAAGCCCCACCCCCAGACGCGCTTCGTTCATCATGGTGAACATGGCGCGCATGCCTTTGTGTTCGGTGCCCAGAAGATAGCCTGTGGCCTCATCGTAGTTCATCACACAGGTCGAGTTGCCGTGGATGCCCATCTTTTCTTCAATATTGCCAACCGAAACGCCATTGCGTTCGCCCAGGGATCCATCCTCATTGACGAGGAATTTGGGAACGATGAACAGCGAGACACCTTTGATGCCGTCTGGGCCGCCAGGAATTTTGGCAAGCACAAGATGGATCACGTTGTCCGACATGTCATGGTCGCCCGCCGAGATGAAGATCTTCTGGCCGGACACTTTGTAGGTGCCGTCCTCCTGCGGTTCGGCTTTGGTGCGCATGAGACCCAGATCCGTGCCGCAATGCGGTTCGGTCAGGTTCATGGTGCCGGTCCAGTCGCAGGAGACCATCTTGGGAAGATAGGTCGCCTTTTGGGCGTCCGTGCCATGGGCATGAATGGCGGAATAGGCGCCGTGGGTCAGGCCCGCGTACATGTTGAAGGCGATATTCGCGGCCGAGAACTGCTCGCCAACCGCCGTGGAGATAATATAGGGCAGACCCTGACCGCCATATTCGGGGTCACAATCCAGCGCGGTCCAGCCGCCTTCGCGCACCGCATCAAACCCGGCTTTGAACCCGGTTGGTGTGCGCACAACGCCATTTTCAAGAGTGCAGCCCTCTTTGTCACCCACAGCATTCAGCGGCGTCAGAACCTGTTCGACAATTTTGGCGCTTTCGCCAAGAATAGCTTCGGTTGTGTCGCGATCCAGATCCTCATAGCCGGGGATGCCTGAGGCTGAGATGTTCAACACATCATGCAGAACAAAATTCTGGTCCTGAGTGGGTGCCTTATATGTGGGCATGTCTCTCTCCCTTGAAACCGCGCCGTGTCTATTCGGCCGCGCTCTTCTTCTGCTGTATCGAGGCGAGCATTTTTTCGCCCCAGCTCATCTGTTCTTTCAGATCCTCAATCGCGACGTTGAGTTCGTCACGCTGGCGGATCATGTCGGCCAGGCGGTCTTTGGCGATGTCATACGCTTTGGTCAGCTGCGTCGCCTGTTGATCGCCCAGGTGATAGAGATCGAGAAGTTGGCGAATTTCCTCGAGACTAAAGCCAAAGCGTTTGCCTCGCAGGATCAGTTTCAACCGTGCGCAATCGCGTCGGGTAAACAACCGCTTTTGGCCTTCACGGATCGGGAACAGCAATTCTTTCTGTTCGTAGAACCGCAGGGTGCGGGGGGTTACCTCAAATGCGTCACACATCTCCCGGATCGTCTTTACCTTGTCGTCGTTCATCTGAATTTCCCATTTCTCACGTGGTTCACCCTACGTGAGGTGCGAGATCCTGAATATTCATACAATGGGAATTTTAGCTGACGTAACTCATACGCCGCGTCACTTTGAAGTTGACGTAAGATCAGGTAACGTAAAAGACGGGTGGGAGTAACAATCTTACACAACATAGAAAACGCCAGAGAAGGTTTCCCTTACTCTGGCGTCAGAAGGTGTTAATTTTTGGTGAACCGACCTGTGACGATTCCGGGTTAGCCCGCAAGCTTGGCCGCAGTTTCATCCCGCAGGGCCTGGAGTTCGGTTATCGCTTCTGCCAGTTGCACCTGCTGTTCTTTCAACTCGGCCATCTGGCGATCGGCCATATCAATCCAGGCCTGCATCTGGGCTTCTGTGCCTTCATGTTCGTAGATCAAAAGCCACTGACGGATCTCTTCGAGCTGAAAGCCAAACTTGCGGCCACGTCGGATCAGCGTCATGCGGGCGATTTCACGACTGCCATAAAACCGTGACCGGCCTTCGCGTTCCGGGGCCAGCAACTCGATATACTCGTAATAGCGCAGGGTGCGCGGTGTGACGTCAAACTTGGCGCACATCTCTTTAAAGCTCAGACGGATATCGGTCATCTCTCTCTCCCTTGCGGCGTACCCTATGCTGCAAGTGCAGTGGTGACAACCGCCTGAGGCGTGACGTTGCGCGGGTGAAATCATGGCTTGCGGCAGACGCACTGGAAATTCATAACTGGGACAAAGGAGCCTGCCATGACCGCCGACAAGGCCACAATTGCCCGCCAATTCATCGAGCTGATCCCCCATGCCAAGGCGCTTGGGATGGAAATTTCCGAGATTGGCGATGGGGTTGCCGAAATTCGGATGCCATACAACAAAGAGTTTGTCGGGGACCCGGAAACGGGGGTGATCCATGGCGGGGCCGTGTCGGCGCTGATGGACACATGTTGCGGTGCAGCGGTGATGAGCCATCCCAAAAGCCCGGCAGGCACCGCCACGATCAGCCTACGCATTGACTATATGCGTGCCGCCACACCGGGGCAGGCGGTTGTGACCCGAGCCGAATGCTATCACATCACCCGCTCTGTGGCCTTTGTGCGGGCCACGGCCTGTGACGACGATCATGACAATCCAGTCGCCACTGCAACCGGCACCTTCACCGTGGAGAGCAAATAATGGCGCGTCGTCCTCCTGAACCCGTACAAGTCGTCAAACAACGCCGGGACGCCGCATTGTCTGCATTGGTCGATGGTGTGCCTTACATTCGCTATCTCGGGATCCAGTTTGATCGGCGTGGTGATGAGGTCACTGCCGTCTTGCCTTTCGACGAAAAGCTAATCGGCAATCCCTTTTTGCCCGCACTGCATGGTGGTGTCACTGCGGCCTTTCTTGAGATGACCGCGGTGATTACTCTCAGCTGGAGCTATCTCTGGGAAGATATCGAAAGCGGCAAACTGGATGCCGAGAGCCTGGCACAGGGCAATCTTCCGCGGTTGCCCAAGACCATTGACTTTACCGTCGATTATCTGCGTTCCGGCCTGCCACGCGATGCCTATGCCCGGGCGCGGATCACCCGCAAGGGGCGCAGGTATGCCAGTGTGCAGGCTGAGGCCTGGCAGGATAATGTCGATCGCCCGATGGCGCAGGCCGCCGCTCATTTTCTGATGCCGCGCCAAGATTGACGCAAAAGGCCTGACATGACTCAATCCGAACCGATCACCCACGCCCGCGTGTTGCAAATTGCGGTGCCCATCATGCTGGCCAATATTGCAGTGCCCCTGATCGGTGCTGTGGATACGGCTGTTGTGGGCCAGATCCCGCGGGCCGAACCCATTGCCGCCGTTGGGGTTGGCTCGATTGTGCTCTCAGCGCTGTATTGGGTGTTTGGGTTCCTGCGCATGGGCACGGGTGGCCTCACGGCCCAGGCGGCGGGGCAGGGCGACCGCGCCGAGGTGGCGGCGCTTTTGATGCGGTCTCTTTTGATTGGTCTGTCGGGTGGCGTGCTACTGCTGTTGTTCTTGCAACCCTTGCTGCAGATCGCCTTTGCCTATTCCCCGACCTCTCCCGAAGTTGAGGCGATGTCGCGCGCGTATATGCAGATCCGTATCTGGTCTGCTCCGGCGGCCGTTGCGATGTTTGGCATCAGCGGGTGGTTGATCGCACAGGAACGCACGCGCGCGGTTCTGGCGCTTCAGCTCTGGATGACCGCCGCCAATGTGGTGTTGGACGTCTGGTTTGTGCTTGGGCTTGGCTGGGGCGTTGATGGTGTGGCTTTTGCCAGCTTTCTTGCGGAATGGAGCGGATTGTTCCTTGGGCTGTGGCTGTGTCGCGGGGCTTTGATCCGTCGCGGGGCCTGGCAGTGGGCCCGGGTGTTCGATCGGGTGCGGTTGAAGCGTATGGCCGTGGTGAACATGGATATCCTGATCCGCTCGCTGTTGCTTGAGGCGGTGTTCCTGTCCTTCCTATTCTACTACAGCCCTGCCTTTGGTGTGGTGGCTCTGGCGGCCAATCAGGTGTTGATGCAGTTTATTCATCTCATGGCCTATGCGTTAGATGGCTTCGCATTTGCGGCAGAGGCGCTGGTGGGGCAGGCGCTTGGCGCCGGGAGACGGGATCGCATTCGGCAAGGCGCAATGCTCAGCAGCCTTTGGGGGTTTATCTTCAACTTTGGTTTTGCTCTGGCATTCGTCTTTTTTGGCGGGATGATCATCGACCTGATCACCAAAGATCCTGAGGTGCAGCTGGCGGCGCGTCGTTACCTGCCATGGATTGCGATATCCCCTCTTCTGGCGCTGCCCAGTTTTATGCTGGATGGCATTTTCATCGGCGCCACCCGCACCCGCGATATGCGCAATATGATGCTGATCTCGGCCTTGACCTATTTTGGCGCGGTCTGGGTGTTGTTGCCGCTCTGGGGCAATCACGGGTTGTGGGCTGCTTTGATGGTGTCTTTTGTGGCGCGGGGGCTGACCTTGGGTCTGCGCTATCCTGCGCTCGAGCGCTCTGCCGTTTCCGCCTGACCACAACAGGGACACGCCGTCAGGGGCATGCTGTTTTGCCTCTGGCCTTTTCCGTATGAGTTGTCCTATGCAGTTTTCCAAACCATGACAGGGAGTGGCGCCATGGAAGATCTCGTCAACAGCTTCATGACCGGCCCCGATGAAAATGGCCGCTTTGGTATTTTCGGTGGGCGGTTTGTGTCAGAAACGCTGATGCCTTTGATTCTCGAACTGGAAGAACAGTACGAGAAGGCAAAGACCGATAAGTCTTTCTGGGATGAGATGGACTATCTGTGGAAGCACTATGTCGGCCGTCCGTCGCCGCTGTATTATGCGGAACGCCTGACCGAACGACTGGGTGGGGCCAAGATCTATCTCAAGCGGGATGAGCTGAACCACACTGGTGCGCATAAAATCAACAACGTGCTGGGTCAGATCATTCTGGCCAAACGTATGGGCAAAACCCGCATCATCGCCGAAACCGGCGCGGGTCAGCACGGCGTGGCAACCGCCACGGTCTGTGCCAAGTTTGGCCTGCAATGTGTGGTCTATATGGGCGCGCATGACGTTGAGCGTCAGGCACCAAACGTATTCCGCATGCGTCTGCTCGGCGCCGAAGTTATCCCGGTGACCTCGGGGCGTGGCACGTTGAAAGACGCAATGAACGATGCGCTGCGCGATTGGGTGACCAATGTGCATGACACCTTTTACTGCATCGGCACCGTGGCAGGCCCGCACCCCTATCCGGCCATGGTGCGGGATTTCCAGTCGATCATCGGCAAAGAAGCCAAAGAGCAGATGATGGAAGCAGAGGGCCGTCTGCCCGACACCCTCATCGCGGCCATCGGTGGTGGCTCCAACGCCATGGGTCTGTTCTTCCCGTTCCTTGATGACAAATCGGTCAATATCATCGGTGTTGAAGCCGGTGGTAAAGGTGTGAACGAGAAGATGGAGCACTGCGCCTCGCTAACAGGTGGGCGTCCCGGTGTTCTGCATGGCAACCGCACTTATCTGCTGCAGGATGACGATGGTCAGATCCTCGAAGGCTTCTCTATCTCTGCGGGTCTCGATTACCCGGGCATCGGCCCAGAGCACGCCTGGCTGAACGACATCGGCCGCGCCGAATATGTGGCGATCACCGACAAAGAGGCCCTGGCCGCGTTCCAGCTCTGCTGTGAGACCGAAGGCATCATCCCGGCGCTCGAACCCAGCCACGCGCTGGCTCATGTGGCCAAGATCGCGCCCGAGCTGCCCAAGGACCACATCATCTGCATGAACATGTGTGGACGGGGGGACAAAGACATCTTCACCGTGGCCAAGCACCTTGGGTTCGACATGTCCGACACCGAAGGCCGCACCTCGGACTAAGATGCGGATAAGATGAGACAAAACAAGGCGCTGGGAAAACCTGGCGCCTTTGTTTTGAAGAGCCTGAAGTTTGCGGTGCTTGGAGTGGAGCGGAGAGCACGCAAACGACCGCAGAGCGGGTTTATTGCTTTTCATTTCTGGGGGAATGGTGCCCGGGGGCGGAATCGAACCACCGACACGAGGATTTTCAATCCACTGCTCTACCCCTGAGCTACCCGGGCCTGGGTGAGAGCGTCGCTCTCGGGTGAGGCGTGATTTAGCTAAGCCAGCTGGGGGTGTCCAGAGCGAAATGACAAAAACGCATGTTTTCGCCAAAAAAAATCTGAAGCCTTTCAAAAATCCCATGTTTTCGGCTAGATGCGCCTATGTCTTTGACCTTTACCTCCCTTGCCGACATCTATGATCATGGGTTCGATACCGTGATTGATGTGCGAAGCCCCGCCGAACACGCAGAAGATCATATTCCAGGCGCAGTCAGCTTGCCGGTGCTGGACAATGCAGAACGTGCGCGGGTTGGGACACTCTATAAACAAACCAGCCCCTTCGCGGCCCGCAAGATTGGCGCGGCGCTGGTGTTTCGGAATGCCGCTGATCATATTGAACACCGTTTGGCGCATCATGACCGGAACTGGCGTCCCTTGGTCTATTGCTGGCGTGGCGGCCAACGGTCTGGCTCGTTCACCTGGTTGCTGAAAGAGATCGGGTGGCGGGCTGAGGTGGTCGAGGGGGGCTATCGGACCTATCGACGGTTGGTCACGCAGGCGCTGTATGATCAGCCCCTGAAACACCGGTTTATCCAGCTTGGTGGCTACACGGGCACCGCCAAAACCGCGCTCCTGCCGATGTTGGTGGCGCGCGGGGTGCAGGTGCTTGATCTGGAAGAGTTGGCTGGGCATCGTGGCTCTCTGCTCGGGGAAATGCCGGGGGGGCAACCTGCACAAAAGGCGTTTGAATCCCAGCTGGCTGCGAAGCTTCACCATTTCGACCCCACCCGCCCGGTGATTGTTGAGGCCGAAAGCAGCAAGATTGGCGTGATCAACCTGCCTCCCAGCCTGTGGGAGGGTATGAAGGCTGCACCTTGGTTTGAAATTCAGGCGCCGGTTGAGGAGCGTGCCCGATATCTGGATCAGGCCTATGACGATGTTTTGTCCGATGGGGCGCGTCTCAAAGACCGTTTGTCGCCGCTGCGGCTTCACCGGGGCCATGCGCTTGTGGACCAGTGGGAGGCGATGATTGACGCAGGAGAACGGCGTGCCCTGTGCCAGTCTTTGGTCGAAGATCACTATGACCCGGCCTATGACAAATCCATGCGTGCGATCACGCCGAATGTTGCTGCGTGTTTTGAAACCGCTCACCTTGATGACGCCGCGCTTGAAACCGTTGCCGACCAAATTGCGGAGCGGGTTCAGACAACAGTGATCTGACCAGGAGTGTTGGTGCAGGTGCCGATGACCGCAGCTTCATGGCCCGCGGCTTTTAGTTGGTCGACAAGGTTGGCTGCATCGCCTGAGACGCTTGCCAGCAGACCACCAGAGGTTTGAGGATCAAACAGCAGATCAAACTCCGGACCCTCCGGGATCTGAGGGTTAAGCTTGCGGTTTTCGGGCAACAACGTGGACTTTTGGCCGGCTTTCGCTAGGGCAAGCGCGCCGTCCATAAACGGCATGGCGGCAAGATCGAGGTCAGCCCCGACGCCAGATTGTCGGCAGATGTTTTGCAGATGCCCAATCAACCCAAATCCGGTGACATCGGTCATCGCCGTGGCACCCGACAGAAGGCGAGAGGGGTCTTTTTGACTTCTGCACATTTGATCAAGCGCCCGCACCACCCAATCCCCCCGGGCTTGCCCTGCCATTTCAGCGGCCATCAGAATGCCGGATCCCAAGGGTTTGGTGAGGATGAGCTGATCCCCGGCGCGGGCTCCGGAGAGGGTGATGGGCGGAGTGTGACATAGGCCCGTGACTGTAAAACCGAGGGTCAACTCATTGCCAAATGAGCTGTGCCCGCCAATGATCTCCGCCCCGGCCTCTGCAAAGCAGGACTGCGCTGTTGTCATGATCTCATACAGGGTTCTTTGCGCCAGGTCAGACGACATGCGTGGCAGAATGATCGTGGCGGTCGCGGCCTGAGGGGCTGCCCCCATGGCCCAGATGTCGCCAAGGGCGTGGTGGGCTGTGATACGTGTCATGGTGACAGGATCTTGGGTCATCGCGCGTAGGTGATCGGTGCTTATTACCTGCTGTGCTCCTCCGGTCAGAATTAATGCCGCGTCGTCGTCTGGCAGCGCGGTGATGTCGTCTCGTACCGTACCGGGGCGTGGTAGTGCAGCCTGCAACGCGGATTGCCCAATTTTGGACCCACATCCCCCGCAAAGTGGCTTGTCGCCCAACACAGATTGGGTGTCCGCGGCCATATGCTTGGGCAGCTCAGGCCCGGGCATCTGGGGTAAGTTGCGAAACTTATCCATGAATTTCTGATCAATGTGGTTTTTCCAGCGCCACAGAAGGGGGCCAGAGAATGTCATGCCAAACCGGTCTGCCAGAGCGGATTTTTCGCCCAGCGACACCAGCTTGAGATAGTCGCGTTGTGGGCGGTAGGTTTGGTACTGCCCAGTCTCTTGCAGAGCAACGCGCAGGTTGTGAAACAGAACCGGCGCTTGTCGCACTGCAAAAACGCCAGCTTTGGGCCGGGGCGTTTCCACCATATGAGCGCAGTCGCCCGTTGCAAATATGGCCGGATCTGATGAGGCCAGCGTCGGGTTTATCGAGATAAACCCATCGGCTAGCTCTAGCCCGGTTTGCGCCAACCATCCTTGAGGCTCGGCGCCGGCGGCACCGCAGATGAAATTGGCCTCGATCTTCTCTCCGGCGGCGGTGTGAATGCCGTCGGCTGTGACCTTTGTGATGTCACAGTCTTCGCAAAGCGTGACGCCCCAGCTGGTGAGTGTCTTCAACAGGTGGGTTCGACTTTTGTTGGGGAGACCCGCCAGAATCTGATCTTTATCGATCAGAGTGAGCTTGGCCTCGCGTCCGTCTGCTTTCAGTGCCCGGACAAACGAGAGGATGATTTCGACACCGGCAATCCCGCCCCCGATGACGGCAATTTTGGCCGCACCTTGGGTGTCGCGAAACCTCGACCAGGCGCGCGCAAATGGTCCAAGGGGTTTCGCGGGAACGGTATGTTCGGAAAACCCGGGCAGATCGGACAGGGTGCTGGTGATACCGATATCAAGCGAGGCAATATCATACATCAGTGGCGGCCGCCCCTCGACTTGTATGGTTTTCGAAAGAGGATCAATATGAGTGGCACGGCCGTTGATCAAACGGGCCCCGGCAAATCGCGCCAGTTTGACGAGATCGATGTCGAGCGCCTCGCGGGAATAGTGCCCGGCAAGATATCCGGGCAGCATACCAGAATAAGGCGCGGTTGGGCCGGGATTGATCACAGTGACTCGTGCGCCCGGCAGCGGGTTCATCCCCCATTTACGCAAAACCAGAGCATGGGAATGACCGCCGCCGATCAATACAAGATCACGTGTAAACGGGAGCTGAGGCTGCATTGGGATCTCCTTCGTGTGCCGCTTTAACACGCAAAAAGAAGAAGGTGCACTTCGATTTGTCGAAGCGCACCTTGGCAAACACAGACGTGATGGACGACGTGATCAGAACAGGGTGATGTCCTGCGCCGCTGGCTTGGGCTTGGGCGGCGGGGCCGGACGTGTCTCGGCCTCGATATTGCCTTGGACAAGCAACTGGCGCGCCTGTCCGGTTACCGGCCAATAGCGGATGCGCCGGGCTTGATTTCCTCCAAGACTTTCAGCGATACAGGGGATGCCTTCGTCTTTGAGGAACTGCCGCGCGAACGCGGCGTTGGAGCCACCGATGTCGCGCAAATTTCCCATCATATTGGCGCCACCAAAGATCTTGGCCTGAAGATTGCTGCGATCAGCCCCCTGTTTGAGCATGCCATTGATCAACAATTCCATGGCGTAGGCGCCATAGCGAACGTTGTCACTGCCCGCGCCACCCGTGCCCCGGTCGGGCAACAGAAAGTGGTTCATGCCGCCGATGCCACGCTTTGTATCCGACAGACACACCGCGACACAGGACCCGAGTACTGTGGTCAACACCTCGTTGGCTTTATCCGAGATGGCATAATCACCCTGAATGACATTCACTAGTTTCTCGCCATTACCTGTCATGAGCAGCCTCTCTTGTTTGTGTCGTTGTTTGAACCTGCGCCGTGAGCAAGGCAGGGCCAATTTTTTTAAGGGGGAGAACGGACTGAGCCGCGCCCAGTTCCACCGCAGCGCGCGGCATGCCGTAGACAACTGAGCTTTTTTCATCCTGTGCAAACGTTGTTGCACCAGATCTTCGCAACGCTAGCAGCCCGTCCGCGCCGTCGCGTCCCATGCCCGTGAGCAACGCGGCCGCGATTTTGGGGGCATGGTCCAGCGCGCTGTTGAACAGCATATCAACTGATGGCGCATGTCCGGACACGGGGGGCGCGTCGATCCGCTTTGCCATTAACTGACGCGTGCCGTCTACCACGAGATGTTTTCGGCTGCCTGCGCCGATGATGATCTGTCCGGATCTCAGTGGAATGTCATCCTCGGCCAAAACAACCTGAGCCGCGCATTGGCGATTGAGCAATTCTGCGAGACTGTTCCCAAAGCCCGGTCCAGTGTGCTGGACAATCATCGTGGGCGGGCAATCGATGGGAAAGTTGGATAAAATCGCCAGAAGCGCGTCGACGCCACCCGTGCTTGCCCCGATCAATATGAGCTTTTGGGCCGTTTGCGTCTGCCGCACGAGAGACGGCTGCGCAGGTTGCGCGCGTGATGGCTCTGAGGAAACTGCGGCTCTGCTGCTGCGGGCAGGCATCCGCGACGGGCCAAGCCGGGTCAGGCTTCGCAACTGACCGGCGATCACATCTGCGGGTGCGTTGCCGGGGACCTCAAACAGATCAGAAGCGGCTTTGCTTTCGGGTGAGAGACAGCTGGCGGACCCGTACAAGCTGTTCAAAACCAGCCAACGTACATCCAATGCGGAGAAGAGCGCGCGCATCACCTCAAATTCGGGCAGACGCGCAAGGGATTCCGATATGAGCACTGCATTGGGAAGCTGCGATTCAACTTCGTTGTACGTGTTCATCAGATCACCGGTACATCCAATGATCTTGAATTCAGGTAAGGTCGTGAGCAGCGACAAAAGTCGTTTGCGTTCTTTGGCGTCAGGACTGGCGATGATCAAACGTTTTTGTGACACAGGATCCCCACTTGCATCATAGACCACAGCGCACCGACCAGCCGGTGACGTCAGAAAAGTTCAGCTTCTCCAGTAATCGGAGCGGCGGCCTCGTGACCTTTCAGACGGGCTGCCATATCCCGCAGCGGGATTTTGGACACGGCCTCATGCAAACAGGTCTCGCCGTTATCACGCGACGCACTGGCGACATCTCGGAGATAGGTGGAAAGAGACTCGATCGACTGCACGATAAAGTCCATTTCCTGAAACATCTGCAAAGTGACCCCCCGAGGGGTGTCTCCGCCCGCATCGAGGACGGTTTCAAACCCGTCCTCGAGACGTTTCAACCGATCCAAAAGCACATCCAGTTCGGATGCGACCCCATCGGTCGCATCAGCCGAGGAAATCTTAAAGCTCGGGGTTGCGTTCATAGCCGACCTACCACGCTTTCGATGCATTGCTTCATCGATGCCGAGGTGAAAGGCTTTTTGATCATGTTGTTGAGGCCAAGCTTTTTGGCTTCGGCAACAATTTCCGGTGTCGGACGACCGGTCACCAGAATAAAGCCCATCTTCTGGGTCGGTTGATGGCTTCTGACGTGCTTGAGCAGACCAATGCCATCCATGCCGGGCATGTTGTAGTCGGACAATACCAGGTGACAGGGGCTCGCCGCGAGCTTTTCAAAGGCGCGACGCCCGTCATTCTCGGTGACATAGTTTTTAATGCCAATGTCATCCAAAGCCTGGGTGATCAGTCCACGGCTGGTTGCCATGTCGTCCACGACCATGACGCGCAGGGAATCTTTCAGACTCATTTCAGGCTCCTATCGTTTGCATTTTGCAAAGTGTTTTCAGTCTTTTGGTAGCTGGTGATACCCACACCAGCCAAGGATTGTGACGCCGGACCAGACACCCGTTCAGAGTGCCCGATAAAGAGATGTCCTCCCGGAGCCAAAATATCGCAGAACCGTTTCCAAAGAGTTTGCTGGGTCGGTTGGTCAAAATAAATCGCAACATTGCGACAGAAGATGACATCAAACGGACCGCCAAAGGGCCACTCTTTGATCAGATTCAATTCGCCAAAAGTGATCAATTTCTTGGCGTCTGGGGCAATCGTAAACGATTTCCCGTCTGAAGACGGACGGGTCCATTTCTGAGCCATTGGGGCGGGAATGCCTTTGGCCTCATCTTTGGGATACGTGCCGGCTTCGGCTTTTTGTACGATCCTAGGGTCGATATCGGTCGCAAGGATTTTCACATCATGCGCCGCTGCGTCTGGAAACGCCGTCAGCAGTTGCATTGCGATCGAATAGGGTTCTTGCCCCGAAGAACACCCCGCCGACCAGATGCGCGCCCGTTTTCCGGCTTTGGCATTTCGAATGATGTCAGGCAGACAGCTGTCGCGCAGCATCTCGAAATGGTGGTTCTCCCGGAAATAGGAGGTCACATTGGTGGTGAGCGCAGAGATCAGCTCGTGTCGTTCTTTGTCCTCTTGAGGTTGCTCAACAAGAGCCAGATAGTCGCGGAAGCTCGATATTCCGCGCGCTTTCAAGCGCTTGATGAGACGAGAATATACCAATGGCTTCTTGCTTTCGGCAAGGTTGAGCCCAAAGTTGGCATGTGCCAGCGCCGCCAAGGCTTTGAAATCGGCGTCGCTGAACGGGATCTCGTCTCCGTCAGGAATATGGGCCGCTACATTCATGCTGCGGCGCCCGTTTCGGTTTCCAGAACCGCCCCAAGATTGACAACCCGAACCATGGCCTCATCGACCGAGATCATACCGCGGATGCTATGTTTTGTGGCGTCGGATTTGATATCCGGGGTTTCCTGGATGGCGCTCTTGTCCACCGACAGGATTTCCGAGACCGACTCAACCAGAAGACCAATGGTTGTGCCCTCTACGGCGGCGACGATGACAACGTTACGCTCGTTTGACGGCGTGGCCCCAAGACCAAACCGGGCGGAGAGGTCAAAGATCGGGATCACGGCACCGCGGAGGTTCATCACACCCAACACATCATTTGGTGTGTGGGGCAGGGCCGTTACCGGGGTCCAGCGGCGAATTTCGCGGATCTGGGTGATTTCTAGGCAGTAGTTCTGACCGCCAGCGGAGAACGTGATGAACTCGAACTGGGAATCGGCGACTGCTTCTGCTGCTGCTTCAGACATGACGGAGCTCCGTTTTCTATGGCTGGGGGATGAGGTCGAAACCAGTGGAGTGGTCGAGTTTGATCAGCTCCTCGGGATCGAGGATCAGAGCAATCTTACCATCACCAAGAATGGTCGCGGCTGAGACGCCCGGAATGGCGGTATAGTTGCTTTCCAGACTTTTGATGACGACCTGACGCTGGTCATGGATCGAAGAAACACGCAACGCGGTCAAACCCTGTGTCTCCGTCGAAACAAGAAGGAGGATCCCGGTTTTCGGGCCTTCTTGCGTTTCGGCCAACCCAAGGCTGTCGGCGACATCAACGATGGGCACATAAGACCCACGGACGCTGACCAATTCGCTATCGGTTCCAACCACGTGAATGTCACGCAGATTGGGGCGAATGGTTTCCAGGATCGACGAGATCGGAATAACCATGGTCTGGTCTGCAACCGAGATCACAAAGCCATCCATAACGGCCAAGGTCAGAGGCAGAATGATGGTAAAGGTCGTGCCCTTGCCGGGGGTTGAACTGATCGAAATCCGTCCACCCAAAGCTTGAACCGCATTTTTTACAACATCCATGCCGACGCCACGGCCGGACAGGTTGGACACCTGGCCCGCTGTCGAAAACCCTGGAAGGAACAGCAGGTTGTCGATCTCAGGATCAGACAGTTCTGCGTCTTTTGGGACCAGGTTTTTCTCGATCGCCTTGCGCAGAATGACCTCACGGTTCAGGCCAGCACCATCATCCGCGATTTCGATAAATACACTGCCGGAACGGTGCGCCGCTGAGAGGCGGATAGTTCCCACAGGGTCTTTGCCCGCTTCGTTCCGCTTTTCAGGCGATTCCAAGCCGTGGTCGATTGCATTCCGCACCATATGGGTTAGCGGGTCAGCCAGCCGTTCGATGACCGTTTTGTCGACCTCGGTCGAATCACCAACCGTGACCAGTTTGGCTTTCTTATTGGTGGCATCCGAGGCTTCGCGCACGATCCGTGACATCCGCTGGAACAGCGGTTTGACGGGCTGGGCACGAATGGCCATGACGCCTTCCTGAATGTCGCGTGCCAACAGTTTGTAGGCTTCCAGCTCATTGGTGAGATGGGCCACAGTGGGCAGGTCCAGCTCTTCAATGCGCTGCGAAATCATCGCTTGGTTGATGATCAATTCGCCAACGGTGTTGATCAGGCGGTCAACGCGATCAAGGTCAACCCGAAGGGTCGGCTTGGGGCCGCGCGATTCCTTTGCGGGTGTGGCAGCAGCCGCTGGAGCAGGTTTCGCCACCGCCGCTGCGGCGGGCTCATTGTCTTGCGTTGCTTCAACAGCCGGTTCTGGTGCCGCTTCCGGTTCAGGGGCGGCTGCCACCGCCGCGCTAAAAACTGGCGCGCTTCCATCGACTTGAATATCCAGGGCACACAGGCCTTCGACGAATTCGAACACCTCATGCAGGGTGGTCTCGGTTTCCGCCGTTTGAAGCGTCAGGCTCCAGGCCAAAATCGCGTCATTGGGATCGAAGAGATCAAAATCGGGTAGGCGGCTTGTGTCTGCTTCGACTTTGAGCGGACCAAATTCTGCCAGAGCGTCAAAGAGCAACAGCGGTTCATGGCCGTTTTCATAAAGCTCTTTTTTGGGCTTGAAGGCAATTTTGAAGACGCGTTCACCAACAGGCTCTTCTGCCGGCGCATCTTCGATTTCAACGGGGCCGCCGAAGTCGAGTGTGACCGCATCAAACGAGAAATCTTCCGCGCCTGCGTTATCGCCCAGATATCCTTCCAGCTCTTTAATCAGAGCCTTTTCTGAGGATTCATCCAGATCGGTTTCGTCGCGAGACGAGGCCACAAGATCCGAAAGCTGATCCCCGGACCGGTGGAAGATCGCCATGAGCTTTTCGTCAACCGAAAGCTCGTTGCCACGCACCATGTCCATGACGGTTTCGAAGGTGTGTGCAAAGTTCACCAAACGGTCGAGACCGAAGGCACCGGCGCCACCCTTGATCGAGTGAACGGCACGGAACACCGCGTTGACAACGTCGATATCTTCGGGGGCTTCTTCCATTTGGGAGAGGCCCTCAACCAGTGCTTCGAGGAGCTCTTCGCATTCCTCAAAGAACGTATCTCTGATTGAATTCATTGACATGGCATTAGCTCACGTGGCCGGTGAGACGACGCAGAACTGACACCAGCGAAGAGTCGTCGAAAGGCTTGACGATCCAACCGGTTGCACCTGCGCCGCGTGCGCGGGCCTTGAGATCGTCCGAGCTTTCGGTGGTCAGAACCAAGATCGGCACATTGGTGCGATTTGGGCCACTGCGCAGCGAGTCAATCACACCAAAGCCATCCATCTTCGGCATGTTGATGTCGGTGATCACCACATCAGGGTCTACGTCGGGGAAGACCTCTACGCCTTCAACGCCGTCGCAGGCCGAGTGGAATTCGAAACCTGCCCCTTCCAGGGAAACACGCAGAAGGTTTCGGATAGTGCGCGAATCGTCGATAGCCAGAACCTTAGTGGTCATTGCAGCGTCTCCTTGTCGAAGTGGTCAGAGGCGATACCCAAACGTTCTAGGCCATCGCGGAAAGAGGGGGACATATCTGTGAGGTTGAAATCCTTGCCGTCAATCAACCATTGACGTTCAGCGACAAGCAGCAGCTGCAGTCGATGCGAATCCAGGCGGTGAACGTCGCGAGCGGATACAGTTACAGGCCCTTGACGTGCGCTCAGCAGGAACGGAACCAGCGGGTCCTCACCGGACCGGGCACGGGTCGCGCCTAGGGCATGGAAATGGATATCTGGCATGTTGATACGGCTTTCCTCTTGGCAACAGGTGCACCGGCAAAGGTGCGTTTCTTGCCAAACAGGAATAAGCAGGCTGTCTTAACAAACAGTTCCACGGGGTCGGGATCGTTAGAATTGGAATGATCTTACAGCGAGTTTGATTATTCGCTGTTTTTTCAGCGAGTTGTTTGGGTATCTGTGGGTTTTTGGGAAAAATTCAACGCCGTTAGTTTTGAATTGGTCGGATTTGGGTCAGGTGAATGCGGCAGATATGCAGGGGTCGTACGCTGTGATGCCCGCGCGCATGGATTTGTGATGATTTGTTCCGCAGCCCGGCTAATATCGCCCAAGTGAAGGTAAGTCGTGTGAGCCCCCAATGCCCCAGATCGGAAGCCAAGATCCCCAGCAAACCGTGATTTTGCAAACTGCCCTAGAGGTGTTTGCCGATGTGGGTATTGCGGCGGCGCGTGTGGCAGATATCGCTGCGCGCAGTGGCGTGGGGAAAGGGACGGTCTATCTGCATTTCAAACGCAAAGAAGATCTGGCGCTGGCGGTCAGTGACCTGATTTTTGATGAATTTGATCGCTGGTACGAAGGCGTTGCACAAAGTCAGACTGTCGCCGAGCTGCGCGCTGGGCTTGAGACGGTATTCGAACCGCGACACCGACATGCCAAGCTTCTGAGTGTTTTGCAGGAGCTCACCCGGTTGCCTGGCTGTCAGGACGAGATCGTGCGGCGGTCACAACAACGGTTGGGGCGCACCGGCAATCTTATCGCGCGGAAGCTGGACGAATTTGCACCCAGCGCACCGCAAGTTGACTGGGCCCCGGTAAACGACGGTTGGTTGATCGTGGGCATGATTCAGGGTGTGGTTTTTCAGGCCGCGCTTATGGGGCTTACGGATGAAGCTTATCATGCCGTGAAAACTCAGGCCGTTACGCGATGTCTAAACGGCCTGAGCTTGCAGGATTAAATCCCGAGATGTTTATGTGCGAGATCGGTTGGCAGGTTTTCCAGACGATCCGCCCAGATGGATGTGCCTTTGTCGAGGATCACTGCGGTGTCGGCCACTTGACGCAGTTCTTTTAGAGATTTGTCGACGATAAGAATGGACAACCCACTTTCGCGTTTCAAACGACTAATCGCATCCCAGATCTCTTGCCGGATCAGCGGGGCAAGTCCTTCTGTTGCCTCATCAAGGATCAACAGTCGTGGATTGGTCATTAGCGCACGCCCAATCGCAAGCATCTGTTGTTCGCCCCCCGACAGGCTTGCCGCCCGCTGCGCGTGACGTTCGGCCAATCGGGGAAACAGCGATCCAACCGCTGCCTGATCCCATGCGCCGGGACGAGCGCTGGCCATCAGGTTTTCCGACACCGTAAGATCCGAGAAACAGCGCCGCCCCTCGGGGACCAAACCAATCCCCAGGCGTGCGGCTTTGTGGCTGGGCAGGGGGGCGAGATCTGTGCCGTCAAAGCGGATCTCACCTTGTGCCGCCAGCATACGACAGATGCATTTGATAGTGGTGCTTTTGCCCATGCCGTTGCGGCCCATCAAGGCAAGCACTTCGCCTTGGTTGAGTGTGAGATCGACACCAAACAGCGCCTGACTGGCACCATAATGGGCGGTGACGTTGTTTAGAGTGAGAAGGGCACTCATGCTTCGTCCCCCAGATAGGCTTCGCGCACGCGGGCATCGGTGCGGATTTCGTCAACTGTGCCGGTGGCGATGATCTGGCCACTGACCAGCACGCTGATCCGGTCGGCCAGGGCAAACACCGCATCCATGTCATGTTCGACCAGAAGGATCGGAGCCTCGTGGCGCAACCCATCCAGAAGTTTGGTCAGACGTGCCGATCCTTCGGCCCCAAGCCCCGCCATGGGTTCATCCATCACAAAGGCCTTGGGTTGCAAGGTCAGGGCAACAGCGACTTCAAGCTGTCGGCGCTGGCCATGGCTCAACTCGGCGGTCACCCGCGCTTGTTCCTCCGCCAGACCTACGCGTTCAAGCGCAGCCATGGCCGATTTTCGCAGCGCTTTGTCATTCAACACCGCACCAAAGAACCGCCATGGCGCGGCGCTTTTGCCAAGCGCTCCGAGCAGCACGTTTTGCATGACGGTGTCTTCCATGGCCAATTGGCTGATCTGGAAGGTGCGGCCAAGCCCGGCCTGTGCGCGTTGGGCGGTGTCTTTTCCCGTCACGTCCTGTCCGGCAAGAAAGACCTGCCCACTGTCGGGGGCAAGCGACCCGCAGATCTGGCCGATCAGCGTGGATTTTCCCGCGCCGTTGGGGCCAATGATGGCGTGAATTTCGCCCGGTCTGAGGGCGATAGAGACATCGTCGGTCGCCTGCAGAGCACCAAAGGCTTTGCGCAGACCGCGGGTTTCCAAAATGACATCAGTCATGGGCCTTTGCTCCTCCCGCCAGAAGTCCGATCACACCGCCTTTGCCAAAGAGCACAATGCCCAGCAAAAGGAAGCCAAACCAGATGTGCCAATAGTCGCTGATCCCACCCAGCACATGTTCGATGATGACAAACAGTGCGGCACCGATCACCGGGCCAAACAGACGGGCCGTGCCGCCAATGATGATAAAGACGATAAACTCACCCGAAAGCTGCCAGCTGAACATGGTGGGGCTGACAAAACGGTTGAGATCCGCAAACAGCGCCCCGGCGAGACCGGTGATCATGCCCGAAATGGTGAAGGCAACAAGTTGAAGCTTGAACGGGTTCAGACCCACGGCTTTGACGCGGTTGGGCACCTGCCGCGCTGCATTCAGGGCCAGACCAAAGGGCGATTTCGCCAGCCGCCATTGGAAGGCCAGTGCCAGAAGCAACATGGCAAGGCAGAGCCCGTAGAACTGTAAAGGCACCAGCGTGTTGAGACCGGGAAATCCGTTGCGCACATAGATCGCCAAACCGTCTTCACCGCCATATTCCGCCCAACTGATGGAGAAGAAGAACAGCATCTGACCAAAGGCCAGTGTGATCATGATGAAATAGACCCCAGTGGTGCGCAGCGACAAAAGGCCGATGAAAAAGGCAACAATCCCGGACACCACGGTGGCCAAAAGCCAGATGATTGGCATCGATTTGGTGCCTTCGATCAAGAAGGGCCACTCTGCAATTGGTGTGTAGTTCTGGGCGTGATGCGCCAGTATGCCCATGGCATAGCCGCCGATGCCGAAAAACACCGCGTGGCCAAAGCTGACCAAGCCACCAATGCCGAGCGCGATGTTCAACCCAAGTGCCGCAAGGGCAAGGATCACAGCGCGGGTTGCGAGGGTGATGGTAAAGGGCTCGTCGGAGACATGCGCCCACAACGGGATAAGGATCAGGCCCGCAAGGCAGGCGAGGTTCACATAGGATTCGCGGGTCATGCTTTTGCTCCGAACAGGCCGGTGGGTTTCCAGATCAGCACAGCGGCCATCAGCACATAGATGGCCATCGAGGCCAGCGATGCGCCAATTTGGCTCGCTTCGGCCGGATCCATGAACAGGCGGAACAGTTGCGGCAGGAAAATGCTGCCCAAGGTGTCAGTGAGGCCCACCAGAAGTGCGCCGATCAATGCGCCTTTGATTGAGCCGATGCCGCCGATGACGATCACAACAAAGGCCAGGATCAACACGGGTTCGCCCATGCCGACCTGCACCGACTGGATCGCACCGACCAAAGCCCCCGCCAGCCCTGCCAAAGCGGCTCCAAGGGCAAAAACAAAGGTGTAAAGCCGGTCGATATCAACGCCAAGCGCGGCAATCATTTCACGGTCGTTTTCACCAGCACGGATGCGGATGCCAACACGGGTGCGGGCAATCAACCAGAACAGACCTGCGGCAACGGCGAGACCAATCAGGATCAGTGTCAGACGATAGAGCGGGTACTGAATGCCGCCGGGCAGGGTGACCGGACCAGACAGAAGGTCAGGGATATCTAGAAACAGGGGAAAAGATCCAAAGACCCAGCGCGTGCCTTCCGAGAAAATTAGGATCAGCGCAAAGGTGGCCAGAACCTGATCCAGGTGGTCGCGTGCATAAAGTCGGCGCAGCACGGTCAGCTCGATAATGGCGCCGGCTGCTGCTGCCCCGATGAGCGCAGCCACGAGCCCCAGAAAAGATGATCCCGTCGCCGCCGAGGCCGCAGCGGCGGCAAAGGCGCCAACCATATACAGCGACCCATGCGCAAGATTGATCAACCCCATCACACCAAAAACAAGCGTCAGACCTGCTGCCATCAAAAACAGCATGATGCCTGACTGCAGCCCGTTCAGCAGCTGCTCGATCACCAGTATCGCAGACATATGCGATCCTTCCCCGTTGCGAATGTCAAAGAGAGACATGTCCGAAGGCGCGCGGGGCGCCTTCGGGGCAATGTGTTCTACATGTAAGAGAGATTACATTTTGCAGTCAGCTGCGTAGGCATCGCCGCGTGCTTCCAGCGCCGCGCCCAGAACTTTGTTTGTCAGAACATCGCCTTCGCGGATCACTTCGCGCACATAGATGTTCTGGATCGGATGGTGGTTGGGCCCAAATTTGAACTCACCACGGGTGCTGTCGAACTCGGCCGCGCGCAGAGCCTCGCGGAAGCCATCCGCGTCACTCACATCCGCCTTGTCGAGGGCCGAGATCAGCAAATTTGCGGTGTCAAAGCCCTGGCTTGCATAGAGCGAGGGCAGACGGCCGTATTCCTGTTCAAAGCTGGCGACAAAGGCGGCGTTTGCCGGGTTGTCCAGATCCTTGGACCATTGGCTGGTGTTTGCCACACCCAATGCCGCATCCCCAACCGCCTGCAGGATACCCTGATCAAACGAGAAGGCGGGGCCTACAACCGGGAGGTCGATGCCGCTGTCTGCGTATTGCTTGAGGAAGGAAATGCCCATGCCGCCGGGCAGGAAGAAAAAGACGCTGTCGGCGCCCGAGGCGCGGATCTGAGCAATCTCAGCCGCGTAATCGGTCTGGCCCAGTTTGGTGTAGAGTTCACCGGTCAGGTCACCCTCATAGAACCGCTTGTACCCGGTCAGCGCGTCTTTGCCCGCAGGATAGTTGGGCGCAAGGATGAAGGTTTTGGAATAGCCTTTGGCGTTGGCATGCGCACCGGCACCTTCATGCAGGTTGTCGTTCTGCCAGGCGACGTTGAAATAGTTCTGGTGACAGCCGCGACCCGCCAGCTGCGACGGGCCAGCGTTGGGTGACAGGTAGAATTTGCCCTGCGCCGTCACCGAAGGCACCACGGCCATGGCGAGGTTCGACCAGATGATGCCGGTCAGCACGTCTACCTTCTCGGATTGCACCATTTTGTCGGCCAACTGAACCGCAACATCGGGTTTGCGCTGATCGTCTTCAATCACCACTTCGATGTCATCGCGGCCCGATTGTTCGATCGCCAGCATAAAGCCGTCGCGCACGTCGATCCCAAGTCCTGCACCGCCGCCGGACAGTGTTGTGATCATGCCAACTTTGACTTCGGCCATTGCGGGGGCCGCGAGTGCAGCAATAGCGCAGCTCAGAGCCAAGCTTTTGAATTTCATTTGGACGTCTCCCTGTTGTCGTCTCAAAACGCGCGAAATGTCAGCGTCGTCAACGTACGCTCGATCCCTGAAATGCCGAGCAGATTGTCGTTTATGTATTTACCCACATCCTCGTTCTCTGGGATGTAGAGCTTCACCAGCAAATCATATTCACCACTTGTCGAATAGAGCTCCGAATGGATTTCACGCAGGGTGATTTCCTGGGCCACGGTGTAACCGGTACCCGGGGTGCATCGGATCTGAACAAAGACACAGGTCATTAAGCACTTCCTCGCTGATGTGGTTCAGAGGTGAGCGCAAGTTGACGGAAATTTCAAGCCTAAAATAAATCTTTGTTTGCCTCCTTTGGTTGCGGGCAGTAGGTCGTTGGGTGAAACTGATACCGCAAACATAGGTGGGCCTGCCATGACCAGTACCGTTTTTTCCGATACGCAATGTGTTCTGGGAGAAGGGATTTTTTGGCATCCTCTGCGGCAATCGGTGTTCTGGTTCGATATCCTGAGCCATCGGCTTTACGAACGATCGGGAGAGACGCAGAGCCTTTGGCAATTTGATCGCGCGGTCTCCGCTGCGGGCTGGGTTGACGAAACGCGCCTGTTGATTGCGAGCGAGCGGGATCTGTTTGTGTTTGATCTTGAGGCCAAGGCTGAGACTCATCTTGTTGATTTGGAGCGCGACAATGCGGTGACGCGATCCAATGATGGGCGTGCGGATCCCCAGGGCGGATTCTGGATCGGGACCATGGGGTACAATCTTGAGCCTGAGGCGGGCGCGATCTACCGCTGGTACAAAGGTGAATTGCGTCTGCTGTTCGACCGATTGACGATCCCCAATGCCATTTGTTTCGCACCTGATGGCGCCTGTGCCTATTTTACGGATACGCCCACCAAAATCATTTGCCGCGTGGCGCTTGACGCAGAAGGATGGCCCATTGGCGAGCCCGTTGCATGGCTTGATCTGACCCAAGAGGGGCTTAATCCGGATGGGGCCGTTGTGGATACAGCGGGCAACATCTGGAATGCGCAGTGGGGGGCATCGCGCGTTGCTTGCTATGATTCGTCTGGAGTGTTTGTCGAGGCGGTGGCGTTTCCTGCTGGACAGATCAGTTGCCCGGCGTTTGGAGGTGCGGCGATGGATCAGCTGTTTGCAACGTCAGCGGCAGAAGGCGTTTCGGACCCAATGGCGGGGCAGGTATTTTGTGCACCAACCCGAAGCACCGGTCAGGTCGAGCATCAAATCCAGCTGGCTTAAAGTTTTTAAGTAGAGCCAGAAGAGGGCGCGCGTACGGCTGGGGCCAGAATAAGCAGGCTTTGGTCACATTGTGTGGAAAGATTGTCGACCTGTTCGCCAATTTTTCCGGTATCCTGAGCCGTATAACTGTCCTGTAGAAGCCTCAGACAGCGGGATATGCCCAAGGCACCAAATATGCTTGCAGAGCCTACCAGGCGATGGGCTTCTTGCGCCATATGAGCCATATGATCCGGCGTTTGCTGTTCCTGGCTTGCCGCGAAAATGAACCCATGCATCTCGGTTTCGAACCGGGCAAAGCTTTGTGAATAAAGTTCTGGGCCCAGATCGGCACGAATGTCGGCCAGTTGCATATCATCAATCAGTGCATCGGGCGAACATCCTCCACCCCGCGACCAATCGGCGTCGAACAAACCCTGTCGCAATTTGGACAGGGTCAGCGGTTTGACAATCACACCGCACATGCCGGCCTGGTAAAAGGCGGCGGTGTCTTCTGGCAGTGCATGGGCAGTTGTTGCGACGATGGGCGTGTTTGCATTGGGGCCGGTCCCGCCCAGAATTTGTTTGGTCGCCTCAACGCCATCCACGCCGGGCATGGAGATGTCCATCAAGATCAGGTCAAATTTATGCGCCGCTGCCTGATCCAGGCCATCCTGCCCATCGACAGCCTCGGTGACTGCATGCCCATCCTTGGTAAGGAGGTCTCGTGCTACGAGTCGGTTCACGCCATTGTCTTCGACTATAAGGATCTCCATCGGTGGAAGCGCGGCCATGTCGTCGATTTGTGGGCGGATCAGGGGCGCGCGCCGTGTTGGTGACAGCGGAAGCGTCAGAGAAAAAGCGCTGCCCGCGCCGGGCTCACTGACCGCCGTCAGGGTGCCGTTCAAGAACTTTGCCAATCGAGAGGACAGGCCCAGCCCAAGCCCGGTGCCCTGCGCACCGCGGCCATAAGTAGTGTCAACCGTCACAAAATCATCAAAGATCCTGTTCAGGTCTGCGTCGGTGATCCCGATCCCGGTGTCAATCACCCGGATCTCGACCTCTTCCAATCCACGGTGACAGTCAACTTCCACCGTGATCTGACCCTCTTTGGTGAATTTCACCGCATTGCTGATCAGGTTGTCGAGGATGCGTCTGACATGGCCGGGGTCGGAGAAAACACCATGCAAATCAGGGTTCATCGGGGCAACAGTGATCTGGTTGCCGCGTTCCTCAGCTGCGGTGCTGTGTGATTCCGCAATTTCATCAATCAACTGAACAAGGTCGAAGGACTTCGGGTCGACGGGCATATTGCCAGCATCCAGTCGCGACATATCTAAAACCGAATTGATATGCCGCTGTAGCGTTTCGCCGGACGTGCGCATGATCTCAAGATAGGTGCGATGCCGCGGGTCAAGTGTGCCTTTGTCAAAAAGCTCAAGCGCGCCAATCAAACCGTTGAGCGGAGTGCGCATTTCATGGCTCATGACAGCCAGGAGCGCGGCCTTTTGTTTCTCGCCTGCGACGGCGCGATCTTTGGCAGTGATCAAATCGGTTTCGGTTTGAACGCGGGCCGAAATATCGCGCAAGAAACCAATAAGGATGGTTCCGTTGGATGTCTGAGTGCGCGCGAGGGTGAGATCTATGGGAAAGATAAGGCCGTTTTTGTGACGGGCCTCTAGTTGAATTTGACCCTTTCCCAGAATGCGCGAGGTCTGTCCGGTGCGAGCGCGGATCATACCGGTATCATGCTGATCGCGGTAGTATGGCGGGATGATCAGATCAGCAATATTGTGATCGATCGCATCTTCGCGGGCAAATCCGAACATTTGTGAGGCGGACGCATTGAACTCAAGCACTTTGCCGGTATCGTCAGTGACGACCACAGCGTCCTGAGCGGTGGCGATCACCGCTTTGATATGTTCACTGATATCGAGGGCGTGCTGGGCCTGAGCTTCATGCTTGCGGGCCAAACTGAACATCGCACCGGCCAGGAGCGCCAAAAAACCGACAACAAGGATCAGCGCGCAGGCAAGCCACAAAAGCGCATAAGACACCTTCTTGCGACTGGCATCGTTTTGCCGCGCAACCAGTCTAAGCGCGTCAGCGGTCAGGTTGCGTGCCCGCGCCCGCGCCACTTTTGCATCTTGGGCCAAGGCGGGCATTGCGGCACTCAACTCGTCTGCAGGGCCGTCAATGATCGGCAGCCACCGATAAAGAAATGCATCAAGTTCGAGCATATTGCTGCGTGTCGCTGAGTTGGCTGGAGCCAGCTCATAGAGCGAGTTTTGTCGAATGGTTTCAAGGCGACTATATAGAACATCATAGCGCAGTCGCACTTGCTCTAGGCTGGAATGGGGCGTGCGATTCGCCTGAGAGATCGCAAGCTCGAGGGCAATGATCTCGATGCCAAGCTGGGACAGAACCGAGACCATATTGTCGTTCTTGGCCGTGTTCTGGTCCGAAAAGGGGCGCTGGAGGTCTAAGAATATCCAACCCGCCGAGATCGTCGCCAGAAAAACAAAGGCAAACACCATGGCTCGGGACCAAGTCAGTTCTGAAGCCCATCGGAACCAAGGTCGAGATGTCAAATTTGGGCCTGCCCTTATGGATCGCTTAAATTGAGGTCAGCGGGCGACGCTGATCCGGTCAAGTTGCCAGATGCTTCGGGAATAGTATACCTCTGAACGAAAGCGGGCGTCCTGATCAAACGGATAAATCACCCAAAGAGGACCTTTTTCACGCACGCTCATTAGGGCGCCGTTGCGCCGGTAGGCAATAATGGCGGAACCGTCGTCAGCATCTTCAAACGGAATCTCGACCGCGTAGTCGTTGATGGCAAATGCCTTGAGTGTACCCGCGCTTACACCGGCCGCGTCCAAAATATCCTTGAGGCGGACGCCATCAAATGTTTGCGCGCCTGTGGTCCAGATGGTTTCCGTTTCCAGAGTGATCTGCGGAAGGGACTCAAGTAAGGCGAGATCAAAGGTCGCCGTGTCCCCCGAGTTTGATCGGGTGATTGCGCCGCTGACGGTCAGGAGAACATCGCCGGTTGCGGGTGCGAGCGTTTCGGCATGCGCCTTGGAAGATGTCGTAGGATGAAAAGCCATTAAAATCGCAAGGAAAATTGTGAAAATGAAATGACGCATACAAAGCTCTCGATCCGGTTACGTTAAAGTTGGTTCGATCTTACAAAAGGTTTTCTGTCCTGAATTGCATCAGGGGGTTATGCGACCTGTCCATTAGTATAGTTTAGTGTTATCACTATAGATGGCGCTGGTGCTGGCCAAGACTACCTTAGGTCTATTGCAGGGTTGTTAACTCTCCAGTGAAATAGTGCTAAAAATCTGAGAAAGGCGCCGAGTTTGGCGACCAGAAGGAAACGTGAGTAAAATGATGCGACTTCTCGTAGCGGACGACCATGACTTGGTTCGAGAAACCATTGCAGCATTTCTGGTGGATGCAGAAATCGATGAAGTCCAAACCGTTGCGAACCTAGATGACGCGCTTGAAGCGGCCAATGCCACAGGTACCTTCGACCTTGTTTTGCTCGACTACAACATGCCGGGCATGAATGGTCTGGAAGGCCTTGGTAAAATGCAGGTTGCCAACGGCGGGCGCCCAGTTGCGATTATGTCCGGCTGTGCAACGCGCGATATCGCCGAGGCCGCGTTGAAAGCGGGGGCACAGGGGTTTATCCCTAAAACCTTGAGTGCGCGTACACTTTTGACTGCGGCTCGGTTTATGGCTGCGGGCGAGATTTATGCACCACTGGACTTTATGCGCCAAGATGATGAGGCCGCCGGCGGACCATTGACACGGCGCGAGCTTGAGGTGCTGCGCGGGATCTGCGATGCAAAATCCAACAAGGAAATTGCCCGAGATCTGGATCTGCAGGAAGTCACGGTTAAGCTTCACGTCAAAACTCTGAGCCGAAAATTGGGCGCGCGCAACCGCACCCATGCAGCTATGATTGCCCGGGATCGTGGGCTGGCGTAAAGCGATCATCGATCAACTCTCTGGCGCGTCTGCGAAAGTCTTAGTAAGACTGACAAAACGATAGCGCAAACGGAGGGGGAAGATGGGCTTTATTCTGGCCATCGATCAGGGCACGACATCCAGTCGAGCAATTATTTTTGATGCAAAGATGCAGATTGTTGCGTCTGCGCAGGAAGAATTCACCCAACATTTTCCAGCGTCTGGCTGGGTTGAACACGAGTGTGGTGATCTGTGGACCACGGTCTTGTCTACCTGTCGTGCGGCAATCGCCAAGGCGGGCATCGCTGCCAGCGAGATCGCTGGAATTGGTATCACCAACCAGCGCGAAACTACCCTTGTCTGGGATCGCAAGACCGGTGAGCCTCTGCACAACGCCATTGTCTGGCAGGACCGTCGCACCTCGGACATGTGCCAGACGCTCCGCGACGCGGGGCACGAAGCCGATGTCACGCATCGAACTGGTTTGCTGTTGGACCCCTATTTTTCGGGCACAAAACTGGCGTGGATTCTCAATACGGTTGAGGGCGCGCGGGCGCGGGCCGAGGCGGGGGAACTGGCCTTTGGCACAGTTGACAGCTGGTTGATCTGGAACCTGACCGGGGGCGCGGCCCATGTCACAGATGCGACCAATGCTGCGCGCACGCTCATGTACGATATCCGTCAAGGCAAATGGTCGGATGACATGTGTGCCTTGCTCAATATTCCGATGTCGATGCTGCCAGAGGTTCGGGATTGTGCCTCTGATTTTGGCGTAGCGGGTGCCCAGCACTTTGGGACAGAGATTGCCATTCTCGGGGTCGCCGGAGACCAGCAGGCCGCCACTATTGGACAGGCTTGTTTTCAGCCGGGCATGTTCAAATCGACCTATGGCACAGGATGCTTTGCGCTGTTGAACACTGGGGATACGCCGGTTACGTCCGAAAACCGCCTGTTGACCACCATCGCTTATCAGCTTGATGGTAAACCCACATTTGCCTTGGAGGGATCGATCTTCATTGCGGGTGCGGTTGTTCAGTGGCTGCGCGATGGTCTGAAGATCATTTCGGACGCGAAAGAAACCCAAAGCCTGGCGGAAGCGGCGGATGCGGCCCAAGAGGTTGTATTGGTTCCGGCCTTCACCGGGTTGGGGGCGCCCTATTGGAATGCAGAGTGTCGCGGCGCGGCCTTTGGTCTGACCCGAGGCACAACCCCGGCTGAGATGGCGCGGGCGGCTCTGGAAAGCGTCGGCTATCAGACGCGGGATCTGTTGGAGGCGATGCAAGCCGATTGGGGTGATGCGGATGCGGCCACGCTGCGGGTCGATGGCGGGATGAGCGCCTCGGACTGGGCGATGCAGTTCTTGTCTGATATCCTCGACGCACCGGTTGATCGCCCTGAGGTTCTGGAGACCACCGCACTTGGGGCCGCTTGGTTGGCGGGTCAGCGCGCTGGGATATACCCGGATCAGGCTGGTTTCGCCGATAGCTGGGCCTTGGAAAACAAGTTCCAACCGGCCATGGCGGAAGAAACGCGGGATCGTAAATATGCGGCTTGGAAACGAGCGGTGGCTGCAGCGCAAACATTCTAAGGAGCGATCGTGAAACAGGTGCAACAGGTTCTGAAGGCCATTGATGCGGCCAATGCCGCAGACCCCACGTTAGAAGAGGGGCAGCCAGCCGCGCTTTTGTATGGCGCGCGGATGACGGAAGAACTGGAGCGCCTGTTTCCCGACGCCTCTGCGCTTTTGCAAATCGCCGCGCGAGGGCAGCATGTTGAGCGCTGGCTGTTGCCCCGGTCCGACTATCCTGAGGGGCGGGCGGGGTATTATGCTTGGCGCAAAGAGCAAGGCCGCAGACATGGGGCGCGGGTGGCAGGCATGATGGCCGATGTGGGTTTTGGCGAAGCGGACCAGACCCGCATTGGCGTTTTGCTGCGCAAGGAAAACATCAAAGAGGATGCCGAAGTGCAGGCTCTAGAGGATGTGATCTGTTTCGTCTTCTTGCGTTGGTATTTCGCGCCATTCGCCGACACGCAAGAGCCGGATCGGCTGCCGCGTATTGTGGAACGCACCGCGGCAAAGATGTCGGCCAACGGACGCGCGCGCGTCTTGCAAGACTTTGATCTGCCTGAGGATTTTGCAGCGCTCTTTCGCGACTAGGGGGTGGGAAGAACCCCAATCACGGTGCTGTGCGACAGATAAAGACCGGCCCAAACGATCCCGGCGATGGCAAGGCGTGACAGCACAGGGCTTTTGATTGGCCGCCACTTACCGCTGATCAGGGCCCAAAAGGGAACAAGCGCGGTGCGTGATGCCAAGGTGCGGTCAGCGCGACGTTCCGCAATCATCATGCCCATTGCGGAAAACACCGCAAATATCCCGAACAAGATGACATGCGCCAGATCGCCGTTGGCCCAGAGATGTGCGCCTGACCACAGAAGCAGCGCCCAGAGCAGGGGCTGGCGGGTGACACCGACGATGCCCGGATGGTCCGGATCGAAACCAACCTTGCGGCCCTCAAAGGCAAAGGGATTGGGGGCGGCAATGCCAAAGCTCGCAAGTATAATGACGAGGGGCATGATGATGTTCACCGCCCATCGTGATGCCTGGGTTTGATCCCAAAGCGGCACCCAAGGGGCCCGACCGGCGGCCCAGATCACCCAGAGCAGAACCGCAGTGGAAAACAAGCTGAAAAGGATCGTATAGCCCCGTTGACCAAAGAGGTGGATAATCCGGGGTTTGATGCCAAACATCATCGGAATGCGGTGTGATGCCAGAAAAACGATCATCGCCACGGAAAATTCCAACCAACTCATGGAAATCTCTCCAATTCCAACTTGTCAGAGCCTGTTATGTCTCTAGGTAATGACGCAGCGCGCGGAAAGGGAGCCCCTGAAATGTCGCAGACAGCACTGCTTGTGACCCATGGCAGCCCCTCTGCCCCCGAAAGCCAAGAGCGTGCTCTGGCGGTTCTGGCAGAGGCGGTAAATGCGAAACTTCCCGGGTGGCACGTTGCGAGTGCGACGCTGGCGTCCGAGGGGCGTCTTGAGGATGAAATCGCGCGTTTAGGGCACCCCCTGATCTACCCGTTCTTTATGGCGGCAGGATGGTTCACTGGCACAGTGCTTCCACGGAGACTTGCTCCGTTTGGGCTCGCTCCGATGATCCCTTTTGGAATTGAACCAGCCTTGCCCGATGTCGCAGCGCAGCGATTGGAGAAGACATTGAATGACCAAGGGTGGTCCGCGCGCGAGACTGCTCTGGTTGTCGCAGCGCATGGCAGTGCGCGATCTAACCGCAGCGCAGATGCTGCCCTTGGGTTTTCAGAGTTGATGCAGGCCCGGTTTGGGTTTCGTGAGGTGCGCACAGGGTTTGTCGAACAGGACCCTTGGCTGAAGCCCGCGGTTGCAGATGTAGGGCAGGCGGTGTGTTTGCCGTTCTTTGCCACCAATGCGGGTCACATGCTTGAAGATGTTCCTGAGGCGCTGGCTGAGGCTTCGTTTTCCGGTGTCGTGTTGCCGGCCTTCATCGATTGGCCGGAAACCGTTGATTTGATCGCGCAGAGTTTGCAGAGCGCGGGTTAAGGGGCCAGAACGTCTTTGGCCCACCCCGCCAGCTCATCTGCTGACAGCCCCTGCGCGACCCCTTCTGAAAACTCCATAAAGGCATCAAGGTTCAGTGCGTTGGTGCCGACAAGAACGGGGATGTCTTTTGCCATGGCGTCCGCAATCGCCTGACGAAATCCACGCCCCAAAGCTTCGTGTTTGCCGAATTTGTTGATGATCAGAATATCCGCCTGATCCATCCGTGCCATGGTCTCGTTGACGGCCTGTTCCAAAGCGTCCGGATCAAGCTGACAGCCACGCGATTTCGGGCCAAGATTTTGTGAAATCCGGATCACCGCACCCTCAGGCAAAAGGCGCACGTCCATGTCACATTTGTGGGTGTCCTGACGCGGGATATTGGTTTGAGTGGTGCCAATCACTCGCCAGCCAGCGTCCAACAAATCCTGAGCGAGGTCCGCCAGAGCCTGGTTGGGATTCTCGGAACCTTCGAATTTCAGATAGGCAATTTTCATTAAACACCAATCGCTTAGCGATGAATTTTGACTTGCGATTTTGGGAGGTTACGGTGGTGGCGTGGGGGAGACTTGAACTCCCGACCTATCGATTATGAGTCGATCGCTCTAACCAACTGAGCTACCGCGCCGAACCGTGAGGGGGTGTTTATGGCGAGGGCGCTGGACCGTCAAGCGCAAAAGCGAAAAAAACCGACACCTCTGATAAGTTTTTTGCGCCATCGAATTTTGCGCCCATTTTAGTAGGAAATGCCCGGCCGCAGTGGCCAGGTCTTCCGGCACACCTAAGCCTATTTCACGATGGTCTCATCGCGTACAAACATGTTCGCCCAGGCGCGATCCACCAGTTCCGGTGTCATCTGATAGGGCCAGCCTTCAAAGTCACAGACCGCTATCATCTGATCGATCAGGAACACAGGTTGATAGTTGGCGAAGGTGTTCTTGATGGTGGGATATTTGTTTTTTAGCAGATGGATGAGACTGTTTTCGTCCAGCTGCATTTTCTTTTTACGGGCCACGAGGGCAAAAATCTTGAGGAAGTTTTCCTGATTTGGCCCATCGATTTTGATCTTGAAGAAGATCCGGCGCAACGCGGCTTGGTCAAAGATCTCATTTGGGTGGAAGTTGGTCGAGAAAATCACCAGCGTATCGAAAGGAACCTCGAATTTCTCACCGGATTGCAGCGCCAAGATGTCCTTGCCTTCTTCCAAAGGAACGATCCAGCGGTTGACGAGCTTTTGTGGCGGTTCGGCCTGACGCCCAAGGTCATCTACGATAAAGATCCCGCCGGTTGACTTGAGCTGCAACGGCGCCTGATAGGTGCGGGCGGTCGGGTTGTAGACCAGATCAAGCATGTCGATGGAAAGTTCCCCCCCGGTGATCACGGTTGGGCGCTGGCAATAGACATATCGGCGGTCAAATTGAGAGCGGCGGCGCAGCGACGTGGTGTCCTCTGCATCTTCTGTGGCTTTGGAATGCACAATCGGGTCATAGACCGTGATCACCTGCCCTGAATATTCAATGGCGCGCGGGACATAGATCTTGTCACCCATCGCATCGCGAATGCCGTTTGAAATCGACGATTTACCATTGCCGGGGGGGCCATACATCAGGATGGACCGGCCCGAGCTCACCGCAGGGCCGAGGTTGCCAATCAGGTCGTCGGGCAGAATCAAATGGCCCATCGCAGACAAAAGCTGATCCCGGGTGATCTGAACGTTGCGAATGGACTGACGCTTGATTTGTTCGTTGTACATCGCCAGAGGGATCGGCATTGCACCAAAGTATTCGGACTGAGACAGGGCATCCAAGGCGCGGGCCTTGCCCGCGTCTGTCAGCTGATAGGGCATTTCCGAGCTAACCTCACCGGCCGCGCCCAGCGTCCCCATCGCTTCAAGAAGCCCCTGGCTCCGCGCCATATCAATAATCTCCTGGGTGATGGGTACCGGAAGACTAAGGGCACGGGCGATATGGGTGACTTTGTTCAGGTTCTTGCGGAACAGCGTTTTCAGCAGGATATCCCGCATCATCACCGGCGACAGGCCAACCTCCTCAATGGTTTTGGGGGGAGGGGGGGCCATTACGGCATTGGTTTGCATGTTCATTGCCTGAATCCTGCTCGCGGCTGTTTCGCTAAAGCCTAGGCAAGATTTGTGGCAGGAAATGGGCCTCGTGGGGGAAGTTGCGGGGCAGTGTTACTGCCCGTAGCAGGACCCCAGCACGAGATAGGCCGAGAGGGTCAGACAAAGCGCAGGACCCATGGGAATGGTGAACTTCTGTCCATTGCCCACAGTGGCGTGTTTGCCGGTCCAGACCGCCCAATCAGGGGCCAGACGCCGCAAAGGTGAGATCCCGGCCAAAAGGATCGTCAACGTCGCGCCGACCAAAGAGGCGATGGCGATCCAGAGCAAAATCGCCAGGTCTTGCGAGTGAATGAACAGCGCCATCACCGCGCCAAATTTGACATCCCCCGCCCCCATCTGGCGGGTGAACCAAAGAAGGAGGCCGATGCCGAAAACCACGGCCCAATGGCTAAACCGCCAGACAAACTCCATCAGCGGCAGAGTGAAGAACCCGACCACAACAAAGACCGCAAAAAGCGCCCAGACCGTGAGGTTGGTGATCTTTTTGTATTTCAGGTCCGTGTAGACGGTGTAGATGCAGATCGGCAGAACAAAGATCGCAAACAACATCGCCTGTGTGGCTGGGATGGTCATGGTGGATGGCCTTACACGTCGTCTTCCAAGGCATCGAGCGAGCGGACGGCTGTCTCAAAGTGTTGCGGATGGGTTTCGATGGCTTCCCGCAAAAGACCTTTGCCGGTCTTCACATCACCGCGTTTGATTGCCGCCAAAGCGATCGTATGCAACAGCTCGGCGCGTTCAATCTGGGTCATGGGGACAACGGGAAGGTCGTATTTGCCCTGACCTGCACGCGCGAGAACAAGATTGTTTTTGGCGGTAAACAGGTTGTTGTCCTGACGGATCGCATCAACAAAGAGCGTTTCCGCCTCTTTGTTCTCGCCGCGCGTCAGTTTGGAATATCCCCAGTTGTTGAGCACCGAGGCCGGGGTCGTCGTCAGACCAACCGCAGTTTCATAATAGCTATCTGCGGTTTTCCAATCCTTATTGCTGTCTGCAATCATGGCCTCCAGACGATAGCGTTTGAAGGTCTCATGGGTAGGTGGGACGGTGTTGAGCGTCTTCTCAGCTAGCTCCCAATCGCCAGAGCGGATCAGGGCATCGGCAAGCTGAACTTTGTCTATCTCGGTGCTGTCCTCATGCGCTACAACACGTCCCCATGCGGATTTGGCTTCGGGGATGCGTTTTGCGCGGATCAGGGAAATTGCCAGACCACGCAGGAAATCAATGCGGTCCGGGCTTTCAGCGGAGGACCGCTGGAAATAGGCGACCGCCTCATTGGGGTCTGCTGCCGACAGCATAACTTCGTTCAGATTGTATTCATCAACCACATTCACGCCCTGAAACTTGCGTTCCATTTCGGCGGTGTTGATGTCTCTGTCGCATGCGGATACGACAAATGCCCCTGCAACACAGAGGGAAACAACGATAGGGTGGCGCATGAAGCTGCGTCCTTTTACTGCTCTGCCTTAGTCCGATGTCGCCCGGATGAGATAGCTCCCACGTCCGCGTCGCACCAGTTTATAGTCTTGTTCTGTATCGTCAGCATAAACAGAAGTTTCGACTTTTGCGAGCGCCAAGCGCAGATTGTCGCGGATTGCGTCACTTTCGCCATTGTCGAGCGCAAAGGCCCGGCGGAACATTTCCGCGGCTTCGGCGGTTTTGTCACGCTCCATCAGGACAACACCTAAATTGTTCCAGGCTTCTGGCCAATCCGGGGCGTCTTTGATGGCGCGGCGCAGGATCTTTTCGGATTGATTGAGCCGCCCCAGCGCGAGATTGGCAGAGCCCAGTGCCACAAGAACATCGGGGGTCAATCCCTCTTTGCCGGCGGCGCGGGTGAAAGCTTCGAGGGCCAGTTCCGCCTGACCTGCTTCCATCAGACGGTGGCCCACAACAAGCCCATCCACAGCCTCGCCGCGCGGGTCAAGAGCAGGGGCATAAACGCCATCATGTCGCGCAGAAAGACCGCCCGAAGAACAGGCGGTCAGTCCGATAAGTGATAGAATGGCCACGGCGGTCGCCAGACGCATATTATTTTCCGATATTGCCCATTTCGGTCACTCCCACAGCCGATGGTCCAACCAAGATGATCAGCAGCGGAGGTACGGTCAACATCATAGTTGTCAGGGTCATCTTTGTCGGCAGCTGGTTTGCTTTTTCTTCCGCACGCATGACCCTTTTGTCACGCATTTCACCCGCATAGACCCGCAAAGCATCCGAGATGGAGGTACCAAAGGTCTGCGCCTGGTTCAGAACCGTCACAAAGGACGACACATCCTGCACGCCACAGCGTTCCTGCATATCATCCAGAACCTGAGACTTGTCCTTACCAGCTTTCATTTCATGCGCGATGATCTGGAATTCATCAGCGAGGAAGGGAAACGAGGGGCGCAGTTCGGCGGCGACACGGACAATGGACTGATCCATCGACTGACCGGCTTCAACACAGACAAGCATCATGTCCAACGCATCAGGGAAGCCCTGCTGGATCTCTTCTTTGCGTTTCTCGATGCGTTTTGTGATCCAGTATTTTGGCGCCAGATATCCAGCGGCACCCGGCATCATGATATACATCAGCTTTTGTTGAAGCGTGACGTCGGGCCCGTTCTTGAACATCATGAAATAGGCAAGACCCGCGCCAAGTGCGCCCAGGCCCAGCACCATCTGCGCAAAGAAGAACAGCTGAACCGCATCTTTTGACCGATATCCGGCCTGCAGAAGCTTCATCCGCATATTTGACAGTTCTTTGGCATCCTGCGGCTCAAGGAACTGGGCGTATTTGTTCAGCTTTTCGTTCTGATTTTTCTCGCGCAGCACCGCTCGGGTATCAGAGCCAAGCTTGCGTTGGTTGCTTGCCTTGAGCTTGTCCAGCGGGTCGGGTTTGCTGTTCATCAGCATCGGGACCGCAGCCAAGATGAGCAGTGCAGCAAAGCCTGCAACGATAATCAGCGGGCCGGCTGGGCCAAGCGTGTCGGTAATGAGGGTATTGAGATTTTCTAACATCACACCGCTCCGTTAAACTTTGATATTCACAAGGGCCCGCATCACAAACATGTTCAGCGTGAGCATGATGGCCACAATAAAGCAGGCAGGCATGAACCAAGCGTGGTCCAACACATCGTCATAGTAGTCGGGTTTGGTCACCTGGATCAGGATCAGCGCACCAATTGGGAAGGCGGACAGGAATTTGCCAGACCACTGCGCCTCGGCGGTGATCGCTTTCACCCGGCGGAAAAGGCGGAACCGGGCGCGGATCACCTTGGCCAGACCTTCCAGAATTTCGGCCAGGTTCCCGCCTGCCTGCTGCTGAATGGCCACGGCAACGGCGAGGAAGCGCAAATCCTGCATATCCAGGCGTTCGGCCATGTGTTTCAGAGCTTCACCGACATCACGGCCATAGGTGGATTCATCCGCAATCACGCCAAATTCGGTGGCGAGCGGATCTTTGATTTCCTTAGAAACAATGGTGATTGCCGAAGAAAAGGGATGACCCACACGGAGGCTGCGCACCATCAGCTCAACCGCGTCGGGCAGCTGCTCTTCGATCATCGCAAGGCGTTTTTTGGCCATATGGCCCACCCACATATAGACGCCACCAACCCCCATGATCACCGCCATACCGGCGCGGATGGGCAGGGTGGCTTCGGTGCCAATGGTCAGCCCAAGAAAGGCCGCAACCCCTGCAGCGCCCATCATCAGGATCAGCTGTTTGGGAGAAAAGGCAATATTGGCCTTTTGCGCCTTGTCCGCCAGAAGCGAATAAAGCGGAAACGACCGGGTGGTCATGTGCTGGTCCATTTCCTTCCGGAGTTTGGCCAGAACATCTTCGCGTTTTTCACCCCGATCCAGCATTTCAAGCCGACGGTTGACCTTGCTGGACAGGCTGATCGATTTACCAAAGGCAACCAGATAGACGCCGTTCACAAGAACCAGAACGCCTACAAAAATCATGCCGTAGATAATAGGGGCGGCGGTCAACATGGCGGTTACTCCGAGCGGAAGGGTTCGTAAATTGAGGCGGGCACGTCATAGCCCCACATGCGGAAGCGTTCTGAGAACGCACTGCGCACACCGGTGGCGGTGAAGTGACCGATAATCTTGTTGTCTGGGGTCAGGCCAACGCGCTGGAAACGGAAGATTTCCTGCATTGAGATCACATCACCTTCCATGCCGGTGATTTCGGTGATCGACACCATGCGACGCGACCCATCCTGCAGACGGCTGGCCTGAACAATCAGGTTCACAGCCGAGGAGATCTGGGCGCGCATCGCTTTGAGCGGCATATCAATACCCGCCATCGCAATCATGTTTTCCAGACGCGCAACACCGTCGCGGGCGCTGTTGGCGTGAATGGTGGTCATGGACCCATCGTGGCCGGTGTTCATGGCCTGCAACATGTCGATGACTTCTTCACCACGGGTTTCCCCTACGATGATCCGGTCAGGACGCATCCGCAGCGCGTTTTTCAGACAGTCGCGCGGGGTGACCGCACCTTTGCCTTCAACGTTTGGCGGGCGGCTTTCCATCCGGCCAACATGAGACTGCTGCAACTGAAGTTCAGCGGTGTCTTCGATGGTCAGAATGCGTTCGCTGTCATCAATAAAGCTCGACAGGGCGTTTAGGGTCGTGGTTTTACCCGAGCCTGTCCCGCCAGACACGATGATGTTGAGACGCGTAGCAACTGCGGCCTGAAGATACACGGCCATTTCTTCGGTGAAGGCCCCGAAGTTCACCAGATCGTCGATGCCGAGCTTGTCTTTTTTGAACTTACGAATGGACACCAGAGACCCATCGATCGCAATCGGTGGCACCATGGCGTTGAAACGCGATCCATCTTGCAAACGGGCGTCAACATAGGGGTTGGATTCGTCGACACGACGTCCCACAGCCGAAACGATCTTGTCGATGATCCGCATCAGGTGCTTTTCATCTTTGAATGTCACGTCTGATTTGGTCAGCTTGCCGCCCTGTTCAATAAAGATCTGCTGGGGGCCGTTAACCAGAATATCCGAGATGGTTTCATCTTTGAGCAGGGGCTCAAGTGGACCAAGACCTTTCACCTCGTCATAGAGATCGCTGATCATTGTGCGACGTTCATCACGGTTCAGGACAATGCCTTTTTCCTGCATGTATTCCGTGCTGATATCGTTGATTTCTTCACGCAGCTCGTTTTCGCTGGCCTGGTCGAGCGCCGCCAGATTGAGGTTGTCGAGCAGCGAGCGGTGGAGCTCAAGCTTGACTTCAGCCAGCCGCTCTTTGCGTTTCTTTTCCTTGTCGGCGGGCGCGACGCTGGCTGCAACGCTTTGTCCTGCAGGGCGGCGGGCAACCGCCGGCTTTGCCTCAGATGCGACAGCTTCGGGGGCCGGCGCAGGGGCGGCTGGTGCGACCTCAACAGGGGTGGCTTCGACAGCCTGAGTTTTTTTATAGCGCGAAAACATGCTCGATCCTTACTTGTTCACGCTGCTTCTGCGTCAGCGTCGCCAATCGCATGAAGCTGAGTGGCCAGTTTGTTTATTTCTTTGCGCAGCGGGTTCTTGGCGGCGTGAACAGCCAGAGGTTCCCCGTGGTCGCATGCCTGAGGCACCACACGTCCGCCGTCGGGCAGCAGCACATCAATCGAGATATCAAGGCTGTCTGCCATACGTTTGACGCGGCTCTTGCCCTGAAGGTCGGTGAATTTTGGTGCGTGGTTCAACACAAACCGAAGCTTGTCGAAGGGAAGGTCCTCGGCCTGCAATGCCCGTTTGAGGCGCAGCGTATTTTGAGCCGACCGCATATCCAGCCCTAGAATGGCAAAATAGACCTGTGCTTCGGTGAGAACGGTTTCGGTCCATTGAACGATGGTCGATGGCATATCGACAACGACAAAGTCGAAGTGTTCCCGTGCCACATCAAGCAGAACCTTTACCTCTGCCGGCCCAATCATATCCAGAGGAAGGATATCGGGTGGCGAGGTGAAGACCTGAAATTTGCCCTCGTAATCTGCAAGGGCCTGGCCAAAGCTGTCACCATCCATCGATTCAATATCAGATAGCAGCTCAAACACCGCGTCGCGGCGGGGCAGATCCAGATAGGTCGAAACGGCACCAAACTGAAGGCCGAGGTCAATGAGGCAAACCTTAGGCTGTTTGGTTTTGCTGCCCGCTGCGAGCTCATAGGCCAGGTTCACGGCCATGGTTGTGGCACCACAGCCCCCGGCAAGCCCTTGAACGGCGATCAAACACCCGTCGCCTCCGGCCTGCAATTTAACCGCGGGTTCAGCTGCGGCCGCCGGGGCCATTTGCGCCGGTGTTTCAACAACTTCGGGCGTGCGCAAACGGGCGACGGCGGCCGCCAGTTCGCCTTCGGGAAGCGGGTAGGGCACAAATTCGTCTGCGCCCTGACGCAACAATTGATGCAGTGAGGCGGGGGTTACATCATCGGCGATCAGGACCACTTTGATCCCGCGCTCTTTGGCCCCGGCAATAATGCCCCCAAGCAAAGTCACGGAGGGCTCATCAATGGCGTCGATCGCCATGGCAACAAATTCAAGACCCGAGGCATCGGGTTGGTTGAGAAAGGCCAGAGCTTCATCAAAACCAAGATCCCCCCATTCTTCTCCAAGAATGGCTTCCATATCTTCGATCAGCAGATCAAAATTCTGAACATCCCGGCTGATGGTGCAGGCCACAATGGGGGCCGGGCCTGCGTTTGATGCGGGTGTACTCGTCATTTGCCTTACGTCCTTTCCTGCGGAACGAACACCGGAAAGGGGGGTAACTGATTGTTTCCTGGCCCTTTTCGGGATCCGTTTTAGCGCCGAGTCGGACTGCGGCGCCTGATCCTTCTCTCGCAAGGTGCTTTAGAAACAGGGCAACATTGGGGCTAAAAAAACGTAATTGTACGGTAATTCTGGACGATCATAAAAAAGGCGCCCTAAAAGGCGCCTCTTGTTTCTGTTGGGTCAAAGGTGTGCCCAGGGGCCTATTCTCCGCCAACTCCGGTTTCAGTCGAAAAATCAGATCCAGACAGACCGGTAAGCCCTGTCCGAGGTTCCGCGCTGCGAATGTATTCCCGATAGACGATTTCCGCATAGCGACCGTTCAGGACGCTTGGGTGGCGTTCCACAAACCCAGATACCTCGGTTACCGTCCGGCGATTGCGGCGTTCCCGCCCCTCACTGACAATCAGTGGTTGGGTTTCCCCAAATGAGACCACTGCCTCCAGACGGGATCGCGAAATGCCCTGCGACACCAAGAAGTTCACCACGGCGTTGGCACGTCGCAGGCCTAGAGATTTATTATAGCTGTTTCCGCCAACTTTGTCCGTATGCCCGTAGACGCGGAAGCGAACCTCGGGGAATTGACGGATCCAAATGGCCTGCTCGCGCAGCGTATCCATAGCCCCAATGTCGAGCTGGGCGCTGTTGAACGCGAAGTTCACGGTTGTCAGAACTTCGGAGGCAAACCGTTGTGACAGATCATAGGCGTATTGTTTCTCGCCGGTCATGATCAGGTGGTTGTTCATGGTCGCATTGCCAAACCCGCCGGTGTCGATCAGCGCTCCGGCTTCGCGATGAAACGAGCCATACACAGGATCAGGGGAGGGAGCACAGCCCGCGACCAGAAGAGCCAGAGTGAGGCCAGTTGCTGAATATTTGATCATCGCCCTATCCCTCCTCAATCCATCACATAGCCATAAGAACCGTTGAAGTCCTGGTTCGCAACTTCAGCGGCGCCGCCACGTGTGGGGCGACCTTTGGGTTTGCCAGCGACGCGTCCCTGAAGGAAAAGTTCGCTTTCGGTCGGGATCAGCACACGATCTGTTGGCAAAGCAAGCGCTTCACCACGTGTCGGTGTGACCAGATGGGGAGTGACGATAATCACAAGTTCCGATTGCTCGCGCTGATATTCTGCGCTGCGGAACAGGGCGCCCAAGACAGGAATGTCTCCAATCCAGGGAACCTGGCCATTGGTGTCTCGAAACTCATCCTGAAGCAATCCGGCGATGGCAAAGCTCTCGCCATCACGCAGCTCGACGGTTGTCTGAGCTTCACGTCTCGAGAAACCCTGTACCGTGATGGTTTCGAACGAGAACGTCGTTGTAGGGTCGATGGCCGAGACCGCAGCCTCGAGTTCCAAGTTGATCAAATCGCCGTCAATCACACGAGGTATGAAGTTCAGCTCAACCCCAAAGGGTTTATATTCGATCGAGATGGTGTTGCCTTGTTGGGCAACAGGGATTGGATATTCACCGCCTGCGAGAAACTTGGCTTCTTGCCCGGACAACGCGGTCAGATTTGGCTCTGCGAGGGTGCGCACCACACCTTTGGTTTCAAGCGCTTCCAGAAGAATGCCGACCTCAAGACCACCGGCGTTGAACCCAAAAAGAACGGCGCCATTTGCAGCGCCTGAGCCCGATTGCGGGGTCAGCTTGGCTGCGACGGTGTCTACCGCGGCCTGCGGTGTTGCGTTCCCGGTTCCGATCTCAAGACCAAGATCGCCGCTTAGAACGCTGCCACCGGTTGCGATAGAAGACCGAAGGGTTTTGGCGACGGTGCGCGACATTTCAGCAAAACGCACCTTCAGCATGACCTGCTGAATGCCGCCCACGGACATCAGGTTTGAAACCCGCTCCGGGGCGTAGCGTTCCGCCAGATCCAAGGCACGTTGCATCCGTACCACGGAAGAAATGGTGCCGGACAAGACAATGCCGTCATTTGCCGTACGTACTTCGATTTTTTCATCCGGAAGGATTTGACGCAGGCGCGCTTTGAATTCCGAGATGTCTGCGGCGACACGCACATCGACGTTGGTGATCAATTTGCCCTGCGCGTTCAAGATCGTCAGGGTTGTGACCCCCGGCGCTTTGCCGAGAATGTAGATCGACCGATCAGACAGGGATGAGATATCTGCAATCGCTGGGTTAGCGATGGAGAGCTCTGCAAAAGGCTCTTCACTCTCGACAACCACCGCGCGATTCATCGGGACACTCAGTGTGGCATCCGACCCGGTTCGCACAACGCGCAACGTTTGCGCCTGCACCTGAGGTGTGGCTGCTGCAAAACTCAGGCAGGCACCAATAAGGGCCGCCTTCAAGAAACGATCAATTTTCATGTGACCTGCCTTTCGATCACGCCTCGGTCGCAGGTCTTAGTGCCCGCATTTTTCCCAACTCTGCGCCAGATCGGTATTTATTGCAAGAATCAATGACTTTGCTGAGTGGTTTCTGTTGAAAGCCCGCAACAAGCAAAAAAACAAAAGGCGGGCACTCTTTAGGCCCGCCTTTATCTAACTTGCTGAATTTATTAGTTTGTGCAGGGAATTGGGATCTCAACCACCTCGGCGCCACGGCGGGTCCGAATGGTGCAGACTTCTGGCGCTGCGCGCTCTGCCTGACGTTCGATTGCGTCCAGACCCAGCAAAGACCGCTGATCGACCTCGATTACATCCGCAACGGTTGTGTCATCGCTGGCCATCAACGAAAGCGAAAGTTCACCTGTTTTCTGGGCCTGCGCAAGGGCTGCAACCTGCTGGGGGGAGGCTGCGACCGTGACGGTCTGCGCGATGGTTGCAGAATTTTGATCCGCCTGCGCGGTTTGGTCGATGGCAATCAGGCGTACACCGGCCTCGATAAGCTTTGTCACATCCCCCTGCGGAAGGTCGGGGTTGTTGCGGCCAACGCGTCCGGTCCAGTAGACATCAACGTGATCTCCTGGGCGCAGAAAGCCCGAGACGCCGGATGTCACATCCACTTTGATGGCGAAGGCACGTTCGCCCGGTTCCAGACGCCAGGTCAGGCCAGCGTTTGCGCCGGGCTCTGAAATCTTCACCTGAACGAGGGCATCAAACTTTTCGATTTGACGCAGGGCAACGCGATGGGAGGCACCTACTGGGTTTAAAGGGTTGTCCTCGGTGAAGTGGCCTTCGGGCAGGATTTTCTTTGCCCAGGGCGCGAGCATGATGTCGTCATCGGTGATCGTTTCACCGTAGGCGATTGCGCGCTTTGCGACATAGATCTCTTGGGTGGCAACAGATCCTGTCGATTTTGCGCGTTCCTGTTTGAGCGCGTTTTCGTAGGCCCCGATATAGTTTTGCGCCATGTAGACCGCAAAACCTGCCAAACCCAGCCCCGCAATTAGGACCAATCCGAATACCATACGCATAAGTCACCTCTTATAGTTACGCAGGGCGATAAGCGCTGCTGGGCCAAGTATCGTTTAGGATTGCGGCGTAAACCGGACCAAAACGCGGTGCTTCCTAGACTATTCTAGCAAAGCGCCAAGACGTAAAAATAGGCCGAGCCTGATGGCATCGGCCTGTCCATTGCCTAGAACAATTCGACAACTCAGGTTGTTCAGAAATCGTTCTGCGCAGCGACAGCACCACCAGCGGCGGTCATGAGAGCATTGGAGTTGTCTTCAATGACGAAGAAGGAAATTGCTGACATTCCAACAACTGCTGCGGTAATGACCACCCAGTCAACGGTAACAGCACCGTCTTCTGCTTTGCGAAAAGTTTGAAGAAAGTTGCGCATTTTCAGCCCTCACTCGTGCTCTAGGTTGGATTGAAGGGCCAAACCGGCCCCTCATAGCGTCTCAAAGGGGGACTTAGAAGTCGTTCTGAGCCGCGACAGCGCCACCAGCGGCGGTGATCAGCGCGCTTGAGTTGGTTTCGATCGCGGTGTATGCGGCGATTGCCAGGCCAACAACGGCGGCGGTCAGAACAACCCAGTCAACAGTTACTGCGCCAGCTTCGTCTTTGCGGAATGTGTTCAGGAATTTCATCATCGGTTTTCTCTGGTGCCCTGGGGGCCAAAATTATGTTGATTGGCGCGCAGATGGGCTGCGCGCCCAAGGACCAGCGACCTTCAGGCCGCGATCAACTTAGAAGTCGTTCTGAGCCGCGACAGCGCCACCAGCGGCGGTGATCAGAGCGCTCGAGTTGGTTTCAATCGCGGTGTATGCGGCGATTGCCAGGCCAACAACGGCGGCAGTCAGAACAACCCAGTCAACGGTTACTGCGCCAGCTTCGTCTTTGCGGAAGGTGCTAAGGAATTTCATCATGGTCTCTCTCCGTAATCTTCTGTTTCTCTCACCGGTTTGGAAGTCGCTGGCGCTCTCTCTTTCGCCTGTCCCGCTGCGGTATGTGGATATATAGCCCCCGCATTGGGGCGAGATTTTGTCGGGAATGAAGTGATTTTGGAACTTAACAAGGGAGAATGTGTGTTTCAGGTAAGTTATTGAAAGTAAACAATTTATATTCGGTTCGTGCGAAAATTTCCCCAGATCTGGGTTAACTGAACCTCTCAAATGCCGTGGAACTGTTCATCCTTTGGCAACATCTGTGGAAAAAACGGCTTGTTTGTGAGACACTGTCGACAAAAGGCCCGGAACAGGGATCGAGCAGAGTGTCTAAAAAGAGAATCTTATTGGTGGCGATCTTGGCCACCTGCCTGTCAGTGCCTGTTTCGGGGCTGGCGCAGTCGGCCTTTCCCGATTTTTCAGCAAAACGGGTTAAACCCCCGAAGCCAGGAGAGGGACCACGGATCACCGTGCAGATCGCGCCACGTGCCAATCCTGCTGTTTTGCCTCCCCCCTCCACGCAAACTACGCCTGCGGTGACGCCAACACCCTCGGGACAGGTTGCGCCTTCGTCTCATCCAGATGCGCGATATGGTTGGTACTGGCAGGCCGTCTCACCCAAAATCGAAGACGCAGGACCGGGACGTCTGGAAGCGGCACTTATTGCCCTGTCCAATGGACCGCAGGGGCAGGCCGTTGCGGCACCGAGACTGCAACATTTGCAGGACATCGCGTCTGCGCATGGGCGGAGCCTATTAATAGAGACCGTGGGGACCAACATATCCCCGGCCTTAGCGCTTGCGGTGATGGCGATTGAATCAAGTGGACGGGCGGATGCCGTCAGCAAAGCAGGTGCTCAGGGGTTGATGCAGCTTATGCCTGCAACGGCCGCGCGGTTTGGTGTCGAAGACGCTTTGGATGCGCAACAGAACATTCGCGGTGGTGTGGCCTTTCTGAACTTCCTGCATGAGAAGTTTGAAGGCGATCCGATATTGATGCTGGCTGGATATAACGCCGGGGAAAACTCCATCGGAAAACACGACGGCGTGCCCGCCTTTGTCGAGACCCGTGATTATGTGCCAAAGGTTCTGGCCGCGTTTCAGGTGGCCAAAGGGCTGTGTCTGACACCGCCCGAGCTTATCTCGGATGGTTGTGTGTTCCGGGTGCAGTAGGCAAATGACCTAGCGCAGCACAGCGCCGGGGTTCATGATGCCATGCGGATCCAGCGCCTGTTTGATGGCACGCATGGCGGCCAGTTTCACCGGGTCGCCATAGGTCTCAAGGTCAGAGGCCTTCAATCGACCAATCCCATGTTCCGCACTGATCGAGCCGTCATAGCGGTGAACAACATCATGCACACAGGATTTGATCGCCGCGCTTTGCGACGTAAACTCATCCCGACTGCGGCCCTTGGGTGGAAAGACATTAAAGTGCAGATTGCCGTCCCCAAGATGGCCAAAGCAATTGATCCGCCAGTTTCCCAACTCGGCCAGTTTTGTGCGCGCTACGGTGATGAACTCGGGGATCAGACTTAAAGGCACAGAGATGTCATGACTTGAGATAGAGCCGATCCGGCGGTTGGCTTCTGGAAAATGCTCACGCACATTCCAGAATTCCAGAGCTTGCGTTTCCGACTGTGCCACCAATCCGTCGGACACCAACCCGGCCTCAAAGGCTTTCTCAAACAATGACTCTAGGGCTGTGGTCGGGTCTTGTCCCATTGGCAGCGAGAGATCGGTCAAGATGCTCCATTCCGGCGCGTCCGCCCAAGGCTGGCGCAACTCAGGGAGCGTTTCGGACAGAAAGTCATAGCCAGTGCGGTGCAGGAGCTCAAAGGCGCTTAGCCCATCTCCCAAAAGATCCCGTGCCAGAGACAGTAAAGAAAGGGCGGCGGCAGGAGAGGGGACAACAAACATGGCAGTGCCGGTTTGTGCGGGACGTGGGGACAGCTTCAGGCTTGCGGCGGTGATCACGCCCAACGTGCCTTCGGCCCCCATCAACAAATGCCGCAGATCGTATCCGGTGTTGTCTTTGCGCAGGCGCTTGAGACCGTGCCAGATTTGCCCATCCGGAAGCACGGCTTCCAATCCCAACACCTGATCGCGGGCATTGCCATAGCGCAGGACATTAACCCCACCGGCATTGGTGGACAGCAATCCACCGATCTGCGCCGATCCCTCAGAGGCCAGTGACAGGGGAAACAGGCGGTTGGCTGCGCCTGCGGCCGTTTGTACCTGGGCCAGAACTGCGCCAGCCTCGGCGATGAGGACGTTTTCCTCAGCATAGGTGGCACGTATGGCATTCATACGTTCAATGGAGATCAGCAGAGGGGCCGGGCCATCGGGCATCACCTGTCCGCCAACAAGGCCTGTGCCACCGCCATAGGGGACAAGTCCAACGCACGCCTTATGGCAGGCCGTAACGATGGCGGAAACATTCTCGACTGTCCGGGGCAAGGCGACCCAGCGCGAGATGCCGCGCCATTTGCCGCGCGGCTCTTCCAGATGACGTGCTTCTGCCTCTCGGATGGTGTCTTCGGGGAGATGCGCACGCAGCCCGTCAATAAATGTCTGATCCGTGGCTTTCAGTGACATCTGTCCTCACAATCCAGCGGTGCTGCGTCCCCGACGATCGGCACGCAAAGCGGCATATAAAACATGGGTCCGCCAGCGGCCTTCAATCTGCAGATAGCTTTGCGCAACACCTTCGTACTTGAAGCCCGAGCTTTCAAGCAAAGCGCGCGAGGCGGCATTCTCTGGCAAACAGGCAGCTTCGATACGCGAGAGGTTCAGTTTCTCGAAGGCATGATGCACGACGGCTTCGATGGCCTCGCGCATATAGCCATTGCGGGCAAAGCGTTCGCCAACCCAATATCCCAAGGTCCCGGCCTGCGCAGGGCCACGTCGGATATTGTCGAGAGTAATGGCTCCAACAAGCGCATTGTCCTCACGGCGGGTCATAAACAAAGGCAGGGCGGTGCCACCAGACACGGCACGGGCGGCCCAGTACACACGATTGGTAAAGGCACGCCGGGTGAGGTGGTCCTCTGCCCATTGCGGTTCCCACGGGGTAAGAAACGCGCTGCTTTCGAGCCGCAAAGATGCCCAGGACGCAAAGTCAGAATGCACCGGCGGACGCAGGCTCAGTCGCTCGGTTTCGAGCCTTAGCTTGCGACGCAGGGCCAACATTACGCAGCCCTACGTGCCTGAAGTGCCTCCAGCGCCGGGGCTTGATCAACCGGGCCATAAAGCGCAAGCGCAGGCGCCGCGTTGCTGGCCTGATCCTGGGCAAACGCCAGCACATCCTCACGGGTTACGCGGTCGATGCGCTCTACGGTCTGTTCAATCGGAGGAACTTTGTTCCAGATCTGAACCATACGCGCCATACGCTCTGCACGGCTTGCAGGGCTTTCGAGACCCATCAACAGTCCGGCCTTCATCTGCGCGCGGGCGCGCTCGATCTCGGCGTCTGACATATCTTCTGCGGCGCGTTTCATCTCGTCGATGGTGAGATTGGCAAGATCCCCCACTTCTTCACCGCTGGTGCCCGCATAGATCATTGTCATGCCGGTGTCGGAATAGGCACCGGATTGGGCAAAGATGGTGTAGCAGAGACCGCGTTTTTCGCGGATTTCCTGGAACAGACGCGACGACATCCCGCCACCCAGAGCAATGGTGTAGATCTGCGAGGTATACAAAGACGGATCGCGATAGCCCGGCCCCTGAAAGGCAAGGGCCATATGCGCCTGTTCAAGATCTTTGACCTGACGGCTTTCCCCGCCAAAGAAGGTCGCGGCATCGGCCAGTGTGGCTGTACGGGCAGGCAGATGGCCAAATAAAGCTTCGGCCTGTTTCACGATGGTATCGTGATCCACAGCCCCGGCAGCAGACAGGATCATCTGATCCGGGCCGTAATGCTCTTCGACAAACCGAGCCAGATCGTCCCGACCAAAGGCGCGCACGCGCTCGGTCTCACCCAATATGGTCCGGCCCAGAGGCTGGTTCGGATAGGCCTTTTCCTGCAGCCAGTCAAAGATCACATCATCCGGAGTATCCAGCGCCTGACCGATTTCCTGCAAAATCACATGGCGTTCGATCTCAATCTCTTTGGGATCAAACACCGGGTTCAGCAGAATGTCGGAGATCACATCCAGCGCAAGCGCCGTGTCCGCTTTGAGGACACGGGCATAATAGGCGGTTACCTCGCGCGAGGTATAGGCGTTGATATAGCCGCCCACATCTTCAATCGCTTCGGCAATCTGAAGCGCGCTGCGGGTTTTTGTGCCCTTAAACGCCATGTGCTCCAGAAAATGTGCCACGCCATTTTGTTCAGGGCGTTCATGCCGCCCCCCGGCCGTGACCCAGATACCAAGTGAAGCAGATTGAAGCCCCGGCATCTGTTCGGTGACGATGCGGAATCCGTTAGACAGCGTGGCAATTTGGACAGTCACTTGGCGATACGCTCCTGAATGAGGCTTTCGAGTGCCTTCAGGTCATTGGGAACCTGAGTCACACGTTCTGAACGCTCATATAGATCTGCCATGCGATTGGGAAGAGGCGGGCGTATGTCGCTGGCTTTTTCCACGGCATCTGGGAATTTGGCAGGGTGGGCTGTTGCAAGTGTGATCATCGGCACCGAAGGGTCGCGCATGTCTTCAGCAACCTTCACGCCAATTGCGGAATGCGGGCAGAGCAATTCACCCATGGTGGCATTTGCCTCGGTGATCATGGCCAGAGTTTCGTCTTCAGACACCCGGCCGGAGTCGAAATGTTCGCGCAGCGCCTCAAGCGCCCCCTGGCTGACGTTGAAACCACCGTCTTTCAGCTCATCCATCAATTGTGAGACGGCAGTGCCGTCACGATCATAGGCATCAAACAAAGCACGTTCGAAGTTTGAGCTCACTTGAATGTCCATGGACGGGCTGATCGACGGTGAAACGCCGTCTTTCTGATAGGTCCCGGTCGACAAGCATCTGTGCAGAATGTCGTTTTGGTTGGTGGCCACAACAAGGCGGTCAATCGGCAAGCCCATTTTCTTGGCGATATAGCCGGCAAAGATGTCACCAAAGTTCCCAGTTGGCACGGTGAACGATATTTTGCGATCCGGCGCGCCCAGCGACACAGCGGAGGAGAAGTAGTAAACGACCTGCGCCAGAACACGCGCCCAGTTGATCGAGTTTACACCCGCAAGGCGCACGCCATCGCGGAATTCGAAATCATTGAACATGTCTTTCAGGCGGGCCTGACAATCATCAAAGTCCCCATCCAAAGCCAGCGCATGAACGTTGCTTTCCTGCGGCGTTGTCATCTGACGGCGCTGCACTTCTGATACGCGACCATGCGGATAAAGGATAAAGACATCCACATTGTCGAGCCCTTTAAAGGCTTCAATGGCGGCTGATCCCGTGTCGCCCGATGTCGCGCCAACGATTGTGACCCGCTCACCGCGACGCTCCAAGGCCTCTTGGAACAGCTGGCCAATCAGCTGCATGGCGAAATCTTTGAAGGCAAGGGTCGGGCCGTGGAACAGCTCAAGCAGATAGTGGTTTGGTGCGAGCTGAACCATGGGCGCGCGGGCGTTGTGGCCAAAGCCCGAATAGGCTTTGGCGATCAGATCGGCGAAAACCTCATCGGTAAAACCTTCGCCCACATAGGGGCGCATGACGCGAAATGCGATCTCTTCATAGCTCAGCCCCTGCAGCGCGCGAATGTCGTCCGCGCTCATCTGGGGAATGGTTTCGGGGACATATAGTCCACCGTCCCGTGCCAGCCCCGACAGCATGGCCTCTTCAAACGAAAGCGACGGCGCTTTGCCGCGGGTGGAGATGTAACGCATGTCTCAGCCTTCCATGCCGGTTGTGCGGCGTCGTATCCAGACGCCAGTCATAAGAATCCAAATTGTGGCTAGCGAAAACCACGTGATGGCATATTGCAGATGGTCATTCGGGATGCCGGCGGTGTCGACGGGCAGGGGCGTCATACCGCTGTCCACTGGCGACATCGAGCGCGCTACGACCAATAGGGGCTCGGTATCGAGCACCTCGGCCATCTGAGCCAGATCGCGTGCAAACCAGATATTGCCGGCCACGTCATTGTCGGGTGTCGAAGGATTGCGATCGTCGGGCCAATGCAGGTTGCCTTCAACTGACGCCGATCCCGTCATACGCAGCGCAGATTTTTTGTCTGTCCTGATAAAGCCCCGGTCCAGCAAAACGCGACGGCCCTCTTCCGTTGTGAAGGGCGAGATCACCCGCCAGCCTGCACCGCGTTTCTTGACAGACACCAGAACATAAAGCGCGCCGTCTTCTACGGTGCCTTCTAACGTCACGGGCATATATTTCTGATCCGTAGGAGACATCAGGAGCGGCAGGGGTACCGCTGCGCCAGAAATTGTTGCTTCAATCTCGGAAAGAACACTTCGCTTCCAGGTCAGTCGCTGAAGTTGCCAAGTTCCCAGCGCCACAAGAATTGCAGCACCGATCAGACCAATCAGCAACGGGGCAAGGATGCGTTTCACGGGCTCTCCTGAACAGAAAAGGCGCACCATATCGGCGCGCCTTGTTTTTTCATTCAATGCAGAGGGTTTCAACCTCAAAGGCAGGGTTTAGCCGCCCCAGATGTAGACAGCTGCGAACAGGAACAGCCAAACCACATCAACAAAGTGCCAGTACCAAGCCGCCGCTTCGAACCCAAGGTGGTTTTCAGGGGTGAAGTGACCGCGCAGGGTGCGCAGCAGGCAGATGAACAGGAAGATTGTGCCAACAACAACGTGGAAGCCGTGGAAGCCGGTCGCCATGAAGAAGTTCGCGCCATAGATGTTGCCAGCAAAGCCAAAGGCCGCGTGGCTGTATTCATAGGCCTGGAACACGGTGAAGATCATGCCAAGGACGATGGCAATGGTCAGACCCTGTACCATGTCTTTGCGGTTGTTTTCATGAACCAGCGCATGGTGTGCCCATGTCGCTGCGGCGCCCGAGCACAGCAGGATCAGTGTGTTGATCAGCGGCAGGTGCCATGGGTCAAAGGTCTCGATGCCTGCGGGGGGCCAAGCGCCGTCCACCATTGGGCTCAGGCCTTCCATGTTCATCGGGTACATGGCGTGCTTGAAGAAGCTCCAGAACCAGGCCGCGAAGAACATCACTTCGGACATGATAAACAGGATAAAGCCATAGCGCAGACCGATCAGAACAACCGGCGTGTGATCGCCAACCTTGTTCTCTTCAACGGTGGCGGCCCACCAGCCAAACATGACGTAAAGTACGCCTGCAAGGCCAATCAGGAACAACCAGGGGCCGCTCAGGGTGACGGCTTGAAACAGGAATGTTGCTTCACCAGCCATCCAAACAACGGCGCCGGTCAGCATCAGGAAACCAAACAATGAGGCCAGCAGGGGCCACATTGAGGGGCTCAGAATATGATAATCGTGATTCTTGGCGTGTGCCATCTTCTGTCCTCGTCTGGCGTTAGTTCAGGGACGTTGCGTCGTCCGATTTCAGTTCAAGAGCGGCCTGTTCAGCTTCTGGCAGGTCGATCTCATAGAATGTGTAAGAAAGCGTGATGTGGCTGGTGAATTTGGCTTCGGGATCATCGACAATCTCGGGATCCACAAAGAAACTCACCGGCATCATCACACGTTCACCGGGTTCAAGCACCTGCTCGGTAAAGCAAAAGCACTCGATTTTCGAAAAATACGCGCCCGCCGAGTAGGGGGCGACGTTATAGCTTGCCTGACCAGCCACGGGTTTGTCCGTGGGGTTATAGGCTTCATAGAACGCCAGACCCTCTTCACCGATGCGCAGGGTCATCTCGGGGACTTCGGGTTTGAACTCCCAAGGCATGTCCCGCTCAAGCGAGGCGTCGAAACGAACCTTGATGGTTTTGTCGAGGATCTCAGCGTCGGCTGAGGTGGCCACACCGGGTGTGCCGCCAAATCCGGTGACGCTGCAGAACCAGTCGTAGAACGGCACGGCAGCCCAGGCCAAAGCGCCCATGGTCACCACAACCGATACAAGTTGGTAGACTGTTTTGGTTTTTGGATCAGTTGCCACTGGACATCTCCGCCGGATCAACCTGAAAATCGCCCCGGCCAATTTTTACGATGGTCAGACCGAAAACAAGAGCCATGAACGCGGCCAAAGTGAGACCCAGACCAATGTTGCGGCCTTTGCGGCGTTCGTGCAGTTCGTGCTGTTTGCTCAAGCTCATAGCATCACTCCCATGCGGGTCATTACAGAATCAACGAGAATCGCGCCAAAGCTTGCAAAGAGATAGAGCAGCGACAGCTTGAAGAATTTGCGCTCAACAGCAAAGTTATCTGCTTCTGACATGTCTTCATCTCGACGTGTGATGTCCCACGCGCCTTTGATAAACAGAGCGTTCAGGATGACGGCGGTTGTCAGGTAAACCGGGCCACCGATTGAAGTGAAGCCAAGAGCAATCGCAAATACAGCAAGCAGGACTGTATAAGCGAGGATATGTTTGCGGGTGGAACGACGGCCGTGGGTGACGGTGAGCATCGGAACCTTGGCATCGTCGTAATCCGAGCGCATGAACAGCGCCAGAGCCCAGAAATGCGGCGGGGTCCACAGGAAGGTCAAGCAGAACATCAACACAGATTCGGTCGAGATAGTTCCAGTTGCCGCTGCCCAGCCGATCATCGGAGGAAAGGCCCCGGCGGCGCCACCAATGACGATGTTCTGAGGCGTCGAACGCTTGAGCCACATGGTGTAGATCACAACATAGAAAAAGATGGTGAAGGCCAGAAGACCGCCTGCCAACCAGTTGGTTGCGAGGCCCAGAAAGACCACCGCAAAGACCGAGAGGGTCAGGCCAAAGGCAAAAGCCTCATCGCGGGTCACACGCCCGGCGGGGATGGGGCGCTTGGCTGTACGGCGCATCACGGCATCAATGTCGGCATCGTACCACATATTCAGCGCGCCCGATGCGCCACCGCCCAGAGCGATAAACAAAATCGCGCAGAAGCCAACAAAGGGGTGCACGGAAACGGGTGCGGCCAGCAGGCCAACAAACGCTGTGAAGACAACCAGGGTCATCACACGGGGCTTCAGCAGGGCGAAAAAGTCACCGAACTGGGCCTCGTTTTCGATGGGCCGATTGTCAAAGCTTGCGTCGCTCATGGTATCCCCTTGGGTCGAAGAACCGGGACGTTGCCGCCCCGGCGTTCAAAGAGAGGGTGGGCCAGCCACCCTGTGTCTTAGTTGGTCAGGACGTCTCGAATGTCGGTGTATTCACCGGCTTCAACCGAACGCGCCAGCCAAGCTTCATAGGCTTCGGGCGAAACCACCTGAACCGTGATCGGCATATAGGCGTGGGCAATGCCGCACAGTTCCGAACACTGGCCAAAATAGATGCCTTCTTCTTTGGCTTCGAACCAAAGCTCGGCCAGACGGCCAGGAACCGCATCCTGTTTCACACCAAAGGCGGGGATGGTCCACGAGTGGATCACATCAGCGCCAGTCACCTGCATCACTACGGTTGCGCCGGTGGGCACGATGACCGAAGTGTCGGTGGCCAGCAGGAATTCTTCTTTGCTGAAGCCAGCGTCGACCAGCTGGGCTTCAACGTCTGCATTGAGACGGTTGTCACCACCTGTGGCCGGTGCGCCGATCATGTAGCTGTCATAGCCCAGATCGGTGCCAACATATTCATAGCCCCAGTACCACTGGTACCCGGTGACTTTGATGGTGATGTCACCCTCAGGGATTTCCTGCTGCTGGAACAGAACCGGCAGCGAGAAGGATCCGATAACCACCAGAAGAGCGATGGGCACAATGGTCCATGCGATCTCAAGCATCGTGTGGTGGGTAAAGCTCGCAGGATTCGGGTTCGAGCGACGATTGTGGCGCACAACCACGTAGGCCATCAGTCCGATGACGAACAGGCTGATGACAGTGATGATCACCAACAGAAGATTGTCCAATCCCTGCAGGCGCGAGGCCAGCTCGGTCGCTGCGGGCTGAAAGCCCATGGCACCATCTACCGGAGCGCCTTTGATTTCAAGTTCTTGCGCCATTGCTGGCGCGGCAAGAAAGGCGCTCGCGAGGCCCATCAGCGTTGTCTTCAGTTGCATGTCTCACCCAAGATCGGTTGTGATTCATCTCATATAACGGGAGATGGGGAGCACAGGCCATACCTGTCCTCTCGCCTCCCATTGCGTTCTCGTCGCTTAAAATCATATTCTAGTGCACCAATAAAGAACCCCCCTTGCGGCAAAGCGCCGCTTTTCTTGATCTGGATCAATTTTTGAGGCCCTGATGACCGACGCACCCTTCCGCCCGTTCGAGACAAACCTCGATCTTGACCGCACAACGGCGCTTTTGCGTGAAACCTTGCAAGGTGCCGAAGATGGTGAGCTTTTTCTGGAACGCCGCCGCTCAGAATCGGTTGTTCTGGATGATGGTCGGGTCAAAACCGCCAGCTATGACGCAGCTGAGGGCTTTGGCCTGCGCGCCGTGAAAGGAGAAGTGGCGGGCTATGCCCATGCCACCGAGATCAACGAGGCCTCTTTAACACGTGCTTCGCAAACCGCACGTCTTGCGATTGGCGATGGAGGAGGAGTGATGGCACCTCCGCCTGTGGGCACAAACAAGCGACTTTATACAGACAGCGATCCGATCGGCGGTGTTCCGTTTCCGGTGAAGATCGAGACCCTGCGTGAAATCGATGCCTTCGCGCGTGATCTCGACGGCCGTGTGGTGCAGGTCACCGCAACCATTGCGGCCTCGTTGCAGGAAATTGCAATTCTGCGTCCCGAGGGCGGATTGATCACAGATGTGCGTCCTATGACTCGCGTCAACGTCAGTGTGATTGTCGAACAGGACGGACGTCGCGAATCCGGCACTGCTGGTGGCGGCGGACGCGTAAGCTTGGATGGGCTGCTAGATCCTCAGGATTGGCAATCAAAAGCCAAAGAGGCGCTGCGCGTGGCTCTGGTCAATCTTGAGGCGGTGCCAGCTCCGGCCGGTGTCATGGATATCGTCCTTGGGTCCGGATGGCCGGGTATTTTGTTGCACGAAGCGATTGGTCATGGGTTGGAAGGCGATTTCAACCGCAAAGGCAGCTCGGCCTTCGCAGGACTAATGGGGCAGCAGGTGGCCGCAAAAGGGGTCACCGTTCTGGATGACGGCACCATCCCGGATCGGCGCGGGTCGATTTCCGTGGATGACGAAGGCACGCCATCTGGAAAAAATGTGTTGATCGAAGACGGCAAGCTGGTGGGCTATATGCAGGACCGCCAGAACGCGCGTCTGATGGGAGTTGCGCCGACAGGCAATGGCCGCCGCGAAAGCTATGCTCATATCCCAATGCCGCGTATGACCAACACATATATGTTGGGTGGAGATGCGGATCCCAAGGACATTGTCGGTGATCTGAAGGATGGTATCTGGGCCGTTGGCTTTGGGGGCGGTCAGGTGGATATCACCAACGGCAAGTTTGTATTTTCCTGCACCGAGGCATACCGCGTCGAAAACGGCAAGGTGGGCGCTCCGGTCAAAGGGGCGACCCTGATTGGAGAAGGGGCCAATGCGCTGAAAAAGATTCGTGCGCTTGGCAACGATATGGCGCTGGATCCGGGCATGGGGAACTGCGGAAAGCAGGGCCAGTGGGTGCCTGTTGGTGTGGGTCAACCCACTGTTATGATCGGCGGTTTGACAGTTGGTGGTGCCGCCACATAACCTTGCAAATTGGGCGGCTGACGTGATGTGGCGTCAGTCGTTCCAAGATTGGTCAAAAAAAATGCAGGCAATTACATAAGTTTGGAATCAAACTTCGTAAAAACCCAATTCAATTTACCTCTAATTAACCTCCTCCGCGCTACCAATTAGTTGCAAGACGACGGGGTCAAGATGCGCGATAACAGCTACTCTTCCACTCACCCCCCACTCCCACCCACCACGGAAGATCTTCGGGTGTCATGGCTCCGTCTCTTGCGATCACGCCGCGTTGGTGTTTCGACCTTCTGGCGACTTCTTTCCGAACATAAACATGTTGATGCCGCGCTTGAGGCTCTGCCGCAGGTCGCGAAAGACGCGGGCGTGAACAGTTATCGCATCTGCCCCATGGATGTAGCTCAGGCCGAGATTGAGGCGGGCCATGCCTGTGGTGCGCGATTGGTCTGTTGTGGGGATTACGACTATCCCAGTGCGCTGTCACACCTGCCGGACGCGCCGCCTTTGCTTTGGGTGCGGGGTGGGACGGCTGTTTTGCGTCGCCCGATGGTGGCCCTTGTTGGGGCCAGAAATGCCTCATCACTGGGCACGCGCATGGCGCGGGCTTTATCGCGTGGACTGGGCGAGGCGGGATTTGTCGTTGTGTCAGGACTTGCGCGCGGCGTGGATACTGCGGCGCATATCGAAACCGTGAAAACCGGCACCGTTGCGGTGATGGCCGGAGGGGTTGATGTGATGTACCCCGCGGAAAACGGACAGCTTGCGCGCGATATTCTGGATCAGGACGGCGCATTGGTAAGTGAACAACCCATCGGCATGCAGCCTCAGGCCCGGCATTTCCCGGTGCGCAATCGCATCGTCTCCGGAATGGCCCGTGCGGTTGTTGTTGTCGAAGCTGCGGCCAAATCCGGATCGCTGATCACGGCGCGCACGGCTTTGGATCAGGGGCGCGATGTGATGGCCGTACCTGGGCACCCCATGGATGCTCGGGCCAGTGGCTGCAATTTTTTGATCCGAGATGGCGCGGTGTTGGTGCGCAATGTCGAAGATATCATCGAAGCGCTTGCACCGGCAGAAGACATCGCGCCTGAATTGCCTTTGGAACCTGCCAATCCACCGGCTGTTATCCCCGCAGGTGCGCCGCAAACGCGCAGTTTGCGGGAAACGGCGGATTTGCATCGACAGATCTTGGACCGCCTTGGGCCGTCGCCGGTTGCCGAAGATCAGTTGACCCGCGATCTGGGAGCGAGTGCGGCGCAAATGGCGCCGGCACTGACTGATCTCGAGTTGGAAGGGCGCGTGCACCGCCAACCCGGTGGATTACTGTCATTGGCCCCCCGCGCTGGCTCGGCCCGCATCTCGTGATCTGCGCTGAGACGTCCTTAGCAAGTCTCAGGCAAGACGGGGTGCCAGATGGGGCAAAATGCGGGGTCGCTCCACCAGGCGTCTGTGGCGGCCAGAGAGTGATGTACAGCGACCCAAGTCTTGCCCGAGCGCTGGTAGAGCACCTGAAACCGTGGTCCATCCCAGAAATCGGGTTCTTCATGAAGCTGAAGTTCGGGACGCTGATCAAAGAAACCCAGCTCGCCACCGTTGGGGCGAATGGCCAGCAGACTGGCGAATCCGACATCTTGCGCCGCACGCAGATCTTCGACCACAAAACTGATAGGGGCGCCAAAAGCCCATGTCGCATGTGGCCGCATAGCATCCATCAAATCTTTTCGAAGTTGTGTGCCGCGCGCGGGTTCTTCCCACGCTTGTGCCATCGGGGCGATCAGAAAAGTTAGGGCAAGTATCAAGAATCGCATGAAAATTCCTCCTTTATATACGGTGCCAGCTCGTTATTCTTATGCAATGCCGCAATGCGGCGTACGCACTCACATTGACAATTCCCCCTTGCGCCCCACATCCTGCCCCGCCATATGCGGCCATCAAGAGGCCCAATTTAATTCACCAAGAGGTTCAGAGTAGATGCCCGTCGTTGTTGTGGAATCGCCTGCTAAGGCCAAGACAATCAACAAATATCTCGGCTCGAACTATACAGTTCTGGCCTCTTACGGCCATGTACGAGATTTGCCAGCGAAGAACGGATCTGTTGATCCGGATGACGATTTTGCCATGACCTGGGAGATCGCAAACGATTCGCGCAAGCACGTTGCTGCCATTGCGACAGCTCTGAAAACCGATGACGAACTGATCCTCGCGACTGACCCCGATCGCGAAGGCGAGGCGATTTCGTGGCACCTGCAAGAGGCGTTGACCAAACGCCGGTCGATCAAAAAATCGACGCACGTCAGCCGTGTGACCTTTAACGCTATCACCAAAAAAGCCGTCACCGAGGCGATGCAAAACCCGCGCGAGATTGATGTGCCTCTGGTTGACGCCTATCTGGCGCGCCGGGCGCTCGATTATCTTGTGGGCTTCAATCTTTCGCCGGTGCTTTGGCGGAAACTGCCGGGCGCACGTTCGGCGGGGCGGGTTCAGTCGGTGTGTCTGCGCTTGATCGTTGAGCGTGAGATGGAAATCGAGGCGTTCAATCCGCGCGAGTATTGGGGCGTCAAAGCGCAGCTGACCACGCCGCGAGGGCAAAGCTATGAGGCGCGCCTGACCACATTGGCAGGCAACAAACTTGATAAGTTTGACCTAGAGAATGCCACCCAGGCCGAAATGGCCGTGCAGGCGATCAGCAGCCGTGCGCTGAGCATCACCAATGTTGAGGCCAAACCCGCAAGCCGCAATCCGTCTGCGCCGTTTATGACTTCGACGCTTCAACAGGAAGCCAGCCGCAAATTCGGCATGGGTGCGCGTCAAACCATGAACGCCGCACAGCGTCTCTACGAGGCGGGGCACATCACCTACATGCGTACCGACGGCATCGACATGGCTCCCGAGGCCATCGAGGCCTGCCGCGATGCAATTGCCGACCGCTACGGAGCCGATTATGTGCCCAGTAGCCCGCGCATCTATAAAAACAAGGCGAAAAACGCACAGGAAGCGCACGAGTGTATCCGTCCGACGGATATGACCAAAGACGCCTCGAGCCTCAAGCTCTCGGAAGATGATCAGCGCAAGATCTATGATCTGATCTGGAAGCGGACTTTGGCGGCGCAGATGGCGGGCGCCCGTCTTGAGCGGACAACTGTTGAGATCGGCAGCGATGACGGACAGGTTGGCCTGCGCGCCACTGGACAGGTTGTGCTGTTCGACGGATTTCTCAAAATCTACGAAGAGGGCCGTGACGAGCCGGTGGAGGACGACGAAAAGCGTCTGCCTCAGGTGATGAAAGGCGAGGCTGCGGGCTTTGCCGCGGCTGCGCTGCAGAGCGCCTTTGATAAGGCAGCTGAGAAAGTCGGCGATGTGATCGAGCCCGCCGGCGGCATGCAGAAAAGCAAAGCCGCTGTTCTGGCCGAAAATGGCGCGATCCTCGCCCTGCAAAGCTTTACCCAGCCCCCCCCACGCTATACCGAAGCGACGCTTGTGAAACGTATGGAAGAGTTGGGCATTGGTCGCCCGTCGACCTACGCCAGCATCGTGACCACGATCCAGGATCGTGAATATGTGCGCAAGGAACAAAATCGCCTGATCCCCGAGGACAAAGGCCGGATCGTGACGATCTTCCTGCTGAACTTCTTCCGCAAATACGTGGGATATGAGTTTACGGCAGAGCTTGAAGAACAGCTTGATGACGTCAGCGCAGGCGAGCGCGACTACAAAGAACTGTTGAACGGGTTCTGGCGCGATTTCTCAGCCGCAATTGGCGAGACGTCAGATCTGCGGATCTCCGAAGTTCTGGATGTGCTCGACGATATGTTGGCACCACAGCTCTATCCGCCACGCGAAGATGGCAGTGACCCGCGGATTTGCCCCAAATGTGGGTCTGGACAACTGCACCTGAAAACTTCGCGCACTGGTGGATTTGTCGGATGCGGCAACTATCCTGAATGTACTTACACTCGCCCGATTGCAGGGGAGGGTGCTGAAGGCGAAGAGAAGCTTTTGGGCACTGATGGTGAAGACGAGATCTGGCTGAAAGATGGGCGTTATGGCCCCTATGTTCAGCGCGGAGAGGCGACACCTGAAAACAAACGCCCCAAGCGCAGCTCGCTGCCACAGACCCGCCATGGGGGCTGGCCCAAAGAAGAAACCACCTTTGAGCAGGCGCTTCAGTTGCTGTCGCTGCCGCGCCATGTGGGGGATCACCCGGAAGGTGGGCGGATCAGCGCAAACCTTGGCCGTTTTGGCCCCTATCTGATGCACAAACTGCCGGATGCGGAAAAGCCGGTCTATGTGAACTTCAAACAGTATCTTGAGATGTTTGAAGTGGGCATGAACCACGCGGTTGAGATGCTTGCAGAAAAACGCGCAAATCCGGGCCGGGGTCGCGGTGCGGCCGCCAAGGCGCTGCGCGAATTGGGCGATCACCCGGATGGTGGCAAAATTGCCGTTTTCGAAGGACGTTATGGTCCCTATGTGAAGTGGGAAAAGGTCAATGCGACCCTTCCAAAAGACATCAAACCCGAAGATGTCTCAATGGAAAAGGCGCTTGAGCTGATTGCCGAAAAGGCGGGTAAGACAGGCGCGAAGAAGGCTCCTGCGAAGAAGGCAGCGGCTAAGAAAACCACTGCTAAGAAGGCGCCAGCCAAGAAAACTGCGGCCAAGAAAGCCCCGGCGAAAAAGGCAGCGGCAAAATCCAAAGACGACGCGCCCGAGTGATCTCGGGAGCGTCCGTTTCAATTGGCGTCGTGTTAGGAATGCGACGCCACCATCAATTGCAGGCGCTTGACCTCGCGGATGATGCGGTCGGCCTGCATTTGCGGCATCAGGCTGAGTTTTAGCTGCAGCGCCGCTAGGATCATCACAGCGCCGCTGATGCCCCATTTAACGGCCAACACCGCTTCGGTGGCCGCAAAGAACTGAACGGCACACCAGATGCCAATTGCAAACAGTGCAATTTGCACCATGACGATGACCCAAACCACCCATCCCAGTTTGCCGGTGAATTGTTTCAGGCCCAGTTGAAACCAACCAAGTTCGCGTGTGGCCTCAAGAATGATCTTGTCCTGACCGCTCAGCGCGGCTTTGATTTGAGCGTCGAGATCTTTTTCAAACAGGTCAGACATGGCTGTCTCCTTCCAGTGTGGATTTTAGGGTTTTCCGCGCCAAAGACAGGCGGGATTTGACGGTTCCAATGGGGACATCAAGCGCGATTGAGACTTCGGCCAGGCTCAGGTCTTCGAGATAGAACAGAGCGATGGCCGCGGCCTGTTGTCGGGGGAGCGCGGCAATGGCGCGCGCTAGATCACGCGATTGGCCTGGAGGTGGGTCATGCACCTGAGGCTCATACTCCAAGGGTAATGCGCGGTCCCGTTGCTTGGTCCGGATCAAACGCGCGCATTTCCGACTGACAATTCTCAGCGCCCAGACCGGAAAAGCCGCGTCCGTTTGAAGCGACTTCAGCCCTCTGAAAATCTCGATCCAGGCCTCTTGAACCGCGTCCAGAGCCTCGTCGCGATTCCCTAGAAGTCGAGTCGCATGGACCAATAGGCGGGGTCCACGATGCGCAACCAGCGCCTCAGCTGCGTTTCGATCCCCCAAACGGGTCTGGGCAATCAATAGCTCTTCATATGCTCGTTTTTTGTCGATCATGGTGTCCTCAAAGACTGTCATGAAAGAGTGCCTCTGGCAGCGCAAAAGGTTCATTGTTTGAGGAAAGATTTGGAAACACAATCAAAGGTAGAGCCAAAACATGAAATACGCTTCTAATTTTGAGTGCTCATGTGTTTGCATTTTTCGCACAACTAAAGGAAGAGTTTGGGGGCGCCTTTGCTGCGTTGCGGCGAACTTGTTGACAGGTCGGAATCGGGCCGTCACAACCTAAGACCATCCACCGGAGCAGAGGAGAGACTCCATGAAAAAGGTATACGGCTCAGCCGCCGAGGCGCTGGATGGTGTCTTGACGGACAACATGCTGATCGCGGCGGGCGGCTTTGGTCTGTGCGGCATTCCCGAACTGCTGTTGCAAGCGATCAAGGACAGTGGTGTCAAAGATCTGACCTTTGCCTCGAACAATGCGGGTATCGATGATTTCGGCATTGGCATCCTATTGCAAACCAAACAGGTGAGAAAAATGATCTCGTCCTATGTGGGGGAGAATGCGGAATTTATGCGCCAGTACCTCTCGGGCGAGCTTGAGCTTGAGTTCAACCCGCAGGGCACTCTGGCCGAACGTATGCGCGCCGGTGGGGCAGGGATCCCGGGTTTCTACACCAAAACCGGTGTGGGCACCGTCATTGCCGAAGGCAAAGACCACAAAGAGTTCAACGGCGAAACCTACATTATGGAAGAAGGCATCTTTGCCGATCTGGCCATTGTGAAAGCGTGGAAAGCCGATGAGACCGGCAATCTGGTGTTCCGCAAAACCGCCCGCAACTTCAACGCGCCTGCGGCCACTTGCGGCAAGCTTTGCGTTGTTGAAGTGGAAGAGATTGTACCGACCGGCTCGCTTGACCCCGATGCGATCCATCTGCCCGGGATCTATGTGCATCGCATCATCAAAGGCGATCACGAAAAACGAATTGAACAGCGCACTGTACGCAAGCGGGAGGATGCATAATGCCTTGGGATCGTAACCAAATGGCGGCCCGCGCCGCACAGGAACTGCAAGACGGCTGGTATGTGAACCTTGGCATCGGTATCCCGACGCTGGTGTCGAACTACATCCCTGAGGGCGTTGAAGTGACGCTTCAGTCGGAGAACGGCATGCTGGGCATGGGCCCGTTCCCTTACGAAGGCGACGAAGACGCCGATATGATCAACGCAGGCAAACAGACCATCACCGAGCTGCCGCAGACCGCTTATTTCGACAGCGCACAGTCTTTTGCCATGATCCGTGGCGGCAAGATTGCCATGGCGATCCTTGGCGCGATGGAAGTGGCCGAAAACGGTGATCTGGCGAACTGGATGATCCCGGGTAAGCTCGTCAAAGGCATGGGCGGCGCGATGGATCTGGTCGCCGGTGTTGGCCGTGTGGTTGTGGTTATGGACCACACCAACAAACACGGTGACAGCAAGGTTCTCAAAGAATGCACGCTGCCTCTGACCGGTCAGAAAGTTGTTGATCGCATCATCACCAACCTGGGCGTGATGGATGTGGTAGACGGCGGTTTGAAAATTGTTGAGCTGGCTGACGGTGTCAGCGAAGAGGAATTCCGCGCCTCGACACAGGCCACTATCGTCTGATTTTCTGAACGCTTAAAGTCGAAAGGGGCCGTTGCTTGTGCAGCGGCCTTTTTTGTCAGGCCAAATGGGTCAGGGCAAAGACAGCGCTGGACTGGTTCTGCCATCCTCTAGGTTTAGCAAAATCCCTTCCACGGGTGAGAGGCACAGTGCGCCTTTGTCACTGGGGCGGGACGCATCCGGGCAGGTGTCGCTGAGCTTTGGGCAGGCGCAGGCCGCGCGGAGTAAGCTGCACTCGGCGGGGCAGGTGCCGGTGGTCACAGAAAGCGCGCGCATGCCCTGTAGGTCAAAGTCGCTTTCCGCGATTTGTCGCATCAAGGTGTCACGCGTGTCTGCATCCAGACCGGACCAGCGCAGGGTGTCCTGTGCGTGAGCGGGACAGGCCAGGCCGATGATCAGGGTCAGGGTCGAAATCAGGTGTCGCATAGCGCCCTCGGGGCTGATGAAAGACACCCTCAGTACACCCTGAAACGCGACCGCGCGCAAAATGGCAGGATTGTTGGTCAGACTTTCCTTACCTCAGCAAGGCCGCCGAGCTTTGGAAACAAGAAGGGCGGGTTCCAGTGGAACCCGCCCTAGGACATTGCGCCGAAGTTGGGAGGAGAGGGCGCAACAGTCCGGTTCAGCCGAAGCTGATCTTATGCACCGGCTTTTTTCGCCGCAGCTGTCAGGTCGTCAGTTGCCTTTTTCACAGCGGCCGACGCGTCTTCCTGGATGTCTTTACCGGCAGCCATCATCAGCTCAACGGTGTCCATCTGAACTTTTTTCGCAATCTCAGCGAAGGCCGCCATGTTTTCAGCAGCAACTTCGGCCTGCGCCGATGCGAAATCGGTCATGGCTTTTGCGTAATCGGCGGGCTCAGCTTTGGCTTTCGACATGTCCGACAGCTTGGTCAGGGTCTCTTTGGTCCACTGCGACGACAGCTCGGAGGACTTCTCAGCGGCTTCCAGAGCAACAGCAGTCAGCTTTTCGCTCATCGAGGCTGTGGTCTTGAACGCGTCTTCCATGCCTTTGGTGTCGACCGGAAATGCACCCATCATGTCTTTCATCATGGCGGTAAAATCTTGTGTCTGAGCCATTTGTACTAATCCTCTGTTCCGTGGTTCCGGGCCCGCCCCGGTGTCCTGCGGTTGATATCAATATGAATGCTGCGACGCAGCATTTCAAGTGAAATTTCTGCGACGCAGCATAAAATATCTAACTTATTGATTTTGTTTTGCTGCTTTCAGTCGAACATAGGTGCCAGGGGCAGGGGTCAGGGAGGGATACTTTGAATCACCGGGTGTTCGCGCCGGGACTTTCTTGCCGGACCGCTTCTTGAGCCATGCCTCCCAAAGCGGCCACCAGGATCCTGCATGATGTTCGGCGTCAGAGCGCCAGCTGTCAAAGTCACCGCTCAGGTCGCTGTTGGTGAAATGGCCGTATTTGTTTTTGCTGGGCGGGTTTACAATCCCGGCAATATGGCCGGACTGCCCCAGCACAAAGGTCTTGGACCGTGATCCCATTTTCTGCACACCGCGATACACATCGCGCGCAGCGGCGATGTGATCGGTTTCGGTTGCAATCGACATGACGGGCACATCGACATCTTTGACGCCAAGTGTCTCGCCGAGGATCTCGAATGTGCCTTCCGAGAACTCATTTCTCTGGCAGAGCCCGCGCAGGTACTGTTTGGTCATTTTACCCGGCAGGTTTGCGCCATCGCCATTCCAATAGAGCAGATCAAAGGCAGGCGGCGTTTCCCCCATCATGTAAGATTTGATGGCAGGCCCGTAGATCAGATCATTGGACCGCAGGAAGGAAAAGGTTCGGGCCATGATGAAAGAGGGCAGGATGCCTTCTTGATCGATTTCCTCTTCGATGCCGTCGACGAAATCATTCTGGAGGAACGGAGTGAATTCGCCCTGGTCTGAGAAATCGGTCAATGCGGTGAAGAAGGTCGCGGATTTAATAAGCTTTTCACCGCGCTTTTTCAGCAGCGCCAGCGTGAGAGAGAGCGTGGTCCCTGCGATGCAATATCCGATGGCATTAACCTGTTTGGTGTCACAGATCTCACGCGCGATGTTCATCGCTGTCAAATAGCCTTCTTCGATGTATTCCTCGAGACCAATGTCTCCATAGCTGTGATCCGGATTGATCCAGCTGACCACAAAAAGCGTATAACCCTGATCGGTGATCCAACGGATCAGGCTGTTTTTCTCTTTAAGATCAAGAATATAAAACTTGTTGATCCAAGGGGGGAACAACACAATTGGGGTTTCGTGTACCGTTTCGGTGGTGGGGCTGTATTGGATCAACTCCATCATCCGGTTGCGATACACAACGTCACCTTTGGCCGTGGCGATATTGCCGCCAATCTCAAAGGCGCTTTCATCCGCAAGCCGCACAATCAGCTCGCCGTTATTGGCTTCCAGATCGCTGACCAGATTTTCCAGACCCAGAACAAGACTTTCGCCTTCTGTGGCGACGGCTTTTTCCAAAGCGTCGGGATTGGTGGCGAGAAAGTTGGTCGGTGAAAACATATTGGTGATCTGACCGGCAAAGAACCGCAGTCGTTGCTTTTCCAGATCATCAAGGTCTTCAATGTTTTCAACCGCTTGTAGAACGGTGTCGGCGTTGATCAGATACTGCTGTTTGATAAAGTTGAAATAGGGGTGTGTGTCCCACAGCGGATTGGCAAACCGTTTGTCTTTGCGCCCGGGGTTTTCAGGGGCTTTGAGCTGACCACGCGCCAATGCCTGCTGGGCATCGGCAAAATGTTGCATGGTTTTGCCCCAGTACTGCACCTGATGCTCAATAAGCTTGGCAGGATTCTGAACCATTTCCTGCCAATAGGCCTGTCCTGCTTTGGCGTAAAGCGCCGTTTCGGGGCCATTCAGGGCTGGAGGTGTGTGCTTGCGATTTGTAAGCGAGGCCACCAAACGTTGAGAAAGATCTTCAATTCGTTGAATATTTTCTTCCAAACGGGCGCGGCTCTCGCCTGCGTCAACGTCGTTTGTTGTCATCGTAACCAATTCCCCCTACTCTTTCTGCTATGCAGCATAACGTTTGCTTGCCTTTGCGGCAAAGCGACGAATTGGCTCGGGGCACTTTGCGTAGGACTGTGCGCAAATCCCCACAACGTTTGAGGAGTGGTACCCAATGCGCTATATGGCGACGTATGATTTGATGGAAACGATGCGCAACACCAACCAATGGTTGGGCGCTACTGCGCGGACCATGGCGTCATACCCCATGTTTGCAGCGGTTCCCAATCCGATGTTGGAATGGACCGCGGCCTGGGGCGAAGTGACCGAGCGGGCATTTGAGCGTATGGTCGTCAAACCGGATTGGGGCATCCGCACCTTCACCTGTGATGATGGCAAAGATCATCTGGTGCACGTAGAAACCGTTGTTGAAAAGCCGTTTGGAGATCTGATCCACTTCAATGTAGCGGGCCGTGAGGAACAACCGCGTAAGATTTTGCTGGTTGCTCCGATGTCAGGGCACTACGCCACGTTGCTGCGCTCGACGGTGAAATCCCTCATCGTAAATTGCGAAGTCTATGTTACCGATTGGCACAATGCGCGCGATATTCCTGTCTCTGCGGGCAAGTTCGACGTTGAGGATTATACCCTTTATCTGATGGAATTCATGCGCGAGCTTGGGCCGGACACGCATGTGATTGCTGTGTGCCAGCCTGTACCGCTCACACTGGCGGCCACCGCTTATCTGGCAGAACTGGACCCCGAGGCCCAGCCGCGCACGCTGACCCTGATCGGCGGGCCGGTTGATCCCGCAGCAGCACCCACCGAAGTGACCGATTTTGGCCATCGCGTGACCATGGGCCAGTTGGAAGAGACCGCGATCCAACGTGTCGGGTTCAAATACAAAGGGGTGGGCCGAATGGTCTATCCGGGCCTGCTCCAGCTAACGTCGTTTATGTCAATGAATGCTGATCGCCATGGCAAAGCCTTCCGTGATCAGATCATGCGGGTGTGTCGGGGCGAGGCCTCTGACCACGATGCGCACAACCGTTTTTATGATGAATATCTGGCAGTTATGGACATGCCCGCCGAATTCTATCTGTCGACCGTAGAGCGTGTCTTCAAAAACCGTGAAATCGCCAAAAACGAATTTGTGGTCAATGGTCACAAGGTGGATATCGCGGCCATCACCAAGGTTGCCGTGAAAACGGTGGAGGGAGCTAAAGATGATATTTCAGCGCCGGGCCAATGTGTGGCGGCGCTTGATCTGTTGACTGGGTTGCCGGATGCGAAGAAGGCAAGCCATGTTGAGCCCGGTGCGGGGCACTATGGGATCTTTGCAGGCAAAAGCTGGCGCAACAATATTCGCCCATTGGTCTTGGAATTCATCGATTCAAATGCGGCGAAGCCAAAGGCGAAGAAGCGCAGCAAGGCCAAAGCCGCAGCTGAGTAAGATCTCTCCCAAGAACGCAAAAGGAAGCCCAGTGGCTTCCTTTTTTCTTACGCCTCGTGGCTCTGCATCAGAGCCCTTCGAAGTCGCAGAGCACATGGACATCCATACCCATGGCCTCAAGCTTCTTCCGGCCGCCAAGCTCGGGGAGATCGACGATAAAGGCGCAGCCGATGATCTCGCCGCCCAAGCGGTTGATCAGTTTGATCCCGGCTTCCGCCGTCCCGCCTGTGGCGAGAAGGTCATCAACAACCAAAACCTTTTCACCGGGTTTGATGGCGTCGTCGTGGATTTCGACAATCGCCTCGCCGTATTCAAGTTTGTATTCTTCTGAGATCACCGCGCCGGGCAGTTTGCCCTTTTTGCGGATTGGAACGAAACCTGCGGAAAGCTGGTGTGCAATCGCACCGCCAAGGATGAACCCGCGCGCTTCCAACCCGACGACTTTGTCAAATCGCACACCCGCATAGGGATGCAGCAGTTGGTCAATCGCCATACGAAACCCGCGGGGATCCGCAAACAGGGTGGTGACATCTCGAAACAGGATGCCTTCATGGGGAAAGTCCACGATTGTGCGGATGTAATCCTTGACCTGAGTCTGATCTACCATGCTTGGGGCCTCTAAGCTGACATTGCGGCTCTCTACTGTCCGAGCGCGGCGTGTCATTCAAGCCCCAAAGCCGATCAGCGGCGTTTTCGCCCGAATCCGTAGAGTTTTTTGGCAACCCAATTCAGGTGGGGACGATTCCAGTTAAGTTGGTCCTGCACGAATAGTGTCTTTGCAAAGTGCAAATGCATCACATATACCTCGTTTTACAGCAGTGTGCTGTTAAATCACTATGCGTTGTATATACGTTGTTTGTGCGGGAAGTGCAAGAGACTGGGGTGTGCCTTGAGCAAGGACGAGAAAAAGAAGAAGCCCAAGGGAAAAGACGCACAGCTCGTCCTGCGGCTCGATCGCGAGGATCGTGACGCTTTTATTAGCATTTGCAAAGAGTTGGATAGCTCAGCCTCTCGGGAGGTACGTCTGTTTATCCGCGACTTCCTGAAAAAGCACAGCTGATCCAACATTTTTGACAGGCGGCCCGGTGTCGGTCAGGCGGCGCGGCGCAGGCTCGCGGTCAAGATCCCCATGCCGATCAAAGTTGCGCCTCCGCACCGTGTGATCCACGTCAACAAAGAAGGGCGTTTGATGATCTGTCTCAGACGATCCGCCGCCAGCGCATAGGCCATCGCATTGAGCACCGCCAACCCAACAAAGGTTGCGATCATGATCGCAAACTGGGGCAGAAGCGCGCTTTCAGGTGTGATGAACTGCGGCACAAAGGCGATAAAAAAGGCGATGCTTTTTGGGTTTAGCGCGGTCACAGCCGCATTGTGCCAAAACACGCCTCGTGTTGAACCCGTTGCATCCGGGATCACCAACCCATCGCTGCGCGCAGAGCGGATCATTTTGAACCCAAGCCAGACCAGATAAACCGCCCCCACCCATTTCAGGATTGTGAACAAGACCGCCGATGTCGCAACCAAAGCGCCGAGGCCCGCAAGTGACAGGCTCATGGCGATAAAATCCCCCGTGGCCACACCCGCAGCAGAGGCCACGGCGACAGAGCGCCCCCGGCTGAGCGCGTAAGACAGCACCAACAGGATTGTTGGACCGGGAATGATGAGGAGGGCGAAGGATGCAGCCGAGAAGGCGAGCCAGGTTTCAAATGTCATGGCGCGATCAAGGCCATCTCGTTGAAGCTCTGTCAACTGCCTTTGGCAGGGTGCGCGCGCACCGATACGTCAGGGATGCGCGCGCAGAAATTCAGGCCAGCATACGACGGGCTACTGCGTCCAGTTTTGACACCAATTCGGCGTCCCGTTTTTCGGGCGCGGTCATGATTGCATATTCAAGCGCGCGGTCACATCCATGCGGGCAGGGGGCACGTTCGGCGCCCAGCAGTGCAGGCAATCCCCCGATCATGGCACGGCCCTTCTCGGCATTGCCGGTCAAGGTTTTGATGATATCGCTGATTTCCACTTCGCCATGGTCGGGATGCCAGCTGTCATAATCCGTGACCATGGCGATCGAGGCGTAGCACAGCTCAGCTTCGCGGGCCAATTTTGCCTCGGGCATATTGGTCATGCCGATCACGTCTGCGCCCCATTGCTCGCGGTACATCTTGGATTCCGCCAGCGTCGAGAATTGCGGGCCTTCCATAGCCAAGTAGGTTCCACTGTTGTGGATTTTCACGCCCGCCTCTGTGGCGGCGGTCAAACAGGCCGCGCTGAGGCGCGGGCAGGTGGGGTGGGCGACGCTGACATGGGCCACACAGCCGGTTCCGAAAAAGGATTTTTCACGGGCGAAAGTACGATCGATGAACTGATCAACCACCACAAAATCTCCGGGTGCGTATTCCTCGCGAAAGCTGCCACAGGCCGAAACCGAGATCACATCGGTTACCCCCAGACGTTTCAACGCATCAATGTTGGCGCGATAGGGAACGGTTGTTGGCGAATGGACATGGCCGCGCCCGTGACGCGGCAGAAAAGCCATTTTCACGCCGCCAAGCCGACCGGTGAGGATTTGATCTGACGGCGTGCCCCATGGGCTTTCGACATCCACCCAGGTCGCCTCATCCAACCCATCAATGTCATAAATGCCCGACCCGCCGATGACGGCAATCATGGTTTCAGTCATCCTACGCTCCCATGCCTATTGTGAGGCCCTTTTGGCCGGGGTGTCGCTTTATTACAAGTGTGCTGATGTGAGGCATGCAACGGATCGACAAAGCAACAGAAAGATATGTGATGCAGGCTCTGGTGACCGATGTTGAAATTTGCGGGGATGTTCTGCGCGTGGTGACGCAGGGGGCGCCAGACCTACAGGTCGAGTCCCCGGCAGATCTGTTGGGTCAGCTGCGTGTGCATCATGATGACTATCGCCGCTTTCTTTTAGAGCCGCCCCGTGGTCACCAAGACGTAAATGCCTGCCTGTTGTATCCCTCGTTTTCAGAACAGGCCCGAGCGAGTTTGGTTGTCGCAGCGCAATTTGGGTACGCGCCGGTGGCCGGGACCATGGTTATGGCGGCGTCAGCTGTGCTCGCAGATCAGGATCCGCAACCATTGTCCGAGCGCTCTATGCAGTTTGACACCGCGGCGGGGCCGCAGTTGGCGGTGTTGTCGCGTGACGGCGAAGTGTCTTGGAAATCCGCGCCCCCCAAAGTGCTTGCTGCTGGTGGTCGACTTGAGGTTTTGGGCCGTAAGGTGCGGTTTACAATCGTTGATACCGGGATGATCTATGTTGTGGCTGAGGTTTCTGACCTTGGGTGCGCGATGACCGATCGCGCGGCGCTTTCTCACGTGGGGCAGGCGGTCGCGGCGGCGGCTCAACAGCTGATGCCGCTGTCGACGCTGGATTTACCTCATGTGCCCGATGCGTATCTTGTCATGTTGGTCGGTCAAAAGCGGGCTGATGGAGTAGATGTGGCCTGGGTTTCTGCGGACGGTTTGGTTGCTCACTCAGCTGGTGGCACAGGGGCGCTTGCCGTGCTGGAACACGTTTCCCAAAGCAAAGTCTGGGATCGATCGCATTGGTTGACTGTTTCGGCACCCGGAGGTGCGTTTGACTGTGTGATCCGTAAAACAGAGGCTTGGGTGCGCGCAAAACCTCGTATTATTCAGCGCCATCAACTGCTTGCTTAGGGTTATCCAGCAGCTTGCGAAACTTCGGGCAGGTGCTGTGATGCGGCGCGCTGCACTTTGCGATGTGCCGAAGCAGAGCGGACAGGCGGGTGAGCTCGGCGATCTGTGCATCAATCTCTTCCGCCCGGCCGCGCAACTTATCCCGTGACAGATCAATCGGACCGTTGCCGGGCAACATCTCTTGGATCTCGTCCAATGAAAAACCGGCCGTTTGCGCCAGTCGAATGATCGAGAGCCTGTCCAGAACCGAAGCTTCAAATTGCCTGCGGATTCCCTTGCGTGCCAAAGCTTCTATCAAGCCGCGCTTTTCGTAATAGCGCAGGGTTGAGGCGGCCATGCCGCTGCGTTGGGCGACCTCGGAAATATCCAGAAACATGTGCTTGACCTAAAGCTGACTTTAAGTGGCAGGATGCCTGTCCTCGAACGATATGCAAGCGAAAGGATCGGATGTGTCGGAATTGGATTGGGTACAGGTGGCGGCGATTGGCGTGATGGCCACTGTGATTATGGATGTGATTGGGGTGGTGCGGGCCCAGCTCACGGGGACGAAAGGATTGGATTATCGTTTCGTCGGGCGTTGGTTGGGGCACATGCAACACGGACAGATTCAGCATGAGGCCATTGCGCGGGCTGCTCCGATTGGTGGTGAATGGCTTTTGGGTTGGGGTGTGCATTATGCCACGGGGATTGTCTTCGCCGCCGTGTTGACCTGGATTGCGGGTGCGGGCTGGGCCTATTCCGTCAACCCGAGTGTGGCGCTGGGGTTTGGACTTGGCACGGTTGTGGTGCCGTTTCTGACGCTGCAGCCGGGATTAGGGCTTGGGATTGCTGCCGCAAACACGCCGCGCCCTTGGCAGGCCAGGTGGCGTAGCTGTTTCACACACCTGAGTTTTGGGTTGGGCCTGTATCTTGCGGCTCAGGTTGTTGTCGCCTTGTCATAGCCGCCGTCTGTTTTAGGCCGTTTTGAACGTGGCGGAGTGCAGAAGGTCAGGATGCGCGGCAAAGAAGCCGTCAATGTCCTGTGCTCCGCCTACCATGCGTGTTGCGATCAGGGCCATGGCATTTTCAGTGGTGCGCTGGCTGAATTTGTCCTCAGCCCCAACGCGTTTCACCAGAGCCTTGAGATGGGTCACATAGATCTGCGTGGCGTCTTGAATTGGATGGCGTCTGAGGATCTCAAATCCAACCTCGACATGGGCGCGATGTGAAAAATCTGAGGCGTCGAGCGTATCGTTCAAAAAGGCGGTGAGCAGGGTCATGGCGTGTCCTCCTGGGTTCCGTGGCTGTCCGCCGCTGTCAGATCAAGCCCGTAGACCGATTTTAACATGTCGATTTTGGCGCGCGTATCCTCGGAAAAAGGCGTTTTCCCTTCAAAGGCATGCAGCGCCATGGCTTCGATCAGCTCGGCGGTTGAGATGTCGAGATGTTCGGCCAGACCTTTCAGAACCTTCAACAGGCGTTTCTCTAGGCGCAGGCCGGTCTGGATGCGTTCAATTTTTGTCATACCTAATATCTAGGTACCAAGATATGATTTGTCAACTGACGTATCGTCGGCTTTTGCCCTAACCCGGCCGCGACCCGTGATCAGAAATACCGTGCAAATGGCGTAAAAAGCACTATACAGCGCGGTCAAAGCGGATATGCGCCCGACGGACTGGCCAAAGTGCCGAAGTCACGCTACCCGCCGTTTGCGCGAATATAGATAGGAAATTCCATGCCCCGAGCTCTACTGGCGAGTTTCGCCAAGCGTCTCGCCGCGACAGATCTCAGCCTGATGCCGGACGAAAAGCTAACTGCAACCCGTCTGCGAATTGAATTGCTGGCAGGTTTGACTGTTGCCTTGGCTCTGGTGCCCGAAGCAGTGGCCTTTGCCTTTGTCGCAGGGGTGCATCCTCTGGTTGGCCTCTACGCTGCTTTCCTTGTCGGTCTGGTGACGGCGCTGATTGGGGGCCGTCCCGGAATGATTTCTGGTGCGACGGGTGCTTTGGCTGTGGTCATGGTGGCTTTGGTGGCACAACACGGTGTGGAGTATCTCTTTGCCACAGTCGTTTTGATGGGGATCTTGCAGGTCATTTTCGGGATCATGCAGTGGGGCAAGTTCATCCGACTTGTGCCGCATCCGGTGATGCTTGGCTTTGTGAATGGTCTGGCGATTGTCATCTTCCTCGCTCAAATGGGTCAGTTCAAAGTGCCGGGCACAGTTGAGAACACAGGCCATGGGATGTCGGGGGGCGTTTGGCTCACCGGTGGGCCTCTCTATCTGATGCTGGGCCTGACGGGTTTGACCATGGCAATCATTTGGCTGATGCCGCGCGTCAGCCGCGTGGTGCCTGCACCACTTGCGGGTATTGGCATTGTCGCCGCACTGGTGATTGGCCTGAATATTGATGTGCCACGTGTTGGTGACATGGCGTCGATCCAGGGCGGTCTGCCCCCGTTCCATATTCCTGCTGTGCCGCTTAACTGGGAAACGCTGGAAATCATCCTGCCCTACTCGGTGATCCTTGCCGCGATCGGTCTGATTGAATCCTTGCTGACCCTAAACCTTGTTGGGGACATGACGGGTAAACGTGGGGGTGCAAGCCAGGAATGTATTGCTCAGGGCGCCTCCAACATTCTGACCGGCTTCTTCGGTGGCATGGGCGGGTGCGCGATGATTGGTCAGTCGATGATCAACGTCAAATCCGGTGCCCGCACCCGTATCTCTGGGGTGGCCGCTGCGGCGTTCCTGTTGATCTTTATCCTGTTTGCCGCGCCGCTGATCGAGCTGATCCCGCTGGCCGCGCTTGTTGGGGTGATGTTCATGGTGGTGATCGGGACCTTCGCGTGGAATTCATTCAACATCATGCGCAAAGTGCCTTTGATGGATGCCTTTGTCATCGTTCTGGTGACGGTTGTGACCGTGATGGAAGATCTCGCAGTTGCCGTTGTGGTTGGTGTTATCGTTTCGGCTCTGGCCTATGCCTGGAACAACGCGCGCCGCATTCACGCCAATACCGAAGAGAGCAATGGTGTGAAGATCTACCGCATCGAAGGTCCGCTGTTCTTTGGCTCGTCCGAAGGGTTTGTGGAACTGTTTGATCCCGCTGGCGATCCGTCCAAGGTTCTGGTGGATTTCGCAGAGAGCCGCGTGGTGGATCAGTCCGCATTGCAAGCCATCGAAGCGGTTGCGGGTAAATATGAGGCTGAGGGCAAGAGCATTCAGCTGCGCCACCTGAGCCGGGATTGCCACAAGCTCCTGACCAAAGCGGGTCACCTGATGGTCGACAGTGATGACGACCCGGATTACCAGCTGGCCGTTGAATATGGTGTGCGCACCGGGGTTCTGGGCGGGCACTAAGCCTTGCAAGAGAGGGGGCAGTTTGCCCCCTCAGACCGCTCCCGCAACTATGGGACAGTTCATAAGAATTCTAGCTGGGCAGCTTGCTTAAGTTGCCCTCTAGCAAGGCGGGAAGCGATGCCTGAATGCGATCCAATGGCCAATCCCACCAAGACAAGTCCAACAGCCGAGCAATGGTTGCCTCGTCAAAGCGCTTTCGCTGGAGCGTGCCGGGGTTGCCGGTGACGATGCCGTAGGGCGGCACCGTTCCACGCACCACGGCATGTGCCCCAATGATGGCCCCATGTCCGATCTGCGCACCGGGCAAGATCTGAGCCCCGTAGCCGATCCAGACATCATGTCCGATGAATGTGTCGCGCTGATCTGGCTGATATCCCACGCGTGTTTCCGCATCGAAGACCGGAAAGGGATAGCAGGTCAGCCCAGATTGCGCGTGGTTGGCCGAGCTGGTGATAAAGCGTACCCCATGGGCAATCTGGCAGAATTTACCAATACGCAGTTTTTCCTGAGAAAAGGGAAACAGGTAGGGGGCGAGATGCGCAGTCCAGTCTGTTGGGGGATCGAAATCTGAGGCATAGGTGAACTCTCCCACGTCAAACTGCGGATGCGTGATCACTTGGTTGAGAAACACCGTGCCGGTGAAGTCGGATCCATCCGGCAGGGCAATGGGATAGGCGCGTGTGGCGTCAGGTAGGACGGGCATAAGACCTCCTTTGGAAATGCTGAAATGGTGCAGAATTTCAAAGGTGCTTGGTCATCATACCCTCCATTGCGATATGCTACCCTAACGCCACATCTGGCCGAGGTCTATTCGCCGGGGCGGTTGAGGCTAAACAGCTCGCGCACCGTGGCATAATCGCGATAGCCAAGGCGGCTGAGCGGGTTAAAGCGGGTGACGTCAAACTTGCCATCGACGATACAGTCATCGCGCATATGCACGCCAACCACTTCACCCAGAACCAGAAAATTGGTCTCGCCTTCCAGTTTCACAATCTGGCTGAGCTTGCATTCAAGGCTGGCCGGGGCATTGGCAACCCGTGGGGCATTGATCACGCTGCACTCGGCTTTGGCGATGTCTGCTTTGGCAAACTCATCGACCTCACGGTCCCATCCGCCTGAGGTGACATTCATGGCATCTCGGGCTTCGAACTCGACAACATTGACGCAGAACACACCGGTTTCACGGATCTGGGCCACGCTGTCTTTGGTGTCGCCCCGGTCGTCTTTGGCCGAGGTTGAGGCAAACATAACCTGAGGCGGCACATAGGCCACCGCGTTGAAAAACGAATAGGGCGCAAGATTGTCCTGCCCATCTGTGCCGCGTGTCGAAATCCAGCCAATGGGGCGGGGCGTGACGATGGCGTTGAACGGGTTATGGGGAAGGCCGTGGCCGTCTTCGGGGCGGTAAAACACTGCGGAAACTCCTGTTTGCAGGGCGCTTTGCGACGTGATACGCCGCGCGGCACCGGAATGCACCGAGGAAAGTCTCGGGACGCGGTATTGGGAGTTCAGGGGAGGCGCGGCCGTGTTTACGCTTGGCCAGGAAACAGAAGACGATTGGTGGGAGGTGGAAGCCCTCTATGACACCTGTTTTGCGCCGGGTCGGACCGCCTTGTCGTCGTATCGGTTGCGGGAAGATGTGCCACCCGTGCCAGAGCTCTGTGTGGTGGCTCGCGATGAAATGGGTGTGATGGGCGGTGCAATCCGCTATTGGCCGGTTCAGGTTGGCGGTGCAGCCGTTTTGTTGCTGGGTCCCGTGGCCGTTCATCCGACCGCGCAGGGCGAGGGGCTTGGCGGCGCCTTGATCCGAGACACGCTGGCCCGTGCAGTTGAAGCCGGTCATGCCCGAGTGCTTTTGGTGGGTGACGCACCCTATTACCGCCGGTTTGGGTTTGAGCAGATCAGCGGTGTCTTTATGCCGCCGCCTACTAACCCAGACCGTATTTTGGCGCTTAATCTATACGATCATGCCTGGAACGGCGTCCGGGGTGAGGTTGAACGCATCTCTTGATCTGAACGGGGATCACACCCACGTGATATAGGTGTTTCTTAAGGAAAGGCCTTTTCATGACCGATCTGAATGTACCCACGGTGTCTCTTCCGGCCGAGCTTGCCGCTCTGGCGGATCGCTATCATGCGGCCAGTCACACGGGGATCCAATTGTTGAACCTGCTGGGTGGGCAGGCGGATTCGCTGGTGAACAAATTGCCGGATGGCGTAAAAACGGGATTGGAAGAGGCCACGCATGGCGCACTGAAGGTGGCGTACCACACTGCCCACCATTCGCGTGGCGTTGTCAAAGATCAGCGCCCCTGGCTTAACACGGCATTTGCGACGGCGATGGGCGCGGCCGGAGGTGTGGGCGGATTGCCCTCGGCGCTCGCTGAACTCCCTGTCACAACCACCGTGCTGATGCGCGCCATTCAGGCGGTTGCAACAGAACATGGGTTTGACACAACAGAGGCCGACACGTTGCGGGAATGTCTGGTTGTGTTTGCTGCGGCGGGCCCCATGACCACGGACGATAACGCGGATCTTGGCTTCATCACGGCACGGCTTGCCCTGACCGGGGCCACGGTGCAGCGCGCGATCAGCTTAGTCGCTCCCCGGCTGGCGATTGTTCTGGGGCAGAAACTGGCGACACAGGCGGTGCCGGTGATCGGTGCCGCTGCAGGGGCCGCGGTGAACTACGCCTTCACAAGCTATTACCAGCAGATCGCCCATGTGCATTTCGGACTTCTGGCGCTTGCGCGACGCAATGGAGTGCCTGCAGAACAAGTCATGCAAGATTTCAGAAAATTTGTGACAAATCTGGAGACGAATTAAAGCTTTGTTTAGATAGTCCGCCTAAACCTTAGATATAGGGCAAAACGCTCTACATCGATTGGGTCTGAACTTGAAAATAGACACGCGTGTCCACTGAGACTGCGTCAGTGTCAGTCAGGTGATTAACAGACCTTCATACGCGTAGAACGCGCGATTTGAGTCTCTGGCTAGAATGGTAGGGGACAGGACTGGTGTCGATGAACTACCACCCGGTTGCCGGACAGAATCCGCAACCGGGTGTTTTATTTTGTGCAGGGTCGCATTGATGACGGCCCAATGCGCTTAGGCTTCTTCGATCATATCCACGCGTGTCGCGTGACGTCCGCCTTCGAATTCCGCATCCAGATAGGCGTCGACAATCTCAAGCGCGAGACCTTCGCCTACAACCCGTGCGCCAATCGACAGCATATTGGCATTGTTGTGCTGGCGGATCATCGCGGCGCTGAAGGTATCTGAGCACACACCGCAGCGAATGCCTTTGATCTTGTTGGCGGCCATCATGATGCCCTGACCCGTGCCGCACAGGATGATCCCACGCTCGCAATCACCGGAGGCCACACGCTCGGCGGCGGCTTGACCGTGTTTGGGGTAGTGTGTGCTTTCTGGCGTGGTTGGACCGATATCAACCACCTCCCAGCCTTTGGCTTCGATATGCTTGGCAATCGTCTGGCGCAGAGGAATGGCAGCGTGGTCGCTGGAAAGAACGATGCGTTTGTTGGTGGTCATGAGGTGACGTCCCGTTTTCGAAGGAGTGGTGGCAGCATGGTCAGACGGCGGACCCCACCTGACAGCTTGGGCGCTTCTTACACATAGGAGCGGGCTGAGACCAACAAGATTAATGCTGGTCTCAGGTCTTTGGTCTGTTCAATAAGATCGATCAGCCGTTCTGTCGCAGATAATCCATCACCGAGGCCCGCACAGTTTGATCCCCGCGATCCCGTGACGCTTCGATCACAGCGCGGATTTCGTCCAAGTTGTACCGCATGATCAGGCTTTTGACCGGGCCAATAGAAGCAGGGCGCATAGAGAGCGTACGGATGCCAATGGCGGCAAGGCAGAGCGCCTCAATCGGGCGGCCCGCGTCTTCACCACAAAAGCTGAGCGCGGTGTTGGATTCTTCGCAGCGTTTCACGATGCCCTGAAGGAAGGTCAGGAAAGATACATTCAGCGTATCATAGCGCCGGCGCACCCGTTCGTTTTCCCGATCCGCCGCAAAGAAGAACTGTTTGAGATCGTTGCCGCCGATGGACAGAAACGCCACTTCCTCAAAAAGCTTGTTAGACGCATAGGCAAGCGATGGGGTTTCTAGCATCGCACCAATTTCAAGGCTTTCCGGCATGACATGCCCAAGCTTTTCTTCGCGCGCCCAGACGCGATTGACCTCTTCTTTGGCCTGCCGAAACTCTTCGTACTGGGCAATGAAGGGGAACATGATGGTCATGGGGCGCCCTTGGGCGGCTCGCAACAGCGCCTGAAGCTGCATGCGCATCACGCCGGGGCGGTCCAGTGCCACACGAATGGCGCGCCAGCCAAGCGCAGGATTCGGCTCATCCTGCGGCTTCATATAGGGCAGCACCTTGTCCGACCCGATATCAAGGGTGCGGAACACCACACGTTTGCCGTGCGCCGCATCCATGACGCGGGCATAGAGATTGGCAAGCTCGGTCCGTTTGGGCATCTGGTTGCGGATCAGGAACTGAAGCTCCGTCCGAAACAGGCCAACCCCCTCGGCGCCGGAGTTGTCCAGCGACGGGAGATCCGCCATAAGACCCGCGTTCATCAGCATGCTGACTTTATGGCCATCCAGCGAGACACATTCAGTGTCGCGGATCGAGGCATAGCGTTCCTGCGCCTTGGCCTGCATCGCCATTTTATCACGAAAGGCGTTCGAGACCGTTTCGTCAGGCCGCAGGTGCACAATGCCCTGATCTCCATCAACCAGAATCTGGTCACCATTCAGGGCTTCGTTGGTGATGCGTTCCGCATGGATAACCAGTGGAATCGCCAGCGCGCGGGCCACAATGGCCGCATGGCTGCCAACGGAGCCTTCCTCAAGCACCACGCCCTTCAGACTGCGGCCATATTCCAGCAATTCGGCAGGACCGATGTTGCGTGCAATCAAAATGGGGTCCGACGGCATTTCCGAACCGGTAGAACTGCCCTGACCGGTGAGAATACGCAGAAGGCGGTTTGACAGGTCATCAAGATCATGCAGACGTTCGCGCAGATAGCCATCGGTCACCTGGGACATGCGGGCGCGCGCGTGAGATTGTTCTTTTTCCACAGCGGCTTCGGCAGACAAGCCACGGGTGATGTCCTCTTGCATGCGCCGCATCCAACCTTTGGAGTTGGCGAACATACGGTAGGCTTCGAGAACCTGTGCGTGATCGGAATCGTTTGGCGCATCAGCCAGCATTTCATCCACGCTGACCCGCAGAGTATCGACGGCATCCTCAAGACGCTTGGCCTCAACTTCGGGGTCATCAGCAACCAGATTGGTCACAACAACACGGGGTTCATGCAGCCAGACCCGGCCCATCGATGCGCCTTCCTGTGCGGTGCCACCGCGTAGCATCACCGGCTGGGTGTGCCGCGCCATCAGGGCCGCGCCTTCGCCGACAAATACACCTAGTTCGGTCATCTCGGCCAAAACCATGGCGACCACTTCAAGGGCGTAGATTTCGTCGTGGGTGAATTCCCGTTTTTCTTTGGACTGGACCACCAGCACGCCAAGCTTCTCACCCAGGCGCTGAACCGGCACGCCAAGGAAGCTCGAATAAATCTCTTCGCCGGTTTCCGGCATATAGCGGAAACCACGGGCGGAGGGGGCGTCAGCGGTGTTCACCACCTTGCCGTAGCGGGCAACCCGGCCGACAAGACCTTCGCCCATCTTCATACGGGTTTCATGCACAGCCGCTTGGTTCAAACCCTGAGTCGCGCAAAGTTCGAGCGTTTCCGCATCGCGAAACAGATAGATCGAGCACACTTCGGTGCCCATGGAATCCGCCATCAGATGGGTGATTTTATCCAAGCGCTCTTGACCGGCGGCTTCTTCAGCCATCGTGTCCCGCAACCGGCCTAACAGCTTGCGGCTTTCGCTTTCCAGACCTTCGCCCATGCCTGTCTGCCCTTTGATTGTCCTCACACCAGCTATAGGCGAGTTCTGGGGCAAAGGGGAAGCGAGAATGCGCTGTGAGCGCAACCGGGAAACATGTGGTGCCTAATCTACAGGCCTTGCGAACACACCGGAGTTAGATCGCGGGCTCTGCGAGGCTGGGCCCACAAAAAAAGCCCACCAAGACGGCGGGCTTTTTTGCATTGTAGATTTGATCAGATAGATCAGGCTTTTTCGAGCTCAAAGGCATCATGCAGAGCTTGAACAGCCAGCTCCATGTATTTGCGTTCAACCAGAACCGAAACCTTGATCTCAGAGGTGGTGATAACCTTGATGTTGATGCCTTCGTCCGCCAGCACCTGGAACATCTTCGATGCGACACCTGCGTGGCTGCGCATGCCGATGCCCACGATCGACACTTTGGCGACGCCTTCATCAACATCCAGCCCATGGAAGTTGATGTCGCCCGCATCTTTGCGCGCCATCAAGGCCTGCTCCGCACGTTTCACCTGATCGGTGGGGCAGGAGAAGGTCATGTCGGTGCGACCTTCTTCAGAAATGTTCTGAATGATCATGTCGACATTGACGCCTGCTTCGGCCAGCGGCACGAAAATGGCGGCGGCGATGCCCGGACGGTCCGCAACCGAAACCAGGGTCAGCTTTGCTTCGTCACGGGAATAGGCCACACCGGCCACGACATTGCTTTCCATGATGTCCTCCTCGTCGCAGACGAGCGTTCCGGCTTCGTCAGACTGTTCCTCAAAACTGCTCAACACGCGCAGTTTGACTTTGTACCGCATGGCCAGTTCGACCGAACGGGTCTGCAAGACTTTTGCCCCAAGCGAGGCCAACTCGAGCATTTCTTCAAACGAAATGCGATCAAGCTTGCGCGCCTTGTCACAGATGCGCGGGTCGGTGGTGTAAACACCATCTACGTCAGTATAGATGTCACAGCGCTCGGCGCCAAAGGCGGCGGCAAAGGCCACGGCTGTGGTGTCTGATCCGCCACGTCCCAAAGTGGTGATACGGCCCTCGGGGCTAACACCCTGGAAGCCTGCAACCACAGCAACCTTCATACCTTCGCCAAACTTGGCAGTGATATTGTCGGTCGGGATTTCTTCGATCCGTGCCGAGGCGTGGGCCGAGGTGGTTTTCACCGGAACCTGCCAGCCCTGCCAGCTGCGCGCGGGAACATCCATTTCCTGCAAGGTCAGCGCCATCAGGCCTGCGGTTACATTCTCGCCCGAGCTGACAATCGCATCGTATTCACGGGCGTCGAACAGCGGCGAGGTTTCGTTGACATAGCCAACAAGTTTATTGGTTTCGCCGGACATAGCTGAAACGATGACGATGACGTCGTAGCCCTTGGCTACTTCGACACCAACACGCTTGGCGGCGCGGCGGATCCGGTCGAGCGTGGCGACAGATGTGCCGCCAAATTTCATCACCAGGACGGGCATAACAATCCCCCGGGGTTAAAGGTCCGATGCGGTTTAGGCCTTTGATGCGAAGAGGGCAAGCACTCAGCCTGCCCTGTGACACAATATTGTTGCGTTTGGCGCGCGACATTATGCGCTTGCTTGCTTAGATCGGGTGATCGCGCCCGTCCCAGGTGCGAAAACACCCCGTTGAGGTAAGCGAGAGCGCATCGAACTCTTTGACTAATCCTGTGACCGCTTCGCCGACGTCGATGTCCCCGTCATCGCCGCCCATATCGGTGCGCACCCATCCGGGATGATAAATGCCGACCGCAATGCCTTCGTCCTTGAGAGCCGAGGCAAGATTGAACCCAAGGTTGAGCGCCGCGGCTTTGGAGGTGCGGTAGATCATACTTGTGCCAGAGGCACGGGTGCTTGATCCCATCTGCGAACTGATGATGGCGATCTTGGGTGAAGACGACAGGCGCAGATTGGCAAGAAGGTTTTGAACCGTCAGAAAAACACCGGTGACATTCACAGCATAGGTCTGCGCCCAAGCTTCGGCATCGTAGTCCGTTTCAAGGGAGTACCCCTTGTCGAGATAAACACCTGAATTGCAAATCAATGTATCAATGACCTGCCCGTCCAGTTGGTTGGCAAGAGCCTGATGGGACGTTGTTTCGGTGACGTCCAGGGGCAAAAACCCCTCTCCGCTGCGAGCGGTGCGCAAAACGGTGTCGCCGCGATCGGTCAGGGACTGAGACAGGGCAGCTCCGATGCCACGATTGGCGCCGGTGATCAAAAAAGTCTTGGACATGGGCACTCCTCAATTGAAGCCTGCCCAAGCGTTAGCGCCATAACGGCGTTATTAAAATGGTTTAGTTGCTTTTGCGTGTGGGCATGAAGGGCAGGGGGGCCACCGGGATGCCCTCCTCAATCAGTTGTTTGGCCTCATCACCACGGGCTTCCCCCCAAATCGCGCGCTCAGGTGCGTCACCTGTGTGCATGGCGCGGGCTTCTGACGCAAAATCACTGCCCACATAGTTCGAGGTTTTCTCAACATGTTCTTTTAGAGCGGCAATGGCTTTTTCGGCGTCAGAACGCGGTTCTGAAAGTGAGGGCGCTGGCGGTGACGCTGGTGCATTCGCTGGTTTGGCCTCTTCTGGCGGAGCTTCCTGCTTGGCGGTCTCCGCCTTTGATGAGATCTGAACCCGGGGCGCCATCAGTGCCTTTTCAACCTCAGATGATCCGCACAGAGTACAGGCCACATGGCCAGCGGCCTGCAGCTTGTCAAAGGCGCTGGCCGATTGAAACCAGCTGTCAAAGGCATGCCCGTTGGCACATTTCAGGGTGTAGTGGATCATCTATGCTCAGCCGCAAATGAGGTTCGATCTAAGATAAACATATCGCTCGAACGCGCAAGTCTCGTTACTCTTTGGGGAGGTGTTTCAAGATGTTTTGGATCAGGTCGTCGATATCGCCGTCCTGTTTGAGTGCGTCTATGGCCAAGGCCCCTTTTTTACGTTGCACATCAACCGGTTCGAGGTCTGCAAGTGCTTGTGCCAGGCTTTCAACACCGGTTACTTCGACGGCCGCATCTGACGCGCGCAGCCGGTCATAAGAGGCGCGGAAGTTTTTTGTGTCTGCACCAAAGATCAGTGCGGCTTCAAAGGCTGCGGGTTCATACGGGGTGTGTCCACCACGATCGGTCAAACCGCCCCCCACATAGACCCGTCCGGCGCGCGGGTACCACAGATGCATCTCGCCCAGAGTGTCAGCCAGATAGACCTGCGTATCGGCGGGCGGCTCTCCCGCGCTGCGCCGTGCAAAGCGAAGCCCAGCAGTTTCGATCATGTCGGCGATTGCATCGCCGCGGTTGGGGTGGCGCGGGGCCAAAATAAGTTTCAACTCGGGCTGGGTCTCTAACGCCTTGAGATGCGCGGCCAGCACAATTTCTTCTTCTCCGTCATGGGTTGACGCCGCAAGCCAGGTTGTTGCGCGCGGGAACCCGGAGAAATCTGTCCCGTCACCTGTCGCGGACGGTGGTTTGTAGAACGATTTGAGGTCCACAACTGGCCCTTGAGCGTCTTTGGAGAGGCCCAACTCATCAAATCGCGCCAGCGAGGCGCTGTCTTGAGCAGATGCATAGACCACTGGGGCCAGCGCCTGTTGCGCTAGGTCACCAAGCTTTGACCAAGCGCGGGCCGTGCTTTCGCTAAGGCGCGCACCCAATAAAAGCACAGGGCCGGGGCACAGACGAAACCGGTTGGGCCAAAGCTCGGATTCGAGTGCGATATGGGCGCGCACATCCCAGCGCCGCATCATCCGCGACTGAACATAGCTCAGATCCACAGGGGCCAGACGCGTGCTGATCTGAGGCAGGTTCCAGCCCTCGACCATGGTCTGGGCTGTGATCGTATTGGTGGTGATCAGCCAATTCAGATCAGGCCGGGCCGCGATCACCTGTTCCAACACCGGGCGCACCGATGTCAGTTCCCCATTTGATGCGCCGTGCAGCCAAATATGCGGGCCGGGCTGTGCAGTCTCTCGCCCCAATCGCGCAGCGAGTTGTCCCGCGCGTGCAGCTTTAAGCAAAGTTACGGTTGCAAAGAGACTGAGCAGGACGCGGTAGGCAAACACTGAGATCATTTCCTTTTGGATGCGAAGGCTTAGGCCGGGATGTGGGGGAAATGCAAGTTTGGCAAGCCCGAGACATGCGGCCCTTTGCCTGAAGAGTGCGTTGCGGAGGCCGGAGGCGGGGAATTTGCGCGCGGTTGGGCGGCATCCAGAGGTGGCCCCGCATGCGCGCGGGCACAGATATCTAAGAGTCGAAGGAAACCAATCTGCATGCATGGTTGAAAAATCAAACGATCTGGGCAATCTTAGAGTGCAATTGATTGAGCTTCATTATTTTAGGTTATTTTAGAGGTGCACGCTGTGTTTGTGGCGTCCGAAAGTATCTTCCCGACCGTTCACCCGAAATTCCAGACCTACAGTATAACCTCTCCGAATGGCGCGGTGGTCAAATCCAGAGAACATCTTGGATCCATCGAGACATCTGGGTTGGGGGCCGGATTATATCAGGTCCAATTCTCCGATGGATTGGCCTCCTCTCACACCATGTTGCTTGCGCCGTCTGGCGACGGAGGACGGGACTGGTTTCTTGTCGATCAGCGGTCTGATGGCACGGTTGATTTCTTTCTCTCTGATAGCATCGACGTGAGTTCCCCGTTTTATGTGGCGCTGGAAACCGAAACAGGCGCGGGGAATACGGGCTTTTACAGCTATGGTCGCCAGCTTCGGTTCACACTTTCGGAAGGTGTGAATAAGATCACGGGGTTTGCGGCGTCAGGGCAATTTACGCTCACGGCAACGGTTGCAAATGGCGCATTGGTGGCTGTTGAAGGTCTGGGGATTGGCGTCGATGAGTCGGTGCCGTTGCCCGCAAATTTTGCTTTCGAAACTTTCAGTGTGATGTCCCCTGACGGTGTGCTGGAGACCTCTGGCGACTACTTTGGGTCCATAGAGACGTTTGGTTTGGACGCCGGGCTTTTCCACGTCCAGTTTGCCGATGGCACGGGCTTGTCACACACCATGTTGCTTGCGGCGTCTGGCGAGGGGGGCGAAGGTTGGTACCTTGTTGATCAACGGTCTGATGGCACGGTTGATTTCTTTCTCTCCGACAGCGTCGACGTGAGCTCTCCGTTTTATGTGGCGTTGGAAACCGAAACGGGCGCGGGGAATAGCAGTTATTACAGCTATGGTCGCCAGCTCCGGTTCACGCTTACGGAGGGTGTGAATACGATTGTGGGCTTCGCGGCGTCGGGGCAGTTTACGCTGACGACGACGGTTGCAAATGGAGCGTTGGTGGCTGTTGAAGGCCTGGGGCTTGGCTCTGACGAGACTGTGCAGTTGCCCACTAGTTTGGCATTCCAAGCCTACGCTGTGATGTCCCTTGACGGTACCGTGGCGAAGTCTGGCGACTACCTTGGTTCCATCGAAACATCCGGTTTGAATGAGGGGCTGTATCAGGTTGAGTTTGCCGATGGCACGGCCTCGTCACACACCATGTTGCTTGCGCCGTCAGACGACGGAGGCAGCGGTTGGTTTCTTGTTGATCAGCGGTCTGATGGTACGGTTGATTTCTTTCTCTCCGACAGCGTCGACGTGAGCTCGCCGTTTTATGTGGCGCTGGAAACCGAAACAGGTGCGGGGAATACAGGCTACTATAGCTATGGGCACCAACTTCGGTTCACGCTTGCGGAGGGGGTGAATACGATTTTGGGATTTGCGGCGTCTGGGCAGTTTTCACTCTCAGTGAAAGTTGCAAATGGCGCGGTGGTTGCTGTTGAAGAGGTGCCGTTTGTCCCCAGTGAAACCATTTCTTTGGCATCGGTCCTACCCAATGGGTTTTATGAAATTGCGACGCTTGCAGATGATATCGTGACCTCCGGTGTCTATAAGGATGGGATTGAGGCATCAGGTCTCGACGCAGGCGTGTATCGCGTTCACCTTAGCTCCGAAACGGGTGATCCAGTGTCGGTGTTGCTTGCCAATTATGGCGATGAGGCAGTTGGCTGGTTTACCATCGAAGAGCGGCCGGATGGCTCGGTGAATGTTGTTCTTTCCGACAAAGTAGATGTGAGCGTGCCCTTCTACGTCAGTTTGGAAACCTCGCAGATCACCGCCAATGAGGCCTTCTATAGCTATGGTCGATTGATGAATTTCACGCTGCAGGATGGGGTGAACACCATATCTGCAAACGTAAATGGTGCGCTGATATCCCTAGAGGTCATTTCAAAAGCGGGCCAGGTTGTCTCGTTGGCGGGCAATGACGTGGTTGATCCGAGCAGCTGGCTTGATGTTGTCACGCATGCCGCAATCAAAATTGGTCCGATTGATGATGCTGATCCCAGCTTGGACTTTTCGTTCTTCTATGACGGAGCAGAGAAATACATCGTTCAGCTGCGGGACGGTGTAACCAACAATGTTGGAAGCTATTTGACCACTAAGGGGACGCTGAGCGTAGATGTGGGTGAAGGCGAGTTTGCGTGGCGTGCGTTCGCGGTGCCCGAAACGCTTGAACTGACCCAAAGTACGCTGAATTACTTTCAAAGCGTCCAGTCGGGATGGCAAGATATTACGGTTCATTCAGAAGACCGCAAAGTGGATTACATTCTGGGGAGCCAGCCAGACCGTGTTGCTTCGATCGATGATCTGCATCTGAATTATCCGTCTGACGCCTTGTTTTTGCCGGACGGGTCTTTCCTTGTGACCAATACACTGGGTGGAAACATATGGCGCGTGTTTCAGGATGGCAGCACCACCCGGGTCGCCGGAGGTCTGACGTCTGGGTATTCCGGGGAGGAAGGCGCCGGACCCGACGTCGCTTTGAATGCCCCGGTGCGGATGTTTGTCAATTCGCAGAGCACTGTTTTGCTTTCAGATTCGGCCAACAATCTTATACGTGAGCTAAATTTTGAAACAGGCTATGTCAGGACCCTCTGGGGGGAGCAAGGCTCTCGGGAGGTGGTTCTCAAGGACGGTGCACTGATAAGCGTCGGTGAGGTGCAAGATATCGGGCGGGATTACCGGGGAAACCTGTTTGTTACAGCGGATCATTACTTCAACGACGGGAATACCCTGACCGATGGGGCACAGGTTCTGCGCCAAAGTGACGATGGAAGCTGGGCCAGGTGGTATTTCGATAAATCGTCATTTGCCAATGAAGTTACAGTGGTCGATGCGATTATCGACGAAAATTTCGTTTATCTGCTGATCCATGATGGGATTGCTCAAAAGAAGTATTATCAAAAGTTTTCCAGCACCGGCCAGCAAGTGTTCAGCCTCGAACTGGGTGCGGCCTTTGGCGGTGGGCTTGTTGTCGATCCTTTGTCGGGGCATCACTTGGTCGGGGACCATGTCTCAGTTCTTAAAATCGACCCGGATACCGGGGATCAGGAACCTGTCGCCCTAAATACGTCATTTGCCAATGTATCCTTCATGAGCGTTGTTGATTCCACTCTGGTGATCACCGATTCTGACGCGGGCCGCGTATATGCCTTTGATCTGACAGATAACACATTGATCGGAAATTATGGCGCCCAGATGGGCTCATCAGATACGATTGTTGACCTCGAGGTGTTCGATGGCAGGCTTTTTGCCGTGGACAATCAATCACCCCGTATATTGGAGTTTACCGATAACGGGATTGAGGTGATTGCTGGAAATGGGGCAAATATCTACTATTCCGGCGGTGGCCCGTCGTCTCCACTCTACTACCCGAATGCGATGTCGATCAATGCAGCTGGTGATATCTTTGTGGTGGAAGGAAACAATCGAATCCTGAAGTTCGGTCAGACTGGAAGTTCTGAGGTGTTTGCCGGAAGCATAGAAGCCGGGGATAGCGGCGTAGGGGGGATGCGGACAGAGGCGCGGTTCCAATCCATTTACGACATCGAAGTCACGAATGATGGCAGGCTGCTGGTCGCTGACAGTTTTAACCATACGATTAAGGTGATAGGTGCCGATGGTATCGTTTCTATCTTGGCAGGGGATGGCAGTCAGGGAGCAAGCTTAGGTCATAACGCCAAACTGAATACGCCATTGCGCGTTTTGGAAACCGAGGCTGGCCGTATCTTTATCGCAGATTCCTGGAACAACCGCATCGTCGAGTATTCGACAGAGGCGGGGATCGTCTCGTTTGCCGGTGTTCAAATTCACGGAAGCTATCAAGGGCAGGGGGCATTTGCAGGTGATCTCGGACAGGCAACTGACGCCTATTTGAATACACCGCTTGGTATGGCCTATTACGAGGGGGATGGAACGCTTTATTTTGCGGATTCATTTAACCACAGGGTTAGGTACGTCGACGCGGGAGGTAAAATACACACTCTGATGGGTGCAGAAAGTGGCTATGCCTTTGGTGAACTTCTGAACATGCCTGCGGATGTCGCCATTCTGGACAACACTCTTTTTATTGCCGATGCCGGAAATTCCCTTCTGCTGGAAGTCAAAGACTTTGATCGAACGGGCGACAGCATCGAAGGCGCACTGCAAATGCGAAATCTCGATGCCGCGATTGTCGGCACCGCGAGAGCAGAGCACGTGAGTGTTGATGATGTTGATTTCTTTGATTTCAGGGCGTTTGATCGGGCGCAGCACGTAACCATCCGCACCTCAGACGATGCGCAGGATCATGTAAATCTAGGCTTTTTCGACGAAACGGGCGTCTTGATGCGGGCTGCTTCGGTGAACGAGGGACAGGGGTTTGCGATTGCGCTAGGCGACTTTAGCTATCTGTCTGTCCACGGCATTGATGCCGATTATACCATTGAGTGGTACTAAACCTCTCTCCGTGATCTTTACGTTGGGGGCTCGGTCTAGATCATGCTCCTGACTTGGGCGAAGGATCTAAGAAAAGGCTGTGTGGTTTTTCACGAATGGGAATGTCGGGCGGCAAGACGCAGTTTAGACGTGTATCTGGTTTATAATTGTGGGTGAGACTGGAAGAGCGATTAGCCCGACCTAGGGCCCAAGCCACCAACAACCAAGACCATGTCGTGTAATTCAACTGACGAGAAGGTCATGGTGCTGCTGGAGAGAATTGAACTCTCGACCTCTCCCTTACCAAGGGAGTGCTCTACCTCTGAGCTACAGCAGCAGCGTGAGCGGGCTTCTAGACCCAGCACTGGGTGCGCGCAAGTGCTTTTTTTGATTTTTTTCTGTCCGGTGAGCTTTCTTTTGAAACTCCCCCTTTGTGAACGCGGTGCGCCCACTGGACCGATGAAAGTGGCTGCGATAAAGCATGGGGTATGGATAAAGGATCGCCCACAAAAAAGCCCCGCAAAGATGCCGGTCGTGAAGACCGGTTGAAATCCGCGTTGAAGGCCAATTTGGCCCGCCGTAAGGCGCAAACCCGCGCGCGGGCGGTGGAAAAAGATACTTCCGGGCAGGATAACGAGAGCAAGGACTGACAGGCATGGATTCGATTTTGGTGACGGGCAATGGCCCGCTGAACGGTGAAATTCCGATTGCTGGTGCAAAAAATGCCTGCCTGACGCTGATGCCGGCCACGCTTTTGAGCGAAGAGCCGCTGACGCTGACAAATGCGCCGCGTCTGTCCGACATCCGCACGATGACCACCCTTTTGCAATCGCTGGGTGCCGAAGTGACCGGTATGCAGGAGGGGCAGGTTCTTGCGATGTCATCGCATAACATCCCACATCAGCGTGCCGAATATGACATCGTCCGCAAAATGCGCGCCTCGATCCTTGTTCTAGGGCCGCTTCTGGCGCGCTTTGGCTATGCAGAAGTGTCGCTGCCCGGTGGCTGCGCGATTGGGGCGCGTCCGGTTGATCTGCATTTGAAGGCCATGGAAGCGCTGGGCGCAGAGATGGATCTGCGTGACGGGTATGTGCATGCCAAGGCGCCTGCGGGTGGGTTGCGCGGCGGTGTGATCGAGTTTCCCTTTGTGTCGGTGGGTGCAACTGAGAATGCCCTGCTCGCGGCGGTTTTGGCCAAAGGCACAACCGTGATCAAAAATGCGGCACGCGAGCCGGAGATCGTTGATCTGGCGCAGTGCCTGCAGAAGATGGGTGCGCAGATCGATGGCGAGGGCACCTCGACCATCACCATTCAAGGCGTTGATCGTCTTGGCGGGGCGACCCATCGCGTGGTCACCGACCGCATCGAGCTGGGTACCTATATGCTGGCACCGGCGTTTTGCGGCGGTGAAGTGACCTGTCTTGGCGGGAAAATCGATTTGCTGGCCGCTTTCTGTGAAAAGCTGGATGCGGCGGGGATCTCGGTGGACGAAACTGAAAAGGGTCTGAAGGTTGCGCGCAAGAACGGACGGATTTCTGCCGTTGATGTCACAACCGAGCCGTTCCCAGGGTTCCCGACCGACCTGCAAGCGCAGATGATGGCGCTGCTGTGCACCGCTGAGGGCACCTCGGTGCTAGAAGAGAAAATCTTTGAGAACCGCTTTATGCATGCGCCCGAGCTGATGCGCATGGGCGCGCAGATTGATGTGTCGGGCGGCACCGCCACCGTAACGGGTGTGGAAAAGCTGCGTGGGGCACCTGTGATGGCGACGGATCTGCGGGCGTCTGTCTCGTTGATCCTCGCGGGATTGGCCGCAGAAGGTGAAACACGCGTGAGCCGGGTTTATCACTTGGACCGTGGCTATGAACATGTCGTGCGCAAGCTGCGCAATGTTGGGGCAACAATCGAACGGATCAAAGGCGAATGACCGAAGACGCACGTTTTGAAGATGGTGGGGAACGCCCGCTGAACCTGGGTGCCATGGATGTCGAGGACATCCAGGTGATCTCTTCTCTGGTTCAAGATGCCGTTCTGCCTGCGAATGAGATCGCCTTTCAGAAGCGCCACAAACGGTTGGGGCTTCTGGTCAACCGCGTGCGTTGGGAAGATCAAGAGACGGCAGACCGCTCGGGGCGTCCTTTGGAACGTGTCCAGTCGGTGTTGTCGGTCGAGAACGTGCAGAATGTCGCCAGCCAGGGCATTGAACGGGACAGCGAAACAGTGCTGTCGCTTTTGTCGATTGCCTTTGAGGAAGCCGAAGACGGGGCAGGGCATGTCCTTTTGACATTTGCCGGGGACGGCGCATTGCGGGCATCAGTCGAAACGCTTGAACTGCGCTTGAAGGATGTCACCCGGCCCTACCTGGCTCCATCAGGCAAGGCGCCATCACACCCCGAGTGATGTGCAGTGATTCGGCCAAATTCACATCCGTAGAAATGGGTATGTCGAACTAATGTTATAGTTCACGTCGCGTCGGTTTTGCATTTTGTGCGCCGATCGCCCCACCGACGTGGCCGCCGTTCCCAGATTTGGGGCCGTTACAAAACTGTGATAACTTTTGGTTCGCGTAACGAGGACGTGTAACTAGGTTGGAGCGGTGGCGTGATTTTTTGTGACTACATCGATGAGCTGGGGATGTATTATCTCTACACTCATGGTGAGTTTGATCTCGAAATTATGAAGGAATGTCGTGCGCGACTTCTCGAAGCGGGTGCAACCGTTGCGAGTCTGGCCCGTCCTGTCATTCAGGATATCTCTGATGTTGAATTGACCGAGTCCTCGCTCGCAGAGTTTCGCAGGCACATCAACCAAGGTGTTCAGACCGGCGAAGACAAAGGCAGTTACCCGATTGCCGTTCATGTCGGGAGCCTTGGGTCTTACGGCATGATGCGGATGTACACCGCTTTGGCAGAAGCCGCTGAACTGCGCCACGAAGGGCAGCTGTTTCATTCCATGCATCGGGAGGACGTCGCCAGGTGGTTCTCCAATGCAATTGGTCTTGGGGATCCCGAGCGCATTGTGCGACTGATGCAGCAGAAGCGTCTTGAAGCCATACGCGCCTGTCGTTCTGCGCAAGATACCGTCCTATGGGGGCCGGGGCTCAGTTATCTGGTTGAGAACGCCGCCTAGAACAGACAGAGTTTCCGCGAAACACGTGGAAAGGTGCCTGTTCCATTGACTGAAATTCGTAAATTGAACGCGGATGATCTTCATGCCTATCGCGCCCTCTGGCTGGATGGATTGCGCCGTTTTCCCGAGGCTTTTTTGCTGACCGAGATAGAGGCGCTGGGCGTGACGGATGCTCAGGTGTTGGGTGGGCTTTTGGCGGGTCAGCACTGGGGGGCATTTGATGTGGGGGGCATGGTTGGCCTTGCCAGTCTGAAACGCGCCGGGCTTGAACGGTTGCGTCATACTGGTGACTTTGGCCCGCTATATGTACTGCCCCAAGCACAGGGGCGGGGAGTGGCTCGCAAACTTTTGGGGGCGGTTCTGGAGTCTGCCCAGAATGACGGGTTGCTTCAGGTCGAGCTTTGTGTGGATGAGACCAACACACGGGCGCGCGATTTATATCGCGCCGTAGGGTTTGAGCAATTTGGCCGCCGCCCGCGTTCCGTCCTTGTAAACGGCGTGCCCCGCGACGATCTGCTTATGCTGAAACGTTTGGATGGGTGATGCGCTGGCTTGAGGCTGGGGCAGGGGCAGTTTAAGCAGGGCCAAACACGAGGAGCCCCCTATGCCCGTTTTTCTGTCCACTCTGTCTGATGGTTTCGAAACCGAGTTTGCCGCGCTGTTGAGTGCCAAACGTGAAGATAGCCCGGATGTGGATCATGTGGTGGCGGGGATTATTCAAGATGTCCGTGCGCGCGGTGACGTGGCGGTGCTTGATTTGACCTCAAAATTTGATCGCATGGACCTGACGCCGGATAGTATGCGGTTTAGTGCGGAAGAGATCGAGGCAGAATGTGCCAAGGTCTCGGATGAAGAACGCGCCGCCTTGGAATTGGCGGCAGAGCGTATTCGCGCCTATCACATTCGCCAGATGCCCAAAGATGATCGTTGGGTCGATGAAAGTGGCGCCGAGCTTGGCTGGCGCTGGACTGCGGTTTCAGCGGCGGGATTATATGTGCCCGGTGGTTTGGCCTCGTATCCCTCGTCGGTTTTGATGAACGCGATCCCGGCCAAGGTTGCTGGGGTCGAACGGCTGGCCATCACCGTGCCGACGCCGGATGGGGTCGCCAACCCGGCGGTTCTACTGGCGGCAAAAATCGCTGGGGTGGATGAGATTTATCGCATCGGTGGAGCTCAGGCCGTGGCGGCTCTGGCTTATGGTACTGAGACCATTCCTGCCGTTGATAAGATCACCGGTCCCGGGAATGCCTTTGTCGCGGCGGCCAAGCGGCGCGTTTTCGGCAAGGTGGGCATTGATATGATTGCCGGCCCGTCTGAGATCCTCGTGATCGCTGACGGGGACAACGATGCCGATTGGATCGCTCTGGACCTGATGAGCCAGGCCGAACATGATGAAAGTGCGCAGTCCCTTTTGATCACCACCGACGAAGCCTTTGGTCAAAAGGTGGTTCAGGCGGTCGAGGCGCGTCTCGAAACCTTGGAGCGCCGTGAGATTGCTGGCGCAAGCTGGCGTGATTATGGCGCGGTGATCGTCGTAAAAGATCTAGATGAGGCGGCGGCCCTGTCGAACCGGATCGCCCCCGAGCACCTCGAGCTTTGTGTTGCCGATCCGGATGCGCTGGCTGAAAAATGCACCCATGCCGGTGCGATTTTCCTGGGCCAATGGACCCCTGAAGCAATCGGCGACTATGTCGGTGGCCCCAACCACGTGCTGCCCACGGCGCGTTCAGCCCGGTTTAGCTCGGGGCTGTCGGTGATGGATTTCATCAAACGCACCACACTGGCAAAAATGAGCCCGGAGGCGCTTCGGGCGATTGGCCCGGCGGCGGAAGTTCTGGCCACCTCAGAAAGCCTTGAAGCGCACGGCCTTTCGGTGACTGCGCGGTTGCGTAAGCTGAATGGCTGACCCCCTACGCCTGCAGCGAACTGTAGTCGGTTTGCCGCAGCTGCGAAATAGCATTGCCCGAACGGATTTCTCGCTCTACCAATGTGCAACTCATTGCCGAACTGGACACCGCGCCCATGACCCGCATTGCGCAAATTGAATTGGATGACGCCAATCTTCCGCCGCCCACGCCGGAGATCGAACAGGAACGCCGTGTGGCGATGTACGATCTGATGGAGGACAACAGCTTTGTGCTGCCAGCGCGGGATGACCGCGAGGTTCCGGCTGGTCCCTATAATTTGGGGCTGTCGATCCGCGAAAAGCGTCTGGTGTTTGATCTTGAAACCGCCGCCCACGATAAGGCCGCGGAATTTCACCTGTCGCTCTCACCCTTTCGGCAGGTGGTGAAAGACTATTTTCAGATCTGCAAAAGCTACTTTGATGCGGTGAAGACCCTGCCGCCCAGTCAGATCGAAACCATCGACATGGCGCGGCGCGGCATTCACAACGAAGGCGCGCGGATCCTGCAGGAGCGTCTCGAAGGTAAGGCCGAGATTGACGATGCCACCTCGCGTCGCTTGTTCACGCTGATCTGCGTCTTACATTTCGGGGGCTGAGCGTGGTCGATCTGCCCCAGTCGATCTTGTTTTGTTGTGACCATAATGCTGTGCGGTCCCCCATGGCCGAAGGCATTATGAAAAAGCTGTTTGGCACCCAGGCCTATGTTCAGTCCGTTGGCGTGGTGAACGATCTCGAGATTGATGGATTTGCAATTTCGGTCTGTTCGGAAATTGACGTTGAATTGTCGCGTCACCGCTCGCGCAGCTTTGAAGAAATGGAAGAATATGGCGAAGCCCTGTCGGGCTTTGATCTGATTGTCACGCTCTCTCCTGCCTCGCAACGCAAGGCGTTGGATTTGACGCGGTTTTACCATCTGACGGTGGAATATTGGCCGATCATGGATCCGACGGGTATCGGGGAAACCCGAGACCAGAAACTTGAATCCTATCGTCAGACCCGCGATCAGATTGTCGCGCAGCTGACGCAGAAATGGGGCAGCACATGAGCCGCGACACGATCCAGCGCTATTTTGATGCGTTCAATGCGAAGAACACCGATGATATGATTGGTTGCTTGTCTGAGGATGTGGCGCATCACGTGAATGAGGGGCAGGTCCGCACGGGCAAAGACAAATTTCGTGCGTTTTGTGACCATATGACCCGCAGCTACGATGAGACGCTAACCGATATGGTGATCTTTGTGAATGACGAGGGTACCCGCGCTTCGGCTGAGTTCATCGTCAATGGCACCTATCTTCAGACAGATGAGGGTTTGCCGGAGGCGCGGAACCAGACCTATCGGCTCCCGGCGGGATCGTTCTTTTCGCTGGAACAGGGGGCCATCACCCGTGTTGTGACCTATTATAATCTGGCTGATTGGACCCGTCAGGTTTCAGCCTGATGCGTGTCGAGGTCCTGACCGGGGCCGCTTTGGAGGCGGCCTTAGATGATGTCGCCCGCCTGCGTATCGAGGTGTTTCGGGCGTTCCCTTATCTTTACGATGGTGCGTTTGAGTATGAGCGCGCTTATCTGTCACGTCCCGTAAGCTGGTAAG
>JAGDYZ010000008.1:95010-402479 GCA_049116335.1 Pelagimonas sp. | reverse complement strand
CCAGCTTACGGGACGTGACACTTACTTTAGAGGCTGCTCGATCAATCGTGCCGGGGGCACAAGGCCCATTGATAGAAGAGGCGAAAATCAGAGGCACTTCATTTGGACGTAGCAAAGCTTACAGGGCGCCTAGAAACCTTGGCGAACAGCGGCTTCTGCACATGCCCAGATTTGGTGCCTTTGGCGATCAGATATCCAGAACCTATTACACTCTTGGCGCCCAGTCCTCGCAAGAACGACCCGTGATAATCCTTCTTCACGGCGCGGGTCGAGACGGACGAGCGATGCTAGATATGTGGAAAGAGGTGTTAGACGATCATGACTTTATTCTGATCGCTCCGAACTCAAAGCGCGCCCAAGGTTGGAATCTTATCGAAGACGCAGCATTTGTTTCGACGAACTTACTTGAGGATGCGGCTAGGTTCTATCCGATAGATCGAGATCGCGTCTACCTAGCAGGGCATTCTATGGGTGGAAAATTTGCGTTGCGCTTAGCAAATCTCGGAATTGGAGACTGGGAGGCAGTATCTGTCCATGCGGCGAGTTTGTGGCCAAATTCAATTTGGCCGTCAAAAACCGTATACCTGTTCAAATGTTTTTCGGTGACAATGATAGGGTTTTTACACCTAGCTCGGTTCGGTCTACCGCGAAACGCCTTTCTCAAGCGGGTCACAGTGTTTGGTTGATTGAGGTGTCCAACCACACGCACTGGTATTATTCAATCGCACCACAGCTGGCACTTCGCTCCATAGAATTTTTCAGATGACGAAAATTAGAAAAGACGTTGGGTGCGGGAGTATCCTCTGCGAAACCTTAACATACGTCAGCACCCGTGAGGCGAGACGGCCGTCATAGACATCCTTACGAAGCCCAAGCGAGGTTGAAGCATTAGCTGATTCTAGTGCTTGGCACAGCATCTGTCAGACTGGGGTCATTGGTGGGGAATATTCCGCCGCTGAAGATCATGTGCTCGCCAAACGGTGGACGTACGAATAGCTGCTTGAGACACCCTCAAAGGAAGCGAAACCCCACCAAGGTTCGCACAATACAGCAGACCGTCTCAAAGATAGGCTGTCGTATTGCATCCGGTTGCAAGACGCGCCTGACAGGTTTGCAAATTTGGCCGGCTCCATTGCGAACTTTTGTAGATCATATGTAATTTGAACTAATTCACCCAGGGTTTTGCAGCGGATCTGGCGAAAATTCCTAAAGCTACTCGTCTGCCTTCGGTTGTATCCATTCGTATAGAAAATTGCTACTTTTGGTGCGAAATTAGCCAAAAGATAGCGGTTTGGGGCAGGGATGCTCCCCTTTTTTCCGCGTTTCGTTCACACATTCCAAAAGTGTAATTAACTGATGTGTAAGCTTTTTTGAGCCATATCTGTGCCCGTAACAAGATGTTTGTCGCGTTTTGCAAAACGGACACCTGGAGGACGGTAATGCCAGCTAAGACTATGCTCTCATTTTGGAACCGAATGGATTTGAAGTGGAAAATGCCACTTCAAATTGCGGTACCAACAATCATCATCGCGATTGCTGTGTCCTGTGTCAGTTTTTTCCAGGCGTCTCAGGCTCTGGTGCATCAGCGGGATGCGGCCTTCAACTATCTCATCCACGCTAAGGTTGAGGCATTGGAGGTCTGGCTAGAGTGGGTCGAAGCCGACATTGACATCTTGTCCGAAGATCAGGCCATTTCCGAGGCAACTGCGGCCTTCACCAAGGCCTGGGATGAGCTGGGGGGCGGGGCCGCCGAGCAACTGCAGAAAACCTATGTCACTGACAACCCCCATGAGGCGGGTAAGAAATACGAGCTGACCGATGCGAAGGTGGATACGCTCTGGAACAAAGAGCACATTCACTATCATCACAGCTTTCAGCGGTTTCAGCACGATCGCGGGTATTATGATCTGTTCCTGTTCGATACGCGCGGCAACCTGATCTACTCGGTGTTCAAAGAGGCGGACTTTGCCACGAACGTCCTGAATGGCCCCTACGCAGACAGCGGTCTGGGGGATGTGTATCGGCAAGCGATGAAAGGTGAGCGTAACCAGGTCGTTTTCTCGGATTTCGCCCCCTATGCCCCAAGTGCGGGAGCGCCCGCCAAGTTCCTGGGCGCGCCTGTTTACAATGAACAGGGCACGCGTATCGGTGTTGTTGCCCTGCAGATTGATGTAGAATCACAGGTGACCCATATCCTGTCGAAATCGGAACTGCTTGGTGAAACGGGCCTGGTCTATATGGTCGATGATGAGGGCCGCGCCTTGTCCAGCTCTGCGAAAGAGGGCGGGCATAAGATTTTTGATAAGCTGCCTGATCTTTCGCACATCGTTGCGGCTCGAAATAGCGAGCATGTTGAAGGCGAAGGCGACGCTGGTCTCTCGGGGAACCCGGTCATCGTGCGGTCAGACACCTTGGTGCGGGATGGGACCAATTGGCATATCGTTTTGGAACAAGACCTGAGCGAGGCCAATGCAGAACAAACCTCGCTGTTTTATCTGACCCTTGCGCAGGTTGGCGTGACGCTGTTGCTTGTTCTAGGGGTGTCCTTTGTTGTGGCGCGCTTGTTGACCGGCCGTGTTGCAGCGCTGGCCGAAAGCGTTGAGGGAATTTCAGACGGGGATTACGACACGCCTGTGAATGGTCTGAATTATTCGGATGAGCTTGGGCGCATCGCGGGGTCGCTGGAGGAGTTCAAAGAAACGCTTGAGGTGGGCGAAAAAGCCAAAGAAGAGCGTGAACGCCATGCCGAAAATCAGGCGCAGGTTGTTGGACGTTTGTCCGGGGCTTTGCAGCAGCTGGCAGAAGGTGATCTGGGGTCACAAATCGATGAACCGCTGGGCGAAGAATACGAAACCCTGCGAGTGAATTTCAATCGGTCGGTTACTTCGCTCGCCGCGATCATTGGTGAACTGCGTATGAGCGCTGAAGCCATCGATGATGATGCCCGCATTCTCGTTGAAGGTGCCGATAGCCTGTCGCAGCGGACCGAAAATCAGGCGGCGACGCTTGAAGAAACCGCGGCGGCGATGGAAGAGATCACCACCAGCGTGACCTCAAATGCCGAAGGTGCGAAACAGATTGTTGTTGCGGCGGCGGCGGCGCGCAATCAGGCAGAGCGCGGCAAAGAGGTGCGTGAGCGCGCAGTTCAGGCGATGGGGCAAATCGAAAACTCCTCCGCGCAGATCAGCCAGATCATCGCAGTTATGGAAGACATTGCCTTCCAAACCAATCTCTTGTCACTGAACGCAGGCGTAGAAGCTGCACGGGCCGGTCAAGCCGGGCAGGGGTTTGCTGTGGTGGCCTCTGAAGTGCGCGGGTTGGCCCAGCGGTCGTCTGACAGCGCGGCCGAAATTCGCAATTTGATCCTGAGTTCAAACAGCAATGTAAGTGAGGGTGTAAACCTCGTGTCCGATATGGGGGCTGCGATCGACCAAATTCTGGATGAAGTGGCGGAAGTGTCCAAGCTTGTCGATGATATCGCGGCGGGCGCATCCGAACAGGCGCAGGGATTGTCGGAGATCAACAACGGCATCACCATGCTGGATCAGGTGACCCAGCAAAACGCCGCGATGGTTGGCGAGAACGCTTCGGCTGGCCGCGAGTTGCAGGAGAAAGCCGTTGGTCTACGCGATATGGTTTCGCAGTTTGCCGTGGATGACAGTGCGCTTCGTGAACCTGTGATGCGCAAAGCCACGAAAGAGCCGGTTCAGTTTGAAGCGCAGGATCAATGGGAAGCGCCCGCAGTGGTTCAACCGACCGAGCCGAAGCAGGCGGCGAACTCAGCTTGGGCAGATTTCTAACGGTCCACTGACTGGAATGGGAATTCAGCAAATTCACATCAGGGCCCCATCGGGGCCCTGTTTGTTGTCCTGGTTCTTCAGACCTCAATCGTCTCACATCATGCTTTTGCGACGCTCTTTGATCTTCTCATTGGCCGCGACCGTGCCGTCATGAAAGGAACCAAACCATTTGTCCCACGGAATTTCCAGACTGCCGTAGTTACATTCGAAATACCTGTGGTGCATCTGATGGTGAAATGTCCCAAGCGCCAGACGGTTTTTGTCACTCAGCAAAAGCCCCTGATATCCGGTGTGCGTGGTGATCGCGGTGAGGAAGTAATACTGGAGATGGAACAACAGATGGATCGGATGCGCTCCGATCACGAGATGGATCAGAACCGACCCCAGAAAGATCAGTTGTTCTACCGGGTGCATTGACATGCCGGACCACGGGCCAACGTTGATATTGCGATGATGCAGCGCGTGGATGTGTTTGTAGAGAACCGGAATATGAAGCGCCCGGTGAATGACGTAGAAATACAGGCTTTCCCAGATTGGAATAAGCAGGAAGATGGCGACAAACCAAACCGGGTTTGCGGCAAAGGTGATCAGGGTAATATGGCCGTTTGCCAAAGCCCAGAACATCAACACCTCATAGGCGGTCCAGATCGCAACGCCGCTGCCGAGCGTCCAGAACATATTGTCCCGGATCTGTCCGCCCAGGGTGAACTGCCTGCCGTTGACCATCAAGGGGCGTGGATCATATTTGAGCTTCTGGCCCTGCACGGACAGCGTGTAAAACCACGCATGAAGCGATCCAGCGACCAGCAGGGTCAGGATGATATTGCGCGCATACATCTGGGCAATCCAGCCAAACTCAAAGCTCTTGACCTCTGCCAAAGAGGGCTGGAACCAGACGTAACAGGCGACAGCGATACCCAGCACAATCAGCTTTTCGGTGATCAGCAACCAAGAGTTCCAGACCCATTTCACCATCTCTACGGGCTGCAGAGGCCAGATGAAAAAGGGAGAGGTTTTAATCGGGATTTCGGGCAGGTGATGCCACCCCTTAAGTTGCTCGTCAGACATATCACCCTCGCGTTCTGTGCTAGGCCTATGATTGACAGCTGCGGCTTCCTGCAACAAACAGAATGAATAGAGGAATAAACTCGGAAAAACAGGTTTAGGATGGCAATTTCGCTCAGATCCATGCGCTACTTCAACACGGCTCTTGCACATGGAAGCATCGCGCGGGCCGCCGAAGAGCTGAACATCGCGGCCTCTGCGGTCTCGGCGGCGATTGATCAGGTGGAAGAGACCCTCGAGCTAACTTTGGTCACACGCCAGCGTTCGCGCGGTATTCAGGCCAATGCGAGTGGCAAGCTGATTGCGCAGAAGTTTGAACGCCTTCTGGAAGACTATCGCGCCATTCTTGCCGAGGGGGCCGACCTGAAACACGCCTTGGGGGGCGTTCTGCGTGTGGGGTATTATGCGCCGGTGGCGCCAGCTTTTTTGCCCTGTATCTTTGGTGACTTTCTTCCCTCTGAAAACGATGTGGTGCTGCATCTTGAGGAATGCGACAACGACGCAGCGCAGGCCGGGCTGCTCAGCGGAGCCTATGATGTCATCTTGTTTGTGAGCGAAGGCGCGCAACCCTCGATCGACTATGATGTCTTAGTCTCCGCTCCAGCTTATTTTCTGGTGCCCGCAGGACACGCCTTGGCGCGCAAACCCCGTGTGACCCTGTCCGAGATCGCCTGCGAGCGATTGGTGGTGCTCGACCGACCCGTAGCCTCGGCCTATTATCATCAGCTTTTTGCAACTCAGGATGCCCAGATCACCGTTGCGGCATATGCCAATTCAACCGAAATGGTACGTAGCCTTGTTGGGGCGGGGCAGGGATGTGCCGTGCTAAATATGCGGCCCCTGACGGCTCAGACCTATGGCGGTGGTGAGGTTGTGTGTCTGCCGATTGACACCGTTGTTCCGCCGCTGACGCTGGCCATCGGCTATGACACGTTACAGCCGCGTCGCCTTGTTCAGCACTTTGTCGAAGCCTGCCGCGCGCATTTCGAAACGAGTGGTGATCAGCGCTGTATAGTCGAAGGCTGAGCCGCCTATCCGCTGACCTGTGTTCATTTGTGATCAGGCACGATATGAGATCGGGGATTAAACCATTCTGAGGCCGAGCATTTGGAATTTTGGATTGCCGCAGGGGCCGCCGCGTTTTTGATGGGATTGTCCAAAGGCGGCGTGCCGATGATTGCGCTGCTGTCGGTGCCTTTGCTGTCGCTCTACATGGATCCCGCTCTCGCTGCGGGGCTGCTGCTGCCGATCTATATCGTCGCGGATGCCTATGCGGTTTATCTGTTCCGCAAAGCCTTTTCGCGGCGCAATCTGATGATCCTGCTGCCCGGCGCATTGGTGGGCATTCTGGTTGGCTATAGCGCGGTGTCATTGGTTCCGGGGGATGCCGTTAAACTGCTTTTGGTGGGGATTGGACTGTCGTATCTCTTCACCGCTTTGCGCCAAAGGATATCGAAAACAGAGGTGCCCGCCCGTCCAGCGGATGTCCCGCGCGGGATCGTGTGGGGCACATTGGCCGGCCTCACGAGCTATATCTCACATGCAGGTGGTCCGCCCTTTCAGGCATATGTGCTGCCACAGAAGCTCGACAAAATGGTCTACCTTGGCACCACCACAATCTTCTTTTCTGTGGTGAACCTTGTCAAAGTCCCGCCCTTTGTTCTGGCTGGGCAGATCACCTGGGATAGTTTGGGACAGGCCGTTTGGCTTGCCCCGCTGGCGTTGTTGGGGGCCTGGAGCGGCGCGACAGTGTCACGCCTGATGCCTGAAAAGCTGTTCTTTCTGCTGGTCGAGGTGGCACTGGCGGTTGTGTCGCTCAAACTTCTCTACGAGGTGGTGGCGGGCTAATCGCCCGGCCTTACCCGGTGATGCGGGGCCGCCCCGAGGCCTCTGCCGTCACCTCAGCATCAAAAAACACCTTCTGGTTTTCTACCTGCGCGGTGCGCATGTCACGGTGGGTGCTGACATGGATGTCTTCCGCGCCCGAGGCTTCGGCTGCGCTACGGGCGGCCTCTGACAGGGTGTTTTCCAAAAAGCTCAGAGCGGCCTCTACGTCGTTGAAGTCCTTGGGACCACTCTCCAGATGTGCCCGAAACAGCCCCTCGGAGGGGCTGGTAAGCGAGGCACTGCGGCGCAGGGTGATACGCCCAACCACTGCGCCAATGGCATTGGCAACATGAGCATGGCTTGGCAAAGACATGGTGCAATGCAACATCTCACCCACAGCGGGATAATAGGTGGCTGCCGAGGCACCCAATCCGATGACAGGCAGGTTGAGGCCAGCATTCAGTTTCAGCAATCCACGGTGTTCCGCCAACCCCTGGTGGGTGAGAACATGGCGAGCCAGATCCTGAGCGGGAAGGCCAAAGTCATGCGCGTCTTCTGCAAACGCGGTTTCCAGCAGAGCAATGCCGGTTTGATGGGTCAGCTGATTGATGATGCGTTCCGCCAATTCTTTTGCCGATCCCGCAACCATGGCACCGGTGCCAATGCGTTGACGGGCGCAAAGTTCAAGCGCCATTTCAGCGGCCTTTGTATCCCAGGCATCCGCCCGCCCAAGCACATGGCTGGCGTCGGTGGGGGTGACAAACGACACCTGCACCAACCCGCGTTCGATCAACCGTTTGAGCGAGCTTTGCTCAAGCCGGGTCTTCAATACGGCCCCAAGCGGGTGGATCTGGTCGCCTATCCGCTCAAGAAGTGCGCTGTCACGTGGGCGCAGACCGTCCTGACGCGCGCCGGGCACCGCGCGCACAAAGCGGGCATAATGCTCGGACAGGGTGGTGCTGCGCAGTTGGCGGTCGAGTTCTTCGTGGACCAGATCCGGGGCCATCATCGCCATAAGGGATGTAGGCAACACACGGCGTGGTCCAAGCGTCAGGCCGCCTTGCAACCCTTCGGTCACAATATGCACCTCGCTGTCACCGCCAAGTCCGGTCGTGCGCATCGCGACCGCCTCGACCATAGTGCGGTAAGGGCCGACGCGGGCGCCTTCTGGATCAATGGCAGGTCGACCATCGCGCAGTACGGCCACATCCGTGGTGGTGCCACCGATATCAGACACAAGCGCATCTGTGGCGCCGGTCATCCAGCGCGCCCCAACAATACTGGCCGCCGGACCGCTGAGAATGGTTTCAATCGGGCGTTCCAACGCAAACTCGGCAGAAATCAAGGCGCCATCGCCACGCACCACCATCAGCGGGGCGGTGATACCCAGCTCTCCCAGTCGGGTCTGCGCCCGGGTGATCAGCCGGTCAATCATACCGATCAGGCGTGCGTTCAGAACGGCCGTCAGCGCGCGTTTTGGACCGTTTAACTTGGCGCTAAGGTGGTGAGAACAGCTCACCGGTTTGCCGGTGATCTCACCGATCATCTCTTGCACGCGACGTTCGTGTGCCGTGTTACGCGTGGCAAACTGCGCGGCCACCGCAAATCCTGACACATCGTCTTTATGGGCTTCGAGCCAGCTGCGCAGCGCGTCTTCATCCAAAGGCGTGGCCTGATTGCCCGCATGGTCATGGCCGCCGTCAATGATGCAAAAGGGTTCATCCCCTAAGGCATCCGCCAGACCATGCCGCTGCATGTTGTCTTCGGTGAAACCCACCAGAACCAAGCCAATGCGTTCGCCCTGACCTTCGATCAGCGCGTTGGTCGCGAGGGTGGTCGAGAGCGAGGCCAGAGTGATCTTTGACGCATCAGCTCCGGCATCTTTGAGCACGGTTTCAACAGCCTTGCCGATCCCCTCGGCCAGATCATGGCGGGTTGTCAGCGACTTGGCCGCCGCAATCACGGTTTTCTCGTCTTCGATCAAGACAGCATCCGTATAGGTGCCGCCGGTGTCCACTCCTAGGGAAAGTGCCATGCTCGTCCTCGTTCTGCGCGGGCTCGGCTTACAGCGCGCGCGGGGGAATGTCTGTTTGAATTCGACGACGTTGTGTCGTTTTTGCAGGCTTGTAACCCTGCGTCAGAACCGGCATGGCGCAATTGTTGACTGTGGGTGTCGCCGCTAGATTGCGCGTCAGCACACTGATTTCGGAGGCTCCCCATGACAGACACTTCTCATACGGCCGTTTTGGGCGCGGGGGTGATTGGGGCTAGCTGGACTGCGCTGTTCCTGGCCTCGGGTCGATCGGTTGCGGTGTTTGATCCAGATCCTAAAGCTGAGGCGAAGGTGCGCGCCTATGTCGAACGCGCCTGGACCGCGCTTGAGGATCTGGGGCTGACAAAACGGGGCAGCCCGGAGGCGATGAGTTTCCATAACAGTGCGGCGGCGGCCGTTGAGGGCGCGGGGTTTGTTCAGGAAAACGTGCCAGAGCGCTTGCCAATCAAACAGGCGACATTTACCGAAATCGAACCCATCTTGCGCGAGGACACCATTGTCGCCAGTTCGGCGTCTGGCCTAACGCTGACCCAGATGCAGACCGGATGGCAGGATCCGGCGCGCTTTGTGCTGGGGCATCCGTTTAATCCGCCCCATCTGATCCCATTGGTCGAGTTGATGGAAAATGAACGCACCGAAGCGGGGGTACTGGATGCGGCAGAGGCGTTTTACCAAGATGTCGGCAAAACCACGATCCGGCTGAACAAAGAAATTCCCGGCCATGTCGCAAACCGGCTGCAGGCGGCCATCTGGCGCGAGGCGATCCATCTGGTCGAAAGCGGCGTCGCCAGTGTAGAAGACGTGGACAAGGCCGTTTCGGCCGGTCCCGGCCTGCGCTGGGCGGCGTTTGGGCCGACAACCACCTTTGGACTGGGCGCAGGGCAGGCAGGTCTTGCAGGGTTCTGTGATCATTTCACCGGCATGTTCAATGGGTGGTGGCAGGATATGGGCCAGCCAACTCTGACGCCAGACACCATCAAGCTTCTGGTTGCGGGGCTGGACGAGAGTTTGCAGGGCGCCAATGTGAACGACATGGCCGCGATCCGCGATGCGCGTATTGTGGCGATGCAGAAAGCGTTGAAAGAGGCCTAGGTGAATTTGCGGAACAGGCGGGTCTGATCAAAGGCCTGTTCCAGCGCATCAGTGCGCTCTTTGACCGTTTCCCAATGTTCTTCCTGCACGGCTGCAATCAGGGATTCGACCAAGAGCATCAGGCTCATACCGGAATCCCAGGCCGAGGGCACGGAAATGCGCCCCGCCAGTGTGTGATCGGCCAAACGGTCCAGAGGGGACCGCCATTGATCGGTGAACAACACAAGCTTGGCCCCGCGGTTATGGGCCATTTCCCCCATGGTCAATGACTGGTTTTCATAGCGGCGGATATCAAACACCACAAAAACATCGCCGGGTTTGATGTCGAGAATGATGTGGGGCCACGAGGCCTCACCGGGGATCAGCACCACATCCGGACGGATCATTTGCAGGTGCAAATAGAGGCTGCGGGCCAGCGTGCTGCTCAGGCGGCCACCGGTGATGTAAACACGGCGATTGGGATCGGCCAGCAATCCGCAGACCCCGTCAAAATCCCCAAGATCCATGTTTTCCAAGGTGCGCCGGATATTGTCCTGTGCGGCTTCGGCATAGCGCGACAGGATATGTTCCTGCGGTAGGTGGGTTTGCCAGGTTTCTCTTTTGGAAACAGGGTCTTGAATCATTGCACCTAGCTCAGACCGCAAGGCGGCCTGAAAGGTGGGATACCCCGCAAACCCAAGCTTTTGCACCAGCCGCGCCACGGTTGGCGTCGAGACACCCGCCGCTGCCGCAAGCTCGGTTGTGCTGCCCAATCCTGAGATCGGGTAATTGTCCATGATGACGTCACTCAATTGCCGTTCCGCGCGGGTCATGTCTTCTTTTCGACTGATCAAGATTTCCGCAACGGTGGCCATAAGTGCCTCATATGAACGCATGTTTCTGAAGCGAAACTAACACTGACAAGCATTCTGAAGCAATAGTTTCAGAAAAATATTGACGTGACACACCTCTCTGAAGAAAACTCTTCACCATGAAACACGCCGAAACAGATTCGCTCTTTTCCGAGCCTGTGCATGTCGACCCCAAGCCCGGGGCCGGTATCGTCATCTTGTGTGAACATGCCTCAAATCGCATTCCTGAAGGGGGTGATCTTGGGCTTGCGCCTGAGGTGGCTACAAGCCACGCCGCTTGGGACCCAGGTGCGCTTGGGGTGGCCAAGGCCTTGGCCGAGCACCTGAAGGCGGCGCTGGTCTATGGCGGGTTGTCGCGTCTGTTGTATGACTGCAACCGCCCGCCCGAGGCGCCGAGCGCCATGCCCGAGAAAAGCGAGATCTACGAAATCCCCGGAAATCAGGGGCTATCGGCTCAGGATCGGCAGGCACGGGTGGATGGGATCTATGCCCCGTTCTGTGCCGCCGTCGCGGAAACATTGGCCCAGTCCGACCATCCGGTGATCGTCACCATGCACAGCTTTACCCCGATCTACAAAGGCGCAGAGCGCGCGGTGGAAATTGGTGTCTTGCATGGGCGGGACCCTGCGCTGGCTGAGGCCATGATGGAGCGGTCTGACATGGGTACGCCGTTTAATGTACAGCTGAATGAACCCTATGGCCCGCAAGACGGGGTGGCGCATTCGCTGGATCTGCACGGCTCAGACAATGGGCTGCGCAATGTGATGATCGAAATTCGCAATGATCTGATCCGGACGCCAGAGGAGGAGCGCAGGCTTGCTGCGCTTTTGGCGCCATGGATCTTACAGGCAATCGCCGATCTGCCGCAGGGCAGGGGTGAGGGGGGATAACCATGACAGGCGCCATGCACGCCTTTATTCGCATCGTTGATGCGATCAATTACCGGATTGGCCGGGTTACCATGTATGGCATCTTTGTCATGATGGCGATCCTGCTCTGGTCGTCGATTTCAAAGACCTTCTTCAACCCCACGCTCTGGACCCTTGAAATGGCGCAGTTTGCCATGGTGGCCTACTACATTCTGGGCGGGCCCTATTCGATCCAGATGGGATCAAACGTGCGGATGGATCTGCTCTATGGCAACTGGAGCAATCGCCGCAAAGCGATGATCGACACCATGACGGTGCTCTTCCTGATGTTCTATCTCGGCGTGCTTCTTTATGGCGGTCTCAGCTCGCTGGCCTACTCCTTTGGCTACTGGGGCACAAACCCGATTGGCTTCTTCACCGGGTTGGTCACGGGGGCTGAGGAAATCGGACGCATGGAGCGCTCGTCTACCGCATGGCGCCCCTATATCTGGCCCATCAAACTTATCATGGTCATTGGTGTCTTCTTGATGCTGCTTCAGGCCATTTCGGAACTATTCAAAGACATTCTGCGCCTGCGCGGAGAGGAGATCCCCCATGTCGTATGAGGTGATCGCGATCGCCATGTTCGCGTCGATGATGGCTATGCTGCTGTCGGGTCAGCGCGTGTTTGGTGCCATTGGTTTTGTGGCCGTGATTGCGGCTCTGGCCCTTTGGGGGGACCGGGGAGGCTATGACATCGCCTTTTCCTCGGCCATGAAGCTGATGAAATGGTATCCGCTGCTGACGCTGCCGATGTTCATCTTCATGGGTTATGTCCTGTCGGAATCCAAAATCGCCGACGATCTCTACAAGATGTTCCACGTCTGGATGGGTGGCCTTAATGGCGGTTTGGCCATTGGCACTATCGGCCTGATGGTGCTGATCTCGGCCATGAACGGTCTATCAGTGGCAGGTATGGCCATTGGTGCCACCATCGCACTGCCTGAGCTTTTGAAACGTGGCTATGACAAACGCATGGTCACGGGGGTGGTCCAAGCTGGATCTAGTCTTGGGATTCTTGTCCCACCGTCGGTTGTTCTGGTGCTCTATGCGATGATCGCCCGCCAACCGGTTGGTCAGCTGTGGCTTGCGGGTGTTGTGCCAGGCCTGATGATGGCCGCGATGTTCATCGCCTATATTGTGATCCGCTGTAAGATGAACCCTACGCTTGGGCCGGTTTTGCCGAAAGAAGAGCGTGACATTCCCATGAGCGAAAAGCTCGCGCTTTTGCGGGCTGGTCTGCTGCCGGTCGGAATTTTCGCCGCGATGATGGTGCCTTTTGTCAATGGCTGGACCTCGCTTGTAGAAAGCTCGGCAATCGGCGCGATCACGGCCTTTCTGGCTGCGGTTGTGAAAGGCCGCATGACCCGTGAGGTGTTTGAATCCTCGGTGCGCAACACGCTTGGCATTTCCTGCATGTTCATGTGGATCATTCTGGCGGCGCTAGCCTTTGGCGCGGTGTTTGATGGGTTGGGCGCGGTCAATGCGATCAAAGACCTGTTCACCGAACAGCTGGGCCTTGATCCCTGGATGATCCTGATTCTGATGCAGCTGAGCTTTATCCTGATGGGCACCTTCCTGGATGACACCGCAATGCTGGTGATTGTCGCGCCGCTTTATGTGCCGCTGGTCAAGGTGCTTGGCTTTGATCTGATCTGGTACGGCGTCCTGTACACCATCACCACCCAGATCGCCTATATGACGCCGCCCTTCGGCTACAACCTGTTCCTGATGCGGGCCATGGCCCCAAAAGAGATCACGCTGAAGGATATCTACGGTTCGATCCTGCCCTTTGTCCTCGTGATGACCCTCGCGTTGAGCATCGTGATGATGTTCCCGCAGATCGCGCTTTGGCTGCCGGGCTATGTCTACAACAATTAACCAGAGCTCCGGCAAGGGGCCAGATTTCAACCAACTAGGAGTTAAACCATGACGACAACGAGACGTAAGTTTCTGACCACCGCAGCGGTGGGTGCTGCGGCGGCGCCTTTGGCCACCCCAGCCATCGCCCAGAGCCAGATCAAATGGCGCATGCAGACCTATGCTGGTTCGGCGCTGGCCGAGCATGTGGTGAAACCCGCGATTGACAAGTTCAACCAGATCGCAGGCGACCGCATGCAGATCGAGCTGTTCTATGCTGACCAGCTTGTCCCAACTGGTGAACTGTTCCAGGCCATGCAGCGCGGCACCATTGACGCGGTTCAGTCGGATGATGACAGCATGGCGTCGCCCACCGATGTCACTGTGTTTGGCGGCTATTTCCCCTTTGCCTCGCGTTACTCGCTCGACGTGCCTGTGCTGTTCAACCAGTACGGCCTGAATGAGATCTGGGACAAAGAATACTCGGCCGTAGGTGTGAAACACATCAGCGCCGGTGCCTGGGATCCGTGCCACTTTGCCACCAAAGACCCGATCCGTAGCCTTGCTGATCTGAAGGGCAAGCGCGTCTTCACCTTCCCAACAGCGGGTCGTTTCCTGTCGCAGTTCGGTGTGGTTCCTGTGACCCTGCCGTGGGAAGACATCGAAGTTGCCATGCAGACAGGCGAGCTTGACGGCATCGCATGGTCGGGCATCACCGAAGACTACACCGTGGGTTGGGCCGATGTGACCAACTACTTCCTGACCAACAACATTTCGGGCGCATGGGCGGGATCGTTCTTTGCCAACATGGGCCGTTGGGAAGAGCTGCCTGCGGATCTGCAGACCCTGTTCCGTGTCTGCTGTGACCAGTCGCACTACTATCGCCAGTGGTGGTACTGGGGTGGTGAAGCCGACCTGCGCGTCAATGGCCCGAAAATGGAGCTCACCTCGATCCCCGATGAGGAATGGGCAACCGTGGAAGACGCGGCGTACAAGTTCTGGGATGAGATCGCAGCGGAAAGCCCAACCAAGGCCAAAGTTGTTGAAATCATCAAGAAGTACAACGCGGACATGCAAAAAGCAGGCCGTCCTTACCGCTACGGCTAAAACATCTGGTGGCGCCCCCGTGGCGCCACCTTTCCCGAAAGGTTGATCCAAACGTGACGTTTTGCGCTATCATATCGCTGGACATTGTATATACATGCCCGTCATCCGACGATGAAAGGGCAGTATAATGGCGATTGCAGGCTTCCTGTTGCAAATCTTTGCGGCAACCATGTTGTTGCTGTTCGCGGTGCGTTTGGTGCGCACCGGGATCGAGCGACGCTTTGGATCTTTGTTTCAGAAGGTATTGGTAGGTCACAATAACCCGGTTCTGGCCGGTGGCGCGGGGCTTGGCCTTGCGGTAATTATCCAAAGCTCGGCGGCCGTGGCTTTGCTGCTGACAGGATTTGCCGCTGCGGGCATGGTGCCCTTTGGCATTGCCTTGGCGGGTGTGCTGGGTGCGGACCTTGGCAGCGCGCTGGTGATCCAGATCCTCTCTGTTGATCTCAGCTGGCTACAGCCTGTGCTTCTGGCCGCCGGTGGCTGGATGTATCTCAAGGCAGATCGCTCAAATGTGCGGCTGATTGGGCGCATCCTTCTCGGTGTGGCCTTTATTCTTATTTCACTTCAATTCCTGCGGGATGCAGTTGATCCCATTCGCAACAGCGCCTTTCTGCCTGCCGTCGCGGGGTATCTGGCAAATGACTATTTGACCGCCTTTATCGTCGGAGCGGCACTGGCTTTTGTCATGCATTCCTCGGTCGCAGCCATTCTGATGTGTGTGACTTTGGTTCAAGTTGGCGCCTTGCCCTTTGAGGCCGGTCTGTCGCTGGTGCTAGGAGCGAACCTTGGCAGCGCCTTGATCCCGATCTGGCTCACACGTGATCTTTCTGTTGGCCCGCGTCGGATACCTGTGGCCAATGCCATGGTCCGTGGGTCCGCCGCCTTTGTTCTTCTACTAGCCCTAAATCTTTCTGGTATGGCCGCGTCGCTGATGATTGCAGGCCCCGGTCAATCGTTGGTTTTGGCGCATATTGGTTTTAACGCGCTTGTGGCCGTGCTGTTCATCGGGTTTGCCAGCACGCTTGAACGCCCACTGGCGCTGTTTATGCCGCAGAAGGCAGAAGAAACTGATCCGCTTGAACAATTCAGACGCCCCTTGAGCCCGCTTGTGGATGTCGACGACGCGCAGGCAGCCGTCGCGATGTCGTCGGTGCGTCAGGAGTTGTTGCAGATGGTGACCCAGATCGAACGGATGTTCCGCCCGGTTCTGGATCTCTATGAGCAAGATGATGCGGATGCGATTGCCGCGCTCTGGCAGCAGGACGATCTGGTCAACGATCAGCTGGACGAGATCCGCAAGTTTGTCGCCCGAATGCCGCACAAGAAGATGAGCAAAGACGAAACCAAGGCCGCGCGTGGCTTGGTGGAATATGCCATCCGTCTGGAAGCCGCCGGTGACATCGTTTCGCAACGCTTGACACGGATCATTCAACGCAAACACAGCGAACGGGCACAGTTCTCAACCACTGGCTGGAACGAGCTGGCGGACCTGCATGGGGAAATCCTCAAGAGCTTTGCGCTCGCCCGGCATGTTCTGTTGGTGGATGATCTGGAATGCGCGCGCCGCCTGGTGCTTGAAAAAGCTGAAGTCAAACGCATGGAGCGCGCCAGCCGTAAGGCGCACCTGCGCCGGTTGGAAAAAGGCACCAGTGAGAGCTTTCAAAGCTCTGACCTGCATCTCGAAACACTGCGTGCATTGCGCGACCTGCATGGGCATGTCTCAGCGGTTGCCTATCCGCGCTTGTATAAAAGTGGCCAGATTTTGGAAACACGTCTGGTTGTTGAAATGGAAACCGAAGACGCCGATCCGACATGACGGCGTAGGGGTCGGGGGATAGCCCCCCGGCCGGAGGAAAGGGAAAGCACATGAGCGAACACATGGCTCTGGAACAGTTGCGCGGTCAGGTGACCGAGGGTGACATCGATACGGTTCTGGTCTGTCTGGTGGACATGCAGGGCCGCTTGATGGGCAAGCGGTTCCACGCAGAAGCTTTCCTTGAGATGGCAGAGGGCGAAACCCATTGCTGCAACTATTTGCTGGCCACCGATCTGGTGATGTCGACACCCGAAGGGTTTGCCTCGACCAGCTGGGAAAGCGGTTATGGCGACTACGTCATGAAACCGGATTTGACCACAATCCGTCCGGTGCCATGGCTTGAAGGCACGGCCATGGTGTTGTGTGATATTCTCGATCATCACACCCATGAGCCCGTACCCCACGCGCCGCGCCAGATGCTGAAGAAACAGATTGCGCGTGCCACTGAGATGGGGCTAACGCCAATCATGGCCACCGAGCTGGAGTTTTTCCTGTTCAATGGCACCCATGACGAGATTGCTAAGAACGGGTTCAAGCTTGAGCCGATCTCGAACTACAATGAAGATTACAACATCTTCCAGACCACCAAAGAAGAACATGTGATGCGCCCGATCCGCAATCACCTGCGCAAAATGGGCATCCCGATTGAGGGCAGCAAAGGTGAGGCCGAGGCCGGTCAGGAAGAGCTGAACGTCAAATATGCCGAGGCGCTCGACACCGCCGACCACCATACCTTGGCCAAACATGGTGTGAAGGAAATCGCTCATATCCACGGCCATGCCGCCAGCTTCCTGCCGAAGTGGAGCAAAGACCGTGTGGGGAGCGCCAGCCATGTGCACCAATCGCTCTGGAAAGACGGCGGCAACGCGTTTTTTGATCCCGAGCGGCCACTGGCAAAATCCGAACTGATGGATCAGTACATGGCCGGACTGATCAAATACGCCAGCGACTACACCTATTTTATGGCGCCTTATATCAACAGCTACAAACGTTTTGCCAAAGGCAGCTTTGCCCCAACGCAGGTGGTCTGGTCGGTGGATAACCGCACGGCGGCCTTCCGTCTGTGTGGCGACGGCACCAAAGCAGTGCGTGTCGAATGCCGTATTCCGGGTGCGGACATGAACCCCTATCTGGCACAGGCGGCCATGCTGGCGGCGGGCCTGAAAGGGATCGAAGAAGGCCTGAGCCTGGGCGAGGCCTTTGCCGGGGATGCCTATTCGGACGACGACAAGCAACATATCCCACGCACCCTGCGGGATGCGCGCGAAACGCTGAACACCTCGGCCATGCTGCGTGAGGCGATGGGCGAAGATGTCATTGACCACTATGCCCGCGCGGCTGAATGGGAAATTGAAGAGTTCGATCGGGTTGTGACCGATTACGAAATCGCACGCGGGTTAGAACGCGCGTGATCTGACACACCGGGGAGGGGGCGTGCCCCCTCTGCGACCCATTGGGTCGCGGTTGTCCGGAGACGTTTTTTGGCCCGAAGACACTTTAGGGGCCGTTTTCAACAAAGGAGGTTTGGCATGAGCCAGACGCTGAAATGCATCTCGCCGATTGATGGTTCGGTCTTTGCCGAACGGGCGGTTCTGTCACTAGATGCCGCATATGACGCCGCTGGACGCGCAAAAGCCGCTCAGGCGGCCTGGGCTGCGCGTCCACTGCAAGAGCGCGTTGACCTGGTCATGGCCGGTGTCGCCGCTGTGGGCGAGATGAATGATGAGATTGTGCCGGAGCTGGCCCATATGATGGGCCGCCCGGTGCGCTATGGTGGTGAATTTGGCGGCTTTAACGAGCGCGCCAGCCACATGGCATCGATTGCGGCCAATGCGTTGGCCGATATCCAGGTGGGCGATGACGCAAGCTTTAAGCGCTACATCAAACGTATTCCCCACGGCGTGGTGTTTGTTGTCGCCCCCTGGAACTATCCCTATATGACCGCGATCAACACCGTGGCACCTGCGCTGATTGCCGGCAACACCGTTGTGTTGAAACACGCGACCCAGACCCTTCTGGTGGGCGAGCGTATGGCACAGGCGTTTCACGCCGCAGGTGTGCCCGAAGATGTGTTCCAGAACGTTTTCCTGAGCCATGATGTCACCAACGCGCTGATCGCAGGCAATGCCTTTGACTTTGTGAACTTCACCGGCTCGGTCGGCGGCGGTCAGGCTATGGAGCGCGCCGCAGCGGGCACCTTCACTGGCGTCGGTACCGAGCTTGGCGGTAAAGATCCCGGCTATGTGATGGAAGATGCCGATCTGGATGCGGCGGTCGATACGCTGATCGACGGCGCCATGTTTAACTCCGGCCAGTGCTGCTGTGGCATCGAGCGGATCTATGTCCACGAAAGCCTCTACGATGATTTTGTCGCCAAAGCGGTTGAGATTGTAAAAGGCTACACCCTTGGCAATCCAATGGAGCCTGCGACCACCATTGGCCCGATGGCCAATGTGCGGTTTGCCGAAGAGGTGCGGGCGCAGATTTCCGAGGCGGTGGCCGCCGGTGCCGTGGCCCATATTGACACTATGGCTGCAGATGATGGTGGAGCTTACCTCACACCGCAGATCCTCACCAATGTCACCCATGACATGCGTGTGATGCGCGACGAAAGCTTTGGCCCGGTTGTTGGCATCATGAAAGTGTCTTCGGACGCCGAGGCTATCGCGCTGATGAATGACAGTGAATTTGGCCTGACTGCGTCGATCTGGACCAAAGACCTCGACCGGGCTGCCTCTGTTGGCGATCAAATCGAAACTGGCACCGTCTTTATGAACCGCGCCGATTATCTTGATCCGGGCCTGTGCTGGACCGGATGCAAAAACACCGGGCGCGGGGGTGGTCTCTCCGAGATCGGGTTCCACAATCTGACCCGCCCCAAATCGTACCATCTGAAGAAGACCGCAGGCTAAACCGCTTCTTCTTTTCAAAAATACTCCGGGGGTCCGGGGGCAGCGCCCCCGTTCCGCCGCTCACACACAGGAGGTTGTACCATGACCCTTACCGCAAACTGGTCGTATCCGACCGCAATCAAATTCGGCGCAGGCCGCATCAAAGAACTGCCCGAGGCCTGCGCTCAGGCGGGGATCAAACGACCATTGTTGGTGACCGATAAAGGTCTGGCCAACATGGAAATCACCCAGAACACGCTGGACGTGCTTGAGGCCGCAGGGCTGGGCCGTGCGCTTTTTGCCGATGTCGATCCCAATCCAAACGAAGCCAACCTCAACGCCGGTGTTGCCGCCTTCAAAGCGGGGGATCATGACGGTGTGATCGCCTTTGGCGGTGGCTCTGGTCTTGATCTGGGTAAGATGGTGGCCTTTATGGCTGGTCAGACCCGCCCGGTTTGGGATTTCGAAGATATTGGTGATTGGTGGACTCGTGCGGACGCCGATGCGATCGTCCCCAATATCTGCGTGCCAACCACCGCCGGCACCGGCTCGGAAGTGGGCCGCGCGAGCGTGCTGACCAACTCGGAAACGCAGGAAAAGAAGATCATTTTCCACCCGAAGGTGCTGCCAAGCGTGGTGATCTGTGATCCTGAGCTGACTGTTGGGATGCCCAAGCACATCACCGCAGGCACCGGCATGGATGCTTTTGCGCATTGTCTCGAAGCCTTCTGCAGCCCGCATTATCACCCGATGAGCCAGGGCATCGCGCTTGAAGGTCTGCGTCTGGTGAAAGAAAACCTGCCGCGCGCCTATAACACCCCGGACGACATCGAAGCGCGCGCGCATATGATGTCGGCGGCGATGATGGGGGCAACGGCCTTCCAGAAAGGGCTCGGCGCCATTCACTCGCTCAGCCATCCGATTGGCGCGATCTATCACACACACCATGGTACGACCAACGCGGTGGTGATGCAGGCTGTGCTTGAGGCAAACCGCGAGGCGATCGAAGACCGACTGGCACTGGCCGCGAACTATCTCGGCATCGAGGGTGGCTACGACGGGTTCTATGCCTTTGTCGGCGAATTGAATGCGGCGCTAGGCATTCCGGCAAGCCTGTCGGCGATGGGTGTGACCGATCCAGACAAAGAGGCGATCCTGAAAGGTGCGCTGAAAGACCCGAGCTGTGGTGGTAATCCGATCGAGATGACCGAATCCTACACCCGGGCCCTGATCGACCGCGTTTGCGTCTGATCTAGTCTAAATCTTGATCAAGCCCGCCCTGCGCCAAAAGCCAGCGGCGGGCTTTTTCTATGCGACTGGTGCCAACTTTGGCCTGCGGTGTCAGCAGGTAATAGGCACTGGACGGTGTGCAGTGATGAGGGTGCGCCAGCCCCAATTGTCCTTCGGACAATTCACGCTCAACCAAAAGCGCGGGAAGAATGGCAACTCCGGCCCCATAGCGCGCGGCTTCAATCAGCATTTCAAACTGTGAAAACAAAGGACCGGTTGGGCGATGGGGCAGGGGTTCCCGAAGATCATCAAACCAGATCGGCCAACTTAGCGGGCGTGTGCGGTGCTGAAGCGCTGGGAATTCGAGTAGGTCCTGTGCGGAGACAGGCGCGGTGATCAACGTTGGCGCGGCCACGGCAATCAGAGTTTCCCGCATCATGAGATCCGCGCGATATCCAGCAAACGGTGGATCCCCCTGTACAATCGCCAGATCGACAAGGCTCGGGTCGACCTGATCATTGTCGAGGTAGGTGATGGTGTTCACGGTCAGGCGTGGCTGGCTGCGTGACAGATCCGCCAGACGCGGCATGAGCCAACGGCTGCCCAGTGTCGGATAGGTGCCAATGTTCAGCGCGCCATCGGGGTTGTCGCGGGCTTTCAGGCGATAAAACGTCGCTTCCATGGCCTCAAGTTGCGGCGACAATTCACTCAGCAACATCTGCCCTGCGCCCGTCAGGTGAACCCGTTGTTTCACCCGAACAAACAGCGCCTGTTCAAGCTGCGCCTCAAGCGATTGAATTTGACGGCTGAGCGCGCTTGCAGACATGTTCAACTGCTGCGCGGCCTGCGCAAAATTCTGGGTGCGCGCAGCGGCCTCGAAACACAAAAGCGCCGAGAGGGGGGGGATGTTACGACGCATAGTGTTGCACTTTCTGCATGAAGTCTTGCGAAAGATCGGCTTTATTGGCGCAATTTACAATCTAAACTGTCTTCAAACGCACCACTGCCGCAGGACAGACCCATGACCTTTACCCCACAGATCACAGACGCTGACGTCGAAACCATCACGCGGACCATCGCAACCCCCGCTGAAACCCAAAGCGTGGCTCAGTTCAAACCAGGACCGGGGATTGCGCGTCTTGAGTTGAAGTTCGATATCGATAAGTTGCGCGAGGCGCTTGAGGAATGTCTGCGTCGCGAGGCCTTTATGGGCGAGATGCAGGATCAGGGCTTTGCTGCACTGCCCTTGACCCAAAAACCCGGCCAGACCGAGTGGACCACCAATGACCTGTCCGGGCGCTATTGGCTGCGGGCGGACGACCGTTACACCGAAGAGCCGCGCGAAGATCTGGTGCCTGAGATCAATTTTTCGGAGTTCAATCCCAAATTCGCGGGCACCTATTTCGAACATGTACACGCGGAACTGACCAAACGCTTCCCGATTGGACGTACCCGGATCCTGTCCAAAGGCCTTTATAACTGCAATTCGTGGCACCGTGACCCCGAGCCACGTCTGCATATCCCGATCATCACCAATCCCGGATCGCTCTTTGTGGTCAATCACCACGTCACGCATCTTCCTGCAGATGGATCGGTTTACTTCACCGATACCCGTGCCTACCATACCGCGCTAAATGGTGGAGAGACCCAGCGTGTGCATATCGTGGCGGCGCTGGCTTATGATCAGGTGACAGAATGAATCAATATGCCGGTTCCGCACGGGCCGACCGGGGCAATGCCGTGGTCTGCGATTTGCGCAGCGATACAGTAACGCAGCCCTGCGCTGCGATGCGTAAAACCATGGCAGATGCCGAAGTGGGCGATGATGTCTATGGCGAAGACCCGGTTGTGAACCGGCTTCAGGCCACCCTAGCCGAACGCCTTGGCAAAGAAGCAGGGCTGTTTGTGCCCTCCGGCACCATGAGCAACTTTCTCGGCATGCTGGCCCATTGTCAGCGTGGCGAAGAGATCCTCATTGGCGAAGGCTATCACGTCAACGCCTATGAGGCGCAGGGGGCGTCGGTGCTCGGTGGCATCGCGCTTTGCACCTTGCCCGTGGCAGAGGATGGGGCACTTGAGGCGGATGTTGTTGCTGGCGCTGTGAAAGATGACGACAGTCATCTGGCCATCACCAAACTCCTGTCGCTGGAAAACACCCATAACGGTATGGCGGTCTCGCTGGAACGCACAGCCGCTGCGGTCAATGCCGGACGGGAACACGGCCTGTCGACGCATCTGGATGGTGCACGGTTTTTCAATGCCATCACCTCGCTGAACTGTGCAGAAACGGATCTTTCCGGGATGTTTGACACCGTGTCGATCTGTCTCTCCAAAGGTCTGGGTGCGCCGGTTGGGTCGGTTCTTATTGGGCCGAAAGATCTGATCAACCGCGCGCGACGCTGGCGCAAGATGGTCGGCGGCGGCATGCGGCAGGCTGGTGTTCTTGCGGCAGCGGGGCTTTATGCGTTGGACAACAACGTGGCCGGACTGGCCGAGGATCGCGCCCGCGCTGCACAGCTTGCACAGGAACTTGCGGCGCTTGGGGCTGGCACCGTGACACAGTCGACCAATATGGTGTTCTTCACCCCTGACGGGATGCAAAACGATGATCTGCGCGCGCATCTGACAGGGCAGGGCGTTGTGATCGGCGGCGGTGCCCAGGGCGCGATCCGACTGGTGTTGCACAAAGATGTCGATGACGAGGCTTTGCGCAAAACAGTGGACGGGTTCCAGAGCTTTTTCGCCTGATAGACCATCGTTTTCTCCGGGTTCAACATCACCCTCGCCTGTTCAGAGAAACGAGCGGGGGTGTTTTCAATTGGCGTCTCACATGGGGCCTGCGCCCCTCGTTCTGATTTGGCTTTGCTCTCTTGACCTTGGGCGGTTTGGAGGCTCTTCTGCGGCGCGAACACGAGGATAGACAGACATGCTGGACAGCACATTTGTTCGGGCGCAATTCCCGGCATTTTCAGAGCCTTCGCTTGAAGGTCAGGCGTTTTTTGAGAATGCGGGCGGGTCGTACACCTGTGCGCCAGTGATTGATCGGCTGACCCGGTTTTATCGCGAACGCAAGGTGCAGCCCTATGCGCCCTATGCTGCATCTCAGCTGGGTGGGGCCGAGATGGATGAGGCGCGCAGCCGACTTGCTGTGGTGCTGGGTGTGGACACAGATGAAGTCAGCTTTGGCCCTTCAACCACGCAAAACACCTATGTGCTCGCACAGGCGTTTCGCCAATTCATGAAACCGGGTGAAGCGATTGTCGTCACCAACCAGGACCACGAAGCCAACACTGGCCCGTGGCGACGGTTGGCCGACGACGGGATCGAGGTGCGTGAATGGCAGATTGATCCGGATACCGGATTTCTGAACCCCGAAGATCTTGAAAATCTGCTCGACGAAAATGTGCGTCTGGTGTGCTTCCCGCATTGTTCCAACGTGGTGGGCGAGATCAACCCGGTGGTAGAGATCACCGCCTTGGCCCATGCGGCGGGTGCTTTTGTTTGTGTGGACGGGGTGAGCTACGCCCCCCATGGTTTTCCCGATGTGGGTGACATGGGGCCGGATATCTATCTGTTCTCGGCCTATAAAACCTATGGTCCTCATCAGGGGATTATGGTGATGCGCCGCGCTTTGGGCGAAACCCTTCCCAATCAGGCCCATTATTTCAACGGTGAATCGCTGTACAAACGCTTTACTCCGGCAGGGCCTGATCATGCTCAGGTCGCGGCCTGTGCGGGGATGGTGGATTACATGGAGGCCCTCGCGGCACACCACGGGGTTGCTCTATCAGGGGTGCATGATCTGATGCGGGCCCAAGAGGTGAAGCTGCTTCAGCCGCTGCTGGATGCCGTGAAAGACCGAAATTCGGTGCGTTTGTTGGGATCGGATAGGGCGGAAAGCCGTGCACCTACCGTGGCGCTTCAACTGACCCGACCGGGGCTTGAGGTGGCGACAGAACTTGCTCAGCATGGGATCATGGCCGGAGGCGGTGATTTCTATGCCAAGCGTGCGCTTGAGGCGATGGGGATTGCGCCCGAGCACGGCGTTTTGCGGCTGTCGTTCACGCATTACACCTCGGAAGAAGAGATCCAGAAACTCATCTCGGCGCTCGATCAGGTTCTTTGACGTGACTTTGCGGTCTTCTGCCCTAGATGGACTGGGATAGGAGTTCGCAATGACATCCCCCCATTCTGTTGCCCCGGTTTTGGTTTGGATCCGACGGGATCTGCGTCTGCAGGATCACGCCGCTTTAGTCGCGGCGGCGAAAATGGGTCAACCGGTAGTTCCCGTGTTTGTCTGTGATCCTGAGGTTGACAGTCTCGGGGCTGCAGCACGCTGGCGCTTTGGCAAGGGGATCGAAGCATTCGCCGCGCGACTCGAGGGCATGGGCAGTGGTTTGGTCCTTCGGCGTGGGGAGGCCGCACAAACCCTGTCCGAGCTCGCCACCGAGACAGGGGCCAGCGCGGTCTACTGGCAACACAGCTACGATCCAAAAAACTCCGAGGTTGAAAAAGAGGTCCACCAAGTTCTGAACGATCAAGGGGTCGCGACACGTCGCTTTCCCGGTCAGTTGCTATTCGATCCTAGGTCCGTGGTGACCAAAACAGGTGGGCCTTACAAAGTCTTCACGCCGTTTTGGCGGGCGGTGCGTAGGCGTGATGTCGTACTGCCTTTGGCGGCACCGGATCATCTGCGTAGACCGGAGATGTGGCCCAACTCAGATCCGCTGAGCAGTTGGGGAATGGGGGGCCGGATGAGCCGCGGTGCGGATGTACTTGCGCGGTACACAACCGCCGGAGAACACTTCGCTCTAGCGCAATTGGACAGCTTTGTTGACGCGCGATTGGAGGACTATGGTCGCGCCCGAGATGTTCTGGCGGAGGACGGGTGTTCAGGGCTCAGTGCAGCACTGACCTATGGTGAAATCAGCCCGGCGACCATCTGGCATCGGGTGAGCCGGGCGATGCATGCGGGTAACCCAGGCGCTGAGGGCTATCTGCGTCAGTTGGTCTGGCGCGATTTCGCCTGGCATCTCTATTATCATGATCCGAAGTTACCTGAACGTGAATGGAAGCGGGATTGGGCGCGGTTCAAATGGAATTCCGAACGCACCCCTGAAGTTGCGGCTTGGCAAGATGGGCGAACAGGAATTCCCCTCGTGGACGCCGGGATGCGTGAGCTCTACACGACGGGGCATATGCACAATCGCGTCCGCATGGTGGCGGCCTCATTTCTGACCAAACATCTGCGCGCGGATTGGCGCATAGGATTGAACTGGTTTCAGGACTGTCTGGTGGATTGGGATCCGGCCTCCAATGCGATGGGGTGGCAATGGGTGGCCGGATGTGGGCCGGATGCTGCGCCGTACTTCAGGGTGTTCAATCCCAAGGCGCAGGCCGAGAAATTTGACCCCGACGGCAGCTATCGCCGCCGCTGGATTGCTGAAGGGCAACTTGCACCAGAGCAGACCGCATTGGATTTTTTCGATGCGGTGCCCAGACAGTGGGCCCTGTCGCCGAACAGGCTGTATCCGCCGCCCGTAGTGGATCTAGCCGAGGGGCGTCAGGCCGCTTTGGTTGCTTATGAAGCCTGGAAAGCCACACCTACAAACGCTTGATTGCTTGCATCCGACATGTCGGCGGCTTGCCTCGGATCGCGATCCCGGATTAGGCTGAGGCAAGAGTATAATAGCGAGCAGACGTTTACCTATGCCAACAGCCGCAAAACTAGTTGCCGCCGTGTTATTGGCCCTTCTGGGGGCTGCAACATCGGAAGTGATCAAACAGGTCACCACGGAAGAGATCAACTTTGGCTATTTCACGCTTGTGAACCTCGTCTTAGGGGGGGCCTGTGGGTGGATCATTGTTGGCCCGCGCGCTGGGCATGGCTGGTCTGCGGCGATCAACAATGGGGTCACCGGCACCGTGGCCTTGGTGTTCTGGGGGCTGTTTGTGCAGGGCGTGAACGAGATGGTCCGCCTGTCCTTCAAAAGCCGCTATGACAGCATTTTTGAAGCCACAGCCAGCGTTTTTGAGCTGATGGGCAAATACGGTCTGTTCCTCTTGGACGCAAATGTGATTGTTCTGCTGGTAGTCGGTGCCTTGTTCACCGGATTCGCAACAGAAGTCGCCGAACGGCGCTGGGGGTAACTCTGTCCGATTTGTTTTTTTATGGCACGCTGCGGCATATGCCGTTGCTGCGTCTCGTGTTGGGCGGGTCCGATGCGGATCTGGTTCAGGCTACTCTCGTGGATCACGCGGTCTATTGGGCCAAAGATCAGGCCTTTCCAATGATTGTTGCCGAACCAGGCGCCGTGGCAAAAGGGATTTTGGCGCGGGGGTTGAGCACAGAAGACGTTGCGCGGCTGAACTATTACGAAGGTGGGTTTGCCTATGATCTGTCGATCATGGAGGTCTCCACCGAAACGGGATTCGAATCCGCCGAGGTGTTTTTTCCTCAGGCCGGGATTTGGGACAAAGGCGAGCCGTGGTCATTGGCTGATTGGCAGATCCGCTGGGGTGGCATCACCATGGGGGCCGCAGAGGATGTGATGGCGCGGTATGGTCATCAGTCTGCGGCTGAGATTCAGCGCCTGTTTCCGTTTTTGCGGGCGCGGGCATGGGCCGGGGAGCTTGCGGCGGACACAGCGCCGCAAACCCTGCGCCGAACTCCAGAGGCCGGTGATTTTGCAATCGTGAAAGACAGACCCGGATTTGATGGGTTCTTCCGCATGCGGGCCTTTGATCTGCAATACAAACGGTTTGATGGGTCTCTAAGTGGTGATGTGCCGCGCGAATGTCTTTGGGCCTTTGATGCGGCGCTTGTGTTGCCTTACGACCCCATCACCGATCAGGTGCTTCTGATTGAACAGCTGCGCTTTGGTCCGGTGGTGCGTGGGGACAAGGCACCTTGGGTGCTTGAGCCCATCGCGGGGCTGGTCGATGCCGGAGAAGATCCCGCAGACACCGCGCGGCGTGAAGCGATGGAAGAGGCGGGGATTGCCCTGACCGACTTGCGCCCCATGACCAAGGTCTATGGATCTCCGGGATATTCGACCGAGTTTTTCCATTGTTACCTCGCGGTTTGCGATCTGTCAGAGGTGCAGGGCGGGCAGGGCGGCCTACCGTCTGAAAATGAAGATATCCGCAGCCATGTCGTGAGCTTTGACGCGGCCATGGCGCTTGTCGATAGCGGAGAAGTGAACGCAGGTCCGCTTGCCATGATGCTGCTGTGGTTGGCACGGGCGCGTGAAAGCCTACGTTCCACCTCTTGAGTTCGCCGAACGTCGGACCTACACCAGAGTGAATATGTGATGAAAGGACGTTGGAATGCGCATCGCCAAGGATCTTGAGCAGGCTGTCGGAAACACACCGCTTATCCGTCTGAACAAAGCCTCGGAACTGACCGGGTGTGAAATTCTCGGCAAAGCTGAATTCATGAACCCCGGCCAGTCCGTCAAAGACCGCGCCGCGCTGTTCATCATCAAAGATGCCATCGCAAAAGGCCAGTTGAAGCCGGGCGGCACCATTGTGGAGGGCACCGCCGGCAACACCGGTATCGGTCTTGCGCTGGTTGGGGCGTCGATGGGATTCAAAACCGTGATTGTGATCCCGGAAACCCAAAGCCAGGAAAAGAAAGACATGCTGCGTCTGGCGGGCGCTGAACTTGTGCAGGTTCCCGCAGCCCCATACAGCAACCCCAACAATTACGTGCGCTATTCCGGGCGGCTGGCCGAGCAATTGGCCAAAACCGAACCCGCCGGAGCCATCTGGGCCAATCAGTTCGACAATGTCGCCAACCGTCAAGCGCACATCGAAACCACAGGTCCGGAGATCTGGGAGCAAACCGGCGGCAAATTGGATGGGTTTGTCTGCGCAGTGGGATCTGGCGGTACGCTCGCGGGTGTTGGTGAATCTCTTCAGCCCAAAGGGGTGAAGGTGGCCTTGGCTGACCCCGAAGGGTCGGGCATGTACAAACTCTATACCGGCGAAGAAAACCCCGGCAACTCAATCACAGAGGGCATTGGCCAAGGGCGGATCACGGCCAACCTGGAAGGGTTCACGCCGGATATGAAATTCCGCATTCCTGATGCGGAATCGCTGCCGATTGTGTTTGATCTTCTGGCCGACGAAGGCCTGTGCCTTGGTGGCTCGTCCGGCGTCAATGTTGCGGGCGCAATCCGCATGGCCAAGGAAATGGGACCGGGCCACACCATCGTGACGGTGCTGTGTGACTATGGCACCCGCTATCAGTCCAAATTGTTCAATCCTGAATTCCTAAGAGAAAAAGGCCTGCCCACACCGGCATGGCTGGACCGGGCACCGGCCAGCATTCCGGGGGTTTTTGAAGACGTATGACCCTGACATTCCGCTGGTTTTTCGCTGGGGCTCTGGCCCTGTTTCTAAGTGTTTCTGCGGCGCTTGCCCAAGAGCCGCTTGATTACGAGAGTTGGGAAAAACTGGCGGGACGGGCCGAGCGTGTCCTTCTGGCCGACCGTGCCTCGGATAGCTCGATGGAATCGCTGCGCAGCGAGGTTGTGGTCTGGAGAGACCAGTTCCTTGCGGCCCGCGATGGCAATGCCGCGCGTCTGAAAACGCTGCAATCTCAGCTTGATGCACTGGGCCCAGCCCCGGAAGAAGGGCAGGAAGAGGCCGAAGATCTGACGGCGCGTCGGGCTGAGTTGACCGACCAGATTGCGACACTGACCGCGCCGGTGAAGCAGGCGGAAGAAGCCTATTCCCGCGCCGACGGCATCATCAGCGAAATTGACACCACCATTCGAAGTCGTCAGGCCGATGCCTTGATGCGTTTGGGGCCGTCCCCGCTGAACCCGGCACATTGGGCGGCGGCGGTTGATGATCTGCGAGATTCGATCCGACGCTCGTGGACCGAGTTGGTCGACAATATCAAATCTGATCTGGTTCGGGCGGATGTCAAAGAAAACGCTCCGGTTATTGTTTTATTTGCGGTTGTTGGGATCCTGCTGCTGGGACGCGGCCAGCATTGGGCACGTCGTGCCAGTGAAAAGATCGACATCAACACCCGCCGTGGTGCCGCGGTCTGGCGCTTTGTGGTATCGCTGGGGCAGATCATTTTGCCGTGGCTCGGGATACTCTCGCTGGTTGTCGCGATTGTTGGTGGCGGGTTGCTTGGGCCGCGCTGGACATTGTTTGTCGAGCAGGTGCCGTTCTGGGCCATGCTGTTGCTCGGGATCCATTGGTTGGCAGAACAAAGCTTCCACCCCGATGACCGCATCGCCACGCTGCCGTTGGAGCAGGATGACCGGCGGCAGGCCCTGCGTCTGGCCGATATTCTGGCGTTTCTCTATGTCGCGCGCGACATGCTGGACACTCTGACCCAGTTTGATCGCTATCCGCAGGAAAGCCTCTCGGTCATTCAGTTCCCATTGTTGCTGTTGTCGGCCTATTTCCTTGTCCGTCTGGGCCGGGTGCGCAATGACGCCGTCGCCATCGCCGGGGATACAAGCACGCCGGATGTCGGGCTGTTTCGCATGCGCATGGCCCGCGTGCTGGGCCGGGCGGCCATCATCATGGGCACCGTTGGCCCCATTTTGGCGGCCATCGGTTATACGCGTGTGGGAGAGGCGCTGATCTATCCCGCCATTGCAACGCTGGCTGTGACCGGATTGGTACTGGTCCTTCAGCGCTTTGTGAATGATCTCTATGCGCTGGCCACACGCAGTGACGACAAAGATAGCCTTCTGCCGGTGCTGGGCGGGTTTGTTCTTGTTATGGCGGCGGCCCCAATTCTTGCGCTGATCTGGGGGGTGCGCGAGGCCGAGCTGTTTGAGCTCTGGACCAAGTTCCTCGAAGGCTTCCAGCTTGGTGAAACCCGCATTTCGCCGAGTGATTTTCTTGTGGTCGTGGTGGTCTTCACCATTGGCTATATGATGACACGCCTGTTTCAGGGTGCGCTGCGCAGCTCGGTTCTGCCAAAGACCACTTTGGACAAAGGTGGCCAGACGGCAATTGTCTCGGGTGTCGGCTATATCGGCATCTTTGTCTCGGCGGTGATAGCGATCACCATCGGTGGGCTGGATCTGTCGTCGCTGGCCATTGTTGCCGGTGCCCTTTCCGTGGGTATTGGTTTTGGTCTGCAAAACATCGTGTCGAACTTTGTCTCTGGGATTATCCTGTTGATCGAACGCCCGATTTCAGAGGGCGATTGGATCGAGGTCGGCGGAACACACGGTACTGTTAAAGAGATCTCGGTGCGCTCGACAAGGATTGTGACCTTTGACCGCTATGAGATGATTGTGCCTAACGCCGACATCGTGTCGGGCACGGTGTCGAACTATACCCGTGGCAATTCGCTGGGGCGGATCATTGTGCCCGTGGGCGTGGCCTATGGCACCGATACACGGCGGGTGGAAAAGATCTTGCTGAACATTGCCCGCGATCATCCCTTGGTTCTGATGAACCCGGCGCCCTATGTTGTGTTCCGCGGCTTTGGGGCTGACAGTATGGACTTTGAGATCCGCGCCATTCTGACCGACATCAACAACGGCCTTGGGGTGCGCACGGAAATGAACCACCTGATCGCCGAACGCTTTGCAGAGGAAAATATTGAAATTCCCTTTGCTCAGCGGGATGTTTGGCTGCGCAATCCCGAAGCGCTTCGGGGAGGGGCTGCAGAGGCGGCACCGCAAATTGTCGTGGCAGATGGGACACCCGCTGCGGCGTCTGAGGAGGAGAGCAAGGCATGACGACCGACCCGCTATATCGCATCGACCCTTATCAGCGTGAGGCAAACGCTGTTGTTGTGGGCCATACAGACGAAGGCGGTGTGATCGTGGATCCGGCTTTGTTTTACCCCACTGGGGGTGGGCAACCCGGGGACAGCGGGTGGCTGGAATGGGACGGTCAGAAACTGGCTATTGCCACCGCTGTGAAGGGTGACGATGGCCTGTCGGTTCTGGTGCCGGGTGAACCCGCTCCCTTGCCGCCCAAAGGGGCCCATGTGGTTCAGGTTCTGGACTGGGAACGTCGGCACAAACACATGCGCATCCACACCGCTTTGCATTTGCTGAGCGTTGTGATCCCGCTTCCTGTGACGGGTGGTCAGATTGGGGCGGGCACCGGGCGTCTGGACTTCAAGATGCCGGAACCGCCGACCGACAAGCAGGCCATCGAAGATGCGTTAAACCGTCTGGTGGATCGGGATCTGATGATCACCGAGGGCTGGATTTCAGAGGCCGACCTTGATGCCAATCCCGCATTGGTGAAAACCATGTCGGTGCAGCCACCGCGTGGGTCCGGTCGCATTCGGCTTGTTCGAATCGGCACTGGCAGCGAGCAGGTGGATCTTCAGCCCTGCGGCGGCACCCATGTGGCGCGCACCGCAGAAATCGGCGCGTTGAAGCTGGGTAAGATCGAGAACAAAGGCAAACAGAACCGGCGCGTGAGCATTCAGCTCGTCTGAGCCGCACCGCCGGTTCCAAAAGGAACGCGTCCGCGTTCTCTTTCTAAATATGACCGGTAGGTGACGTGCCCCGGTCAGGTGCCGCAGAACGTGGCCTCGACCACTTCGTCTTGCTCCGGCGGTTGCCGTAGATCTGCGAAGTCAGGGTTGTCGGAAAAGGGGGCGGCCAGCGCGGTGTTCAAGCGGTGGAACGGCGCATCGTTTCCGTCAACGGCAGCTTGGATCATCGCTTCAATCTGGTGGTTGCGCGGAATGATCACCGGATTGCTTTGAGCCATGATCTCCGATGCATCCGCAGATCTGCGTGCCTTCCATCGGTCGGACCACGCGTCAAAGTCGGCCCGGTGGGTGAGGTGATCCGCGAGGGTTCCGTCGGTCAGGGCCCGGAAACTATTGGTGAAATCTGCATTTTCTCGCTGCATCAGGTTCAGGAAGTCTCCGATAAGTTCTGCATCCTCTTGATCCGCATCCGAGATCCCGAGCTTGCGCCCAAACCGTTGGACCCATTCCTGGCGGATCAGATCGGGCATAGCGTGGATCTGGTCGGTAAACTCTTTGATCGCAGCGTCGGTATCCTCGACCAAGGGCACCAAAGCGGTGGCCAGCTGGGCCATATTCCAGACAATCACATCGGCCTGCGCGGCATAGGCATAGCGGCCATAGCGGTCGATCGAGGAAAAGACCTTATTCGGGTCATAGGCGTCCAGAAAGGCACAGGGGCCATAGTCGATGGTCTCACCTGAGAGCGTACAGTTGTCCGTGTTCATCACCCCGTGGATAAATCCAAATGACATCCACTGGGCCACAAGCGCGGCTTGTTTTTGGATGACTTCCTGCAACAACTCGGTGGGGGAGGTGACATGCGGATAGTGCCGCGCGACGGTGTAATCGTAGAGCGTCTGCAGCTTGTCCCATTGTTTGCGGGCAGAGAAGATCTGGAATGTGCCGACACGGATATGACTGGCTGCGGTGCGGGTAAGTACAGCACCGGGCAGGGGGGTATCGCGAAACACCTCTTCGCCGGTGCGCGTCGCCGCCAGCGCACGGGTGGTGGGAACGCCAAGCGCGTGCATCGCTTCTGAGACCACATATTCGCGCAGCACCGGCCCAAGCCAGGCACGACCGTCCCCACGGCGTGAGAAGGGGGTGGGGCCAGATCCTTTGAGTTGGATATCTCGGCGGGTGCCTTGGAGGTCGATCACCTCGCCCAACAGGATCGCCCGACCGTCGCCCAGCTGTGGATTGTACTGACCAAACTGGTGACCTGAATACAGCTGGGCCAGAGGAGAAGCGCCTTCGGGCACAGTGTTGCCCGCAAAGATGCCGGCTAGGTCGGCACAGTCTGCGCCCAAGATCTGTAGGTCTGCGGCCAAGGCTTCGTTGAAGGCAATAAGCGAGGGACGCGCAACTTTCATAGGCTTTTGCGGGGCGAAAAAGCCTTCGGGAAGGCGGGCGTAGCTGTTGTCGAAGGGAATGTGCAGGGTCATGCCTGATAGATAGGGCGTAGATACCTGTTTGTCATCCGGGCAATGTCACGGCCTGTTGCCGATGCGTCGCAGGCGCGGGTGCTCATCTCAATGCGCTCGACCGATGCGTGGGTGAGTGTTAGCGTGGTTAATAGACAACAAAAATTTCAGAACCCGCACAGGGTCGCATATAGTCGAGCAGGCGTTTGGACATGGTTTTACTCGTAACCACGGTAAAAAATGAGGGCCCCAATATTCTTGAATGGGTGGCCTATCATCGTCACATCGGATTTCGAACGATCCATGTGTATCAAAATGCTTCCGATGACGAGACCGAGAAATCCCTACGGACGCTGGATCGTATTGGTGCGATTAGGTATTTCCCCAACCGGTGCCGCAAGGGACAGTGGCAGAACAAGGCCTATCGCCGGAGCTCGTTTCATCCCGATTATGACGCGCATAAATGGTGTCTGGCACTGGATGGGGATGAGTTCCTCAATGTGAAAATTGGCTCAGGGCGGGTGCAGGATCTGGCGAGCGCGTTTGATCACGCTGCAGAAATTCGCATCAACTGGCGCAATTTTGGCAGCGGGTACCACCGTGATCTATCCGATGATCTTGTGATCGAACGCTATACACGCGCCGATCCTGCAGAGCGTATTGGCACGGTTTGGCAGGGGTATAAGACGCTGTTTCGAACCGATAGCTATCAGCGCCCCGGCATTCATTCGCCTTCGGCACCGCTGCGTGACGATGTGATCCGGGTCAATGGATCGGGGTTGAATTGGGATACAATCCCGTCGCCGTCCTGGCGCAGTGTTGATCCGGGGCTTCGGGCAATTGCGCAGATCAACCACTATCCTCTGCGCGATCTCGCGAGCTTTCTGATTAAGCGCGACCGCGGCAGCGCCTCACATGTGGATCGCGATGTCGGTGTGAGGTACTGGAGCAAGTTTGAACACAATGACGCTGAAGACCTGACGATCCAACGTCAGATCGACGGCACCAAAGCAGAAATGGCGCGATTGAACGATCTCGCAGGGCGCGATCGCCTGTTCATGTTAAAGCGTCGATCGCTTGAGCTTTGGCAGGAAAAGTATGCGCAGCTTTCGGCACGCGCCGACATGCAACAGCTGCGCAATATGATCAGCGAAGATTTCAAAAGGGCCGCTTAAAGCAGTCGAGACATCAAGCTGTATCTGTCGCGAGGGTGGAACCGGGCCCGAGTGTAAAACCGCTGTGTTGTTTCGTCGGTTTTGTCGACCTCAAGATGCAGCGCCCTCACACCGCCCTCTGACAGAGCTTTGGCAAGACCCTGAACCGCTTCGTGGCCCATACCGCGTTTGCGCACAGCGGGTCGAATGTAGAGCTCATCAATGATGGCATCCATGCCACCAAATTCGATCGACCAGCCAAAAGACACGGCGATATAGCCCACGGGTGCGCGGCGCGGTCCAACCAACCAGATGGCCCCCTGCGGCAGGCCGGCCAGCAAGGGGGCAACTGCGTTCAGGCGGTGATCTTCGGAGCTGTCGATGCCCATTTCGGCGTGAAACGCGGCCACCAGAGGCAGCAGCTTTTCGATATCGGCTTCACCCGCGAGGTGCAGAGATCTCATAGGGTGGCCAGACGCTCGGCCAGAAGAGCAAAGAAGCCATCCGCATCAAGATCGCCAATAAACAGCGCATTGGCCGGGCGGTCTGTGACGTGCCACCAATCGGCGACGGTCATGCCGCGGGTGAGATCCGACTGGGTCTCGATCTCGACGTTGATGTGACGGCCCGAAAACAGCTCAGGTTTGATCAGATAGGCCGTCACACAGGGATCATGCAGCGGGGCACCGTTTGAGCCGTATTTCTCTTTGTCGAAACGTTCAAAGAAATCGGTCATTTCCGCAACGGCGGTGCCGACCTTGCTGCCAATTGCGCGGAAGGCATCATTGCGGGGCTTTGTGACCAACGCTTTGTGGGTGACGTCCAGCGGCATGACAACGATTGGCGCACCGCATTTGAACACGATCTCCGCCGCTTCAGGATCAACATAGATGTTGAACTCGGCCGCTGGCGTGATGTTGCCCACTTCGAAATAGGCGCCGCCCATGAGGATGATTTCCTGAATGCGGTCGGCGATATCGGGTGCGCGTTGCAGCGCGGTTGCGATATTGGTCAGCGGCCCCAGCGGGCAGAGTGTCACCGTTTTGGGGTCATGCGCGCGCAGGGTGTCGATGATGAAATCCACCGCATGTTTCTCTTGCAGAGGCATCGTCGGATCAGGCAGAACCGGGCCGTCCAGACCTGTTTTGCCGTGAACATGTTCAGCGGTGACAAGATCATGGGCCAAGGGGCGGTCACAGCCTGAGAAGACTTTGGTCTCGGGTTTACCCGCAAGCTCACAGACAATGCGGGCGTTCTTTTCTGTCAGCGCAAGGGGCACATTCCCGGCAACGGCGGTGATGCCAAGCACATCGATGTCGTCGGGAGAGGCCAGTGCCAGCAGAATGGCAACAGCGTCGTCCTGTCCCGGGTCCGTATCGATGATGATTTTGCGCGCGCTCATGTCTGGCCTCTTTTGGTGGTCTCTTGTGCGAGTGGTCGCATGCGCGGCCTAAGCGCGCAAGAGAGAGGGGGGGAACTATTCTGGAAAACTCCCGAGCCATCGGGGTGATAGTTTTGATATTCACGCAATGTCCGTGATAGAACAGTGAATGTGTAAAGAGTACAGTTTAAGAATGACGATTAAGATTTTTACCTGCCGGGCCTGTAACCATACCAATCGTTTTGGTCGCTCGACCTGTTCTTACTGCTTTCGGCCAACAACCTTCCTCAATCGTTGGGTGACATGGGGCGTGCTGGCTCTATGTGCGGGGCTACTGACTTATACCTCCCTTTTCTGATCAGAAACCTCTCCTGTTCAGCCTTCGTGACGGTTGGATGGGCTGCAACTGTGGCCTGCGGCACTTTTTTTGCCGCTGGCATTGCGGTACGCCACATCATTGTTAGACTTTGCTGAAAGATTGGGGTACGTGAACCACGAGTATTTCGGTTAGCGCTAACAGTACCTGCAAGAAAGGCCCAGCCATGGTTTCACGCGTTATTCCAGTTGACCCCTTTGATCTGGTGATTTTCGGCGGCACCGGAGATCTGGCCCGGCGTAAAATCCTGCCCGGATTGTTCCGGCGGTTTTGCAGTGGCCAGATGCCTGATGGCGCGCAGATCATTGGTGCGGCACGGTCCGACATGGATGACGCCGGGTTTCGTGCCATGGTCGGTGAGGCCATCCGCGAGTTTGGTGGCGGGCGTCATTGCGAAGACGGCACGCTTGACGCCTTTTTGGAACATATCGGCTATGTCACCGTGGATGCGCGCGGCGATGGGGGCTGGCACGATTTGAAGGCGCGGTTGCGCGACGACAAGGTGCGGGCCTTTTACTTCTCGGTGGGGCCCGGCCTGTTTGGCGATCTGGCGGAGCGTCTGCGCGGCTTTGGTCTTGCCGGTGATGAAAGCCGTGTGGTCGTCGAAAAGCCGTTTGGCAAAGATCTCGCCACAGCTAAGGCGCTCAACGCCACGCTGGCCCAGCATTTTGACGAAACACAGATCTACCGCATTGATCACTATCTGGGCAAAGAAACGGTTCAGAACCTGATGGCGGTGCGCTTTGGAAATGTGCTGTTCGAACCGCTGTGGAATGCCCAATATGTGGATCATATCCAGATCACCGTGGCGGAAACCGTGGATGTGGGGGGTCGTGGTGGCTATTACGACAAATCCGGCGCCATGCGGGATATGGTGCAGAACCACCTGATGCAGCTGTTGTGCCTGATCGCGATGGAGCCCCCGGCGCGGTTTGAACCCGACGCTGTGCGAGACGAAAAGCTTAAAGTGATCCGCGCGCTGGATCCGGTGGATTACCACCACATCGCCCGGGGGCAGTATGATGCGGATGAACACCAGCCGGGTTATCGCGAACATGTGGGCGATCCGCGTTCAAAAACCGAGAGCTTTGTGGCCCTGAAATGCCATATCTCTAATTGGCGCTGGGCAGGCACACCGTTTTACCTGCGCACGGGTAAGAAACTTCGGGCGCGGACCTCGGAAATTGCCGTGGTGTTCAAAGATGCACCGCATTCGATTTTTGGCGCCGACGCGGGCCATCACCGCAATGTTCTGGCCATTCGGTTGCAGCCCAATGAGGGCATGACACTGGACGTGACCATCAAAGAACCGGGACCGGGCGGCATGCGTCTGGTGGATGTGCCGCTGGACATGAGCTTTGCCGAGGCTTTGGGGCCAGAGGTAGAAGAGGTGCCAGATGCCTATGAACGTCTGATCATGGATGTGATCCGGGGCAACCAGACGCTGTTTATGCGCGGCGACGAGGTCGAGGCGGCCTGGGCCTGGACCGATCCGATCATCGAAGGCTGGCAAAAGCGGGGCGAAGTGCCCAAACCCTATGATGCGGGATCCTCGGGTCCTGAAGACGCGCTGATGCTGATGCATCGCGACGGGCGCAAATGGCGGGAGATCAAAGCATGAGCTATGAATTTATCGAATACGCCGACCGTGAAATGTTGGTGATCAATCTGGCAAATCAACTGGCCGGTGATCTTGAGGCGGCTTTGCTGCACGAGGATCGTGTGGCCTTTGCGGTGCCGGGGGGGACCTCGCCGGGGCCGGTGTTTGACGATCTCTGCGCCGCTGATCTGGATTGGAGTCGCGTCGATGTGCTATTGAATGATGAGCGCTGGGTGCCGGAAGATCACGAACGGTCCAACACCCGCCTGTTGCGGGAGCGTCTGTTGGTTGATCGGGCCGCTGCGGCGGGATACCTGCCGCTTTACGCGCCTGCTGAACACCCCGAAGAGGCCCTGGAGGGTCTGGCCAAAGCGCTGGAACCTGAATTGCCATTGGCGGTTTTGCTGCTGGGCATGGGCACCGACATGCACACGGCCTCGCTTTTCCCAGGCGCGGACAAGCTGCATCAAGCCTTGGCCTCAGATGCTCCGATTTTGTTGCCCATGCGGGCACCGGGTGCGCCCGAGCCGCGTATCACCTTGACGGCGCCTATCCTGAATGGCGCGCTGAGCAAACACGTGCTGATCTTTGGGGCAGAGAAGCGCAAGGCATTGGAAGCGGCCAAAGGGTTGCCAGCCTCTGAGGCACCGATCAATGCGGTGTTGTCGAGTGCCAAAGTTCATTGGGCGGAATAGAATATGTGGTCAGATTTGACAGCACAGGCGGCGCGGGTTTCTGAACGCCGAATTGAAGATTTGTTTGACGACAGCTCACGGGGCGCGCGGTTTAGCACCGAGGCCGTGGGGCTGTTTTTCGACTATTCCAAGACGCAACTGGATGACGCGATCTTTGAGGACCTGCTGAAACTGGCGCGTGATACGGATGTGGCCGGACGGCGCGCGGCGATGTTCCGCGGGGACAAGATCAATGAAACCGAAGGGCGTGCGGTGCTGCATACCGCTCTGCGCAATCTCGATGGTGGTTCCATTGAGGTCGATGGCGCGGATGTCATGCCTGAAGTTCTAGACACCCTGGGGCGCATGGAAGATCTGGCGCGTGAAATCCGTGCCGGTGAGTTCACCGATGTGGTGAATATCGGTATTGGCGGCTCGGACCTTGGGCCGGTGATGGGCGTGCTGGCTCTGGCGCCCTATCACGACGGGCCACGCTGTCATTTCGTGTCGAATGTGGATGGCGCGGATATTGCCGATACGCTGCGCCGCTGTGATCCGGCAAAGACGCTGTTTATCGTGGCGTCCAAGACCTTTACCACCATTGAAACCATGACCAACGCCCGGACGGCCAAAGCGTGGCTGGACGACAAAGGCGTGTCGCATGACGGGCGTTTTGTGGCGCTAAGCTCGAACGTTCCCGGTGCTGCCGCCTTTGGCATTCCCGCCGAGCGGGTCTTTGGCTTTGGGGATTGGGTGGGTGGCCGTTACTCCATGTGGGGGCCAATTGGCCTTTCGATGATGCTTGCCATCGGGCCTGACGCCTTCCGCGCATTTCTGCGCGGCGGTCAAGAGATGGATCGGCATTTTCAATCGGCCGAGCTGGAGGAAAACCTGCCTGTGCTTTTGGCGCTGGTGGGGCTGTGGCACCATCAAGGGATGGGCTATGGCACCCGCGCGGTTCTGCCCTACGACAACCGGTTGATGCGCCTGCCTGCCTACCTTCAGCAGCTTGAGATGGAGAGCAACGGTAAGGGCGTGTCGATGGATGGTGCGGATCTTCCGGGGCCGTCGGGGCCAGTGGTTTGGGGCGAACCTGGCACCAATGGACAGCACGCCTTTTACCAGTTGATCCATCAGGGCACCGCTGTGATCCCTTGCGAGTTTTTGGTGGCCGCCGAAGGGCATGAGCCGGATCTGGCACATCATCATCAGCTTCTGGTTGCCAATTGTCTGGCCCAGTCCGAGGCCCTGATGCGGGGGCGCTCGCTAGTTGAGGCGCGGGCGAAAGTTGCGGACAAGTTTGAGGGCGCCGAGTTGGAACGTCAGGCGCGCCACCGGGTGTTTGCGGGCAACCGTCCGTCGACGACCCTGATCTACCCCAAGCTGGACCCGGAAACATTGGGCAAAATCATTGCGCTCTATGAACATCGTGTGTTCGTCGAGGGGGTGATCCTTGGGATCAACTCGTATGATCAATGGGGTGTTGAGCTTGGCAAAGAACTCGCCACTGCGCTTGGACCTTTGGTCAGCGGGGACGCACCCAATGAGGGCAAAGATGGCTCAACGGCCCAGCTCTTGGCCTATGTTCACCGCAACGCGAGATAAAATTATAGGGGGAGGGGGCAATGCCCCCTTCCGCTGGTGCGGCCCCCTCGGATAACTTCCGGTTTGGGTGGGATTTACGGGATATCGAAATCCGGCGCCGCTAACTCAAACCCTTCAAACTGAAATCCGGGGGATACGGTACAGCCCACCAGCGTCCAGTCGCCGGTGGTTCTTGCGGCCTGCCACTCTCCTGTTGGCACGATAAGCTGTGGGCGTTGCCCGGCCATGAGGTCAGGGCCCAGCGTGTGCTCTTGTTTGGGGCCGGTATCGGTTTCAGAAATCGACAGAATCAGCGGCGCACCAGCGTAGTAGTGCCAGATTTCAGCGGCATCGACGCGATGCCAATGGCTGTTTTCACCGGCTTTCAGCAGGAAATAGATGCTGGTGCCAGAGGCGCGCCCGTCGCCCTCGGCCTGCCACGTCTGGCGGTAAAAACCGCCCTCAGGGTGGGGGCCCAAATCTAGCATCTTGATAATGTCATCTGCGGTCATAGCGCACGCTCCTGTCAGAGAGGATTAAGCTCGGGCTCTCACCCTTTGGCGCAGTGATACAGGCATTGCGAGAGAGAGACCAATGGCAGTTTTCAAACATGACGTGCGCCAGATCGCGGATGAGATTGTGGCGCGTGAAGGGGGCTATGTGAACGATCCGGATGATCCCGGCGGGGCGACGAAATATGGCGTGACCATTCACACCATGCGGCGGCTGGGTCTGGACCTGACCGGGGACGGCGCGGTCACCGCGCAGGATGTGCGCCATCTCAGCCGGGATCAGGCGGTGGATATCTTTATCGATCACTATTTTCAGCGTCCCCGGATTGGCGAGCTGCCTGTCGCGCTTCAGCCTACGGTGTTCGACATGTATGTGAATGCCGGGGGCAACGCGGTGAAAATTCTGCAGCGTTTGCTGAATGAGATGGGCGCGCAGGTCTCGGTGGATGGGGCCATTGGGCCAAAGACCATCGCCGCCACGGCACAGGTCTGGGCGCGGGCGCAGGATCATCTGGTGGATGCCTATGGGATTGCGCGGCGCAATTATTACTTCCGTTTGGCCGATCGACGCCCGGCCAGTCGCAAATATGCGCGCAGCCGGGCCGGAGATAAAGGTGGCTGGATCAAACGTGCGGAAGAGTTCATTTCACCACGCTATCACCTGAGCGACACACAGTTTGCGGCTCGGGTGGCGTCATGGGGCTGATTGAACGCATGGTCAGCGCCATTTTTGGCGGAGGGCGCAACATCGTGGCCGAGACGGAGCAGGTGTTTCGGGTCAATGCCGAGGCACAGGCGGAGCGCGGGCATGAGATGCAGGTCGCGGCACTGGGGCAATTTGCTCAGGAATTTCAGGTGGTTCAGCGTGGGAGCTTTGATCGGTTGATGGATGCGCTCAATCGCATTCCACGCCCGGCCATGGCGCTGGGCACACTTGGGTTGTTTATCTCGGCCATGGTAGACCCCATCTGGTTTGCCGCGCGTATGGCGGGGATCGCTCTGGTGCCAGAACCGCTGTGGTGGCTCTTGGCGGCGATTGTGAGCTTTTACTTTGGTGCGCGCCATCAGGCCAAGGGGCAGGCGTTTCAGCGGGATCTGGCAACGACGATGGCCGCTGTGCCACAGGTGGTTGAGACGGTCAAATCTGTTGAGGCGCTGGCTGAACCTATCGCACCGGAACCTGACAATCCTGAGGGCCCCAATCCGGCGCTTGAGGCCTGGAGACAGTCGCAGAGATGAACAGGCGGGCCTCATTTGAGGCCCGTTTTTCCAAGGCCGCACAGCAACCCGCGACATAGTGAACCCACCCCAGACGCAAACCATTGGAAGCGCGCGTGGGCGGGACTATAGTTGGCGCATGATTACAGAACTCGGTCACTTCGCCCTGATCCTCGCCTTTTTGACCGCCATCGTGCAGATGGTGGTGCCCCTGATTGGTGCCCACAAACGTTGGCCGGGATGGATGGCGGTGGCTGAACCCGCGGCCTCAGCGCAGTTTGCTCTGACAGCGACCGCCTTTGGTGCGCTGACCTATGCCTTTGTGGTCTCGGATTTCTCAGTGCAACTGGTCTACGCCAATAGCCATTCTCTCAAACCGATGCTGTATAAGATCAGTGGCGTTTGGGGAAACCACGAAGGCTCAATGCTGTTGTGGGTGTTGATTGTGACCCTGTTTGGCGCCATGGCCGCGTGGTTTGGCGGCAATCTGCCACCGACACTGCGCGCGCGGGTGCTGTCGGTGCAATCGGCCATCGCTGTGGCGTTCTTTGCCTTTATTCTGTTCACCTCAAACCCGTTTATTCGCGTGGCGGTTCCCCCGTTTGACGGCACGGATCTGAACCCACTGTTGCAGGACCCGGGTTTGGCTTTTCATCCGCCGTTTCTTTATCTCGGCTATGTGGGCCTCAGCATCTGTTTCAGCTTTGCTGTCGCCGCGCTGATCGAAGGACGTGTGGATGCGGCCTGGGGCCGTTGGGTCCGCCCTTGGACCTTGGCGGCCTGGGTGTTTCTGACCATCGGCATCGCGCTGGGCAGTTGGTGGGCCTATTACGAGTTGGGCTGGGGCGGGTTCTGGTTCTGGGACCCGGTGGAAAACGCCTCCTTCATGCCATGGCTCTTTGCGGCGGCTTTGCTGCATTCGGCAATTGTGGTCGAAAAGCGTGAGGCGTTGAAAAGCTGGACGATGCTTCTGGCGATTATGGCCTTTGGGTTTTCGCTGATCGGCACCTTTATTGTGCGCTCAGGCTTGCTGACTTCTGTACATGCCTTTGCCAATGATCCCGAACGCGGTGTCTTTATCCTTGCTATCTTGGTGTTCTTCACCGGTGGTGCGCTGACGCTGTTCGCAGCACGCGCGCAGGTGATGGAGGCCAAAGGCGTGTTTGGCGTGGTCAGCCGTGAAAGCGCGCTGGTGGCCAACAATATCCTTCTGGCGGTTGCCAGCTTTGTGGTGTTTGTCGGCACCATGTGGCCGCTTGTGGCCGAGATGTTCTTTGAGCGGAAACTCTCTGTCGGCGCGCCGTTCTTCAATATGGCCTTCACGCCCTTTATGGTGCTTCTCGGTCTGATATTGCCCATTGGCTCAACTCTCAGTTGGAAGCGCGGTAAAATTGGCAAGGCTCTGAAAGATCTTGCACCGGTGCTGGCACTGGCGATTGCCCTGATGGCGTTGGTCTGGGTGATGCAGACCGGGCGCAGTATGATGGGGCCTGTGGGTGTGTTCTTGGGCGCCTGGCTTGTTGGTGGGGCGATTGTCGATCTGCTCAGCCGTACAGGGCGCAAGCGTGACTATAGCCGCTTGCTCCGTCTGCCACGCGCGGATTGGGGTAAGGCCGTGGCGCATGGTGGTCTAGGGATCACAATGCTCGGCATTGCCGGCCTGATGGCCTGGGAAGAAGAAGACATCCGGGTCGCTTATGTTGATCAGCCTTTCACCGTGGGCCAGTTCGAGTTTGAGTTAAAAGGGGTCGAGCGGGTGCGCGGGCCTAACTATTTCTCGGATATGGCGGATGTGATTGTGCGTCGGGGGGGAGATGAGCTTGTGCGCGTGGCGCCAGAAAAACGCACCTATCCGGTGGCTCAGATGCCAACCACAGAGGCGGCGATCGACTATCGGTTCCTGCGCGATATCTATGTTGTCATCGGCGACAAACAGGATGACGGCGGCTGGGTCATGCGGGTTTATATCAAACCGCTAGCGAATTGGATCTGGGGCGGTTGTATCTTGATGGCTGTGGGTGGTCTACTGAGCCTATCCGACCGGCGCTACCGTGTTGCCGCCGGAGCAAAGAAAAGCCGCGCTGTCGGCGTTCCAGCGGAATAAGGAGAGCGGGATGCGTGGATTTCTGACAGGCGTGGCTCTGGCCCTGACTTTGGCTTTGCCAGTAGGCGCGGTGGAACCGGATGAAATTCTGGACGACCCTGTGCTTGAGGCGCGGGCGCGGCATATTTCAGATGGTTTGCGCTGTCTGGTGTGCCAGAACGAAAGCATCGATGAATCCAATGCGTCGCTGGCGAAAGATTTGCGCATTCTTGTGCGCGACCGTCTGTTGGCCGGGGATGCGGACAGCGAAGTGGTGGATTTCATCGTTGACCGCTACGGCGAGTTTGTTTTGCTACGCCCCACCACCGGCGGTTGGAACTGGGTCCTCTGGGGCTCGGGGCCTTTGGTCTTCATGCTGGCTCTGGGCATGGGGATCACCTATGTGCGCCGCCGCTCTACCGCGACGCCCGTTGGGGTCGAAGGGCTGAGTGACGCAGAAAAGGCACGGGTGAAAGAGCTGCTGGACGAGTGACTTGTCTCGGCTGATCTGGCTCGCTAAGTTGCGGCAGGGTCGGCAGAACCCAGGCTCCGCCACGCGCTAAACCTGCCTCATATTGATGTCATCTGATTGCTTTCAGGGATGTCTTGGGACAAGGGCGGACCTCCTGACCGGATTGACCGGGTGCGACATCCATACTGGAGACGCAGATGAGCCGTGACACCATTCAACTGACCATTCCCGATCTGAGCCGCTTTGCCAAAGCTCTGCGGGCTGAGCTTGAAACCCCACCGAGCCATCTTGAGACACTGGGGCTTCTTGCCCGCGCTGCGGGATATCGCAACTATCAACACCTCCGGGCGGCGCATGAACCGGCACCTTTGGCCGATCAGAAACGGGTCGCCCGGGCGCTGGCGCATTTTGACGGGCAGGGGCAGTTGATGCGCTGGCCCGGCAAAACGCAGATACAGGCGCTGTGTCTCTGGGCGATCTGGGCGCGGATCCCGGCGCGTGAGAGTTTCAGCGAACGCCAGATCAGCGCCCGCATAGACGCCTGTTGTCTGTTCAAAGATCCGGCGCAGATCCGTCGGAGCATGATTGAGAACCGCCTGCTCACCCGTACGCGCGACGGGGCGGTCTATTCTCGTCTTGAGCAGGCCCCCAGTCCAGAGGGCAAGGCTCTGATTGCGCAGTTGAATGGCCGGAAATAACGCTTATCTCGGTTCATGACAAATGACGCGGCGTAGGTGTTTGCCAACCAAGGGGCAGGCGTGTTTGATGCGCCCAAGAACCCGAGGGAGAGCTCAATGCAGTATGATACCATCACCTATGCCGTAGACGACGGTGTGGCCACAATCACTCTGAACCGCCCGGATGTGATGAACGCGCTGAATGCCCAGATGCGTGCCGAGCTGGCGGACGCTGTGGCACGGGCCGGACGAGAGGCGCGGGCCCTGGTTCTGACCGGCGCGGGGCGTTCATTCTGTTCGGGTCAGGATCTGGGTGACACAAAGAATATCCGTGATCTGGATCTTCAGCGCACGTTGAACGAAGAATATGTGCCGCTGTTGACGGCGATCTACGAGTGCCCGATCCCGACCATCACTGCGGTCAATGGCGCTGCGGCGGGGGCAGGGGCCAATCTGGCATTGGCCGCGGATGTGGTGATCGCCACCGAGAGCGCCTATTTTGTTCAGGCCTTCACCAAGATCGGATTGATCCCCGATGCCGGTGGAACATGGTATCTGCCACGTCAGATGGGGCTGGCCAAGGCCATGGGGGCCGCGCTGTTTGCCGAGAAAATCACCGCACGTCAGGCGGATGACTGGGGCATGATCTGGGAAGCTGTGGCCGATGATGCATTTGCGGATCATATCGCCAAACGGGCGGCGCATCTGGCGAATGGACCAACCTTGGCCTACCGCAAGGTGAAAGAAGCCATGCGCGCGTCGTTTGACAATGAGCTTGGAGATCAGCTTGCGCTGGAAGCCAAGCTGCAGGGCGATTGCGGCAAAAGCCGCGACTTCATTGAGGGTGTGATGGCGTTTCTGGAAAAACGCCCGGCCAGCTACGAAGGCCGCTAAGGCGCAAAACAGATCGTTCTGAAAACCAAAAGCCCCACCACAGGTACCTGCGGTGGGGCTTTCTATTCAGCGGGTCAGATCAGCCGACCATATCGGCCATATCGTCTTGGGTCTGATCGGCGTCTGCCTCGGCGGGCGTGTTATCCTCGGAAGGTGGCGCCATGATGTCTTCATAGGTGACCGCATATTGATCCGGCCCGGAAGACCCCGCATCGTCGCCAGCCTCAACAAGGCTGATATTGTCCAGCAAGGGACCGGTGCTGTCATTCTCCGAAGCCAGCTCGCGGAATTCCAGGCGGTCCATGCCGCCGGTGCCGGTCACATCGACCGAGAAGCTTTCCCAGTCGGTGTCATCGGGCGACACGGTCTGAACCAGAGTGTCGTTCCAATAGATCTCGATGCTGTCACTATCATGCCCCCGCTGAGCGGCATCAAACGTCAGCGTATAGGTTTCCCCTTCGCTGGTCTGAACATCCTGATGGATGCGGTCGATCTCCTGCCCCGAACCATGGCGGTCCAGCTCGACAAAGCTGCGACCCTCTGAGGCCTGATTGCCGAGGAACCCGTTGCCCCAGGCCTCGATGCCGTCATTGTTGCTGGTCCAGCCCTCAACGTCGCCATTTGGTGTCCAGGTGCGGTCAGCGACCGAGCTTTCCAGCCCACCATTGACCAGAAGATTGGTGGCGTCGGTCTCTTCCAGATGGATGTTGTCTAGCAAGGGGCCGGTGCTGTCGTTTTCCGAGGCCAGTTCACGGAACTCCAGTCGATCCATGGCGCCAGTGCCGGTGACCGTGACTGAGAAGTTTTCCCAATCCGTGTCCTCGGGCGAGACGGTGCGCATCAGAGTGCCGTTCCAGTAGACTTCGACATGATCGCTGTCGTGCCCGCGCTGCGCCGCATCAAAGCTCAGCTCATAGGTCTGGCCTGCCTCGGTCTGCACATCCTGATGAATGCGATCCACTGCCTGACCTGCGCCGTGACGATCCAGCTCGATAAAGCTGTCCCCTTCACTGGCGTCATGGCCAAGGAACCCATCGCCCCAGGCTTAGATGCCGCCATTGTTGCTTGTCCAGCCCGCGACATCACCATTGGCGACCCATGTGCCTTCAGCCACCGAGCTTTCCAGCCCACCATTGACCAGCAGGTTGTCGCCTTTGACATCCACCATTTCGGTGGCACGGATCTCGACATTGTCGATGCGCACCTGTTCGTTATAGGCCGACATGTCCGACACAAAGCGGAATTGAACATTCTCGGACGCGCTCTCAAGTAGACCGCCGGTATAGGCCAGGCCCTCTGTTTCAGAGGTGATGGTCTGGCCCGTTTCCGAGCCCACCAGTGCGGTGCCCGCATCGTTGACCTGAAACTCGTCCAGCAGAACCCAGTCGCCACCGTCGACCTGAACCTCGACCCGCAGGCTGTCTTCATAACGGCCCGAGTTCTCAAACTCGCGGATGTTCACGCCACGGGCGTCAAAGGCAAATTCGACCGGACCATCGGTTGCAACCTCGTCGAACACCAGCTGTTCGTCGTTGCGCCCGTCTGTGTGCAACTCGCCGTGACGGACATCCCAGCCATCGGCGCGGACAATGTCGTCGCTTTGGGTCGGGTTCCAGAGGCCATCAAAATCCTCGGAGTGGGTGACCACGACAGGCACCTGAGCCGGTGTAGATCCTGCACCTGTGGTCAGGGCCTGACCGGCACCGTTGTCCGAGTTGACCACCACGGTCAAATTGTCGAGATCGAGGCTGTCGGCGGTCAGATAGCCGCTGCCGCCGTCCACCCAGAAGGTAAAGACCGCAAGATCCTGATCACCTGCGGTGCTGTCGGGCTCAGAGCCGAACTCGACCTTCACATCATAGTTGTCCTGCAGGGTGGCGCCGTTGCTGACCTGATTGAGCTGTCCCGGATTGACCTCAAAGGCGGTGACCTGATCGAGATTGACCGTCGGATAGATGGTCAGGGCGGGCACATCAGCGGCATTTGTCAGATTTAGAAAAATCGCATCAATGTCAGTCTCTTCTGGCTTATCTGCAATCACCTGCAGCAGAAGGTTGCCTTCGTCCTCTGTCACCCGAAGCGTGACCTGCGGATCAATCCCCAACAAAATTTCGGTTGGCATGAGCGGTTCCTCTACCTGAATTTCACAATGTACCCGCCCGCAATGTCCTGATTTTTCCGCGAATTCTCCTTAATTTTGCGCAACACATTGTTTCCGCCCAAATCCCGCCACAATTGGCGTCGCGTTGTTCTCGATCTGGAAACAACCTTTGAGGTTGTCCCGCATTCTCAAAATTTGAAAAACACGCAAAACCAAAAGAAAAACCCGGCCCACAGCGGTGGACCGGGTTTCTGTTCAGCGATTCGAGAAACTCTTAACGGTTCTCGATATCGGTGTAATCGCGGGCGGTTTCGCCTTCATACAGCTGACGTGGACGACCGATTTTCAGCTGTGGATCTTCCAGCTGTTCTTTCCACTGCGAAATCCAGCCCACGGTGCGCGACAGCGCGAAGATCGGGGTGAACATCGAAGTGGGGAAGCCCATCGCTTCGAGGATGATGCCCGAATAGAAGTCGACATTCGGGAACAGCTTTTTCTCAGCGAAATACGGATCGGCAAGCGCGGCCTCTTCCAGAGCTTTCGCCGTGGCCAGAACCGGGTTGTTTTCCACACCCAGCAGATCGAGAACTTCGTCCGCCGACTGTTTCATCACGGTCGCGCGTGGGTCGAAGTTCTTGTACACGCGGTGACCAAAGCCCATCAGACGGAACGGATCGCTCTTGTCTTTGGCGCGGGCGATATACTCTGGAATGTTCTCGGGCGAACCGATTTCCTTGAGCATTTCGAGGCAAGCCTGGTTGGCGCCACCATGCGATGGGCCCCAGAGGCAGGCGATACCAGCCGCGATACAGGCAAACGGGTTTGCACCCGAAGACGAGGCCAGACGCACGGTCGAGGTCGAGGCGTTCTGTTCGTGATCCGCATGCAGGGTAAAGATGCGGTCCATGGCGCGGGCCAGGATCGGATCAACCACATATTCCTCGGCAGGCACAGCAAAGCACATGTGCAGGAAGTTGGCCGCATAATCGAGGTCGTTGCGCGGATACACGAATGGCTGACCGATCGAGTACTTATAGGCCATCGCGGCGATGGTCGGCATCTTCGCGATCAGACGGTGCGACGCGATTTCACGCTGAACCGGGTCCGCGATGTCGGTGCTGTCGTGATAGAAGGCCGACATGGCGCCCACAACACCCACCATGGTTGCCATCGGATGCGCATCGCGGCGGAAGCCACGGAAGAAGTTGTGCATCTGCTCGTGGATCATGGTGTGGTTGGTGATGGTGTCTTCGAACTTTTCCAATTCGGCCGCCGAAGGCAGTTCACCGTAGAGCAGCAGATAGCACACTTCGAGATAGTGCGATTTGCCTGCGAGCTGATCAATGGGGTAGCCACGGTGCAACAGCTCACCTTTGCCGCCATCGATAAAGGTGATGGTGCTGTCGCAGCTTGCGGTTGAAGTAAAGCCTGGGTCGTAGGTGAAAACACCCGCCTGGCCATACAGCTTGCGAATGTCGATCACGTCCGGGCCAGCTGAGGGCGAGAGAACGGGCAGATCATAGCTCTGCCCATCCAGGGTCAGCGTCGCGGTTTTGGTCGGTTCAGCCATGCTGTTATCCTTCTGTCAGGAACCTGCGGGGCCGAGGATACGGCCCGCGCCTGTTGTTTTCACATGACCAAAGGAAGCCGAGACCAAAATGCTTGGCTCAGTGCTCTCCTCCGGTCGCAGCCTGGGTCAGACGGGCAAGCGTCTCTTCACGACCCAGTACGAGCATCATGTCAAAGACGCTCGGCGTAGCGGCTCGGCCGGCCAGCGCCGCCCGAAGCGGGCCTGCCAGCTTGCCGAACTTGGTGCCCTGAGCTTCTGCAAAGCCGTTGAGCACTGTCTCTAGTTCATCCCGTGTCCAGCTAGCATTTTGCAGCTGCGGCGTCAACGCGCTCAGTATACCACGGGATACCGCATCAAGATTTTTTGCGGCCTTCGGTTCGGGCTCAATCACACCTTCGACAAGCGCAAAGTGAGCTTTTTCAAGTAGTTCCGGGAATGTTTTTGCCCGTTCTTTCAAACAATATATCGCGTCACCCAACCGCTGCGTCTGAATGTCCGACAGGGCAGGCAGGCCTGTGACCTCACGGAACTTCACTATCTCATGCAGCAACGCAGCATCTTCGGTGACAGCTATGTGTTGCCCACAAATGTTTTCCAATTTCTTAAAATCGAACCGCGCGGGCGATTTGCCGATTCCGTCGGTATCAAACCATTCTTTTGCCTGTGCGTCAGTAAAGAACTCGTCATCGCCGTGGCTCCAGCCCAGACGCGCCAGATAGTTGCGCATGCCCGACGCGGGATACCCCATGGTCTGGTACTCTTCGACTCCCAGCGCGCCATGGCGTTTCGACAGTTTTTTGCCATCCGGGCCATGGATCAGCGGGATATGCGCATAGGTCGGCAGATCCCATCCCATGGCCGTATAGATGCCCATCTGACGGGCGGCATTGTTGAGGTGATCGTCGCCCCGGATCACATGGGTGACGCCCATGTCGTGATCGTCAACCACAACCGCAAGCATATAGACCGGTGTCCCATCCGAACGAAGCAGGATCATATCGTCGAGGTTTTCGTTCTTGATGCGGACCGTGCCCTGTACCTCATCGGTGATCACGGTTTCCCCCTCTTTCGGTGTTTTCAGACGCACAACATAGGGCGCATCGGGGAAAGTGGTCGGGTCGGCATCGCGCCAGGGGCTTTGGTAATGTGTCGAGGTGCCTGCGGCCCGCGCGTTTTCGCGGAAGGCTTCGATCTCTTCCTGTGTGGCGAAACATTTGTAGGCGGCACCTTTGGCCAAAAGCGCGTGTGCCACTTCGGCATGTCGGTCGGCCCGGTCAAACTGGCTCACCACCTCACCATCATGGTCCAGTCCAAGCCAAGCCATGCCGGTCAGAATGGCCTGAGTGGCTTCGGGGGTCGACCGCGCGCGGTCGGTGTCTTCAATACGCAGCAGGAACTTGCCACCACGTGCGCGGGCATAGAGCCAGTTGAACAAAGCGGTGCGCGCACCACCGATGTGCAGGTAGCCGGTGGGCGAGGGAGCAAAGCGGGTGACGATCTGAGCGGTCATCTTGGTTAACCTTTTGATAACGGTATCGGGGCTAGCGTTTGAGGGTGCATAACCAGTGGTCGGGTTCGGGGCAAGCATGCGAGCGCCCTTTCAGTTTTTAGTAAGCGCGATTTTGGCGCAACGTGGATATCTCTTTCCGTGGTCTCCGGTGGCTTTGGCCTTGGGGATCGGGATCTACTTTGCCTTGCGATTTGAACCACCTGACTGGGTGTTCTGGACCTGCGCCGGAACAAGTGTGCCAATCCTGTTCTTTCAACGCCGCTTTGGTGCTGTGGGTGGACCTCTGGTTGCGCTCCTTGCTTTGGCGGCACTGGGATTCGCGCTGGCGGGGGGCAAAGCCCGCTTGGTCTCGGCGCCCGTGCTTGAATTCCGATACTATGGCCCCATTAAGGGGCGGATCGTCGGCATGGACCGTTCGTCAAGCGACGCCCTGCGGATCACGCTGGATCAGGTTGTGTTGTCACGTATGGACCCGGACCTTACGCCGAGACGTGTACGGGTGTCTCTGCATGGCGACCAATTCATGTTACCTGCGCCGGGGGATGTGGTGATGATGACCGGACATCTGTCACCACCCTCAGGGCCGGTCGAGCCGGGGGGATTTGATTTCCAGCGACATGCCTGGTTCTTGCGTCTGGGAGCGGTCGGCTACACCCGCGCGCCGATGGTTCTGTGGCAAAGGGCTGAGCACGGTCAGTGGGTGTTTCGCCTCCGGATGGATCTGTCGCAGAAGGTGCAAGAGATGTTGCCTGGTGAACGCGGAGCCTTTGCAGCGGCTGTGATGACGGGTGATCGGTCGGGCATGGGGCAGGACACCTTGCAGGCTTTGCGCGATACCAATCTGGCGCATCTTCTGGCGATCTCTGGGCTGCACATGGGATTGGTGGCCGGGTTTGTCTTTGCCGCACTGCGAATTGTCATGCTGTTGGTGCCCTATCCCCGGCACTATTGGCCGATCAAAAAATTGGCTGCAGGAGCCGCGCTGATAGCAGCCTCGGGGTATCTGATATTGTCCGGGGGCAGCGTGGCGACACAGCGCGCCTTTGTGATGGCGGCCGTTGCCCTTGTGGCGGTGATGCTGGATCGGCGGGCGCTCAGCCTGCGCAGTGTGGCCATGGCGGCACTTCTTATCTTGATGTGGCAACCGCAAGCCTTGCTCAGTCCGGGATTTCAAATGTCGTTTGCTGCGACAACGGCCTTGGTGGCGGTGTTTGAGCGTCTGAGCGCTTGGCAGGTGCATCGCGAAATCCCCCGTTGGTTGATGCCCTTTGTCTCGTTGCTGGTGTCCTCCGCAGTGGCCGGGGCCGCCACGGGTCCAGTGGGCATGGCGCATTTCAACCAGATCTCGCAATATGGTCTGCTCGCCAACCTTTTGGCGGTTCCGGTGATGGGGTTGATCGTTGTGCCCATGGCCGTTCTGTCCGCGCTGTTGATGCCCTTTGGCTATGAGTGGATCGCGTTGTGGGTCATGGGTCTTGGGCTTGATTGGATCCTGGGTGTGGCCAACACCGTGGCACAGTGGTCTGGGGCCACCCGTCCCGTCGTGGCCCCCCAGGCGGGGGTGTTGCCGTTTTTGGCCTTCGGGGGCTTGGTGTTATGTCTCTGGCAAGGGCGGGGGCGCTTGACCGGGGCGGCTATCATGGTCATCGCCGCCGTGTTCTGGACCACCTCAACACGCCCTCACATTCTGATCGCGGACTCTGGAGGATTGGTCGGAGGGTGGACCGATGGCCACCGCGCCCTGTCACGCCCCAAAGGCGCGCGTTTTGTTGCAGAGAGCTGGCTTGAAAATGACGGTCAGGCGGGCACACAGGCCGAGGCCGCTGCGCTTTGGCCAAATGTCCCGCTAGGCGGGATTTCCAAAGCGGAGTTTGCAGGGGTTGAAGTGATCCATGCCAAAGGCAAGCGCGCGGCTGCAACGGTGCACATTTGCGCAGAAAACCAATGGGTTGTGTCTGACAAATCCCTGACTCTAACCGGCCCCTGTCAGGTGTTCACGCCGGACGAGCTGCGTCATACCGGATCTGTAGCGCTCATCATCACGAAAAACGGGCCGCAACGTGTGACGGCCCGGGATCTATCTGGGGTGCGGCTGTGGCACCCCCAATGGCGGTAGCGCGCCTTAGTAGGTGCGGATCAGCCCAACCAGCCGCCCCTGAACCGAAACAGAGCCCTCGGGCAAGACGCGGGGTTCATATCTGGGGTTGGCCGCCTCAAGTACAACCATGCCACCACGACGGCGGAACCGTTTGAGCGTGGCCTCATAGCCCTCAACCTGCGCCACCACGATATCCCCTTCATCGGCCAGATTGGATTCGCGGATCACAACCACGTCGCCATCATTGATACCGGCCTCGATCATGGAATCCCCGCGTACCTCAAGGGCATAGTGCGGGGCATTGCCCTGAATCATCTGACCGGGAACAGCGAAGTTTGGTGGCGATTCATTGATGGCCTCAATGGGGCGACCGGCCGCAATGCGACCCATCAGCGGCAAGTTGGCTACGCCACTTTGGATCACTGGAATGGCGGAAGCCGGTGTAGACGCCGGTGCATCGCCTTCGATCACTGTCGGGGTGAACCCGCTTGGCGCGCCCCCCAGACTTTCGGGCAGTTTGACGATCTCAATTGCGCGGGCGCGATGGGCCAGGCGGCGAATGAACCCTCGTTCTTCCAACGCGGTGATCAAGCGGTGAATGCCAGACTTGGATCGCAGATCCAAAGCATCTTTCATTTCATCAAAACTGGGCGGTACCCCATCACGTTGCAACCGCGTGTTGATGAAATTCAACAGATCGAGCTGTTTTTTCGTCAGCATTGCCGCCCTCCATGCGTATCTCGTTTTGTTCTACGCATGTTCTTGGTTTGTGTCAACCTGAGGCTGTGGATAACTCAAGCGTCAAAGCGGGATATACGAAATTTTTGCGCCTTTTTTGCGTTTTGAATCATGGGGTGGACGGACAACAAGGGCATTGGCCTGTTGCAGTACTCCCAGAAGGCTTGAGTCCTGGCGTTCAAAAACGGTCAGGCCCTCGGGTCCGAGATGCGCCCGCATGTAGTGCTCTCGCGGTCCGTTCTCGCCCAATTCCGCCGCCAAAGGCGCGCTCAGCTGTGTGGCAGGCGCCGCCTGCAACCCCAGCATTGCGCGGATCACCGGCAGCACAAAGACATGGCCACAGACCATTGCCGAGACCGGATTGCCGGGCAGGCCCATCATCATCGCACCGCCCAAACGACCAGACATCAAAGGTTTACCCGGACGCATGGCGACTTTGTAAAAGGCGCGGTCCATGCCCAGATCTTCGGCCACCTTGGCGACAAGATCATGATCCCCCACCGAGGCCCCGCCAATTGTGATCACCATATCAGCGTCATCGACCATGCCGAAAACGGTCCGCAGCGAACTCTCGGAATCTCGCGCAATGGGCAATACGCGGGGCAGGGCGCCATGGTCGCGCAACAGCGCCTGAAGGCCAAAGGTGTTCGAGGCGATGATCTGGTCGGGGCCTGGATCTTCACCCGGCATAACAAGTTCGTCCCCGGTTGAGATCAGCGCCACTTTCGGTTGGCGCGCCACGGTCACCGTCGGGATGTTCATCGCCGCCAGAAGGGCGATGTCGTTGGGCGTGAGCGTTTTGGGCACGGGCAGGGTCTGACCCGCATGGAAATCGCCACCGGCAGGGCGAATATTCGTACCGCGATCGAGATCATTGAGCGTGATCTGATCACCCGTGCGCGTGACGTCCTCTTGGATCGCAACATGGGTCGCGCCGCCTGGCACAGGGGCTCCGGTGAAGATCCGCACGCAGTCCCCGGTGCTGAGCGTGCCGTCAAAGGCATGCCCGGCGGCGCTTTCGCCAATCACCTTGTAGGTTTTACCAAGGTCTGGCTCTGACAGTGCATAGCCATCCATCGCCGAGGCGGCAAAGGGCGGTTGATCGCGGCGCGCAACGGGGGCCTTGACCATCACCCGGCCATTGGCCTGAGCCAAAGGCACCTCTTCGGGTTCCGTCACCCGAACCAGATCAAACAGTTTGGACAGGGCATCGGAGACAGGGATCATGAGGATGTGCTTTCTAGTTCTTGTTCTTCCCATTCAGCATATGTTCTGCCGTCAGAGAGTTTCCAAGAGGTACGACCATTACTAGAGCGACCTGCAACAATAGCTGCAGCAGCAGAAGGGCTTGAAAATGCGAAATCTTCGGTGAACGTTGCAATGTCATCTTTGATGATGAGCACGCCGTCTTCCACGAGTTTGTCGTGTAGCTTCCAGTAATGAGTGTTGTGTTTACGATCACCAACCCAGCTAGCGCGACTATTGGAGCCTTTCATGACGATCATTTCACCGGCGGCAAGTCGTGCTTGGGCTTTGATGCCATGCTTGCGTACCTCAAACTCAAACAACCGTTCTTCTATCTTCGCTTGGGGTGCTTGTATCGGAAGCCTACGTGTCTCCGAATAAAAGAGGTCCACCCGGATGGCGGACAACACCATCTTGAGGGTGTCGAGGAAGGCTTCCATATTCGCGCGGGCGGCTTCGTTCAGACTTGCGCGCTGAGGAGTATTGCCATTCTCGAGCCGCATATGACCTACACTTTGAGCTTCTTCCACCAACCGGCTTTCAAGGTATTTGACGTGCGCTTTGTGCAGGGCGTCGCCTGCCGTAGTTACAAGAACAACCTGCGTCCACCATTTTTTCGACGAGGCATGTTGCTTGATACGTTCGGCCAAATTTTCGGCCTCACCAATATATGCAAGCGGCCCATCATCGTCGGCGCCTATCAGAATGTAGACACCGGTTTGCTTGGCCTCGTCACGTTTCAGGCCTTCGGTAAGGCTGAGCTCGGGAATGCGAAGGACGTGGCCTGTCCAATTAAAAACTTCTGCGGTCAACATGCCCTCAGGGCGACCATCAACAAAAAACAGCTCTAACGAGCGTCCAAATGTCATTTTGCTTCGTACCGTCCCGATTTGCCGCCGTCTTTCAGGATCACGCGGACGCCGCCGATTTCCATGGCTTTGTCGACGGCTTTTACCATGTCGTAGACGGTCAGGGCGCAGGTGCTGACGGCTGTGAGGGCCTCCATTTCAACACCGGTCTGGCCGGTGGTTTTTACGGTGGCTTCGATGCGCAGGCCCGGCAGGTCGGGGTCCTGGGTCAAATCGACCGAGACTTTGGTGACGGGCAGGGGGTGACACAGCGGGATAAGATCGGGGGTTTTCTTGGCCCCCATGATACCGGCCAGACGTGCAACGCCCACCACGTCGCCTTTTTTGGCGCGCCCTTCGGTGATCAGCGCGAAGGTTTCAGGTGCCATTTTCACCCAGCCCTCGGCGGTGGCCACGCGGGAGGTGACGGCTTTTTCCGACACATCCACCATATGGGCGGCGCCGTTGTCATCGAAATGGGTCAGGTGATCGCTCATGGTGGCCTCTTATGCAGGAACGGGGTTGGCCAGAAGGCTTTCGGTGGCGGCGCGCACATCGTCTTTGCGCATCAGGCTTTCGCCGATCAGAAAGGTGCGTGCACCGGTCGCGGCCATGTCGGCCAGATCCTGAGTGGTATTCAGCCCGCTTTCTGAAATCAGGTGGCGCTCGGCGGGCACCATCTTGGACAGCACGCGGGTTGTGTCCAGCGTGGTTTCAAAGGTTTTGAGATTGCGGTTGTTCACACCAATCAGCGGCGACTTGAGCTTGAGCGCGCGCTCCATCTCTTCGGCGTCATGGGTTTCGATCAGAACATCCATGCCCCAGCCAAAGGCCGCGTCTTCCAGTTCCTGCGCCTGGGCATCCGAGACCGACGCCATGATGATCAGGATACAGTCGGCACCCAATGCGCGGGCCTCTGCCACCTGATAGGTGTCATACATGAAGTCCTTGCGTAGGGCGGGCAGATTGGTGGCCGTGCGGGCCTGGGCCAGAAACTCTTTGGCGCCCTGGAACGAGGGGGTATCGGTCAACACAGACAAACAGGTTGCGCCGCCGTCTTCATAGGCCTTGGCAAGTTTTGCCGGCTCGAAATCAGCCCGGATCAACCCTTTGGAGGGCGAAGCCTTTTTGACTTCGGCAATCAAACCATAGCCTGATTGTGCCGCTGTGATCAGCGATTTGGCAAAGGGGCGCACGGGGGATGCCTCGCGTGCGGCGGTTTCGACATCGGCCAGCGGGCGGGCGGCTTTGTCGGCGGCCACTTCCTCAAGCTTATAGGCTTTGATTTTGTCCAGAATGGTCGTCGTCATGGCGTTGTCCAATTCACTTCACTGTCCCCATTGGCTTTAAGCCACTCATTGACGCGGGAAAAGGGGCGCGAGCCGAAAAAGCCGCGTCGGGCCGAGAGAGGGGAGGGGTGGGGGCTTTCGAGTATCAGGTGATGCGTGCCGGTGATGTGTTTGGCAAATCCCTGGGCGGGTTTACCCCAAAGCACAAAGGCGCGGGGGCGGGCTGAAAGTTCGGCCATGACCTGTTGCGTCAGTTTTGACCACCCCAGCTTGGCATGGGCTCCGGCCTCGCCTGCAGGGACGCTGAGCGCAGTATTGAGCAGCAGCACACCCTGTTTGGCCCAGAACCGCAGATCGCCATTGAGCGGGGCCTGTCCCAGATCCTCGACCATTTCTTTGTAAATGTTGCGAAGCGAGCGGGGCAGGGCAATGTCGGGTTCAACCGAAAAGGCCAACCCATGGGCATGGCCGGGCGTTGGATAGGGGTCTTGTCCCAGAATGATCACGCGGGTGTTTTCTGGCGAACAGGCCTCGAGTGCGGCAAAGGTCTGATGGCGCGGGGGCAGGATTTCGCCAGTCTCGGCATCCAGTGCGGTAAGGATGTTGGGAAAATCCTCGTGAAAAAACGGCAGGTGCGCCCAGGCAGCAGGAGGCGTGAGAGTCATGTGGGCTCCAATAGATAGAGCGCGGTGCCGCCGCGCGACAGGTGTTGTGTGGGCGCACCCAGTGTCAGGTGCGCGCCTAAATTTAGGCTTGGGTGATTTTTGCCATGGCCTCAAGCTTGGCCTTGGCCGCAGCGCTGTCGATGCTGGTGCGGGCCATTTCGACACCCTCTCGCAGATCTGCCGCTTTGCCTGCGATGGTCAGCGCAGCCGAGCTATTGAGCAGAACGGCGTCACGATAGGCGTTTTGCGCGCCGTCCAACAGCGCGCGGAAGGCGCGGGCGTTGTCTTCTGGAGACCCCCCAACGATGTCCTCAAAGGGGTGCTGAGGCAGGCCGAAATCTTCTGGATGGACCTCGACGTCCCGCACGCTGCCGTCTTCTTCCAGTGCGGCAACCCAACTCACGCCGGTGATGGTGAGCTCATCGGTTCCGTCCGACCCATGTACGAGCCAGGCGCGTTCCGAACCAAGCTGACCCAGAACTTCGGCCATTGGGCGGATCAGATCGCGGGTGAAGGTGCCCGTCAACTGACGCTTGACCCCGGCCGGGTTGGTCAGCGGGCCCAGAATGTTGAACATAGTACGGGTGCCAAGCTCGGCACGCACCGGTCCCACATGGGCCATGGCGGGATGGTGCATGGGCGCCATCATGAAACAGATCCCGGCCTCGGCCAGCGCCTTTTCCACCACATCGGGGCCAACCATGACATTGATGCCCATCTGGCTTTGCACATCAGCAGTGCCTGATTTCGAAGACAGGTTGCGGTTGCCGTGTTTTGCGACAGGCACGCCCGCACCGGCCACAACAAAGGCGGTGGCGGTGGAGATATTCAGCGTATGTTTGCCGTCGCCCCCGGTGCCAACGATATCCATCGCCCCTTCGGGCGCGCGGACCTTGTTGCATTTGGCGCGCATCACAGCCGCCGCCGCAGAATATTCGTCCACCGTTTCGCCGCGGGTGCGCAGGGTCATCAGCAAACCGCCGATCTGTGCCGGGGTGGCGTCGCCTTCAAACAGGATGGTAAAGGCGGCTTCAGCCTCGGCGCGGGTCAGTGGGCGTTCTACCGCCGTGGCGATCAGTGCTTTGATATCTCCGCTCATGCCGGAGCCTTTGCGAGATCTAGGAAGTTCTGCAGCATCTGATGGCCATGCTCGGACCGGATTGATTCCGGGTGGAATTGCACCCCGTGGATCGGCAGGCTTTCGTGGGCGAGCCCCATGATGGTGCCGTCTTCAAGTTCCGCCGTGATCTTCAGGCAGTCGGGCAGGGTGTCGCGATCGACAACCAGCGAATGATAACGCGTGGCCTCAAATGGTGTCGGCAGTCCGGCGAAAACGCTGGTGCCGGTGTGATGCATATTGCCCATCTTGCCATGCACAATTTCCGAATGGCGCACCACGTTGCCGCCAAAGGCCTGTCCAATGGTCTGATGGCCCAGACACACACCCATAAGCGGGGTTTTTGTCTCGGCCGCCGCTTCGGTCAGCGCAAGGCAGATGCCCGCCTGATCCGGGTCACAGGGGCCGGGCGAGAGCAGGATCGACGAGGGGGTCATCGCCATCGCCTCTTGCACATCCAGCGCATCGTTGCGGCGCACCACCACATCCGCGCCCAATTCACCCAAGTAATGGACGAGATTGTAGGTGAAGCTATCGTAGTTATCTATCAGAAGAAGCATAGTGATTACGTCTCAGGGCTGGCAGAGGGCCGGTTGGTCGCGGTATACATGCGCAGGCACGCGCGCTGGCGTCAAGGCTACAAGCCAGATAGGGTGAGCCGAAAGGCGCGATTACAGGCGCAAAGGGCAGAGGAGCAGGGAATGGCACGCGGATTTTTGTCAGGAGCGGTCTGGGGGGTGGTGGTCACTGGCTTAGGGGCCGGAGCCTTGTCGTTGTCCATGAGATTGCCTGACGGTTTGTCGGAAGATGCTGTGACGCCTGCACCGGAACAGGGGCTTGCTGCACCAGAAGCACCCGCTTCCACGGCGCCAGCGCCTGATGTCGCCGAGCCTGAAACTGCCGAACCCTCTGAACCAGCGGCCACGGATGCGACCGTTACTGAAGAGGCTCCCCGCCAGCCTGTGGGTCGTGAGGTTGCGGCTACACCAAGCCCTACGCCGGAAGGCCCCGCAGATTCGTCCCAGCCCGGTCGTCGCCCTGCGCCGGAAACTGAGGTCGATCTGCCCACCGCCTCTACCGAAGACCTGACCACACCAGACGCGCCGGACGCAGTTGGCGCCGACACAGATACCGCCGCAAAGCCCTCTGAGGTGGATGCACCTGATGTGACCTCTGATACCGAAACCGAGACAGGGGCAATCGTTGCCTCTGGCACCGATACGCCGCCGACGCCTTCCACTGTTGCATCCACACCGGATGCGCCGAGCGCCGGAACGCTGCCTGCTATTTCAACGGATACCGCGCAACCTCCTGTGCCGCCTGTGCCCGAAATAGGGACGGCTCTGATCGAAGAGGCGCCTCAGGCACCGGCCCCCGACTTGCCTGCCGTGCAGGACAAACCGGAACAAGTGGTGCTTGCAACGCCCGAACCGGCCCCAGCGCAGGAACCTGTGCCAGAGGTCGACACAGAAACTGGCCCCGCCCCGAAACCCGAACCGAAGCCGCTGATTGTAGCCAAACCCGCGCAAGAAAGCTCGGATCGCCCAACCATTGGCAAACCGGCGACACCGCTGTTTGAGCGGGCGGGGAACACGGCCAAACTGCCCCGGATTGGCGAGCCTCGTGTCGTCGATCAAGCCAGTGCAGATGTCGGCGAAACGCCTTTGGCGCAGTTTGCAGCCAGCTCGGATGCAGACCCAAGTCTGCCCCAAATCGCAATTGTCTTGATCGATGATGGCACCACACCCTGGGGGCCTGAGGCGCTGGATGGGTTTCCTGTTCCCGTCAGCGTGGCGATCCCGCCCTCTCACCCCGATGTTCGAGGCACCGTTGAGGGGTATCGCGCGCTAGGAATTGAAGTGTTTGCTTTGGCAGGCTTCCCCGATGGGGCGCAGCCAACGGATATCGAAGTGACCTTGGCAGGCACATTGGCGGCTGTGCCGCAGGCCGTAGGGGTTTTGGAAAGCCCCTCAGCCTCGCTGCAGGCCAGCCGAGCGGTGTCGGATCAGGTCGCGGCCTATCTGGCCGAAAGCGGCCATGGTCTAGTCATGCAGCCCAAGGGGTTGAACACGGCACAGCAACTTGCGGCCAAAGCCGGTGTGCCCTCGGCGACGTTGTTCCGGGATTTTGACGGAGAGGGTCAGGATGCCGGTGCGATTCGCCGCATTCTGGATCAATCGGCCTTCCGTGCCCGGCAAGAGGGGGCTGTGGTCATGATGGGTCGTCTGCAGGCCGAAACGGTCTCGGCACTGGTGCTCTGGGGCCTACAGGACCGCAATGCCAATATCGCGCTGGTGCCGGTTTCGGCTGTGCTTCTGGGCGAGCAAGGCTAACCTGCTCGTCCGGCGGAGATTATACCGTCGCAGTGTCTTTTTCGGGGCGCAAATAGGCGCGGAGCTTGGATTCCAGTGTAAGACGCAAGCGACGCGGCTGATGCGAGATCGCTTGTTCGAACACCGTGTCGAGAACCCCCTCTTTTTTAAGCCGCTGGGGGACGTTGTGATGCGTATGCGGCATGATGAAATGTCTAAGGTTATCCCGTCGCGGAAACCTATCCCGTTGCGGGGCTTCGCGCCCGTGGCGGCCATGCAGCACAATATAGCGGGTGTCGGAGTTCAGATGATCTTCGATGGATCGAATGCGGTAGTCCTGAATACGGTCGCGGTACACCATCCAGTGGGTTTCATCCGGAACCACCTCGGGGTGGACAGACAACTGTGGCGCAAAGGCCAGAACCGTGTCGACTTTGACAAAACCGGGCAGGGCCAGCGCGCTAAACCCGCCCATCGAATGCCCCACTGAGATGACCTGGCGGGCCCCGACGGCCGCTCGAAAGTGGTCTACCTCGTCGCAGATTTGATCCAACAGACCGGGCCCATTGAGCCAGGTGCGATTGGGATCTGCGATGAAAAGCGTGTTGTGCTGTCCGTTCTGCGTGGCGGACCGCGCAAATTCATAGGGCGGTGATTGCTCGGGATCGGTGCCAATGCCAGAAAAACAGACCACAAGCGTATCGCTTGGGCCACGGTGTTCCCAAACCGTCAGGTCCTTGCTTTGTTTGCGAAGAGTGATGGCGAGCGAGGACAAAACGACAGAATCCAGTCAAATTCAGTTTGGTCAATTTGGCGAGAGAGCCGCTGCGCGTATAGGGGGGCTCTGCCGCGGGTTGAAATCTGTCGCCCAGAGACCACAGTGTTTACATGACCTTGAGGCCAAGCTCCCCCAGCAAAATGGCGGCCTGCTGTTTGGAGATAACGGCACCTTTGAACCTCCGGGCGTCGGACAGTCGAATGCCGCCCAGATCCGCTCCGCGCAAATCGGCATTCTGAAAACGACCATCGACAAGATGCGCATCTCGTAAGGAACAGTCCTCAAAGATCGTATCGCGGAAATCGCAGGACCGCATATCGGCGTCACTAAAGTTGATCTGGCGCAGGGTCATTTTGCGAAAGGAAAGCTTTGGCAAAATGGCCAGAACAAACAGCACCTCCTCCAACGTGATGCCAAGGATCTGCGCTTCGGTCAGGTCGGCGCCTGTCATTTTGCAACGCTTGACCGTGGCATCGGTGAGGGTGGCCCCCCGAAGATTGGCATTGCTGAAATCACAGCCCTCCAGCGTGGCATCTGTCAGATTGGCACCCTGAAAGATCACCCCAGCCGCCCGGCATCCGGAAAACTGTGCCTCGTCCAGACGCGCGCCGCGCAGCACACATCGGGCCATCTGGCAGCTGTCAAAGGTCCAGCCGCTCATATCAAGTCCGGACAGATCAAGATCATCGAGACGACGGTTGGTTAACGTCACCACATGGCCTTCGGCGCTAAGGCCGGCCAGTTCAGCGCGGGTCGGATTCTGATCGGTGAGGGTGTTGAGTGTCATACTCTGTCCATACCGTGCCAGACCTGCGATGCAAGTCTGATCGAATGCGCCGGCATCCGGTCAGAAATCAGGGCGTGTCGCGCTGAGACCAGTCTGCGATGGTGGTTTCCAGTTCGCCATAGCCGGTGCGCCGGTGCTCAAAGGAAAGGCCCATGCGCGCGGCCTGTTCCTGGGCCATCTCTACCAGTTTGGGATCATCGACCTGAGACAGATACACCAGTGCTTCGTAATTGCCGAAATACATCTCAAGCAGGGCAGGGTGTTTGTCGAGGCCAAGTGGTTTCCAGATGAAGCTGTCGAATTGCCGAACCAGAAAATCGGTCAGATAGAAACAAGTCACCTCACCCCGGTCCTCAAAGGCCTGCACCCCATCAAAAAAGGCGTAGCAATGTGGTCCGACAACCATCTCAACGCCCATGTCGTCACAGGCGGCCTTGAGCAATCCACCTGTGCCACAATCGGCATAGACCACAAAGATCTGGTCATAGTTGGGCCGGTGTTTGTCGACGGCGGCCCGCACCGCGTCCGTGATCTTGTGAGGACTGTTGTGTAGGATCGCAGGCAGGCAGGTGAGATCCATGTGATCCCAGCCGTTGCGTGTCTTTATGTCGATGATTTCACGGGCCAGAGCACCGCAGGCCAACAAAAGGATCTTGCCCTCACCGCTTGCGGCAAGGCCGTCCGAGGCAAGCTGGCTATCATCTGGAGTATCAGGGATGGCTGTCGTCATGGGGCACATGTGCCAGCGCCCAACGGGCCACAAGCACCAAACAAAGGAGGATCGGGACGATATTCAGGAACCCCCAAGCCGACATAGCCCAGACAGTCAGTGCCGCAGCACCAAGTACGCTTAGGATCAATAGGGCAAAGGTTGTTACTGGCATACCGATCTCCTCCTTGGGTCAGTATGTATCAGATATGGGTAAAGAAAAAGGCCTCTTCAAGGGAAGAGGCCTTTTCCGCAAAGTCTCGCGGATCAGCCCGCCATCTGGTTGTGCTTGCGCGCAACGTATTCTTTGGCGGTTTCCACGGCCACCGCAGCGTCGCGGCAGTAGGCATCTGCGCCAATGGCTTTGCCGAACTCTTCGTTCAACGGAGCGCCACCAACCAGAACCACATAATCGTCGCGCTTGCCCTGTTCTACGAGAGTGTCGATAACGACCTTCATGTAGGGCATGGTGGTGGTCAGCAGGGCCGACATGCCGAGAATGTCTGGCTTGTGCTCTTCCAGAGCTTCCAGATAGTTCTCAACCGGGTTGTTGATGCCGATGTCGACAACTTCAAAGCCCGCGCCTTCCATCATCATGGACACAAGGTTTTTGCCGATGTCGTGGATGTCGCCCTTAACGGTGCCGATCACCATCGACCCCATGCGCGGTGCGCCGGTCGCGGCCAGCAGTGGCTTGAGGATGGCCATGCCGCCCTTCATCGCGTTTGCCGCCAGAAGAACCTCAGGAACAAAGAGGATACCGTCGCGGAAGTCGGCGCCGACAATGGTCATGCCGCCAACCAGAGCTTTGGTCAGAACCTCATAGGGTTCCCAGTTGCGTTCCAGAAGGATATTCACGCCCTCTTCGATCTCTTCTTTGAGACCGTCGTAGAGGTCGTCGAACATCTGTTGAACAAGCTCTTCGTCGTCCAGTTCGGAGAGGATGATATCTTCTTCTTCTGACATGAGCGTTTCCTTCATGCGGGGGCATGCGTCATGCATGCAGTGTCTTTCATGCGACTATTCTGCATTTTTATGCCGGGTCAATTGGCGGAATGCGACATCGAGTAAAGTTCTACCGACCATTCGTCTTTTTTCGGTCGAATTCTTGCGTTTGTTCATGGTGTGTTCTAGCTTTGTTTCATGTCAAATTCCCCCGGTTTCGTCGCTTTTGAACGCCGCCCGGCACGAGCCGCCGCAAGCAATACCGACGGACGCTTTGAAAAATATACCAAATCCGACGTGCATGACGGTTGGGACATATTTGAGGATTTGCCGATTCTCAAAACCGAGGTGCGCGACGAGCGCCCTCGGTCGGTTGTCAACTATGTCCGCTCTCCTGACCTACCTTTCGATCGGTCGCTCAATCCCTATCGCGGGTGCGAACACGGTTGTATCTATTGTTTCGCCCGCCCGACCCATGCCTATCTAGGGCTGTCACCGGGGCTGGACTTTGAGACCCAGTTGATCGCGCGCCCGGAGGCGGCGCAGGTTCTGGACCGCGAGTTGCGCAGCAAGAGCTATCAGGTGGCGCCTTTGGCGATTGGTACCAACACAGATCCGTACCAACCGATTGAACGCGACCGGGGCATCATGCGCGCCTGTCTTGAGGTGCTGCGGGCCTTTCGTCATCCCGTGGCGATTGTGACCAAAGGCACGTTGATCGAACGGGATATCGACATTCTCGCGGATATGGCGGCGCAGGGGTTGGTGCGTGTTGGGATCTCGGTGACCACGCTTGATCCGGTGCTGTGTCGTAAGATGGAACCCCGTGCGCCTTCGCCGAAGCGTCGGATTGAAATCATACGCCGGCTGACCGGTGCGGGAATGCCGGTGCGTGTTATGGCCTCGCCTATGGTACCGGCTTTGACCGATCCTGAGCTGGAAGCAATTCTGGAAGCGGGGGCCAGCGCGGGGGCTGAAAGCGCCAGCTATATTATGTTGCGCCTACCACTTGAGGTGGCTGATCTATGGCGGGCGTGGTTGGCGGAACACTATCCCAATCGCCTCAATCGCGTGATGGGACATATCCGCGAGATGCATGGGGGAGAGGATTATGCGGCAAACTGGGGCGCACGGATGCGAGGTGAGGGTGTTTATGCCGACCTAATTGCTCAGAGGTTTCAGCGCGCGCGGCGGAAACTGGGCCTGGAAGAGCAGGTTGCGCCGCTGCGGTGTGACTTGTTTCAGCCGCCGCTGGCACGCGGGGCGCAGATGGCGCTGGATCTATGAGGAAGTGGTGCCGGTATTGTCGACCGCAAGCCGAATATGAGGTTCTGCGGTAAATCCTTGAGGGGAGGTCAATTCTTGCTGGGCAACTGCGCGGGCGTGTTGGAGAGCTGCGAGAGTGCGGGCGGAGGCGTTGTCTTTCAAAGCGCGCTCAACGTCGAGTAGGACGTCTGTGACCCAATTGAAGTGTGCTGTGGACATTGGTGATCCCGATACTAGTTATCTACCGATACCCAGACATGGTAAACCGTTCGTTAATCAACCGTGACCTGACAAAAATAGATACGGGTGACGCCTGGTCACCCGTTTTGTTTTTATGATTTTTTTACGGTATCAGCTTTTCCGGCGACGGCCACGGCGCTCACGCTGAGGACCTTCATCCTCACCTGTGCCATCGCTGTCCGAGCTGAAGCCGCCCAGTTTTTCTGCAATCAGGTCAAGCGTTGGACGCGCCCCTTTGGGGGTTTCATCAAGCGCCTTGCGCATGGCCGCGAGGTGCACAGGCAGGGTGCCACAGCATCCACCGACAATCCGCGCACCCGCGTCGCGGGCCAGAACGGCATATTCGCCCATCAACTCAGGCGTGCCATCATAGTGGATATGCCCATCGACGTATTTCGGAATGCCTGCATTGCCTTTGGCGATGATGGGGCGCTCAGTCCCCTGCGCGGCAAAGCCCAGAACGGTGCGCATCAGGTCAGACGCGCCAACACCACAGTTGGCACCAAAGCCAATCGGCGGGTTGGGCAGGCTTTCCACCAAAGCCGAAAGATCCGCCGAGGTCACACCCATCATGGTGCGGCCTGCGGTGTCAAAGCTCATGGTACCACACCAGGGCGCGTTGAGATTTGCAAAGGCTTCGGCCGCAGCGCGGAATTCCTCTGGCGCCGAGATGGTTTCAACCCAGAGCACATCTGCGCCACCGTCCAGAAGGCCTTTGGCGGTCTCTTCGAACATCTCAACCGCGGTTTCGTGGCTCAATGTGCCTGCCGCACCCATGATCTCGCCAGTTGGGCCAACGGACCCGGCAACGATCACCTGACGACCAGCCGCATCCGCCACTTCGCGCCCCAGTTCAGCTGCGAGTTTCGAAAACTCATAGGCTTTGTCGGCCGCATCATGCAGTTTCAGACGTGAGGCATTGCCGCCAAATGAGTTGGTCAGAAACAGATCCGACCCAGCGTTGACCGCATTGCGATACAGGGTGCGGATTTTCTCTGGCTCGTCCCGGTTCCAGAATTCCGGTGCGTCGCCGGATTGCAGGCCCATATTGAACAGGTTTGTGCCGGTGGCGCCGTCCGCCAGAAGGACATCGCGCTCAGCCAGCGCTTTGGTCAGTGCATCGCTCATGAATCTTGCCTTTGCTCAGGTTGCGCGCGGTGTTTCATACACAGCATTCCATAGCAAACTCATAATCTGCATGATGGTTATGAGCTTTGTGCAAAGATATGCGGTTAAAGCCCGGAGACCTTGTAGTCACGCGGGATGCCTTCACTTATTTTGGCCCAGTCCGAGCCGCCGGCACGGGTTTGATGGGCCTCGAAGGCCTCCGCATCGGTGAACTCCTCTGCCACATCAAATCTGCCAACAATGTCAGGGTGTTCGGTGACCGAGAAACTCAGGCAGCCGGGTTCAGCGCGGGTCAGGCGGATATGCTCAGGCAATGCGGCGCGTATGTCCGCAATGCGCTCAGGCTGCACCTGGATGTGTCCAGTTAAAACAACGGTCATTGTGGTCTCAGTGCAAAAGTGTTTCAGCGTTGGAAACGCCAAAGGCGTCTGCGGCAAGGTAAACAGGGAATCGCGCGAGGTTAAACCAGATTGCGAGGGTTTCGCGCCGTTTCCAAGTGGCGTCGGCGCGGGACGACGTGGCCGCCAATGTGATATCGCGCGCGCCCACCAATTTGAATGAAATCCAACTGCGCGGCAGATGGAAGGCGTCTGAAACCAAAATCACTGAGGCCGGATTGTCGAGCATCGGCAGCGTGAATAGCGCGTTCTGAAGTGTCGATTCGGAGTTTGGCTCGACGACCATTGCCTGTTCTGGAACACCCCGCGCGCGGGCATAATCGGCCATCTGTGTCGCAACATCGCCGATCGGGCTTTCGCTGGCGGCTCCCGTAAAGGCCAGTTTCGGAGCCTTGCCCGCCAAGTAGAGATCAACGCAGGTTTCAACCCGCTGCTGGCTGTTTGGACCCAGCTCTCCGGTGGTTTCTGTCACACCTGCACCCAAACAGACAATGACATCCGCATCAGGCACTGCCGTATGACGCGGCCAATATCGATCGACGGCCTCCACCGCGCCTTGGGTGAAAAGTAAAAGGCCAGCCCCGATCAGGACTGGCCAAATAAGTTTGCGGATCATTCCAGCTCGATGGTCCCAGGAGGTTTCGATGTGACGTCATAGAAGACGCGGTTCACACCTTTCACCTCATTGATGATGCGGGTCATGGTCTCGCCGAGGAACTCGTGGCTGAACGGATAGTAATCCGCCGTCATGCCATCCACCGAGGTCACCGCGCGCAGGCCAACCGCGTAATCATAGGTCCGGCCATCGCCCATCACACCAACGGTGCGCATCGGCAGAATGGCGGCAAAGGCCTGCCAGATCTCATCATAAAGACCATGCTTGCGGATTTGATCGATATAGACCGCGTCGGCCTCTTGCAGGATCGCCAGCTTTTCGCGGGTGATCTCACCGGGGCAACGGATCGCCAAACCCGGTCCGGGGAAGGGGTGGCGGCCAATGAAGCTGTCCGGCAGACCAAGTTCGCGACCCAATGTGCGCACTTCGTCTTTGAACAATCCGCGCAGGGGTTCAACAAGCTTGAGGCCCATTTTCTCTGGCAGACCGCCCACGTTGTGGTGCGATTTGATGGTCACGGAAGGGCCACCCGAGAAGGACACGGATTCGATGACATCGGGGTACAGTGTCCCCTGCGCCAGGAATTCAGCCCCTTCGATCTGGTCGGCGTATTTCTGGAACACGTCGATGAAGAGCTTGCCGATGGTTTTGCGCTTGACCTCAGGGTCGCTGACACCTTCCAGCTCGCCCAGGAACAGGTCGCTTTCATCGGCGGCAATGAGGTTCAGGTTGTAGTTGTTGCGGAACATCTCCACAACTTCCTGCGCCTCGTTTTTGCGCAGCAACCCGTGATCCACAAACACACAGGTAAGCTGATCGCCAATCGCTTCGTGCAGCAGGATGCCTGTGACCGAGCTGTCCACGCCGCCGGAGAGGGCACAGATGACCTGTTTATCACCCACCTGATCGCGGATCGTCTGGATCATCTCTTCACGGTAGGCGCCCATGGTCCAGTCACCCGAGAACCCGGCCAGTTTGACAAAGTTCTCATAAAGCTTCGCACCGCGCGGGGTGTGGTGCACCTCGGGGTGGAACTGCACCGCGTAGAAATGACGGTCAGAGTTGGCGGTGATGGCGTAGGGCGCATTTGGCGACGTGCCATAGACCTCAAAGCCCGGAGCGATTTCGCTCACGTGATCGCCGTGGCTCATCCAGACCTGTTCGTCACCTTCGGTGAACCAACCGTCGAGAATATCCAATGTGTTCTCGGGGGTCACAAAGGCGCGGCCGAATTCCGCAGTGCCATGGCCGCTTTCGACCTTGCCACCCAGCTGGTGCATCATCACCTGCTGGCCGTAACAGATGCCAAGGATCGGCACACCGTAGTCAAAGATCTCTTGCGGCACGCGGGGCGATCCCTCGCGTGTCACACTGTCAGGGCCCCCGGAAAAGATCACGGCCTTGGGCGCGAGGTCGCGCACAAATTCCATCGTGACATTCTGATAGGGGTGAATTTCGCAATAAACATTCAGTTCACGCAGGCGACGCGCAATCAGCTGCGTTACCTGAGAACCGAAGTCGATGATGAGGAGGCGGTCATGCTGCTGTGTCATGTGCCCAGTTATGCGGGCGGACGGGCCTTTGCAATACTGTTTGTGACAGGATGACTGCATATCTGCCAGTCGAAGCGGGCAGGGCGGGGCTTTGCCTCTGCCAATCGACGGGATCGTGGCGTTCTCGGGCCAGCGCTGCGCTTCGGTACAGATGTAAGGCCCGTCCCATCACGGGTCACATGAACTGAAATCATCCAACATTCATCTGAGTTTGAGGCCGCACTTTTACGCAAAGCCGACAAGGATGTCGTTTTTTCACGTGAGGCGACGGAAACGCGGGGTGGGGTTTGGTCACAACCGCTAAATTACTAAAAACGGTTCGGGCCCCGGCGGGCCTCTCTAAAACTATGAGGAAGATACCATGTCGGAAGGTGCAGCGCGCAAACGGACTCGCGGTGGTGGAGGTGCAGCACGACGTGCGGCGCGGACGGCGGTGAGTGTCGAAACAGCGAAATATATCGAGCGCAATATCCCGAATTTCGAAATCCTGTCGGAAGAAGCGCTTGATATCATCGAGACCAACGCCGAGACCATTCTGGAAGAGGTCGGTGTCAATTTCGTCGACAATCCTGCGGCTCTGGCCCGTTGGAAAGAAGCCGGTGCCGATGTTCAGGGCGAGCGCGTGCGCATTCCCCGTGGGTTGGCGCGTGAGCTGATTAAAACAGCGCCGAAATCCTTCACCCAGCACGCCCGTAACCCCGAGCGCAGCGTTGAAATTGGTGGTCGCAACATGGTTCTGGCCCCAGTTTACGGCCCGCCCTTTGTGCATGATGCAGAAGGTGGTCGTCGTTACGCAACCATGGATGATTTCCATAAGTTCGTAAAACTGGGCTATATGTCAAAGTGGCTGCACCATTCGGGTGGCACAGTTTGCGAGCCAACCGATATACCGGTGAACAAGCGTCACCTCGACATGCTCTATGCGCATATGTCGCTGTCGGACAAACCCTTTATGGGCTCGGTCACCTCGCCCGAGCGTGCACAGGACAGCGTTGACATGGCGTCGATCCTGTTTGGCGAAGAGTTTGTTCAGAACAACACTGTGATGACCTCGCTGATCAACATCAACTCGCCGATGCAGTTCGACGATGTGATGATGGGCGCGCTGGAAGTCTATGCCAAGAACAATCAGGCCTGCATCATCTCGCCCTTTATCGTTGGCGGCGCCATGGCACCGGTTTCGGTGGCAGGTACGCTGACCCAGGTTCTGGCCGAAGCTCTTGCCGGCATCGCCTATAGCCAGATCATCCGCCCTGGTGCGCCGGTGATCATGGGTGCCTTTGTGACCTCGATCGACATGGGCTCGGGCGCGCCAACCTTTGGCACACCTGAGGCCTCGCACATCACCTATGGCGCAGGTCAGCTGGCCCGCCGTCTGGGTCTGCCTTACCGTTCGGCAGGATCGTTCAACGGTTCGAAACTGCCCGATGCACAGGCGGCCTATGAAACGTCGAACTCGCTCAACATGGGTCTTCTGGCCGGTGTGAACTTCATGCTGCACTCCTGCGGTTGGCTTGAGGGCGGTCTAGTGTCGTCCTTCGAAAAGTTCGTCATGGACGCCGATCAGCTGGGCACCTTGCACCACCTCGCGCGTGGCGTGTCGGTGGATGAAAACGCTCAGGCGATGGATGCAATCCGCGAAGTTGGACCGGGTGGTCACTTCCTTGGCTGTGCCCACACGCAGGCGAATTTCAAAGATGCCTTCTGGAAATCCGAACTGCTGGACTACAAGCCGTTCGAGACCTGGGCAGAAGAGGGCAGCCGCGACACCATGGCGCTCGCCACGGCCCGCGTGAAATTCCTGCTCGACAACTATCAACAGCCGCAGCTTGATCCTGAAATCGATGCCAAGCTCAAAGCCTTTGTTGCCGAGAGAAAGGCCTCGATGCCAGATAGCTTCACCTAACGCACCCACAACTTAACGTGGTGGATGGATTGACAGCCCTCGGTTTGACCGGGGGCTGTTTTACGTTCTTGGGGCCGGTGTCAAAAGCTGCGCCTCGCCCAAGAGGGCAATCAGCACCTCAACATGATGTCGGGGGGTATAATCTGCGCTGCCGCGCAATCTCCTGTTATTCAGATCGGCCTCTAAGTTGAACAGCTGCAGTGCCGCCTGGCCGGATTTGCGCGGGAAGGTGTCGCCCAGAATGCGGGGGAGCAGTTTTGCCCGGTCATATTGCGCCACGCCAGCGCGGGCGGCAGATGTCAGAAGGCGCGGGCGGCGCAATGTCTTAAGAAGGCCGAGAATATCATGCATGAGAACGCTCCGATGGTGAGTTGTCTGAAGCGATATTCCCACAGAAAATTGGGGTGTTGCCCTGTTTGCGGACGTTGCGCACGGCGGATTCAGGATCGTTTAGAATTTTTAGTAAATTGTTTACGACGGGTGGCGCCGTTAACGTATCGGTAAGAAACACCCGCCTAAGTTGCTATAACCCTCTGGGGGTAATTCTGTGGAAAGCCTGTGGATTGGTGGGCGCAGAACTGTGTAGGAAAGAGTGACATGAGTGCGATTAATCTCCCCGGCTGGGTGCCGGATGCAGCCCGCGTTTACCTGGCTCATACCGAAACCGGCTGTTCGATCCGAGAACTTGCCCGCGAAAAAGGCTGCCACGCCTCGACAGTTCTGCGGCAGGTCCGAAAAATTGAAACCCGACGCGATGACCCTTTGGTGGATGCGGCCCTGCGCGCGCTTGGTACGGCAAAGGCTGCGGATCCCGATACCGCTGTGGTTGTGCCGTTGCGCAACCTTGCCGATCTCAAACCCAACACCCCCGGTATCCCAGATGAGGTCACACTGCGCCGTGAAGCGCGCCGGGTGTTACGCCGGATGTGTGAGGTAGGCGCGGTCCTGGCTGTGGCGGCCGAGATGGACAAGGCGGTGGTCGTGCGAGACACCGGAGAGGGGGGCGCTGCGCGGACGGCGGTGGTGGATGCGCCGATTGCAGAAGCCATGGCGCTGCAGGATTGGATTGCCTGTGACGCACCCGGTCGGATTTCACGCTATCGCATCACACAGGCGGGACGAGCCGCGCTGAGCCACATGGTGGCAGAACAGGAAAACCGAATCCGGGGCATGGCGGATACGCAGATCAACGCAGACACCGGACGAGAAGCTGAGGCCGCGCTCGACGAGGCTGACCGCGATCCCCGTGCTCGAAAAGGGCGGTATATGCTGGCGGAAAGCCCCCTGACGGTGTTGTCCCGGCGCAGCAACAAAGACGGGAGCCGGTTCCTGACAGACGCTTTTGTGACGGCGGGCGAACGGCTGCGCGAGGATTTTGAACTGGCGCAGCTCGCACAAGGCGATGTGTCGAACTGGGATCAGATCATGGGTGGGCAGGGCGCGGGGCCTGTGCCTGAGGAGCTTCGCGGATCCGAGGCTGCGGGCTGGCGGTTGCGCTCAGCTTTGCGTGACCTCGGGCCGGGGCTTGGGGATGTGGCTTTACAATGCTGCTGCTACCTTGAGGGGCTCGAAGTCACCGAAAAGCGCTTGGGGTGGTCCGCGCGCTCCGGCAAGATTGTCCTGCGCATCGCGCTGCAGCGGCTGCGCCGTCACTACGAGGATCTCGCAGCGCAGGGAGGCGATTTGGTAGGGTAGTCCCAAAAGAAAAAGACCCGCCGGTGGCGGGCCTTTCTGTATCACATGTGACGGGAAGCTTAGGCAGCCGAAGTTGCGGCCTCGTCCAGGTGCTTCATCACGTTTTCCGGGCTCGACACGCCATAGGGGTCTTCGCCGTGGTTGTCCGACAGGCCGGGCTCTTCGAACCAAGCTTCTACAACGCCATCGTTGATGATGGCGGCATAGCGCCACGAGCGCATGCCAAAGCCCAGGTTGTCTTTGGCAACCAGCATGCCCATTTTGCGGGTGAATTCGCCCGAACCATCGGGGATCACATCAACATTTTCCAGCTCTTGGTTGCGCGCCCAAGCATTCATCACAAAGCTGTCGTTGACCGACATGCAGTAGATGGCGTCGATGCCTTTGGCTGCAAAATCACCAAAGCCTTTTTCAAAGCCTGGCAGCTGGTAGGTCGAGCATGTCGGGGTGAAGGCACCCGGCAGCGAGAACAGCACAACGCGCTTACCTTTGAAGTAATCCGCAGTGGTCATGTCCTGCCAGCGGAACGGGTTGGGGCCTTCGATGGCCTCATCGCGAACGCGGGTGTGGAAAGTTACGTCGGGAAGCGAAAAACCGGTTTTCATCGGACACCTCTAAGCTTGTTTGGAACGATTCCAAAAAGGGCGTAACCTGCGGGCATAAGATGTGCAAGCGGCTTTCGCGGCGAAATCAGAACAGGTTACGACGATCGAAACAGGATCGGCAAAACGCCGCGAACCGGTCGAAATTTGGGTCTGGTTTTTGTGCAGGGCAGGGAGGACTGGTTACTGTCTGGGGATGCGCCGCTGAAAGACAGCAATGCTGCACTGGAAACTCTCCCTGCAAACCCTTAATACAAAAGGACAGCCAAGCTTTCGCGGGGAAAAAATAGTGCGTGATCTCAAAATCCCGTCTGAACGTCATCCGGAAAAGGCCCATCGGCCTGACAATGCTCAGCCAAAGAAACCCTCGTGGATCAGGGTAAAGGCACCGGGCGGTGAAGGGTATAACGCCACGCGTAAGATCATGCGTGACAACAATCTTTCCACGGTCTGCGAAGAGGCGGGATGCCCCAACGCCGGGGAATGCTGGAGCCAGGGTCACGCCACCATGATGATCATGGGCGAGATCTGTACCCGCGGATGCACCTTCTGCAACGTGGCCACCGGCCGACCAGATGCGCTGGACCAGTTTGAGCCGGGCCGGGTGGCTCTGGCGGTGCAAAAACTGGGTTTGAAACATGTTGTGATCACCTCGGTGGACCGCGACGACCTGAAAGATGGTGGGGCCGAGCATTTTGCCCAGACCATCCGCGCCATTCGCCACCGCTCGCCGGACACCACCATCGAGATCCTGACCCCGGACTTCCTGAAATGTGATCCGTCGGTGCTTGAGATTGTTGTCGAAGCGAAACCGGATGTGTTTAACCACAATCTGGAAACCGTGCCGAACCTCTACCTCGAGGTGCGCCCCGGCGCGCGCTATTTCCATTCGCTGCGCCTGTTGCAGCGGGTGAAAGAAATGGATCCGTCGATTTTCACCAAATCTGGCATCATGGTGGGCCTGGGCGAAGATCGACCGTCGGTGTTGCAGGTCATGGACGATATGCGCGCGGCGGATATCGATTTCCTGACCATCGGGCAGTATCTGCAGCCCACTCCGAAACATCACCGTGTGGCCAATTTTGTGACCCCTGATGAGTTTGCGTCTTATGAAAAAGCCGCTTTTGGCAAAGGGTTCTTGATGGTGTCCGCCACGCCTCTTACCCGGTCTTCGTATCACGCCGGGGATGATTTCGCCCGGCTGCGTGATGCGCGCGAGGCCAAACTGGCCAAAGCGTAAGAGCGTTGGTGCCTATGGAGAGCCTGGAGGGATTCGGGTTCACCAAATCTGAAAACCCCGGAAACCTAATGGCTTTTGCAGCCCTGAAGCCCCCCCCCTGTCCTGAACGGACCAGGGTGAGGGGTGGCTCCGAACCGGAAAGCCTGAACCGGCTTAGGGCGCGGTCAGCGCTTTGACGTAGGCCGCAACAGCAGTGCGATCTTCCGCGCTGAGCTTGGCAAAGTTGTCGACCACTTCCGCCATATGGCCCCCGACACTGTCGTAATCAGGGGTAAAGCCGCTTTCGAGGTAATAGGCGATGTCCTCAGCGGACCAGTCGAGTTTGTCCGGGGTCAGCGCCGGGATTGTGCCCTGTCCGCTGGGATTTGGCGCACCGGCCATCCAGCGGGATTTATCCAGACCACCCAAGGCATTGCGTGGGGTGTGGCATTCGGCGCAATGAGCCAAGGCCTCAACCAGATAGCGGCCGCGTTCTTGTTCGGCATTGGCCTCTGTGACCCAGTCTTCGCTAAAGAAGAGGAACTTCCAGCCGCCCAGACTGCGGCGGATGTTGAAAGGAAAGCCCACATCATGCGGTTTCGACGGCGTGGCGCTGGCGGGAATGGTCTGCAGGTAGGTATGCAGGTCCACCAGATCCTGATCTTTCATCTTGGCATAGGATGTATAGGGGAAGGCCGGATAATAATGCTGACCTTTAGGGGACACCCCTCGGGTGACCGCATTGGCCAGATCTTCAACGGACCAGCCACCGATACCCTGATCCGGGTCAGGCGAAATATTCGGCGCGTAAAAGGTGCCGAAATCCGACGGGAAGGCCATGCCTCCGGTCAGAATCAATTTGTCCTCAGCCTTGGGCTCGTGATGACACGAGGCACAGCCAGCGGCGGTAAAGATGGTTTCCCCGCGTGCCGCATCCCCGGTGAGGGTCGAAAAGCGCTCTGGGTCCACACGGTCTGGTGCGGTGATCCAGAGGCCGACCCCGGCGCCGATAACGGCAACCGCGGCCAGCAGTTTCACTACACCGCGCATGGGTTACTGCGGTGCGCGATAGGTGTCGTGGCAGCCTTTACAGCTTCCGCCGATCTTGCCCATGTTCGGGCCAAGTGCTTCGCGGCCAGTGCCGGCCGCGGTCTGCATGGCTTTGGCTCCTTCACCAAAGGCAGCCCAATTGGCGGCGAAATCATCCATGTTGTCCCAGATGTTGGGCTGAGCGCGGGTGCCTTCGATGGCCATATTGTCACTGCCTTCAGGCCAAAGTGCGGTCTGGTCGATCATCGATACGGCAACAAGCGAATCTGCGGCGGCCTGCGCTTTGGCGGCGTCATATTCGACGGCGCCTTTGGCCATGCCTCCCAAAATACCCAGATTGATCGCCATAATGCGGAACTGGCCCTGACGGGCTTTCACTTCCTGCGGAACTTCGGCGACAGCTGCGGAGGCGGTGAGCACGGCAAGTGCAGCCAACGTGGCAAAGGTTTTGGTCATTATGGAACTCCCTATTCACACAAATATCCAAACCACTATGCCACGGCCTTGCAACAAAACCATGCCGAATCCTATCAGATGACAGAATTGCCGGGTCGTTTGGGTCAGTCGGTGAAGCGGACTTTGCCGATATAGGGGAGGTTTCGGTTGCGCTGGGCGAAATCGATGCCATAGCCCACGACAAATTCATCGGGGATCTCAAAACCAATCCAGTCGGCGCGAATATCCACTTCGCGGCGGGTGGGTTTGTCGAGCAGAGCAATGGTTTTAAGCCGCGCAGGGTTGCGCGACTGCAAGAGTTTGATCACGTGGGTCAGGGTGTGACCGGTGTCGACAATATCTTCGACAACCAGAACATCACGACCTTCGATCGCACCACGCAAGTCTTTGAGAATGCGCACTTCTCGGCTCGATTCCATGGTGTCGCCGTAGGAGGACGCCTCTAGGAAATCGACCTCAACCGCAAGGTCCAGCTCGCGCACAATATCTGCGATAAAGACAAAGGACCCGCGCAACAGACCAACAACAACAAGCTTGTCGGTATCGCTGAATTCGGTGGCAATTTCGCGGCTCAGATCTTCGATCCGCGCGGCAATTGTCTTGGCCGAGATCATTTCATCTACGACATAAGGACGCTTTGTCATGGCTCAGCCCTTGATTTTCTTGTTTCAGGATACGACATCGGCGCGCAACCTAGTTAAAACCCCGCCGTTGTCACGGATTATTTACGGTCAATCCGTCGCGGTCTAAATGAGAGTGCCATGCCGAGCCATTCCGAGACCCGCATTCTGCCCCATAGCGCGCAACAGATGTATGAACTGGTGGGCGATGTGGCCTCTTACCCCAAATTCCTGCCCTGGACCGCAGCGGCGCGCATTCGGTCGCGGGAGGACAAGGGGGATCACGAGGTGATGCTGGCGGATCTGGTGATCAGCTTCAAAGTGTTTCGCGAACGGTTTGGAAGCCGTGTGGTCCTGCGCCCAACCGAGCAGATCATCGAAACCGAGTATCTCGACGGGCCGTTCAAATATCTCAAATCGAACTGGCGGTTCAGGGATCATCCTGAGGGCTGTGAGGTGCATTTCGACGTGGATTTTGAGTTCAAGAATGTGATCTTGCAGAAGGCGGCAGGGCTGTTTTTCTTTGAGGCGATGCAGCGGGTTGTTAAGGCCTTTGAGGGGCGCGCCGAAGAACTTTACGGCAAGGCCTGACTGTACCCTTCGGGGTGAAATGAGAAAAAATACATGAATTACAACGCGCTGTACCAGTTTTTGGTGCAGCGTTTTTTGTTGTGCATTTTAGGGTGCGTTAACCATTGATTATCATTTGGGCCCTTTAGCCACATTCTCGTCAAATTTGACCGAAATGATTAAGGTATTCGAGACAAACACCACAGGATGCCCCGCTGATGACCCTTGTTACCAATGCCCCCGTCTCGCGTATCGTTCCGGCTCGGGCTCCTGTGGTTTACACTCCCACGCGTGTCGATCGCGATGTGGCCACAACAGGTCATATCCATATGGGTGCCTATACCACGCCGCTGATGGTGGCGCGGGCGGCGATGGCGCAGGATTGCATGGTGGTGCCCAGCAATGACAAACCCATTAGCCGCGTTGAGCGTCTGTCGCGGGCTTCGGCGCAGGCCAACCGGACCTATGGCCATGAGGTCCAGACCCCACCACCGGCGCGGCTGTCCCGCGTGGCGTAATCCGGCTTCTGGCTTGACCGTAGGCTGTCTGAACGGCATGGCTGATCCACAGCAAAATGGATCGCCTTATGACTTCCCTTATCGACACGCTTATCCCTGACTTTGACCCAACCGTCGCCGCGCGCGACATCATGCGTCTGTCGCTGTTGGATTGGTTGGCCTGTGGGATTGCAGGCAAGGGGGAACCGGTGGCCGAACTGACCCGCGCCATGGTGCGTGTGGAGGGCGGTGCAGAGCAGGCGAGCCTTTTTGGTGGCGGTCGGGCCCCAATGCGGGCCGCAGCCTTAGTCAACGGGGCCACCAGTCATGCGCTGGATTACGATGACACCCATTTCGCTCATATCGGTCATCCGTCGGTTGCGGTCCTGCCCGCGGCTATGGCTGTGGCCGAGCATCAAGGGCGGGATTTTAAAGACCTGATTGAGGCCGCGCTTTATGGCTGTGAGGCCTCGGTGCGTATGGGGCTTTTGCTGGGAAGGAGCCATTATCAGGTCGGATTTCACCAGACTGCCACCGCAGGGGCCTTTGGGGCCACAGTGGCCGCCGCGCGCCTGATGGGGCTGGACGAGGATCAGACCCGGCACGCGCTGGCGCTTGTGTCGACGCGCGCCTCGGGCCTCAAATCGCAGTTCGGCACCATGGGCAAACCTTACAACGCCGGGATTGCGGCCTCAAATGGGGTTGAGGCGGCGCTCTTGGCCTCTAAGGGCTTCATGAGCAACCCGGATGCCTTAGAGGGCGCAAATGGGTTTCTGACGACACATCACGCTGATCCCGGGTCTTTGCCGCAGGATTGGTTGATGGCGCAGGTCAGCCATAAATTCCACGCCTGCTGTCACGGCTTGCATGCAACATTGGAGGCTTTGGAGAGCCTGAAACCACTGGATGTCTCGGGCATCACGGCGATCAAGATCACCACGCATTCACGGTGGATGACGGTCTGCAATCTGCCAGAGCCCTCTACCGGGTTGGAAGCGAAATTCAGCTACCGCATGGTCACTGCGCTCAGCCTCATGGGTCATGCCACCGCCGCGCTGGCGACCTATGAGGACAGCCTGTGTTCCGACCCCCAGGTGATCGGCCTGCGGGACAAGGTGTCGGTAGTGGCGGATGACATGCTGTCCGAGACCGAGGCCATGGTGCAAATCGAAGGCGCGACGCCGCTGATGGCCCATCATGATCTGAGCACGCCCCTATCGACGGATGAACGTGCCGGGAAACTGCGCCACAAGGCGCAGGTGCTTTTGGGGGATGATCGCGCTTGGGAGAGTGTGCAATCGGGTCATCTCGGTGCGCTGATGGCGGTGATGACCTTTTAACTCAGATGTTGATCAACCCATCGCGCACGGCCAATGCTACGGCTTGGTCGCGCGTTGCGGCGCCAAGTTTGCGTTTGGCCGAGATCATGCGTTTGCGGATGGCCGCTTCGGTGATGCCAAGGGTTTCTGAGATAGCACTATAGAGTTTTCCCGCCGCGAGGTAGGCCAGCACGTCTTGCTCGGACGGGGTCAGACGCGGAGAGGTGAATCGGTTAAGCGGCGCGCAAGAGGTCGCGTCAGGGGCGCCAATGAATTCACAGGTGATCGCGGCCAATCGAGAAAAATGGGCCTGATGATCCAAGCCACCTAGGCCAATCAGCGAGGTGTCTGCAGCAATCGAAAGCCCCATGCGTACGCCTTTATGCGCCCCTGGAAACGTCTGGGCCAGAACTGAGCGAAATCCAATTTCATACAGGTTTCGATCCATCTCAAGGCGGAGAGAAGACGAGCTAACAACGGGATGCATCACGCCGGTGTCATAGGTGATCCGGTTGGAGGTGATTGCGCCCTGCAGAAGTACTTCATCGACTTCGTAGTATTGCTGCTCCGCATAGAGCTCCATCCAGTGTGACGGATATGAAGAGGCAAGCCAGTTGAGGCCTTTGGTCTCAATGTCAATTTCGCCAATATTGACCCCATTGGCACCCTGATCGCCAAGGCTTGTCTGTGCGAAGGTCAGTCTGTCATCAAAGGTGGGCGCGGATTGAAGCCCATCTATGAGATCAATCAAAGTATTCAATTGAAACATGAAACCAATACCAAAATGAACTTTTCACGAATAAGCACGTCGGGCCGGAAACTGATCGACCGCGCACTAAAATTCTGCGATATTTCTAAGGTTGGATAAAGGTAAACCTTAGATGTCGATCAATCTATCACGCACGGCAATGGCGACAGCCTGTTCGCGGGTTGCGGCGCCCAATTTGTTGCGTGCGGCATTTAATCGTTTGCGCACAGCCACTTCGGTGATGTTCAAGCGATCGGCGATCTGATCGTTCATCAGCCCAGACGCCAGATATGCCAGCGCGTCTCGCTCTTTGAGCGTCAGCGGGTAGGTGTCCAAAAAATAGCTGTCGGGCGTGTCTCTGTTGGGCGTGCCGATAAAAGCTGCAATGACAGAAGACATGCGTTTGAATTTTTGCTGAAACTCATCTCCGCCGAGATCTGAAATGCTGTGATCTGATATCAGGGTCGTCACCAGCCGGTCGTGTTCGGTCGGCGCTCGAAAGGACTGAGCTATGGACCCACGATATCCCAGGTCCGCAAGATCGCGGTCAATGCGCAATTCGGTATCAGATTGGGCGAGGGTGGTGGTTTTGGTGCCGATGTCTTCGGAGATCATCTCAAAGGATGTTCGGGCATGCCGAAGAATGACGTCTCCACGGTGATAGGCGCGCTTGCGATAGCGCGAGCGCCATTCCGACGACATGGTCGACACAATCAGGTTTTGCCGATCATGGGAGGTGTCAAAGAAACCGATATTGAAATCGATGCCACCAATGCTTTGAATGGCACTGCGGGCGGTGGCCCAGCGTGCTTCAAAATCGTGACTGGCAATAAAACCATCAACGAGGTCTATGATCGAATTTGACGTTTGCATCTATAGCGTCAGTCTAGGATTTGAAAATAGAGGGTTTCAAGAATGAAAGTGCTTGAATTGCCCTGATAGTTGTAAAATTTTGATGTCGTAAGCACCTGAGTGCTGTGTATTTCTGCTGTGCGGAATTTCCACTTGAAAAAACTGATATAATTATCAGGTGGCGCAAATGCGAAATGCTATAAGTGCTTTTTGCAAAGTTTTTGTCGCGGGCGCCAGCAATGACGTCTTTTGTACCGAAAGATGGCCCTGACCGGAGAGGGTCAGGGCCGGTGACGATGGTTAGCTGTTGTGGTCGTAAGCGCGCTCGCCGTGCACCATGATATCCAGACCATTAGTTTCAGTTTCCAGATCAACCCGCAGCGGCGTGATGGCTTTGACCCCATAGATCAGCACCAGGGTGACCACAGTGGTGAAGACGCCAACAATCGCCAGACCGCCGAGCTGTGCCGCCCATGACCCCGCGCCGAAGGCCGCGATCATGATGGTACCAAAGATACCGCCGACGCCATGCACAGCAAAAACATCCAGTGTGTCGTCGATCTTGAGCGTGTTGCGGATCAGGTTGACCGCTTCCTGACACAGGATGCCGGCAACGGCGCCGATGACCAGAGCCTCAATTGGGCCAACAAAGCCGGATGCCGGGGTGATCGAGGCCAGACCCGCGATGGTTCCGGTGACAATACCCACAAGCGAGGCTTTGCCAAATTTGATCTTTTCCCAAAGCGCCCAGGTGAGCGAGGCGGTTGCCGCCGAAATATGGGTCACGGTCAGCGCCATGGCTGCACCGCCATCTGCGGCCAGCTGTGATCCGCCATTGAAGCCGAACCAGCCAACCCAGAGCATGGCTGCACCAATGAAGACCATGCCGGGATTGTGGGGTGGGGTGGTCTGATGTTTGCGCGGGCCCAGAACGACGGCGATCAGCAAGGCCGCCAGACCCGCGGTTTCATGCACCACAATGCCGCCCGCAAAGTCCTTCACACCGGTCTCGCCAAAGATACCGCCATCCGCCAGAAACCCGCCGCCCCAGATCCAGTGGGTGACAGGTGCATAACACAACAGCATCCACAGCGCCGAAAACAGCAGGACAAAGCCAAAGCCAATGCGCTCGACATAGGCCCCGACAATCAGCGCCGGGGTGATGATGGCAAAGGTCATCTGGAAGGCAAAAAACAGGATTTCGGGGATGGTGCCAGAGAGGCTGTCAGCGGTCACACCCGCGAGGAAAGCCTTGCCAAGCCCGCCCCAATAGGCGCCGCCGTCTCCAAAGGCGATGGTATAGCCAAGCGCCAGCCAGAGCACGCTCATCAGGCAGGCAATGGCATAACACTGCATAAAGACGCTCAGCACATTGCGCGCCCGCACCAGCCCGCCATAAAACAGCGCCAGCCCCGGCAACGTCATAAACAGCACAAGCGCCGTTGCGACAATCATCCAAGCGGTATCCGCTCCAACCATGGATCCGTCCTTCCCTATGTATCCCGTTGCGTCGAGAAACCCTGAAACAGGTGACGGAAAAAGAGGCGGTGGCGGTGAAGGATTGGGCAATTCCAAGAATGCCTGAAATATAGGCGCGAAATGCACCAAATGCTGTGATCTTGGGCGCCTGTGGGGTGATGCGGATTTACGGGAAAATGCGTTGAAAGAGGCCAACCACACGGTCTGTGGCCGCTTTCCTGAGGTATTTGCAGCCAATCGGCGCGCAAAAGGCGGGCTTGGCAACAAGTAAACCGGGGGTGTAGAGCGCGCTTTGCCGCTTTGTCAGCTGCCGGAATTCAAGGCAGAAAGGATCAGCGACAGGGCGTGATCGCGGGCCGCTGCCCGGACATTGAGCCGTCCAACTGCGCCATGTTCGACGGTTTCGGTGCGCGTGCCGTCCGAGGTAGCAAGGGCGTAACAGACCCGGCCTTCGGGTTTAAACTCAGACCCGCCGGGTCCCGCAATGCCGCTGATCGCAACGGCAATATCGGCACGGGCGGCCGAGAGCGCTCCCGTGGCCATCTCCCGCGCCACCTCTTCGGAGACCGCGCCAAAAGCGTCGAGCGTGTCGGGACGCACGCCGAGCATCTCGATCTTGGCGGCATTGGCATAGGTGACAAAGCCACGCTGAAAAATTGCCGAAGATCCGGCAATGTCGGTCAGCGCGGCGGCCACCATGCCGCCGGTGCAGCTCTCAGCGCAGGTGATGGTCTTGCCCTGCGCTTTGGCGGCGGCAAGGATCTGCTCGGCCAGCGCGCTCACATCAGCACCCCATGATAAAGCGAGGCCAGGGCGATGGCGCCCAGAGCGGCGAAGACCCCGGCAATCACATCATCCAGCATGACGCCCAAGGGCGTGCCCATTCGGTCGGCCCAGCCGACAATCCAGGGTTTCCAGATGTCAAACAGCCGGAACAGGACAAAGCCCGCGATCCAACCGGGATAGAGGCGCAGGGTATCGATACCCATCATCATGGCGCCATAGCTGACCGGAAAAAGCGCAATCCATTGGCCGACCACTTCGTCGATCACCACCCAGCTGGGATCATGGTCGCCGTCACGGGTGACCACGGCAGTGGCCCACCAGCCCAGAGCGAAAACCAGCGTTGTGGCCACCACCAAAAGCGTAAACCCGCCGAGCTGGTGCAGGGCGTAAGCGAAGGGAATGGCGGCCAGCGATCCCCAGGTGCCGGGGGCCGGACGAAGGTAACCGGTATAAAAGAAAGAGGCGATCTGGTTCATGATTTCACCAATGTGGCTGTGGCGATGGCGGCGATGCCCTCTTCGCGGCCGGTAAAGCCTAGGCGTTCCGAGGTGGTGGCTTTGATCGACACGCGATCGGCGGGCAGATCCATGATCCGTCCCATCTCGGCCATCATGCTCTCGGCGTGGGGGCCAACCTTGGGGCGTTCACAGATCAAGGTGCAATCGACGTTTGAGATGGCATAGCCCCGCGCGCGCGCCAGATCGCAGGCATGTTTGAGAAAGATCTCACTGGCAGCGCCTTTCCATTGTGGGTCGTTGGGGGGGAAATGACGGCCAATGTCACCTTCGGCCAGAGCGCCATAGATGGCATCGGTCACCGCATGCATGCCCACATCGGCGTCTGAGTGGCCTTTGAGCTTCTTGCTATGCGGGATTTCGACGCCACAAAGAATAACGGCATCGCCCTCTTCAAATGCGTGAACGTCGTAGCCATTGCCCAGACGAATATCCATGCCAGTCCTCAACAGTGTCTCAGCCCGAGCGAAATCTTCGGGCGTGGTGATTTTCAGGTTCCGCTCATCGCCCGGAACGATGGCAACGTCCAGCCCCGCGTCACGTGCAACCTGCACATCATCCGCCGCGCCGCCGGGGTGAGCCCGATGCGCGGCCAGAATATCGGCATAACGAAAGCCCTGCGGTGTCTGGGCGCGAAACAACCCGCTGCGGTCGCGGGTGCCGGTGACTTTGTCGGCCTCACCGGTCCAGAGCGCATCGCTGACCGCGAGGGCAGGGGCCGCACCGGGGTGGGTTCTCAGCGCCTCTTGCACCGATTCGAGAAGAGAAGGGGTCAGGCAGGGGCGGGCCACGTCATGGATCAGCACCAGATCCGGCGCATCCCCTTCCAGCGCCTCAAGCCCCAGCCGCACCGAGTCCGCGCGCTCATGCCCGCCATGCACCAAACGCACAGACAGGTCACGTGCAGCCGCTTCGGCAAGCTCATGGTCATCGGGATGAATGACCATGACCACCTGATCCAGATGGGCCAGTGCCTGTAGCGTGTGGCGGGCCACAGGGGCGCCGGCAACCTCTTGCCATTGCTTAGGAAGCGGGCCTCCAGCTCGGCGGCCACGGCCTGCGGCGACGATCAGAGCGGCTGTTGTCATTCGGCTCTCCTTGCTTTGGCCAAGGTTTAGGCTGTGCCACTGGTTTCAGCAACAGACCTAGGGTTACTGCCTAAAAAATAGGCATTTGACTTTTCTGGGGCGCGAAAACCGCGTGGAAACATTGTAGGGTATCGGGCAAAGACCTACCCCAAATGTAACTGCACAAGGAATAAGCGTTTGAGCTTTCAACTCGGACATCGTCAGATCAGCCCCCCGGTGCTTCTCGCGCCGCTGGCGGGAATCACCGATCTGCCGTTTCGCAATCTGGTTTCTTCTTTCGGCGCCGGTCTGGTGGTCTCCGAAATGATTGCCAGTGGCGAATTCCTGACCGCGCGCCCGGGCACCCGCGAAAAAGCGGAACTCGGGGCGCAGCTTGAAAACACCTCGGTCCAGATATCGGGCCGCGAGCCCGAGCCCATGGCTGAGGCTGCCAAAATGGTGGCCGATTTGGGCGCGCGGGTGATCGACATCAATATGGGCTGCCCCGCGAAAAAGGTAACGGGCGGCTGGTCTGGCTCGGCTCTGATGCAGGTGCCGGATCATGCGCTGAAACTGATTGAGGCCGTGGTTGCGGCGGTGGATGTGCCGGTGACGCTGAAAACCCGGCTGGGTTGGAATGACGACGCCTTGAACGCGCCCGAGCTGGCGGCGCGGGCCGAAGCGGCAGGGGTGCAGATGGTGGTGATCCACGGCCGCACGCGCTGTCAGTTCTATAAGGGCAAGGCCGACTGGGCTGCCATCCATGCGGTGCGCGATGCGGTGAACGTGCCTCTGGTGGTCAATGGGGATATCGTCGACGCCGCAAGCGCGCGGACGGCGCTGGCGCAGTCGGGCGCAGATGGTGTGATGGTGGGGCGCGGAGCGCAGGGAGCGCCCTGGCGACTCGCGGAAATCAGCGCCGAGCTTTATGGCACCGCGGCGCCGACAATCCCCACCGGCCGGGATTTCATCGATATGGCCTCGGGGCATTACGAGGCCATGCTTGGGTTCTACGGGACTGTGCTGGGCAACCGCGTCGCGCGCAAACATCTGGGGTGGTACATGGATAGGGTGGGCACGCCCGCCGCGCTGCGTCAGCGGGTGTTGACCGAAAAAGACACCGATGAAGTTCTGGTTCTGCTGGCGGATGCCTTGGCGGATCACCGCGAGGTCGCCGCATGATGGATGCACAGATCTGGTCATCGCTGCCTGTTCCCGCCGTGTTAATTGATCCGCAGGAAAACATCGCGGATGTGAACCCGGCGGGCGAAGGATTTCTAAACGCCTCTGCCAAATCACTGCTGGGGGCGCCGATCTGGGACAAGCTGGCCGTCGATGCGCCGCTGGAAGAAAGTCTTGAGCGCGCCCGGGCCCACGGGACCCCCCTGTTCGTCAATGATGTGGATGTGGGGCCGGGATCGCGCCCACCTCTGGTGTGCAACCTGCAGATCGCACCGATGCAGGGGCGCGAAGGCTTTATGCTCATGCTGATTTCTCCGCGCGAATTGGCGGGGCGCATGACGCAGAACCATTCGGTCAAATCGGCGGCGAAATCTGCGATTGGCATGGCTGAGATGCTGGCGCATGAGATCAAGAACCCGCTGGCGGGGATCACCGGCGCGGCCCAGTTGCTGAGCATGAACTTGCCCGCGGAAGATCTTGAATTGACGGATCTTATTGTGGGGGAGACCCGTCGCATTGTTAAGCTGCTTGAGCAGGTTGAACAGTTCGGAAACCTGACCGAGCCTGAACATCAACCGGTGAATATTCACGATGTGCTCGACCGGGCGCGCCGTTCGGCCCAGCTTGGATTTGGCGCTCATATGACCTTTGTTGAGGATTATGATCCCTCACTGCCGATGGCCTCCGGAGATGCGGATCAGCTTCTTCAGGTGGTGCTGAACCTTGTGAAAAACGCCTCTGAAGCGGCCCCAGAAGGCGGCATTGTCCGTCTGAAATCCTATTACGAACATAGTTTTCGCCTGCGCCGCTCGGACGGCACGGGCCAACCTTTGCCACTCCAGATCGAAATCATCGATGACGGACCCGGCCTGCCGCCGGACATTCGCGGTGACGTGTTTGATCCGTTTGTCTCGGGCCGTGAAAACGGTACCGGGCTGGGGTTGGCTTTGGTGAGCAAGATTATCTCTGACCACGGCGGGTGGATTTCGGTGGACTCTGTCCCCGGCCGCACCGTCTTTCGCATCTCGCTGCCGCGGGCCGCGACCTAACCCAAGGAAGACACACCCATGGATGGCACAGTCCTTGTTGCTGATGACGATCGCACCATTCGCACCGTATTGACACAGGCGCTCACGCGGGCGGGTTGTAAGGTGCATGCGACCAGTTCCCTGACCACGCTGATGCGCTGGGTGGGGGAAGGCAAAGGGGATGTGGTCATCTCGGATGTGATGATGCCCGATGGCAATGGGCTCGAGATGCTGCCGAAGATCGCCGAAGATCGCCCTGAACTTCCGGTGATTGTAATCTCGGCCCAAAACACCATCATGACCGCCATTCAGGCCGCTGAGGCGCAGGCCTATGATTACCTGCCCAAACCTTTTGATCTGCCGGATTTGATGAAACGCACCGCCAAGGCGCTGGAAAGCTCGGGGCAGGGTGCGCAGCAGGATGCTCCTGTGACGGGCAGCGACGGCAGTGAAGAGCTGCCTCTCATTGGCAAAACCCCGGCGATGCAGGCGCTTTATCGTTTGGTTGCGCGGGTGATGAACACCGATCTACCGGTTTTAGTGACCGGAGAAAGCGGGACGGGAAAATCACTGATCGCGCGGGCGCTACATGACTTCTCTGACCGTCGAAACCTTCCGTTTGTGACGGTTACCGCGGCAGAGCTGACCGATCTGGATGGCCCCGCGAAGGTCATGGCGCGGGTGCGTGGTGGGACGCTGCTGATTGATGAGATCGCTGATATCAACGAAGAAGTTCAGGGTCGCATTGTCCGCATGATGGATGGTCATGGGGATCACACACCCCGGTTCATCGCGGCCTCACAATATGCGCCAAATGCTCTGATCGAAGAGGGGCTGGTGCGCAAAGACCTGTTCTATCGATTGGATGGTGCGGCAATCGAAGTGCCTTCTTTGCGCGAACGTGTCGAAGACATTCCACTGCTTGTTGAGCATTTTCTCGGCCGTGCGGTCCGGGATGGTTCGCCACATCGGCGGCTTTCCGCTGGTGCGGAAGAGCTGTTCCGGCTCTATTCCTGGCCCGGAAACGTTCGTCAGCTTGAGCATGCGGTGCGTCGTCTGGGGCTAACCAGTCGGTCGGAAGAAATCTCACGCTCCGAGGTTGAGGTTATCTTGGGTAACCAACCTGAGACAGGGCCGATGCTGCGTGGGGGCGAAGCAGACAGGCTCGGGGACAGTGTTTCAAGGCATTTACGGCGCTATTTCGACCTGCATGGTGCGCTCTTACCTCCTCCCGGTTTGTACAGTCGCATCCTCAAAGAGATCGAAGTGCCGCTTATTGAGATTGCACTTGAGGCCACTGGTGGCAATCAGGCGAAGTGTGCGGATCTACTGGGAATCAACCGCAATACCCTTCGCAAGAAAATTACGGATCTCGATATTCGCGTGACACGTCGTCGGAAGTTGATGTAAAAGGGCCACATAACTGTGGCGTGGTTGCCCCAAGGTGACCCAAAGACCACAGATTTTGCGGTCGTAGCCCAAGGACACCCAAGGGCTGCACATCAGTGAGAGGTTTGGCTGTGGCCACTCGGGCACGCTCGTTGAATTGGAGCCGGATTTCCCGGCTGCGCCGTCAGAGGCGCGTACAGAACGGATTTACCCTGGTGCTGGTGGCGCTGGGGCCTCTTCTGGCTTTCGCGACATTCTTGATGTTGGGCCCCTGGGGCGCAGGCGCAAGTTCACTTGTGCTGCGATTGGTCCTGCTTGCCGATCTTGTCTATGTCCTAGTGGTTGCTGCGTTGGTTCTGGCGCGGGTTGTGCGGATGATTGCGGATCGTCGCGCTAAATCTGCAGGCTCGAGGTTGCACCTCCGGTTGACTGGGGCCTTTGTGATGATGGCGCTGCTTCCGACAGTCACCGTCGCGATTTTTGCGGTGCTGACCATCAATGTGGGTCTTGAAACGTGGTTTTCGACCCGTGTTCAGAACGTAGTAAGCGCTTCGCTCACAGCGGCCGAGGCTTATGAAGACGAACAACGCCAAGGGGTTGTTGAAGATGTCTGGGGCCTGGCCCGCTTCATCGATGCCTCGCGTCGTGCGGCTATCATTCAGGATGACGGTCAATTGCGTCAGGCCCTGAGCCAGGGGCAGGGGCAAATTCAGCGGGGTTTGTCCGAGGCCTTTGTCATTGATGCGGCCGGGGGCATTCGTGTGCGCGGTGAGCGCAGCTATCTTTTTGACTATGAACGCCCCTCTCTCGAAGATTTTGCCAAGGCCCGCGAAGAGGGTGTCGCGGTGATCCGCGATTGGCAGAACAACGAATTGCGTGCGCTGGCCCCGCTGCAGTCTTATGCAGACGGGTTTCTGTATGTCAGCCGCGAAGTTGATGGACGGTTGCTCGCGCTGTTGGATGAAACCAAGGAAACGGCGCAGTTCTATCAACAGCAGGAAAGCGAACGCGGACGGCGCTTGTTCGATTTTGCGCTGTTGTATCTAGGTTTTGCGGTGCTTCTGATCCTCGCGTCAACCTGGGCGGGGCTTTGGTTTGCAGAGCGCCTGAGCCGCCCCGTCGGGCGTCTGACCGGTGCGGCGCAGCGTGTTGGCTCCGGTGATTTGGACGTTCAGGTTCTCGAAGACGAGGGCGACGACGAAATTTCGATGCTGGGGCGCTATTTCAACCAGATGACCCGCCAGCTGAAAGGCCAGCGCGACACCCTGTTGGACAACACTCGTCAGATTGAGCGCCGCCAGCGCCTTTTTGATTCCGTGCTGACCTCGGTCACCTCCGGTGTTGTTGGGTTGGATGCGGATGGCAAGGTGACCTTTGTCAACCGCTCTGCCGAGCGCTTGCTGGGGTGGCAGGAAACCCATCGCGCCGATCCAATCGCCGTAGCAGTGCCCGAGTTCGGCGCTCTGTTTGAGGCGCTGCGCTCCGCAGGCGAAGAAACGCGTCAGGAAGAGGTGAAGGTCAGCCGCGAAGGGCAGCTTGAACACCTTCTGGTGCGCCTCTCTACCCGTCGTCGCGAGGACGCGAGCCTCGAGGGATATGTGATTGCCTTTGACGATGTCACCACCCTAGTCAGCGCGCAGCGTATGGCGGCCTGGGGCGATGTGGCGCGTCGGATCGCGCATGAGATTAAGAACCCGCTGACCCCGATCCAGCTCTCTGCGGATCGCATCCGTCGCAAGTTTGGCCGCCAGATCACCGATGCAAAAGATGCGCAGAAACTGGAAGATCTCACCGGCGTGATTATTCGCCAGACTGAAGATCTGCGTCGCATTGTGGATGAGTTTTCCAAGTTTGCGCGCATGCCTGAGCCCGAACGCAAACCAGAGGATGTGGGCGAACTTCTGCGCGGGGCAATTTTACTCCAGGAAGCCGGTCAGCCGGAGGTTCGCTTTGACTCCAACTTGCCGGATTGCGAACTTCCGTCGCAGTTAGACGCTACTATGATTGGTCAGGCTTTCACAAATCTGATCAAAAACGCAGGTGAGGCCATTGAGACGCTTCAGGCCGAACAGGCCCCTGAAGGACTGGTGCCAGAGGTGCGTATCACAGCCGCAGTTGTGGACGAAAACCGGGTTGAGATCCGCATTATGGACAATGGTATTGGCTTGCCCGAAGACCGTGCCCGGTTGTTCGAGCCTTATGTCACAACCCGCGAAAAGGGCACCGGTTTGGGGCTGCCCATCGTGAAGAAGATCATCGAGGAACACGGCGGCACGCTGGCATTGGAAGATGCGCCTGCCTTTGCCGAAGGCGCCCATTGTGGCGCCATGGCCGTGATCCGACTGCCGTTGATGTGTGAACGGCAGCAAGAAGAATTTGAACGCAGTGAACAGGTGAGGAAGGTGTTAGCCCATGAGTGATATTCTGATTGTCGACGATGAACGCGATATTCGCGAACTGATCGGTGATATTCTCGAGGACGAAGGCTTTACCACGCGGCTGGCGGGCAACAGCTCGGACGCGATGGCAGAGGTCGAAGCCGAGACCCCAGCGCTTTTGATCCTCGATATCTGGCTGAAAGACAGCAAGATGGATGGGATCGATATTCTGAAGGCGGTCAAGCGCGACAAACCCGAAGTGCCGGTTGTGATCATTTCCGGACACGGCAACATCGAAATTGCGGTCGCTGCGATCAAACAGGGGGCGTATGATTTCATCGAAAAGCCCTTCAACATTGATCAGCTTCTGGTGGTGATCCGCCGCGCGATGGAAACCTCGCGCCTGCGCCGCGAAAACACCCAGCTGAAACAGGGCGATAGCAAACCGGCAGAGATGATTGGCGATTGTGCGCCGTTCCGCGGGCTGACAAGCCAGCTTGATAAGGTGACCAAATCCAATGGCCGTGTGATGCTGACCGGGCCTGCGGGGGTCGGGAAAGAAGTGGCCGCGCGGTATATTCACGCCGGGTCGAGCCGGGCAAGCGCGCCTTTCGTCACCGTGAACTGCGCCGGTATGGAACCCGAGGTTATGGAGGCCATGCTGTTTGGGCGTGAAAGCTCAAAACGCGGGGTGGAACCCGGTTTGCTTGAGCAGGCCCATGGTGGGGTGATCTACTTCGACGAGGTGGCAGATATGCCCTCGGGCACGCAGTCCAAAATCCTGCGCGTCCTTGTTGATCAACAGTTCACCCGTGTGGGTGGGGCCGACAAGGTGCGCGTTGACCTGCGCGTGATCAGCTCGACCAACCGTGATCTCAAACAGGAGATCGCCAATGGAACCTTCCGCGAAGAGCTTTACCATCGCTTGAACGTCGTGCCGATTGCGGTGCCGTCTCTGGAAGAGCGTCGCGAAGATATCCCGGCTCTGGCGCGGCACTTTATTGAACAGTGCAACCTGTCTCAGGGATTGCCGCTGCGCGAGCTGTCGACGGATGCCATTGCGCTGATGCAGACCATGACCTGGCCTGGCAATGTACGTCAGTTGAAGAACCTGATCGAACGTGTGCTGATCCTTGGGGAAGGCACTGGTGCGATTGAGGCCAAAGAACTGCCGCAGGAGGGGGGAGCCGCCCCAGAAGACGATGGACGTGTGGTTCTGTCGGGCACATTGGCGACCCTGCCTCTGCGTGAGGCGCGCGAAGCCTTTGAGCGTGAATATCTGCTGACCCAGATCAATCGCTTTGGCGGCAATATCTCGCGCACAGCATCCTTTGTCGGCATGGAGCGCTCAGCGTTGCATCGCAAGCTGAAGTCGCTTGGGGTTGTGACTTCGCAAAAAGCCGGTGCACGGGTGGCCCGCGTAGAAGACGAGGAAGCGATCGAAGAAGCGTCGTAGCTGACCGCCCTATGAGAAAAAGAGGCCCATGAGAAAGAGGGCGGGAGCTGTCCTCTTGAAACGCAAGGCGTTGACGGGCTTGTGATGTCGTGCCATGCCGGGGACGGACTGACAGGGAAGACGACATGAAGGTCATTATTTGTGGCGCCGGGCAGGTCGGCTGGCAGATCGCGCGACATTTGTCGGGTGAGCGCAACGACGTGACTGTGGTCGACAACAACCCTGATCTGGTGCGTCGCGCCACGGATACTTTGGATGTTCAGGGTATTGCGGGGTTCGCCTCTTATCCTGATGTCTTGGAAAAGGCGGGTGCGCGCGACGCCGATATGGTCATTGCTGCCACCTATTCCGACGAGGTCAATATGGTGACCTGTCAGGTGGCCCATTCCGTTTTTGACGTGCCCCGGAAGATTGCACGCCTGCGGTCGCAAAGTTATCTGACGGCGATCTATTCAGATCTCTACCGTCGCGATCATCTTCCCATCGATGTTGTGATCAGCCCGGAGCGTGAAGTTGCCGAAGCGGCGTTGCAGCGCCTTGCGGCGCCAGCGGCCTTTGACACCGAACAGTTTCTCGACGGCGGCGCCCAGCTTTTGGGGCTCTCGATTGATGAAACCTGTCCTATTGTGAACACGCCGCTGCGCCAATTGTCGGATCTGTTTTCGACGCTGCGCGCGGTTGTGGTTGGCGTGCGGCGCGAAGGCACACTGTTTGCGCCCGAGCCCGGGGATCAGCTTTTTGTGGGCGACAGCTGTTATCTGATGACCCATGGGGATGACACCCAGCGCGCTTTGGAAATCTTTGGCAAAAGCCACAAAAAACAGGAACGTGTTGTTCTGATTGGTGGCGGAAACGTTGGTTTGGCGGTGGCAGACCGTCTGGAAAAAGGCCCCAACCGCATTCGCGCCAAGATGATCGAACGCAACCGCAAAAACGCCGAAGTGGCCGCCGAAGCGCTGGAACGGACCATCGTGTTGCACGGCGATGGTCTGGATGTGGCGCTTTTGTCGGAGGCAGGTGTGGACCGCGCCGATGCGGCGTTGTGTGTAACCGACGACGATAAAACCAACATGCTGGCGGCGGTGCGGGCCAAGGCGGCGGGCTGCCCCATGGTGATTGCCCTGATCAATGACCCGACCCTGGCGCCCCTGATGGAGCCCTTGGGCATCGACGCCTATATCAACCCGCGCGGCACCACCGTGAGCTCAATCCTGCGCCATATCCGCCATGGGCGGGTGCGGTCGGTCTATTCCATTGGGGATGCCGAGGCGGAAGTGATCGAGGCCGAAGTTCTCTCGACCTCTCCCATCGCCGGTAGCAAAATCCGGGATATTGATTTTCCGGAAGGCGTTCTGGTGGGGGCGGTGCGCAAAGGGGATCAGGTTGTGAAACCCACAGGGGGATTACGGATCGACGAGGGGGATCTGATTGTTCTGTTCAGCCTGACCGGGGATGTGCCCGAGGTCGAGCGGCTGTTGCAGGTTTCGATCGATTTCTTCTAAGCCATGCCCGCGCTGACAAAGCTTCCCTTTTTTCTGGTTCTGTTGGGGATCGCGTCGCTCTCGACGGTACTGCCCGCAGCCTATGGCTATGCGATCGGCGAATATCACGATTCCCGGACGTTTCTGTATGCAGGCCTGATAGGACTGATCCTGACGGCTTTTGTGGGGCTGGCTTTGGGCAATCGCCCGCGTGAAACCACAGCCATTCGCCAGCTTGTTGCGCTTCTGGCCGGGTTTGCCACGTTGCCGGTGTTTCTCGCCGTTCCGTTTCATGAGGCGGTGCGCAACACTTCGTTTGTCAGTGCCTATTTCGAGATGGTTTCAGCCCTGACCACAACCGGGGCAACCCTATTTGATGCGGCGCGCCTGTCGGGGCCCGAACATTTGTGGCGGGCTCAGGTGGGATGGTTTGGTGGCCTGTTGATGTGGGTGTCAGCCTCGGCCATTCTCGCACCTTTGGCGCTTGGCGGCTTTGAAGTGACGGCCAGCGGCGAACCGGGACAGAATGAGGCGCAGGGTGCCGCGCGTGGTGGACGTATCGACCCACGCAGCCGGTTGCTGCGTAGCGCACAGGAGCTTGCCCCAATCTATGCCGGTCTGACATTGGCCCTCTGCATCATGTTGTTAATGGCCGGTGATCCGCCGCTCGTCGCGCTAAGCCACGCGATGGCCGTGATGTCGACCTCTGGGATTTCACCGATTGGCGGCCTTGAAGGTGCGGCCAGCGGGCTGGCCGGTGAGATGATCCTGTTTTGCTTCCTGTGTTTTGCGCTCTCACGGCTCACGTTTTCGGGCGACACCGGCCAGTCCACGGGCAATGGCCTACTATACGATCCGGAATTCCGCATCGGGTTGGCGATTATCGCGGTCGTGCCTGCGCTGATGTTCTTTCGCCATTGGGTTGCGGCCTTTGAGGTGGGGGAAGAGCAGAACTGGATCGCAGGACTGCGCGCGCTCTGGGGTGGCTTGTTCAACGCGCTATCGTTTCTGTCGACCACTGGGTTTGTCAGCGCCGACTGGAGCACGGCGCAGGATTGGTCGGGCCTCTCGACACCTGGCATTTTCCTAATGGGGCTCGCGCTGATTGGTGGGGGGGTGGCCACCACCGCCGGCGGGGTGAAACTGCTGCGGGTCTATGTGCTTTATGTGAATGGCGCGCGTGAGATCGAAAAGCTGGTGCACCCGTCTTCGGTGGGACGATCTGGCCTGATGATGCGACGGATTCGGAAAGAGGGGGCCTTTATCGCCTGGGTCTTTTTCATGCTGTTTGCTGTGACATTGGCTTTGGTTGCCTTGGGGCTGGCCGCCTTTGGCGTTGGCTTTGAAGAGGCCATCACCCTGACCATTGCCGCGCTGTCTAACACCGGACCACTGATTGTCATGGCACCCTCAACCCCTATAGATCTCTTGTCTTTTTCCTCTGAAGCCAAGCTGGTGATGGCCGTGGGCATGATCCTGGGGCGGCTTGAACTCCTTGCAATTATCGTCATTATCAGCCCTGAAATCTGGCGTGGCTGACACGTCGGCACAAAAAGCTGAAACTTTCGTCTGGAAACTCCGGGCGACGCACGACATACTCATCCCGAATGAGGGGGCCCGGGTATTCGGGGCATGACAAGAACAAAGGCAATTCAATGGCTTCGGACAGACAGAACCTTCAGGACGCATTTCTAAATCACGTCCGCAAAACCAAGGTTCCGGTAACGGTTTTCCTGATCAATGGTGTGAAACTGCAAGGTGTGATCACTTGGTTTGATAATTTCTGCGTGCTGCTGCGCCGCGACGGTCAGTCGCAGCTGGTGTATAAACACGCGATCTCGACCATCATGCCGAGCCAGCCCATCAACCTGTATGATGGCGAAGACGCTAATTGAACGAGCATGACGCGCATGTGACCCGCGCTTGGGTCCTGCATCCCGATATCAAATCCGACAGGGACCGTCGCGACGCTGCGATGGCTCTGGATGAGGCTGTGTCTCTGGCGCATGCGCTTCCTGAACTGGAAGTGGTGGGCGCCGATGTTGTGTCTTTGCCAAAACCGCAGCCTGGAATGCTGTTTGGATCTGGCAAGATCGACGAGCTTGGACAGCGCATCAAGGCAAACGATGTGGAGCTGGTGCTGATTGACGGCCCGGTGACCCCCGTCCAACAGCGCAATCTTGAAAAGGAATGGAAGGTCAAACTGCTTGACCGGACTGGCCTTATTCTTGAGATCTTCTCGGACCGGGCCGCCACCCGCGAAGGGGTGTTGCAGGTTGAGATGGCCGCGCTGAGCTATCAGCGGACCCGTCTGGTGCGGGCCTGGACCCACCTGGAACGCCAGCGGGGTGGTTTGGGCTTTGTGGGTGGACCCGGTGAGACGCAGATCGAGGCAGATCGCCGTGCCATTGATGAGCAACTGGTGCGCCTGCGCCGTCAACTTGAGAAGGTGGTCAAAACCCGCGAGCTGCACCGCAAGGCACGGGCCAAAGTGCCTTTTCCCATTGTGGCGCTTGTTGGCTATACCAATGCCGGAAAATCCACGCTGTTCAACCGGTTGACCGGGGCCGAGGTCATGGCCAAGGACATGCTGTTTGCCACGCTGGATCCGACCATGCGGTCGGTGCGTTTGCCCACAGGGGCAGATGTCATCCTGTCAGACACCGTTGGATTCATCTCTGACCTGCCTACCGAACTGGTGGCGTCCTTCCGGGCGACACTGGAGGAGGTGCTTGCGGCGGATGTGATTGTGCATGTGCGCGATATTTCGCATCCGGAAACGGAAGAGCAGGCTGAAGATGTGCGCACCATCATGGATGGTCTGGGCGTCGATGAGCGGACCCCACAGGTTGAGCTGTGGAACAAGATGGACCGTCTTGAGGGCGAAGAAGCCGATGCGGCGCGTCTGCGGGCCGGTCGCGATGATGCCGTGTTTGCGGTCTCTGCGCTGACAGGGGAAGGTCTGGATGACTTTCTTGAGGCGGTGACCACCGCTTTGGGAGAGGAAAAGCGCGAAGAGCAGTTGGTGCTGGGCTACGATCAGGGACGTCAGCGCGCCTGGTTGTTTGAAAAAGGTCTGGTAGAGCAGGAAGCGCAGACCGAGCATGGCTATGAGCTGACCCTGAGATGGTCCGCCAAAGATCGGGCGAAATTCGAAAGCCTATAGAAAGTTCCCCGGTGGCATCCGGCACATCTCGAGTGGCCCCCAAGGTTCTCTTGGGGGAGATGAGCGTGAGTATAAAGACGCCACCGGGGGTGTTATGAAACCACGTGCCCAACGCGATGTTACGCTCTGCCTTTCGGCAAACGGTCTATTGGGGATAGATTGCGGGCGTGGGGTTTCACACCTGCGGTCGGGGCACTTTGGGTGATTGGGGAATCGCGGGTCTGCAAAACCTTTGATCGGTTCGACAGACTGCTTGGCCCAAAGTGGGCCTTTGGCAGATGATTTGCATGACTATTTACTCAAACACTGGTTACACGTAACCCAAACGCGGGTTGCGGTACCTATTTTGTTCTGAATGTCCTAAAATGTGGTTAACATCCTACCTAGTCTGCATAATTTTATATACCAATGGATAGCTGGGGTGCGCATAGGCACCCCGAGCTTTGATATCTGCAGTTCGGGTCAAAGGTTTGTCTCTGCCAGAAAGGCGTCAGGACTATCGACCTCTTCCAGTCGTTTCCCTTGAATCCACCAATACCGTGTGCCTGTCTTGCGCAGAAAATAGCGGTCGTGGCTGACCAATACACAGGCAGCACCCGTCGTAACAAGCTCGTGCTCAAGCGCCTCTTGGCCGTCAATATCAAGATGGTTGGTGGGTTCATCCAGCAGGTAAAAGTTGGGTTGGGCCAGACGCAGCGCAAGCAGGGCAAGCCGGGCCTTTTGACCACCGGACAGCGCGCGGATTGGCGTGTTCTGTAGATCAAACGAAATACCCGCGCCGGCCAGGGTAGACCGAGCGCGCTGATCGCCGATGTCAAATTGGGCGGTGATACAGGCAAGCGGAGTATCACGCGCGTCAAACTGGCTCAGGTGCTGATCGGCATAGGCGGATTTGATCGAGGCGGCACAGGTCACCGCGCTGGGGTTCCCCTGCAATGCCGCCTGAATATGTCGGATGAGCTGGGTTTTTCCGGTGCCATTGGCCCCAAGCACCACCACCCGATCGCCGGGAGAAATCCATTTCTTGCCAGTGCGGTACAACAGCCGTCCGTCTGGTGCCGTGACCTCGATATCATCAAGGGTGACCAAGGCCTTGGCATGGCTGCCGCTGTTTGACAGCCGGATGTCTCCGGCGCCGCGCTCCTGATGCGCCGGTTTTGCCTGTGCTTCGATCCTCTCCGCGCGCTCCGTCAGTTGCTTTTGTTTGCTCAGCAACAGATCCGACCCGGAGTTGATGCCGATGTTGTTCAGCTTGGCCGCCTGTTTGCGCAGTTGATTGGCCTGTTTCAGATCATTGGCAGCGCGGCGGGCCTCGGCCTCGTCTTGTTCGGCCAATGCAGCACGGGCGGCTGTGAAGCTCAGCGGAAACTCAACGCTGTGCTCGGGGCGTAGAAACAGCGTGCGCTGGGTTGTGGCGTCCAGAAAGGCCCGGTCGTGTGAGGTGATCACCACCGGCGTGCTTTGGGGCAGGGCGCTGAGCCACTTTTGAAGCAAAGCTATGCGGTTCAGGTCCAGATGGTTGGTTGGTTCATCCAGCAAAAGAAGATCCGGCTCGGTGACCCATGTGGCCGCCAAAAGGGCCGTGCGCTGCCAGCCACCGCTGAGCTCGGCCAAGGGCCGCTGTTGCAGCTCATAAGGGACCTCAAGCTCGGCCAGAACCATGTCCACCCGCCAGGCCTCGTAATCGGCCTGTTCTGGGGGAAGGGCGGCCAGAACAAGGTCATACAGGGTCTGTTTCTGGTGCGTTTCGGGAATGTGCTGCTGGACATAGCCCACACGCAGGCCCCGGGTTCGGGTGATGTCCCCGGCGGTGGGCTCATGTGCGCCTGACAGGCAGGACAGAAGCGTTGATTTTCCACGCCCATTGGCGGCGACAAGACCAATACGGTCGCCTTTGGCGATGGTGAAGTTGAGATTAGAAAACAAAGGCGTACCAAGGGTAACGGCCAGATCTTTGACGGTCAGAACGGTCATATGTCTCTCGAATATATCGGAAGTAGCCGCGATGCGGCAAAAGGACAGACCGTCGAGAGAAAAGGATCAGATGTCTCTTGGGTCAGCCCTGCAATCGGATGATGTGCAGGGCATGACGGGGACCGTGCAGAAGTAAGTGCGTCTCTTGCGTGTTCTGCATGGTGCCCTCCCGTTGTGAGTGTTGATCTGTTGGAATGAGCCTAGCGGGCCACTTGGGCACAATCAATAGGCATATTTGGTGTTCAACAGCGACGGTATGGTGCGCAGCAAAATCCACAGGTCAAACCATAGGGTGCTGTTTTCGATGTAATAAAGATCGTGCTCAACCCGGCGCTGCAGGCGTTCCGGATCGTCAATTTCACCGCGCCATCCGTTGATCTGTGCCCAGCCGGTGATGCCGGGCAAAACACGATGGCGTGCGGCGTAGCCATCCACCAGATCCTCAAACGGCGTGGTTTCGGAGTAGACCGCATTCACCACATGGGGGCGGGGGCCCACCAGCGAGAGATCACCGGTGACCACATTGATCAGCTGGGGCAGTTCATCCAGAGACCAGCGGCGAATAAACCGTCCCACCGGTGTCACCCGTGGGTCACCTTTCTGAACCACGCGGCGGGCGGTTCGGTCCGCGCTCTCCACATACATTGAGCGAAACTTGAAAATCTCGATCTCGGTGTTGTTATAGCCATGGCGTTTTTGTCGAAAAAACACCGGACCGGCGCTGGTGCATTTGACCGCCAGAGCGATCACCACAAGCAGAGGGGCAAGCAAAATGAGCGCAAGGCAGGCGACTGCGGCATCGAAAATGCGTTTGGCCATCGCCCGGCCACCAGTGATCGGACGGTGCGACAGGGTGATCAGATCGGCGCCGCGACCCTCTGCGGCGATGCTGCTGGCGAGGCCAGACAAATGCACATCCACGGGCAGCACGCGCAAAAGCTCGGCGGTTTCGCGAATGCGGCGCTTGGCCGTCAGAGGAAAGGCGATGATCACCACGTCGATTTGCGCCTGACGGGCAAAGGGCACCAGATCCGCAGTCATGCCCAGTTTGGGCACGCCCAGCACAGCGTCCGGTGACCGCGCGTCGGTTCGGTCATCAAACAGACCGACCACACGGATGTCGCGTACATTGTTTGCTTGCATGGTCTCAAGCACGGCGGCGGCCTCTTTCCCGCCCCCGACTAGCACCGCAGATCGATCGGTCAGGCCAAAATCCTGGGCCCAGCGGGTGATCAGCCCCATCAGGGCGTGGCTGGTCAGCAGGGTTATGGCGAGCAGACCCGCCGCCATGACAAAAAACGATGAATGCGGATAGGGCCAGAGATCGATGGGGGCAACCGCTAGGGTCCAGAGAACGGCTGCGATCCACACGTATGCTGCGCTGCGCAGGGGATGGCGCAAGGTGCTGAGCCGATAGGCCCCCGCGGCCCAGAGGCTGGCGCTGGTCAAAGAGGCCGTCGCCAAAGCCAGTCCCATCGTAAGCCCGGGCTGGTCCAAAACACCGGCTGTCAGATAGGCCGCAAACCACACCGCAAGCGTCAGAACAGCCGTGTCAATCCCCACGGCCAGCATCGTAAAGGCCACAGCAGGCACCGCAGGGCGTTGCAGTCCGCGCGCAACTCTGTCGGCGGTCGAGCGGTAGTTCGTCCTGCTAAAAGTGCCGGTGTCCATCAAATTCTCAATCGAATCACAGTCTTCGCAAAGGATGCGCGAGAAGAGTTTCGACCGGGTTACCGTTTGGACGCGCAATAGGACGAGCGTTGAGTGCGACAGAGATGCGACTTGGGCCAATATCCAGCCCGCAGCACGCGCCTTACTCTTCCTGCCACCAATCCTTTGGCTTCAGCCGCTTGGCCCGGTCCGATTTTGTGTCCCAAGCCAACGCCCATTTGCGCCCGGGTGAGAGTGCCAGTTTCAACCAGAGCCGATCTTTCCATGTGGTGAAATCCCGATTGAACGGACAAACCCGCATGCAAATCGCACAGTCGGATTGCAGTTTGGCCCAATAGCCGAAACAGGCTTTGGCGTCCGAAGTCCATTTCTTCACACCCCGGATCGAGGAAACCGCTTCGGGGGCGCTGGCCTCCTTGGGGCCAAAGGGGAGCGCCTTGGCGGGGCAGGCATCGGCGCAGGCGGTGCACTGATTGCAGAACTCTTCCACACCCAGTTTGGCTGGCGCATCATGGGTCAGAGGCAGATTGGTGAAGATCTTCGAGAACCGCAGGCGCGGACCAAACTCGGGCGTGATGACCATCTGATTACGGGCATACTCACCAAGGCCCGCCTTGATCGCATAGGGAATAACCAGCCCCGTGTCATTCATTGAGGCCACCGCCTCATAACCGAGATTGCGGATATAGGCCGCGAGCTGGATGACAATCGCCGCCTCATGGCTGTATTCCCGCCCGGTTGCCGCGCCTGCAAGCGCAGAGGGGTAGGTGGCGACAAGCTCTTGGTCCATCTGGTGGCCCAGAACAATCACACTGGTCAGACCTTCGGGGAGATCGTTCTCAGCCTCGGAAAAATCTCGGGTATCGACGCGGGACTGATAGAGCCAACGGGTGTCCATATCGGTTATCCCGGCAAGATCTGCTCCAAAAAACTTGGCGATGCGCTTGACCTCATCGGCCATTTTCGCCGGATCGTCGATTTCAACCTGCGCTTCGGCAACGGGCGTGTCGCAGGCGATGGGTGCCTGAAACCCCTCGCGCCGCCCCTGATCAGCGCCGCGGTTGGAAATGATATCCGAGATCAGCCAGCTGGCATTGCGCAGGGCAAAATCCTTTTGCCGAAATCCATCTCCATTGCGGTACTTCGCTTTCATCCGATAGCTTTGAAAGAACCCATCGGTGAATTTGGACCGCACGGTGTCATCCCAAAAGGCACGGGTGAACATGTCGTTGCGTTGAATGAAGGGAGTGAAGTCTTCGGTGGTTTCGATCCCCGCCGCCGCATCACTTTCCGCATAGCGGTCGGCCCAGTCTTTGCGCTGTTCCTCGGTCACTCCGGAATTCGATGGCCACGACATGCTGTCTCTCCCCTTTTTCCTAAAGGGACCTTTGGGGGGCGATCAGGTCAAGTGGACCGGTCAAGTTGCGTGGCCTTCAGGTGATCAATCAATAGCCGCAATGGCACCATTTGGCGGTATTCGCGGGGGAAATAGATGTGTACGCCGGGCAGGGGTGCGAGGTGTTCGGTGAGCACTTCGGTCAAAATCCCGTCTTGCAAGGCAGTGGTGCAATAGTCGCGAAAGGTGAAGGTGAGGCCGAGATCCTGTTTGGCCAGCTCGATCGAGGCCGGTTGGGTGTTGGTGATTGAGCTGCCTTTGACATCAACACTATAGGCGCCGTCAGGCCCCTGAAACTGCCAGGGCGCAATCTGTCCCGAGCTGTGGAACCTATACCGCAGACAGTTGTGGCTCAGCAGATCATCCGGGGTCTGCGGCGTGCCGTGTTTGGCAAAATAGGCGGGGCTTCCCACCACGCAGGACTGCAGCGCACCGGTGAGATTGATCGCCACCATATCCTGCGCCACAAAGCCCCCAAGCCGAAATCCGGCATGAAACCCGTCCTCCAGAATATCTGCCATGGCGTCTGAGATCGAAAGTTCCACTTCGATCGTGGGATGGCGTTTTTGAAAACGGGCCAGCCCTTCGCGCATCAAAAGCGTATAGGCAAATTCGGGGATCGCGAGTTTCAGGTTGCCGCTGGCATCCTGACCCGCGGACTTTGCCCCGTTGAGGCCGGTCTCCAGTTGCTCAAAGGCAGGGCCGGTGCGCTGATACAGATAGCGCCCGGCTTCGGTCAGACTGACGGTGCGGGTTGTGCGGATAAACAGTGCGGTCCCGGTTTGATCTTCCAGTGCTTTCAGTTGGTGACTGATGGTTGACGGGTTCACATCCAGAGCCCGCGCGGCCCCTCGTAGAGACCCGTCTCGTGCAATGGCGTTGAACACTTCAAGAAGAGTCAGGGGAAGGCGCATTGATGCACTCACTGCAATTTATTGGTGAAAATGGCAGGCATAGTTGTTTTCAGGGACATTAATTAGCTTGGGATCAGATGTAAACACTGGCCGATCCTTCGGCCCAAGCGGAGCCTTCCGATGATCAAAGCGCTGATCCTTGTCACCAACCACACCACCTTTTCATCCCCCGACGTTCAGCCCACGGGGCTATGGCTGTCTGAGCTAACGCATTTCTATGATGTCTTTGCCAAAGCAGGGATCGAGATGGAGATTGCCAGTCCAAAAGGCGGCAAGATTGAGATCGATGCCCGTAGTCTGGCGTGGCCGGTGTTCGACAAGGCGACCCGCAAACGGTTTAACGCGCCGCAGTTTATGGCGTTGCTTGACAACACACCGGCGCTGGGATCGCTGAATTGGGATGAATACGATGTGATCTATCTCGCAGGAGGGCACGGGGCGATGTGGGATTTTGCCGAAGACCCCACGCTGCACCGGTTGATTGCCCAGAGCTATGAGCAGGGCAAAGTGGTTGCGGCGGTCTGCCATGGAGTGGCTGGGCTGATGAATGTGCGCCTAAGCTCGGGGCGGTATCTGCTCGACGGCAAACGCGGCACCGGATTTGCTTATTTCGACGAGACCATCGCAGGGGTGAAGCATCTGGTGCCCTATAACCTGCAGGCCCGGCTCAAGGAACGCGGGATGCGGTATTCCAAAGCGCTGTTGCCACTGATGAACCATGTTGTGCGCGATGGACAGCTGATCACCGGCCAGAACCCGAACTCGGCCACAGGCACCGCCAAGGCGGCGCTCGCAGCGCTGGAGGTCAGGGTTTCACAAGCCGCGTGATGCCGACGCTGGCGGCGCGGGCGAGGTCAATGTCGAGGGACATTGGAATATATTCGCCGCGGCGCCAGAGCTGGCCTTGGTCGTCGTAGTGGCGCGACAGGAAATGCCCCGATTGCCCGGTGGAGGAAATGAACACCGAGCTGTCGGGATCGGCAAAGTCATAAACCCCGCGATAGCCCGCACCATGCACATTGGCAAAGGGAGTGGGATCTTCGCCAGAGCTGCGCCCGCGCATCAGAGTATGGTCTCCACCGGAGGTGCTCTGGCGGATGTTCACAAAGCTGCTCAGCAGAGGAACTTCACCCAGAACGGTATGTTCGTGTACCGCTTCGTGCGCTGTCCCCCACTGAAGGCTTTCCAACTTGGTGCCATAGGTTTCATCGATCCAGACCAGCGCATCATCCAGTGCCATGCGGGCGATGTCAGAGCAGGTTTCCACGCGGGCCGAGCGGATCACGTCGCACCAGACCGAGGCCCCGCCGATGTCGCGGAACACCCTTTCGATAAACAGCGGTTCAACATGATTGAACTTATCCGCAAGCGGCCCAAGGTCGTCCCGGATTAGACGTTCCTGCAGTGCGCGCAGCCAAGCCGAATAGATCAGCGGCTCGGGCATGTGTTCGTTCATCTCGCCGGTCCAGTTGGCGAGTAGCTCAAGCGCGCGCTGGCGGCGTCGCTCGGGTGTGCCTTCTGCGGCGGCTTCGCCTGTGTACCAGAGGTCGCGCCCCATCAGCGGCAAGAGGATGCGTGCCGCCGGTGAGACGGTATCAAGCTGGGCTTCGATAAAGCTGTCGCGGGTGTGAACCTTGCGCCCCTGCATCAGGGCCTGCCAGCGTTGCACCCGATGGCTGTCTCCCCATTCATAGCTGACATGGTTGGGGAAGGGCGCATCGGTGATTTTATTGTTGGTGTTGCCAACAATGCCGCCTTCGGGGGCCAGAAACTCGGGGTTTTGCGTATAGGGCAACATCCCCTGCCAGCGGTTCTGTTCCAGCCAGCCGGCGCTGGGCAGGCGGCCGCGGCTTTGATGCGCCGGATTGCGGCGCGGCATGGCCCCCACCAGTTTCATGGCCACGGTGTCAGCGTCGATTAGGGTGACGTTTTGCGACGGCGCAATATAGGCCCGCGAGGCGTCGATGGCCTCTTCGACACTTTGGGCCATCATCAATCCGATGGCCCCCGAGATAGAGGTGTCCTTCGGAGACAGGGCAGTCCAGCCCAATGTCATCACGTGCCCCGGAGGGGTGACCGCGCCGATATCAAACTGGCTGCGGGGCAAAACCGGACCATTGTCTGTCCAGCGCAGCGTGACTGTGACCGGGGCTGCGTCTTTGATGGTGATGATGGATTTGCGCGTGCGAAAGGGTTTGTAGCCTTCGGGTGTGCGATATTCTTCCGGATTGTCCGGGTTCAGTTCTTCCAGAAACAGATCCTGATCATCAAGATAGGAGGATGTCAGTCCCCAGGCGAGCTTTTCCGAGCGACCGGCCATAATCGTAGGGATGCCGGGAATGGACCCGCCGATCACGCCACCGCTCTGCAGTTCCATCCGCGCGAGATACCAAATCGCCGGAGCGGTGAAGCCCAAGTGAGGGTCATTTGCCAGAAGCGTGCCTTTACTGGCCGACCGATCCGGTGAGGCGGGCCAGGCGTTTGATGCCCCGGCCAATCCGCGCGGGGCCACCGGGTTGAGAAAATCGTTGCGCGGCTGGCTGGCAGCAAAGCGCGGCAGGTCACCGGGGGCCAGATCGGCATAGCGGGGCAGGGCGGCCACACCCGTGCCCGGCATGTCGGGCAGGATGTCGGACAGGCGCTGGGCGTCATCCAGCAAAAGCGAGGTGCGCGCACGCAGCACTTCGTCGCTGATATGACCAGACAACTGAAGTGCCATGAGTTTGACAATGGCCACTGAATCGGCGGGTTGCCAGGGTGCAATTGGTGCGCTGAACATAAAGAATTCAGGCGCTCCACGGCCAAGGCTTGCGCTGTTGATCTCGGTAATGCGGGCATTCACCCCGGCGGAATAGGCCTCAAGCGCATCCAATGTCCGGGGGTCTTGCGCAGAGACGGACGCAGTGGCGAGGGTGTAGAGGTCCAACCGACGCAGAAGGGTGTCGATGCTGATCGTGCGCTGGCCGAAAATCTCCGACAACCGGCCTTGAACCGTGCGCCGCATCAAGGTCATCTGCCAGAGACGATCCTGCGCATGGGCATACCCCAATCCAAAAAACGCATCTCGATCGGACACGGCCATAATGTGCGGCACAGCGGTGTTGTCCCGGATGATCTCGATATCCGCCGTGATCCCCGCAACGGGCAGGGTCTTCTCGTAATCAGGTAGGGACCGTGAGGCGAGGAAATAGGTGGCAATCAATGCCAATACCGCCAGTGCAATAATCCCACTGGTTGCCCGGAGAAGCCATTTAAACAGAACTGCCATTTCCCTCACCTTCACCATGCGTTAGTTGGTGTCTAAGCGGGCTTAGCCCGCCGGGCGGCTCTTGCCAAGGGACGTGCGGCGTGAGCGCTAAGTCAGAGCCAAAAGTCGCTGGGAGGATGTTATGGCAAAAGTCGCGTTTTTGGGCATGGGTGTGATGGGATACCCCATGGCGGGGTATCTGGTGAAGGCAGGGCACGAGGTGGTGGTCTATAACCGCACCAAGGCCAAAGCCGATGCCTGGGTTGCCGAACATGGTGGGGCCTGTGCCGATACGCCTGCCGAAGCCGCCAAGGGTGCGGCTTTTGTTATGGCCTGTGTTGGCAATGACGATGATCTGCGCGGTGTTTGTCTGGGCGAGGATGGCGCATTCGCGGGTATGGACGCGGGCGCAACCTTTGTGGATCACACCACGGTTTCGGCCGATGTGACGCGCGAACTTTATGCAATTGCGGTGGAAAAATCGATTTCCTTTGTCGATGCACCGATCTCGGGCGGTCAGGCGGGCGCCGAAAATGGCCAGCTTGCCATCATGTGTGGCGGAGATCAAAGCGCCTATGATGCGGCAGAGCCGATGATGGCAGCCTATGCCAAGATCTGCCGTCGATTGGGTGAAAGCGGCGCGGGTCAGCTGTGCAAGATGGCGAACCAGATTTGCATCGCCGGTCTGGTTCAGGGCCTGTCGGAAGCGTTGAACTTCGCCGAGAAAGCGGGCCTAGACGGACGCGAGGTGGTTGACGTCATTCACGGCGGGGCCGCAGGCAGCTGGCAGATGGTCAATCGTCATGAAACCATGATCGATCGCAAGTTTGACTATGGGTTTGCGGTGGATTGGATGCGCAAGGATCTCGACATCTGTCTGAAGACCGCAGAACAGGTGGATGCACCGCTTCCAGTGACCGCGCTTGTCGATCAATTCTACAAAGATGTGCAGAAAATGGGCGGTGGTCGCTGGGATACCTCAAGCCTGATCGCACGCCTGCGCAAATTCGACGAATAATCCACAGGCAAAAATTCAAGCGTTTTCAACGAAAGCCCCGGTATCTCCGGGGCTTTTGGCATTTTTTGATCGGCAATTGCCATTGTATTTACCCACAGAGTGCATTTATGCTGACCTGTAGGCCACATGCGCAGATCACCCTATGATTGACGCATCGCCAGAGAGTTTCGCTGGAAGATACGGGGTTCCCCCTGTCTCACAGACCGATTGGGCCGCAAGGCCACAGTACGCGCCCGGACCGCGACCTACGCGACGGGCCTTAAATGGGCGCCACCAGACCGCTTGTCTGGATGTGCGTCGGAGAAGAACCGCGATGAAGCGCGCGACACATATGAGGCATCGGGCTGGGAACACGCTTTCCCGCCATGCCCGCGCGCATCCGCTCGCCCTGACAAGACATGCTTACCTCACCTCTGCCCCGCCAGGGAGCGGGGGCGTTGTGGCGTGCACTAGGACAACATGGCTAAGAAAATGCTTATCGATGCCACCCACGCGGAAGAGACCCGCGTTGTGGTGGTGGACGGAAACAAGGTTGAGGAGTTCGACTTTGAATCTGAAAACAAACGCCAGCTAGCTGGCAACATCTATTTGGCCAAGGTCACGCGGGTTGAACCCTCGTTGCAGGCGGCCTTTGTAGACTACGGCGGAAACCGCCACGGGTTCCTCGCCTTTTCCGAGATCCACCCGGACTATTACCAAATTCCCGTCGCTGACCGTCAGGCTCTGATGGCAGAGGAGGAAGCTTTGGCTGCGGCCGCCGCGGATGACGACGAGAAGGAAAAGCCCAAACGCACGCGGTCACGTTCGCGCAAAAAGCCTCGGACCGAAACAAAAGCGGATAGCGCTGAGGCCGAGACACCAACTGGTGAAACATCCGACGCGGATCAGCCCAAGGTGGCAGGTGCCGCCGTTGCTGCGGCGCCGTCGCGTGAAATCAGTGGCATGGAAACCATCGATCTGAGCGATGAGGACGATTCCGAAGCCACGGACACCGGTGCTGGTGCGCCGGGTGAAGGCCTGTCGCCCATGGAAACCGTGGCGGACACGCCGGTTGCCGAGCCAGTTGAATCGCCTGAGGCCGAAGACGCACCTGCTGCAGCCGCCGAGGTTGCACCGAGTGAGGCTCCAGTAGAAGAGACTGCCCCGGTCGTGGCGACGGCTGCGGAAGACGAAACAGTGGTTGCCGAGGCCACAGCCGAAGAAACAGCGGCTGTTGAAGTTCCATCGGACGAAGCGTCGGTTGAAGCCGCGGCGGAAGACACCCCAGCTGAGTCAGCAGACGAGACTGTTGCCGAAGCTGAAGAGGCTGATGAAGATGCGCCCAAACCGCGTCCAATGGCCGAAAGCAGCAATGAAGACACGGTCAGTGTTTCGGCGGACCCCGATGAAGTAACCGGTGAGCCCGAAGTAAAGGCAGAAGCACCGGTAGAGAGCGCAGCAGAAGCGCCAACAGAGGCTGTGCAACCAGAAACCACCGAGGCTGCACCTGTTGCTGCTGAGCCCGTTGCCGAAGCTTTAGAAGACGCACCTGTGGTCGACGCCGCTGCTGAAGAGGCTCCTGTCGCTGAGGTAGCTCCGGCCGAGGCCGAAGACGCACCTGCCGCCGCTGAAACCGCATCGGAGCCCGCAGAAGAAGCCGCGCCAGCTGTCGAAGAGCCTGCACCCGTTGCAGAGGCGGCAGCTGAGGCATCTGCCGAGCCTGCGGTTCCCGCATCGGAAGATGTGATCGAAGGCAGTGCCGTCGACGTCACCGAAGAAGCCACTTCAGACGACGACGCGGACGAGGCGAAAGAAAGCCCGAAAAAATCTGCAGCGGCACGTGACAGCAGCATCGAATCTGTTGCCGATGACGATACCGAAGAGGACATTCGTCCGGCCCGCAAACCGCGCCCCCGCCGTTATAAAATTCAGGAAGTGATCAAGGTTCGCCAGATCCTTCTGGTGCAGGTTGTCAAAGAAGAGCGCGGCAACAAAGGCGCGGCTTTGACCACCTATCTGTCGCTGGCTGGCCGCTATTGTGTCTTGATGCCAAACACCGCCCGTGGCGGAGGCATCAGCCGCAAAATCACCAATGCTGCCGACCGCTCCAAACTTAAAACCATCGCCAATGAGATCGATGTGCCCAAGGGCGCAGGTCTGATCATTCGGACCGCTGGGGCCAAGCGCACCAAGACTGAGATCAAGCGCGACTACGAATATCTCCAGCGCCTGTGGGAACAGATCCGCGAGCTCACCCTGAAATCGGTGGCGCCTGCAAAGATCTATGAAGAAGGTGACCTGATCAAACGCTCGATCCGCGACCTCTATAGCCGCGAGATTGATGAGGTTCTGGTCGAAGGCGAACGCGGCTACCGCACGGCCAAAGACTTCATGAAGATGATCATGCCGTCGCACGCCAAAAACGTGCAGCAGTACACCGACGCCATGCCGCTGTTCGCGCGCTATCAGGTCGAGAGCTATCTGGGCGGCATGTTCAACCCGACGGTTCAGCTGAAATCCGGCGGCTATATTGTCATCGGCGTGACCGAAGCTCTGGTTGCCATCGACGTGAACTCGGGGCGTGCAACCAAAGAAGGCTCGATCGAAGAGACCGCAACCAAGACCAACCTTGAGGCCGCTGAAGAGGTGGCCCGCCAGCTGCGTCTGCGCGATCTGGCCGGTCTGATTGTGATCGACTTCATCGACATGGATGAGCGCAAGAACAACACGGCCGTTGAGAAACGCCTGAAAGACAAGCTGAAAACCGACCGCGCCCGCATTCAGGTGGGCCGCATCTCGGGCTTTGGTCTGTTGGAAATGTCGCGCCAGCGTCTGCGCCCGGGCATGATCGAAGCCACAACCCAGCCTTGCTCACACTGTCACGGCACCGGATTGATCCGTTCGGACGACAGCATGGCCCTGCAGGTTCTGCGTCAGATCGAAGAAGAGGGCACCCGCCGTCGCACTCGCGAAGTGCTGGTCAAATGCCCGGTCTCGATTGCCAACTATCTGATGAACCAGAAGCGTGAACATATCGCGCAGATCGAAGTGCGCTATGGCATGTCGGTTCGGATCGAAGGGGATCCGCATCTGGTTGCACCAGATTTCTCGATTGAGACCTTCAAGACCGCAACCCGCGTTGTCCCTGTTGCACAGGCGCCGGTGGTTTCGGTGGATACCTCGCTGATGGACCTGATCGACGAGGAAGCGGCAGAGACCGAAGAGGCAGAGGCTGAGGTTACTACGGAAGTGAAAGAGGCCGCTCCGACGCCTGAGACCGACGAGGGAGAGGGTGAGGGCGATCGTCCGAAAAAACGTCGTCGTCGTCGTCGTCGCAAAGGTAAATCAACTGATGCTGTTGAAGGTGCAGAAGAAAACGGTGACGCAGCGGGCGAAACCGCACCTGCGGCGGATGCTCCAGCTGCCGATCAATCGGCTACCGAAGAGGGCGCGGCAGAGACCGCAGCGCCTGAGGGGGCCGAAGGTGAGGACAAGCCGAAGAAACGTCGCCGGTCACGGTCGCGGTCGCGTCGGAAATCGAACGAGGTGAAATCCGAGGATCAGGCCGAGGCAGCGGACGCGCCTGCCGAGACTGGCGCGGTGCAAGCTGAGGCACCTGCGGTAGACGCTGCGGCGTCGGATGCGCCGGTTGCTGAAACGCCAGCTGCGGAAGCCGTGAGCGAGACCGTTCAGGAGGCTCCCAAAGCGGCTGAGGCCAAAGCAGACGAGGCCTCGCAGGCTACGGAAACTGCACCACAGGTCGAAGAGCCAAATGCTCAGGACCTCAAGGCGCAGGAGCCTGTTGTAGAGGCACCGGCGGAGCAAGCAGCCGCCGAACCGGTTGCGGAGCCAGAGAATGCCAAGCCCAAGCGCACCCGCGTCAAGGCATCGGATGTGATTGCTCAGGTCATGGCCAATGTCGAACCCGCGGCGGAAGCGCCTGTTGCGGAAGACCCCGCTCCCGAGGCGCCGGTTGCTGAGGCGGTGGTTTCGGCTGAGCCTGAACCGGCCAAAGCCGAAGAAGCCCCGCAGCCCAAGCGCAAAGGCTGGTGGTCGCTGGGCCGCTGATCCAACACCAAATGACACAAGAAAACGCCCTGCGGATGCGGGGCGTTTTCTTGTGCAGGGGCGGTGTGTAAGCAGATCTTAGTTGGAAACGGGTTTTGCGTTCCATCCTAGGGAAAGGCGGGCGAGGCAAAACGCCAATAGGATGCCGACCGGGATGCGGAGCGCCAACCCAAGTGACGCTGGGGGCTCAACAATCCACGTGATAAACGTGAGATACCCCATCGCATAACATATCAGTCCAGCTACGAGGAAACGCCAAACCCCTTCTGCGGTCACAGGGAGAATCTGCCAATCATTGCGCTTCCATCGCAGAATGATCCGCGCAAACCCAAAAAACATAAAACTCCACCAGATTACAGCGATGAAAAACAGGAGGGGCTGCTGCTGAATGAGGCGCGCTTCGTACCAAAGGCGTTCGTGAAAGGCGGCCTTGCGAGAGGAAAAGCCATAGGACGCGTTGAGCTCTTCTGGAAAGGGCAAGCCGGTCTTTTTACCGGGGGGACGAATGAGAAGACTGCGTTTCCAGGTTGTCGGTTCAGGCAGATACAGCAGACCCAGAGATCGGTTATACCCGACAAAGGGCTGCGGTCCTGAACGGGTTTCGAAAAGCTCAAGAGCGATCGAAATCTCGCTGGTCGCGAGCAGAAGCCCGTCGGCATCCATCACAACAATCCGCTTTGGATCTGGGACAATAATTCCGTCACCAAACAACATCCCGACGGAGATCTCCCCCCAATCGGCATGTTCAATCGTGGCTTCGTTGGAGAGGTAGGGAGAACCCGCTGCCACCGCTGCGGGTAAAAACAAGGCAAAGATCAAAAAGAGAAAAGGCATTTTGGATGGTCACACACACATGTCACGGGAACGGTACCTACGCTTCAAGACACTGACACATTACCCCACTTTGCGGATAGTCCATATCATCTGGTCACCGTCCTGCGCCTGATTTTCGAGAACATGGCCGGATTCGTTGCAGTAATGCGGCATGTCGATCACGGCGGCGGGGTCGTCGGTGCGCACGATGATCAGGTCGCCCGGTGCAAGAGCACCCAGACGTTTGCGGGTTTTCAGAACGGGGAGGGGGCACAAAAGCCCCACGGCATCAAGTTCATGGGTCATACCCATCAGGTAAGCGAGAAGTTTCTTGCCGTCCACAATGATGTGACCGGCTGACCCGGTGACGCGCCGACAAATATCGCCTAAGTCCAAAGTATGTTTGGAATCGACATCATCGACGCATCACTGCTCCCCGCTATGTTTGTGGCCCTGGCCGCTGGGATTATCTCCTTTCTCAGCCCCTGCGTGCTGCCCATCGTGCCGCCCTATCTGGCCTTTATGTCGGGCATGACGGTGGGCGAGATGCAGGAGGGCGGAACCGCGCGGGCCAAAGTTATCTTGGCGGCGCTGTTCTTTGTGCTTGGTCTGTCGACGGTGTTTATTTTCTTAGGCTTTACAGCCTCTTGGATGGGGTCCTTTTTCCTCAATAACCAAGAGATCCTGTCGCAGGTCTCCGGTGTGGTTGTGGTGATCTTTGGCCTGCATTTCCTCAATGTGTTTCGCATCCCGTTTTTGGACCGTGAGGCGCGCATGGACACCGGTGAGGCAGGCGGATCGGCCTTTGGGGCCTATGTTCTCGGGCTGGCCTTTGCCTTTGGCTGGACACCCTGTATCGGTCCGCAACTGGGGGCGATCCTGTCGATGGCCGCAAGCGAGGCTTCAGTGTCACGCGGGACTGTTTTGCTGGCGGTCTATGCGGCTGGGCTTGGCATCCCGTTCTTTCTGGCAGCGGTGTTTCTGACCCGTGCCATGACCCTGATGAACAAGATCAAACGTCATATGGCATTGATTGAAAAGCTGATGGGGCTGCTGCTGGTCGCGGTAGGGGTGGCGTTGATCACAGGGGCCTTCACGGCTCTGGCCTTTTGGTTGCTGGAAACCTTCCCGGTGCTCGCCACATTTGGGTAAGACCACCGGTTGCGGCACCTTTGGCCCTGCCGGTGCAAGGCGCGGGCCTTATCCCATGACGCGATTTCGCCCGGCGCGTTTGGCGCGATACAAATGTGCATCTGCGGCAGTCAGCGTGGCCTCAAAGGCCGCCAGCCGAGATTTTAGCGCATATCCAATGCTAACGGTGACACTCTGATCGGGCAGGATGTGCGCCGAGGCAATTTGATGGCGAATGCGATGGGCGACGGCCTGACTGGCCTCGGGCTGTGTCTCGGGCAGCAGGACAACAAATTCTTCTCCGCCAATCCGGTAAAGGCTGTCGCCGGTGCGAAGCTCATCTTTGATAAGCGCAGCGACGGCCTTTAACACCAGATCCCCCTGCGCATGCCCCAGCCGGTCGTTGATCTGTTTGAAATGGTCAATGTCGATGATCAGCACACCCATCTGCGCCGACGGCATCTGCGTGACAATCCAATCCAGGTACCGGCGGTTGAAACTGTCGGTGAGCGGGTCATGGGTGCTGGCGGAGAGCAGTCGGTTTTGCAGCTCAAGCATTTTGCCAACGGAATACCACATGTAGGCGGCGGTCACGCTCAGCGACAGCAACAGCCGCAGCGCCATGTCGGGGGCCCCCTGTGCGTAGACCATCAGGGGGGTGACGCAGGTGAGGACAAGCGCCAGAGCGATGCCTGCACGCCGGGTTTCCACCAGGTTGACACCAATGATCGCGGGAAACGCCCAAAGCGCCCCCTGTGGGCCGCAATAGTAGATGGTGGCCAGAATGGTCAGAACCAGCACTGACAGGATGGCAGGTATCGGGATTGGTATGGGGCGGCCGCGTGTTTGCCAGGCAAGGTCTGCCAACAGCATCAGCTTGAGCAGTAAGATCAACCCGGCCAGCGCGTACAATCCGACATAGAGGTTTTTCACCACAAGCGCGCCCAGCAACGCAATACAAAGCTGGGCCATGAAAGTTTCAATCTTACGCGGCGTCTCAAGCCTCATGAGATCCGCAGGAAATCCATTCATCCGCAAGGGTTTCTCCCCTTTGGTGGTAAGTTTACCAAACGATGTTATGCGAAAGTGAAAGCGGAGATTGCGGGAAAGTGGAAATCTATTTCCCATGAAATCTTCACGTAGGGCTGCGGGGATAATGGGACAGATGCGGTCTTATTGTTGCCGGAAACCGGTGGTAGGGTGGTTTTGTGTGACGTGAGGCAGAGTTATGGAGCAATCAGTTCGGCGGCGCCGGGTGTTTTACATTCCCGGCTATGACCCCATCCACCCTCGGCGATACCGGGAGCTTTATCGCAAAGAGGGCGCCGCGCAAGCCGGGATTTCGGGCTATGAGATCGCGCTGGCCCCAAAACAGACCAAAGGCCCCTATGGCTGGCATGTCACCAGCCAGATGGAGGGGGCCGAGGTGCAGGCAGATGTCGAGGTTCTGGTCTGGTCGGATATTGTCCGCGACAGCATGTCCAACAGCATTCCCGCCACCTATGCGCAACTGGCACGTACCGCCTGGGAGTACATTGCCACCGGTGCACTGTGGCGTCTTATGAAGCTGCGCAAGGGGCCGGTCATGGCCGCACTCTATCCGGTGGGCGCCTTGATTGTGCAGCTGGTTCTGGCGCTGCTGCTCGGCTGGGCGGGCTTTGCGTTGGTCGGACTGACCACGCCTTGGATCGGGGCGGTGGCTTTGATGCTGGGTGCAGTGGCTTGGGCGGCGATCACGGTCTTTGTGCTGCGCTGGTTCAAAGCCAAAGACGGCAAGACCTTTGTCTATTATCTGATGCATGACTACGCCTATTCGGCCCGCTATCGCGGGGCCAATCCACCCGAACTTGAGGCGCGTCTGGCGGAGTTTGGCGATGTGATTGCCGAGGCGCTGACCGGCGATGTGGATGAGGTTCTGGTGGTGGGACACAGCTCGGGTGCGCATCTGGCGGTGTCGATCCTTGCGGATCTGATCCGAGCAGGACGGGTGCCGGAGACCGGGCCTGCTTTGAGTTTTTTAAGCCTCGGTCAGGTGGTGCCTATGGTGTCGTTCCTGCGTGACGCCCATCGTCTGCGCGCCGACTTGCAATATCTGTGCACCCGTAAGGAGCTGGCATGGGTGGATGTGACCGCGCCCGGCGACGGTTGTGCCTTCGCGCTGTGTGATCCGGTGTCGGTTTCGGGAGTTGCCCCAGAGGGCAAACGCTGGCCCTTGGTTTTTTCGGCACAGTTCACCAAATCGCTGAGCCCGGAGCGTTGGAAAGAGCTGCGCTGGAAGTTTTTCCGCCTGCATTTTCAATATCTTTGCGCCTTTGATCGCCCGCTGGATTATGATTACTTCCAAATCACCGCCGGGCCGATCACTCTGGATGCGCGCTATGCCAATAGGCCGCCGTCCAGCAGCCGGATTGACCATGCGGTGTCGAAATTTACGAGTGTTGCCGCATGAAACCTCCTAAACCTGCGGCGCGACCGGATCGGGTCTCGCTGTGGCGCTATGTCAAACTGTTCAGGCAGGATATTCTGTCGGCCCAGCCCGCACGGTTGTATCGCGCCTGGATGGCTGAGTTCCGCACGCCGTTCTTCCGCTCGTTTATGGTCAATCAGCCGGATCTGGTGAAAACCGTGCTCAAAGACCGGCCTATGGATTTCCCAAAGTCGGGTCGGATCAGTGAGGGCCTGCGGCCGCTGCTGGGGGACTCGGTGTTTTTGACCAATGGCGAGACATGGTTGCGCCAGCGCCGCATCATTGATCCGGCCTTTGAGGGCGGGCGGCTGCGCGATACCTTTCCCGCGATGTGGGCCGCAAGCTGTGCTGCGCGCGACCGGTTGGCAGAAAATGCCGGGGCAGAGGTCGAGATCGAAGAGATCACCAGCCACGCTGCCGCCGACGTGATCTTTCGCACGCTGTTTTCCATTCCGATCGAACATGAAGTGGCCTCTGAGGTCTTTCACGAATTTCGCGCCTATCAGCGCAGTCAGCCGATCTTGAACCTTGCTGCCTTTGTGCCTTTGCCGCGCTGGATGCCGCGATTTTTCCGCAAAGATACCAAGCAGGCGGCGGAAAAAATTCGCGGTTTGATTGCGCAACTGACAAACGACCGAATGGCGGCAATCAAAGCCGGAACCGCCCCGGATGATCTGGCGACTAAGATCATGACAGCGGTTGATCCCGAAACCGGCGAGACCTTTACGGCTGAGGAAATGGTCGATCAGGTCGCGATCTTTTTCCTCGCAGGTCATGAAACCAGCGCCAGTGCGCTGGCCTGGGCCTTGTACCTTATGGCGATCAATCCCGATTGGCAGGAAAAAATCGCGGCTGAGGCGCAGGAACTGACCGGAGATTTTTCTGAGGTGTCGAAACTGCGGGTGACACGTGATGTGTTCCGTGAGGTGCTGCGGCTGTATCCGCCGGTGCCGATGATGGTGCGCGAGGCGACATGCCCAGAACGTTTTCGCGACCGCGATGTGCCGGTCGGGTCGCAGATGGTGTTGAGCCCTTGGCACCTGCATCGGCATGAGCGGATCTGGTCGGACCCAGATGAGTTCAAACCCGAACGCTGGCAGGGGCCTGAAGCAAAGACCTGTGGCCGCGATGCCTATATGCCGTTTTCTGCCGGGCCACGCGTCTGCACCGGGGCGGGGTTTGCCATGGTTGAGGGCGTGCTGATGCTGGGTCTGTTGCTGCGGGATCTCAGGGTTACGCTGGTCGACGGCAAGGTGCCAGTGCCCGAAGCGCATTTGACCGTGCGGTCAAGGGATGGGATACATCTGAAAATCGCGCGGCGGGAGAAACCGAATTTTCTTGAAAATTCGGCGGGCGCGCGTCGAGATGTGTGAGCGGAGAACTGCGAATTTTCGTTGAAAATTCGTCTCTGTCAAATCGTTAGCGCTAAAACCTTTCGCTCAGATCTATTCAGCAGCAAGCGCCTCGGTTAAAGGGAAGCGCAAAGACCTTTAGACAAGGACGTGACATGGGACAGTTTGATCAACAAAAAGACCAGATGGTTGCCGGCAAGGGCTTTATCGCAGCGCTGGACCAGTCGGGTGGGTCGACCCCCAAGGCGCTGGGTCTCTACGGTGTGACCGAAGACATGTATGATGGCGATGTGGCCATGTTCGACGAAATCCATGCGATGCGCAGCCGGATTATTCTGTCGCCTGCTTTCACCAAAGACAAAGTCATCGGCGCAATCCTGTTTGATCGCACCATGCGCGGTGAAATCGAAGGCAAGCCTGTGGCACAGCTGCTGTGGGAAGATCGCGGCGTGGTGCCTTTCCTGAAAATCGACAAAGGTCTGGAAGATCAGGCCAACGGCGTTCAGATGCTCAAGCCGATCCCGGGTCTGGCGGACATGCTGAGCGACGCCAAAGGCTTTGGCATCTTTGGTACCAAAGAGCGTTCGGTCATCCACGAGGCCAATGCCGAGGGCATCGCCGCCGTGGTGGCGCAGCAGTTTGATCTGGGCAAAGAGGTGTGCAACGCCGGTCTGGTGCCGATCATCGAGCCGGAAGTGAACATTCACTCGGAGAGCAAAACCGAAGCGGAAGCGATCCTGAAAGCCGAGATCGCGGCGCAGCTTGATACGCTGGCAGGTGGCCAGAATGTGATGCTCAAGCTGACCATTCCGAACGAAGATGGTCTTTATGACACGCTGGCCGATCATCCGCGCGTGCTGCGCGTTGTGGCGCTCTCGGGGGGCTATTCGACCGAAGAGGCCTGTGACCGTTTGACCCGTCAGCCGAAAATGATCGCTTCGTTCAGCCGCGCATTGACCGAAGGTCTGGCCAAACAACAGTCGGACGACGAGTTTAACACGGCGCTGGGTGGCAACATCGAGAAGATCTTCCAAGCGTCGCTCTAAGGCGGTAGCATTGCAAAGACATCGGGCCTCGCATTTGCGGGGCCCTTTTTTATTGCTGAGCCTGATGGCCGTTCGGAAGGCGGGTGTTCACAATTGCCGCAGAACCAGATGTGAGGTTGCGCTGGCGATCAACGGGTTGGAGCCAATGGTGTCGTTCAGGCGGCTGAAGTGACCGGCATCGGCAACATGACACAACAGCAAGGCATCAAATTCCCCGGCAATCGACATAACCTGATGCACCTCAGGCAGAGACGCCAGCCAGTTCAGGGCCGGATCGCAGGGGCGGCTGGTGATCTTGACCGTCACAATGGCCTGAAGCGGGAGCGCCTCGCGGTTGGTGATCTTGGTATGATACCCGGCGATGGTGCCATTGGCTTCCAATCGGGCAACCCGATCCTGCACGGCGGTACGTGACAATCCAATGGCCCGCCCGATCTCTGCAAAGGGCATGCGGGCATTGTTGTGCAGCAACGCCAGAATGCGTTTGTCGGTTGCGTCCATGCAATTCCCCCGTTTCGCAGGCAGATAACGTCGGATTGCAATCTGGCGGGCTTTGTCCAAATGGTCGACATCTTTTCGGGATAGAAAAGGATGTGACATGCAGAAAATAACCGCAAAAGACTTCACCGCCCCACGCGCCTGGGGCGCATTGGATATTGATCAGATCGACGGCGCCACGGTGCGGCTCCATTGGACCGATGCGCCATATATCTGGCACGTAAACGATGGGGCCGAGGTCTTTGTTGTGCTGGATGGGATCGTGGACATGCATGTGCGCGAGGCGGGGCAAGAGCGGATTATCCCCTTGACCGTCGGCGATATTTTCCACGCTGAAAGCGGTGATGAACATGTCGCCCATCCCAAAGGTGACGCGCGGGTTTTGGTGATTGAGCGCGCAGGCAGTGTTTAAGCCCCGCGATAATCCGCCAGTGTTTTGCCCGGCTCATTCACAAAAAGACCGGGCAGCGGCGCAAGCGATGTGATCCGGTCAACCCGCAGGGGAAGGAAATCGCGATTGGTCTCGGACCAGCAGATGCAGGTCCAGATCCGCCCCCAATACTCAAGATGCAATGGGCGAATGTCCTGTTCACTGTCGGCGGTGGTGATCCGCAGTTTTTGCCGGGCACGAATCGCCGCGCGGATGGCCGGCATATGGGCAAATCCACGGGCCGCTTCGGCAAAGCTATCGGTGGCAAATCCAAACGGGGGCGGGGTGGTGCCGGTCTCTTCTGGCAAGACCGCGTCAATCTTGTTGGCCAGACCACGGGCATCGAGGCTCAGTTGATCTAGCTCAGCCGCCCCCAAAGTGGCCAACGCCAGGTGAAGTGCTTGAAATTCGCCCTCGGTCAGGTTCAACGGGGGCAGGGTGATCGCGGCGCCGATGGTATAGCCATAGCCCCGTGCGCCTTCGACCGGCACACCTGATGAGGCAAGGGTTTCCATGTCACGATAGATTGTGCGCACCGACACATCCAAATCCTGCGCCATGGCTTCGGCAGTATGGAGCTGCCCATCCCTTAGGCGTTGCATCAACTGATAGAGGCGGTCCGCACGTTTCACGCGAGTCTCCTGACAAAATCCTGACAACTGACAGTCTCATGACAAAATGTCCTGTGCAAGATTGCGCTTTGGTCCTTTTCGTCCTTGGCCCCCGGCCTTAGATAGAGGGCAGGACAAATGCGCGGGGGCTTCCCCGCTCTGACTGGGCGCAGGCCCGACCAAGGAGAAGAATTATGGGTATCGGAAACATTGGCCTGCCGGGCCTTCTGCTGATCGCTGTTGTTGTGCTGGTGCTGTTTGGCCGTGGTAAAATTTCGTCGCTGATGGGCGAAGTGGGCAAAGGCATTACAGCGTTTAAAAAGGGCGTGGATGAAGGCAAGGAAGAGCTGGAAGAGCAGGCGTCTGCCGAGGCAAAAGACGTCACCCCTGCGGACGAAAAAGACAAGGCGTAACCGCGAATGTTTGATCTCGGATTTGCCGAGCTGTTGGTCATTGGCATTGTGGCGCTGATTGTGGTCGGCCCCAAGGATCTGCCTGTGCTGTTTCGCAAAGCGGGACAGTTCATGGGCAAGGCCCGGGGCATGGCACGCGAGTTTAGCCGGGCCATGAATGACGCAGCGGATGAGGCTGGCGTGAAGGATGTGGCAACCACATTCAAAGCCGCCACAAACCCGGTTGGGACGGCGATGGATGGGGTCAAAGACGCAGCCAAGTCGATGACCAACCTCGACCCGACAAGCGAAACAGGCAAGCTGGCCGCTGAGCGGGAAGATGCGCGGAAAAAGATCGAGGCGAATGCGGCTCGGGCCGCTGCGGACCGGAAAAAGCGCGAGGCTGATGAAGCTGCCAAAAAGGCGGCTGAATTGGAAAATTCGCTCAAGCGGGACGATGGCGGCGACGCGGACGGAGGCGATGCATGAGCGCGACCAAAGACGATATTGAAGACAGCTCAGCCCCGTTGATCGAACATCTGGCTGAGCTGCGCACACGGTTGATCCGGTCGGTCATTGCTTTGCTGGTCGGGATCTGTGTCTGTTTTATCCCGATCCAGGGTGAATTTATCGCGGCGCATATCCTGCAGTTCCTGCTGGAACCCATCGCAAATGAGCTGCGCGCTTTGGGGGATCCCAACCCGACACTGCAGTACACCAGCCCGCAGGAATACCTGTTTGTGCTGTTTCGGATCAGCATGGTGTTCGGCTTTGCGCTGGCCTTTCCGGTGATCGGTTATCAGATGTGGCGTTTTATTGCGCCGGGTCTCTACAAGTCTGAAAAAAATGCGTTTTTGCCTTTTATCATTGCCTCACCGGTGATGTTCCTGCTTGGCGCGAGCTTTGCCCATCTGGTGGTCACACCTTTGGCAATGGCGTTTTTTCTTGGGTTCGCAGACTTTTCTCTGTCGGCGGGTCTGGCCAATCTGGTCGAGCTGGAACTCGAAGCGGGAGCAGGGGGCGCTGTGCCTCAAACCGGCTCGGGCGCAAACATCACCTTCTTTGGTAAGGTGAACGAAAGCTTGCAAACCTCGCTGGTCTTCATCATGGCCTTTGGGTTGTGTTTTCAGCTGCCGGTTTTGTTGACCCTGATGGGCAAGGCCGGTCTGGTCTCGGCCGAAGGTCTGGCCAATGTGCGCAAATACGCCATGGTTGCGATCTTGGTTCTGGCCGCGGTTGTCACCCCCCCGGATGTTGTGACGCAGCTTATTCTGTTTACCGTCGTCTATGGTCTTTATGAAATCTCCATCTTGCTGGTGTCTCGTGTTGAGAAGAAGCGAGAAAAGGATCTGCGGGCTCAGGGCCTATGGTTCGAAGAGGACGATGATGAAGACGATCCGCTGATGGCGGAGTTTGACGAGGACGAGAAAAAGAATGACTGATCCGATGGAACGGATTGCGGCGGCGCTGGAGCGACTTGCTCCGGCACCTCTTAAGGCTCCCGATTTTTCGGGGGCCGAAGCCTTTGTCTGGCAGACCACGCCTGACAGACTTGAACCCATTGAAAAGATTAGCCGGATTGAATTGCCGCTGTTGTTGGGGGTCGATCGCGCACGCGATACGCTTCTGGCCAACACTCGTCAGTTCGCCAAAGGCCTTCCGGCAAACAATGCGCTTCTCTGGGGTGCTCGTGGCATGGGGAAATCCAGCCTTGTCAAAGCGGTACATGAAACGCTGCGCGACGAAGGCCATGATCTGAAGCTGGTGGAACTTCAGCGCGAAGATCTACCCTCGGTTGGTCGGTTGCTCGATCTTCTGCGGGCCGCGCCTTATCAGTTTATCCTGTTTTGCGATGATCTGTCCTTTGGTCATGACGATCAGCATTACAAAAGCCTCAAGGCCGTTCTGGACGGGGGTGTGGCGGGTCGGCCGGACAATGTGGTGCTCTATGCCACGTCGAATCGCCGCCATTTGATGCCACGGGACATGATCGAAAACGAACGCTCGTCGGCCATCAATCCGGCAGAGGCGATTGATGAAAAAGTCTCGCTGTCGGATCGGTTTGGTCTCTGGCTGGGCTTCCATGCTTGCAACCAGGATGATTATCTGGCGATGATCCGGGGCTATTGCGGTGCCTATGGTGTCGATGTTGCAGAAGACGAACTGCGGGCCGAGGCCATCGAATGGCAAGCCACGCGGGGGTCGCGCTCTGGTCGTGTGGCCTGGCAGTTCTTTGTGGATCTTGCGGGCCGCAAAGGGGTATCACTGACCTAAGCCTTGGAAATGGTTTTAGGTTTGATGACCCAAATTGACGTAGATGTATTGATTGTCGGTGGCGGGCCTGCGGGGCTCGCCACCGCTGCGGCCCTGCCGCAATCGTCCAAGGTGCTTGTGGTGCATCAGGACCGCGAGATCGGAAAACCGGTGCGCACCTCAGGGGGCAGCTGGATCAAAGATCTGCAGGCACTGGGGGTGCCGCCCGACCTTTACCACCCCATTTCTGAAATCGAATTTCGCTCGGACAAGGAGCGCGCGTTGCACAAGCTCAGCCGTCACCGGATGGCCGTGTTGGACGTCACCGGGCTCTATCAATGGCTGGCTGAGGCAGCAGAGTGGCGCGGCTGTGAGATCCGCACCGGTGTAAAATTTCTCACGGCCAAAGAGGACAGCGGCGGGTATCTTTCAACGCTGCGCGGGCGTGACGAAGGAGAGTTCACCGTCAGATCACGCTATGTGATTGATGCCTCAGGGCAGGCCCATGCGGTGGTCAGCGCGCTTGGGCTTGGCCCCAAGCCCACCCGTCAAGGGGTTGGTGTTGAATATGAATACGAGCTCACCGACGGCATAACGCGGCGCGCGGTTCTGTTTGTCGGAGAGGCTGTCCTCGGAGGCTATGGCTGGATTTTTCCAGCGCCCCACGGACGGGTTCGTATTGGCGCAGGCGTGATCCACCCCGATGTCGAGACCTCGCCACGTGAGATAATGGAGCAGTTGATCACGCCAGAATTCCTCGACAGCTATGGTCTGACACTGGGCGCGCTGGTGCATGCCAACGCCGGTATTCTGCCCTCCTTGGCCTATGACCCGCGCCTTGTGCATGGCGGGGTGATCCGGGTCGGGGACACCGCAAATTTTGCCACACCCACCGTCGGTGAAGGCATTCGTCAGGCGATTGAATTTGGCCGTGTGCTGGGTGCGGCGCTTGGCAAAACGCTTGAGACGGGCAATGCGGCCCCTTTGCGCCGCTATGAAAAACTCTGCGCACGCGCGTTCAAACGCAATTACCATTTCGGATTCCGGGCCAACAAGCGCATAGCGCAATATTGACCGGCGGAGTGGGATCGCAGTGTGCGCCGGCTCAAACGGTTGAGCGAACCTCAGATGGCCGCGTTGCTGCGCAGTGAATTCAAGCTTTCGGTGCTACTTAATTCCGCACTCACCTATGTGCGACGTCGGGTCTTTGGGGGCTAACAGCCTCTGTGCGCTGGCATGGGTTTGCCTTTGGGCCGATCTGGGCTAAACCATTGGGGCATTTCATGAAGGAGCCCCCTATGTCCCGGCCTGTCGTTGGCATCATCAGCAATTCCTATCTGGTCAACGATTCCTACCCGGTGCACGCCGGGGGCACGATGACATCCGAGGCCGTGGCCAGCGTCTGTGATTGCCTGCCGCTCCTGATCCCGGCGGACCCGCGCTTTGTTTCGGTGGAGGAACTGCTCGAAGCCTGTGATGGTTTTTTGCTCACCGGCGGGCGCCCCAATGTGCACCCGGAAGAATACGGTGAGAGCTATACCGAGGCCCATGGCGACATGGACCGGGCGCGCGATGCCATCACCCTGCCTCTGGTGCGGGCCTGTGTAGATCGCGGTCAGCCGGTGTTTGGCATTTGCCGAGGCTTTCAGGAGGTGAACGTCGCCATGGGCGGGTCGCTCTACCCAGAAATCCGCGATTTGCCGGGCCGCATGAATCACCGCATGCCCCCCGATGGCACCTTGGAAGAGAAATTTGCCCTGCGCCACTGTGTGACTTTGGAGGAGGGCGGTAAATTTCATGAGGTGTTTGGCGCGACCGAAGTGATGACCAATACGCTGCACGGGCAGGGGATCAATCGACCCGGTGCGCGGATTGTCATCGAAGGACACGCCCCAGATGGCACGCCAGAGGCGATCTATGTGAAAGACGCACCCGGCTATACTATGTCGGTACAATGGCATCCGGAATGGGATGCGGCCAATGATCCGGTCTCGCGTCCGCTGTTTCAGGCATTTGGTCAGGCCGTGCATAGCTTTGCCGCCAACCGCCGCGCAGTCCCCCAAGAAGCGTAGGTCCTAGTTTAGGCGGCCAGTACCTGCGCCTGAGCGCGCAGGGCCATAACCGCCTGCGCTTCGTGTTTCTTGAGACAGGGGCGGGCTGTGGGGCCATAGCTTGCGGGATCGGTCTCGAACTGGGGAAAGGTTTCAAAGAGATCCGCGCGGGCCGTTGGGTCCATGGATCCCAGCGCCTGCGCACCGATGAAAAAGCTCTCGGTGGCCATGCCTTCGGCAAAGATCACCTGATGGCGGTCCAAGAGCAGATGGATGTAGGTCACAAGTCCACCTTCCTCGCGGGTGACACCAGGCAGATCCTCGAGATGGGTGGCTGCCGCAAAAACCTCGGGTTCACCGAACATAAGTTCCGCCTCATAGCCCTCGATCAACATGCGATGCTGGGGCGACACGCGCAGCGGGCGTTCGCCGCCAAACACCTGCGGATCAATGCGGATCGGCGCGGATTTGCCTGCCGCCAGTACCGTGCGTTCGCCTTTCCAGCGCAGGGGCTGGAACCCATCATCCTTGGTGGCGATCATGTCCCCGATCTGCAGGGTTTCAATGGCACGATACCCTGTGTCGGTCAGAATGCGGGTGCCGGGGGTGAAACAGATGATGTCATCGATATTGGCAAAGCGGACCAGCGTTCCGTCGAACATCTCGATGGTGCCAGCCAGCTCACCACCGACATTGGAGGTGATGTTCAGCGTGCCCCGGTCGGCCACACCGTTCAGATCCAGAACATCGCCGGTGCCATCCTGATCGGTTGTGGTGCCCTCGATGGTGATGGTGCCGCTTCCGGCCTCATTCAGATCAACAAGGGTGATGGTGTCGTCACCGGCCCCTGCGTCAATGGTGTCGCCCTGAGCTGCAAACAGAACATCATCGCCGTCGCCACCCAGAAGACTATCCGCACCGGTGCCGCCAATCAGCGTGTCATTGCCGCCTTCACCGTGGATGGTGTCGTCACCTGCGCCGCCATCCAGCGAGTCGTTGCCATTGGCGACAGGCACCACATCAAACTGCACATCCGTGACCCAGATGGCCTGTGTGCCGCCCTGGCCATTGGAATAGATGATTTCAACGCTGGACACAGGTCCGGCGATTTGCACCAGAACCGAGCCATCCGCATCTCCGGGTGAGTTTGCGACATTGTTGGCGGTGATGGTATTGCCGACGATGGTTTCACCACCTGCCGGCGTCAGGGTGACGGTGACGGGATTTCCGTCTGCGTCAAAGGCGTTTACCGTGACAATATCCGTGTGGTTGTTGTTGCCCCAGTCGATGTCATTGATGCGGAAGGTGACATTTTCAACCTCATCTGCAACATTTGCACCGCTGCTGGCTGCAAACGACATCGAGGCCGTGGAAGTGGCCCCATCGCCATTGCCGAACATGTACAGGGAGGACCGGGCGGCAAAGCCACCTGCGTTGTATTGGGTGTCGTTGGTATCAACCTGAAACGTGGGATTGTTGTTTCCGTTGTTGGCAAAGTTGAGCGTGACGTCAATTTCGCCAGTATCTTGTGTGAACCCACCCGAAAGATTGGTGCCGTTTCCGCCCTGTTGGGTCCAGTTCAGATCCTCAGAGATGCGGTAGCTGCCATAATCCCCGTAAATCAGATCGTCGCCGCTGCCGCCGTCGATGGTGTCATCGCCGCGCGCGCCAATGGCGGTGTCATTGCCAGCCCCGGCCTGAATGTCGTCGCCCAGATTGGCGGTGTCGTCATCAACCTGATCGCCGTCATTGTCGTTGAAATCCGGATCAATCAGGTCATTGCCCGAGGTGCCGCTGACCACACCATCGGCCTGAGTGAAGCTTGGCGCGGAAATAACGGTGGAGGATGTGAGGGTGGTGACGGGGCCGTAGGCGGGGATGAAATAAACATTGCCATCGGTGGCAAGGTGATAGGCGCCTGGCTCTTGCGTGTTGGTATAGGTTGAGCCGCCGTAGGTGCCGCTCCAGACCCAGTTGCCATTTCCAAGATTGGTGTCGGTGGTAAAGGTAATCAGGCCGCCACTTATCGTGTCGCCCGCATCAAGGGAACCATCCCCCAAAGTTACCAGATAACCACTTGGCATCTCTCTGCCGCTCCTGCTCGGACGTATTGGCACGCCTTTGTTCAGGATATGGATACAATCGCCCTGCGGCGGGAATGGGTGTCAATTGAGGCAAATTTGGGAAGACTTCGATGGAAATCTGCGAGATTGCCACATTGTCTTCATATTTCAGCGAAATTTCGACCGAATGAGGCCTTGGTAGACCCGCCGGATCACAGATTTGATCCCACTCACCCGAAGGGGGACGTGATCTTCCGGTGCGAATGTTCCGGTTTCAGCAACACCAAACAGTGCGCGATTGAGCTCGATGCGTCCGGTGCTGGTGAAATGGATGTAGATGGGCATGACACAGAGCGCACAGCTGGCCCGCTCAGCGGTGTGACTGCTGCGGCGAAACACCAGTTTTCCCTCGACCTTTGGGCCGTCTTCACAGGGGATGCCTTGCCATGAAACGCCCTGCCATCCACGACAGCTGTCACAGTCGCAAGTGCGAAACACAGGTCTTAGCCGGGCCGTGACTGACACGGCCCCGCAGGTGCATCGCCCTGTCTGTGGTGTGATGTTAGATTTCTCCGCCACTGATCTGTATCGCCTGTCCGTTGACGCTTTCTATCGCCGGATTGCACAGCCACAAAGCGGTTTCAGCCACTTCCTGCGGGGAAATCAGTTTGCCATGCGGATTGACATCGACCATCAGAGCGCGCGCGTCTTTCTCTTCCAGCCCGGTACGCTCCATGATCGAGCTCACATTACGGGTGATGATCTCGGTGTCGACATAGGCCGGGCAGAGGGCATTAAACGTATAGGGTTTGGTGGCATAATCCGCCGCCAATGCGCGGATCATGCCGATCATCGCGTGTTTTGAGGCGCTGTAACAGGGCGCGCCTTTGAGCCCGCGCAGACCGGCGATCGAACTGACCGCCACCACACGGCCCCAATCGGTTTGGGTCATGCTTCGTAGGGCTTCGCGTATGGTCAGAAATGCGCCATCGACGTTGATCGCCATCATATTGCGCCACCAGTCCAGATCGGTCTTCAACAGCGCGCGACCCTCGGCGATCCCGGCATTGGCGACACAGATCTGAACAGGTCCACGTGCGGCAACGGCGGCCTGCATCCCGTCAACCACCGAGGCCTCGTCGCGCACGTCCATCACAAGGGGATGGATTGCGTCACTGGCCGCGGCCTCCAGCACCTCGGCACGGCGTCCGGTGATGGTGACCTGCGCCCCCTGATCGGCCAATCCTCTGGCAATCGCCAATCCAATGCCCGTGCCGCCTCCGGTGACAATCGCGTGTTTTCCACTCAGCATAATAATCCTCCCTCAATAGGGGGGAGGCTAGTCGCGAAAATTCTGCGCGCAAAGAGTGACGCCGGGGCTTGGCAAATCTATTCACACATGTGAATGTGTGTCGAAATTGGAGGAAGTCATATGATCCGCACCGCCCTTGCGTTGTGTCTGAGCGCAGGCATCGCCACAGCCAGCGAAGATATTGCCGACAAATACCCGCAGTCCGAACTGTATGAAAAGCCGGTTGAGGTTATCCCCGGTGTGTTCTCGGCCATCGGCGCCACGGCCCCGCCGACCTATGAAAACTCGGGCCATAACAACAACCTGTCGTTCATTGTGACGGATGAAGGTGTGGTTGTGATCAATGGCGGTGCCTCGGTGCGTCTTGCCGCGGCACTACATGATGAGATCAAGGCCCTGACCGATCAGCCCGTTGTTCTGGTGATCAATGAGAACGGGCAGGGGCATGCCATGCTGGGCAATGCCTATTGGATGGATCAGGGGGTGGATGTCCTTGCCCATGTCGACGCGATCGAGGCCTTTACCTCGGAGGCGGATTTCATCCTGCAGGGAATGGAGCGGTACAACCGCGACAAGGCTGAGGGCACCCGCACGGTGACGCCGAACCTCAGCTTTGCAGACAGCTATAGTCTCACGCTGGGCGGTGTGCAGATCGAGGTGATGCATATGGGCCCGGCCCATGATCCGGGCGACACTCAGGTCTGGCTGCCGCAGCAGAGCATGTTGATTGCTGGGGATATCGCGTTTCATGAACGGATGCTGCCGATCTTTGAGGGCATTTGCACTTCGTGCTGGCTTGAGACCTGGGAAACCAAGATGGAGCCGCTGAACCCGACCTATATCATTCCCGGACATGGCCATCCCACCAACCTCGCGCAGGTGCGGCGTTATACCTATGACTATCTGAGCGATCTGCGTGAAAAGATCGGTGCGCATATCGACGAGGGCGGTGATCTTGCCGGGGCTTATTATGTCGATCAGGCGCGCTGGGCCAATCTTGATACCTTCGAAGAACTGGCCACCAAAAACGCGGGCCGCGTGTTTGAAGAGATGGAGTGGGAGTGACCTTGATCACGCCACTTTGCGATAAATTTCAAAATAATGGCAGTGATACTGCCATTATTTCGTGCCTTTAGGCTCACGCTTTCCGATTTTGACCTGAAAAATCTGTGATTGCGACAATTGGGTCATTGAGTATGCCCCATCCGCATCCCTAACTGTTAAACAACTGTTCACCGTCGGGCCACTGCGCGCGACCGCTGCCAATTGGGGACATGACATGAAATGGATTGATCTGCCGCCGGTTTGGCTGATTGCGGCGCTGGGCGTGGCGTGGTGGCAAAAGACATCCCTGTCCATGGGGCTGAGCTTTGGGCCGGTCTGGGCCGATCTTCTGGGCGGTCTTTTGGTTGGGGGTGGCGTCATCCTCGCTGCTCTGGCGGTGTTTGAGATGCGCCGCATGCAGACCACGATCATGCCTCATCAAAGTGCCGCGCGTCTGGTGACCAGCGGTATTTTCAAACGAAGTCGCAACCCAATCTATTTGGGTGATGTTTTCATCCTGACCGGGTTTATCCTGTTTTGGGACGCGGTGCTTGCGCTGCCTTTGATCCCCATCTTCATCTGGGTGTTGGAAAAACGCTTTATTGAGAAGGAAGAGGGGAATTTGAAGCGCAAGTTTGTTGCCGAATTTACACGCTACGCGCAACAAACACGACGATGGCTTTAACCGAGGTGATGGCTGTGATTTACAGCCCCACGCCGCCCGTCGCTGCGGCGGCCTGCTGACGCGGGCCAAATTGCGAATTAACGCCTCATCAGGGGCGTAGGAGTACCTGAACAAAGGGGAATATCGTGAAGATAGGAACGCCAAAGGAACTAGAGGCGGGAGAGAATCGCGTTGCGATGACACCCGACTCGGCGCGCCAGCTGCAAAAGCTGGGATATGATTGCGCCATCGAAACCGGAGCAGGTCAGGCGGCAGGATTTGCCGATGCGGACTATGCAGATGCCGGTGTGACGGTGGTGGACAGCGCTGATGCTCTCTGGTCCGAAAGCGACATCATTGCCAAGGTGCGTATCCCGCTTAATGACGAGCTGGAGCGCCTGACACCGGAGAAGACGTTGATCACGTTCTTCAATCCGGGCGGCAATGACGAGGGATTGGAACTGGCAAAGGCCAAAGGGGCCAATGTCATTGCCATGGAAATGGTGCCACGGATCAGCCGGGCCCAGAAGATGGACGCGCTGTCGTCCATGGCCAATATCGCAGGCTACCGTGCTGTGATCGAAGCTGGCAACAACTTTGGCCGCTTCTTCACCGGACAGGTGACAGCCGCCGGTAAAGTGCCCCCTGCCAAGGTTCTGGTTGTGGGCGCCGGTGTGGCCGGTCTTGCCGCGATTGGCACCTCGACCTCGCTCGGGGCCATCACCTATGCCTTCGACGTGCGTCCCGAAGTGGCGGAACAGGTCGAATCGATGGGTGCCGAGTTTGTCTATCTCGACTTTGAAGAAGACCAACAAGACGGTGCCGCCACCGGCGGTTATGCGGCTGTGTCCAGCCCAGAGTTCCGTGAAGCGCAGCTGGCCAAGTTCCGTGAGCTTGCCCCGGAGATCGACATTGTCATCACCACGGCGCTGATCCCCAACCGCGAAGCCCCAAAGCTTTGGCTGGCGGACATGATCGCCGCCATGAAGCCGGGTTCGGTCATTGTTGACCTAGCGGCGGAAAAAGGCGGCAACGCCGAAGGCACCGTGATGGACGAGAAGGTGGTCACCGACAATGGTGTAACCATCATCGGCTATACCGACTTCCCCAGCCGGATGGCAGCGCAGTCTTCAACGCTTTATGCCACCAACATCCGTCACATGATGACCGATTTGACGCCTGAAAAAGACGGTCAGGTCAATCATGACATGGAAGATGACGTCATCCGTGGTGCCACTGTGGCCTATCAGGGCGAGATTACCTTCCCGCCGCCCCCGCCCAAGGTGAAGGCGATTGCTGCCAAACCCAAAGAGGTGGTGCCGGAACTGACCCCGGAAGAGAAACGCGCCCAAGAGGTTGCCGCCTTCAAAGCGCAGACCAAACAGCAGGTCACCCTGCTGGCGGTGGGCGCGGCTGTGATCCTGGGTGTTGGCCTGATTGCACCGGCAAGCTTTATGCAGCACTTCATTGTGTTTGTTCTGTCGGTCTTTGTCGGCTTCCAGGTCATCTGGAACGTGTCGCATTCACTGCACACGCCGCTGATGGCGGTGACCAATGCCATTTCCTCGATCATCATTCTGGGCGCGCTGATGCAAATCGGCTCGGGCGGAGCGCTGGTCGTTATCCTTGCTGCCATCTCGGTCTTTTTTGCCGGGATCAATATCTTTGGTGGCTTCCTCGTGACACGGCGCATGCTCGCCATGTTCCAGAAATCGTAAGGGGGCAGGGACTATGGATTATGGATTTACCACAGCAGCCTATGTGGTTGCGGCTGTTCTCTTCATTCTGTCGCTGGGTGGCCTGAGCGGTCAGGAAAGCGCAAAGCGCGCGGTTTGGTATGGCATCGTTGGAATGGGTCTGGCGGTTGCTGCGACCCTGATCGGTCCGGGGTCGGGGTTGTGGCTCTTGTCGCTGATCCTGATCGCGGGGGGAGGCGCCATTGGCTATATGCTTGCAACCAAGGTCGAGATGACACAGATGCCTGAGCTTGTTGCAGGCATGCACGCGCTGGTTGGTCTGGCGGCTGTGTTTGTCGGTTATAACGCTGAACTGGTGATGAACTCGGTTGGTGCGTTGCAGGCAGCCGGGGATCAGGCAGGTTTGGATGCGCTCAAAGGTTTTGCGGCCAAAGTTTCGCATAAATCTGGGGTTGAGATCGGCATTCTGAAGGTTGAGGTCTTCCTCGGTGTCTTCATCGGCGCGATCACTTTCACCGGCTCCGTTGTGGCTTATGGCAAACTGTCAGGTCGCCTGACGTCGGCGGCGACCAAGTTTCCGGGTGGTCACCTGCTGAATGCGGGTGCCGGTATCGGCTCGCTGATCCTGCTGGCCATTTACATGAGCACGGGTGGCGGTTGGACGCTGCTGCTGATGTCGGCGCTGGCCTTCTTCATTGGTTATCACCTGATCATGGGCATCGGCGGTGCCGACATGCCTGTGGTGGTGTCGATGCTGAACTCGTATTCGGGTTGGGCTGCGGCCGCGATTGGCTTCTCGCTTGGCAATGACTTGTTGATTGTTGTGGGGGCGCTTGTTGGCTCTTCCGGTGCGATCCTCAGCTACATCATGTGTAAGGCGATGAACCGTTCGTTTGTCAGCGTGATCCTGGGCGGCTTTGGCGGCGCAACAGGGCCGGCCATGGAAGTGGAAGGCGAACAGATCGCCATCGACGCCGATGGTGTGGCCAGTGCTCTGGATGAGGCCGACAGCGTGGTCATCATTCCGGGCTATGGTATGGCCGTGGCGCAGGCACAGCAGAATGTGGCGGAGCTGACCCGCCGTCTGCGGGCCAAAGGCAAAGAGGTGCGTTTTGCAATTCACCCCGTTGCCGGGCGTCTGCCGGGGCATATGAACGTGCTTTTGGCCGAGGCCAAGGTGCCCTATGACATTGTGCTGGAAATGGACGAGATCAACGACGACTTCCCAGAAACCGACGTGGCGATTGTGATTGGCTCCAATGACATCGTGAACCCGGCGGCACAGGAAGATCCGAACTCGCCTATCGCCGGGATGCCGGTTCTGGAGTGCTGGAAAGCGAAACAGGTGTTTGTCTCAAAACGCGGTCAGGGCACCGGTTACTCCGGTATCGAGAACCCGCTGTTCTACAAAGAGAACACCCGCATGTTCTATGGTGACGCCAAGAAATCGCTCGACGATCTGCTGACCCGCATTTCGTAAGGCAGTTCTTGCATCAATAGAAAAATGGCCCCATCCGGTTCCACCGGGCGGGGTTTTTCTTTGCGCGGGATGCGGCTCTCCTGTCACCACGGTGAGAGGAGCCTTGTGATGAAAGAGCCTCACACACACTGTTGAGGAACAAAGACATATGAAACGCACAGCCGTGAACCCATGGGATTGGTCGCTCAAGCTTGGCTACAATCAGGCAGAAACCATCGAAGGCGCGACGCGTCAGGTGATCTGCGCCGGGCAAACTTCGGTGGATGCCACAGGCGCGCCGCAACATGCCGGGGATATGCGGGCGCAGATCGCGCTGGCGCTGGACAATCTCAAGGCGGTACTGGCAGAGGCCGATATGGGGGTTGAACATGTCGTCCGGCTTGGTGTCTATGCCACAGATGTCGATGCGGCCTTACAGAACTTCGATCTGATGGGGATGACCTTTGGTGCAGCGGGTGTCGCTCCACCCATGACCCTGCTGGGGGTGTCGCGGCTTGCACTTCCGGGACTGATGTTCGAGATTGAAGCGGTGGCCATGGCCGCCTGATCCCGCGCTTTTGTGCGCCATACCCCAAGCCCTGAAGAAAACGGATGATCCTGAAATGCGTCGTGCCGAAAGATTATTCCGTCTGGTCAATGAGATGCGCGCGCGGGATCTGAGTAGATCTCAAGACCTTGCCGCGCATTTCGAAGTCAGCGTCAGCACAATCTACCGCGACATTGCTCATCTTCAGGCCTCGGGTCTGCCAATCGAGGGCGAAGCGGGCGTGGGGTATGTCCTGCGCCCGGGGTTTGATCTGCCCAGCATGACCTTCACCCATGATCAGATCGAAGCGCTGGCGGTTGGGCTGTCGTTCGTGGAGCGCACGGGGGATCCTGCGTTGATCGCCGCGGCGCAGGAGGCGCGGGCGAAATTGCAGGCTGGACTGCCCGATCCTGAGGAACGGCGGCTCAGCCATGCGCCCTATTACAATCTGCACCCCAAAAAGGGCGAGACGGCGCGGCTAGGTGCCATGCGAACGGCCATTCGTCAGCAGCAGATCGTGGAGATCAGCTATTGCAATGCGCAGGGCGAAGCCTCCCAGCGTCGCCTGCGCCCCTTGGTGATCTGGGATCTTGTGGATGGTTGGATGGTCTCGGGATGGTGTGAGCTCAAGGCCGATTTCCGGACCTTTCGATCGGATCGCATTCAAACGCTGGACGTGACTGGTGAACGGTTTCAAGAGGATGAAACCACCGGGCTGCTTGCCTTTATGAGGCGCGAAACCTGTGAGACACATCGCCAGTGAAAACTAGGATGCATTTTACCGGGTAACGGGCTGTAAAATTTATGGTGTTATGGATGTCCTGTGCGAGTAGGAAATCCCCTTTATCGGTAGGCAGAATGGCAAACACAAAACACAACTTTCCGAAAAACGGTGTCGAGGCACGTAGCCGCGAGCGCTTTGTCACCAACATGCCCTGTTTCTTTGAGATCCAAGGAAATGTGGTGCCCGGTTGGGTGTCCGATCTGTCTGCAAAAGGGGCCCGGCTTGAGTTCAGCACCGAACAGCGCCCGTTTGAGACGGGCCTCAACACGGTGGTCAACATCGAAGGCTTGGGGCAGTTCGAGGCGGTGTTGCGGTGGATTGCGCCGGGGCAGGCCGGAGTAGAATTTACGCTTGATGAAGCTGGTCAGGCCAAACTGGAAGAACAGCTCATCGACCATATGTCGGATGAGCTATAAAGCATCCTCATACCATATAGGGCGACCGATGCTTTAGGTCGCCTCTAATGCGGGTTCGGGAAATCCTTTCTCGGGCTTCCACCCCATCTCCCCCCATTTCATCGCCACCTGATTGAGGGCGGCAAGGGCCTTGTGCAGATCCTGACCTTCGCTGGTCAGTTGATAGCTCACCTCGGGCGGGATCGTTGGTTTCTGGGTGCGCAGCACCAGCCCGTTTTTCTCCAGCATCCGCAGGCGATCAGTCAGGACCTTGGCCGATATCTCGGGCATGAGTCCCATCAATTCACCAAAACGCAGCGGGCCTTCGCTCACGAGATGCCACAAAATGCTGGTGGTCCATCGGCCGGTGACCACGCGCAGTACGGGATCCATCGGGCAGCTTCCTGGGGTGGTGCACATGATAAGGTCTCACTTTCCTTTTGGTAACTGGTTACAAAATGGTAACGACTTACCTTTTGTAAGTAATGGTGCCATCTAGCTGATGCAAGACAAAATCAGGAGGCCGTGATGGCAACTATCGAAATCATTTATTTCTCGGGCTACGGCCACACTGCAAAACAGGCCGAGGCCGTGTTGGAGGGCGCACAGCGTGCCGGTGATGCGCGTCTCTGGGCCATCCCAGAAGATGGGGTGATCAGTGATGAGGCCTGGGCCGCACTGGATGCAGCCGATGCCATCGTCTTTGGCGGGCCAACCTATATGGGCGGGGCCCCATGGCAATTCAAACGCTTTGCGGATGAAAGCTCAAAACGTTGGTTCACGCGCGATTGGGCCGATAAGATCTCGGGCGGGTTCACCAACTCTGCCAGTGCCGTGGGCGACAAAGGCGAAACACTGAACTATTTCCGCGTCTTGGCGGGCCAGCACGGGATGATTTGGGTGTCGCTGAACCAGGCACCTGCAAACGCGCTGGCCAATGGTCCTCAGGATCGCAACTGGGCAGGGGGTAGCGCAGGCGCCATGGCTATTTCACCTGCCGATGCCCCGGCAGAAGAGGCCCCACGCGCCGGCGATCTGGAATCTGCGCGGGACTACGGCGAACGTCTTGCCCGATTTGCTCAGGCGCGTCAGCGTTTGGCCGCATAAACAGAAAACCCGCGCCGTTTGGTGAAACGGCGCGGGTTTTTGTGTGTAACAAACTGACCTAGTCGACCGGGCAGGCGAGCTCGGTTTCGATTTTCGCGCCCTGTTCGAGGGTCCGGTGCACCGGGCATTTATCAGCGATTTCCAACAAACGGTCACGCTGCTCAGCGCTGAGATCCCCCTGCAGACAGATACGGCGCACAAAGCGGTCGATACGGGTGGCTGTGCTGGTTTCCGCATCCTGCGCATGCACCTTGTCGTGGGTCACATCCACGGCAACATGGCTCAGCGGCCAGCCTTTGCGACGGGCATACATGCGGATGGTCATCGAGGTACAGGCCCCAAGCCCTGAGGCGACAAAGCCATAGGGAGACATGCCCTGATTGGTCCCGCCATAGGCCAGTGGCTCATCCGCCACGGCGTGGTGATGGGGACCGTTTTGGATATCCTGCAGGAACCCGGCGGCATCGGCCTCCGAAACCCGCACAACGCCTTCGGGTGCACCAATCGGTGGGGCGGGGGGGGTCAGCTCAAGATACCGACCGGCCCAAGCCGAGATAACCTCGGCGGCGTATTCGGCATCTTCCGCGCGGGTGATCAGGTGATCGGCATCATCCAGCGTGACAAAGCTTTTGGGGTGTTTCGCCGCCAGAAAGATGTTTGAGGCGTTTGACACATCCACAATGTCATCGAGCGGCGCATGCAAAACCAGCAGCGCCTTTTTCATGGTGCCGATGCTCTCCGCGAGTGAGACTGCCTCAACATCCTCAACAAAATCACGGCCAATGGTGAAGGGGCGCCCGCCAAGCGAGACCTGAGCCTGTCCGTCCGTGCGAATATTGTCGAGGCTATCGGCGAAATTATGGGTCACATGACCGGGATCAAAGGGCGCACCTAGCGTCACCACGGCCTTGACCGTGTCGATCTGTGGAGCGGCGCGCAAAACGGCTGCACCGCCCAACGAGTGACCGATGATCAGCGATGGCGCCATGCCACGGCCCGCAAGATAGGCGGCGGCGGCCTTGAGATCATCGACGTTCGAATGGAACGTGGTGTTCGCAAACTCGCCTTTGGAATGCCCCAGACCGGTGAAGTCAAAGCGCAGCACCGCGATTCCCATCGCGGCCAGTCTGGCAGCAATCCGCCGCGCCGCCGGAATGTCTTTGCCGCAGGTGAAACAATGGGCAAAAAGAGCTGTGGCCAGATGAGGGCCTTCAGGCAGGTCAAGCCGCGCGGCAAGAGGTGCGCCGCTGTGGCCCTCGAAGGTGATACGTTCGGTGGGCATGAGGAGTCCTTGGACGTTCAGAAAGAATTTCGGGTTGCCTGATAGAATGTGCGTCCATTGTGCTTGGCGCAAGTGATGTGACCATGAGTTGACGGGAAGGTGAGTGTATGCGCGTTTTGGTGATCGGTCTGGTGGTGGCTTTGGCGCTTTTGGTGGCGGTCGGATACACAGGGGCGTTTCATCCCGCAGGCGACAGCTTTGCGGTGTTCCGGCTGCCCTTGGTGGTTCTCTTGGCACTAACGGTGATCTGGACCCCGTGGTCGCGACGGATTCGCTGGACGATATCCGGTCTCTGTCTGATCATTCTTGGGCAAGCTGCGTGGAATGGGCTCGAACGTCATCCGTCTTCGGCCGATTTGACGCTGTTGCAGCACAACATGCTGTTTAAACGTCAGGGTGGGGAAGATTGGCTAGGCTATGTTACAGCTGTTAATCCTGATGTCCTGACGCTTCAGGAGGTGTCTGTTGCCAATCTGGCCTTGGTCGATCAACTGAGCGAAAGTTATCCCTACCGGCAGCACTGCCCGTTTCGGTCCCATCTAGGGGAAACGGTTTTGTCGCGGTATCCAAAGATCGAAGGTACAGGGTTCTGTTCAACGCGCGATGGGCTGGCGGGCATGCAAGTAGAAACGCCCAAAGGTCCAGTCTGGCTTGTCTCGCTGCATGTCAGCTGGCCCTGGCCCTATGGTCAGGCACCACAGATTTCACAGATCCTGCCACACCTCGAAAAACTCGATGGCCCAGTGATTTTGGCAGGGGATTTCAATGCGGTGGCCTGGTCCCATGCGGTGGACCGGGTCGGGCGCGCCTTTGGCGGCACCCGGATGGGGGCCTGGGTCAATACCTTTGATCTGCCCAAAATCGGCCTGCCCGTGGGGATCGATCATGTTTTGGCCACGCCCGAGCATTTTGCGGTTTCCGTCACCGCGCAGCCTCGTCTAGGGTCCGATCACAAAGGGCTATTGGCGCGGGTGACTTTTCTTGACGACAACTGAAATTGCCGGAATTGGCCGGTTTGAACCACGTGACGAACGCGACCGCGCGGAATGGGCACGACTGGCCGAGTTAGTTGCGGCGCAGGGCGTTGCGGCGTTTTCCTGGGATCCCCTGATCGGTGGGCATGTGACCGGGTCGGCCTTTATCCTGTCTCAGGACGGGGCTTCGGTTTTGCTGACCCATCATGCAAAGCTGGACCGCTGGCTGCAGCTGGGCGGACATTGTGACGGGATCGCCGATGCCCGGTTCACGGCGCTGAAAGAAGCCTATGAGGAAAGTGGTTTGGCGCGCATTCACCTGCTGTCAGAGCAGGTGTTTGACGTCGATATTCATGAAATCCCCGCCGGAAAAGAACCGGCGCATCTGCATTATGATGTGCGCTTTCTGATGCAGGTCGACGCGGGCGACATCGCGGTGTCAGAGGAATCACATGATCTGGCCTGGGTGCCGCTTGATCGGCTGGAGGATTACACCTCGGCGCAGTCCGTGTTGCGCATGCGGGACCGGCTGAAAAAAGGCGGCGGGGTCTAGCCCCGCCTAGTGATGTGGCGCGAATTAGCGCCCCATCAACCGATCATCAAAGGGATATGAGGTGAGGTTCTCATACCCGTCTTCGGTGATCAGAACCTGATCTTCCAGTTTGATCGAGAAGTCGCCGCCAACCTCTCCAACCAAGGCTTCGACGCAGAGCACCATGCCGGGCTGCAATTCGTAGTCAAAGGCACCGGCCACTTCTTTGTCGGGATAGGCCACCAACGGCCATTCATCACACAGACCAACCCCATGCATCATACAGCCGTATTTCTGTGCCTGATATTTGTCGTCCAGCGGATGGCAGTTGGCGACCAGCTCGGGGATCGTCACACCCGGCTTCAACAGCTCCATATTGTGCTGGATGTGCTCGTGGGCGTGCTGCATGGCGTAGATCATATCAGGGCGGGGGTTTTCGTCGCCAATCCACCAACTGCGTGAGATGTCGGTGCAAATGCCGTAGGCCCCGACCAGATCGGTGTCAAAGCTGATGATCTCGTTTTGTTGGGTGATGCGCGGGCCACATTCCTGAAACCATGGGTTGGTGCGCTGACCCGAGGCCAACAGCCGGGTTTCAATCCATTCACCGCCACGACGGATGTTTTCCGCATGTAGTACAGCCCAGATGTCATCCTCAGAGGTTTTGCCATTGCCCACATTGGCCCGAGAGAACCGTTCCATTTCATGCACGGCCTGTTCGCAGGCATGGATGGAACAGCGCATGGCTTTGATCTCATCGGGGCCTTTGATTGACCGGCATTTCTCGGTGACCTCTTCGCCTTCCAGGATCTCAAGGCCTTGCGCCTCAAGCGCACGCAGCCCGGCAACCATGACCTTGTCGACCGCCAGACGCGTGTTGCCGCCAGCATGTTCCGCCAGAATTTGGCGCACATCGTTGGAAAACACATCTGCCGCGACATCAATTTTGTCGCCACGGTCGAAGTAGAATAGGTCCGCACCTGAGCGAACTTCGCGTACCAAGGGGTTGAATTCACTTAGGAAGGGCGAATTCTTGTAATCCCACAGAACCATATACCCATCGGCGCAGAGCAACAGGGCGCGAAACGGATTATGGGTGTTCCACAGCTGCATATTGGTGCTGTCGGTGGTGTAGCGGATGTTGAGCGGATCAAACATCAACAGACCGGCATAGCCTCGGTCAACGATGTGTTGTGTCAGCCGTTCCCAGCGGAAAGTTCGCATGGCCTGAAGGTCAGGTAGCTCAAGCCCGGCGGCGGCCCATTCACCAAAGGCAAGCTGGGTCGGGCCGATCTCAATGCGATTGTTGTCGTTTGGTGTGTTATCCCCAAGCGTGGTGCCTCGGGTTGGATCAATTTTGCGGATGTCGCGGTAATGTTCGTTCATCTCAAGTCTCCCATAAGACCAGAGTGACCGAACAAAGACGCCCGCGGCGCTTCCACGGGCGACATTTTAGACTGTCGTTTTCGACGTCGGGGTCGGTTTAGCGCAAAAAATAGCCCATGATCTCATGCAAACGGTCGGTTTTCTGTAGCACAGCGAACAGGGCCGTCACCGACAGGATCTGCGTCACCAACCGAAAATCCAACCCTCGGCCAAGGCCAACGACCGCTGTTGCGACGCCAATTGGAGTGGCGACGAGGGACAGCACTCCGGTCATGAACCAACTGGCCAGTGTCAGGCGTTTCTCAGGGCCCGTGTCGTGGGATTTGAGGGGCGCGACGGGCAAGGCGACGTCCACATCGGGTTCTATCAGCAGCGTCTCAGGGGCTTCAAACGAATGTGTCTTTGGGGGTGTTTCTGGCATCTCTGGGACAACAGCGGCGGGTTTCATGGCCCGGCGCGGAGAAACATAGCTGCGCAAACGAATGAAATCTTCCGACGACAGCAACACATCGGGGGCATACCATTCAACAATATCAGCGGAGGACCACTGCAGCGACGCAAGTACGGTGTCGGAGAGAATCTGGGCAGCTTCTTCCTCGTCGGGCATCTCGCCATCGGCGCTCAGCACTTCGATGACAATGCGCGGGCCATAGTCGCTGTCTTCTTCTGCCGTGACACAGACCCCAAAACGCCCGCCAAACAGAGTTGCACCGTTGTCGGAGACATAGGGCACGCCTTTGGCAGTGGGGTCGAGTGCGAGTAAAACCGCAGCGGCTTCATTCAGGTAGCGTGTGGCGTCCAGATTCTGGGCGTCAGGCAGAATGAGACCAGCATAGGGAAAATCGGCGCGGTTCATCAAAATCCTCATCGGCAGTCTTAGGTGTCGTTAAGGAAACTTATCTCGCCCGAATTGGGTAACATTCGGGCGAAACAATGGATTTGCCGTTCTTTTTCGTTAACTCATATTAACTTTTGTCAAGTTTATGGAAAATATGAGCTTTATCGGGATGAGGGTTAGCGGTCGATCCGCACGGCCGAGGCTGCGATGGCCTTTTGGTAGACTGTGGCGGCGTTCCACTCGTTCAAAACGCGAAAATTGGGTTCGCCCTGCTGATACCCTTGGCCGGGTTTCCACCCTTTTTGACGCAGAAAGTTTGCGGTCGATGCAAGCGCATCCCACTGATTGTAGAAATCAACCTGACCGTCGCCGTTGCCGTCTACACCATATTTCATCGCATTGCCGGGTAGGAACTGAGTATGGCCCAGCTCACCATGGTAGGCGCCTTTTTGATTGGGGCTGAGCATGCCGCGATCCACCATCTTAAGGGCGGCAATGGCGTGCGGTTCAAAGAAATCGGACCGGCGGCAATCATAGGTGACAGTCAGGATCGAAGAGACAACGGTCGGAGCTTTCTTGGGCCACATGAATTTGCCATAGGCGGTTTCCATACCGTGGATGGCCAGAATAATGCCAGCGGGCACCCCATAGCGCTTTTCCAGATTGGCATAGAAAGAGGGGTTCTTGGCTTTCCGCTTGCGTGCGGTTTTGGCGAAATAATCCAGCGACCCAAGGCGGATCTTCACAAAATCCTCGAACGAGTATTTCACGCCCTTCTGATTGCGATCGGCTCGTATGGTCCCGTTGGAATAGCTCGCCCCCATCAGGGCAGCGATTCCGGCTTTGCGCACGCCTGCCGCCTGGGCTTCGCTAGCAAATTCTTTTTTCCAGGCATTAAAGCCGGAACCAGTGTTGCCACAGCTGGCGGCATAGGCTGGCGCGGCGGTGATGATGGAAAGACAAAGGGCGGAAATAAGACGGCGCATCAGGGCCTCCGAGAAAAGACTATCTGCCCTTACCCTAGCTGCAATTCGCTCTTTGGCAAAAGGGGGAATGCTGACAGGTTTCCTTCCCTAAATGGCGCAGTACGTCAGGAGGAGCGCAACAACCGTGAGGTCAGCCCACGCAATCCTCTGGGACGGTCTGGCAGAGCTGCATTGGGCGGGACAGACGAATCCATAAGAGGTGCGAGGTTGGAGACAAAGCGATCGCTGGGTAGGCGGATGTCGGTACCGGGCCAGATTACCGCCTGAACGGGTGTATCTGAGGCCAGGGCATAACAGAGCCGCGCAAGACGTGCCTGTGAGACCTCGTCTTCGGCACCGGGGTGGCCGCTAATCCCCAGGGCGATCTGAGTCTCTCCATCGACAAAGGCCATATCCAAACCGGCCAGATAGGCGTCACAGAGTACAAATTGCCCGGTCAGAATGTTCTCACCCAACATGATGCCTGTTTCACCATCATCGAGCATGCGCGACATCATGACATCCGCCAGACGTCCCAGCGACAAAAGCCGCTCGCCCTTGAACAAAAGCTGCGCCACATGTTCCATCCGATCAATCATCCGATGCCCTCCGGTGTCCCATCTATTGCCGCCACATCTTTGGTGTGCGGGCGTCTAATGTGACGGGAAAATAAGGCAAACTCGGGTCAGCGCGTGGCTCATGTCATTCAGGTTTTTCTCAAATCTCACACTCTCAAATTGTTTGGGAAATGTGCACAAAACCGCCGCGTCAAAACAAAAAGCGCCCCAGAGGGGCGCTTTTCAAAACTTTGAAATCCAGCTGAATTAGCAGCTGTAGTACATGCCGAACTCAACAGGGTGCGGCGTGTGCTCGTAGTGCTCAACCTCTTCCATCTTAAGGGCAATATAGCCTTCAATCTGGTCTTTGGTGAACACGTCGCCTGCCAGCAGGAAGTCGTGGTCTGCCGCGAGGCATTCCATAGCTTCGCGCAGCGAGCCACATACAGTTGGGATATCTGCCAGTTCTTCGGCGGGCAGATCATACAAGTTCTTGTCCATGGCTTCGCCGGGATCGATCTTGTTTTTGATGCCGTCAAGGCCAGCCATCAGCAGAGCTGCGAAGCACAGGTAGGGGTTCGCCGCCGGATCGGGGAAACGGGCCTCAACGCGCTTGGCTTTGGGCGATTCGGTCCACGGAATACGAACACAACCCGAGCGGTTACGAGCCGAATAGGCGCGCAGAACGGGGGCTTCGAAACCTGGGATCAGGCGCTTGTAGCTGTTGGTCGAGGGGTTGGTGAAGGCATTCAGAGTTTTCGAATGCTTCAGGATACCACCGATGAAATACAGCGCTTCCTGCGACAGATCCGCGTATTTGTCGCCTGCAAACAACGGCTTGCCGTCTTTCCAGATCGACATGTTCACGTGCATGCCGGTGCCGTTGTCGCCGTAGATCGGCTTGGGCATGAAGGTGGCCGATTTGCCGTAGGCGTGGGCCACGTTGTGGATCACATATTTGTATTTCTGCAGCTCGTCGGCCTGTTTGGTCAGGCTGTCAAAGATCAGACCCAGCTCGTGCTGGCACGACGCCACCTCGTGGTGGTGCTTGTCGACCTTCATGCCCAGACGCTTCATGGTCGAGAGCATTTCCGAACGCAGGTCCTGCGCGTCGTCGATTGGGTTGACCGGGAAGTAACCGCCTTTGAGGCCAGGACGGTGACCGGTGTTGCCCATCTCATATTCGGTGTCGGTGTTCCACGACGCGTCAACCGCATCCACTTCGTAGGACACTTTGTTGATGGTGTTCGAGAAACGCACATCGTCAAAGACGAAGAATTCGGCTTCCGGACCCATGTAAGCAACGTCACCGATGCCCGAGGACTTCAGGTAGGCTTCTGCTTTCTGGGCGGTGCCGCGTGGGTCACGCTCATAGGATTCGCCAGTGTCCGGCTCAACGATCGAGCAATGGATACACATAGTTTTTTCCGCGTAGAAGGGATCAACATAGGCGCTGGTGGTGTCGGGCATGAGTTTCATGTCCGAGTTCTCAATCGATTTCCAGCCGGCGATCGACGACCCGTCGAACATAAAGCCTTCTTCGAGGAAGTCTTCGTCAACCAGGTCAACATCCACGGTCACGTGCTGCAGCTTGCCGCGCACATCGGTGAAACGAATATCGACGTAAGCGACGTCTTCTTCCTTGATTTTATTGAGCAGATCTTGTGCGCTCATATCGCTGTTCCCTTGCTAAGGTGGTCTTGACAGACAGTGAGATTAGAGTGCGTCCGAGCCGGATTCACCGGTACGGATGCGAATGGCTTGTTCGACAGGCGAGACAAAGATTTTGCCGTCGCCAATTTTGTCGGTCTTGGCGGCTGAGGTGATGGCTTCGATGGCGGCGTCGACCATATCGTCGTCGAGCACAATTTCGATTTTCACCTTGGGCAGAAAGTCGACCACATATTCGGCACCGCGATACAGTTCGGTGTGGCCTTTCTGACGGCCAAAGCCTTTGACCTCGCTCATGGTGAGACCCTGAATTCCCGCTTCCTGAAGCGCTTCTTTCACTTCGTCTTGCTTGAAGGGCTTGATGATCGCTTCGATCTTTTTCATGGCCCGGGCTCCTCTCCTGAGTTCATCTGAAATGTGGCAGACCACTTCTCACGCCCGGGAACAATCGGATAGGGTGTCGTGACGGGGCTTGGCGCGGGATGTTTGCGCACAACTGCCTAATTTTTGTGCAATGTGCACGATTGATGAGCGAAATTGAATCCGGACAGGGGCCGAGCAACCATGACTGAGCTTTTGACAGCCGCACAGATGCGAGCAATTGAGCAGGCGGCCATCGCCTCAGGCAAGGTCACCGGGCTTGAGCTGATGGAGCGCGCGGGCTGTGGTGTAGTTGAGGCGATTTTCGAAGAATGGCCTGAGCTTGCAGATGCGCCAATGCGGGAAGGCGCCGAAGGGCCAGACCGTTCCGATTCTGGGAAGCGCAAGGCGGTTGTGCTCTGCGGGCCGGGTAATAATGGTGGTGACGGGTTTGTCGTCGCGCGCCTGCTGCATGAACGCGGCTGGCAGGTGGATGTCTTTCTATATGGCGACCCGGACAAGCTGCCGCCGGATGCCAAGGCGAATTATGAGCGGTGGTCGACAATTGGTGCCACTGGAATAAACTCCCAAAGTTCACCTTTCTGGGAGAACCCCGAAGCTTGGTCCCGCGATGATTTGCTGATCGATGCCCTGTTTGGAACGGGACTAAGCCGCCCCTTGCCTGAATGGGTAGGCCTCTGGTCGTCCCAAACAGGATGGGAGGAGACAGGTATGGAAAGGCAGGGGATTTACCCGCCGAGGTGTGTTTCTGTGGATATGCCCAGCGGGATCTGTTCTGACTCCGGCCGTAGCATTGCCCATGCGCCGCACAAGCTGGAAGACCTTTTTCAAGGCAAAAATCTGAGAGAGAAAGACGCCTCGGCTATTCAGGCGGACCTCACGGTGACCTTTCACCGGGCCAAAGTCGGCCACTGCCTGGTTGACCGTTTTGGATCCATTGGCAAAATCGCAGTCAAAGATATCGGTCTTGAGGGGGGGCTCTGGCTCAGAGGGGCGGATGGGGGCGGCCCGGCGGTCGCGCCGGGCGCTGCGGTTAAACTGGTCGGGGTGCCGGATCACCGGGTCTTTAAACCGGGGCCGCATAAGTTTTCGAACGGTCATGCGCTTGTTCTCTCGGGCGGAGCAGGCAAAACCGGTGCGGCGCGTCTGGCGGCGCGGGGGGCGTTGCGGATTGGCGCGGGATTGGTGACGCTTGGTGTCCCTCCCTCGGCCCAGATGGAGGTGGCGGCGCAGATCACCGCTTTGATGCTGACGCGGGTTGCGGATGAAGAGGCGCTGGCCGAGGTCCTCTCTGACACGCGGTTGACCGCATTGTGTCTGGGGCCGGGCATGGGGCAGGCGCGGGCGCGTGATCTTGTTCCCACAGCCCTACGGGCCAAGCGCAGGTTGGTTCTGGACGCGGATGCGCTGTCGGCCTTTGCGGATGAACCAGAGGCGCTGTTTGCGCAATTGCACGACACCTGCGTCTTGACCCCGCATGGTGGAGAGTTCGCCCGTTTGTTCCCGGATATTGCGGCAAACCTGTCAGCGCCGGCCACGCGAGGTCCCGCTTATTCCAAGGTCGATGCCACGCGCGACGCGGCCAGACGGGCGGGGTGTGTCGTGCTGTTCAAGGGGCCGGATACGGTGATTGCCGCGCCTGATGGGCGCTGTGTTGTCCATGCCGCCACTAATGAACGCGCGGCCCCTTGGCTGGCGACGGCTGGCTCTGGCGATGTGCTGGCAGGCTTCATCACAGGTCTTCTCGCGCGGAAATTCGCGCCCATGCAGGCGGCGGAAGCCGCTGTCTGGCTGCATGTGGAATGTGCACGGAAATTTGGCCCGGGCCTGATCGCCGAGGATCTGCCCGAACAACTGCCCGCTGTGTTTCGAGAAATCGGGTTTTAGGCGGGTTCCGGCGTCATGACACCTGAGGCAAGCTCAAGACCATCCGCGTAGATCACATGGGGGGCATCGAACAACAACTCAATCAGATCAAGCTGTTGCACCCCGGTGTGGCGGATGAATTCCCCGTCCACCAGACGCGCGGCGGGCACCATGGCAACCTGCGCGCCAAACAGTGTTTCGGCGCGCCAGTCCCGGAGCAAGATCTCTTGATCTGCGGGAAGGGTGACATCGCAGTCGGGCCGCATGGTGCCCATGACACCTTTGCGAATCTGCACGGTATCAACATGCACCGAGCTGTGCCGAAGCGCACGCACAACGGAAACGCCGCTGTCTCGGGTGATCACCCGATCCCCTGCATTTATGAATTCAACCGGCAATGCCCCATCCATGGTGAGCACAACCGTTCCTGCCACAAGGGCATTTAACGTGGAGCTGGACTCCACGTGGCGGGCAGGGTGCACCCCTGCCGAACGCCGGACCGCTTTCGGTTCCATTGGCGTAATCCTGTACTGTTCTGCCTCGTTTTTGCCACAAAGGTACTGCCAAACCGTTTGATTGTCGCGCCTTTTCTCAGAAATCGTATCAGAATTTAGATAATTGCGTTTTTCCTCTCGCGCTCCGGAAAAAGCTTTGTTATGTCCCGCCACACGCCGGGCAAATCACCCGGTTTGGATGCGGGTGTGGCGGAATTGGTAGACGCACCAGATTTAGGTTCTGGCGCCGCGAGGCGTGGGGGTTCGAGTCCCTTCACCCGCACCACTTTGATTTTATAGCGAAAATCACAACCCCGGAAATCGCCAGACACTTGCGAAAAGCACGATCTCGCGCGGTATCATTGGACTTTCATTTTATGTGGGATTTGTCGGCGCGCGCGAACAAATAGAGCGCGCGCAAAACTGCGCGCGCCCAAGTGTCGATACGGTTCTCACCAAGAGGCGCTTTAGCCTTCGTTATAGCAATACGAGAGCTCGCTGCTGCCTAGGGGGAAGGCGGGTTTTGGGGCGCCCTTGGGGGTGCAAACAAAATGGCACGTGGCGATCTGGATGGTGCTTCCATCAAACAATTGCTGTGTTGAGCGCCATTGCCAGATCACACCAAGCTTGTCCGCTTCATTGGCAAATTCGGTGCTGCACGACAATTTTTCGCCCATGCTCATGGTTTTGACAGTGGTTGCAATCGAGGTGCGCGCCAGTGCATATTCGGCAGTCATTGACACTTTGGACCCAGCAAAAATAAGGCCTGTGTCCTGTTCGACGGTTGCCGAAATTGAATTCTTTTCTTCCGTCTGCATCGTCGTTTCGTCGCGGTTTTCTGCGGTGAAGGAACGTTCTAGGACAATCCCTGTCGATTTGCCGCCAGAGGCAACATCAAACCAAAACCCATCCGCTGGCCCACTGGCGTACACGGGTTTTTTATTGCGCAGCACAAAGTGCCGGCTGCGGGCATCATCCCCGATACAGCCCGTGCCCGGCAACTGACTGATGTGGGTCTCGACGCCATCGACGCGCCGCCGCACGTATTGTTGGCGAAAACACACATCGTCATCCCCCTTCATCATAATTTTCATGGAGTTGATGGGGCCCACGTCTTTCATGCCTTTCTGAAACTCAGATTTCACATGACAGGTCCAAGTGTTCCGATTGTGGTCATCCCGATCGGTGTTGAGCTCGATCTCACCGGTTTCACCGCCCGCACCATAAAGCACGGCCCAGATAGCATTGTCTGTCCCGGCCTCAGACACGTCTTGGGTGCGGATACAGATTTCGTATTCAACTTCTGCGATGGCAGAGGTCGCAAGACCGCAGATCAGAAGAAGCGGCGCCAGTGTGGAACGTGCAATTGGTCGAATAGATAGATTTAGATGTCGCATAGCCTAGTAACCCCTACTTTATTGAAATAAATTAGTAGATTAGCCTCAGATGCGGAGTGTCGAGGGGTTCAAATACTGCCCTTCAGTGGCTCCAGATGAGATGCCATTTGAAAACCTTAATCTTAAATGATCTATTTCACCAAGGTCTTTGTTTTACCCTCTTGTTGGTTGATTTCGTTGGCACCCCCTTTCTTTGCGGTGAGGGGGTGCTCGATAGTTCGGATGCTCAGAGGTCGCGCCAGGCCGCGTTCTCTGAGGAGGATTTCAGGCAGGCGTCGATGAAACGCATGCCTTCCACCGCCTGCTTTAGCCCCTGACTGGTATCTGCCCTATCAGAATTTTCCGACAGGATGTCCTCTGCGGCTTCCCGATAAAGCGTGGCGAAAGCTTCGAGATATCCCTCTGGGTGACCTGCGGGGATCCGCGAGACTGCATTTGCCGCCGCGGCCGCTCCTGCGCCGCTGCGGGTGATGCGCTGTTCCACCCCGTTGAGTTGGGTGAAGATCAGCTCATTGGGGGTTTCCTGAGACCAAAACAGCCCGCCTGCGTCGCCGTGAATGCGCAGGTTCAGGCGGTTTTCGGTGCCAGTGGCCACCTGGCTGGCAAGAAGCGTCCCTCTGGCCCCCGAGGCATAGCGCATCAACACGGCGCCATTGTCGTTGACCTCTCGTCCCTCCACAAAAGCCCCAAGATCCGCAGACAGCGCGAGCGGTACCTCCCCGGTGACAAAGCTGGCCAGATTGTAGGCATGTGTGCCGATATCTGCGATTGCGCCACCGCCGCCGGTGCGCGCGGGATCGGTGCGCCACGCGGCCTGCACATTGTCCGGATCCGCCGGGGCCGCCAGCCAGTCCTGCAGGTATTCCACATGGACAAGCCTAATCTGCCCCAAGTGTCCCTGTGCCACCATGTCTCGGGCCTGACGGACCATCGGGCTTCCGGTGTAGTTGTGGGTCAAAAAGAACCGGGCGGTGTCGTGTTTGCAGTCCTCAGCAAAGGCCAGAGCCGTTTCAAGATCTGTGGTCAGGGGTTTATCACAGATCACATGAATACCGGCCTTTAGAAAGGCACGAGCCACCGGAATATGCATGTGATTGGGGGTCACAATTGACACCGCATCAATGCCATCGTCTCGGCCCGCTTCGGCCTTGGCCATCTCCTCATAACTGGCGTAACTGCGAGACAATCCAAGCGCTTCTGCGGACCTTGCGGCTTTTTCAGGGGTGGACGAGAGACAGCCCGCTGTCAGCTCCCAGGCCCCATCCAGTCGGGCGGCCATACGGTGGACAGCGCCAATAAAGGCCCCTTCGCCGCCACCGACCATTCCAAGTTTCAACGGGCGTTGTGTCATGTCATAGCCCCAGCATTTTATGAATGCCCTGACGGTCCATACCTGTCCCGGCAAAGTCGTCAAAGGCTTTGTCTGTCACTTCAATGATGTGATTGCTGATAAATGGCGCGCCTTCGGCGGCACCCACCGCCGCGTCTTTGAGGCAGCATTCCCATTCCAGCACGGCCCAGCCATCATACCCGTATTCCGCCATCTTGGAGAAGATCGATTTGAAATCCACCTGGCCATCGCCAAGGGAGCGGAACCGGCCCGCGCGTTTGAGCCAGGGCTGATATCCCGAATAGACACCCTGACGGCCGCTGGGCAGGAACTCGGCATCTTTGACATGAAAGGCCGAAATGCGGTCGTGGTAGATGTCGATAAAGGCGAGATAGTCCAGCTGTTGCAGCAGGAAATGTGAGGGATCGTAATTGATCATACAGCGCGGGTGGTTATTCAACCGCTCCAGCAACATCTCAAAGGTCACCCCATCAAACAGGTCTTCGGAAGGGTGGAGTTCAAAGGCGATGTCGACCCCTTCATTGTCATAGGCATCCATGATGGGCTTCCAGCGTCTTGCCAGTTCATCAAAGGCTTCTTCGATCAACCCATCCGGGCGCTGGGGCCAGGGGTAGAGGTAGGGAAAGGCCAAAGAGCCGGAGAAAGAAACGCTTACATCGAGCCCAAGTCGGCGCGAGGCTTTGGCTGCCATCAAGAGCTGGGATTCGGCCCATTCGGTGCGGGCTTTGGGATTGCCGCGCACATGGGACGGTGCAAAGGCATCAAACTGTTGGTCATAGGCCGGATGCACCGCAAGCAACTGACCCTGAATATGTGTCGACAGCTCAGTGAGCTCGAGCCCATGATCCGCGAGCATGCCGGTGACATCGTCACAATAGGTTTGCGAATTCGCAGCGGTTTCCAGATTGAACAGCCGGGCATCGCCTGAGGGCACCTGAACCCCCTTGTACCCAAGGTCAGAGGCCCAGGCGGCTATGGTTGAAAGCGCATTGAACGGGGCCTCCTCTCCGGCGAACTGTGCCAGAAACAGGGCTGGGCCTTTGATGTTTGCGGGCATTACGCTGTCTCCTGTTTGATCAAGGCCCTGGCCGCTTTGGCATCAAGTGGGGCAGGGCGATCACAACCGGTTGTGATGGCAACAGAAGACCCGGTTTCAGCCGAAGTAAGAATGGCCCCCATCACGTCAACCGCATGCAGCGCGATTTCATCATTGCAGCGGTGCACGCGCCCGTCACGTATGGCCGCAGCCATATCCGCAAGTCCGGCACCCCGGTAATTGGCGTTGCCCCCATCGTTTGGCTCGGCAAAGGGGTGATCGTCGAGCGCAATCGTTTCACAGCTGCCCCCGGTGTCGTGGCGCAGGTCACCGGCGAAGAAATTAGGATCAGGCACAAACAGCGTGCCGGTTTCGCCGTATAGTTCCATGTTCGAATGCGCATGGGCCTGAACGTCCCAGCTTGTGCCATAGCTGATGATCGCGCCATTTGAGAACTGAAGGACCGCATGAACCGTGGTCGGGGTTTTCACCGGAACCTGCTCACCCTCACGCGGGCCATTGCCGATGGTGCGGTGGCTGCTTGGGGTGCTGCTCATTGCGGTGACGCGGGCCACGGGGCCCAAAAGCTGGACAAGGTTGGTGATGTAATAGGGGCCCAGATCGAAAATAGGACCGGCTCCGGGCAGGAAGAAGAAATCAGGATTGGGATGCCAGCTTTCCATGCCGTTGCTCATCACATGGATCGTGCCTGAGGTGACTTTGCCAATGGCACCTGCGTCAATCAGAGCACGGGCTTTCTGATGGCTTGCCCCAAGGAAGGTGTCCGGTGCTGATCCGATGCGCAACCCAGACTGAGTGGCAATCTGGTTCAACGCGGCCCCTTCGTCTTTGGTCAGAACAAAGGGTTTTTCCGAATAGACGTGTTTCCCGGCCTGCAGGATGGATTTCGACACCTCAAAATGCGCCGCAGGGATGGTCAGATTGACCACGATTTCGATCTCTGCATCCGCAAGGAGATCGTCGACACTCAAGGCCGTGAGACCAAACTCGGCGGCGCGACTCTCGGCCAGCTCCATATTGAGATCGGCGCAGGCCGTGACGGTGTAATCTTTGAAAAAACTGGCCATGCGCATGTAAGCTGCGGAGATGTTGCCGCAACCGATGATGCCGACCTTAACGGGGTGGGTCATGCTCAGTGCCCTTTCAGATTGGAGATGGAGACCCGTGCAAATCGCTCGGGGTCGCTTGGGTTGTCATGTTCGGCAACCAGATAGGCCTCGGGGGCCTTGGCGCGGATCAAGGCGATCAGATCGGGCCAGGGCAGAACACCGACACCGATATCGGCCCAGCCGTCTTCATCCGTGTTTTCGCCAGACGGGGCGATGTCTTTGACATGCACCGCGATAAGTCGTTCGGCGTGTCGGGCCACACTTTCCGCAGGATCCAATCCGGCGCGGGCAATCCAGGCCAGATCCGCTTCCCACTGGATCGAAGGGGCCTCAGCCAAAAGGATGTCCATCGGCAGGGTGCCATCGGGCAGGGCGACAAACTCAAAATCGTGGTTGTGCCAGGACAGCGTGATGTCGTGTGATTTCACTTTCACCGCAAAGCTCTCAAGCTCGCGGGCCAGTGCCTGCCATCCAAGGGCGTCGGTCGGGCGGTCTTCGGGGTTGAGGAAAGGCACAATGATATGGGCCACACCCAGTGTTTTGGCCAAAGCGATGGTGCCGTCAAAATCCTGGCGCAGGCTATCGAGAGCAAAGTGACCGCTTGGCATGGTCAGACCGGCCTCTTGGAGTGCTGTGGCAAATCCGGGTGCATCTTCATAAACGCCGCCGAACCCTTCGACCGAGGTGTAGCCCAGTGACGCCAGAGTACCCAAAAATGCGGTTTGGCTGGTGGTGTTTCTTGATGAATAAAGCTGAAAGGCAAAGCCCATGATGTGTCTCCTAATCCGACCGTCAAAGACGGTTTTCGGTCTGTTTGTCAAAAAGTGAGCCCTCGGCTGGCGAAAAGCCGATGGTGATATCATCGCCTGCGGTGACGCGGGCCTGGCCGCCCATGCGGAACCGGAACGGGGCGCCTGCAACATGGGACCAGACCAAAGTGTCTGCGCCCATTGGTTCGACGAGGTCCACATGGCAGGTTGTCGTGAAGGGTTGAGACGCGGCCTCAGGACCGGTCACCACCATTTCAGGGCGAATACCGAGCGAGCCGTCACCGGGACGTAAGGGCGCGCCCTCAGTCTGATAACCGGCCAGATCAAAGGTTGCGCCACCTGACGTAAAGCGAGGGTTGTCGCTGCCGTCGATCCGACCTTCGAAAAAGTTGATCGAGGGCGAGCCAATGAAACCGGCGACATACTTGTTGCTTGGACGGTTGTAGATCTCTTCCGGGCTGGCGATCTGCTGGACAACCCCACCGCGCATTATGGCAATGCGATCGGCCAGCGTCATGGCTTCGACCTGATCATGTGTCACGTAGATCATGGTGTTCTTCAACCGCTGGTGCAGCAGTTTCAGCTCGACCCGCAGATCCGCACGCAGTTTCGCGTCGAGATTGGACAGTGGTTCGTCAAACAAGAAGACATCGACATCACGTACAAGCGCCCGCCCGATGGCCACCCTCTGGCGCTGTCCACCGGAGAGGGCGGCGGGTTTGCGCTTGAGAAGGGGGCCGATTTGCAGAATCTCGGCGGCCCGCTGAACACGTTCGGTGATCTCTGCCTTGGGCATGCGGGCATTGCGCAAACCAAAGGACAGGTTTCCCTCAACGGTCATCTGCGGATAGAGCGCGTAGGATTGAAACACCATGCCAATGCCCCGGTCGCTGGGTTCTTCCCAGGTGACATTGCGGCCCCCGATATGAACCTCACCTCCGGTGATATCCAGCAGACCCGCGATACAGTTCAACAGCGTTGATTTCCCGCATCCGGAGGCCCCCAGAAGCACCAGAAACTCGCCCTGAGGAATGTCGATATTCAGTTGATCCAGAACCCGGACAGCCCCGAATTCAAGTGTCAGATCTTTGACAGCTACAGTGGTCATGATCAGCCCTTTACTGCGCCCGAGGCAATGCCGCGTACGAACAGTTTGCCTGAGATGAAATAGATGGTGAGAGGAACCAATCCGGTCAGCAGCGTCGCTGCCATATTGACGTTATATTCTTTCACGCCCTGGACTGAGTTCACAATGTTATTGAGCTGCACGGTCATGGGATAGATATCCGGCTTGGTGAAAATCACCCCAAACAGAAAGTCGTTCCAGATGCCGGTGATCTGCAGGATCATTGCCACAACAAAAATTGGCAGCGACATCGGCAGCATGATGCGGAAATAGATCCCCCAGAAGCCGGCTCCGTCGACCCGCGCCGCCTTGAACAGCTCTTCGGGAACGGACGTGAAGTAATTGCGAAACAGCAGCGTCAGGATTGGCATGCCAAAGATCGTGTGAACGACAACCAGCCCACTCAGTTTGCCCATGAGACCCGCTTCGCGCAGCAAAATCACAATCGGGTAGATCATCACCTGATAGGGGATGAAGGCCCCGAAGATGAGGATGGTAAAGAACACTTCCGCGCCGCGAAATTTCCAGTTCGCCAGAAAATATCCGCTCACCGACGCCACGATGATCGAGACCGCGACGGAGGGCAGCAGGATCTGGATCGAATTCCAGAAACCACGGCTTAGCCCATCGCAATTGAGACCTGTGCAGGCGGTTGACCAGGCTTTGACCCAGGGTTCAAACGTCACCTCGACGGGGGGCGAAAAGATATTGCCCATCCGAATTTCGGGCATGCCTTTGAGCGAGGTCACAACCATCACATAAAGCGGAAGGATGTAGTACAGGCAAACAAGGATAAGCGTGCCGTATAGCATGATATTGCGTCCGGTGATCACCCGACGCGGGCGCGGCCCATTGGGGGTAAGCGACTTACTTGTCACGGCGGCGACCTCCGAACTCAAGATAGGCATAGGGGATGAGGATGATCAGCACAGACACCAACATCATTGTTGAGGCGGCAAATCCCTGTCCAAGGTTCTGTTTCGAGAACATCGCATCCATGACGTATTTGGCGGGCACCTCCGAGGCGATGCCGGGCCCGCCCTTTGTCTGTGCCACAATGAGATCGTAGACTTTGACAATTCCAGAGGCGATCAACACCAACGCGGTGATGAAAACCGGGCGCATCATCGGGATCACCACAAAAAGATAGGTTTTCCATTTCGGGATGCCGTCGATGCGTGAGGCTTTCCAGATCTCGCCATCGATGCCACGCAGCCCGGCCAACATCAGCACCATGATCAAACCAGACCCCTGCCAGACCCCGGCGATCAGAACGCCAAAGATCACAATCTCGGGGTTGAACAGGGGGTCAAAGGTAAAGCTTTCCCAGCCAAGATTGCGGACAATGAACTGGATGCCGAAATCGGGATTGAGGATCCATTGCCAGACCAGACCAGTCACAACAAAGCTTAGCGCAAAGGGAAAGAGAATGATCGAGCGAAAGGTGTTCTCAAACCGGATTTTCTGATCAAGCAGCGCTGCAAGAACAAACCCGATCACAAGGCTCAGCACGAGCATACACAGACCGTAAATGGCCAGGTTCTCAATCGAGATCAGCCAACGCCGCGTGCTCCAGAGCCGCTCGTACTGATCCAGACCGACAAAATCCATTTTTGGCAGAAGCCGTGATTTTGTGAAGGAATGGACAATGGTCCAGACCGTGCAGCCGACAAATATGACAGAGGCGATCAGGATCATGGGGATCGCGGCAATCTTGGCGTTCAGATTGCGCAGCAGACCAGAAGGCCGTTTAGACCGTGGCATCGAAGTGTCCTAGCAAATTGGAGGGGGAAGGGGCTCCGTCCGCCGTGCCGGAGCAAAGCGAACGGAAACAAGTCCAACGAGAGGTTAGTCTGCGCTTGCGATGATATCGGCGTAGCGCGCCTGTGCATCCTCAGGCGTCATCGACAGATCGCTCCAGAACTCCACAAACAGGTCTTCGATCTGACCAGTGGTGTCCGAGGACAGCACCTGATCTCCGGAGGGAAGAACGCCACCCGCCGCTAGGATCTCAAGGCCTTTCTGCATACAGGCATTGGCCGCCGACAGGTCGATGTCACCGCGCACAGGCAGGGACCCCTTTTTCAAATTGAAGGCCACCTGCGCTTCTTTGGAAATCATAATCGACGCCAGCTCTTTTTGCGCCGCCGTAATTTCAGGATCGTCCACTTTGGGGAAATAGAAGGCATCGCCCCCGGTTGAGATCACCTCGTTCACACCCAATCCGGGCAGGCAGGTGTAGTCTTCACCGGCGATTTTGCCCGCTACGGCAAATTCACCCTGTGCCCAGTCCCCCATGATCTGCCCGCCGGCTTCGCCATTGATGACCTTTGCGGTTGCAAGGTTCCAGTCGCTGACATTGCTGTTGGCCGACATCTGGCGCGCGGTGTCGGCGGCGGCAAAGACCTTGGCCATTTCTGGGCCAGCCGCGGCTTCGACGGATTTGTTGATATTGATCTCGGACCACAGATCAGCGCCGCCAACGGCCACTTGGATCACACCAAAGGCGCCGTTTGTCTGCCAGCCCTGTTGACCAACCACCAGAGGCAAAATATCGTTCTCCTGCAGGGCAGGGGCGGCGGCTACAAACTCGTCCCAGTTGCTGGGCACGTCCACACCGGCTTTTTTGTAGGCCTCATTGCTGAGCCAGATCCACTGCCAGGAGTGGATGTTCACCGGCACACAGTAGATTTTGCCGTCTTGGGTGCAGCTTTCCAAAAGGCCCGACGGGTTGACGATGTCTTTCCAGCCCTGCGCTTCAGCGATGTCAGTCAGGTCAAGCATCAGACCCGCCTCGACCAGCTCTTCTGCCTGACGGCCATGGTTGAGCTGCGTGGCATGCATGGGATCGCCGCCGATAATGCGGCTTACGATGATCGGTCGGGCTGTGCCGCCGGACCCGGCAATGGCCCCATCTACCCAATTGTGGCCGGTCGCATTAAAGGCATTGGCAAATTCCGCAACGGCGGCGGCTTCTCCTCCGGATGTCCACCAATGTGTCACTTCCAGATCAGCGGCGTAGGCTGTGCTTGCGATACACATCGCCACCGTCACGGGGATGGTAGTAAATTTCGTCATGTCGTCCTCCCAAGAGAGCGTCTTTGCGCTCATTAATGTAATCGATTACATTTTCGGTCAAACATGTTCCGCATCTACAGACCTTTTCGCTCCTCTCGAAAAGGTCCTCTGCGGTGAAGCTTGTTGTAATCGATTACATAGACGTATATCGGTGACCTAAATCGAGTCAAGATCATTTCGAGAGGTCCACAAAGATGAAAACCTCGGCCCCAAAAGTGAAAGATGTGGCCCGGATCGCAGGGGTGTCTACGGCCACGGTAAGCCGGGTTCTCAATGACCCGGACAAGGTGTCTGAGGCCACCAGAACCGCGGTTCTTGAGGCGGTGAAACAAACCGGTTATCGGGTCAATCAGGCGGCGCGCAACCTTCGGACAAACACCACACGCACGATCCTTGCTTTGGTGCCCAATCTCGCCAACCCGTTTTTCTCCAACATACTTTCCGGGTTAGAGCGGGAGCTTGCCACGGCGAATTACAACCTTCTTGTGACCGACAGCGCGGGGGGCAAACTCAGCGCCTCAGACATTGGCCGGTTGATTGCGGCGGGGCAGGCCGATGGCTTGATCATACTAGATGGCAACTCGTCCCGAGCGGATATCGAACAGGTGCAAGACGAATACCCAGAATGCCCTCTGGTCTATGCCTGTGAATGGGTCGAGGGATTTGCGGGCCCGTCGGTGCGTGCAGACAATGAAGGGGGGATTCGCTTGCTTGCGGATCACCTCTGGGACCACGGACACCGGTGTTTTGGCCATGTAACCGGACCGGCAGACAATATACTGTCGCGCTATCGGCGTCACGCCTTTGAGACGCGCATTCAGGAGCTCGGTGGGACGGTCAAAGACAATTGGATCATCCCCGGGGATTTTTCCATTGCCTCAGGATCTGCAGCGGCTGAGAAAATTCTGCAGATGACAGACCAGCCGACGGCCTGGATCTGTGCAAGTGACACAATGGCCTTTGGGATGATCTCAACATTCACCCGCGCGGGGCTGGATGTGCCGAGGGATGTCTCGGTGACCGGGTTTGATAACATTGAAATGACCGAGGTCTTCAATCCACCGCTGACCACCATCCACCAGCACCGCAACAAGATGGGCCAGCAGGCGGCCAGATGTATGCTTGATCGGCTCGCCAATCGGTCCGCAGCTGAGACGCAAGGCGTGGTGATGCCGGTCTATTTGATTGCCCGGGGAAGCTCGGGACCGGTACGGGACTGGTGATCGGTGGGACTGCGCTGAAATTGGTTTGCTGAAGTAAAGGACACCTCGCACGTTAGGAGTCTTGCTTTTAGACAAACCCGCATTCGCGCGGAAATTGGCCCGGAATTCTCCCATAAGGTCCGCAATCTGACGCCAAGAGGCGCTTGAACGCAGGAAACTCCTTGCACGGGCCCGCACTCACGCATAGAAGAGCGCAGATTTTACACGCGGCGCCAGCCTATCCTAGGTGCGTGCCCAAGCGGATGAGGAATAAGATGCAGGTCACCGAGACCCTCAATGAAGGCCTGAAGCGCGGTTACTCGATCACCGTCTCTGCTGCCGAGCTGGACGAAAAAGTAAACGCCAAGCTGAAAGAAGCCCAGCCAGAAGTAGAGCTGAAGGGTTTCCGCAAAGGCAAAGTGCCGATGCCGCTGCTGAAAAAGCAGTTTGGTCAGCGTCTGCTGGGTGAGTCGATGCAGGAAGTCATCGACGGCGCCATGAACAAACACTTCGAAGACAGCGGCGACCGCCCTGCGCTCCAGCCTGAGGTCAAAATGACCAACGAAGACTGGAAAGAAGGCGACGACGTTCAGGTCGACATGTCCTATGAAAAACTGCCGGAGATTCCGGAAGTTGATCTGTCGGGTGTTGAGATCGAAAAGCTGGTTGTCAAAGCAGACGACGAGTCGGTTGAAGAAGCTCTGAACTCGCTGGCCGAAACCGCCAAAGAGTTTGAAGATCGTGACGAAGGCGCAGCATCGGAAGATGGTGACCAGGTTGTCATCGACTTCCTGGGCAAAGTAGACGGCGAAGCCTTTGAAGGCGGCGCGGCTGAAGACTATCCTCTGACACTGGGTTCGGGTTCGTTCATCCCGGGCTTCGAAGAGCAGCTGGTTGGCGTTAAAGTTGGCGACGAGAAAAACGTCGAAGTCAAATTCCCTGAGGAATATGGCGCCGAGAACCTCGCCGGCAAAGACGCTGTCTTTGAGTGCAAGGTAAAAGCCGTTAAAGCTGCGAAAGCCGCTGAGCTGACCGACGAGCTGGCCACCAAATTTGGCGCAGAAGATCTTGCGGGTCTGAAAGCTCAGATCTCCGAGCGTCTGGAAGCCGAATATGCCGGTGCCGCACGTCAGGTGATGAAGCGTGGCCTTCTGGACAAGCTGGACGAGCTGGTCAACTTCGACCTGCCGCCGTCGCTGGTCAAAGCAGAAGCCGATCAGATCGCGCATCAGCTGTGGCACGAAGAAAACCCAGAAGTTGAAGGCCACGACCACGAGAAGGTTGAGCCCACCGACGAGCACAACAAGCTGGCCGAGCGCCGCGTGCGTCTAGGCCTGCTGCTGGCAGAACTGGGTCAGAAAGCCGAAGTTGAGGTCTCCGAGGCCGAGATGACTCAGGCGATCATGAACCAGGCACGTCAGTACCCGGGTCAAGAGCGTCAGTTCTTTGACTTCGTGCGCCAGAACGCTCAGATGCAGCAGCAGCTGCGCGCGCCTATCTTTGAAGATAAGGTCATCGACCATATCGCAGAAGGCGCAAAAGTCTCCGAGAAAGAAATCTCGAAAGACGACCTGCAGAAAGCTGTTGAGGCACTGGACGAAGAGTAATCTTCCTCCGCAGCCTTCGCTGCCATGTACAGATATTCAAAGGCGGTCCTTAGGGGCCGCCTTTTTCTTTTGTGGTGAAATATGAAGCCCCATTTCTCCGCTAGATTTTGCGTGCACGTCAACGTCTAACGCCTGTGTCGTTTGATGTGCCTTGTCCCTATTTCAGACCCTGCCGTGGCCGCGTTGGACCACCGAAATCAGGGAAAAACACACGACTTTCGTGGATTGATCAGTTCCCCGTCTAGTGATCCTGTACGGCTGTACCGTGGAATTTTGATGCCAATTTTCGTATTTAAAACCGTTTCTTAGTGCAATCAGGTTTGATCGCGTAGGCAGGATATGTCCTGCGTGAGTATTGTTCAGCGGTTTGGGTGTTTTCAGATATTTTGAAAAAATGGGTCGAACAAATGAGAAGTCTTTTTAAATCGGTGGTGACCGGTTTGATGGTGCTGTCGCTGACTGCATGTGCAACGTATATTGAAGAAGAAGAAACGCTATCTCAACAGACGCTGACGCTGGAAAGTTGCGTAGACAGAGGTGGCAAATTGGAAACGCGCAAAGATGGTGTTCAAGTATGCAAGGTCGCGAGGCATTCAGGGCTGCGTCAAGAAGGTTCGGTGACCTATTCCAAATTAATCGCGACGACTGTCTTCGTCATTGCGGCCGTTGCCCTAGCGAGCGGTAGTGGCGGTGGCGGTGGTTTCGCTGACGGCGACCTGTAATTTATTAGGGGCGAGGTTTATTAGGGTCTTGCCCCGCGCCGCACATATTTGAGTGCTCAAATTTTGGCAATTATCAGAATGCCAAATGGTGTTCTTCTGAAAACAACTTCGATGCCTATGGCCCCAATTCCATGGGCGGTTTTATATGCTGGGTCGATGAGTGGATCTCAGACATTTAAAACTCTGCTGTCATAAGAAAAGGGTCAAGCACCCGGACGCCAGGTGTATTGTCTCCTGTATGAAGTTGCAGAGTTACTCTTCCATTTCCGTCCTGTGACGGGCAGGGTGCGCGGTATTGGAGACGTGCATGACCAGCCTGACATTTCTGCATCAAAACGCCCGTTGGCTCAGCGTAGGCGCGATGATGATGTTTCTGTCCTCGTTTGGGCAAACCTTTTTCATCTCAATCTTTGCCGGGGAAATCCGATCTGAGTTTGGTCTGAGCCATGGTGGCTGGGGCAGTCTTTATGCAATTGGAACGCTTGCCTCTGCGGTTGTGATGGTCTGGGCCGGGATGCTCAGTGACCGGTTGCGTGTCCGTGTCCTTGGCCCGTGTGTCCTGATCGGCCTCGCACTGGCCTGTCTGCTGATGGCAGGCAATCACGCGGTCTGGGCTGTGCCGGTCGTGATCTTTCTGTTGCGCTTTTTTGGGCAGGGCATGGCCAGTCATGTGGCACAAGTTGCGATGGCGCGCTGGTTTGCACGGGCGCGGGGCAAGGCGCTTGCTGTGGCCACCATGGGGTTTTCTGTGGGGGAGGCGCTTTTGCCGATGATCGTTGTGGCGGCACTGGGCTGGATGCAATGGCGCGGTGTCTGGGTGGCGGGCGCGCTTGTGCTTCTCCTGCTGATCCCAGTGCTGATGTGGCTGCTCAAAGAAGAGCGTACGCCCCAGTCTCTGGCCACGCAGGAAAGCAGCACAGGCATGGGCGGGCGGCATTGGCGACGCGCCGACATGCTGCGCCATCCGCTGTTTTGGATGTTGCTGCCCTATCTTATGATGCCCCCCTGTTTTGGCACCGCATTTTACTTTCAGCAGGTGCATATGTCCGAGGTGCGCGGCTGGACACATGCCGAATTTGTGGCGCTTGTGCCGCTCTACACGGTCACCGGGCTGGTTGCGATGATGAGCTATGGCTGGGCAATTGACCGCTTTGGCAGCCTGCGCCTGCTGCCGCTGTTTCAACTGCCCTTTGCGCTCGGGTTCTGGGTGCTTTCAGGCGTGGACAGCGCGCAGGGGCTGGCTCTGGTCTTTGTCCTCTTCGCTCTGATGACAGGTGGCGCTGCAACGGTCTTTGGCGCTTTCTGGGCCGAGTTCTATGGCACGGGGCATCTTGGCGCGATCAAATCGCTGGGCAGCGCGGTGATGGTTCTGGCTTCGGCTCTGGGGCCTGGGATCAGCGGTACGCTGATCGACGCTGGGGTTGATTTTCCGAGCCAGGCACCGGCAATTGCCCTCGCCATTCTTAGTGCATCGGCATTGGCGGGGTTTGGGGTCTGGCGGACCCAAAAACAAGAAAGCGGTCGTTCCGAAGAACAACCGCTTTCCTAACATCCCGCTTGGAAGAGGCCGGGTATTTATCCGACGATCGCGTGACCGCGGTTCTGCATGCAGCGGATCACCACGTTTCGTTGTTCGTCACGACGCTCATCCTGGGCGGCAGCAACACCGGCCACCGCACCAATTGCGGCCCCGACCAAAGCCCCGTCTCCGCGATCGTCTTCGTTGTCCAGTGCCCCAAAGACCGCACCACTGGCGGCGCCGACCATTGCGCCTTGGGTTGGTGCCTCTGAGCGATAGCTGTTCGCAAGCGTTTTGCATTGGCTCAGGTCCGTTGCGAACATCGCATTGCGCGGCCCATCCACGGTATAGCGGCGCTCCATGGGGGCTGTGCAGGCACCCAAAATGATCAATCCAGTTAAACAAATCAGTTTTACGTTTTCCACGAAACCGCTCCTCGAAAATCATACGGTGTTTTTCTTCTTCGGCAGATCTATCGCGTCTCGACGGATCACAACATTGCCCGGATGTGCAGGGCATCTAGACAAAAATGAATGGATATAGGGCTGGGATTGTGTCGACCGCCTGCATCGCGTTGAAAACGCGAGATCGGGGCGAAGAGGGGCAGCGCCGCACGCACCGACCAGGTACAAAAAAACCGCGCGAGTTGCCCCGCGCGGTTTCGGTCCAACCTTGGAAGGTTAGATTATTCGTCGTCCGAAGCTTCCGCTGCGGGCGCGTCGTCGTCGTCGGATGCGGCCGAGCCGATATCGTCAAACAACTGCGACACTTCGAATTCAGCTTGCGCTTCTTCTTCAGCCGCCAGTTCCTGGATCGATTTACCAGTTGCCTGAAGCTCAGCTTCTTCCGCCGAACGTGCAACGTTCAGCTTGATGCTGACGATCACTTCGGGGTGCAGAACAACGTCAACGGTGTGCAGGCCGAGAACCTTGATCGGGTCACGGATAACAACCTGTTTACGGTCGATCGAGAAACCACCTTCGGCCGCAACATCTGCTGCGTCACGAGTGGTCACCGAACCGTAGAGGTTGCCGCCGTCGGATGCCTGACGAATCACCACGAACTGCTGGCCGTCCAGGCGTGCGCCCAGATCTTCAGCTTCTGTCTTGGTTTCCAGATTGCGTGCTTCAAGCTGAGCTTTCTGCGCGTCAAACTGGGCCAGGTTTTCTTTCGAAGCGGTCAACGCCTTGCCCTGCAGCAGCAGGTAGTTGCGTGCGTAACCGGCTTTAACGTCTACGACGTCGCCCATCTGACCAAGCTTGGCCACACGTTCCAGAAGGATAACTTGCATATCAGTCTCTCCTTATTTCACGGCGTAGGGCAGCAGGGCGAGGAAGCGAGCGCGTTTGATGGCACGAGCCAGTTCACGCTGTTTCTTGGCCGAGACTGCGGTGATACGCGAAGGCACAATCTTGCCGCGCTCAGAGATGTAGCGCTGCAGAAGACGGGTGTCTTTGTAGTCGATTTTCGGTGCGTTCTCGCCCGAGAAGGGGCAAACCTTACGACGGCGGAAAAATGGTTTTGCAGCCATGGTTTAACTCCTTACGAACGATCGCGACGCTCACGGCGATCGCCGCGTTCGTCTTTTTTCTGCATCTGGACCGAAGGGCCGTCTTCGTGGGCGTCGACCTTGATGGTCAGAATACGCATCACGTCGTCATGCAGACGCATCAGGCGTTCCATTTCCTGAACGGCGGCCGACGGTGCGTCGGTCTTCAGGAAGGCGAAGTGGCCTTTGCGGTTTTTGTTGATCTTGTAGGCCATGGTCTTCACGCCCCAGTACTCTGACTCAACGACTTTGCCGCCGTTGTCTGCAAGTACGGTGCCGAAGTGTTCGACGAGGCCTTCGGCCTGCGCGTTGGACAGGTCCTGACGCGAAATGAAAACATGCTCATACAGGGGCATGAGTTCTCCGATTCACAATGGGCGCATTTCAAAGGGTCGGGTGTAACCTTCCGCCCCGGCCCACGAGAGCTGCGCAGTTCAAAAAATCTGCGGAAGGAGCGCCTCGTATACACGGGTTGGCCCATAATGCAAGGGGCGCGGGGCGTCGGGCTTTTGGCACAGCAATTTCACGGATGTGCCGCATTCCTGCCCTGATCTGCCGACATGGTTAATGCAACCTGAATGAGCAATCAAATTGGCGGAACCCAAGCATATGACCGCCAGAGTGGAGAGTACCATGACCCAGTCGAGTGTAATGACAAAAGCCCTGCAATATGTGATGGGCGTGGCCCTTGCGGTGGCGGCCTTGGGTCTTTGGTTCGTCCCCGGGTCGCTGGCCGGCGATCCCGTTCAGGGGCTGATCAAACTGGGTGTGACGCTTGTGATGGGCCTGATGGGGCTAAGCCTGCTGGCGCTGGGGCGCAGCCACCGCTGAGATCGACCGTTTATTGAGATAGAAAAGCGCCAGCCTCTGCTGGCGTTTTTTTTGTGTGGGGCAAAGAGATAGGGGCGCGACGCGGCGGCCCCAACCACTCAATCGCGGATTTGGTGGTCTGGCGTGCAATGAGGGCGCTGAGACAGCGAGATTTTGCGCGCCTAAATTGAATTGCGCGCAAATTTGCCGAGCTCACGCTTTCGTGTGTGAATTTGCGCACCGAGCCTGTGGGATTTGTGCGAATTGAGTGAATCGCCGTTTGAGGTGAGATGTAGCCCATCACAGACACACACCTCACAAAGGCTAAACCGATGAAATCCATGTTCTTTGCCGCGGCACTCGCCGCTCTGCCAATGACCGCAGCAACCACCGCAATGGCGGCTGACAACTATGTGCTGGACGCCAGCCACAGCCAGATCCTGTTCAGCTATAACCACCTGGGCTATTCGACGACATACAACATGTTCTCTGGCTTTGAAGGCACCATCTCGTTTGACAGCGAAAACCCGGCGGCCTCGTCGGTTCAGGTTGAGTTTCCGCTGAGCACCCTGTTCACCGGTTGGGAAGCCCGCTTTAACCATTTCATGGCAGAAGATTTCTTTGGCGCAACTGGCGATGAGACCATCAGCTTCACCTCGACCGGCATCGAAGTGACCGGCGAGACCACCGCGCTGATCACCGGTGACCTGACCATCAATGATGTGACCAAATCGGTGGTTCTGGACGCAAAACTGAATCAGCAGGGCGAGCACCCGATGGCCAAAAAGCCCTGGCTGGGTTTTGACGCCACCACCACCATCCTGCGGTCGGATTACAACGTCGGCAACTTTGCGCCCTTCGTCAGCGACGAGCTGGACGTGAAGATCTCGATCGAGGCGATGAAAGCCGAGTGATTTTAACAAAATCGCGATGAACCTGCCCCGGGTCTGGACAGACCCGGGGTTTTTTGTGCGCTTCGATTTTTCATGAAAAATCGCAAGAGCGCGCAAACGCGCTGGACAGCCTGTCAGCTGTCCTCGTGAAGATCAAAGTGTTCATGAACACTTTGTGGCTCGGCGCTTTGAAGAAGCTGTCGATTTATGGATGCCTTTGGTCTGCGAGAGGTTGAAACACTGTATTTAGTCAGATGTTTGCCTCCCGAACTTCCGTCATATGTTCCAGGATGTATTACGGCTGGCCAAACCACTTTCCCGCACGGTCCTTTTTGCAGTGGGAAATCCACCACAGCCAAAGCGTTGCATGATAACAATAGACGTGCCGTTCTGGCACAGCTCCATTGAACATCTGCGTACTCCCGGGGAGTTGCCGTCTTCCAGATTGGAACGACGGGAATTTTTGTGGTCAGATCTGCGCAGTCTATTTCTCGACGGGTTCAAGCAGTCACTGGCATGTTATGCTGGTGCGGGAAACAACCTGATATTTGGACATATTCTTGACGCCCCGGACTGGATCCGCGCCCTGAAGGTGTTGCTGCGCCCCTTCGTTGTTTATTTCGTTAGGTTGCATTGTCCGCCGGACCAGGTGCTCTGTCGGAAAGCCGTACGAGGAGATCGACCTGTTGGCAGTGCCGAGCGGGATTGCCGGACAGTTCTTCACGGGCGCAGATATGACCTCGAAATAGACGGCACGGTCTGAGCCAGAGAAAATGCGCAACGCATTTTGATGGCGTAGCGATCTGCTGAACGCAGGTCCGAGGTTGCCCAGATGGGCTAGCCCTTGCTGACCGCGGGCATTTGAGACGTCGAGATCACGTTTTCACAGAAAAAGCCCCGACAGGTGTCGGGGCTTTTATGTGTCTTTGGGAATTAGCGCGTGGCGGTCAGGGTGATGTCGACCGTCACCATTGGTTCCGGCTGTCCGGCTGCAGTGGCCTCTCCGCCAATGCCAAAGTCTATCCGGTTGAGCGTGAGGCTGCCCGCCATCTCAGCACGATCCCCGTCTAGGTCTAGTGTGAAGGGCAGGGTGGTCGGCACGCTTGCGCCTTTCAATGTCAGGGTGCCCTGTGCCTCATAGCCATCTTCGGCGCGCAAGATCTCGGCCTCAAAGGTGGCCACCGGGTGGGTTTCGGCATCGAAATACTCAGATCCCAGCGCCTGTGATGTGACCGACCCCAAGGTCAGCGACCCGATTGAGATCTGCGTGGTGACGGTGCCCAGCGGTCCCTCGGTGATGTTGTCGTCAAAGCTGATCGCGGCGGTCCAGTCCGCGAAACTGCCTGCGATGTCAGAGCCAAACTGGCGCACCCCAATGTTGATCGCGCCGGTGTCGAGCACCCATTCGGTTTGCACCGCTTCAAGTTGCGCCGCTTCGGGGGCCTCTGCCGCATGACTGAACAATCCGGCCTGTGCGCCAACAGCAAAGGCTGCAACATAGGCCACCACAGCGGCGATTAAGGGCAGGCGGCTGTGCGCCTCTTGCGTGGCGGTGCCTGCATCGGTCGATCCGGGTAACATGCGGCGCAGGGTGGCGTCGCGGTCGATGACATGGTGTTTCAGCGCACCGGCAATATGCAAAAGCAGCGACAGGATCAGCAGGCGTACGGCGACTTTATGGGCCCCCGCCATAAACTCTGCCAGTGCGGGGCTGTCGGGGATCAGGGGTAGATCCTGACCAAAGGGCCAAAGAATGGGGGCAAAGCCCGTGGCGGCGGCATGTTCGATCCAGCCGGTCAGCGGCACCAGCGCGAGCGAGGCATAGAGCAACACATGCACGGTTTCTGCGGCGAAAGCTTCAAGCTTGCGATCGGGGTGCAAGGTCACGGGTTTGGGCTGGGTGACCATCCAGACCAAACGGATCACCGCAAGAAAGAACAGCACCACACCAATGGTTTTGTGGATCGAAAACAGCTGGGCCTTCTGCGCCAGCAGGTCGGGGGTATCAAACCCCATATCATTGGCGATCTTGCCAAGTGGGATCATGGCGAGAATGCCAAGCGCCATGGTCCAGTGCATCAGCTTGGACAGGCTGCCATATCGGGTTGCGGTGTTTCCCAGCGCCATTTCGGGCTCTCCTGAATATCTTTGTTGACGCACAGATATCAGGATCAGCCCCGCAATAAACGCGCATGGGCGCACAGAAGCCGTGCGTCTTGGCGTTGTCAGATGGGATTAGTCCTAGTATGCGCCTCAGACGACAGATATGTGATGACAAACATTGTTGAAGGAGTGGGACATGACCCGAGCGTTCATTTTTCCAGGTCAAGGGGCACAGGCGATTGGTATGGGGCGGGATCTTGCCGATGCTTACCCTGAAGCGCGCGCTGTATTTGACGAAGTTGACGAGGCGCTCGGCGAAAAGCTGTCTTCGCTGATCTGGGAGGGTGAGATTGAAACCCTGACCCTGACCGCCAATGCCCAGCCGGCGCTGATGGCGACCTCGATTGCCGCCATGCGTGCGCTTGAGGCCGAGGGCGTGACCATCGAGGCCGCGTCTTTTGTTGCGGGGCATTCGCTGGGGGAATATTCGGCGCTGACTGCGGCGGGTGCGCTGAGCGTGGCTGATGCCGCGCGTCTGCTGCGCAAACGTGGCGAAGCCATGCAGGCGGCTGTGCCCGTAGGCGAAGGTGCCATGGCGGCGGTTCTGGGGCTTGATCTTGAGGCCGTCCGAAAGGTGGCTGACGAGGCCGCACAGGGTGAGGTTTGCGCCGCCGCCAATGACAATGACCCGGCGCAGGTGGTGATTTCAGGTGCGAAGGCTGCGGTTGAGCGCGCCGTTGATCTGGCCAAGGCAGCAGGCGCGAAACGCGCGCTGTTGTTGCCGGTGAGCGCACCGTTCCACTGTGCGCTGATGGAGCCTGCTGCCGATGCCATGGCCGAGGCGCTGAATGCGGTTGATATCAATGACCCGGCTGTGCCGGTGGTGGCGAATGTCCGCGCCGCTGCGGTCACGAACCCGGCAGTGATCCGCTCGCTTCTGGTTGAACAGATCTGTGGCTCGGTGCGCTGGCGGGAATCGGTGTTGGCCATGGTCGAAGAGGGTGTGACCGAGTTCTGGGAAATCGGGGCTGGCAAGGCGCTGTCCGGCATGGTGCGTCGGATCCACAAACCCGCCGCCGTGCGCAACATTGGCGCGGCCGCGGATGTGAAGGCTGCAGTTGAAAGCCTGCAGTGATCGTAGCGCTCGAGTTGCGGCGCCGGTCTGATGCGGTGATCTATCGCTTTGAGCGATGTGTCATCGATGCGCAGGTCACATGGCGACGCAGCGATCGCGATCTGTATCTAACCTGGCGTCCCAGTTTTGGTTGGGGCGCTTGGAACGGGGATGAATTGCAAGGGCGTCCGTGGGCTGTGCCAGAGCCTCTTCAAACGCAGGACATCCCTCCCGAAGGGCTCTGGGTGTCGCAAAAAGGCGCAAAATCTTATTGTTATGATCTAGTCTATCTGTGAGCGACGCGGCGAATTTTCTTGAAAATTCGCTTCCTGTTTTGATTTCGGGGGTGTCGAATTTTCAAGAAAATTCGTGTGGCGCAAGAATTGTTGAGTGTCGCCGCATAAGACGCGGCGAAAGTGCAGAAATTCAGACTTCCTTTAGGGCTTTGTCTTGCCGTGGCGGGATGTGGATGCAATACCAATGCAAAATTTGACGTAGCAGGAGCCATCCATGTTCGATCTGACAGGTAAAACCGCGCTGGTGACCGGCGCTTCGGGCGGTATCGGCGGTGCCATTGCCAAAGCGCTGCATGGCGCGGGCGCAACCGTGGGTCTGTCCGGAACCCGGGTTGAGCCGCTTGAGGCGCTGGCCGCCGAGCTGGGCGCGCGCGCCCATGTTTTGCCGTGTAACCTTAGTGACAGTGCTGCGGTTGATGCGCTGCCGAAAGAAGCCATCGCCGCAATGGGTGGTCTGGACATTCTGGTCAACAACGCCGGCATCACCCGCGATCAGATCTTTATGCGCATGTCGGATGAGGAATGGCAGTCGGTGATTGACGTGAACCTGACCTCATCCATGCGTCTGTGCCGGGGGGTGATGCGCCCGATGATGAAATCGCGTTGGGGCCGGATTATCAATATCTCGTCGATTGTTGGCGCCACTGGGAACCCCGGTCAGGTGAACTATGCTGCGGCCAAGGCCGGTTTGGTGGGGTTGACCAAATCAATTGCCTATGAGGTTGCCAGCCGGGGTATCACCGCCAACGCGGTTGCACCGGGGTTCATCGCCACAGCGATGACCGACAAACTGAATGATGAGCAGAAAGCTGCCATCAATAGCAAGATCCCGGCCGCCCGCATGGGTTCACCCGAAGAGATCGCAGCCGCGGTACTTTATCTTGCCAGCAACGAAGCCGGATATGTCACCGGGTCCACATTGCATGTGAACGGTGGCATGGCCATGTTGTAACCACCTTGGCGCGCCAAAGAGCTGCGCAGGTCAGAAAGGTATACAAAGCGTTTGCCATCCTTTCCGCCTGTGCTATAGGCGCGTCAGTCCCGGTATTTGCCGCACCCCAATCTGGGTGCCAGATGCCCGCCCTTCATGTCCTTGTGGCGTGTTCGGGCACTCGAGCCGCCCGCGAGGGCAACATACGCCTGTCCAGCGGATAGGGCAGTGAAGGCCAGTTGGCCGTCAGAAGTGAGGAAGAAACATGAGCGACATCGCAGATCGCGTGAAGAAGATTGTGGTTGAGCACCTGAGCGTTGAAGAAGACAAGGTCACCGAGGCCGCGTCCTTCATCGACGACCTGGGCGCAGACAGCCTGGACACTGTTGAGCTGGTTATGGCGTTTGAAGAAGAGTTCGGCATCGAGATTCCGGACGACGCTGCTGAAACCATCCAGACGTTCGGCGACGCGGTGAAGTTCATCACCGAAGCATCGTAAGCGATCTGATCGTTTTTAGGGAAAACGGCGCCTTTTGGCGCCGTTTTTTCGTTTTGTGATTTTGCGACGTGCCGTGTTTGGCTGATAAATTGCCGTGCGCCTTGCCGTGACGCGCTGTTTTGCTGCTACGCTGTCCTTACGTGTTTTACGATAGGGAGGGCCGAATGCAGATTATTCCTACACTAGAGCTTCAGAAAGGGCGCAGCGTAAGCCTGCGCCGGGGCCGGATGGACGACGCCATGCTGTGGCATGTTGATCCACTCGACACTGTTGCCGCCTGGGTGGCCGCCGGCGCCGACAGCCTGAGTGTGACCAACTTTGATGCGCTGGCCGGAGATGAAGGCAGCGATGGCTTGATTGAAGAGATCATTCGCAAGGCGGGTGTGCCGGTTCAGGTCGCGGGTGGGATTCGCACCCGTGAACGTGCGGAACATTGGATCGAGCAGGGGGCGGCACAGATCGTGATCGGGACACTGGCCACCCAAATGCCCGATGACGTGAAAACCTTGGCCACGCATTACCCTGATCAGGTGGTTCTTGCGGTGGATGTCTGGCAGGGCAAGCTGATGACCCATGGCTGGGGCACCGAAAGCGCGCTGGAGCCCGCGCGTTTTCTGGAATCCTTTGCGGATACGCCTTTGTCGGGTGTCCTGATCACGGATATCGACGGCGATGCCGAAGAGGTCGATAAACATCTGGGGGTGATCTCGGCCCTGGCTGGTGTGACGCGCCACCGGGTGATTGCCAGCGGGTTGGTCGATAAACTCGATGACCTGTCGAGCCTGAAATATGTCCCGAATATTTCCGCAGCCATCGTTGGCCGGGCCTTGATGCGCAAGGAGTTTTCTCTGGAAGAGGCTCTTGAGGTTGCGAAACCGGAGCCAGAGCTTACAGCTGAATTTCAGTAAACTGATGTGACACGAAAAAAGGGCGCGCAGATTGCGCGCCCTTTTGCGTGCTTCGAGAGGGTTAAGCTACTTGCTGCGCCCGATTTTCCTGCTGCAGCAGATAGAGCGAGGCGCCGATGATCGAGCTGGCGCCGATCCAGAGCGCGCCGGGGGGCACCCAGCCAAAGACAATCAGCCCCAATGCTACGTTGAACGGCAGTTTGACGTGGTCAAAGGGCTGGAGAAAGGCCGCATCCGCGAGGCTATAGGCGCGGGCAATGGCATATTGCGCAATCGCCGTCAAAATCCCCATCACCAGCAGTAGAGCGCCTGAGGCGGCCAGATCGATGGCCAGACCGTCGCCCAGAGCCAGCACCGCATTGGCGGGGGTGAGCAGCAGCAGCAGATAGAAAGTCAGGGTTTCTGAGCTGTCCACGGCGCTGATTTTCTTGGTCAGCAGTGAGGTCATGGCCCAGAAAAACGCCGCGCCAATTGGATAAAGCGCATAGGGGGTAAAGCTGTCGGACCAGGGGGCAAGGATCACCATGCCACCGGCAAAGCCGATGAAAACCGCCGCCAGTCGTGTGGGGCTGATGGTTTCCCCAAGCGCCAGACCTGCCCCGAGGGTGACAAAGAAGGGCGACAGCATGATCAGCGCAATGGCCTGCCAGATTGGCACATGGGCGAGCCCCATGGTCCAGAGCTGAACCCCGATCACGGCACAGGCCACGCGGGTCAGATGCAGCGGCAGCTGACCGGTGCGCATGGCGCTGCGTCCGCGGCGGATTAGCCAGGGCAGGGCGGTGAGGAAGGCAATGAGATATTGCCAGAAAGCGATGCGAGAGGCCGGAAGGCCGTGGGTCATGGCGCTGTATTGCACCAGAGTGTTGACCACCGCAAAAAGCAGCCCGGCGGTGACCATCAGAAGGGCCCCGGAAATGACGGGGGAGAGACGAGTCATGGCGTTGTCCTTTTTCCTACGCTCACAACTCAAGGCAAACAGGCCTATTGGGGCATGCAAGATGCCCAATATCCCGTTCTCTTTCATCCGGACTATGACCGTCGGCTCTGGAGTTGCACCAGATCTGCTGACCCTCAGATGTGAGGCGCTCGCGGGCTTTGCATTGCTGCTTACCGCCGGTGGGGAATTTCACCCCGCCCTGAGAACAGCGGTGAGATTGCGCGGAAACTGCAGGGTGTCAAGATCTGTCGTTGCGGGACGATGGGCGCTTGTGCTGCGCACCTCGCCCCGCCCACCATCCCGCAAAGGAAAAGCCGCGCCTGAGGCGCGGCTTTGGTGTGTCCGTGGGGTGATCGACCAAAGGTCAGATCAGCTCATCACCCATCAAAATCCACTTCTTCGATCAGGCGCAGCGCGGCTTTGCGGTTGCCTGCGAGGGTCATCAGATTGACATCATCTGCGGTGAACTCACCCCAGCCTTTGACCACCTCTGTCGCTTCGGTGCCCGGTGCAATCGGGTATTCGTAGTTCGCCGAGGCATAGACCTCTTGTGCCTTGGAGGACGCAAGGAATTCCATCATTTTCAGCGCATTGTCGCGGTTGGGCGCCGCTTTGGTCATCGCCACACCGGAAATGTTCACATGGGTGCCGCCATTTTCAAAGGTCGGGAACAGCACGTTGACGGAATCGGCCCAGGCCTTTTGCTTCGGATCGCTCAGCATTTTGCCCATGTAATAGGTGTTGCCGAGGCTGATGTCACATTCGCCGGCCCAGATGGCTTTGACCTGCGCGCGGTCGTTGCCTTGAGGTTTGCGTGCCAGATTGGCTTTGACGCCCTCAAGCCAGGTCTTGGTGTACTCTTCCCCGTGGTGCTCAAGCACCGCAGAGACCAGCGCGACGGTATAGGCGTGCGTGCCGGAACGGGTGCAGATGCGGCCTTTCCATTTGGGATCGGCGAGATCTTCGTAGGTTGTCACTTCGCCCGGAGCCACGGCCTCTTTCGAGGCGTAGACAATGCGCGCTCGGGTGGTCAGGCCCCACCAGTGGCCGTCCGGGTCACGATAGATTTCGGGGACACTGGCGGTTAGCACATCGCTTTCGATGGGCTGGGTTACACCGCCATCTACAACAGCCGCGAGCCGTGAGATATCAACGGTAAAGACCAGATCCGCAGGCGAGCGTTTGCCCTCGGCCTGCAGGCGTTCCACCATGCCCTTTTTCAGATAGGCCACGTTGACCTTGATGCCTGTCTCTTCGGTGAAGGCATCGGTCAGCGGCTTGATCAGCTCGGGCTGGCGATAAGAATAGACATTCACCTCATTGGCAAACGCGGGCAGTGCGGCGCTCAGCACAACAGCGGCAGTGGTCAGACGCAAGAACATGGCAATCTCCGAAATATGGGTATGTGTTACTGCTGTCTTTGGCTGACGATTTTTGTCAGGTCAATACCTGAGTACAAACATCAGGTATCACTTTTTGTCGCTTTGTCGGCCAGTCTGATTTCGTTCCACAGCCCATCCATCTCTGCCAGATCGCTCTGAGCGGGTGTTTTGCCGCGCTGCGCCAGTTGATCTTCGATGTATTCGAAGCGGCGGGTGAACTTGGCATTGGCGGCCCGCAGCGCGGCCTCGGGGTCGATGTCCATGTGGCGTGCCAGATTGGCCATGACAAACAGCAGATCGCCGAATTCTTCGAATTGATCTTCGGCATTGGTGGTTTCACGCAGCTCGGTGACCTCTTCGCTGACCTTGTCGAGGACCATGTCGATTTCGGGCCAGTCAAATCCCACGCGCGCGGCGCGTTTTTGCAGTTTGACAGCGCGCAGGAGGGCCGGAAGACCAGCAGCCACCCCGTCGAGTACACCGGCCTGTGCCTTGGCTGCGCGCTCTGCGGCCTTGATCTTTTCCCAGTCCTGGGTTTGCTGTTCGGCGGATTTGTCCGGGCTTTCGTCGCCAAAGACATGGGGATGCCGCGCGACCATCTTGTCCGACATGGTGTCGGCCACATCGTTGAAATCAAATAGTCCCTGTTCGCTGGCCATCTGAGCATGAAACACCGATTGGAACAGCAAATCCCCCAGCTCGCCCTTTAGTTCGTCATAGGCTTCGCGTTCAATGGCATCCGCGACCTCATAGGCCTCTTCAATGGTGAAGGGCGCGATGGTGGCGAAGGTCTGTTCAATGTCCCAGGGGCATCCGCCCACCGGGTCGCGCAGCGCGCGCATGATTTCGAGCAGGCGCGGCATGCCGCCTTTGGGATTGTGTATTAGGTCGGTGTTTTGGTTATCGCGCATTGCATCCCCCGTAGGTCCTTGGCTAAGCCATGGGGCAAGAGACAAGAGGAGTCCAGTCATGGCTGTTGTGAACCGTATTGCCGGCTTTGCCGAAGAAATGGCGGGATGGCGTCGTCACCTGCATATGAACCCGGAATTAGGGCTGGATTGCCACGAGACCGCAGGGTTTGTGGTCGAGCGTCTAAAAGAGTTTGGCGTCGATGAAATCCACCCCGGCATCGCCACCAGCGGAGTGGTTGCGGTGATCCATGGCAAAGGGGAAGGGCCGGTGACGGCCCTGCGCGCGGATATGGATGCCCTGCCGATGGATGAAGAAACCGGCAAAGACTGGGCCAGCACGGTGCCGGGCAAAATGCATGCCTGCGGCCATGATGGGCATACCTCGATGTTGCTGGGGGCGGCGAAATATCTGGCCGAGACCCGTAATTTCAAAGGCAAGGTTGTCTTGCTGTTCCAACCGGCGGAAGAGACCATCGGCGGCGGGCGCATTATGGTGCAGGACGAAAAGGTCATGGACCGGTTTGGGGTGGAAGAGGTCTATGGCATCCACACCGATCCTTTTGCCGAATTTGGCGAGCTGCGCACCGGGCCAGGGGCGCTGATGGCGGCGGTGGATGATTTCAACATCATCATCAAAGGCAAAGGCGGCCACGCGGCGTTTCCACATGAAACCATTGATCCGCTGCCCTGTGTGTTTGCTCTTGGATCCGCGTTGCAATCGGTGGTGTCGCGCAATGTGAACCCGATGCAATCGGCGGTTTTGTCACTGACGCAGGTGCATGGCGGCTCGGCCATGAACATCATTCCTGAAGAGGCGGTGATTTCGGGCACGCTGCGGACCCTGTCGCCCGAGATGCGTGAGATGGGCGAACGCCGCATTCGAGAAATGATTGCGGGCCATGCGGCCAGTTTCGGGGTTGAGATCGAATTGGACTGGCAGGCGGGCTATCCGCCGACCATCAACCACGCGGCGCAGGCAATGTTCGCGGCGGATGTGGCACGTGGCGTGACCCCGGATGTGGTGGATAATCTGGCACCGGAAATGGGGGCCGAAGATTTCTCCTATATGCTTGAGGCGCGGCCGGGGGCATTTCTGTTTCTGGGGCAGGGGATTGGCCCCTCGGTGCATCACCCGGAGTTCGACTTTAACGACGAAGTTGCCCCAGTAGGCGCAAGCTTTTTCGCGCGGTTGATCGAGACACGCCACGCGATTTGATCATATTGGCTCTTGCCAAACCATGGGTTTCGCCTCAGCCTGCGCGCGAAGGAGAAACCCATGCCCATACTCAATTCGATCGCCGCTCTGTCAGACGAGATGACCGGGTGGCGTCGGCATCTGCACCAATACCCGGAACTGGGTTTGGATTGCCACAAGACCGCAGCCTTTGTTGTTGAGAAGCTGAAGGAATTTGGCATCACCGACATCCACGAGGGCATTGCGCGCACCGGTGTTGTTGCGATTATCGAGGGGCAGGGTGAAGGTCGCTGTATTGGGCTGCGCGCCGATATGGATGCGCTGCCGATGGAGGATCTGTCGGGTTCGGAATACGCGTCGAAAATTCCCGGCATGGCACATACCTGTGGGCATGATGGCCATACCACCATGCTTTTGGGGGCTGCGAAATATCTGGCGGAGACCCGCAAGTTCAGCGGCAAGGTTGCGCTGATTTTCCAGCCTGCGGAAGAGAACGAAGGGGGCGGGCGCATCATGGTCGAAGAGGGCATGATGGATCGGTTTGGCATCGACGAGGTCTATGGCATCCACAATATGCCCGGTGAGACTGCGGGGCAGATGCACACCAACCGGGGTGCTTTGCTGGCAGGTGTCGATGAGTTCACCATTACGCTCAAAGGTGTCGGCGGCCATGGCGCCATGCCCTATGAAACCCGCGATCCGGTGATCGCCGCAAGTTCGCTTGTGCTGGCGCTGCAGTCGATTGTGTCGCGCAATATTGATGCGCTGGACCGGCTGGTGGTGAGCGTGACCCAGATCCACACCGGGACGGCGATGAACATCATCCCCGATCAGGCGGTGTTGAATGGGACCGTGCGCTATTTTGACAAAGAGGTGCAGGCGCTGGTGAAGGCGCGTATGGCCGAGATTGCCGAGTTCCAGGCCAAGAGTTACGGTCTTGAGGCCGAACTGGTCTATGAAGAAGGCTATCCGCCGACCATCAACCACCCCGAGCAGGCGGATTTCGCCGCCAATGTGGCGCGGGAGATTGTTGGAGATGAGGCGGTGAATGGGGATACCAAGCCGATCATGCCGGGCGAAGATTTCTCCTATATGCTTGAGGCGCGTCCGGGGGCCTATCTGTTCCTGGGGCAAGGCGATACGCCGACCTGTCACCACCCGGAATATGATTTCAACGATGAGATCTCACCGGTTGGCGCAAGTTTCTTTGCGCGCCTGATCGAAACCGCTCTGCCTGTGAAATGACCGGTTGGGCGATGTCCTTTGCGATGTCGCCCACCCGCCCACCCCGACACCGCAAAGGACATCGCCATGAGCCTTGAAGACGCCAAGACCCAGATCGACCACGCTTTTACCCGCGAGGATTTCAAAGGGCCTTCCTTTGAAAACGTGTTTGCCGGGGCGGCGTCGTTTCTGCGCCGCAAATACAGCAAAGAGCTGAGCGGGGTTGATATTGCGGTGACGGGATTGCCCTTTGATCAGGCGGTGACCAACCGGCCCGGCACCCGGCTTGGGCCGCGTGCCATTCGCGAGGCGTCGTTGTTGCAGCCATGTGATGCGCCCTATGGCTGGGGCTATGATGTGCTGAGCGAATTTGCCATCGCGGATTATGGCGATATGGCGTTTGATTATGCCCGGCCTGATCTGATCCAAACCAATATCCAAGAGCATATCGCGGGTATTCTGGCACAGGGATCGGCCTGCATCTCGCTGGGAGGGGATCATTCGGTGACCCATGGGGCCCTGCGCGCCCATGCCGAGAAACACGGGCCGTTGAGTGTGATCCAATTTGATGCCCACACGGATACTTGGGAAGATGATGACACCACCCGCGTGGATCACGGCACCTTTATGTACAAGGCCGCCAAAGAGGGCCTTGTTGTGCCAGAGCGTTCGGCCCAGATCGGTATTCGCACCGACAATCCGGATCCGATTGGGTTCAATATTCTGGATGCGCGCCAGGTGCATCGCGAGGGGCCAGAGGCCATTGCGGCGCGGGTCAAAGAGATTGTGGGCGACAACCCGGTTTATCTGACCTTTGACATTGACGCGTTGGACCCGGCCTTTGCCCCCGGCACGGGCACCCCGGTTTGGGGAGGGTTGACCAGCCATCAGGCGGCGGTTTGCCTGCGCGAACTGGCGGGGATCAATCTGGTTGGTGGGGATGTGGTCGAGGTGTCTCCGCCGTTTGACACCACCGGCGCCACGGCTGTGGCTGCGGCGCATGTGGCGACCGAGCTTTTATGTCTTTGGGGCTGGACCCGCCGCTGAGCGGAAACTGGCTTTGCCCGCAGATTGCGCTTTTGTCTCTCTCGGGGGCATGGCATCCCTGTGCCCCGACAAATGCGGCATGGGGGCCTGAATGCGCATGGCACTGTATCTGATCATGATTTGCTTAATCGCGGGACTGGTATGGATCCGGCTGGCGCCCTCTGATCCCGCCCGGTGGCATGTAGATCCGCAGGTCACGGCCGATCAGGATTTGGCAGGGGGCGTGCGCCGCAAGAGTGCCGTTGAGGGGGCTGGCTTGGCGCATTTGCATAAGCTGATCCTCGCCACGCCACGCACCCATGTTCTGGCAGGTGCGCCCGAAGAGGGCCGTGTCACCTATGTCACCCGCAGTGCCTGGTTTGGTTTTCCCGATTACACCACGGTGCAGGCTGGGGCGGGAATGATAGAGATCTGGGGGCGGTTGCGGTTTGGCCAATCCGACCTTGGCGTGAACAAAGCCCGTGTTGACGGATGGTTGGCGCAGATGCGTGACGAACAAGAGGGCGCTTGACCCCGCCGCCTGAATGGGCAATGCAACCAGAATGATCCCTTCTGACCGTTTGCACCAAATCAAAGACCGGCTTGAATATGTCGAGGCCTGCATGGCCACCGGCGATGGCGATATCGCCGCGCTGGGCAAAGAGTATTCCGAGCTGAGACCCGTCGTCGATCAGATCGCCGAGTGGGAGCGCATTGTGGCCGATATCGCCGAGGCCGAGGCAATGCTCGATGATCCCGACATGCGCGAACTGGCGGAAGAAGAATTGCCCGGTCTGCGCGCGCAATTGCCCGAGGTGGAGCGTCAGGTTCAACTGGCACTCTTGCCCAAGGATGCCGCCGATGGCCGTCCGGCGATGCTTGAGATCCGTCCGGGCACGGGCGGGGATGAGGCGGCGCTGTTTGCCGGTGATCTGGCGCGGATGTATCAGCGCTATACCGAGGCGCGCGGCTGGCGCTGGGAAGTTATCGAAGAACAGATCTCGGATCTGGGTGGCTTGAAAGAGCTGGTGGTGCGGATCGAAGGGGATGGGGTGTTTGCCCGTCTGAAGTACGAATCCGGCGTGCATCGGGTACAGCGGGTTCCGGAAACGGAATCGGGCGGACGGATCCACACCTCAGCGGCGACTGTCGCGGTCCTGCCCGAGGCGGAAGCCGTCGATATCGAGATCAATGCCAATGACATCCGCATCGACACTATGCGCAGTTCGGGCGCTGGGGGGCAGCATGTCAACACCACCGACTCGGCTGTGCGGATCACCCACTTGCCCACCGGCGTGGTGGTGACCAGTTCCGAGAAATCCCAGCACCGCAACCGCGAGATTGCCATGCAGGTTCTGCGCGCGCGTCTGTTTGATATGCAGCGCCAGAAAGCGGATCAGGAACGCTCTGCCGACCGGAAATCGCAGGTGGGGTCGGGCGATCGCTCGGAACGGGTGCGCACCTATAACTTCCCACAAGGCCGCATGACCGATCACCGGATCGGCCTGACGCTGTATAAGCTGGACCAGATCCTGCAGGGGGATCTGGATGAGATTGTCGATGCGCTGACCGCAGAACAGCAGGCGGCGCAGCTGGCCGAGATGGGCAGTTAAAGCATCGGTGGTGCCCGAGCGGCACCGAGAAACATGGTGAGGATATCATGCGTGGATCTGAACTTGTGGCGCGCGGCACGGCTCGGCTTGTTGAGGCGGGTGTGCCAGATGCCGGGCGAGATGCGCGCCGTCTTTTGGCGCATGTGCTGAAGGTGGCTCCGGGCCGGTTGACCCTGTTTCTGCCCGATGAAATTTCACAAGAGCTGCAGATCCTGTATGAAACGGTGATTGAACGTCGTGCCGCGCGGGTGCCGGTGAGCCATCTGACCGGGCACCGGCAGTTTTACGGGCGTGACTTTCAGGTGACGTCAGATGTGCTCGACCCACGTCCAGAGACCGAAACGCTGATCGAAGCGGCCTTGGCCGAACCCTTTGGCACGGTCCTGGATCTGGGCACCGGATCGGGATGCATCTTGCTGACGCTTCTGGCGGAGCGGGCGGACTGTATTGGTGTTGGTGTTGATCTAAGCGTGCAGGCGCTTGAGGTGGCCATAGCCAATCGGGATCAGCTTGATCTGGCTCATCGGGCAGCCTTTGAAGAGGGGAGTTGGTTTGCGCCTTTGGATCAGGTGAAACAGCGGTTTGATCTGATCGTCTCAAATCCACCCTATATCGCACTGGATGAGATGGCAGGGCTGTCGCCCGAGGTGCGACACCATGAGCCGCGCATGGCGCTCACGGATGAAGGCGATGGTTTGGCGGCCTACCGTGTGATCTGCGCCCAGGCAGGCGTGTATCTTGTTGAGGAAGGTCGCCTTATGGTGGAGATTGGTCCGACGCAGGGCGAGGCTGTTGCCGAGATGATGCGACAGGCCAATCTGACTGGGGTGCGTGTCATTCAGGACATGGATGGACGAGATCGCGTGGTTTTGGGGCATTCATCGGCAAAAATACACTGAATTTTATGGCAAAGGGCGAATTTAACCCCTTTGCCTCTTGTTTCTGCGCGGCGCCTGTGGTTATTCAAGCCTGTCGGAAATGACGATGGCAGGTTTCACTTGCCCGCCCGACACCAAGCCACACATCACAGGCGACAGATCCGGATTGGCGCAAGAAGCGCTACAGGGGGTCGCCCGCAGTCGCAAATCAGGCTGGATACAAAAAAGAATGCGTTCCTCAAAATCCCGTTCGCGGAATAAGAACAACCGCAACCGCAACAATTCGCTGGGCAATGTCGTCAACCGCGTGTTTGACAGCTCTGGCCCCGAAGGCAAGGTGCGCGGTACTCCGCAGCAGATCATAGATAAATACAATCAGCTTGCCCGTGACGCCACCTTGGCGAACGACCGGGTCGCTGCTGAGAACTTTCAACAGCACGCCGAGCATTACATGCGGATGCTGAGTGAAGCCCAGAAAGAACAAGACGCACGTCGCGAGCAGCAAGAGCGCGACAACCGGGAACGTCAGGCACAGCGTGATCGCGATCGTGCCCAGCGTGAGGCGGATCATCGCGCCCGTGTTGAGGCTGAGACGCCTGTTCAGCCGACACAGCCCGTGCATGTGCCGAGCGAACAGCCGGATGTTCTGGATGTGGTGACGCCCGAAGACGATACCGGTCTGGTCGAAACCCCGGAAAGCCGCGGAGATGCGCAGCCCGAGCTGCCGATGGCCAGCGCGCCCGAAGCGGCTCCGGTGGTTGAACAGCCTGCGCCTGCTGCAGAGGCTGAGGCACCCAAGCCCGCCCGCAAACCCCGCGCGCCTCGTAAGAAGCCCGAGGCCAGCGGTGAGGAAAAACCCAAAGCGCCGCGCAAGCCGCGTGCCCCGCGCAAAAAGCCCGAGCCCAAAGCCGAGTCGCCAGCGCCGGACGCACCAGCACCGGATGCGGCTGAGTAAGACCCTGCGCCTGGAAAGATTTGACCCCTGCCGGAAACGGCGGGGGTTTTACTTTTGTGACGATGGCCCGGTGCGGCTGTATTGTTTGCGTCCTATGAGAGACGGGCCGACCCAGGCCTTTTGATCCCAGTGCCCCAATTGTTCCAGAACCCAATTTTGCACCGGACCTGTCACGGGTTTGTTGGAGGTTACGACGCCAACCGTGTCGAGGATGGCGTTTTGTTCAAATGCATATTCCATCACGGCCAACGTCCCATTTGTGACGAGCTCCGCGACCATATCCACCGGGCATTCAGCCCAACCCAATCCAGAGACAACACACTCAAGCTGTGTCTGCGGATCTTCAACTGTCCAGATTTTTGGGCTGAGCGCGCGACGGGTTGTGGGCACATCCGGGCCTGAGGGCCCGACAATATGCCTGTGCCGTTTCAGATCTCCGCGTGAAATTTCTCGGGGCACCGAAAGCGGATGATCCGATTTGCAGACAGGCACCAAGCGTTGAAACCCAATGCCACGGGTGCGAAACCCGCCCTCCATGCGGTCCGCACCGGTGATCAGAGCCAGATCCACCTGAGAGGTCCGAAGCGCAGAGACAATCGCCGGACGCGGGAGGTGGGCGAAATTAAGCTCGATGGTCGGAAAGGTCTCGGCAAGCTGCGCCACCAGACCGCGCATACGCGGCACCATGAGACCCTGTTCGACAAACAAAGAAAACCTTGGTTCGGCCTGATCGTTGAGCGCCTGTGCATCCACGTGAAGCGCGTTGACCTCTTCTAGGACAGATTGCGCATGACGCAAAAGTCGAGTGCCGGCTTCTGTCAACTCCGGGCGATAGGCGGTGCGGTCAAAGAGGTTGATGTCCAGGTCGATTTCCAGATTGGAAATAGCCGTGCTGACGGCCGATTGCGCCTTTCCCAATCTTCGGGCCGCTGCGGAAAAAGATCCGGTTTCTACAGCCGCGACAAAGGCTTGGAGCTGTTCAAAATCTGCCATGGCTCATCTCTATCAGAAAATCAGATAGAGACCAACTTTCTGTACCCAAATTTTCGGTGGATACGCAGCGTGACACCATCGTTTCGGAGGCAATATGCAAATGACGAACACCTATATCGCTGTGGGGCTGTTGTGCCTCGCTCCCCTGACCGCCACTGCACAGGAGGCGGCCTGCGCGACCCAGCTGGATATCGATATGCCCGCGGCTTGTAACCAGATAGACCTGTCTCATCCCGTAGGAGCCTTGAGCAATTTCCGCGAGCTTGTGACCCCGGATCAGGGCATCAAGCCCGGGATGCTCTTTCGCTCAGATCAGTTGGATGCCCTGACCCCGGCGGACCAATCATATCTCGAAGCGAAGGGCATTGAGACGATCATCGACCTGCGCGCGCCAGATGAGCTTGCAACGCATCCCAACAAACCGCTGCAGGGGGTCGATTTCAACGTCAATCTCCCAATTGGATCCGATCCTGCAGATATCGCCAAGATCATGCCGGTTGAGGTTGCCGAGCGGATCCGGCCGCTTTGGTTTGAGGGAAAATTCCACGAAATTGATCAGCTGTTGTCCGATCATGACGTCGACCTCGCTGCTATCCGCATAGACCGCTATCGCGATTTTGGAACCGATTTCAGCACACAAGTGTCGCGCTTCCTGCACATCCTGGCGGATGACAGCAGCTATCCGGTCCTCTTCCACTGTGCGGGGGGCAAAGACCGGACGGGGTACCTCGCGGCGGTGACATTGCTGGTGCTGGGGTATTCAGAAGAAGATGCCTTGAGAGATTACCTGACCACCAATCTTTTCACCTTTGGTGAGTTGGAAAAACTGGTGGGGCATGGACCCAAATCCCTGCGGCCCGCTTTTGGCGCGCACCCGGAACAGATGCAGGCCGCGCTTCAGGCGGTCAAAGACCAATATGGATCTTTTGAGGCCTATCGCCGTGATGTGCTCAAAATCTCGGATGCCGAGGTTGCGGCAATTCGGAGCAACCTCTTGCGCTAGGTCCCTGCGCAATGGCGCCCGGTCCAATCCGGGCGCAGCCCGATCAGGTTTTCTCGAACTGACGGGCCAGCGCGCAGAAGGCCTCAAGCGAGACCTGCTCAGCCCGTTCAGTTGGTTTGATGCCTGCGGCGATCAACCGATCCTCTACATCCGGCGCCAACCCCTTCAGCGCAGCCCGCAGCATCTTGCGTCGCTGGTTAAAGGCCTTGGCGACCACTCGTTCCAGAACCTTGGCATCGGCGGGATAACGCGGCTCTGGCAGGGCGGTGAGATGCACCACGGCGGAATGCACCTTGGGCGGCGGTGAGAAGGCCTCGGGCGGCAGGGTCAGGGCGATGCGGGCATCGGTGCGCCACTGCGACAGGATTGCCAGACGCCCATAGGTTTTTGAGCCGGGCTGCGCCGTGATGCGTTCCGCCACTTCCTTCTGAAACATCAAAGTCAGTGAGTTCCAGACTGGCGGCCATTCTTTGGGCGTCAGCCAGCGGATCAGCAGCTCGGTACCGACGTTGTAGGGCAGATTGGCACAGATCGCGATGGGCGGCGTCAGGTGTTCAAGCGGGTTCACCTCAAGCGCATCGCCTTCAATCACCTGCAACCGGCCGTCATACAGGTCCGAGATCTGGGCCAGAGCGGGCAGACAGCGGTGGTCTTTCTCAATCGCCAAAACACGGCGCGCGCCTTCGGCCAAAAGCCCCCGGGTGAGACCTCCGGGACCGGGGCCCACCTCAAGCACATCGGTGTTTGACAGATCACCGGCAATACGGGCGATGCGCGAGGTCAGATTGAGATCAAGCAGAAAGTTCTGTCCCAAAGCTTTGCGAGCCACAAGCTCGTGGGTCTCGATAACGTCGCGAAGGGGCGGAAGGGAATCAATCTGGCTCATACGGGCGTTTTAAGCGCTATTGCCCGAGAGGGACAGAGGCAGTGGGATGCGGGAGCGCGCAGATCACGCAGGGAGACTTATGTGTGGGAAGCTAGCACTACAGGTCCAGCCCCCCAGGCGTCGGCTAAGCGGACCTTTCGTAACAAATGGAAGGTCCGCTTTCATGGTCTCGATTGTAGTGTTTCCCACACGCTACCCCTTAATGTTACCTTACTTGTAGCGATTCAAATAAAGCCTTCACATGTTCTGCGGCCTCGCGCCATTGGTCGATTTGATCCAAAGGAAGGTAGAAATTGTATCCCAATGATCCGTCATAGACCTGAGCACGGCACATGTGGTTGGCATGAGGGCCGTGCAGGCAATACAAGAATAAATCTTGCTGCGTCATTTCATCAATACCCGCAACGATGAGCCGATTTCGCCCAATTAGGGCGTCAGCATCCAACTCGTCAGGGTCTGGCATCATAGTGAGCGATACGGCGTCGTCAGGCACATGTGGTTCGCGTGGATTGTAGACCAACTCCACCCTTTCAGTAATTCCAGGATCGGCGTTGCTTGGTCCAGTCAGTTGATTGCTACGAATAGATACCCGATCAGTGAAAGCGCGCGGCTCAAGCTCTCGCCTGATGGAATACACCTCTGAGCCAACGCCATAGATATCGTTCTCGACATCCCCGTTTTCGAGAGCTTCAGCAAAACTTTCAACAGGGTGGCAGGCAGGAACGCCCCCGCTTGCATTGATCCCTTCATCAAACGCCTGCTGTCGTATCGACCAGTGAGAAGCCAGCACCGTTTCGCCTTCCTCGCGGATCAGCAGCCCTAGATGCGGGTATGAACCGCCCTTTGGTAAAGCAAAAAAACCGAGCTGCCTAACTTCTGAGATTGGACCTGATCCGCCCCAAGTTGTTAAGCACCAAGCCCGACCATCTGCGAAAGCTTTGGCGGTTTCGAGAATTTGATCGGTTTGCCTTGATCCTGTGAATGCCGACACCGCCAAAGTAGCGAAGAGGGAAACAATCATGATCGCTACCTTTTTCCTTGATAAAGCGAAAACACTGGCGGCAACGACAGACGCCAAAATGGCTACGCTGAAATCGAGGTTCATGCCAATGGCTGCCCCAGAAAGCACAAAAGCCAGAGTGATCGCCAGCAGCAAACCCGCATAGCAGCCAACTGCGATCAAGGCAGCAGTATCGAAGTAAATCATGAAGTGATTTTTGGGGCCTATCATCGTGCCAGTGTTCAAGGTTTTTCGTGCTGCCGAAATTACAAACCGTATAATGATCGCGAGGGCGATGGCGCAGCCAAAAAGAACAAGCATCACTGTGCCAATGAAGTGGCCGACGTTCTGGTCAGACCAATGCACAGGCCCTGCTATGAGCTTCCCCGCTGCATATGCGAGGGCGGAAACGCCTGCCAGTCTCCAGATAAGGAATACAGGCATGAAAGGGCTGGCCAACGCCAAAACAAAGAAAGTTGCGTAGCAAAAAGCGGTTATGTTCTGAATCATACTTGGGTCGTTCTGGCTTTTGAAGTGTTCACGGAGACAAGTCAGACCTGCCAAACACTGATGTATCAAAACCAATTAGCAAAGCCCCGCTAGAATTTGTGCATCTATTCCTAAGGAGCGAAAGCGGTTTTAGTTGCACCCTGCAGCATTCGTCAACAATGGGCTTAGATCAGACTATCACCGAACTTTCTGTGGATGTCGGCAAAGATCTGTTCCTTGCCGGGAGGTATAGCGGGCCAATTTCGGCCTTAGCTTCGCGACAGTTTTGCGGCCAGTTTTAGCGCTTCGATGGTTGAGGTGGGGTTGGCTATGCCTTGGCCTGCGATATCAAAGGCGGTTCCGTGATCCGGGGAGGTTCGGATGAAGGGCAGGCCCAGGGTCACGTTCACCCCTCGGTCGAAATCCAGCGTCTTGATCGGGATCAGCGCTTGATCGTGATACATGCAGATCGCCACGTCATACCCCTTGCGGGCGCGGGCGTGGAACATGGTGTCGGCGGGCAGGGGGCCTGTGATCTCCATGCCGTCCGCGCGGAGTTTGTCCAGCACAGGCGCAATCACCTGCATGTCTTCAAGGCCCATGCGGCCACCTTCCCCGGCGTGGGGGTTCAGGCCCGCCACAGCAATGCGGGGGCGTTCAAGACCGAACTGTGTGGTGAGTGCCGTATGGGTGATCCGAATGCGTTTTTCCAAAAGCGCGGGCGTCAAGGCCGCTGGCACATCTGCGACCGCGATATGGATGGTGACCGGCACCACGCGCAGCTGATCCGAGGCCAGCATCATCACCACCTCATCCACCCCGCCAAGATAGGCGAGAAATTCGGTGTGACCGGGATAGGCAAAGCCCGCGCCTTCGGCCAAGGCCTGTTTGTGGATCGGCAGAGTGCAGACCGAAGAGGCCTTGCCCTGTTTGACCAGATCTACTGCGGTTTCAATGGATTGGATGACACCTTTGGCATGGGCGGGCTGGGCCGTGCCACAGATGCGCGGGCCGTCAAACGCAAGCGGCAACACCGGCATGGCCTGCGCGTTCACCTGGGCCACTTCAGACGGATCTGAGATGAGGGCATGGGGGGCGGTGCCGGGCAGATGTGCCGGATCGCCAATCCAGAAAAATGGGGCCTGTGCGCCGGTAAGACGCCAGGCCGTTTCGGCCAGTTCCGGCCCAATCCCCGCCGGTTCGCCACAGGTCAGGGCAATCGGCGGGGGCGTTTGTGTCGCGGTCATTTACTTCTCGATGATGCGGGCGTCAGCGCGCAGCTGAGCCAGATACCCTTCGGCCTGCGAGGTGATCCGTTGATTGCGCAGACCCAGCGTGATCTGGTCCCGATCCGGGGCATCTTCTGAGATCTGGTTGGTCCGGCCGCAGAGCATCAGAAACACAAGTGTCTGTCCCCCGGCGCGGGTCAGCGCGGTTGACACCTCACCGGGATCAAGCTTGGACAGCTCGTGGGCGATATCTGTCGGGATATCGGCCGGAGGCAGGGTGCCTCGATCGAGAACCTCAGCAGGCTGCCCTTTGGCAATGCCGTAAAGATCATCACAGCGGTCGACTTTGGACTTCAGCACGCGGGCCTTGGCCAGAGTTTCAGGCGACCGGCCACCTAGCATGTAATAGGCGGCATAGTCCACAGCAGCGACTTCGGGCGCTTTGTACCCGGTTTCTTCAATGTCGCGCAGTTGGAACAGAGCGACCGCGCCATCAAGTGGCAACGGATCGGTGACTTCACCGGGTTTCAGCCCCAGGATAATGGGGCGCAACCCCGGAGGGAATTCTTCCATATCGCGCCACGGCAACCGTCCACCGTTCCCGCGTGTTGCGGTGGCGGAATGTCTGCGGGCTTCTGCCGAAAAGGCACCGGTGGTCTCCAGCGTAGCGATGCGCTTGGCACGGTCCTGAACAGCTTTTTCCTGCCCGGGAGGCATCGGAATGATGATTTCGGACATCAGCACGCGCACAGAACTGCCGCCGCCCTGCGCCGAAAGCGCCCGGTCGACTTCGGCCTCAGAAACGGAGGTCCGGCTTGCAAAACGTTGACCGACGAGCTGACGCCAGGCGACACCGGCATGGACAAAATCCCGGAAGGTCTCGGCGGCCACGCCGCGTTGGCCAATGGCTTTGATGAATTGTTCAGTGTCCAATCCCGCACGACCGGCGAATTCGGACATGCCGTCGGCAATCTCCTGCTCGCTCACCACAATCCCGGCGTCACGTGCGGCCTGAAGTTGCAGACGGTCATTGATCAACTGTTCCCGCGCCAATCGCTCGGGATCTCCGGGAGCACCAACAACCTTCATCATTTCAATGCGTTGCTGTAGCTCGTATCCGGTGATCACCTGCTCATCGACAACAATCACGGGCGAAAAAAGCCCCTGTGCCTGCGCGCCCATAGGGGAAAGACCCAAGATCAGCGCGGTGGCCAGAGGTGAAAAATAACGTGTCAACTGCCGCATGTGCGTCGATACTCCTTGGCACTGCCGCCGGTGCTGAACCCTTTCAGCGCGACGGTCAGATTGAAATCGGTCGAGGGTTCAAGCAGGGTCGAGGACGCATATTTGCGCGTCGCTTTGAACTCTACCTGAACACATTCGTTTTGGTATTGCAGGCCCAACCCAAGCCGGTCAAGCCGCTGATCGGCAATGTCATAACGTGCGAGGCTGGAGCTGGTCCAGTGATCCGTCATACGATAGCTGCCGTCGAGGCTCCATTCGGATTGTGTTTGGGTGCGATCTTCGGCGGGATCCTGCAACTGTAGAAGATAAGATGCGCCCAGATCCAGCCGTGCATTGGACCAGGTTGCGCGGGCCTCGGCTTTGGAGGCGCCAGACCCACCAAAGAGGCCGCGCGCCTGAAGGCTCAGACCAAAAGGCGCGCTCAGGCCCCCGGAGACAAGCCAGTCCGAGGTGGTGTTCTGCAAGCCTGATGACAGGGAAAACGCGGGGTCGGCAGTTTCATGCCAGACGCGCCCGAGGGTCAGGGATGAGGCCCAGCCATCAGTGCCAATGTGGCGCCAACGCAGACCTGCAGCGAGCTGTTGTCCGTGTCCGCGCCGGTCTGGGCCGGGGAACCGTGTCAGCGACAGCAGGTTGCCTTCGTCAAAGTCAACGCGTGTGCTCTCTTCATTGGGATTTTGCGCGCGCTCGCCACCAACCCAGCCATATTGCACAATGGGTTCAATCAGAGTGCGGCCTGATCCGCCAAATGATCCGGCAAAGGGCCAGCGCAGTTCGACCGCGACACCCGGTGTCAGGCTGCTGACAGTCGATGGCGCTGTGCTGTCTTGCGCTATGTTAAAGTGATCCAGCCAAAGATGTGTCGAAACCCCTGCGCGCAGGCCTAAGGGCAGGGTCCAGCGGTTGCTCCAGCTCAGTTCCGCGTTGGCGCGGGACAGATCGCGGCCGTCGATATCGCTATCCGTGTCGGACCCGTCGACATCAAGTGTCGATACACGGTAGATCGCCTGCGTTTCGCCTTTGAATTCAAACTCGCCCGCAAGGCCAGAAAAGGCAAAGCGTCGTTCATATCGTGCCCCCGCGAGGATTGAGGGCTGGGTCTCATTGTCTTCATCCGAGCGGAGCGAGCGGAAGTGCCGCAAATCCATCGAGATACGTTCATTGGTTCGAACGCGGGACACAAGCAGCGTGCTCGCCAAGCGGTCTGCCTCATCGATGTTATAGTCATCGAGGTAGGTGTCATCCGTTGTGGTTTTGAGATCAAAGTTCAGACGGAAATCACTTGGGATATCAAATCCGCCAACCGCATGTAGATACCCACGAGTTTTGTCCCTTTGGATTTCATCGCGGCTGACGGCGCCATTCACTTCGATTTCGCCGGTATGAAAAGCACGGCGATAGCGGAATTCGAGTGACCGGCTGTTCGTGGCCAGAAACGGTGTCAGGGTCAGATCCTGGTGATCGCCAAAGGGAATGAAATAGGGAACTTTGAGACCAAAGCCCAACAGGGTTGAGCTGTGCACCGACGGGGTCAGAACGCCGCGCGCACGTTTCAATGTGGGATCAGGCAGGCGTAGGCGCGGCAGATAGGCGATGGGAATGTCCAGCACGCGAAGCTGAGCATGATCGAAATAGAGTTGCTGGCCTTCCTGATCATGAATGACACGGGAGGCACGGATCTGCCAAAGTGGGGTTTGGTTGGCACCACAAACCTGACAGGAGGTCACAGCCACTTTGCTCAGCTGAGTATATCGGCCATTGACCCGGTGCGCCTGAACAGAGGCTAATTGCAGCTGCTGATCGAGCACCATCCTTGCGCCCATCATCAGTCCATTCTGCAACCCCTGATCCAGCTCGGCCTGATCTGCGGTGATGATCACCTCGGTGCCATTTTCGGTCACACGGATCGGACCTTCGATAGACAAGGTGCCCGTGGATTGGTCATAGACAATACGTTCGGCGACCAGGCGGGTTGATCCTTGTAGGGCCTCGACATGCCCCGTGGCGATCAGGCGGTCATTGCCATCCACAAACACACGGTCTGCCACAAGCATTGCAGGCAGGGCCGGAGCCTCAGTTTCCTGTGCCAAAGCAGGGAAAGCCAGAGCTGCGCTGAGCGCGAGGGCGGAAAGGGTCAGACGCATCATCCGTCCTCCATATGCAGGATCAATCCCAATGCAAGCAATACCGCAGCGACAGGTGGAATCCAGGCAGCCATGATGGGCGAAAGCTGGCCGCTTTCCCCAAGAATTTGAGCGAAATTACGCACATAGTAGAGGCCAAACCCCAGAAGAACGGCGGAGAGAACAGCCATACCGGTGCGGCCCAAACGCGCCGGGCGCATGGTGAAGGCCGCGCCGACAAGCACCATTGCAATCAGAAACAAAGGGCGGGCAAGCTCCATTTGAAACCACACGATATGGCGGCGAGCTGAAAAACCAGCCTGTTCCAGATCAGCAATGAACCCCGGAAGGTCCCAGATCTGGATAGTTGAGGTTTTGCCAAACCGATCTCGAATACTGTCGCGGGTGAGCGTCGAGGGCAGGGTATAGGTATCATGACGACGTGCGCCATCTTCGGAGTTCAATCCGGGGCTTAGCGGCCAAGATTTCACGGCTTTTAGTGTCCAAGCGCCCTCGCCAAGCGTCGCGCGCTCTGCAGAGAACCGGGCCACCGGCCCCCCATTCGGAGCGTAAGAGACGATTGAAACGTCATAGAGTGTTGTGGCGTCGGGGCTGGCCCGTTCCGCGTGGATCACAGATTGTCCACGGGGATCGCCTTGTCTGAGCCAGAGCCCCTCTGGTCCAATCGACAGGCTGGACCGGGACCCGTTCAGCAGCGTTTCGCGCACTTCGGAATAGCGTTTGGAGGTCGCGGCCACGATGGGGTTCATCATGGTCACAACCAATACACCGATTAGCAAGCTGACCACGACTGGTGCCATCAGCACCGCCAGACCAGACCGGCCAGAAGCGCGCACAACTACAAGCTCGGATGAACGGGCCAAGCCGATGAACAGGGCAATAGTGGCCAGGATCATCACAAGCGGAAGGATCTGATACATCCCTTCCGGCAGTTTGAGACCAACCAATCTCAAAACGGATGTGAAGCCGACCTCTGGTCCAACTCGGCGCATCTCATCGATCAGATCCAACAACCCCTGAAACAGCGCAAACATCGCCATCAACGACAGGAAGATCCAGAGGAACCGGCGTGCAAAGTAATAGTGAAGCTTCATGAGGTGGCCTCACGTCGACGGCGCGGGCGGAATGGGCGCGCGGCCTGCCACAACAGGGCTACAACCATGCCCAGCCCAACAAGAGTGGGCATATAGACAAGGAACCACAGTGAGGCGTCTTTGCGCACGGAATCTGTCATGGCGCTTTCGACCACTTTGATGACAACAAGCAGGAAAATCGCAAAGACAATCTGTTTGGTAACCCCAAAGCGCGAAAACCCTCCGACCATCAGCGCGGCGTAGCCGATCAGGGCTGCAACGAGGCACAGCAGCGGTTTTTGGAACCGGCCATGCAACTCATCCAGAACGCGCGCCAGTGGAACACCGGTTTCTGCCAAAACGGCTGGAATATCTGTGATCATCTGCGCGGTGGTGAAATGGCGCAGATCGCGGTTTTGCAGGGTCTTGGGCACGATCAGCGAGGATATGTCATAGGTCAGGTCGGAAAAATCCGTCGTCGAGAGCGTTTGCTCGGTCAGGTTCATGGTCTGTGCCAGCCCGGACACCATGGCCAACTTAGTACCTTCGTCATCGCGCAGGATATAGGCCACGTCAGCGGTATAGGTGATATCGCGGCCCTCTTGCCGACGATCGGTTAGCAAGATGTCGCGCAATTCCCCTTCTGGGGTGATGTCACGGATATAGAAGGTCACACCTTTGCGGGGGTGCAAAAACGCACCTTCGCGCAGCAGTCGGGCGCTGACGGAGCCTGAAATCTCGGTTTCGCGGATCGCCAGACGTTCTTTCGAAGCCGGGATCAGAATATGCGACAACAAGGACATCATCACCGCAACCAATATGCCAAAGGCAAGATAGGGCCGAGCGAGTCGCCAGGGGGAATACCCCGTGGCCTGAACAACGGTCAGTTCGGATTCGTTGGACAGTCTGTTGGTGACATAGACCGATGCCGCAAAGGCCGCCATTGGCAGAACAAGCCCCACCACATTTGGCAGCGTCAGGGCCGTAAACTCCAAGAAAACATCAGCGGAATGGCCGTCTGCAATCAGGCGATCAAACAACAAGACGGCCCGGTTCACCCAGTAAACTGATACCAGCACTAGAGCGAAGAAGCCAAACAGCACCATAAGTTGCGACAGCACATATCTGTCGAATCTCTGCAACCTCGTGTTCCCCCCAGAACCGAATTTCTCGGTCACCCTAGAGGATTGTGGCGGCGGGGAAAAGGTGGCTCTGGTCAAGAGCCCCTCTGACAGCTAGGTCTTGGGCAAGGTTTAGCCAAAGGAATGTAGAATGACCGAGTTGCGCAAAATTGATTTCGCCGCCGTTGATTTGGAGACATTGGCCACTGTTGAGGGCCGCGTTGCGATTCTCGTGCCTAAAGAAGGCACCATGAGCCCGACTGTGCGCCGTGTGAATCGCCTGACCAAAGGCGCCGTGGTGCGTATGCTTGAATCCGAGGCTTGGGAAAAAGCAAAATCCGGCAGCGTGATTTCTTTGGCCTATCCCACAGGCATGGCCGCAGAGGCCGTGGATGTTGTTTGCGTTGAGCGACGCGCATCGGTGGAGGAGGCCCGTAAGGCCGGGGCGGCCCTGGCCAAGCTGGCGGGAAAGTCCACCATGACCGTGATGGCGGAAAATCTTCACCGTCCGGTTGAGCTGGTGTTGGGGGTGGCGCTGCGCAGCTATGCCTTCACAGCTCGGAAATCTGAAGCTGCGCCTGAAAATGGCGCGGTTTCCGTTCAGGTTAAAAACCACGAAGAGGTGGCAGAGCAGGCAGAGCAGGCCATCGCTGTGGCGGGAGGTGTTTTCTTTACCCGAGATCTGACCGCTGAACCTGCAAATGTGTTGACCACCACCGAGTTCGCCGATCGTCTGGTGGCGTTGAAAGGGCTGGGTGTCGAGGTTGAAGTTCTTGAAGAAGATAAACTGGCCGAGTTGGGCATGGGCGCACTTTTGGGGGTGGGCCAAGGCTCGGACAGCCCGTCGAAAGTGGTTGTTATGCGCTGGAAAGGCGCTGAAGGCGCGCCTTTGGCACTGGTGGGCAAAGGTGTTGTCTTTGACACCGGTGGTATCAGCCTGAAACCGGCAGGTGGCATGGAAGACATGACCATGGATATGGGCGGCGCAGGTGTGGTTTCCGGCGTGATGAAAACCCTCGCGCTGCGCAAAGCCAAAGCTAATGTGGTTGGTCTTGTTGGGCTGGTGGAAAACATGCCCTCGGGTAATGCACAGCGTCCCGGTGATATAGTGACCTCGATGAAAGGTGACACCATCGAAGTGATCAACACCGACGCCGAAGGCCGTTTGGTGCTGGCGGATGTGATGTGGCACGCGCAGATCTCGGAGCAGCCCTCGGCCATGATCGATCTCGCCACGCTAACCGGGGCGGTGATCATCGCTCTGGGACATGAAAACGCCGGCGTGTTTTCGAACGACGACAGCTTTGCCAATGATTTCCTCAAAGCCGCCGCTGCCGAGGGTGAGGGCGCGTGGCGCCTGCCCTTGGGGCAGGCCTACGACAATCAGATCAAGTCGCAAAAAGCGGATATGCAGAATGTGGGTGGTCGCCCGGCGGGGTCGATCACGGCGGCACAGTTCCTGCAGCGCTTTGTGAAAGAGGGCACGCCTTGGATTCACCTCGATATCGCCGGTGTGGCGCAGGTCAGCAAAGACACGACGCTGGCGCCCAAAGGCGCGACCGGCTGGGGCGTGATGGCGCTGGATCGTCTGGTGCGTGACCGTTTCGAAAGCGAGTAAAGCAATCGGCCTCTGCCTTTTTTAGGGCAGGGGCCTTGATCCGGGGGCACCATGGGCGCTGCGTATTTCTATCACCTGACCCGGCATTCGCTGGAGGAAACCCTGCCGATGTTGCTGGACAAGGCCATGGGAGCGGGATGGCGCGTGGCGGTGCGCGGTGTTGATCCGGGCCGGATGGAATGGTTGGATCAAAAGCTCTGGCTTGGGCCTGAAGAGGGGTTTCTGCCCCATGGGCTTGCGGGGGGCATGCATGATGCCCATCAGCCTGTGCTGCTGACAACCGGGCAGGCGGGGAATGACCCGGCCTGTCTGATGACCGTGGACGGGGCCAATGTGACCCCAGACGAGGTGAGCGGGCTGGAACGGGTGTGTATTCTGTTTGATGGCCACGACATGGAGGCGGTTCAGCATGCACGTGGGCAATGGAAAGCCCTGACCGATGCGAAATGCGCCGCGCAATACTGGTCGGAAGAAAGCGGTCGCTGGGAGAAGAAAGCCGAGAGCGCCGGTGGGTGACGCCGCGGTCTTCGACTTTCAAAAACGGCTACCGCTCTAGAACCAAAGTTCCACTGTTGATCTGAATGCTGGGGTAGCGCTGCAGATAGCTCATCCCCAATAGCGACGTGTCCATCTCACCGCCGTTGACATAGGCAGGGACGCGCGTGTCACTGAAGGGGCCGAGCGCAACTGTATCAAGCGTGACCGGCGCGGTTTGAACCGAGCCGTTGGCGGTGCGGGCTTCGCTGAGAAACACGAGATTTTCCGGACCCAGGCCAATCCGCATAGCGTCCTGACGGGTGAGCACAACCGATGTTGCGCCGGTGTCGACGACAAATTCCACAGGAGCGCCATTGATCTGAAGGGTCACGTAGTAATGGCCGTCCTGCGAGCGGGGCAGTTCGATGCGGCCCTGGTCTTCGAACACGGTCTGACGTGGAGATAGCGTGCCGCGCACATCTTCCCACAGACCAATGCCCGCAATGACACCCAGAAAGATCAACCCCCAGGCCAAACCATATTGCGCCATCTTACCAAGGTTCGCCCGGTTCTGAGCGATGAACCAGCCCCCAATCGCCAGCAACAGAAGTGCCAGATAGATCATCTGCCCAAAATCTTCACCGTCCATCATCACCTCTCCACTCAATAAGGAGAATATAGGAACGCCGGGGTTGAATGTCAGCCCGTGCCGATGCCGAAGTCACGTAATCCGTCGAGTACAAACTGCACAGACAGAGCCGCAAGGAGCATGCCCAAGAGGCGGGTGACCACAACAATGCCGATGCGGCCAAAGGCGCGCTCGATGGGGGAGGAGAGCAGGAACAAGACCATGCAGATGGCCAGATTGGCTACCATGACCAGCAACACACCAATGGTGTCGAGGGTGGTCTGAGCCTGACCCATCAATAGGATAATGGTTGCAATTGAGCCGGGGCCAGCCACCAGTGGGATCGCCAGCGGAAAGACCGAAGGATCAGGCAGCGTGTCTTCCTCATCCGCCTTGTCTTCGCGGCGTTTGGTGCGGCGTTCAAACAGCATATCCAGCGCGGTGATGAAGAGCAGGATACCACCCGCAATGCGAAAGGCGCTCATCGAGATGCCGATAAATCCAAGGACGGATTCACCCAAGAACGCGAAGAGCACCAGCAGACCGCAGGCAATAAGACAGGCGCGCAAACCAACGGCCCGCCGATGGGCGCTGTCGGTGCCCTGAGTCAAAGCGATGAAAATCGGGGTCAGCCCAATCGGGTCAATAACCACAAAAAGCGTCGCGAAGGCGGTGATGAGAAACGTTGCGTCCATGTTGCGACGTTATGGGAGTGCCAGATGGGGTGCAACGTGTAGCTTAGGCCGCGGTTGAGAAAACATGGGCCTTGGCCGCATGAAACGCCATCTGCGCTGAGGTGAATTCGCGCTTGGCGGTGTGCAGCGCCTGAAGTTCCGCGGTGGAATAGATACGCTGCGGTGTTGGCTTTGCGGCTTTGCGTGCGGCCTCTGCCTGCGCCTGACGCTTGATCTCGGCCTGACGGTGCGCGTGGGCACGTGCTTTGGCGGCCTGTTGCGCGGCCTCGCGCTGGGCACGGGCTTCGGCAGCGGCTTTTTCAGCCTGCGCCTTCTTCGTCGCATGTGCTTCGAAAGACGTAAGGATAATCGGTTCGTGGTTGCGCAGCTTGTCATAGGCCGCATTCACAGCAACCAGACGATCGGTTGCGGCTTCACGGTCAGTCGGATTGCGGTCGGGATGATTGGCTTTGACCAGAGCTTTCCATGCCTTGCGGATCTCGGCCTTGGTCGCGGCCGGGGAAACTCCAAGAGTTTCGAACGGGGACTGACGTTTGATACCGGACATGGCGAAGCCTCTCTATGCGTCTCAGCGTCGCTCTGGCTGCCCCCGCGGCCTGTGGCGCTGTTGAATTAAGGCTTAAATGAGGCAGGCCCTGCCGCATAGTCTAAAAGTAAACTAAAGGTTAACGCAAAAGCGCGCATTCTTCTAAAGACTTTTGAATCTTTGAAGAGGGTGGGATGCTGGGGTTTTGCCTAAGCATTTGAATTTAAACAAGATGGCCTCCTATCCTTTAGGTCATGGCGTAGATCTAAAGATGAAGGGCATCGGCCAAAAAGACGCGCAATCGCGTCAATTTAAATTAGGCCGAAATGTGGCGCCTTGCCTCAATTGGGGCAATTTTGGTCAGATGACACGCATTGTGCAGGCATGCGACAGAGCTTTTCGGTGGGAATAAGGCACAAAAAAGGCCGCCCCACGGGGCGGCCACATTTCAGAATGACAGCTAGATTAGCCTTTGGCGGTGTCCAGCTTTTCAACGGCTTTTTCCCAAAGTGTCTCGGCGCGCGACAGACCGTCTTCAATTTCGGAGAACTTGCGGTTCCAAACTTCCAGATCGCTGCGTCGGCTGTCATCATAAAGATCAGGGTCGGCAAGCTTCTCTTGCAGACGCGTCTTCATCTCTTCGAGCTTTGCAATGCGATCTTCACAATTGCGGACTTCGGTGCGCAGCATGAGGATGTCATCCCGCGAGGCGCGTTTGGATTTGGGCGCGGCTTTGCTGGCTTTGGCAGGTTTCGCTGGCTTGTCCTGTGTCAGCAGGAACTTGCGATAGGCGTCCAGATCATCGTCATAGGGTTTGACGGTGCCATCCCCAACCAGCCAGAGCCGGTCGGCCGCCATGCCCAAAAGGTGCATGTCGTGTGAGACCAGCACCACAGCACCGGAGTAGGTGGTCAGCGCTTCGACCAGCGCCTCGCGGCTTTCGATATCGAGGTGGTTGGTTGGTTCGTCCAAAATCAACAGATGGGGTGCATCTAGGGTGGCAAGCAACAGTGACAGGCGTGCCTTTTGCCCCCCCGACAGGCGGCCCACTTCAGTATCGGCCTGATCCGCACCCAGACCAAACCCGGCCAGTTGGGCCCGAAGTCTGGGTGGCATTGTCTCGGGGCGTTCGCGCTGGAGGTGCTGAAGAGGTGTTTCGTCGAGATGCAGCTCATCCACCTGATGCTGGGCAAAATAGCCAATGCGCAGCTTTGACGACCGGTTCATGGATCCGGATTGCAGTGGGAGCCGATCAGCAAGAAGCTTAGATAGGGTGGATTTACCCTGACCGTTGCGGCCCAGAAGTGCGATCCTGTCGTCTTGATCAATCCGAAGGTTGAGACGCTTTAGGACTGTGGTGTCGCCATAGCCGGTTTCGCCGCCTTCAATGTTGATGATCGGTGGGGACAGCTGATCGGGCTGAGGAAAGGAGAACACCCGTTTCGCCACATCTTCTGGCGCGGTGATCATATCCATCTTTTCGATCATTTTCAGGCGAGACTGGGCCTGTTTGGCTTTGGTGGCCTTGGCGCGAAAGCGGTCGACAAAGCTTTGCAGGTGGGCGCGGCGGTCTTCTTGCTTTTTCGCCATGGCGCTAGCCTGCGCACGTTTTTCGGCCCGCAATTTGGTGAACCCATCATAAGGGGTGCCATAGTAGGTCAGCTGGCGGTCTTCGAGGTGCAGGATGCTGCCTACGGCGCGGTTCAACAGGCCACGGTCGTGGCTGATGACGATCACGGTGTGCGGATATTTCGCCAGATAGCTTTCAAGCCAGAGCGCGCCTTCGAGATCGAGATAGTTGGTCGGTTCGTCGAGCAGCAGCAGATCGGGTTGGGCAAACAGAACCCCGGCGAGGGCTACGCGCATGCGCCAGCCGCCAGAAAAGTCCGAGCAGGGGCGCTTTTGCGCAGCGTCGTCAAAGCCAAGGCCTTTGAGAATGGACGACGCCCGGCCTTCTGCGCTCCAGGCGTCGATATCGGCCAGACGCGTGTGTACTTCGGCGATGCGGTTGTTGTCGGTGGTGGTTTCCGCTTCGCGCATCAGCGCCGCGCGTTCGGTGTCGGCCTCAAGAACCGTATCGATCAATGATGTGTCTGATGAGGGCACTTCCTGACTGACGCCGCCAATCTTGGCGCGGGGCGGCAGGCTGATGTTGCCGTTGTCCAGGGTCAGCTCGCCCCGGATCAGGCGAAATAAAGTGGTCTTGCCAGCACCATTAGGGCCCACAAGACCCACCTTATGCCCTTCGGGAATGGTTGCAGTGGCCCCTTCAAACAGTGGGCGACCTTCGACGGAATAAGCGATATCTTGGATGCGTAACATGGGTGCTGGGTGCCAGTTGGACGACGGGGTGTCAATCTCTGGCGTGTGCCAGATTGGGGTCGAATGGCAAGAGTTTGGCTTTGGAGGGGCTTAGGGGCTTTTCAAAATTTTCGACCCATGTTAACGCCCGGCGCAATGGATATCGTCGGGCGTGGTGCCCGGCCTTTAACTTAGATGGAGCTATCCCATGGCCCTTGAGCGCACTTTCTCGATCATCAAGCCCGACGCCACCCGCCGCAACCTGACTGGCGCAATCAACGCCAAGTTTGAAGAAGCTGGCCTGCGCGTTGTTGCTCAGAAGCGTATCCACCTGACCAAAGCTCAGGCTGGTGAGTTCTACAAAGTACACGCAGAGCGTCCGTTCTACGACGAACTGTGCGAATTCATGGCGTCGGCTCCGATCGTTGCTCAGGTTCTGGAAGGCGAAGGCGCCATTGCAAAGAACCGCGAAGTTATGGGCGCAACCAACCCAGCAGACGCAGCCGCTGGCACCATCCGCGCTGAGTTCGCTGAATCGGTAGGCGAAAACTCGGTACACGGTTCGGACGCACCCGAAACCGCAGCTGTAGAAATCGCGTATTTCTTCTCGGGTCTTGAGCTGGTTGGCTAAGCCCACCGGTCACATGTGACCTCAGAGATTTGGGACCGCCCCTTGATGGGGCGGTCCTTTTTTTGTGGTTAGGTTCAGGCTGAGCGTTTTATGTCCACCTGAGGTGAGGTCGCCCGGTCTGCCAGACCGCGCAGATTGGCATCGAGCACTTTGCGCATCATCAGTTTCATCATGGTCTGGCCCAGAATCCAGCCAAGCGGGCCAAATTTAACCTGATACTCCATGCTCCAGACAACGCGGGTTTTTCCGGGCTCAGCCGGGGTGATGCGGATTTCGGCGGCAGCCTGGCGCAACGGCATCGGTGCAAAATCGGACAGTTGAACGCGGTAACTTTGGCCAGGGCGCCAGTCAGTCACCTCTTCGACCAGAGAATTGCCATCTTCGAAATGGCAGCGACGTTGAGAGCCGACACCGATGTCGCCCGAGGTCAGCGCATCAACCGAGACAATGAGCGGCGCAAACTCGTCGATCTGCATAAAACGTTCAAGGACGCTCCAAACGGAGGTGGGGCTGGCGGAAATTGTGAGGCTGCGGGAAAAGCGGATCATGGGATGTCTCATCTGTTCAAGTTGCGTTGAAACAGGTGATACCGTTGCCCTGCTGACAGCGTTATGGCAGTAGTGTGGCAGCAGGGACCAAAAAATGCGCCGCACAGAACGTCTTTTTCAAATTATTCAGATCCTTCGCGCCCATCGTGGGGCGGTGACCGGGAAAGATCTGGCGGAGGAGCTAGAGATCTCTCTGCGCACTCTGTATCGCGATATGGCGGAATTGATGGCGCAGAGGGTGCCGATCACCGGAGAGGCGGGTACGGGCTATGTGCTCGAGGACGGCTATGACATGCCGCCTTTGATGCTGACACCGGATGAGCTGGAGGCGGCTGCGCTTGGGGCAACGTTGGTTGCAGCGCAGGCTGATCCGTCTCTGGCGCGTGCGGCGCGTGATCTGGTGACAAAATTGTCGGAATCGATTCCCGAAGAGCTTCGGCCGATTGTCTTGGATGCTGGGGTGCGGTCGGTGGCACCTGCGGCACAAAATTCAGAGGCGTTTGATGGCGCTGAGCTGCGGCAGGCGATCCGCACGCGGTCAAAGCTTGCTCTTCGCTATGTGGATCAAAAAGAGGTGGCGACAGACCGGGTGATCTGGCCCCTGCTGATCGCCTATCTGGGGCGGGTCAGATACATTGTCGGGTGGTGTGAAACCCGGCAGGGCCTTCGGAATTTCAGAACGGATCGCGTTCAGGCCCTGACGGCGCTGGCCGACAGGTATCCGGCGCGGCGCAAACAGCTGCTTGATGAATGGGACCGTCAGATAGCCGAGCGGTATCGCGCGCGCTCAGAGAGTTCGGATTCGGCCTAGAGCGGTTTGAGATCATCCGCGCGGACCCGGACCCCTATGGCATCAAGATCCGCAACAATACCCGTCAGCGGCGACGCCTTGTTTTCACGTTTCAGGGCGTCGAACTGAACACGCAGAGCGTCTTTTTCCTTGCCTTTACAGTCATTCCAAGGGCGACCTTGAAGCGACATATGTAGCACGTAGTACCAAATGAAATGCGGCTTCATCCCATTCATCAGCAGTTTGCGATAGCTCTCATGGGCTCCTAATGCGCGCAGCGTTTCAGCATCCATGATACCCGCCTTTGTACATTCTTCTTCAAAGGCGGGGCCAAGGCTTCTGAGGGATGAAACCGGGGTACTCATGCGTCAGTTTTGGCCAGTGATTGTGCGAAGTCACACAGGGTCTGCACCGCCGAGACAAGTTTGCCGTCTTCAATTGTGAGGGCCAAACGGATGTGGCCGGCCGCTGAGGTGCCGAAACTTTCACCGGGCATCACCGCGATGTGGTGTGCGTCGAGTAGGGCATTGGCAAATTCTTCGCCAGACATGCCGGTTTTACGGATATCAAGCATCAGATACATCGCGCCTTTGGCGGGAATGGCCGAGATGAAATCCTGTTTTGCCAACACATCCAGCAAAAGATCACGCCGCCTGCGGAAGGGCTCGGCCACTTTGCTTTCCATTGCCTCGCCCTGTTGCAGAGCGAAAAGCGCTGCATCCTGAATATAACCGGGCACGCCATAGGTGGTGTTGGTGGCCAGATCAATCAGGCTGTCGATCACGGGGGCAGGGGCAACCACCCAGCCCATGCGTGAGCCTGTCATGGCATGGCTTTTGGACATCGACCCAATGAGCAGGGTCCGTTCGGCCAGACCCGGAAGCGCGCGGGGGCTGATATGGTCGCCATCCCAAACCTGCGTGTCATAGACCTCGTCCGAGATTATCCACATGTCGTTTTCTTCACAGACTTTGCCGATCTCAATCAGGTGCTCCCGTGGATACACCATGCCAGTGGGATTGTTTGGCGAATTCAGCAAAAGGCTTTTGGCCCCAGTTTCTTTTGCGAGACGATCAATCACCTCGGGCTGGGGCAAAAAGGCGTCGCGGGAGCGCGTTGGCACCGGAACCGCATTCAATGAGGTTGACCGCAGCGTGCCGGGATAGGTGACATAGCAGGGATCGACGTAAAGGGCGGTGTCACCGGGCGAGCCGATCGCGATGTGGCAGGCAAAGAGACCTGACTGACCACCAGGGGTGATGATCACGTTTTCCATCTCGGTGAGTACACCGGTCGCGGTCTGCAGGCGTTTGGCAATTTCGCGGCGCAGCGCGTGAATACCCGGCACTTCGGGATACCCAGTGTGGCCGCCGCTGGCCGCTTTGTGCATGGCGTCTAGAATGGATTGATCGGTGCCAATGTCATGTTCACCGATGGTCAGTTCTGTGACATCCACACCAGCATCGATCATCCGACGCGAGCGATAGAAGACTTCCCAACCATCTGACCCGCCGGTGTTGATGGATGTGATGCGTGAAGACAGTGTGGGCATTGGCGTATCCTTGTTCCTTGCGGAATTGATGCCAGAGCGGCGAAGGCGGGGCAAGAGCGAGACCTGTTTGAAATGATTAACGGTTTCAGCTCATTGCGCGCGTCGCCTGAAAACCTCCGTAACAGATCCGGGCTTAGTGTCTGAACATGCTGGACATGGATGGCGCGCGGCGTGGCATGCGTCGTGTGTTCGTCCGCCTGCGGAGGGGCTTCTACAGGCAAGAAAGGTGTCGAGCATGGCCGACAAAGATGACGACCCGGTTTTGATCCGGGCTCAGGCGGAAACGGAATGGTTGGAACAACAACGCGAGGAAATCGCGGAAACACTGACCGAATTGGTGAAGGAACTGCGCGATCTGCGACGGCGGGTGAGCCAAGGGAACGCGGAGAGAAAGAGCGACTCTGGCAAACTGCTGGGGGATCTCAGGTTTTGGCTGCGAGCGGCCAGAGATACGGAGGCTGAACTGGATGCAATTCGACGCGCAAACTGTGGCATCACCGGAGAATATGGACTTGACCTTGAACAGGCCCGATCTGAGATCGGGTGCCGCCTGGCTCGCCTCCGCACCTGCTGTCACGCGGACGGAGTTTCTGAATAAATTACAAGACGGGGAGCGCATGGCGCTCCCCTATCTGTTTGAGTTCTGGGCCCATGACCATCAACTGCCTCCCGGCGGCACATGGCGCAATTGGGTTATTCTTGGCGGGCGTGGCGCAGGCAAAACCCGTGCTGGGGCAGAATGGGTGCGGTCGCAGGTTGAGGGTGCGCGCCCCATGGATAAGGGCCTCTGTCGCAGGCTGGCACTGGTGGGGGAAACCTATGATCAGGTGCGTGAGGTGATGATCTATGGGGACAGTGGTATCATGGCCTGTTCCCCGCCGGATCGGAAACCCAAATGGGTGGCCACGCGCCGGTGTCTTGTTTGGCCCAACGGGGCCGAAGCCATGTGTTTTTCGGCCCATGATGCCGAGGGGTTGCGCGGGCCTCAGTTTGATGGGGCCTGGGTGGATGAGCTTGCGAAATGGCCAAAGGCGCGCGAGACTTGGGATATGCTGCAATTTGGCGTGCGTCTGGGCGACGATCCGCAAATCTGTGTGACAACAACACCGCGCAATGTGCCTGTTTTGAAAGAGCTGCTTGAGCAGGACACGACTGTGGTGACACGGGCCAAAACCGAGGCAAATGCGGCCTATCTCGCGGCTTCGTTTCTGACTGAGGTGCGTGGGCGCTATGCCGGGACGCGTTTGGGGCTGCAGGAACTGGATGGTGTTCTACTGGACGAGGTGGATGGCGCGCTATGGACGCGGGCCTTGCTGGATGAGCGGCGCTCTGGGCAGCTGCCTGATCTGGACCGGATCGTTGTGGCGGTTGATCCGCCTGCAGGGGGCGGCAAAGGCGCGGATGAATGCGGGATTGTTGTGGCTGGCGTCACATGTCAGGGTCCCCCGTCGGCGTGGTCGGCCTATGTACTTGAAGATGCCAGCGTGCAGGGGCGCACGCCATTAGGATGGGCCGAGGCCGCCGTTGACGCTGCGCAGCGGTGGGGGGCGGATCGGGTTGTGGCCGAGGTCAATCAGGGTGGCGATATGGTCGAAACCATTCTGCGACAGGTGGATACGATGCTGCCGGTGCGCAAGGTTCATGCCACGCGCGGCAAGGCGGCCCGCGCCGAACCGATCGCTGCGCTTTATGAGCAGGGACGCGTGCGGCATCTGCTTGGTTGCGATGCGCTTGAAGCGCAGATGTGTCTGATGTCTCAGGCCGGGTATCAGGGCGCCGGAAGCCCGGACCGGGTGGATGCGCTTGTCTGGGCATTACACGAGTTGATGATCCATGCGGCGCAGGGGTTGCGGCCTACGATGCGTTCGATTTGAAAAAATCGTATTGTTCACACGCTGAGATTGCACGTTAGTAAGATGGCCTGTAAGCCTTGGGGCAGATTGCTTTAAGGAACATAGGTTTGTCGATTTTCTCACTTCGAACATTGCAATTTTCGGTGGTTCTGGGCGCTGTGGCGCTTGCGGGCTGTGCAGGCCCGCCGGGGCCCTCTGTGCCAATGAAACCGGGCAGCGATCTTGCCACCGCGCGTCGTGCGGTGCAGGTCTGTTCGCGTCAGGGCCCGCAAGGGGGACGCAATGCGCTCACCGGAGGCTACATCGCAGGCGTGGTGTTTGGCGGTCTGGTCCTTGGTCCGGTGATTGTGGCGACAAATGCCCGTGCCATCCGGGATGATGGAGCGCGGGCCGCGGTGGACAAATGCCTGAATGACAATGGGTTCCAGCGTCGCGAGTTGAACTTTGAGGAAGCGGACGCGCTGAACCGCTTGGATCGGTATCAGCGTCAGCTTTTGCTGGATCATCTCGTGGCGGGTGGGTCATTGGCGGGTTTCCGACAGAGCCAGCAAAGATAGGATATTCGTAATCGCTAGGGCTGGCGTGCGCGCCAGTCTTTATAGATCCCAAATATTTGAGGGTTTGAAAGCTTCGCCTCTCGCGTGTTCTCCCTCTCTTAAAGGACCTCAGGTCTGATTGATGCGGTTTCCAACGGAAACCGCATTTTTTAGCTTCTGGCTACCGGCGTTTTGCTCTGTTGCGTCGCTAGCGCGCGATGGTGTCAGAGAGGATCAAGACCACGCGGGTAGGTTTCTTTCAACGGCAAGACACAGTGCTTGCCCCGGTGAAAGGAGCATAAGCGCGATGGTTTTCGATTTCCTGCGAAAGTCCGAGGTGACGGAGGTGCCCGAGCAGAAGGCTTCGGTCACGGGGCGCGTGATGGCGCATATGTCGGCGGGGCGCGTGGCCTGGACACCGCGTGATACGGTGTCGTTGACGAAACAGGGATTTGCGGGAAATCCAGTCGGATTTCGCGCGGTCAAACTTATTGCCGAGGCGGCAGCGGCCCTTCCTTTGGTGGTGCAGAACGCTGAAACACGCTTTGTCGAGCATCCCGTTCTGGGGCTTGTTCAGGGACCAAATCCGACGCAGGGGCGGGCGGATTTGTTTGAGGCGCTTTATGGCCAGATCCTTCTGTCTGGGGATGGATACCTCGAAGCGGTCTTTGGAGACAGTGGCACACCTTTGGAACTGCATGTTCTGCGTTCGGACCGGATGCGGGTGGTGCCAGGGGCAGATGGGTGGCCCATGGCCTATGAATATGCGGTTGGTGCGCGCAAACATCGCTTTGATATGACCGGGGATCTGGCTCCGATCTGTCATGTGAAGGCGTTTCATCCGCAGGACGATCACTATGGGCTGTCGCCTTTGCAGGCTGCAGCGCAGGCGGTGGATGTTCACAACAGTGCGTCGCGCTGGGCCAAGGGATTGCTGGACAATGCGGCGCGGCCGTCGGGGGCCATTGTCTGGAGGGGCGCGGAAGGTCAGGGGCACCTGTCGCCGGAGCAATACGATCGGCTCGACTGTGAAATGGAAAGCCATCACCAGGGCGCGCGCAATGCAGGCCGGCCTATGTTGTTGGAAGGTGGATTGGATTGGCGCCCGATGGGGTTCAGCCCGTCTGATATGGAATTTCAGAAGTCAAAAGAGGCCGCAGCCCGTGAGATAGCCACCGCCTTTGGCGTGCCGCCGATGTTGTTGGGCATCCCGGGCGAGGCCACCTATGCCAATTATGCCGAAGCCCATCGGGCGTTTTATCGACAAACCGTGTTGCCACTCGCGAAAAAGGTGACCGCGTCGATTGGACGGTGGTTGGCGGGGTTTCTGGACGCGCCCTTTGAGTTGAAACCGGATCTGGATCAAGTGCCTGCCCTCGCTTCGGAACGGGATGCGCAATGGTCTCGGGTGGTTGGTGCGGATTTCCTGTCAGTGGCCGAGAAGCGGCGCATGTTGGGATTACCTGCCTTGTCCGAGGAGGTGGGAGATGCGTGATCATGAGCCCTTTGCCTGTGCACCAGCCTTGCGACTGGAAGCACATGAACGGGTGAGCAAGTTGCAAAATGACGCGCTGAAAGAGCGGTTTAACCGGCTCGATGCGGTGTTGGAACGTCTGGAGCGCAGGCTTTGGTTGACGGTCTACGGTGTCGCCGGGGTCATCCTGGCAGAAGCGTTTCAGGGATTGATGAGTGCAGCCCCATGAGGGGTCAGTTGGGAGTTGAGATGGATCTGGAACATAAGTTCTGTCGTTTTGACGGAGTGTTGGCTCTTGTTGATGGGGCTGTGATCGAAGGCTATGCCTCGCTGTTTGGCGAAACCGATCAGGGCGGGGATGTGGTGGCGTCGGGGGCCTATGCCTCTAGTCTTGTGCGGCTGGCGGCTGAGGGGCGGCAGGTGAAGATGCTTTGGCAACATGATCCGGCACAACCCATCGGCATCTGGGATGTCGTGCAGGAAGACAGCCGCGGGCTCTTTGTCAAAGGTCGGTTGCTCGACAGTGTTGCCAAGGGGCGCGAGGCGGCGGCACTGATCGAGGCGGGGGCCATTGACGGGTTGTCGATTGGCTATCGCATAGTGAAAGCCAGCAAAACCGATAAGGGCCAGCGGCTCTTGCAAGAACTGGAGCTTTGGGAGGTGTCTTTGGTCACATTCCCCATGCTGCCCAGTGCGCGTGTTGCGTCAAAAGGGGAGAGCCCGGGCGACGACAACTTGCGCGATCTGGCGGAGACCTTGGAAGAGGCCCGTCGCACATTGGCGCGGGGCTGACGCGCGCGTTTCTGAGGGAAAATGAGTGATGAAAACATCTGAGACCGCGTCTCGGACCGGGGAAGATCTGTCTCCGGTTGCCCGCGTTGGCTCTGCTCTGGCGGGTCTGGTGGCGGATTTTAAGACCCTGCAGACGGACTTGCAGGACAAACTTTACAAACAGGAAGAGCGATTGACCATGCTTGATCAGAAATCGGCCCGTGTGGCCCGCCCGGTTCTGTCCACCCAAATGGATCTGGATGCTCCGCACCAAAAGGCATTTGATGCCTATCTGCGCAATGGCGATGATGAGGCGCTGCGGGGGCTTGAGATCGAAGGCAAAGCCATGTCGGTGTCCGTGAACGCCGATGGCGGTTACCTTGTGGATCCGGTGACGTCGGATACGATCAATTCGGTGCTAAGCAGCACAGCTTCGCTGCGCTCGGTGGCAAGTGTGGTGCGTGTCGAGGGGGCGAGCTTTGACGTCTTGATCGACCAGAATGACATCGGTGCCGGCTGGGCGGATGAGACATCGGCCTCGGCGGAGTCCGCGACCCCGACAATCGATCGGATTTCGATCCCGCTCTATGAGCTCAATGCCCTGCCCAAAGTGTCGCAGCGTCTGTTGGATGACGCGGCCTTTGACGTCGAAGGCTGGCTGGCGGGGCGGATTGCAGAGAAGTTTGCGATTTCCGAAGCCACGGCTTTTGTGAGCGGTGACGGTGTAGATAAACCCCGTGGGTTTCTGACCCATCCAACCGTCATTGAAAGCGGCTGGAGCTGGGGCAACCTTGGGTATCAGATTTCAGGTGCCTCGGGAGATCTGGGGGATGGTGACGCGCTGATTGACCTGGTTTATGCGCTGGGCGCGCAGTACCGCGCCGGGGCGAGTTTTGTGATGAACTCGCGCACGGCAGGTGCGGTGCGCAAGCTCAAGGATGCGGACGGCCGCCATCTGTGGAGCGATGGGCTCTCGGCTGGGGAACCGGCACGTCTTCTGGGGTATCCGGTGTTGATCTGCGAGGACATGCCGGATGTGGATGTCGACACCACCCCTGTTGCCTTTGGCAACTTCCAGTCGGGATATACCATTGCGGAGCGTCCTGATGTGCGTGTGCTGCGGGACCCCTTCAGCGCTAAACCCCATGTGTTGTTTTATGCCAGCAAACGCGTCGGCGGTGACGTGAGCGATTTTGCGGCCATCAAGCTGCTGCGCTGTTCCACCAGCTGATCTTGTGATCGGGGATGAGAGGCGGGGATCTGCCTCTCAGCGGGTGTGCGTCCCGATGTTGTCCAGCTGTTCCCCTCCGTCCGTGCGGCGTGGGCGGCGTGCACCCGCGATTTGCCGAGACCTCAGGTCGTGAGGTCGGATGGGGCAGTCCAACGCCAATCGGAGTATTGAGTATGATGTTGGTTGAAGAAACACAGGTGCCGAATGAGGCTCTGCCGGTTGAGGCGTTACGGCGCCATCTGCGTCTGGGGACGGGCTTTGCGGAAGATGACGTGCAGGACGCGGTATTAGCGTCCTTCCTGCGCGCGGCCTTTGCAGCGATTGAGGCGCGCACCGACAAGATTTTGCTGTCCCGGGGGTTTGTGCTGACGCTTCGCACCTGGTCAGGTGATGTTTCACAGCGGCTGCCTGTAGCACCGGTGTCGGCCTTGACCTCAGTGACGCGTGTTGATCGGTTTGGTGTGCCCCAAGAACTTGATCTGGGTGGGTTCCGGCTAGTCGCGGATGCGCAATCTCCGCGCCTGATCTCGGTATCCGGGGGACTTCCCTGGGTGCCATCGGGTGGCACACTTGAACTGCGCTTTACCGCAGGCTTTGGTGCCAGTGTTGAGGATGTCCCGGCTGATCTGATGCAGGCGGTTCTGTTGTTGGCGGCGCATTATTACGAATACCGCGATGCCACAGCGCTGGGGCAGGGATGTATGCCCTTTGGCGTGACAAGTCTTTTGGCGCGCTATCGCCCAATGAGGTTGGGGTTGGGCACATGACACGTATCGCCTTGAACCGTCGTTTGATTTTGGAACAGGCCGTGCGCAGCGACGACGGCGCCGGGGGCTTTGTTGAAAGCTGGGTCGCGCTTGGCACGCTTTGGGGGGAGGTCAAACCGCGGACCGGGCGATTGGCGAACGGGGAAACCGGGGCGCTGTCGGTGACAGGGTTCAAGATCACCGTGCGTGGCGCCCCTGTTGGGCAAAGTAACCGCCCTCAGCCAGGCCAACAGTTTCGCATGAATACGCGGATATTTCGGATCGAAGCCGTGACCGAGCGGGACGGTTCGGGATTGTACCTGTTGTGCCACTGCGAAGAGGAGCTTGCCCCATGAGCTATGCGATCTCTAGTGCGCTGCAGGCGGCTATTTTTGCGCGATTGGTTGGCGATGCGGCCCTATCAGCTCTGGTTGACGGCAAGATATTTGACGCCTTGCCAACCGGCGTGCTGCCCCCGCTCTACGTCGCGCTGGGCCCGGAAAAGGTGCGTAGCAGTGGCGATGGCACCGGTTCCGGCGCCTGGCATGAGTTTCAGGTCTCGGTGGTGACGTCGGTGGCCGGGTTTCAGGCAGCCAAAGAAGCCGCGGGTTCAATCAGCGATGCGCTGCATCTGGCACCGCTGACCCTCAGCCGGGGTGTGTTGGTGGGACTTTGGTTCCAAAAGGCCCGCGCCAATCGTGAGCCGGGCGGGTTGCGGCGGATTGATTTGACGTTCCGCGCGCGTGTGGACGACAGCGTTTGAGTTTTGACCGGCGCCGGGAGGTGCCCCTTCAGGAGTGACAGGTATGGCTGTTCAAAATGGCAAAGATCTTTTGGTGAAAGTGGATTTGACGGGCGCCGGGGTGTTCGAGACATTGGCTGGGCTGCGGGCCACACGGATCAGTTTCAACGCCGAGCAGGTTGATGTGACCACTCTGGAAAGCGATGGTGGTTGGCGTGAGTTATTGGCGGGGGCCGGGGTGAAATCCGCCAGTATTTCGGGGTCTGGGGTGTTTCGCGATGCAGCGACGGATGAACGGGCGCGCCAGATCTTTTTTGACGGTGAAACCCCGGCATTTGAGGTGACGATCCCTGATTTCGGTCAAGTGTCCGGGGCGTTCCAGATCACCAGCATTGAGTATGCGGGAAGTCACAACGGTGAGGCGACCTATGAAATTGCGCTGGCCTCCGCGGGCGCCCTCGCGTTTGAGGCGCTGTGATGGGCAATCCGTGGCGTGGCGACGTATCTTTGACCCTCGACGGTCAACGGCACGACATGCGCCTGACTCTTGGGGCTTTGGCCGAGCTTGAGGCGGGCCTCAAGGCCGACACTTTGGTGGCTCTGGTCGAGCGGTTTGAGGGTGGGGCGTATCGTTCGGCGGATGTGCTGGCGTTGATCGTGGCGGGCCTTCGCGGTGGTGGATGGACCGGAACGGCAGCGGATCTGTTACATGCCGAGATTGCCGGTGGCCCGGTTGCGGCAGCTCGGGCGGCGGCGGAACTTCTGGCCCGTGCCTTTGTGGTGCCCGAGGTGGAACATGGCGCGGATTGATTGGGCAGGCCTGATGCGGGCGGGGATCACAGGACGTGGATTGCAACCGGATGATTTCTGGGCGCTGACCCCGGCCGAACTTCACCTGATTTTGGGAGATCCGATCTCATCGGCGCCGTTGGGGCGCGGTGGGTTGGAGGCCCTGATGCGGGCCTATCCTGATACGCCCTGTGGTAACAACGAGGATCAAATCCATGACAGCCTTTGAAGATCTGGATGAGTTGGGTGCTGAGTTTGATGCGTTGGAGGGGGAATTGGGTGCAGCGCGTGATCTGACCGCGGCCTTTGGCGCTGAGCTTAACCGGATGCAAACCACTATGGCGGCCACGCAGGGCACCGCGATGAAGCTGGATCGGACGCTCAGCACGGGTGTGAGCCGGGCCATCAATGGTGTGGTGCTGGATGGCATGAAAATGTCAGACGCGTTGCGAACGGTTGCCCAATCCATGATCGATGTGGCCTGGAAAAATGCGGTCAAACCCGTCTCGGATCACATCAGCTCGGCTTTGGTGTCCGGCGCCTCTGCGATCTTCGGCGAGTTCTCACCTTTTGAGAAAGGCGGCAATTTTGCCCAGGGTCGAGTGATGCCCTTTGCCAAAGGCGGGGTGGTCTCTGGTCCGGTCTCATTCCCAATGCGGGGTGGCCGGGGTTTGATGGGCGAGGCCGGGCCAGAGGCGATCATGCCGCTGACCCGAGGCCCGGATGGTTCCTTGGGGGTGCGTGCCGGCGGCGGCGGTGGGGCTGTCCAGATCACAATGAATATTCAGACCCCTGATGTGCAGGGGTTCCATCGCAGCCAATCCCAAATCGCGGCCCGGATGAGCCGTGCTTTGGGGGCGGCTGCGCGTAATCGGTAACAGGAGGCAGGTTATGGCCTTTCATGATGTGAGATTTCCAACAGATCTGAGCTTTGGCTCGGTGGGCGGACCTGAGCGGCGCACCGAAATTGTCGAGCTTGTCAGTGGGTATGAAGAGCGCAACACGCCCTGGGCCCATTCGCGTCGGCGCTATCATGCGGGGCTTGGGATGCGGTCTCTTGATGACATTGATCAGCTGATCGCCTTCTTTGAGGCGCGTCAGGGGCAAATGCATGGATTTCGCTGGAAAGACTGGATGGATTTCAAATCCTGCGCAGCCTCAGCTCAGGTGACGGCTTTGGATCAGCAGATCGGGGTGGGCGATGGGGGGCAAAGGGTGTTTGCCCTGCGCAAAACCTACAGCTCGGGAGGCGTTGCCTATCAGCGGAGAATTGCAAAACCCGTTGTGGGCACTGTGCTGGTGGCCGTGGGGGGCGTTGCTCAGTCGCATACTCTGGATGGTGAGACCGGTGAGATCACCTTTGATGTTGCACCTGCAGAAGGCGCGGCTGTGACCGCAGGGTTTGAGTTTGATGTGCCGGTGCGCTTTGACACCGACCGGATCGAGGTCAGTGCCTCGGGCTTTCAGGCCGGACAAGTGCCCGATGTCCCTGTGGTTGAGGTGAGGGTCTGATGCCGGGGGCTGCGCTGTTAGACGCGCATCTGCAGAGCGGTTGCACCACGGTTGCCCGCGTCTGGTCGGTGACGCGCAAAGACGGAGTTGTGCTTGGCTTTACGGATCACGATCAGGATCTGACCTTTGATGGTGTGATCTATCGCGCGGATACCGGGCTGAGCGCGCGGGCAGTTCAGCAAAGCACAGGGCTATCGGTTGATAACACCGAGGCCTTGGGCGCACTGAGTGCCGCAGCGATCCGTGAGGCAGATATCAGTGCAGGGCGCTATGATGGGGCCGAGGTGCAGTCGTGGTTGGTCAATTGGAGCGATGTGGCCGCGCGCAAATTGGTGTTTCGGGGCCAAATCGGTGAATTGCGTCGTCACAATGGGGCCTTTCATGCCGAGCTGCGCGGGCTGACCGATGTGTTGAACCGCCCCATGGGGCGGGTGACCCAGAAATCCTGCTCTGCGGTTCTGGGAGATGGCGCCTGTGGCGTCGATCTGAACGCGCCGGGGGCGTCCACTCTGGCTTCGGTTCATGAGGTCGCCTCCTCCAACCGATTTGTGTTGAGCGGTGTCGAAGGGTTTGACGAAGGTTGGTTTAGGCGCGGGCGGTTCCACGTGCTCACCGGTGAGGGGGCGGGGTTATCTCACGCCATTCAAGGTGACCGGCAAAACGGTGCGCTGCGTGTGATTGACCTATGGGAGGCGCTGCGCGCGGATATCCAGCCCGGAGATCAGATCCGCCTTATCGCGGGCTGTGATGGGACGATGACACAGTGCCAATCCAGATTTGGCAATCTCGTGAACTTTCGTGGATTTCCCGATGTCCCAACTGAGGATTGGCTGACAGCCATGCCTGCTCAGACTGCGCAACGAAGCGGCGGGAGCAGACGATGACCCGGCAGGTTGCGCTGGCGCGCGCGTGGATTGGCACGCCGTATGTCCATCAGGCTTCGACCAAGGGGGCGGGGTGTGACTGTCTGGGACTGGTGCGCGGCATCTGGCGGGAGCTCTGCGGAGAGGAACCCGTCAAGGTACCGCCCTATAGCAAGGATTGGTCAGAGCCTCAGGGTGATGAACGGTTATGGTGTGCGGCAGACCGCCTGCTCAGTGCCAAACCCCTGGCTGATGCGGCACTGGGGGATGCGCTACTGTTTCGGATGCGGGCCGGATCTGTTGCTAAACATCTGGGGGTACAAAGCGCTATCGGATCTGAGGCGCGATTTATCCATGCCTATTCGGGGCATGGCGTTGTGGAAAGCGCGTTGGGTCCTGCCTGGGCGCGGCGCGTGGTTGCACGGTTTGGTTGGCCTGAAGGGGTATGAGTGATGGCAACGGTTCTTTTGTCAGCTGCAGGGGCAGCGCTTGGAAGCTCTATTGGCGGTTCGGTACTGGGGTTGTCCATGACCGCAGTGGGGCGATTTGCGGGCGCAAGTCTTGGGCGCCGCATCGATCAAGCGGTGCTGGGGCAGGGAAGTGAGCCAGTTGAGACCGGGCGTGTGGACCGATTTCGCCTAACTGGCGCTGGCGAGGGTGCCACGATCCCGACAGTTTTCGGACGGGTGCGCATCGGTGGGCATGTGATCTGGGCTTCGCAGTTTTCAGAGCATGTCACCCGCCGACGGGTGTCCGGTGGCGGCAAAGGAGCGCCGTCAACCAAAGTCGATGAGCATAGCTATAGTGTCAGTCTGGCCTTGGCGCTGTGTGAGGGCGAGATCACCGGGGTGACCCGTGTCTGGGCGGATGGGGTGGAACAGGATCTTCTGGATCTCAATATGCGCGTCTATCCCGGAACTGGGGATCAACTCCCTGATCCGGCCATCGAAGCGATAGAGGGGGCGGGCACAGTGCCGGCCTATCGGGGCACCGCCTATGTGGTATTCGAAGATCTGCCTTTGGGACGCTTTGGCAACCGCGTGCCTCAGTTCAGTTTTGAGGTGACCCGACCGGATCTGAGCCAGGAGAACGCGTTGCCTCTGGCGGTGCGCGGGGTGGCGATGGTGCCGGGGACAGGGGAATATGCCTTGGCCTCGGATCTGGTATATCGCAATCACTCGGGCGGTCCTGCGGCTTTGGTCGTAGATGGGGGAAATGCGGCACCCAACAACAATACCCCCAATGCGCAATCGGATCTCAAGACCTCTCTGGATCAGATGGAGGTTGAGCTGCCAAACTGTGGGGCGGTGTCGTTGATCGTCAGTTGGTTCGGAGATGATCTGCGGTGTGGCAGCTGCCAGATCCGGCCGAAGGTTGAGCAGGTAAGCCATGACGCAGAGACCATGCCCTGGGAGATCGCAGGCCTGAGCCGGAGTGAGTCTGACTCCGTTCCCACGGATGGGGGCAACCCCGTGTATGGCGGAACCCCCTGTGACCAGTCGGTTGTGCAGGCGATTATGGCGCTCAAGGAACGTGGACAGGGGGTGATGTACTATCCCTTCATCCTGATGGACCAGATGGCAGGTAACACGTTGCCTGATCCTTGGAGTGCGGTAAGCACTCAAGCGCATCTGCCATGGAGAGGGCGGATCACGCTCAGCGCCGCACCGAGGCAAAGTGGGACACCCGATCAGACAGAGGCGGCCCGCGATGAGGTTGCGGCCTTCTTTGGGTCCGCCTCTGCCAGTGATTTCGCCCTTTCCGGCACCGAGGTCCAATATACCGGTCCCGAGGACTGGGGGTATCGGCATTTTGTCCTGCATCAGGCGGCCCTTTGTGCCGCAGCAGGTGGGGTAGAGGCCTTTTGCATCGGGTCAGAAATGCGAGGCCTGACCCAGATCCGAGACGATCAGGGATTTGTCGCCGTTGAGCAACTGCGCCTATTGGCAAGCGAATGCCGCGCATTGCTGGGGGCCTCGGTCAAAATTGGCTATGCGGCAGATTGGAGCGAATACTTTGGGTATCACCCGCAGGACGGTTCAGGAGATGTCTATTTCCATCTCGACCCGCTTTGGGCAGATCCAAACATCGATTTCATCGGCATAGACAATTACATGCCTCTGTCGGATTGGCGTGAGGGAGAGAGCCATGCCGATGCGCACTGGGGGGCTATCCACAACCCAGATTATCTGAGGGCGAACGTCGAAGGCGGGGAAGGGTACGACTGGTACTACAGCTCTGAGACTGACAGAGAGAACCAGCTCAGGACACCCGTCACCGATGGAGCCTTTCACGAACCCTGGGTCTGGCGATACAAAGATCTGCGCAATTGGTGGGGAAACACGCACTATAATCGCATAGATGGGATCCGCGATAGTCAACCGACGGATTGGGTGCCGCAATCCAAACCGATCTGGTTCACCGAAGTGGGCTGTGCCGCCATCGACAAAGGGGCGAACCAGCCCAACAAGTTTCTTGACCCGAAATCCTCGGAAAGCGCGTTGCCTTGGTACTCAACGGGCCGTCGCGATGACGCCATGATGCGCGCCTACCTTGAGGCCACGTTAGGATATTGGGCCGAGAACAATCCGATCTCTGTGAGCTATGGGGAGCCGATGCTGGATCTGGAGCGCAGCTTTGTCTGGGCCTGGGACGCACGGCCCTATCCCTGGTTTCCTGCCACCACCGAGATGTGGAGCGATGGGCCAAACTATCAAACCGGCCATTGGTTGAATGGCCGCGCCTCTGGACAGGCGCTGGGCACTGTGGTTCGACAGATTTGTGCAACGGCCGGGCTCACTGCGATTGATGTTTCGGAGCTTTATGGCGAGGTGCGCGGGTATGTGGTGCCCGATGTCGGTGACGCCCGCCGGGCGCTTCAGCCTTTGATGCTGGCCTATGGGTTTGATGCAATAGAACGCGACGGGGTGTTGGTATTTCGCATGCGCGCAGGGAAGGATGCGATCATGCTTGATCCGCAAAGCTGTGTCGTTAGCCTAGAGTTAGACGCCGATCTGATTGAGACACGTGCCGGAGACGGATCGATGATCGGTCATGTGCGGCTTGGATTTGTTGAGGCTGACGGGGATCATATCTTGGCAAGTGAAGAGGCGCATTGGCCGGGCCACGACCGCTTGTCAGTTTCCGAAAGTGAGATCGCGCTGACGTTGACACGCAGCGAGGCGAAATCCATCTCCGAGCGCTGGCTGGCGGAAAGTCGCGCTGCTCGTGAGACCCTGCGCTTTGCCCTGCCACCCTCTCGCGGTGCGCTGGGCGCGGGGGATGTGGTGCGTCTGACGCTGCCCCAGGGGGATGTTCTGGCGCGCATCGATCAGGTCGAGGTCCAAGATCATCTGGTTGTCGAGGCGGTTCGGGTTGACCCCAATTTGTATCATCCCTCGGACAGCCCAATGATTGCGGCATCTGTCCAGAAACCGTCGCCTGCGACACCAGTCACCCCAGTGTTACTTGATCTACCTCTCCTGACGGGGGATGAGGTGCCGCACGCGCCTTATATTGCCGCTGCTGCCGATCCTTGGCCGGGTGAGATTGCGCTGTACGACAGCGAGCAGGACGCAGCATACGCCCTAAACACCACGGTCGAGGCCCCCAGCATCCTTGGCGTGACGGAATCCGAGCTGCGCTGGGCGCCCAGTGGTGTGATCGATCGGGGTGCGCCCCTTAAGCTCCGTCTCAGCGGGGCGTCGCAATCCATTTCAGACACAGCGCTGTGGTCCGGTGAGAATGTACTCGCCATCGGAGATGGCACCGGTGGGGATTGGGAGGTGCTCCAGTTTCGCGACGCTGAGTTACAGCCCGATGGCAGCTGGCAGGTGTCGCATCGTCTGCGGGGGCAGGCAGGCACTGATGCGCTGATGCCGGAGGTCTGGCCGAGCGGATCGGTTGTGGTGCGGCTGGATGGCGCGCCAAAGCAAATCGCTTTGTCCGAGGCGCAGCGTTTCACGGAGCGACATTTCAGGATAGGGGCTGCCCATCTTGGATATGATCATCCAAGCTATGTGCACCAGAGTGCTCTGTTTGCGGGTGTCGGTCTGCGGCCCTATGCGCCGGTGCATCTACACGCCCAGCGTGTTTCGGGGGATCTGCAAGTAACCTGGATACGGCGAACACGTGTTGGTGGCGATCATTGGCATGGGTTGGATGTGCCGTTGGCGGAAGCGCAAGAACGCTATCTTGTGCGGATCGAACACAGCGGCACTTTGCTTCACGAAGACAGTCTGACTGGGGCGCAATGGACCTATCCTTTGGCCCAGCAAATTGCGGATGGTGTGGGCGTCGGAGCTGAGATTGCAGTGGCGCAGATCTCTGATCGGTTTGGTCCGGGTCTTTTCACGCGTATCGCAGTGCCCGCATGAGACCCATTCAACATGGCGATCTTACGATGGCAGCACGGGCGCTTTTGCCCGTGCCGGTTGCGCATCGGGCCCGAATAATTCAGACACTGCTTCAACAGGCAGAAGCTGCTGATCGGTTCCGGAAAAAACTGGGGCGTGTACATCCCAAATGGGGCAATGGGACGCTTATGGCCGCGGCTCTGGCACAGCCCGTTCCAAACGAACCACGTTTGGATGATCCGGATTACCTCAATTGTCAGGCCCATGTCATCGCGGCATTGATTTCGCGGCGACCCATCACAAATCAAGATCGAGACCATAAAGCATTTGCGTTTTCCCGCACGGTGACTATCTGCTAAATTGCCTGTGCAAGGGAGATCCCAGATGGCTGAAACACGCGCAAAACTCACCGAGCTTGACCCGGTTTGGGCCCGCATCATGACAGAAGCGGAGCAGGCTGTGGCGGACGAACCGCTTTTGGGCGGCTTGGTGCATTATTCCATTCTTCATCACCCCACCATCGAGCGGGCCTTAGGCTATCGTATTTCGCTCAAGCTGGCCAATGGTGAGATGACCGAACAGATTCTGCGTGAAATCTGTGACGAGGCCTTTCGGGCCGATCCTGATCTAGCTATGGCGGCCCGTGCCGATATCGTGGCCACCAATGAACGCGACCCGGCCTGCCATAGGTTCCTGCAACCGATGTTGTTTTTCAAAGGTTTTCAGGCGGTTCAGGCCTACCGTGTGGCGCATTGGCTGTGGAAACAGGGCCGCAAAGATCTGTCGTATTTCTTCCAGATGCGCAGCTCTGAGGTCTTTGGCATCGACATTCATCCGGCGGCCCGTATTGGGCGCGGCATTATGATCGACCACGCACATTCCATCGTGATCGGGGAAACTGCTGTGGTGGGCGACAATGTTTCGATGCTGCATTCCGTGACTCTGGGCGGGACCGGCAAAGAGGAAGAAGACCGTCACCCGAAAATTGGCGACGGCGTTCTGATTGGGGCCGGGGCCAAGGTGCTCGGCAACATCAAGGTTGGAAATTGTTCCCGCGTCGCTGCGGGTTCGGTGGTGCTGAACGAAGTGCCGCCCTGCAAGACCGTCGCAGGTGTGCCCGCACGCATCGTTGGCGAGGCAGGCTGTGACCAGCCCGCCCTGTCGATGGATCAAGTGGTGCCTGGGGGCGGCGCACGCGACTGATCTGCGGGTGCAGGCAGAGTGCGTTTAGGCTGAACGAGGAGTTGGTGCCGGTGGTGCAAACTCCTCAAACGCCTCAAAAGTGATTGCGGCCTCTTCGGCGCTCGGAGCACTGTCATGGCCTGTAAACCCCTCTAGCAACACCGACAATCGGCTGACACGGGCGTTCAGGGTTTCAATAGACCCGCGCGCCTCTTCCACCAAAGACGTGCTGTTATGGGTCGAGCGATCCAATTCCGTCAGGCTTTCGTTGAACTCAGCAAGATTGGCGGCTTGTTCTTCGGCGGACACTGAAATCTCTGCGATCTCGTGCGACACCTCACCAACCTGCTGCGCGATCCGCAAAAGACGATCTCCGGCGCTGCGCACCAAGGCCACCGCCTGTTGCACACTTTCTTCCGAAGCCGTGACCATGGCGCGGCTGTCACTGGCCGCATCTGCGGCCTTGTTGGCCAGCCCGCGAATTTCGGTTGCCACCACGGCGAACCCCTTACCGGCCTGACCGGCGCGGGCGGCTTCAACCCCGGCGTTCAGCGCCAGAAGGCTGGTTTGAAAGGCGATACTGTCAATCAGATCAAGCACCTGAACGATCTGGCCTGAATTCTCTTCTAGCTGATCCATGGCGGCAATCGCCTGTTGCATGATCGGCGTGCTCAGCTCGGCTTCGGTGCGGGCGCTGGCCGAATTTTCATCCGCCACACGCGTCCGATTTGCTGTGGCACTGACCGAGGTCGACAGAACCTCGATGGTTGCAGAACTTTGTTCCAGGGTCGCAGCATTGGCGGTGCTCTGATGGGACAGATCGTCGGTGATATGAGAGATATCGGAAACGGTTTCGCTCAGCACGCGTCCAAGATCGCCAAATTCGCGGAACGCCGCATCGATGTTTTCAACGGCACCATTGAAATCCTCGCGCAGCGGTTCGTAATCCTGCGCAAGTTTGTCGTTGATCCGAACCTCTAAACGGCGATTGTGAAGCTCTCGCAATCCAAGTTTCAGGGCGTCAACCGCTTCGGTCAGCGCAAACTTTGCCTCTTCTTGGCGGTCGCGATCCCGTTCGGCATTTAGCTGATCCCGGCGCAACTCCTCAAGCTGTTGCGCCAGAGCGCGCATCTGCCGAGAGCAGCCGGTTAAGGCCAGAGGCTCAAAATACTCGCGCTCTTGCAGGCGACGAAGGTCGTCCGACAGGTCTTGTAAATCCCGGCCAAGGGTACGCGACAGGCGCCACCCCAAGACGCCCACAGCCGTGAGGCCACAGATCAGGCCGAGCAGACCCAGAAAGAGAGGCGTGTTGGAGAGAGATCCAATGACCTCACCAAAGATCTTCGTGTCGCGCGCATATTCTGCGATCGCAACGGCCACGCCCGCAAAAACAAATCCCAGTCCTGCCATCAGGCAGGCAATGCGAAAGACAAGCCCCTGACTCCAGGTTCGTAAACGCGACAGCGCCCTCATCGTATGTTCACCCCAATATCCCCATGTCTGCTCACACTAAGGCAAAGAGGTTTTCAGAGGTTTTAGAGAGGGAGCAGGCCAGCCTATTGATTTGTGGCAAAGGCCTGAAATCTGTCGTCAATTTTCGACGAACTGATCAAGATCTTTCGTTACTTTTGGGAGTGCGCAGATCTTGCAGAAAGAGAGATTTGGCCCGGTGATCTGTGACCATCACCGGGCCAAATCTTTAGGCCAATAGCATCATCGGCGCTTCGAGCCCCTGAACAATGGCGTCCAGAAGCTGCGCGCCCAGTGCGCCGTCGATGACCCGGTGATCGACGCTGAGGGTGACCGACATCATGGTCGCGACACTCAGATCCCCGTCACTGTTGACCACTGGCTTTTTGGTACCGGCGCCAACGGCCAGAATTGCACCATGAGGTGGATTGATCACGGCGTCAAAGTTCTCGATGCCAAACATCCCAAGGTTTGAGATGGCAAAGCTTCCGCCCTGATACTCATGTGGCGCCAGTTTTTTGTCGCGCGCCCGGGTGGCAAGGTCTTTCATTTCAGCCGAGAGAGCAGACAGCGATTTCTGATGGGCATCTTTCAGGACGGGTGTGAACAGCCCACCTTCGATGGCAACTGCCACCGCCACGTCTGAGGGCGTCAGTTGCAGGATACGATCCCCGGCCCAGACCGCATTGGCCGCAGGCACCTGTTGCAGTGCATTGGCGCAGGCTTTGATAATGAAATCATTGACCGAAAGCTTGGTGCCACGCGCCGCCAGCTGAGCATTCAGATCACTGCGGAAGGCGAGCAGCGCATCAAGGTTGATCTCACGCCGCAGATAGAAATGCGGAATGGTCTGCTTGGCCTCGGTCAGACGTGCGGCAATGGTTTTGCGCATGCCATCCAGAGGCACCTCGGTGTAGTCGCGATCTTGGTACATGCGCGCAACGGCATCGGACGAGGGGCCAGAGGCAATTGGGGCTGGGGCTGCGGAGGTTGTCGCCTGTGGCGCAGCAACCGGGGCGGCTGCAGCAGCGGCGGGCGCAGGCTGGGCGCTTGCGTTTTCCACATCGGCTTTGACAATACGCCCACGAGGGCCCGAGCCGCTGATCTGGGTCAGATCCAGCCCCTTTTGCCCTGCGATACGGCGCGCGAGGGGAGAGGCAAAGATGCGTGTTCCGTCTTTGCTTGGCGCCGCGGGTGCTGGCGCAGAGGCGGGGGCGGCTTTCTCGGCGGCCCCTGCCGGGGACACCTCGTCAGCCGCGGCAGACACCGGCGGCGCTGCCGGCGCAGGTGACGAAGCCGCGCCAATATCTGAGATGCTTTCACCCTCTTCTAGCAGCACAGCAATGGGCGTGTTGACTTTGACCTCGGCGCTGCCTTCAGCGATCAGGATCTTGCCGATGGTGCCCTCGTCAACGGCTTCGAATTCCATAGTGGCTTTGTCGGTTTCAATCTCGGCGATCACATCACCGGATTGCACCGCATCCCCTTCTTTCACCAGCCATTTGGCCAGCGTGCCTTCCTCCATGGTCGGCGACAGCGCGGGCATCAGAATTTCAATAGGCATTTAGGTCTCTCCCGTTTCGGAGCAGCGGCTGGCCCGTTTTTCAAGATCGTTGATGTGTGAGTTCATCATAGCGTTGTGCAATCCATCCTTAATCTCTGCAGAGGCGAAGCCGGCAAAGAAGACGGTTGGGATCAAGAGAAAGAGCCAGCGTTTTTTCATCGTATTACCGATACGTCACTTGTTTCACAGCGGCGATGACTTCTTCGGTGGTGATCAGCGCGTGTTTCTCAAGATTGGCCGCATAGGGCATGGGCACGTCTTTGCCGGTACAGTTGATCACCGGAGCGTCGAGGTAGTCAAACGCACGCTGCATGATGGTGGCGGACAGGTGATTGCCGATCGAGCCGACAGGCCAGCCCTCTTCGACGGTGACACAGCGGTTGGTCTTCATGACGCTGGCCAGAACCGTGTCATAATCGATGGGGCGCAGGCTGCGCAGGTCGATTACCTCGGCGCTGATACCCTCTTCGGCCAGCCTGTCCGCGGCCTCAAGCGCATAGGTCATGCCGATGCCAAAGCTGACAATGGTGACATCGCTGCCCTCGCGCCAGATCCGGGCCTTGCCAAAGGGCACGGTGAAATCATCCATGACAGGCACGTCAAAGCTACGGCCATACATGATTTCATTTTCGAGGAAGATGACCGGATTGGGATCGCGGATCGCGGATTTCAGCATGCCTTTTGCATCGGAGGCCGAATAGGGCATGGCGACTTTCAGGCCGGGGATCTGGGCATACCAGGCGGCGTAGTCCTGGCTGTGCTGAGCGCCGACGCGCGCGGCGGCACCGTTGGGGCCACGGAACACCATGGGTGCCCCCATCTGACCACCGGACATATAAAGCGTCTTGGCGGCGGAGTTGATGATCTGGTCGATAGCCTGCATGGCAAAGTTGAAGGTCATAAACTCGACAATGGGGTTCAACCCGCCAAAGGCCGCCCCCACCGCGATACCGGCAAAGCCATGTTCCGTGATCGGCGTGTCGATCACCCGTTTGCTGCCAAATTCATCCAGCAGACCCTGTGAGATCTTATAGGCGCCTTGGTATTCGCCGACTTCTTCACCCATCAGGAACACATCCGGGTTGGCGCGCATCTCTTCGGCCATGGCATCGCGGAGCGCTTCGCGGACTGTTTGCTTTTTGGTAGGCGTGCCTTCGGGCCAGTCGGGTTCGATCTCGACCGGCGTGATAGGGGCGGCGGCAGTGGCCGCAACCGGCGCGGGGGCTGCGGCGGCGGGCGCGGGGGCCGCTGCTGGGGCAGGGGCCGCAGCAGGAGAGGCAATCGCATCTGCGCTTTCGCCCTCTTCCAGCAACACGGCAATCGCGGTGTTCACCTTCACATCGGCTGTGCCCTCGGCGATCAGGATCTTGCCGATCACACCTTCGTCGACCGCCTCAAATTCCATTGTGGCTTTGTCGGTCTCAATCTCAGCGATGATATCGCCAGACTGTACACTGTCGCCTTCTTTCACCAGCCATTTGGCCAGAGTGCCTTCCTCCATGGTCGGAGACAGGGCGGGCATCAGGATTTCAGTTGCCATGATTGTTGTCCTCTCTCAGGGAGTTACACGTCTGCGTAAATGTCGGTCCACAGCTCGTTCAAAGACGGCTCTGGGCTTTCGCGGGAGAAATCAGCCGCCTCATTGACGATGGCTTTGATCTCTTTGTCGATGGCCTTCAGATCGTCTTCGGTGGCGTGTTTGCCGGTCAGAAGCAGATCGCGCACGTGATCGATGGGATCACGCTCTTCGCGCATTTTCTGAACCTCTTCGCGGGTGCGATACTTCGCGGGATCCGACATGGAGTGGCCGCGATAGCGGTAGGTCTTGATCTCGAGAATATAGGGGCCTTTGCCCGAGCGGCAGTGTTTGACGGCCTTTTCGCTGGCGGCTTTGACCGCTAGAACATCCATACCGTCCACAACCTCGCCTTTGATCCCAAAGGCTTCACCCCGGGTGTAAAGCTCAGGTGTGGAGGTCGAGCGTTTCTGTGCGGTGCCCATGGCGTATTGGTTGTTTTCGATGACAAAGATCACCGGCAGATCCCAAAGTGCGGCCATATTGAAGGTCTCATAGACCTGGCCCTGGTTGGCAGCGCCGTCTCCGAAATAGGCAAAGGTCACGCGGCCGTTGTCTTTGTATTTGTCGGAGAAGGCGAGGCCTGCGCCCAGAGGCACCTGAGCGCCAACAATGCCGTGGCCGCCGTAGAAATGCTTCTCCTTCGAGAACATATGCATCGAGCCGCCCTTACCTTTGGACAACCCGCCTTCGCGACCGGTCAGTTCGGCCATCACGCCACCCGGATCCATACCACAGGCCAGCATATGACCGTGGTCGCGATACGAGGTGATGCGCTTGTCGCCTTCTTCGGCTGCAGCTTCGAGGCCAACAACCACCGCTTCTTGGCCGATGTACAGGTGGCAGAACCCACCGATCAAACCCATGCCATACAGCTGACCGGCCTTTTCTTCAAAGCGGCGGATCAACAGCATGTCGCGGTAGAAAGACCTAAGCTCATCCGGCGACACATTGGGTGTGGCAGATGTTTTACGAGCGGCCATGACCTCTCCTCCCCTCCAGAAGTTTAACGTTAAACCAATTTTGGCATTGGTGTTGCGTTGGAGCGTAGCCTGAGGGGGATGCGACGTAAAGTGCCTGATGAGACGCTTTTGAACCGGCTTAATTTACCACGATTTCATCGGCGCGGATAAAGCCAAGCACGTCGCGCGCCTGTTGATCCAACAGATCGAGGTCCAGAAAATCATCCGAGAGGCGCAGGGTCATGTTCTCCATGCGTGCCACTTCGGCGCGCAGAGTTTCAACTTCCTGCTCCAGTTTTTCGGCTTCCACAGCAATTTCGGCACGTCGGAACAGCCCAAAATCCCCCTGCACAGCGGCAAAGGTGAAATAGGCCGTCAGGCTGAGGGTGATCGTAAAGAAGATCCAAACCCCAAGGGAAGGACGCGCACTGCGGGATGTCATATATCTGCCTCTATCTGCATCTCTTTGCGGATGCATGTGCTGAAAATGACGTAAATACGCGGCATCTTGAAGAGGGCGATTCGTCAGAGGCGCCAATGAGCTCGGAAGCGTTGCATGGTTGCAAGGCTTTCTTAAGGCTCTGGTAAGAAGTCGACCCGTGGGGGAGTATCAGTTGTGATCTTAAAGCGCTTTGTTGTGATGGTGTTGCTGGCGGGACTGACCGCCGCCTGTTCCCCGCGCGGGATGATCAGCTATCTGCCGTTGCCCGCTGCGGCGGGAGAGGAACTGGTCCGAGTTTTTGTGGCCACCAATCGCAACAGTTTCAAACATGATGATGTTGAGCTTGTCCGCCAGCAATTTGGCGACCGGCGCTCAGACGTGCTGCGCTTTGGCCAGATCGATATCTCGATCCCACCGGTTCATGAGTTGGGACAGATTGAATGGCCCGGCCATGCCACCCCTGATCCTCAACGGCACTTTGTTACCAGAAACGGGAAGGCTTATGAAACGCAGGCCGCGTTTTTGCGCGATGTGCGCGCCGAACAGGGCGACAGCAAAGAACTGCTGCTGTTCGTGCATGGGTTCAACGTCAATGTCTCTGAATCGATCTACCGTCTGGCCCAGCTTTCGTATGATTACGACAGCGATATGCCGGCCATAGCCTACTCCTGGGCCTCTGCCGGGGATCCGCGCGGCTATGTCTATGACCGTGACAGCGTGATTTTTTCGCGCGACGGGTTGGAAGAGGTCCTGACCTTGTTTGCCAATGACCGTTGGAACATCCATCTCGTGGCCCATTCCATGGGCAGCCAGTTGGTGATGGAAACCCTGCGCCAGATGTCGATCTCCGGCAAACAGCGGATTCTGAAACGTATCGAAACACTGGCGTTGATCAGCCCCGACATTGACGAGGATGTCTTTGTCCAACAGGCCAGCCGGATTGACCCTTTTCCTAAACAGACGGTGCTACTGGTGTCCTCGAAAGACCGTGCTCTGGGGCTTTCTGCCTGGCTGACGGGGAAACCGCGCCGTCTCGGGTCAATTGCGGATCAGGATCTGTTGGGGGATCTGCCTGTCGAGGTGATTGATCTCTCCGACATCGAAGGCGGGGATCGCACGGGCCACGCCACGGCCTTCACCGCCCCTGTGGCCATCCGCCTGCTCAGACGGTTGCAGAATGCCACTCTGTCTGCGGTGCTTCCTTAAAGCCTATGCCGATACATGTGATTGCGCTGGTGATCTCTTAGGCGGGATCTAGGGCCGATGTCATCTCGATAAAAGCTTTGACCAGCCGCAGTCGCGCCCTGTCTTTGGGGGCCACCACCGCAGTTTCATGAGTCTTTGAAAGCTCAGCGATAGGCACCTCCACCAGACCGCGTGAGATCAATCCGCTTTGTCCCAGAAAAATGGCGATCCCGGCGCCCTGAAGCACGGCTTCGCACATCAAAGGAAAGGTGGTCATGGTGATTGTGCGATTGAGCTGGATACCATGTTTGATCTGCGCCTCGCGCACCACCCGTTCGGTAAGAGACCCATTTTCCGGCAATATTACGGTCTCCTGCCGTAGATCATCAAAGGTCAGGACCTCACGATCTGCCAGCGGAGAAGACGGGAGAAGATAGGCAACATAGCGGGTTTTCTGCACCGGGACCCGCTCCCAATCTTCCATGATAGGTGGATCTGTGATCAGCCCGACATCCGCCCGTCTTTCGCGCAAAAGCCGGGTTGCTGTTGTCCAGCCGTATAGGGCAAAATCAATGTCTACATCCGGATATGCTTTCCGAAATTGACTGATGGCACGCAGCGCAGGAAGCGGGGCATTGGCGATGATTTTGATATGCCCGCGCGCCATGGCCTCGAACCCTTCCAGGCGCTCGTTGATTGAGGCATCCAGCGCAATAAGCCGATCCGCGAGGTCATAAAACTCCTGCCCGGTTCGGGTGAGGGAAACGCCCTCACGGCTGCGCAGCAAGAGCTGTGATCCGACCTGTTTTTCGAGCTTGGCCACATGCTGCGTCACTGCGGATTGAGTGACCCCAAGCCGTGTGGCAGCCGCGGAAAAACTGCCTTCGCGCACCACATAGGCGAAAGCGACAAACTGGTGGTGATTGGCACGCATGGCAAAGATCCTCATGGGTGCCTGCGATCTATCACCCATTAGCTGCACTAATATGACGTCACAAAAGTGAGAGCTCAGGTTCTTAAACCGTCGGCAACAGATGGAGGAATCAGATGGCTGGTTTGCGCGTCGATAACATCACAAAACGCTTTGGTGAGACCGAAGTCCTCAAGGGCGTGTCTCTGGACATTGCAGATGGTGAGTTTGTCTCTTTGGTGGGTCCTTCGGGCTGTGGGAAGTCCACGTTGCTGCGGATCATCGCCGGGCTTGAAGACCAAACCTCCGGGGATGTGAGTATCGCCGGGACATCGGTTGCAGGTCGACGGGCCGCAGACCGAAATCTTTCCATGGTGTTCCAATCCTATGCGCTCTACCCGCATCTGAGCGTGGGCGAGAACATTGCTGTTCCCTTGAAAATGCGCCGCATGAACGGGTTTCAAAGGGCACCTTTGCTTGGCCCTTTGATGCCAGGTCACGCTGTGCAGGCCGCTGAGATTGGCAAAGAGGTTGAGCACGCAGCGCAAATGCTTGAAATCTCACATCTTCTGGATCGCAAACCCGGCCAGCTTTCGGGTGGTCAGCGTCAGCGGGTGGCTCTTGGGCGGGCTCTGGTGCGCAACCCAGCGGCGTTTCTTCTGGATGAGCCTTTGTCCAATTTGGATGCAAAACTGCGGGTGCAGACCCGTGCCGAAATTGCCCAGTTGCACCGCCGTCTGGCCGCGACCTTTGTCTACGTGACCCATGATCAGGTTGAGGCGATGACCATGTCCGACCGGATTGCGGTAATGATGGGCGGGCGCATTTTGCAATGTGCGTCACCCGAAACGGTATATGACGACCCCGATCGGGTTGAGGTGGCCGAGTTTATCGGCTCGCCAAAAATCAATCTGTTTCCGGTCGAACTTGGGGACACAGGCCGGGTCCACCTGCTGGATCGCCCCCTCAACCTCATGACCAACCGCCGCACCAAAGGGGTTGCCACCCTGGGGCTCCGTCCGGAGGCCTTTTCCATTGCCGGGGAGGGGGCACCGCTGCGCGGCAGGGTTGCGCATAGTGAAAACCTTGGGTCCGAGATCTTTGTTCAGATTGATGTCCCCGGTTTGGTTACACGCGTCACATTTCGGGCGACACCGGATCAACGGGCGTCTTTGGCGCTTGGCACCGAGATCGGTTTGGATTTCGATATCCACAAAGCTCTGATTTTTGATGCCGAGGGCGATCGGGTGCGCGAAGTCGCGCCTGTGTCACCTGCGACATCTGAGGTGGCCTAAGATGGCTGTGACCGACGCCAATTCAGGCCATTCGCAGGCCTCGCGGATCTCATCTCAGGACATTCAGGAACGTCGCGCCGCCTGGACCCTAACCGGCCCCGCCCTTATCTTGATGTGTGTTATCCTTCTTGCGCCCATTATCGTCGCGGGGATCCTGTCTTTCACCAATTATTCGCTTGGAAACAGTGGGTTCGATTGGGTAGGCACCCGTAACTATGAAAAACTCTTCTCCCGCACGACCTACAAGAAAATGTTTGTGGCGACACTGACCTACGTCGTCACCGTGGTTCCCATCTCGGTGGCTTTGGGTCTCGGGGCTGCATTGCTGATCAACTCGCTCGGGCGGTTTCGGGAGGTCTATAAGACAATCTATTTCCTCCCGGTTATGGCGACGCTTTTGGCCATGGCCATTGCCTGGGAATTTATGTTGCATCCATCGATAGGGATGATCAATCGCACGCTTGAGCTGGGATGCGGCACCTTTTTGGAACGGATTTGGCCCTTCATGGCGTCGGGCTGTGACACCCATTTCCCGGTGTGGTTGGGTGATAAACGTTATGCGATCTGGGTCGTCAGCTTTATCGGGATCTGGCAGGGGTTCGGCTTTAACATGGTGCTCTATCTGGCGGGCCTCACCAGTGTGCACCGCGAGCTCTATCATGCCGCTGAGATGGACGGTGCACGATCCGCTTGGGAACAGTTCCGACTGGTGACTTGGCCGGCTTTGGGACCCACCACAGTCTTCATTGTCACCATCTCCTGTATCCGCGCCTTTCAGGTGTTCGACACCATCGAAGCCTTTTGGCCGCAGGGCGGAGGCCCCAACAAATCCACCTATGTGATGATGTTCGCCATTTTCGAAAAAGGCGTGCAGCAGAACCTGATCGGCATCGGGTCTGCGATCACCATGGTGTTTCTCGCCTTCGTCATGTTCCTCACCCTGATCCAGCGCTGGCTGGTTGAACGAAAGGTCCATTACTGATGACCCGTGATTGGTGGAAACATCTTATTCTGATCCTGGGTGTGATCGTTGTCATCGCGCCGTTCTACATGATGGTCAGCTATTCATTTAAATCCCCCGGTGAGATCGACCGGGGAGAGGGGGGCTTTTTCGGCCATCAGGAATTGATGGTAGATGAGCGGTGTGTCGCACTGCGCGATCCAAGCCGTGCCGACATCATCGCAGCCGCCCCGCGGTTTCAGGGCCAAAGTGACAGCGCCATCTGGGATGCTCTTGTGGCAGAGGCCAAGGCCGATTGTTCGATGCGCCCGGTGGTGTTCAACTACACCAAAGCCTTCACCGAAGCACCGCTGTTGCGCTACCTGCTCAATGGGATCCTCGTGACCACATCGATCTTTTTGATCCAGGTCGTTGTTGCCCTGCCTGCGGCCTATGCCTTGGCCAAGCTTAAATTCTGGGGACGTGATGCGGTGTTTGCGCTTGTGCTGTTCTGCCTGCTGATCCCGGTTCATGCCATCGCGCTGCCGCTTTATATTCTTCTGGCCAAGTTGGGATTGACCAACACCTATGCCGCGCTTGTGGTGCCCTGGACAATTTCAGTGTTCGGAATTTTCCTGATGCGTCAATTCTTTATGACCGTGCCCGATGATTTGATCGATGCGGCCCGTATGGATGGCATGAGCGAATTTGCAATTGTCTGGCGGGTGATGCTGCCCACCGCTATTCCCGCACTTCTGGCCTTTGCCATCTTCTCGATCGTGGCGCATTGGAATGACTATTTCTGGCCGCGCATTGTTGTCACCGGCAATCGCGACCTGTTCACCCCGCCTTTGGGCCTGCGTGAGTTCAAAGGCGGTGGGGATGGGTCTTTCTTTGGGCCGATGATGGCCACAGCCACAGTGATCGTCACACCGCTGATTGTTGCTTTCATGCTTGCGCAGAAACGCTTCATCGAAGGCATCACGTTGAGCGGAATGAAATGAATTTTGGGGGCAGCCCCAAAAGGCGCCCCCAACCCGCAATCCCGAAAGGGACAAACCCGGAGCCCCCGTCTGCAAACAACGGCTCCAAGACCCGGCAAGAGAGGACTATTCCATGAAACTGACCGCCACCGCAATGGCCTTGGCCCTAAGCGCCACCGCCGTTTTCGCCGAAGACACCGTTACAATCGAATTCGCCTATCCCTACAGCCATCTGTTTGATGTGACGTACGAAGCGATGATGCCCGCCTTTAAGGAGGCGCATCCAAACATCGACGTGAAATTCCGCGCGACTTACGAATCCTACGAAGATGGCACCAACACCATCCTGCGCGAGGCCGTGTCGGGCAACCTGCCGGATGTCACCATGCAGGGCCTGAACCGTCAGCAGATCCTTGTTGAAAAAGGCATTGCCAAATCTCTGGAGCCCTTCATCGCACAAGAGGCCAATTTTGCGAAAGAGGGCTACCATGATGCCATGCTGTCGCTGTCGACTTTTGGCGACAATGTCCACGGTCTGCCGTTTTCGGTTTCGCTGCCGGTTGGCTATTACAACATGGACATTCTGAAGGCTGGTGGCATCGAGGCACTGCCAACCACGTGGGATGAGGTGATCGCGGCCTGCGAAACCATGAAAGCCAACGGTGTCGAGAACCCAATTTTCTGGGGTTGGAACATCACGGGTAACTGGTTCATGCAGGCGCTGATGTGGTCGCAGGACACGGCGATTGTCGACAACGGTCACGTGGCACTTGATAGCCCCGAAGCGCTTGCCGCACTGGAGCAGATGCAAGAGATCTTCACTAAGTGTGAGATGCAGAATCTCGAGTGGAAAGCGGCGCTGTCCTCCTTCTCAGCTGGTGACATCGGCATGATGTTCTGGTCAACCTCGGCGCTGGGTGCTGTCGAACGCTCGCAGGGGGATTTTGAACTCGTCACCGGCCCGTTCCCGGGTATGGGAGAAACACCCAAAGGTCTGCCTGCGGGGGGCAACGCCGCGTTGCTGACCTCGACCTCTGATGATCCCAAAGTCCAAGAAGCGGCCTGGGCCTGGCTTAAGTTCATCACTTCGGGTGAGGGCGCTGCGGAAGTGGCCAAAACCACCGGATACATGCCGCCGAACAAAGCGGCAAACGAGGTGATCCTTGCGGATTTCTATGAGCAGAACCCGAACAAGCAAACCGCTGTGGATCAGCTGCCCTTGCTGCGCGATTGGTTGGCCTATCCCGGCGATAACGGCCTGGCGATCACTCAGGTGATCTATGACGGCATCGAACGCATCGTCACCGGCGACGCGACCGACATGCAAGAGCTTCAGCAAGAGCTTGTAGAAGAAGTCGCTGATCTGCTGCCAAACGGCTAAATGCGATGGCCGGCCGCGCGAGGCAACCCGCGCGGCCGCTTTATCAGGGGCGTAAGCTTATGAAAATAATCCATATTTCTGACATTCACCTGACAATTCCCGGTGAGGAAATGGGCGGGTTAAACCCCCATGCTCGCTTTGCTAAAGCACTGAAAGATGTTGTGACACATCATGCCGACGCGGCGCGAATTATCATCACCGGTGATCTGGCACATTGGGGCGAGAAACCCGCTTATGAAGCCTTGAAGCAGGCCATCACAGATCTTCCAATCCCGGTTCGGTTGATGATTGGCAATCACGACAATCGCGCGATGTTTCTCTCCGTATTTGACAGTCACCCCGTCGATGGGGCCGGATTTGTCAATTATGCGGAGACCTTGGAGGGAGTGAGTTTCCTCTACCTCGACAGTGTGGGCGATCGCACTCATGCGGGCCACTTCTGTGCAACCCGACGGGCATGGCTTGACGAAGAACTGGCCAAATGTGACCAGGCCCGGATTTTTTTGCACCACAACCCGATGCTTTTGGGTCTTCCGGCAGAGGACAAAATTGCTCTAGTCGAACAGGACCGCGCACCGTTCCACGCGCTGATCCAAGAGCATGCTGGGAAAATCGACTACATCCATTTTGGGCATGTACATGCGCCGATCCATGGTCGCTTTGCCGGGGTGCAATTTGCCAGTGTGCCATCCACCGGCAATCAGTCGCTTCCCGATCTCAAGGAAACCGAGCTGTTGAAAGGCGCACCGATGTCACCGTCGTATTTTGTGCTCCAGATCAATGGGCGGGACACAACCATTCACCAGATCCCGTTTGCCTGGGACGGCCCGGTTTTTGCGACAGGCACAGGATGGGAGGATTGGGCCAAACCGCAAAGTGCGGCAGAGTAACGAACCTCTCAGACCCAAACAAAAAAGCCGCCTCAATGGGCGGCTTTTTCAGTGATATCAAGGACGCTTAGCCAAGCGCCGCAACGCCGGGCAGGGTTTTGCCTTCCATCCATTCCAGGAAGGCACCGCCTGCGGTTGAGATATAGGTGAAATCTTCTGCGGCTTCAGCCTTGTTCAACGCGGCCACAGTGTCACCACCCCCGGCAACAGAAACAAGCTGACCGGCCGCGCTGCGTGTGGCGGCGTGTTTGGCAGCGGCATTGGTGGCCGTGTCGAAGGGCGCGATCTCAAAGGCGCCCAGGGGGCCGTTCCAGATCAGGGTCTGCGCCGCATCAATAGCCTCGCTGACCGCTTTGACCGCCTCAGGACCTGCATCGAGAATCATTGCATCCGCAGGGCAGCCATTGGCCGCCACGGTTTCGTTGTCTGCGCCTTCTTTGAATTCACGCGCCACAACCACATCGCTGGGCAGCAAAATTTTGCAGCCCGCGTCCTCGGCCTTGGCCATGATCTCTCGGGCGGTGTCGGCCATATCATGTTCACACAGCGATTTGCCCACATCGATGCCCTGCGCCGCGAGGAAGGTGTTGGCCATGCCACCACCGATCACCAGCATATCAACCTTGCCCACAAGGTTGCCCAGCAGATCCAGTTTGGTTGACACCTTCGCGCCACCCACCACAGCCAGAACGGGGCGTTCCGGGGTGCCAAGTGCGTTTTCCAGCGCCGAGAGTTCGGCCTGCATCAGACGACCGGCGCAAGACGGTAGCAATCGTGCCAGACCTTCGGTCGATGCGTGGGCGCGGTGCGCCGCCGAAAAGGCATCATTGCAATAGACATCGCCCTGTTCTGCCATCTGTGCGGCCAGATCCGCATCGTTTTTGGTCTCACCGGCGTGGAAGCGGGTGTTTTCCAGCAGAGCAATCTGACCGGCGCCAAGCCCGTCTACTGCGGCTTTGGCGGCCTCACCGATGCAATCGTCGCCAAATACAACGCTGACGTCAAGCACGGCTTCAAGCGTGGGTACCAATTGCTTGAGGCTCATATCATCGCGGCGTTCGCCTTTGGGGCGGCCGAAATGTGCGAGAAGAACCGGTTTGCCACCGCGATTGAGAATATCCTGTACCGTGGCAGCGATACGTTCGATCCGGGTGGCGTCGGTAACCTCGCCATTGTCCATCGGAACGTTGATGTCGACCCGGCACAAAACGCGTTTGCCATCCAGATCCATGTCGTCGAGGGTTTTCCAGCCCATCCCAAATGCTCCCTTGCAGTTAGGCAAAGCTCTGCCCCGATCTGCACCAATCGTCAACGGCGACTTGGCATTGGGGCGCGCAAGGGCTACGTGAGGAAGAGATTTTGCAACGGAGAGAGCAATGGCCGAGATCAAGGACCCGGAAAACACCATCCTGTTGGAGCTCAAAGACGGCACCGTCACGATCGAGCTTCTGCCGGATGTGGCGCCCAAGCACGTTGAGCGCATGAAAGAGCTGGCGCGTGCTGGCAAATATGATGGCGTGGTGTTCCACCGCGTGATCGATGGTTTCATGGCTCAGACCGGAGATGTCGAGCACGGCAACTCGAACGAAGACAGCTACAATGCTCGCCGCGCTGGCACCGGTGGTTCGGATCTTCCGGATCTGCCCGCCGAATTTTCGAAACTGCCACACGACCGGGGCACCATCGGCGCCGCGCGCAGCCAGATGCCGAACTCGGCCAACTCGCAGTTCTTCATCAACTTCAGCGACAACAACTTCCTCAACGGTCAGTATACCGTGTATGGCCGCGTTGTGTCGGGCATGGAGCATGTGGACGCGATTGTACGGGGCGAGCCGCCTGCGAACCCCGACAAGATGATCAGCGTCAAGGTGGCCGCAGATGCGTAAACTGGCGTTTGTTCTGGCGCTGATGGGCGCTCCGGCCTATGCGGCCGGTTTGAAGATCGATGTTTCTGGTGAAGATGTTTCGGGCAAAGATATTGCCAAAGGTTCGATCATGATCGACCTGCGTGAAGATCTGGCGCCAGAACACGTCAAGCAAATCAAGGCAATCGCTGAAAGTGGGGCCTATGATGGCGTGGTGTTTCACCGCGTGATCGACGGCTTCATGGCGCAGACCGGGGATGTGCAAAACGGCAATGTCAATGCCGATGGGTTTGACATGCGCATGGCGGGCACCGGGGCCTCTGAGTTTCCGGATCTGAAAGCCGAGTTCACCGAGGCCCCGTTTGAGCGTGGCGTGGTGGGCATGGCGCGCTCGCGCAGCCCCGATTCGGGCAACTCGCAGTTTTTCATCATGTTCGCCCCGGCGCCACATCTGAACGGTCAGTATACCGTTGTGGGTGCGGTCACCGATGGTCTGGATGTGCTGGACACGATCAAGCAGGGCAAAGGCCGCAATGGCTCGGTGCTTGGTACGCCGGATCGTATGAACAAGGTCACGGTCACCGAGTGACTTAAGAGCCGAGTGACCTAAGACTGGGGCGCGCGCCTGTTCGGCGCGCGCACACTTTGGACTGCGTTCAAGGCACGCAGCCTTTTGGGGGCAGGCCCCCAAACCCCCATCCCTAAAACCTCTGACATCTCATCACGTCTGCGTCACTCTGACTGGGCAGCGCCGCTGTTCTCGCGCAGAGTGCTAAGGGGAGGATATGTCTCACGCGTGTGATTGCCACTTTGGCGGCTATGGTGTTTGCGGGATCGGTTGCGGCGGATCCGGGGTTTTGGAAACACGAATGGCCGAAGACCGATTTTGCCCAGACCAGTATCACCAACTGGGTTGAGATCATGTCCGGCGGGCCGCCGAAAGACGGCATTCCGGCGCTGAGTGATCCGCAGTTTATTGAAGCGGCGCAGGAACAGCGCATTCAGCCATCGGAACCGGTGATCACCGTTGAGATCGAGGGAGAACGCCCGCGAGCCTATCCTATTCGATATCTGACCTGGCATGAGATTGTGAACGATCAGATTGGGGATCTGCCCGTGGCGGTGACCTTCTGCCCGCTGTGTAACTCGGGCATCACCTTTGACCGTCGGGTGCAGGGGCGGGTGCTGAGCTTTGGAGTGTCGGGCAAGCTGCGCAAGTCTGACATGGTGATGTATGACCGCGAGACCGAGAGCTGGTGGCAGCAGGCCATTGGCGAGGGCATTGTGGGGGAGATGACCGGTGTTGAACTCGACACCTTGCCGAGCTGGATGGAAAGCTGGGCCCAGTTCACCGCACGCAATCCGGAAGGGTTGGTGATGGCCGAACCCGCTTGGAACCGCCCCTATGGCCGCAATCCCTATCGCGGTTATGACAGTTCGCACCGTCCGTTCCTCTATTCAGGAGAGATGCCGCCGCATGATATTCCGCCTCTGATGCGGGTGGTGCGTGTGGGCGATCGGGCCTGGACCATGGCGCGTTTGGCGAAAGAACAAGAGATCAGCGAAGCGGGCGTGATCCTGTCCTGGAAACCCGGTCAGGCCTCGGCGCTGGACACGGACAGTATTGCCAAGGGGCGGGATGTGGGCTCGGTGCGGGTGAAGGACGCGCAGGGGCGAGATCTGCCCCATGATGTGATGTTTGCCTTTGCCTTCCACGCCTTCTGGCCCGAGGGCACCTGGATGCTCAATTAGGCCACAAGAGAGGTGGGAAGACACCGCGCGATCGGGGCCAGGGCGCCGTAGTGGAGCCATGTGCCTGCCAGACGGTGGGCCCGGGCGCCGGTGCCCAGTTTGAACCGGGCCAGCCCGGCGGCATCGTCTGAATTGATGATACCAAGGTCCAGCGTGTCATGCCCCTGATCCGCCAGCCACCCCATCATCTGCCACAGCACCGCATTCATAGCATTCACCTTGCGCCCCTGATCGGTGCTATGGCCAATCTGCCAGGTGGCCATGCGCCCATGCCGTAGCACCACGGCGGCGGCGACAAGCTCTTTGTTGTGACGGGCCTCAAAGACCACGGCCTGACCGGGATTTGCGCGGGCGTAACAGGCGGAAAAGGCCGGGGGCAATCCGCGATAGCCCTTGGTTTTGGCCTGTTCCAGCTCGCGATGCAGTACCCAATGCCCATCGCTGAGCGCGTGGCGGGTCACCTTGACGCGCAAGGCCTCGGCGCGGTTCAACCGGTTGCGCCATTTCTGATGCAAACCTGCGCGCATCTCGTTGTGTTCACCGAGATCCAGCATTGCCAGAGTGGCGGGGGTCATCAGGGGAAAGAACCCGGCGCGTTTCAGGGCCGAGGCCTGCATGCCGTCTGCATTCAACAGCATTGGCCGCCCGTCGTGCCAACGATCCCAGCGTTCAAGCCAGCGCGCCACATCCGCAGGTTCACGCCCGACGGGCCCCCGTGACACCATATCGACCCGGCCCAGAACCGGCAGTTTGCGTGATTGTACCTGCCACAGCAGGTTGATATCGCCGCCGGTTTCACGTTTGCACAGGCGCAGCTCAAGCCCCATGGCTTTGCAGGCTCTGGCGTATTCCGGCGATTGCGGCAAAGGAAGAAGAAGGTCACGCATAGCGCCATTAACCCCACCGAAAGTTTCTGGGTGGTTAACTATGTTTATGAAACCTGATTCTTTGCGCCAGATCGCCCCCCGCCCGCATCACAAGGTCTCTGCCATGGCCCTGTCGCGCCCGCGCCCAACCGCCGCCTCGGCGCTGTTGCTGGCGGTGGTGTTGTCGCTGCCGTTTATCGCGCTGAGCGTTGTGCAGGTTTTATTTTAACGCACACTAAGACCCAGTCCCATTCCGTGCGGGCTGTTGCGTGAGTTTCGCGTGAATCCCAATCGTCACCGCGCGAGAACACTGGACCCGTCACGTTTCCTTGGTACGTTTTGCACGACGTGGCCCAAAGGTGTTTTTATGTTTAGAACCAAACTCTTTTCGCTGTGCACGGGTGTTGCTCTGGCAGGGTGCACCATTGCCTCGGTTGATCCGACTTGGATCAGTGAGGTTCCCGCCAATGCCCGGAATTTCGCCGTTGCGCAGCAGGCGGTGCGGGCCTGTTATGGCGAAAATGCGCTGGATAAATTTCGCCGGGCCGGATTTGGAGTTGCGACAAAAACCATCAAGCTGCGCAATGGACAGGATACAACGCGGATCGACATCACGCCGCCCGATGACGCGGTGATCGTGCTGTTTCATGAAAAAACCTGCTACGTCGGTTTGGAAAACATGACGCCCGCGCAATCCGCTCAGTTGGCAGGCATTTGGGTCCGGGCCTATGGTGCCAAATCTAATGCTGAGCTGGGGCAGGGATTGTCTGACCACGCGTCTGGGGCGTGGCGGAATATTTTTACCGAGCCCGCGCGCGTGCCAGACAAGGCTGCCTATAAGCACACCGTTTTTATTGCAGGCTATAAAACCTGGCCCTATGGACCATATGATCCTCAATCAAGTTTCCCCTACAGCATCAAAGGACGCTTCCCGGACAAACCGGGCGCTGCGGTGAAACTCTCGCACCACTTTGAGTGTCAGCCGCATATCGCCGCTGCTCCGGATGGAGGCGTTTTGCTGCCCTGCTCAGGACCGGATTTTTCGCCCAAATAAGATGCAATGGACATGGTGCAGGCCTGTGATGTCTATCTCTTTTGATCTTCTAGGGCCGTGTTACCTCAGGCAAGTTTGAGAGATCAAAAATGATCTTGGCCTTATCGTTGACGTAAGTGGCGGGCACGATAATCAGGTTCTTATCAGTCGGTCCCGACACCACGCGGCCCCACATGTCAAAATGGGTGTTCTGACAGGGGTCATAAAACCCATCATGCAACTCCGTTTTGGGGAGGACCAAGCAGCCAATGCCGCCAGTGTTGACCGGGCTGACAATGAGCCATTCGGCCATGAACGCCGGGTCGTAGCTAACCATTTGGCTGAGAATTTGTCTGCCCGATGAAGCTTCGTCGTTTGATCGAGTTGACGTGCTCCAAAACTGTTCGATGGCATCGGTCATTTCATTGCGATCCCGACGCCAGATCATTACGGGAATGTTCCCATACGATAGGAGCTTCGCATCGCCGGGTCGCCAATCGTCGACCTCAATGGACCTAATACTGAGTATCCTGTCAATTTCCCGAGCATGGGCTTGAATGTCGGCGGTCGGGTGCAAGCTTTCTGTTAGAAAAGACAGGGCCTTAAAGACCGTCAGTATGAAAAAACCTGCGGTGACACTGTACAGGAGGTTGCCCTTTTTTAGCATCGGTGTCTCTGAAACTCTTTACTATTCAAAATCTTACTGGTTGATCGGGACGTGGTTGGTTGAACAAAGGTCTAACCAAAGTGTTGCAGACCATGGATGCGGTCTGCAACTGAATTTTCTAAATGGGGCCTCGCGACCCTACCGATCAATCGGCCAGTTTCACCAGCGCGTGGCGCTTTTTGCCGGCGCTGAGTTTCACCGGTGAGGCCAGAGCCGCGGCGTCCAGAACGATCCCGGTCTCGGTTACTGGCGCGTCGTCCATCTTGGCGCCATTCTCGGCAATCAGACGCTTGGCGTCTTTGCCCGATTTGGCCAGACCCGAACGCACAATCAGCTGCACAATCGAGATGCCATCGCCGATTTCCTCGCGCGACAGCTCAAGCGTCGGAAGATCGTCACCTACACCGCCTTTTTCAAAGACTTCGCGCGCGGTCTGCTCTGCTGCTACCGCCGCCTCTGCCCCATGGCACAGGGTGGTGACTTCGTTTGCCAGAATGATCTTGGCGTCATTGATCTCGGATCCCGCCAAGGCGCCCAGACGTTCACATTCCTCCAGCGGCAGCTCGGTGTAGAGCTTGAGGAAGCGGCCGACATCGGCGTCGGTGGTGTTGCGCCAGAACTGCCAGAACTCATAGGGTGAGCGCATGTCGGCGTTCAGCCATACCGCACCATCCTGCGACTTGCCCATCTTCTTGCCGTCCGAGGTGGTCAGAAGCGGCGAGGTCAGGCCATAAATCTGGTTGTCGATCACCCGGCGGGTCAGATCGATGCCGTTGACGATGTTGCCCCACTGATCCGATCCACCAAACTGCACAAGACAGCCATAACGGCGGTTCAGCTCGAGGAAGTCATAGGCCTGCAGAATCATGTAGTTGAATTCGAGGAACGACAGCGACTGTTCGCGATCCAGACGCGATTTCACCGACTCAAACGACAGCATGCGGTTGACGCTGAAATGGCGGCCAATGTCGCGCAGGAACTCAAGATAGTTCAGACCATCCAGCCACTCGGCATTGTTCAGCATCAGCGCCTTGTTCGGTGCGTCTGTGTCGTAGTCGAGGTATTTGGCAAAGACCTGCTTGATGCCGCTGATGTTGTCGTCGATCTGATCGGCGGTCAAAAGCGGGCGTTCATCGGCGCGGAAAGACGGATCGCCCACCTTGGTGGTGCCGCCGCCCATCAGGGTGATCGGCTGGTGACCGGTTTTCTGCAACCAGCGCAGCATCATGATCTGGATCAGCGATCCGACGTGCAACGATTTGGCGGTTGCGTCAAAGCCGATATAGCCCGGAACCACCCCGTTGACCAAAGCCTCGTCCAGGTTTTGATAATCGGTGCAATCGGCCAAAAAGCCACGCTCGATCATGACGCGCATGAAGTCCGATTTGGGATGGTAGGTCATAGGGTCACCTCTTTATACTGCGCCGCAAGCTATAAGTAAGTCAGAGGCCGAGGGAAAGAGCATGTTGGGGCAGGGGGCGTTGAATGTGCTGGGGGCGATGTCCGGCACCTCACTGGATGGGGTCGATGCGGCGGTGATCCGCACCGATGGTGAACAAATACTGGAATTTGGCCGGTCAGAGTATCGACCCTACAGCGATCCTGAGCGCAAGGTGCTGCGGGCGGCGCTGGGGCGCTGGCAAGAGGATGACATCGCCGAGGCGCAAGAGGTGATTCACACCGCGCATATCGATCTGTTGTCCCGCTTTGACGATGTGGATCTGATCGGGTTCCACGGCCAGACGCTGGCCCATGATCCCAAAGGACGTGGCACCCATCAAATGGGCGATGGCGCGGTTCTGGCGCAGGCGCTTGGCGTGCCGGTGGTCTGGGATTTCCGCAGCGCGGATGTGGCGCTTGGGGGCGAAGGTGCGCCGCTGGCGCCGTTTTACCATTTCGCCTGCGCCAAACGTATTCAGGCCGAAAGGCCCGTGGCCTTCCTCAATCTCGGCGGGGTGGGCAATATCACCTGGGTTGATCCAGGCAAAGAGACCCCGCAAGAGCCCGGCGCGCTTTTGGCTTTTGACACCGGGCCAGCCAATGCGCCGATCAATGATCTGATGGCCGAGCGTCTTGGGCTGGATTTTGATCTGGATGGCAAAATCGCCGCCAAAGGCCGGGTTGAGGACGGCGCGCTTGAGCTGTTTCTGGCCGAAAGCTATTTCCGCAAGATGCCGCCCAAATCCCTCGACCGGGATGATTTTTCGCTGATGATGGATCTGGTGCGTGAACTCAGCGACGCAGATGCCGCCGCCACAATGACCGCCATGGCCGCCGCCGCAGTGATGCAGGGGATCGAACACTGTCCCAGCCTGCCGTCGCGGCTGCTTGTCACCGGCGGGGGGCGCAAAAACCCGGTGATGATGAAAATGTTGCAGGCCGGATTGGATTGTCCGGTCGAAGCGATTGAAACCGCTGGATTGGATGGCGACATGTTAGAGGCTCAGGCCTTTGCCTTCCTCGCCATGCGCGTGGCCCGCGGACTGCCAACATCCGCGCCCTCTACAACAGGCGTAGCCGCTGCGGTAGGCGGCGGACAGAAGAGCCTGCCAGTGACTGAGAGCTAAGAATGGCACCGGCCGCGATTATGTGTCCGGCCTAGGGTGTCATTGACCTAGGGTGTTGTGCTTGGTCGCGGTTTCGTCATTGTTGCAGGCATGAGTACCGATATTGATTTTTCATTCACTGCATTAACGGGTCCAGCGCGACGACACATTCGGGTGTTTCAGATCCACCAGTTTCTTGACCGGTTTGCGATGGGGTTGACCGTTGCGGTTGTTGCTTTGGCACTGACCGACCGAGGTATGGATCTCTTCCAGATTTCGCTTCTTTTCGGGGTCTATTCGGTTACGACTATGACGCTGGAGCTGCCCTTTGGAGGGCTCGCCGACAGCATTGGCCGTAAGCCGGTCTTTTTGACGGCGGTCGTCGCAAGTTTGATCTCTCTGGCGCTCTTTCTCGCAACACGTAACTTCTACGTTCTGGCACTGTCATTTGCATTTATCGGATTTGGACGCGCGCTCCGATCCGGCACGCTGGATGCGTGGTTTGTGGAGACCTTCAAAACCATCGCACCACATGTAGATGTCCAGCCCGCACTTGCCAAAGCGCAATCGGCCAATGCCATGGGCTTGGCCTGTGGGGCCATTCTGGGCGGCCTGCTGCCAGATATCTTGGGCTCCGTCGCGACACGTGTCGGTTTCGGCATCTACGATGTGTCTTATGTCGCAAGCTTTTGTGTGATGCTGGGCGTGTTTGTGTTCACCATGGTCGCGATCGTCGAAGCGCCGCGCCCGAAGACCGGCAGGGCTCTTAGGCAGGGGTTTGCAAATGTCCCACGGGTGATCAGGGACGCAAGCCGCCTTGCTTTGAAACACCCGGTATTGTCGGTGCTTTTGACAGCGCAGGCCTTCTTTCTGATGGCGACCAACCCGGTTGAGGTCATCTGGCCAACCCATGCCAAGCCCATGATAGATGCGGATTACGCAAACACCCTCATTGGGGTCCTGACCGCGACGTATTTCTTTTCGAACGCTCTAGGCGCGTCTTTGTCGCCACATGTCAGTCGGCTGTTCAAACGGCGGCATGCTGTGACGCTCGCGGCGACCTTCGCGTGTTTGGCAGGCCTTCAGATCTTATTGGCGTTGCAGGGCCATATCATCGGGTTCCTGATGGCTTTCATTGTGTATTCGGTGCTTTTGGGGGTGAGCGAAACACCCGAGAGTAGCATTTTGCATCGCTGTGTCGCAGACCGTCAGCGCTCAACCATGCTGTCGCTGCGGTCCTTGATCAAACAGTTGGGCGCGGCGGTGGGTTTGGTTTTGGCCGGAGCCATCGCCGACGCCTACTCTGCACCTGTCGCTTGGTGTGTCGGAGCGATTTTTCTTGTCATCGCCGTCATTCTGACCTTGGTTTTGGTGAAACGATTGGACGGAGAAACCGGCTAGTCGACATGGATGGGGTGCGCACTACGCGTGTCTGCCCATTTACAGGCTTTCGGTGCATTTCCGGCCTTGATCGCAGGCCTTTCAGCCAACTCACAAGTGAAACACTCGATCGGGTGTGCGGTTTGGTTATCTCACAGACGAAAGAGGGCGCAGGCCTTTTGGCCGGGCGCGCCCTTCGTTGCGATTTTTCTTGAACAATCGGGGCTGCTCGAGATCAGCCGCCGGTGTGGCTCATGTGGCGCATCATTTTGCCGTCGGCCTTTTGGCGCGAATAGTCAAAATCATGGCCCTTGGGTTTGTGGGTGATGGCCTCGCGGATGGCGGCCTCAAGGGCGTCGTCGTCGCCGGGGTGATTGCGCAGCGGCGCGCGCAGGTCGGCGTAATCTTCCTGTCCCAAACACATAAACAGATCGCCGGTGCAGGTCAGGCGAACGCGGTTGCAGCTTTCGCAGAAATTATGGCTCAGTGGCGTGATAAAGCCGATGCGTTGACCGGTTTCCTCAAGGCGGACATAGCGCGCAGGCCCGCCAGTGCTGTCCGGCAGGTCCGTGACTGTGTATTGATCCGAGAGTCTTTCGCGTAGGTCTGTCAGCTTCCAATACTGGTCCAGGCGCATTTCGCTGCCGATATCGTCCCCCATGGGCATGACTTCGATCCAGGTCAGATCAACACCCCGGTCGGCGCACCATTCGGTGATCGAAAACAGCTCGTCTTCGTTGAACCCTTTGAGTGCCACCGCATTCAGTTTGACCCGCAGCCCTGCCTCAAGCGCGGCATCAATGCCACGCAGAACCGCAGGCAGGCGGCCCCAGCGAGTGACCTTGGCAAACTTCTCTTCGTCGAGTGTATCGAGTGAGACATTCACGCGGCGCACACCAGCGGCATAGAGATCTTTGGCAAAACGGGTGAGCTGTGACCCATTGGTGGTCAGGGTCAGCTCTTTCAGCGCTCCGCTTTCAAGATGCCGGGACATGCCGTGGAAAAATTGCATGATGTTGCGACGCACAAGCGGCTCACCGCCGGTGATCCGCAGCTTTTCGACCCCCATATCGACAAAAGCCGTGCAAAGCCTATCTAACTCCTCCAGCGTCAGGAGTTCTTTCTTCGGAAGAAAGGTCATATTCTCAGACATGCAATAGACACACCGAAAGTCGCATCGGTCGGTGACCGAGACTCTCAGATAGGAAATCGGGCGCATGAACGGGTCGATAAGAGGTGCTGTCATAACGAAGAACCTAGTCATCTGCGGTGAATTCGGCAAGGCTGGGGGTACGAGAGTTTGGAGGCGACCATAGTCGTAGTATGATGAGCGTAAGAATTTTGATCCCCGCCGTATTGATGTTGTCGGCCTGCTCGAACCTGCCTATTCAGGCGGATAAGCCTGAAACCACAGAAGTAATTGAACCAACCCGCCCTCAGGCCCGGCCAGAAGCGCTGGCCCCGGCACCGCCTGCAGATGCGCGGACGGTGGAACAATTTGACACAACCACGGCGTCTGAGCGGGCCGAAGCCGCGGCGGCGCCCGCGTCATCCGGTGAGATCAAACTGGGTGAGACCGTCGCCAGCCTTGGCGATCCCACCAAACCTGGTTTCTGGCTGGAAACCCCGTTGGTGTCCAAAGCGACAACCGGACGGGTGCGGTTTCCCGGCTCTGGCCGATCCGCGCAGGTGGACCTGATCCCGATTGAGGGAGAAACCACCGCCGGTAGCCGGATTTCGCTGGCCGCGATGCGCATCATTGAGGCACCTTTGACGGATCTGCCCACCCTGCAGGTGTTTACAGGAGGATAAACTATGCGGTTTCTACCTTTCGCTTTTGCTCTGGCGGCCTTGCCCGTTTGGGCGGATGAGATGGAGGATGCCTTTGTTGAGGCGAATATGCTTGGGATTTTTTATCACGAGCTTGGGCATGCCTTGATCCATTCCGAAGGGGTACCGATCTTTGGGCAAGAGGAAGACGCCGCAGATGTGTTTTCGATTTTTCTGATCGATTCGCTTTACGAAGAAGAAAGCGCCGTATCGCTCGCTTATGACGCGGCGCTAGGCTTCCTGGGCGAGGCTATAATAAGCGAAAGCCATGATGTGCCGTGGTGGGATGTGCATGGCCCGGATGAACAGCGGTTCTATAACACGGTTTGCCTGTTTTACGGCGCAAACCCCGATGCTCGCGGAGAGTTCGCGGCAGATATGGAGCTGCCGATCGAGCGGGCGGACTATTGTCCAGAAGAGTTTGATCAGGCCTGGAACAGCTGGGGCATGATTTTGGATGAGCTGGCTGAGCGAAAAGATGGCCACCAAATCGAGTACAAAGGGGAACCGGGGCTGGTTGGCGAAATGCTGGCCGAAGAAGTGGCGGCGTTAAATTCCGAATTTCAGCTGTCTCACCCTTTGACCGTGGTGTTTGAAGACTGCGGTGAAGCCAACGCATTTTATGACCCGAATGCCCGGCAGATCACCATGTGTCGCGAATTCGAAAGTCATCTGCGCCAGTTGGAAGACTATTTCCAGTAAGATCAGGCCTCGTGTTGGGGCGTGACGGCCCGCTAAACTGGTGTCGGACGAGGGCGGAGATACCAGTACCAGATGCGATACGTCTCAAGACCGATCAACGGGCCAAAGTGGATAAGCGCCGGAGCCAGACCTGAAAACGCGTCATGGGTGGCCCAATGAAGCAGGGTCAGACCTGCCGCGGCATAGACCCCGCGCTGTATGTTTTTCCATTGTGGACCCATTGCTTTGACAGCTGCGTCAAACGATGTCGCGGCGAGAGGCAAAAAGATGACAAATGCCAACCAGCCGGTCCAGATGTCCAGATCAGTAACTTCATTCAGGATCTTGGCCACCGTGGCACGATCGATCAGATAAAAGCCCAAATGCAATAGGCTGTACCCAAATGCCGCAACGCCAAAGTACCTGCGGTTCTTCTTAAGCCAACGTGGTCCACGCCAGCCCCGAAAAACCATGGCTAATGGAGTGGCGATCATCGTGATGATCAAAAGCCGCGCACCAAATTCACCGGTTGGATGAAGTAACTCGCGAAACACCCTTGGATCCGTGGTGGAAAAGGCCGAGGACATAAAACCCAACGCAGGTAGGGCGAGGATCAGCCAGAGAAGATAGGGGGACAGGCGAGACAGCATCATCAATATCGCTTCTTGTGAGAAGGTTCATCATTGATACGTGTCTCCTCGCCGGTCCCGTCGCTGAAATCGGGAAGATTTCACATTTTGACCGACTTAAACCGCGCGGGTGAGACCCCCATCCACGCGCAGGTTCTGCCCCGTCATATAGGTGCCGTTTTCAGAGGCCAGCCAGCCAAGCAAAGACGCCACTTCCGCCTCGGTGCCATACCGCCCCATCGGGATCGCCGCGCGACGGGCTTCGGTTTCGGGCAGACTGTCAATGTAGCCCGGCAAGACGTTGTTCATGCAGATGTTTTCAGAAGCGTATTTGTCAGCGAACAGTTTTGAGAACGCAGCCAAGCCCGCGCGGAACACCCCGGATGTTGGAAACTGCGGATCCGGTTCAAAGGCCGCAAAGGTGGAGATATTGAGAATGGTTCCACCGCCCTGCGCCTGCATGATGGGGGTGACCATCCGTGTGGGGCGAATGACGTTGAGCAGGTAATAGTCCATGCCCAAATGCCAATCCTCATCCGAGATCTCAAGCACCGGGCCTTTGGGGCCATGACCTGCAGAGTTCACCAAGACATCAACCCGGCCCCAGCGTGACATCGCGCCATCGACCAGTGCTTGAAGATCTTCGGGAACCAGATTGGACCCGGTGACGCCAAACCCGCCAAGTTCCTTGCCCAGAGCCTCGCCTTTTCCTGAGGACGACAAAACGCCAACGTGAAACCCATCTGCGGCCAACTGCCGAGCTGCTGCGGCCCCAAGCCCGCTGCCGCCTGCGGTGATCAGAGCTACTTTTTCTTGTGTCATTGGAGAAATCCTTTTCGAGATACCCCATCATGTCTGGTGTTTCGCCGAAATGCGCGGCAGAATTACATGTCAGAGACAGCAGAAAAACTTGTGGCTTATGGATGATCTTCCTCCTCTTAACGCCCTGCGCGCCTTTGATGCGGCCGGGCGTCATCTCAACTTCCGACGGGCATCTGAGGATCTTGGGGTGACACAGGGCGCGGTGTCGCAACATGTGCGCCAGCTTGAGGCGCATTTGGGTTTGGTGCTGTTTGAGCGGCTGCCCCGTGGGCTGGGTTTTACCCCGGAAGGGCGCGCCTATCACGTTGAGGTGTCAGAGGCGTTTCAGGCCTTGGTCGCCGCCACACAGACTTTGAAGCCGCAACCGGGCAAGGTGATGGTCAGTGTGACACCTACCTTTGCCGCCAAATGGCTGATCCCCAATCTGGGCGCATTTGCCGAGGCCCACCCGGATATCGACCTGCGGGTGATGGCCACAGAGGCGCTGTCCCGGTTTCACAGCGATGGGATTGATCTGGCCATTCGGCAGGGCCAGCCGCCCGCGCGCGGGGCGCTGGATGTCGATCTGCTGTTTCGTCAGGATATCGTTGCGGTCGCCAGTCCCGCGATGATCGCCGCCCATCCCTCACTGTCCCAGATACCAAAACTACATGATGCCCATAACCTGTGGCCCGAGTTCCTCAAACATATCGGTCTGACAGATAGCTCTGCGCGCAATCTCCACTTCAATCAGACCGCGCTGGCGGTGGATGCGGCGGTGGCCGGGCAGGGGGCCGCGCTGGTGTCCCGATTTCTTGTGGCGCGTGAACTGGCGTCAGGACAGCTCTGCCAAACCGTGCCGGATCATCTGAACGGCGGGCAGGATTTCTATCTTCTGGCGCAGCGCAGCCGCAAAGCGGGCGGCGCCGTTGACGTGGTGCGGGACTGGTTGCTGGCGCAGGCGGATTAACGCAGGTATTTGCCAGCCTCTTTGCGGGCAAAAGCCTTCATGGCACTGCCGTGCTCTTCGAGAAAGGCCTCAACCCGCGATGCATCATGTTTTGACAACTCACGCAGCCACCAGGCAATGGCTTTTTGAATAAACCAATCGCGGTCAGGCACATAGCCTGCGGCCCATCCCAGAACCCGGTCTCGCACCTCAAGATCCTGTTCGGTTGGGAAGTTCTGTTTGGTCCAGGGCAGAGTGATCACCAACGCCGCGCGGCGGGTCCACATGTGCTCGCTTGTGGTCCAGGCCTCAACCTCATCAATCCGGCTCGGGTCTGTCACCAGACGCCGTGACCCGGCGGAACAGGCATGATCGGCAATTGCCCAGGCATCAAATTGGGGCACCCAAGAGGCAATCAAGTGCCAGGCCGCATCATCGGGCCGAAGCCGGGCCTGGGTCAAAAGCTTGGCGGCGGCCACCCGCGACTCGTGAATGTCTGTCTGCCAGAGGCCATCGGCAAGGGCAACGCGGTCTTCAACGCTAAGCTCACGGCGCCAGACCGTGGTCAGCGCATTTACATCCGGATTGGACACCCCGAGATAGGTGCGGGGCACCTTGTGATAGGCGGCTTGCCCCTCAACCTTTTCAGGAATAGCCTTGGCCCTCAGTGCCTCCAATGCCTCATCAAGTTTCATCGTCCACCACCACATGCGTCGGCATGCCATCAAGGGTTTCGGTGTTGCGGGTGCGCCAGTAGTCCTCGATCCCTTCGGGACCTTTGTCCTCAGCCCATTTGTTCAAAACGTCCCGGTCGCTGTCATAGGTGAAGAACGGCACGGAATAGCCGCAGGAACTCTGCACCAGATCGACCGACACGTCGTAGATCTGTCGGGCCCCGACGTGTTCAGGAAACAGCGCATTGAGCTCGGCAAACTCCGCATCCCGAGGGTGCAGGGTCCGGGCCGTGCCATAACACCTTAGAATAATGGGCCGCGTGTCAAACGAGGCCCACATCACCGTCATCCGATTGACCCGCGCAAGATGCCCGGCGGTTTCGTTGCCTGACCCGGTCAGATTGCGCCAGACAAGACGGTTGGGCCCAAGCACACGCAGGGCATCGCCCCCTTTGGGTGAGATGTTCACGCGTCCTTCTTCGGCGGCGGACCCTACAAAAAAGATCTTCTGATCTTCGATGAATTTTTGATGCGCGGCAGAGATTTCATCAAATTGTTTGCCCATATCACGCCCCCGGTGCTTCTTCTTTTCGACAAATACTCTGGGGGTGAAAGGCCCGCAGGGCAAGAGGGGGCAAAGCCCCCATCTCCCGCTGTTATTCCACGGTGACCGATTTGGCCAGATTGCGCGGCTGATCCACATCGGTGCCTTTGGCGATGGCCGTGTGATAGGCCAAAAGTTGGGCCGGGATCGCATAGAGCAACGGGCTCAGCACCTCGGGCACGGCGGGCATGGTGATGGTGCGCCAGACATCGGCGCCGGCTTCTTTCACCCCGGCCTCATCCGTGATCAGACAGACCTTTCCGCCTCGTGCCATGACCTCCTGCATGTTCGAGATGGTTTTCTCAAACAGGCTATCGCGCGGGGCCAGCACCACAATCGGCACATGTTTGTCGACCAGCGCAATAGGGCCATGTTTCAGCTCACCCGAGGCATAGGCTTCGGCATGGATGTAGCTGATTTCTTTCAGTTTCAACGCGCCTTCCAATGCCAGCGGGTACATCAACCCACGGCCAAGAAAGAGAATGTCGCGCGCTTCCGAGATCTTCTTGGCGGTGGCGGCAATTTCCGCATCGCGATCTAGCGCGGCGTTGAACAGCCCCGGCATCGCACGCAGGGCGGTTAGGGTGTCCTGTACCTCGTCGCGGGTCAAGCGACCTTTGGCCTCGGCAGCTTTGAGCGCCAACAACAACAACACATTGAGCTGACAGGTGAAGGCCTTGGTTGAGGCCACGCCAATTTCGGTGCCCGCTTGGATCGGCAGGGCCAGATCGCTTTCCCGCGCAATCGAGCTTTCCGGCACATTGACCACGGAATAGATGGCATCCGCCTTGCCCGCGCAATAGCGCAGCGCGGCAAGCGTGTCGGCGGTCTCGCCGGATTGCGACACAAACAGCGCCGAGGTGCCGGGCATGATGGGTGGTTCGCGATAGCGGAACTCGCTGGCGACATCGACCTCAACCGGGATCCCGGCCAACTGTTCAAACCAGTATTTGGCGGTGAAACAGGCGTAATAGGCGGTGCCGCAGGCGACCATCACCAGACGGTCGATCTTGGTGAAATCAATGCCGGGCTCGGGCAGGGCGATGCCCTCTTCGGTCAAATAGGCCTGCAATGCGGACGACAGCACCTGGGGCTGCTCGGCAATTTCCTTGGCCATAAAGTGTTTATAGCCACCTTTGTCGACGCGGGCCGCATCCACCTGAAGCTCGCGCAACTCACGGGTGACCGCTGCTCCGGTTTCGTCGAAAATCTCGACCCCCGCACGGGTGACTACGGCGCGGTCGCCTTCGTCAAGATAGGTGATGCGGTTAGTCATCGGGGCCAGCGCGATCGCGTCCGAACCGACATACATTTCCCCGTCGCCATGGCCGATGGCAAGCGGGCTGCCTTTGCGGGCGGCTACCAGAAGATCGTCGTGACCTTCAAAGAGGAAACACAGCGCAAAGGCCCCATCCAACCGTTCGATGGTTGCCATCGCGGCCTCAACCGGTGTTTTGCCCAACGCAAGGAACTGTTGCGCAAGCAGAGCCACGGTTTCCGTGTCGGTTTCGGTCTGTGGGGTGATGCCAGCTTTGGCCAGATCTGAACGCAGCTCTTTGTAGTTTTCGATGATGCCATTGTGGACCACAGCCACTGAGCCCGCGCGATGCGGGTGGGCGTTGGTCTCGGACGGAGCGCCATGGGTGGCCCAGCGGGTGTGGCCAATTCCGGCTTTGCCCGCCAATGGATTGTGCACAAGATGATCCGAGAGGTTCACCAGTTTGCCAACCGCGCGTCGACGATCCAGCACGCCATCTTGAAGGGTCGCAATGCCCGCGCTGTCATATCCTCGGTATTCCAGACGCCGCAGCGCCTCAACCAACATGGGGGCAACTTCATGTCCGCCCAGAACCCCTACGATTCCACACATGGCTACGTCCTCTCAATCATTCAACAATCCGCGCCTTACTGGCGTCTTATTGGTCTTACTGGTTACTTGTTCTGCGCTTTTTTCGAACGCAGCATATCAAACAGCTTGGTGGCAAATCCAAGTTTGTTGTCTTGCCGGGCGCGGCCAAGGGCCAATGCGCCTGCAGGTACATCTTTAGTTATGGTAGAACCTGAACCGGTCATCGCGCCATCGCCAATTGTGACAGGAGCCACCAGCATGGTGTCCGAGCCGATAAAGGCGTCACTTCCAATCACGGTGCGATGTTTGAAGAACCCATCATAGTTGCAGGTGACGGTGCCCGCGCCGATATTGCTGCGCGCGCCAATCTCGGCGTCGCCAATATAGGTCAGGTGATTGACCTTGGCGCCTTCGCCCAGCGTGGCGTTTTTGATCTCAACAAAGTTGCCAACGCGGGTGTCTTCCGCCAGCTCGGCACCGGGGCGCAGTCGTGCATAGGGGCCAACAACGGCGCCGCGCGACACATGTGCGCCTTCCAGATGTGAAAAGGCACGGATGCGCGCGCCGCTTTCGACGGTAACATCCGGTCCAAAGACCACATTGGGTTCGATCTCGGTATCGCGTCCAATCACGGTGTCCCAGGCCAGATAAACGGTCTCGGGGGCCTGCATGGCCACGCCGTCTTCCAGAAGATCCTGCCGCTTACGCTGTTGCAGCAGCGTTTCGGCGGTGGCCAGTTCGGCCCGCGAGTTGACCCCCAGCGTTTCGCTTTCGTCACAGCGCACCACAGTGGCCGACAACCCACGCGCGCGGGCAATACCCACGATGTCGGTGAGATAATATTCGCCAGCCGCATTGTCATTGCTCACGGCCGAAAGCAGGTCAAACAAGACCTCAGATTTGGCGGCAACCACGCCCGAGTTGCACAGGGTGATGGCACGCTGCGCTTTGGTTGCGTCTTTGAATTCGACGATTTCCTGCAATGCGTCCCCGTCAGTCACCAGACGGCCATAGCGGCCGGGGTCTGCGGCCTCAAACCCCAGCACAACCACATCATGGGTCTCACGTGCGGCGGCCATGGCTTCGAGGGTTTCCTGACGGATAAAGGGTGTATCGCCATACAAAACGATGGCGTTGCCTTCAAAACCAGAAAGCGCTTCTTTGGCCTGCGAAACGGCGTGACCCGTGCCCAACTGTTCGGTCTGCAGCACAACTTGAATTTCGGGATCATAGTCTTTGGCTGAGGCCTCAACCAGCGCGGCCTCATGACCGGCAACAACCACACAGTGATCGGGTTCAAGCGTCTGACCTGCGCGTAAAGCGTGCCACAGCATCGGAGCGTGGGCGATCTTATGCAGAACCTTCGGAAGATCCGACTGCATGCGTGTGCCTTTGCCTGCCGCGAGAACAATTAGCGCAATACTCATGCCTTAAACCCATTTGTCATTTCGTTGATGTCGTTTTATCCGTCTAGGGCACTAAGACAAGGATGTAAAACTCACGCAACATTACGGGGCGTGGCAGGGGAGGAGCCCGTCGTGACGGCATGTGTGATTTTTGATCTGGATGGCACTCTGGCGGATACCAGTGGCGATCTGATTGCGGCGGCCAATGTGTGTTTTGACGAAATGGGCATTGTGACGCGGCTTGATCCGGTGGCCGATGCCGGTGTTGCGGTGCGCGGAGGTCGCGCGATGCTGACCCGGGGTCTGACTCGCGAAGGCGCCATGTCGGAGGAGACCGTGACGCAATGGTATCCCCGTCTTCTGACCGCCTATGCCGAGGCGCTGTCAGTGCACACCAAGATGTATGACGGGGCCGTGGATGAGATCGAAGCCCTGCGCAGCAATGGTTACGCCGTTGGGATCTGCACCAACAAACCAGAGGGTTTGGCGGAACAATTGATGCGTGAGTTGGGCGTGCGGGATCTGTTTGGCTCACTCATCGGGGCGGATACGCTGCCAACGCGCAAACCGGATGTCGCGCCCTATTGGGCTGCCGTGGATGCCTGTGGCGGTACGCGGAGCCGATCGCTTTTGGTGGGCGATACCGAAACTGATCGCAGCACCTCAAAAGCGGCGGGTGTGCCCAGCATTTTGGTGACCTTTGCCCCCGGCGAAAGCGACGTACACGCGTTGGAGCCTGACGCGGTGATCGACCATTTCCACCAACTTCCCGGCGAAGTGACCCGCCTGATTGGCTAGGGTCGCGGTGGGGCTAAGGCCCCACGCGCGCGTATTTCGATCACACCGGGCGAAACAGCAGCTCGGTGAGGTCAGACAGGGGCCGTGTCTCTAATTCTGCAACAATTCCGGCGATTTCCCGCGCACGATCTGGCCCCAGAACCGGATCGGCCAGCGCGTGATACTTGTCGCGCATCTCGTCGGCTGTGGGGGGCGCTGTGGGATCCCATTTGGGCTGCATCCAGTCCGAGGTGACCGAGCGGCCGTCTGTCAGATCGAGTGTAACCCGGGCATAGCGCGTGTCGGGGAAAGCGTCATTGGCCTTGTCGGACTCTGTCATCTCTAGCCCGGTGGACAGGCGCAGGATTTCGGGATCGTTCAACGCGTCACCATCTAGATCGTCGGGGCCAAGGGCGCCGCGCACCAGCGCAACAGCCGTCGGGAACGAGGTGGAATACTGCGCCTCTTCGGTGGTTTTCGGCTCGGATGTCGCCAGACGCACGGATTCGTGGAAGGTTTCAACACGGATCTTGGCCACATCCTGCGACGACAGATTGTGTGCGCGACGCAGAGCCAGCACGCCCTCGACCGGCGCCTGTGCCCAGCGGCAAACCGGATAGGGCTTGATGTATTGCTCAAGGATCAGCCATCTTTTGCCTAGCGTATCCCAATACTCCGGCGCCTGTTCTACCGTGATGGCCGGAGCGCCGGTAAAGCCCCGTCGGGCCAATTGCACTGCTGAAACCGCACACATTGCGCCCCAGCCCGATCCATCTTTGACCATCGTCGGGTAATCGATACAGCGCATCATCTGGCTGCGCGGCCCGTGGTATTCCGCAAGCCCCAGCGCATGGCGTGTGGTCTCGTGGTCCAGCCCGGCCAGACGCGCGCCACCTGCAGCCCCGGCCACAGCCCCCCAGCTGCCCGAAGTGTGATAGTCGGGCACGGTGCCATGTTGCGCCACGGCCGCGCGGCTGCCAAATTCGTACCCCATGACCAAGGCCTCAAGGAAGTCCCGGCCTGAGACTGCGCCCTGATGGCCAAACACCAAAAGCACCGGCAGCAGGGGACAGCCCACATGGCCCTTTGCCGGGTTGTACCCGTCATGGCCATCAAGGCTGTCGATGGTATAGCCTGCCGCCATGGCCGCCGCCCCAGCCGAGGCCCCCCGGCCATCAAACAGGATTGGCACGGTGCCGGTCAGATCTTCGGCCGCATGATCGCGGCTGATTTGGCTCATCTTTGTCGAAAGCCCCCCCGCCGCGATGCAGATCAGGTCCAGCAACAGTGTCTTGGCGTGTGTCTGAACATGCGAGGGCAAATCGTCCCATGTCAGATCATGAATGAAAGTCAGCGGTGTCATATCCTCAGCCTGCGGCAGAGAATCGACGCTTGAAGTGATAAAACCGACAGAAACGCGTCGCGGTCAGAACAGGATGCTGAAAGCCGTGATTGACCAAGTGAGAAAGCTATCGCAATCATGCGGCTATGACCCAAAAGACACCTGATATCTTCACCGGAAATTTCACCCAGCAAGAGCCCATTCCTCAAGAGGGGATCGAGGCGGCGCTGGCGGTTCTGAACTCTGGCCGGTTGCATCGCTATAACGTGGCCGAAGGCGAACTGTCCGAGACCTCGCTTCTGGAGCAGGAATTTGCGGCGCAGACCGGGGCGAAATATTGCCTTGCGGTGGCCTCGGGCGGCTATGCTATGGCCTGCGCCCTGCGCGCGATTGGGGTGCAACCTGGTGATGCGGTATTGACCAATGCCTTTACGCTTGCACCTGTGCCGGGCTCCATCGCCAGTGTGAATGCCCGTCCGGTGTTCGTCGGGGTAACAGAGGATCTGGTGATTGATCTGGATGACCTTGAGGCCAAGGCAGATCAGGCCAAGGTTCTGATGCTGTCACATATGCGCGGGCATCTGTGTGACATGGATCGCCTGATGCAGATCTGCGACGACAATGGCATCACCGTGATCGAAGACTGTGCCCATACCATGGGGGCCGCCTGGAATGGGGTGCCGTCAGGGCGCATTGGCAAAGTGGGTTGCTATTCGATGCAGACCTACAAACACGTAAATTCCGGCGAAGGTGGGTTTCTTATCACCGACGATGAAGAAATCGCCGCCAAAGCCGTGATCCTATCCGGGTCGTATATGTTGTTTGAACGACACCTTGCAGCGCCATCGCCGGAGGTGTTCGAGCGCGTGAAATATGTGACCCCCAATGTGTCGGGCCGCATGGACAACCTGCGCGCCGCCATTTTGCGCCCCCAACTGAGGGATCTCGACACGCAGGTGCAGCGCTGGAACGAACGGTATGTGGCCGTGGAAAAGGGTCTGCGAGGGACACCGGGTCTGCAGGTGATCGAACGCCCAGTACAGGAAACCTATGTTGGCTCGTCGATCCAGTTTCTGCTGCTCGACTGGCAGCCGCACAAGGTACAGGACGTGCTGAAACGCTGCGCGGCGCGTGGGGTTGAGCTCAAGTGGTTTGGCGGGGCAGAACCCAACGGGTTTACCTCGCGCTATGACAGCTGGCGCTATGCTGAGAGCGCGGCCATGCCCGCAAGTGATCGGATTTTGGCCGGTATCATCGATATGCGCCTGCCACTGACCTTTAGCGTAGCGGATTGCGAACAGATCGCTGCGATCCTCAAAGCCGAGGTCAGTGCTGTGTTCCAATCGTCATGAAAACCAAAGGTTTGACCATGAAATCAATCATTGGTTGAGGTGAATGTAACATTTTGGTCACGATGTTTTACCAGGTCGGAAGTGAACCTTACAATTTTTATCAGAAACCTCTAGGCGGCTCGTGAAGCTAAAAGCCAGCGTTTGAGCGTAATCAATGCAAGCCCGAAGCCAGGCACTTCCGCTTTGGGGAAAATCATGACATCTAAATCTAATCTGTTGGCAAGCGCCGCCGTCGCGCTTGTTCTGCCGTTTTATGTTGCACCAGCGCTTGCGCAAGAGGTCGACCTTGGCACGCTAGAGCTTGAAAGCCTGCGCAAGCTTGACGTTGATACCGCCACTCCGATCACAACCTTAGATCAAGAAGAACTTGATTCACGACAGGCTTCGACCCTTGCTGAAGCTGTCGGGACTATTCCGGGTGTGACCCTGTCCAACGCGGCTACCCCTCAGGGATCGTCGATCAACATTCGGGGCCTTGGCGCGGATGCCGGGACATATGGGTCAAACACCAAAGTCAGCGTTGTCGTTGATGGTGTTGCCAAAGGACAGGAAGAACTTTACCGCCAAGGGAGCCTGCTTTCGATGGAGCCCGAACTGTTTAAGCAGGTTTCCGTTATTCGTGGACCAGCTGAGAGCTTTCGGTTTTCTTCAGGCGCAATCGGCGGCACTGTGATTGCAGAAACCAAAGATGCCGCAGACTTTTTGGAAGATGGCGATACTTTCGCCTTCCGACAGAAACTGGCCTTCAAATCAAATAGCAACGAACGCATGTCGACGTCGATCTTGGTATGGGCGCCAACAGATCGTTTGGATGTGATTGGTTTCTACGGATACCGGGAAGCGGATGATTATACGGATGGGGATGGAAACACCCTCGCCGATACCGCATTTAAAATGCCGTCTGGCCTGGTCAAACTGAAATACACACTAACCGATGATCTAAGTGTCGTTGGCTCATATTCAAAATCGACTAACGTTCTGCGGGACGTCAGCTATGACTTTATTGGTTCGAGTTTCCCGGTTCGTGTTGATGCGGATGTAGAAGATGTAACATCCTATGTCGGATTGAACTACAATCCTGTCGACAACGACCTGATCGACATAACGGCCAAGTTCACCTACTCAGATGAACTGATTGAAAACGTCTCTGCCTCAACATCGTCTACGATTTACAACGCCGACAACCGCACGAAACGCAAGACCTTTATCCTTGAGAACAATGCCTTCTTCCAAACCGGAGGAATCAATCACAATGTTCTTGCAGGCATCGAAATTGGTGAGCGTGAGCGCACCTCGGTCTCGCATACTGGCAGCAATGCTGGTGCCTCGCCGGGTGGGAAAGACAAATTCACCGCCGTGTACCTGACCAATGAAATGGAAATTGGTAACCTGACGGTGACACCCCAGCTGCGCTATGAGTGGCAATCGTTGACTGGAGCTGACAACGGCCTTGCAACCGATGGACAGAAGTTCAAATCCAGCGATTGGTCTGGTGCTTTGGCTGTACGATATGGATTTGACAACGGCGTAGGTGTCTTCGGCACTGTGGCCTATAACACCAACCTGCCAATCCTCGACGATCTGTCCAGTGCAACTAAGATCGGTGTCACCGAAAAGGCGACAACCTACGAGGCGGGTCTGTCCTATAGCGGGACCGGTGTCTTCTCGGACGAGGATAAACTGGATGGGAAAGTGACACTGTTCCGCACCAATGTTTGGAACAACACCACCTATACCAACCCGCTGGATTCAACCAGCACCCAGACATATCTTGCTGCCAACCTCTCTAATCCGTTTGCGGGTATCACCCCCGACAGCGATCAGATGAACCTTCAGGGTGTCGAGCTAGAGCTGTCTTACGTACACACTGAGTTCTATGCCGATTTCAATGCGTCACGTGTGCGTGCGGAATGGGGCGATGGCACCTGGTTTAACAATGCACCCGCAGATGTAGCACAGCTGACGTTGGGTAAGAGATTTATGGATGATCAGCTGGATCTGTCGCTGGAAATCAAACATGCTTGGGCAACAAATCGAAACGTCAACCGTTCGTTTGGGGCGACAGGTGTGACCAATGTTTATGCGGAACAGCACAAATCTCACACAACCTTTGACCTGAACTTTGCCTATGTTCCGACATCAGGTGCCTTAGAAGGTTTCGAGGTGCGTGGCGGTGTGGATAACGTGACGGACGTTGCGTACCAACCCTACCTGAGCTCGCGCGCAGCTCGTGGCCGGACCTTTAAACTGTCGGTTGCGAAGGTGTTCTAAGCTAAGCACTTAATGTGGTGGGCCATTCCCTCGGCCCGTCGCAGTCGAGACGCGTCGCGAGTGATCGCGGCGCGTTTTTTGTACCAAGAGGTTTTCAAGCGGCGTAGGGCAGGGTGTCCATCTCAATCACAGGACGGCGGTTTTTGCGCATACGTTCCGCAAGCCGCTTTTGTTTCGGCAGGGGGGGGATCATCCGCGCGCTGTGTTGGTTTATGAGATGCGGAAAGCTGCGGCGCAGCTCGGCCCGGGCGGCGGGTGACAGCGCCATCAGGGATCGATCGGTGGCCAGCAGGCTTTCGCTGGGGGTGTCATTGGCCCAGACAATTTCATGGGCGTCAAACAGCATGTGATAATAGCTGATCTCTTTCACTGAGGTATCAAAGCTGATGCCCGGCAGCCCAACCAATTTGTTGGCGGATACCAAGACCTCAGGCGTGCCAAACATCCGTTCCACCAAAGGTGAACGGGCCAGCATGCGATGCTGCCGCGAAACGCGCAGGGTTTTATGTGGCAGACCCGCGCCCAAAGCACCTGCTTTGATCCGCACAGGGGACAGCTTGGGATCCGCCACCAGCTCATCAACAGAAATCACCCGTTTGCCGATCCAGCGCAGGGGTTTCAGCCCCGAGAAGGTGGCGAGCATATCGCCTGTGCGCAGCGTCTCAATCGGGCGGCTGTCCCAGGCGGTGCGGATCAGCGTGCCTTTGCAAAAACACACCAGCATTTCGACATTGTCGATGATCGCCCCAAGGCTGTTGTCCGGGCCAAGTTCCGTCAGGCGCAGAGTATAGGTATCGGGCGCGGGAAAGGTGACATCCAGCGTGAAACTCTGAAAGCTGTTGCTGGTGGGCAGAACCGTCATGGCGCCAACCACCACGCCCGTGCTGTTCACAACTTCAACCGTGAACCCCTCGCTGCCCGCCTGTCCCAGCGAGGCATTGCGCAGCGCGGCGTCGATGCTCAGCGTATGGGTGGGGGCATTGGGGTCGGTGATGGCAAAGCTCTGCTCCATCACCGTGGTCATGCCGCTGCGCCCATCCATTTCGGCCACACGGTTGTTGGACCCGTCGCCCAGATAGGCGCTTTCGCGATAATTGGTTTCCAGATCAACACCGCTCCAACCGGTGGAGCCAGAGTTAAAGGTGCCATTGACGATGAGATTGGTGACGGGCATCGGTGGTTTCCAACATAACAGAGGTACTGGTTAACGAAAAAATACGGCTCAAATTTGCCGAAACTGTGAGAAATCAAGGATTTCCCCTACGTGATGCTCTTTTCGGAGCGCGCGGGGAAAGCCGAGGTAACCCATTGATACAAATTAATTTACACCTATGTCCCTACAAAAGGTTTAGGCTGTCCAGACACGAATTTTCTTGGCGCGGGACACGAAACCATTGGAAAAGGAAGCAGGGCCATTCCAGTTGGTTTGTCACGCTTCCAACGACGTGAGCATGAGATGAGCAAGAAAACCGTCAGTATCGAAATCCGTATGTCACCTGAAGAAAAACAGGCCTTGGCCAAGGCCTGTTCGGATCGTGGAGAAACCATGAGCAGCTATGTGCGCGGATTGATGCAGGCGGGATCGTCTGAGGATGCGGGTGACAACATAACTGGAGACACTCACATGGCCCGCTTTACAAAATCACTCCCGACCCGCGCCGGATTGGCGACCCTTCCGGTCCTGGCGCTGGCAGGTTTCTATCTGGTCAGTGGCAATCAGGCCGCTGTGGCCTCGACCGATGCCCGCGTGGCCTTTGCCGAGCTGGACACCAATGGTGATGGCATGCTGAGCCGCACCGAATATAAGGCCGAGCTGAACATGGAGCTGCCCGATCCAGCCGAGATCATGGCGCCGCTGCCCGAGGTCTGCCAAAGCTTTGAGGCGGTGCTGACCGAAGCCTTTGATGAGACCGAGTATGAGCTGTTTGACATCATGTCGGCGGACACCAACAAGGACAATCTGCTGTCCTATACCGAGTTCGCCCGCGTGCTTCAGCGCGAGCGGGTCGAGATCTTTCTCGACATCGACGCCAATGCCGATGGGGTCGTGACGGTCGCCGAAGTGATGGCGGACATCCCGGTCGAGATGGTTGAGGACGAAGCGAAAGAGCTGGGTGTCAGCACCGAATGTATGGCCGCTCTGATCGCGGAAGAGGACAAGCTGCTGCAAGCCGAGTTTGCCGAAGAGGCGGGTGAAGAGATCAGCGAAGAACAAGCCGCCCGCATCTTTATCGCCGAATACGACAGCAACGGCGACGGCACCCTGACCCTCGACGAGGTTGCGGTGGAATAAATCCGTTGAGAAAAGGGGCAGAGGCGCTCACGCGCCCGCCCCGTGCTCAGGAACATGTCCGGGATGCGCTGGGAACGGATTCTGCAAAGTCGTGGTGGGTGACCAAAGTCGTCGGTCGCCGTTTTGGCATGATTATCCGCAATCAGCAAATCACCCAGATCAATCAAAGTAGACCTGCCTTCGACGAGGGTTCACGCTTCAAAATGCAGATTTACTTGCAAATCCATTTCATCGGAGACATAGCCAGCAAATCGCGCGAAATTTGTGACTACCAACGCAAAAACGAAGCGAGAGACGTGTCTAGATTTCGCGAAAAGTAATTCGGTGTGATTTCCGAGACCAAGATAACGGGCTGCGTAGAAGCTGTCTTGAGCCAACTCGACGATACGTTGGGCGGAAACATCAGGTTGCGAGCAGCTCTCATCGACCAACAGGTGAAATATTGCTTCTTGGAACGCCTTATCTTTTGAAACCAGTTCATACATCGGTAACAATGGGTGCTGGCCCTTTCCTTTCGGTTCAGGAATTTCTCTGACTAGAAGAATTGCTTTGAACAGAAGCTCCAACCCCTGTGCCAAACAAACCATGCCAATTGCTCCGGCAGTGACGCTTTTGTCTAGTTTTCCGTTTTCCATAGCGTCTTCAGAGAGACGAAGAGATTTGACTGATTGCCCCAAAAAACCGATGGCGACGACGAGATTTACCTCTCTGTCTTTTTCGAGACTTTTGTTGTCGTCGGCTATCGGTATCAACTTTGGCAACTTTTCGATTTACAATTTTAGCTACGCTGTGCTGGTTAAATGAAAAGCGCAAGTGGTCTCGTGCTTAGAGACAGTAAGGTCAGTCGTAGTCACTTGAAAGAAGATTTAAAAGCGACACTGAGTGCCGGCTGTGTCAGCTTACTGGCTTCTACTTCGACTTCTGTCTTGCCGACTTTGCACGCCGCACCTAGCCCCGGTCTCCTTCCCAAAAACACACATTCTACGCGACGTCACAGGGGGTGCCAGCGGCGCCCCTTTCGTTTTGCGCGTGCCAGCCATTGACCCGAATCCGGGTTTGTGACTAGAAATGAACAGATGTTCAATAAATGGGAGGCCACCGCATGTTTCTGGCGTCGATGAATTTTGATCTGGGCGAAGATGTAAACGCACTGCGCGAGATGGTGCACAAGTGGTCGCAAGAGCGCGTCAAACCGATGGCGGCTGAGATCGACAGCAGCAATGCCTTCCCCAACGAGCTGTGGCGCGAGATGGGTGAACTGGGCATGCTGGGCATCACCGTGCCCGAAGAGTTCGGCGGCGCAGGCATGGGCTATCTGGCGCATACGGTTGCGGTGGAAGAAGTGGCGCGGGCCTCGGCCTCGGTCTCACTGTCCTACGGCGCGCATTCCAACCTCTGCGTCAACCAGGTCAAGTTGAACGGCAGTGACGAACAGCGCGCGAAATACCTGCCGGGTCTGGTCTCGGGGGAACATGTGGGCGCGCTGGCGATGTCCGAGCCTTCGGCCGGGTCCGACGTGGTGTCGATGAAAATCCGCGCCGAGAAAAAGAACGACCGCTATGTTCTGAACGGCAACAAATACTGGATCACCAATGGTCCGGATGCCGATACCTTGGTGGTGTATGCCAAGACCGATCCGGATGCGGGATCAAAAGGCATCACCGCCTTCTTGATTGAAAAGTCCATGACTGGGTTCTCAACCGGCCCGCATTTCGACAAGATGGGCATGCGCGGATCGAACACTGCCGAGCTGATCTTCGAAGACGTCGAAGTGCCGTTTGAAAACGTGCTGGGCGAAGAGGGCAAAGGCGTGCGCGTTCTGATGTCCGGTCTGGATTACGAACGTGTGGTTCTGGCGGGCATCGGTTTGGGCATCATGGCGGCCTGTATGGATGAGGTCATGCCCTATCTCGCGGAACGCAAACAGTTTGGTCAGCCCATCGGGAACTTTCAGCTGATGCAGGGCAAGATCGCGGATATGTACACCGCGATGAACTCGGCGCGCGCCTATGTCTACGAAGTGGCCAAAGCCTGTGACCGGGGGGAAGTGACCCGTCAGGATGCGGCGGCCTGCTGTCTCTACGCCAGCGAACAGGCCATGGTGCAATCCCATCAGGCGGTGCAGGCCTTGGGCGGCGCGGGCTTCCTCAACGACGCACCGGTGGGCCGGTTCTTCCGTGATGCCAAGCTGATGGAGATCGGCGCAGGCACCAGCGAAATCCGCCGGATGCTGATCGGTCGCGAGCTGATGAACAAGATGCTCTGAGGCAAGGGATATCTGACCTTGGTGAAAACAGAAATCCGGGGCACCATCGCGCCGGATTGATGTTTCAGAAAAGGAATTACCATCATGCGACTGTTTTTGACCCTTGGACTAATGCTGGCGGCGGGCACGGTTTCGGCTCAGGATGTGCTCTATTCCAACCACGCGACGGAAAGCTGTCTGGCTTCGGGCGGCGGTGAGACCTGTATCGGACAGTCCGCGGAGGCCTGTATGGAGGCCACGCCGGGCGGATGGTCGACCTATGGCATGTCGGGCTGTCTGGACAAGGAGTGGCAGTATTGGGACAAAAAGCTCAATGCAGCCTACAAGGTGGCGATGACCAGCGCCAAGCGGCTGGATTCCGAACACAGTGGTCACATCAAGCGCGCCGAAGCTCTGCGCGCGGCTCAGCGGGCCTGGATCCCGTTCCGCGATAAAACCTGTGAGTTTGAGTATAGCCAATGGGGCGGCGGCACCGGTGGTGGCCCAGCCTCGGTTCAGTGCCAGATGGTCATGACCGGCAAACAAACACTCTATCTGCAATCTGTATCGGGGGGCTGATGCTCACACCTGCCACATCTTATTCCGCGTTGCGCGACGGGTTTTCCTGGGATCTGCCCATCCGTCTGAATATGGCCCATCAGGCCTGTGATGCCTGGGTTGAGACGGCGCCTGAGAAGGTTGCGATTATCGATTTGAGCAGCGAGACACGGCAGGACATCACCTATGCCGACCTGCAACGCCTGTCATGGCGGGTGCAGGCGGCACTAGTCGCTCAGGATGTGCAGCCCGGCGACCGGGTTGGTGTGCTTCTTGGGCAATCCGCACTTTGCGCCGCGTCGCATATTGCGATCTGGCGTATGGGCGCAATCTCGGTCCCGCTGTTCAAGCTGTTCCGCCATGACGCGCTGGAAAGCCGTCTGGAGGACAGCGGTGTGCGGGTTGTGGTTTCCGACACTGAAGGGGCCGATATGCTAGCCCTGTTCAAGCTGCGCGTGGTGCAAGAGCACGACCTGCAGGAGGCCACACCCCAAGCTCAGGCCGACACCGGCCCCGAAGATCCGGCAATCATCATCTATACCTCTGGCACCACTGGCAAAGCCAAAGGCGCGCTGCATGGGCACCGCTTGCTGACCGGCCATCTGCCGGGGGTGGAGATGAGCCATAATTTCCTAGGCCGAGACGGGGATGTCCTCTGGACCCCGGCGGATTGGGCCTGGATCGGCGGGTTGTTTGACATCCTGATGCCGGGGCTGGCGCTTGGCGTGCCTGTGGTGGCGGTGCGGATGAAGCGTTTTGACGTACAGGAATGCCTGCGCATCGTCCGCGAAGGCGCTGTAAGGAATATCTTTTTCCCGCCCACGGCCCTGCGGTTTCTCAAAGCCGAAGGCGCGGGAATCCCCGGATTGCGGACTGTGGCGTCGGGTGGCGAACCGCTTGGGGCGGAAATGCTGGCCTGGGGGCGTGAGGCGCTTGGGGTTGAGATCAACGAATTCTATGGCCAGACCGAATGCAATATGGTGACCTCGGCCTGTGGTGCGCTATTCGACGCGGTGCCCGGTGCCATTGGCCGCGCCTCTCCGGGGTTTGAGGTTGCGGTGGTGGATGACGCGGGCGAGGTGACTTCTGAGGAAGGTGATATCGCCATTCGCCGCGGTGCCGGGTCGATGTTTCTGGGCTATTGGAACAAGCCCGATGTCACCGCCGAGAAATTCCGGGGCGACTGGATGCTGATGGGCGACCGCGGCGTCCTTGAGGACGGTGTGCTGCGCTTTGTTGGCCGCGATGATGATGTCATCACCTCGTCGGGCTATCGCATTGGCCCGGCAGAGATCGAAGACTGTCTCATGACCCACCCGGATGTGGCCACCGTCGGTGTGGTCGGCAAACCCGACCCAGTGCGCACCGAGATCGTCAAAGCCTATGTGGTGCGCAAACCCGGCAGCGATGTCCGCGAAGAGGATCTCGGCGCCTGGGTCAAAGACCGTCTCGCAACCTATTCCTACCCCAGAGAAATCACCTTTCTCGACGCACTGCCGATGACAGTCACCGGCAAAGTCATCCGCAAAGAGCTCAAAGCCCGCGCTGCGGCGGAGGCCAAAAAATGAGGGTAAGCCGGGTTAGTGGATTTTCCGCGGTCTGTTGTCAGGAGAATGAGAAATGCTCCTGATGTTAGGTAAGGATTTTGTTTGTCCGAACTGCGAACATCCGCAAAACAACTTGGCTTTGTGGTGGACCTTTAAAGGTGGCAATGCACTGGTGGCCTTTCAAAGCTATCATGGGTGCCCGAAATGTGGCGCAAAACTGCGCCTTCGCGCACAGGCAACGGGCCTTAAATTGCTTGCTCTACAACTTGGGCCTGTCCTGTTGGTGATGATTTTGATGATGTCTTTCGGGTTTGCCGTGTCGCTTGCCTTCATATGTTCGCTCGCCTTTATGGGAGTGGTCTTCAAACGGTCGATCAACACTAGGTTCTATCGAGTTGAGGAGGTCGAATGATGAAACTCACGATGTGTTCTCATCCCATTCTCAATCTCTCTCTGGGGCTGGCGGCGGTTTTGTCCACTCCGTTGGGTGCGGGGGAGTTTGATACCGAAGCCATGCTCACCTTCTGTGCTGACAGTGTCCCAAATTCGGCCTTCTCGATTCCAATGGATCAAAAATGTGTTTCGACGGCAATTGCCTTGTGCGACCTCGAAGAGGGGCAGACCCAATCCGAGGCCTGTTTGCAATCTGTCACCGGTTGGCTTGTGGCAAATACAGGACCGGGTGATCCAACCTTTCCACCTTTGGATGCGGAGTGGGCAGAGCTTTATCCAGTACCGAGGCCAGATTGCACAACTTTAGTTGTCCCCGCGATTTCGACGCAAAGCCTGTGTGCCTATCAGAAAGCTCTGGAAGGTTGGATGAAACATCGAGTTTTGATGCGCGCCGCATCAGACACCAAGTGAACGAAGAGGTTTTTCCATGAAACTTAAATCCCAAGCCATTGCCTCCTCGGACCAGTTCAAGGCAAACACCAAGGCCCATCTTAAGGCGCTGGATGTTGTGCATGAGGCGGCGCAGGCGGCCGCGCAGGGCGGTGGTCAGCGTTCGCGTGATCGTCATCTTAGCCGGGGCAAGATGCTGCCGCGTGAACGGGTGGCCAATCTGCTTGATCCCGGTTCGCCCTTCCTTGAAATCGGCGCGACCGCCGCTCATGCGCTTTATGGCGGGGCGGCTCCCTGTGCCGGTGTGATCGCTGGGATCGGTCAGGTGCAAGGCCGTCAGGTCATGGTGGTCTGCAATGATGCCACCGTTAAAGGCGGCACCTATTACCCGATGTCGGTGAAAAAGCACCTGCGGGCGCAGGAGATTGCCGAGGAAAACCATCTGCCCTGTATCTATCTGGTCGATAGCGGCGGTGCGAACCTGCCCAATCAGGACGAGGTTTTTCCGGATCGCGACCACTTTGGCCGCATCTTCTACAATCAGGCCCGCATGTCCGCCAAAGGCATCGCGCAGATCGCCGTTGTGATGGGCTCGTGCACCGCCGGGGGCGCCTATGTGCCCGCCATGTCGGATGTGACCATTATTGTAAAAGAACAGGGCACGATCTTCCTTGCCGGTCCCCCCTTGGTCAAAGCCGCAACCGGTGAAGTGGTGAGCGCCGAAGATCTGGGCGGGGGCGATGTCCACACCCGCCTGTCCGGCGTGGCGGATTATCTGGCCGAGGATGACGCCCATGCTCTGGCGCTGGCACGGCGCGCCGTAAACTCACTGGGGCCGGTTCTGGGCGCGCATGTCGATCTGCAATCACCCGAAGCCCCGGCCTATGATCCCGAAGAGATCTTGGGCGTGGTGCCCGGTGATCTGCGCACCCCCTATGACATCCGCGAAGTGATTGCGCGCATTGTCGATGGCTCGCGGTTTGATGAGTTCAAACCGCGCTATGGCGAAACCCTTGTGACCGGCTTTGCCCATGTCGAAGGTATGCCGATTGGCATCATCGCCAACAATGGGGTGCTGTTCTCTGAGGCGGCCCAAAAAGGCGCGCATTTCGTCGAGCTGTGCAGTCAGCGCAAAATCCCACTGGTCTTCCTGCAAAACATCACCGGATTCATGGTGGGCCGCAAATATGAAAACGAAGGCATCGCGCGCCATGGCGCCAAGATGGTGACCGCCGTGGCCACCACCAGCGTGCCGAAAATCACTATGCTGGTGGGCGGCTCTTTTGGGGCGGGCAACTATGGCATGGCCGGTCGCGCCTATCAGCCACGTTTCCTCTGGACCTGGCCCAATTCGCGCATTTCCGTCATGGGGGGCGAACAGGCGGCGGGGGTTCTGGCCACCGTCAAACGCGATGCAATTGAACGCGCGGGCGACAGCTGGTCCGCCGAGGAAGAAGCCGCCTTCAAACAGCCCACCATTGATATGTTCGAAGAACAGGCCCACCCGCTCTACGCCTCGGCGCGCCTGTGGGATGACGGCATCGTCGATCCGCGCAAATCCCGCGCTGTCCTTGCCCTGTCCCTACGCGCCGCGCTCAACGCTCCAATCGAAGACACCCGCTTTGGCGTGTTCCGGATGTAAGGCGTGAAGTTTCGCGGACGCATAGAAGACGCTTTTCCTCTAAGCGGGAAAGAGGGGTTGGCTCTGATGCTAACCCATGTCGAAGGTATACCTGTAGCCGGCATGCAAATTTCTCTTGCTGATCGAAAATTGCAAATTGTTGAGGTGGGGAAAAACTCAACCGACAGCAAACCAGTTTCAACCCGCTCCTGCCTAACGGGGAAAACTGTCGCGCCATATAGCGGTGTCTTCGTAAATTGGCGTCCTCCGTACCCAGACCGCTCAGCGCTTTGTGGGGTCTGGGTTGAAGGGGAGTTAGCACTGTGACCGCGTCTTTCGTCGTTTTGAAAAAACTCTTGGGGCAGCCCCGGCGCATAGAAGATGCCTTTACTCCGAAAGGGAAAACTGGGTTGTCTGACATGCTGACCCAGTTCGACAGACGTGCCAAAATGCGCCCCAATACCCTTTCAGCTGGGGCGCTGTCCGCTCAGCAAAACCGCAGATCCACCGATAAGGTAGCGGGTGTTGATCGTCAGCCCGGCCGCGCGCAGTGCCTCCACTACGGTTTCACCCCTGCCAAAGTTGCGGGTGTATTGCCCGATCATGGCAAAGTCCTGCGCGCCTCGGAGAACTGTGCGCTCAATCAGCGGCAAAACCCTATCAAGGTGAAGCCTGTACATCGGACGCAAAGACCATCCGAGAGGATCGGTGGCTTCCACCAGAGAAAAGGGTGCGCCGGGTTTGAGAATACGGGCCAATTGACGGGCAAAGATGCCGTGCTGTTCCGCGTTGAAGGTTTTCAATCCAAACGTCGAAATTGCGAAATCAGCAGATTTGTCGGGCAGATCGGAGTCGAGCATATTGGCACACAGATGCTCAATACGGTCACTGCGCGTACGGTGCAGGCGGTCCATGGCTTGGGCGTGCATTCCGGTGCTGATGTCGATCGCGGTGATCTTCTGAATATTGGGAAACCGCGCCAACAGATGCGGCCAGACCTCGCCCGTGCCCGCCATCAAATCCACGCCAGATGCGGTGGTCTCGCGGGGCAAATTCAATGCGGCCACACATTGTCGCCGCCAGCGCACCACCATTCCGAAAGAGGCGATGCTGCTCCAGCGGCGATAGCTGGACGAACACTTGTCGAAGACATCGGCGACAAAGGCCGGATCATAAATATCGTTACTCATGTGGGGACTGTTGAACACACACCCTGCGGTAGCAAGGAGACACACCATGTTTGACAAAATTCTAATCGCCAACCGTGGCGAGATTGCTTGCCGCGTGATGGAAACCGCCCGTGCCATGGGGGTGAAAACCGTGGCTGTTTATTCGGATGCTGACCGCGCGGCCAAGCACGTGGCTTTGGCGGATGAGGCCTGGCACATCGGAACCGGGCCGGCGCCGGCAGACAGCTATTTGTTGGGGGATGAGATCATCGCCGTGGCCAAGGCCTCGGGCGCGCAGGGCATTCATCCAGGCTATGGGTTCCTGTCGGAAAACCCAGAATTTGTGGATGCGGTTGAGGCGGCGGGCCTGACCTTTATTGGCCCTTCGGCCAAGGCGATCCGCGCCATGGGTCTGAAAGATGCGGCCAAGGCGCTGATGGAAGAGGCGGGGGTGCCCGTGGTGCCCGGCTATCACGGCGCCAATCAGGATGCGGAGTTCCTTGCGGCTCAGGCAGAGGGCATTGGTTATCCGGTGCTGATCAAAGCGGTTGCCGGCGGCGGCGGCAAAGGCATGCGTCTGGTCGAGGCCTCTGCTGAGTTTGCCGAAGCTCTGGCCTCGGCTCAGGGCGAGGCGCAGACCGCCTTTGGCAACCCGGATGTCCTGATCGAGAAATACATTCAAAAACCACGCCATATCGAGGTGCAGGTCTTTGGCGATGGCGAAACAGCGGTGCATCTGTTTGAGCGGGATTGCTCGCTGCAGCGCCGCCACCAGAAGGTCATCGAAGAGGCCCCCGCGCCGGATATGCCGCTTGCGGTCCGTCAGGCGATGGGCGATGCGGCAGTGCGCGCGGCTGAGACCATTGGCTATAAAGGTGCGGGTACTATCGAATTTATCGTCGATGGCTCCAATGGTCTGCGTTCCGATGGCTTCTGGTTCATGGAAATGAACACTCGATTGCAAGTGGAACATCCTGTGACCGAGCTTGTCACCGGTGTTGATCTGGTGGAATGGCAGTTGCGGGTGGCCAGCGGAGAGACGTTGCCGAAATCGCAAGACGAGCTAAACATCTCGGGTCACGCCTTTGAAGCCCGTCTTTACGCCGAAGACGTGCCCGCAGGGTTCCTGCCCGCGACCGGTGTGCTGACCCATCTGGCCTTCCCGGACGGCTGTCGCGCGGACAGTGGCGTGCGGGCAGGGGATGCGATCAGTCCGTGGTATGATCCGATGATCGCCAAGGTGATTGTCCATGGTCCTACCCGCGAGGTGGCGCTGTCGCGCCTCTCAGATGCTCTGCGCCAGACACAGGTGGGCGGCACGGTGACCAACCTGGCCTTCCTTGGCGCATTGGCAGCAGATGCGGGCTTTGCCAAAGGCGAAGTGGACACCGGCTTGATCGCGCGTGAGATTGACACGCTGGTGGTCGCGCCGGTGGCCACGGCGGAACACAAAGCCGCCGCCGCCATGAAGGCGCTCAACCTGATCGACACGCGGTGGGATACCGGGTTTTCGCTGTGGCAGGACCTCAAGACCTCCGCCACGCTCACCTGGCAGGGCGAGCCCTTTACCGTGAGTGTTGAAGTCGAGGGCCCGGATCGTCAGATCTGGGAAATCGAAGGCGAACAGGTGATCTGCAACCGCCGCGGCGCGCGTTGGCTGGTGGGCGGCATGTGGCTGCCCGATGTGGCGCGACATGACAACACGATCACCGTGTTTGACGGCTATGGTCTGAGCTTTGATATGGTGGATCTCTTGGATCAGACCAGCGGCGCCGGTGGCGACGGCAATGTAATCGAAGCGCCCATGCCGGGCCTGGTCAAAGCGGTCTTTGCTAGAGCGGGGCAAGAGGTGAAAGAGGGAGACCGTCTGGCGATTCTCGAGGCCATGAAGATGGAACATTCGCTTCTGGCCGCACGTGATGGTGTGGTGGCCGAGGTTCTGGCCGCAGATGGCGATCAGGTTGAGGCCGGTGCGCCGCTGATCCGTCTGGAAGAGCAGTAAATCCGGTTCTGATCGATCCAAAATTTCAGGCCGGGGGAGGGCCGTCACATGTTCAAACTACACCATGTTCAATATGGGCGGTCTTTCCGCATTCTTTGGGCCATCGAAGAGATGGGGCTTGAGGAAAAACTGGGGCAAAGCCTTGAGGTGGTGGAATACCAGATCGGCTCAAAGGAAATGCGCGAAAGTGATCTGCCGCGCGTTTCCCCAGCAGTTCGTATTCCTGCGATCGAGCTGGATGGGCTGGAGATGAGCGAATCCGGTGCGATCATGGAGTATCTGGCGGAAACCTACGCGCCGGATCTCGGCCGAGCGCCGGGGCACGCCGAGCGCCCCGCTTATTTGCAGTGGATTCATTACTCGGAAACCATGGCAAGCCTGATCGAAAACCTGAACCTGCAAATGGTGTTCCTGCGCCCGCCAGCTGCGGCCAGTCCGATTGTGTTGAAGATCACCGTGGCGCGGTTGCGGGCAACACTTGCAGGCATGGAGGCCCGCATGGGGGATCATGACTGGCTCTTGCCCGGCGGGTTTTCCGCGGCGGATCTGATGTTTGGCTTCAATCTGTTCGCAGTGCCATACTATGTGCATCTGGACGAGTTCCCAAAGCTGCAGGCCTACAAAGCACGGGTTGAGGCATTGCCGTCGTATCAGCGCAGCTGCGCGCGCGAAGGGGAACAGCGGTTCTATGCGCAGGCGTTTTATCCGGTGCCTGAGGTTTAAAGCCGGACGCAGCCGGAGGGGGCCTCCGGCGGGAGTATTTGGAAAAAGAAGAAGCGAGGGCCGGGATGGATAGGGTCGAGATTTTCGAAGTGGGTCCACGGGATGGGCTACAGAATGAAAAGGCCGAGATTGCCACGGCGGATAAGGTGGCTCTGGTCGATTGTCTGAGCCGCGCCGGGTTTCGTCGGATTGAATGCGCCAGTTTTGTCAGCCCGAAATGGGTGCCGCAGATGGCGGACAGTGCCGAGATTCTTGCGGGCATCACCCGTGCCGATGGCGTGTCTTATGCGGCACTGACGCCGAACATGAAGGGGCTGGAACGGGCCATCGCGGCCAGGGCGGATGAGGTGGCGATTTTTGGTTCGGCCTCGGAAGGCTTCTCGAAGGCCAATATCAACGCCAGCATTGAAGAAAGCCTTGAGCGGTTCAAACCGGTGGCCGCGGCGGCACAGGCGGCGGGTCTGCCGGTACGGGGCTATGTCTCTTGTGTGGTGGAGTGCCCCTATGATGGCGCGGTTGCGCCCGAGGCGGTGGCCCGGGTGGTCGCGGCGCTGCGCGAGATGGGCTGTTACGAGGTCTCACTGGGCGACACCATTGGTCGCGGCGCGCCGGAGGCGGTGGATGCCATGTTGGGCGCGGTGGTGCAGGAAATGGCACCGGGCATGCTGGCTGGACATTTTCACAACACCGGCGGCCGGGCCTTGGAGAACATCGAGGTGAGCCTCGCGCGCGGATTGCGTGTCTTTGACGCGGCGGTTGGCGGTCTGGGCGGCTGTCCCTATGCGCCCGGCGCGGCGGGCAATGTGGCCACCGAAGAGGTGGCAGAGAAGGTTGCGGCGCTTGGCTATGACCATGGGTTGGACATGGCATTGGTGACGCAGGCAGCAGAGATGGCGCGCAGGATGCGGGGATGACCGGCGGGGTGGACCATTGGAATGCGGCCTATGCCAAGGGCGACGGCGGGGTGAGCTGGTTTGAAGAGCGGCCTGAGCTGTCGCTGGACTGGATCGCGCGCGCTGGCGGGGCCGAGCAGGGCGTGATCGACATTGGCGGCGGGGCCTCGGCTCTGTCTGCCGCGCTGTTGCGGCAGGGGCTGTGTGATATCTCTGTATTGGATCTGTCGCAGGCAGCGCTGGATATCGCCCAAACCCGTCTTGGGGATGAGGCCTCTGAGGTATGCTGGATTTGCGCGGATATGACCCGCTGGATGCCGAGCCGAACCTATGGGGTTTGGCATGACCGGGCGGTGTTTCATTTCATGACAACGCCTGAGGCACGCGCGGCCTATATCGCCGCCATGCGGGCGGCTCTGCCTGTGGGGGCGGCGGCGGTCATGGCCACCTTTGCAGACGATGGCCCGGAAAAATGCAGTGGATTGCCGGTGCAGAGATATAGCCCCAGTCAGCTGGCCGAAACGCTGGGCGCGGGATTTGATCTCGAACAGAGCGCGCGGCAGGTGCATGTGACCCCGGCCGGTCGAGAGCAGAAATTTCAGATAAGCCTGCTGCGGCGGGTTGAGGAGGTCTAATGGACTTTATTCGTGAAACCCGCGACGACCGTGGCGTGGCCACTCTGTGGCTGGCGCGGTCCGACAAACACAACGCCCTGTCGGCACAGATGATGCAGGAGCTGGAAGATGCGGCCAATGCCCTGGCGCGCGACGAGAGCGTGAAGGTGGTTGTGCTGGCCGCCGAGGGCAAGACCTTTTGCGCCGGTGGCGATCTGGCCTGGATGCGGGAACAGTTCGAAATGGACGCCGCAACGCGTCGCACAGAATCGGCCCGCATCGCCACAGCCTTGGGCGCGTTGTATAACCTGCCACAGCCGCTGATTGGCCGGGTGCAGGGCAACGCCTTTGGGGGTGGCGTCGGGTTGATTTCGGTCTGTGATGTGATTGTAGGTGTTGAGAGCGCTAAGCTTGGGCTGACCGAAGTGAAGCTGGGTCTGATCCCGGCCAATATCGGCCCCTATGTGATTGCTCGGATGGGGCATGTGAAGGCGCAAGAGGTCTTTATGAACGCGCGGATCTTTGGGGCGGAGGAAGCGCAGCGGCTGAGCCTGTTCAACCGCGTGGTTGCGGCCGAAGATCTCGACGCGGCGGTAGAGGCCGAGGTTGCGCCTTATCTGATCTGCGCACCGGGGGCCGTGAAAGACGCCAAGGCGCTGCTGCGGACCTTGGCCGGATCGGTGCAGACGGCGCAGGTCGAGCATGCCATTGATGCACTTGCGCTGCGGTGGGAAAGGGACGAGGCCCGTGAGGGCATTGCGGCCTTTTTCGACAAACGCCCGGCGCCCTGGGCGCAGTAACGTTTAATAGACGTAGAAAACGGTTGTCTTTGCGGGCAGGGCAGGGTCCTTTGCCCACATGACCGTTCAGATCGCACATCTTTATGCCACGCTTTGTCTTGGGATCGTCTTTTTCCAGATCGCGCTGATCGTTGGGTCGCCTTTGGGGGAATACACCCAAGGTGGCCAGCATAAGGGCGCCTTGCCGCTGTCGGGGCGGATCATTGCGGTGATCTCGATTCCAATCGTTGTGTTTCAGGGGCTTGCTATTTTGTCCGCAGCAGGGTTTCCCGGGTTGGGCCTTGCGCGATGGACTGGCTGGGTGGCTTTGGGCGTCAGCGTGATCTCTTGTGTATTGAACTGGATCACGCCTTCAAAACGGGAACGCGCGGTCTGGGGGCCAGTGATGACGGTGATGGCTGGGTTTGCCGCACATGTGATGATCGCAACCATTGACGTTTCCTAAACGTGCCCGCGACCCATTTACGCAATCCAAGGCGCTGAAAAATCAGTGAAAATCGAACATCCTATTGTTGGGTAAAGGAAATTCACCCAATGAAGGACAAACAGCGATTGTTTTCAGTGCCTTGAAAACCCCTCCGCTGTGTTGACCCCGCCCGCAGAGCGGGATAAGCCACCTCTAAGCCTAAAAGCGCGCCATGCGCCAGCCGAAGGAGCCTACTCGTGGACGAGATGCTGCGGGAATACCTTCCCATTCTTGTTTTCCTAGCCATTGCCATTGGTTTGGGACTTGTTTTGATTCTTGCAGCGGTTGTTCTGGCCGTGCGCAACCCTGATCCTGAAAAAGTATCGGCCTACGAATGCGGATTTAACGCGTTTGATGATGCCCGGATGAAGTTTGATGTCCGGTTCTATCTGGTGTCGATTCTCTTCATTATCTTCGATCTGGAAATTGCCTTCCTCTTCCCATGGGCCGTGGCCTTTAAGGATGTGAGCATGGTGGGCTTCTGGTCGATGATGGTGTTCCTCGGGGTTCTGACAATTGGCTTTGCCTACGAATGGAAGAAAGGGGCTCTGGAATGGGAATGATGACCGGAGCAAACACCGCAGGGGCCGACAAAGAGGTTGTCACCCGCGCGATCAACAACGAGCTGCAGGACAAAGGCTTTCTGCTGACCTCGACCGAAGACATCATCAATTGGGCGCGCACCGGATCGCTGCACTGGATGACCTTTGGTCTGGCCTGCTGCGCGGTTGAAATGATGCACACCTCAATGCCGCGCTATGACGCCGAGCGTTTTGGCATTGCACCGCGCGCCTCCCCACGTCAGTCCGACCTGATGATTGTGGCGGGGACACTGACCAACAAAATGGCCCCGGCGCTGCGCAAGGTTTATGACCAGATGCCCGAGCCGCGCTATGTGATCTCGATGGGCTCCTGCGCCAATGGCGGTGGCTACTACCACTACAGTTATTCGGTTGTGCGGGGCTGTGACCGCATCGTGCCGGTTGATGTCTATGTGCCGGGTTGCCCTCCGACCGCTGAGGCGCTGCTGTATGGCCTGATGGCGCTGCAACGGAAAATCCGCCGCACGGGGACAATTACACGATGACCGAAGCTCTGACAGAACTAGGCGCCTATATCGAAGCGAAACGCCCCGATTGCGTTATTGGCTGGGATATCAGCCATGATGAGCTGAACGTCGATGTGGCCCTGGCCAACATTCGTGGCTTTGTCGAGTTCCTGAAAACGGACCCGACCTGCCGCTTCAGCTCGCTGATTGACATCACTGCTGTGGACTACCCGGAACGCGCCAAGCGTTTTGACGTCGTTTATCACTTCCTCTCGATGTACCAAAACCACCGCATTCGCCTGCGTGTCTCGGTACGTGAAGACGAAATGGTGGCCTCGACTGTTGATGTCCACCCGTCAGCCAACTGGTTCGAGCGCGAAATTTTTGACATGTTCGGCATCATGTTTACCGGACACCCGGACCTACGCCGTCTGCTGACGGACTACGGATTCCGCGGCTATCCGCTGCGCAAGGATTTCCCGACCACGGGTTATACCGAAATGCGCTATGATGAAGAACAGAAGCGTGTGGTGTATGAACCAGTGTCGCTGGTGCAGGAATACCGCCAGTTTGATTTCATGAGCCCATGGGAAGGCGCGCAATACGTGCTGCCCGGGGACGAAAAGCAGGAGGCGAAATAATGGACGGCTCCAAAGGTTTCGAAGACGCCCTGACCGGCGAACAGAAGATCCGCAATTTCAACATCAACTTCGGCCCCCAGCACCCGGCGGCGCACGGGGTGCTGCGTTTGGTTCTTGAACTGGACGGCGAGATTGTTGAACGTTGCGACCCTCACATTGGCCTGCTGCACCGTGGCACCGAAAAGCTGATGGAAAGCCGCACCTACCTGCAGAACCTGCCGTACTTCGACCGCCTCGACTATGTGGCGCCGATGAACCAGGAACATGCATGGTGTCTGGCGATTGAAAAGCTGACCGGCACGGTTGTGCCGCGCCGTGGGTCGCTGATCCGGGTGTTGTTCTCGGAAATTGGTCGTATTCTCAACCACCTGCTGAACGTCACCACTCAGGCGATGGACGTTGGTGCTTTGACGCCGCCGCTGTGGGGCTTTGAAGAGCGTGAGAAGCTGATGATCTTCTACGAGCGGGCCTGTGGTGCGCGCTTGCACGCCAACTATTTCCGTCCCGGTGGTGTGCACCAGGATCTTCCGCCCGAACTTCTGGCGGATATCGAAGAATGGTGCGGCGAGTTCCCCAAGGTGCTTGCGGACATCGACGGGCTGCTGACCGAAAACCGCATCTTCAAACAGCGGAACTGCGATATCGGTGTGATCTCTGAGCAAGAGATCCTCGACTGGAGCTATTCCGGGGTGATGGTGCGAGGTTCGGGGCTGGCATGGGATCTGCGCCGTGCGCAGCCTTATGAATGCTATGACGAGTTTGAGTTCCAGGTGCCCGTTGGCAAAAACGGCGACTGCTACGACCGCTATCTCTGCCGCATGGAAGAAATGCGCCAGTCGATCGGAATCATTTTGCAGGCCATCGAAAAGCTGCGCGCACCGGAGGGGCAGGGCGATGTTCTGGCCCGAGGGAAGGTGACACCGCCGAAACGCGGTGACATGAAGACCTCGATGGAGGCTTTGATCCACCACTTCAAACTCTACACCGAAGGTTTCCACGTGCCTGAAGGTGAGGTTTACACCGCCGTCGAAGCGCCCAAGGGTGAGTTCGGCGTTTATCTGGTGGCAGACGGGTCAAACAAACCCTACCGCGCCAAAATCCGTGCGCCGGGATATCTGCACCTGCAGTCGATGGATCATGTTGCCAAGGGTCACCAGCTGGCCGATGTGGCGGCAATCATCGGCACCATGGACGTGGTGTTTGGGGAGATCGACCGCTGATGTTTCTGCGCTCTCTGGTCTTTGCTTCAATGTTGGGTACAGCCGCGCATGCGCAGGCTGTGCCACTTTTCAATGAAGAGTTGGGCTTCGACGTCAAGGGTGTGATGAACTCTGAAACCATTGTTGTTGAAAACGGTGGCTTGAGCTTTGTGTGTTCGGTTTCTAGGAAACAGCCAACTGGGTATTATGCTCTCAAGGAATGTTTGCCCTTGATCGGTGCGAAACAGGCGCGGGTTGTAGAGCGTGCAGCGCTAGCTTCTGAAAAGCTTGAAGGTGAGTTTTTGGTTTCTATAAAAAAACTGCCTCCTTGGATGTTCGCGCCTCTGGTGAGCAAGACATTTGCCGATCTTGGATGCAAAGTTGACGTAGATGTCGATCAAGAGGTTTTTGAGGTCAAGTTTGCCCAGAATGTTGCGCAGCAATTTGGCTTTGAAGGATTGATTTCCCCTCTTCTGATTGACGAAGTCGGCGATTTCGCTGAAGACGCGATTGAGGCGATGATGGAAGATGGGCGTGTTGTTGTGGACCGATCTGCAGGGACTGCCAGTTTGAAAGCGTGCAAGTAAGGGTGCATTTTCGCCCGTATGTCCAAGTATGATCAGAAAGGCTTGCCAATGAAAAAAGTAGTTTACGGCGTTGCGGCGCTGGCCCTGACCTCCGCCTGTGTGCTGAAGCCCAAAGGGGTGACTGACGAAGATCTGACCAATTTTGACGCGGCGGTGGCCTCGATTGGCTGTACGCTTGAAACCGAACGGCACTATCTGCCGGTTGAGCTTCAGACGGGTCTGACCCGTGAGCTTTTGACCGAAGTGGCGCAGTTCCGTCTGGCCCGTGAAGAGGCTGTGTCGACCGAAAATGGTGGCGTGACACTGGTGACCGGGACCTGCGCGCCAAAAACTGAAACTGCCGCTGCAACCTGAGCCACCCGTACGGGGCAGCCATAGGGGCCAACTTGAGACCACTCCGCGCCAATACGATCCTTGCGATCTCGACGCTGGTCGCCACAATCTTTGTGGCGCTTCAGGCGTGGTATGCGCGTGTGGCCTATGTGTCGGCGGCGGAAACCCGGTTGTTGGAAGACAAGCTGGACCTGTGTTTTGACAACTTTGATGCGGCGGCTGCGCTAGACGCTGAGCTGCGCTCACTCACACCGGGATCGGGGGCTGATGAAGAATGGCCCCCTCGTATAGATGTGATGTCTGGCGCGCATTTGGCGGCGCTTCACAATCAGATCGTTCCTTTGTTGAACCGGCTTGAGACCTCGCTTGCCAAGGCATCGATCCTTGGTGAGCCGGATCGGTTTCGCCTGTTTTTGACCGGACAAATCAAAGGTCTGGCCCCCCGATTGATGGCGCTGTCGCCCGCTCGGATCGGAGAGCCTGAGACCAATGCTGAACTTGATGAAATTCTCACAACGCTAAGCGATTTTCTGGGCGCGCAGTATGCCGTATTCGAAGGCTGCCGTCTGGTCGCGGAAGGAGACAACTGATGCTGCGCCGCTTGCACACTGAACAACCCGACAGTTTTGCCTTTTCTCCGGCCAATATGGTTTGGGCAGAAAACCAGATCTCGAAGTATCCTGAAGGCCGTCAGGCCAGCGCGGTGATCCCGCTGTTGTGGCGCGCACAAGAGCAAGAGGGCTGGCTGTCTCAGAAGGCCATCGAAGGCGTGGCGGATTTGCTGGGCATGGCCTATATCCGTGTGCTTGAAGTGGCCTCGTTCTACTTCATGTTCCAGCTGCAACCGGTTGGCTCTGTTGCGCATATCCAGATCTGTGGCACCCTGTCCTGCATGATCTGTGGCGCCGAAGATTTGATGGCGATCTGCAAAGAAAAGATCGCCGAGAAACCGCACACGCTTTCGGCGGATGGCAAGTTCTCCTGGGAAGAGGTTGAGTGCCTTGGCGCCTGCACCAATGCGCCCATGGCTCAGATCGGCAAGGATTACTACGAAGACCTGACTACAGAGGGTTTGCGTCAGCTGTTGGATGATCTGTCGAGCGGGAAGGTCCCGCAGGTTGGTCCGCAAAACAGCCGCTTTGCTGCTGAACCGGAAGGGGGCATCACCTCTCTGACCGAGTTCGTCAATGGGTCGATCAAGCTCAATGCTTCGGCGCAACTGGCCACGGATATCGGTGACACCGTAAAGCGCATTGACGGCACCGAAGTGCCCGTTGTGCAGGGCTGGGAGGATCAGTCCAACGGTGGCGCGGCCAAGGCTGTGGGCAAAGATGCCTCTGAGGCTGTTGCCCCGGCTGCCAAACCCGCACCAAAGGCCGAGGCTGCCCCTACGTCGTCAGATGCCGAGACAGGGACCCGTCCCGCAGCACTCGAAGCGGCCCGCGAGACCGGCGCAGATGACCTGAAGCTGATCAAAGGGGTCGGGCCGAAGCTCGAACAGCTTTTGAACAGCCTTGGGTTCTACCATTTCGATCAGGTCGCAGAGTGGACCGCAGACGAAGTGGCCTGGGTTGATGCCAACCTTGAGGGCTTTAAAGGCCGCGTAACCCGTGACGATTGGGTTGCACAAGCCAAAGTCCTTGCGTCAGGAAGCAAGACTTAATTTGCCAACCGGACCCATATCGGTGTTATCTTTTTTGTATAAACACCAAATACGGGACTGGGAGGGAAAAAATGAAAGAAAGCAACTCTGGCACATGCGCCATGAATTGCTGGCTAGCGGCGGCAGGCTTTGGCCTGCTGTCAGCCGTTTTGGCCATCGGAGTATCTGGAAAATCGGTCATCACCGGCATTCTGCTTGGGGCACTGACGTGCGTCATGGTTGGGGTGTTGTTGCGATGGCTCTTCTGCGCGCCGGTGCCCAAACTGGGCGAGAGCAAAACATCGACACCCGAAGCCAGCGTCGCTCCGGTTGCCACCACACCTGTCGCGGCGCCAGCCCCGGAAACCAGCCCCGCGCCGACAGCTGAACCAGAAGCCACTACTGAAGAGGCGCCGATTGCGTCTGAGGTGGTTGTTGAGGAACCAACTCCCGAGCCCGAGCCCGAGCCCGAGCCCGAGCCCGAGCCCGAGCCCGAGTCTGTGGTTGAAGAGGCGGTTGCCGAAGAGGCTCCGGTTGCGGAAAGTGTAATCCAACCTTCGAAAGAACTGCCGGGTCAGGATGAACTTGCCGAGAAAAAAGGCAGTTGGACTTATACGGCTCCCGAAGCCGAGGAGACAGCTTCTGAACCCGCCGCACCTGTCGAAACGGCCGCCGCGGAACCAGAGGCTCCGGCGACCGAAGACAAAGGCGAGGACTATGACAAAGACGGGAAGCTGGAGGGCACCGACGAGGGGGAGAAACCTCAGACCCTAGATGCACCTCGCAATGGTCAGGCCGATAACCTGAAGGAAATCAAAGGTGTCGGCCCCAAACTTGAACAGGTTTGTTTCTCGATGGGCTTCTACCACTTTGACCAGATCGCCAATTGGACCGATCAGGAAGTGGCCTGGGTCAATGCCAATCTGATTGGCTTCAAGGGTCGTGTTACCCGTGACAAATGGGTGGAACAGGCCAAGGTTCTGGCCGCCGGTGGCGAGACCGAATTCTCGAAACGTGTAGATCAGGGCAAGGTTTACTAACCCCTGCGACACCACTTTGCCTTGCATGCTGCACTGCAGTATGCAAGGCATAACAGGGCACTGTTGGGGAGGAGCGGCGCTTGTTCAAACGCGGTTTATCCGCGTGTTTTTGCGTACTGGAATGGAGCGAAACCGTGACCATGACGACCCCCAAATTTCCCCTCACCCCTGATTTTACTCCTGTGGCACGCTTGATGGGCATGCAGGCACGCATCGCGATGCAGACCAGCGAAAGCGTGATGCGACTGGCCTATTTGCCTTGGAAAAGCTGGAGCAACAGTTTTGGATCACTCGGGGTTCAGCAGATGATCGTTGAAGCCGCGACGCCTGCACCGGCAGATCAGGCAAAAGAACCTGAGCCCTCGGTAGAAAACGACACCGCAACCGCCGAGATCGTTGAACTGACCCCGGTTGTGGCCCCCGAAGCGATTGAGCCAGCGGCAGAAACCGCCTTGGCACCGGTTGCCTTCGAAACCCAACGGGATAAGCCAGAACCAGACACACAGACAATCTCTGAAGAAGAAATGGCCGTAACGACAACCCCGCCCATGGTTTTGGACGCCCCGCGCGATGATGCCGCAGATGACCTAACGCTTCTGAAAGGGGTTGGCCCCAAATTGGCGGTTGGGCTAAACAAGGCCGGAATTTATCATTTTGTCCAGATTGCCGCCTGGACCACGTCCGAGGTGGCCTGGGTCGACGAAAACATTGCCGGTGTGCGGGGCAGGGCCTCGCGCGATGGCTGGGTTGATCAGGCCAAATCCCTGATGACAGCCTGATAACACGAGGGCGGGAATGAACAATTCTGACGATCTTACACGACGCGGGCGTCGAACGGCGCTTTTCATTGCGGCGATTGGGGTCTATTGGATATGTGTAACCGCCCTCGGCTCGGCCCTCGGGTGGAGCCAGCAATTGCGCCTCTTGTTCGACCTTCTGGCTTTGGTCTGGTTTGGACTGGAGATCTGGATGATTTACGGGCTCTGGCGGGATCGCCAGAAACACAAGGACTAGGTAGGCATGCTTCAAGATCAGGATCGGATCTTTACCAACCTTTACGGAATGCACGACCGGACTCTGGCGGGCGCTCAACAGCGTGGCCACTGGGACGGAACAGCCGGGATCCTTCAGAAGGGGCGCGACTGGATCATTGACCAGATGAAGGCTTCAGGTCTGCGTGGTCGTGGCGGCGCAGGGTTTCCCACCGGTCTGAAGTGGTCCTTCATGCCCAAGGAAAGCGACGGTCGTCCGTCCTATCTTGTTATCAATGCTGACGAATCCGAGCCCGGCACCTGCAAAGACCGTGAGATCATGCGCCATGATCCGCATACTTTGATCGAAGGCGCGTTGATCGCCTCTTTCGCGATGCAGGCGCATACCTGCTATATCTATATCCGTGGCGAGTATATTCGCGAGCGTGAGGCGCTGCAGCGGGCCATCGATGAGGCCTATGATGCGGGCCTTCTGGGCCGCAACGCGGCTGGATCGGGCTGGGACTTTGACCTGTTCCTGCACCACGGCGCGGGCGCCTATATCTGCGGTGAAGAAACCGCGCTTCTGGAAAGCCTTGAAGGCAAAAAAGGCATGCCGCGCATGAAGCCGCCATTCCCGGCGGGGTCGGGTCTGTATGGCTGCCCCACCACCGTGAACAACGTCGAATCGATTGCGGTTGTGCCAACCATTCTGCGTCGTGGACCCGAATGGTTTGCGGGCTTTGGCCGTCAGAACAACGCAGGGACCAAACTTTTCGCGATCTCAGGGCATGTAAACAAACCCTGTGTTGTCGAAGAAGCGATGTCGATTTCCTTCGAAGAGCTGATTGAAAAACACTGTGGTGGCATTCGCGGCGGTTGGGACAATCTGCTGGCAGTGATTCCCGGTGGTTCGTCGGTGCCTTGTGTGCGTGGCGAAAACATGCGCGATGCGATCATGGACTTTGATTACCTGCGCGGTGATCTGGGATCTGGTCTTGGCACCGCCGCTGTGATTGTGATGGACAAACAGACCGATATCGTCAAAGCGATCTGGCGTCTGTCGAAGTTCTACAAACACGAAAGCTGTGGCCAGTGTACCCCTTGTCGTGAAGGCACGGGCTGGATGATGCGTGTGATGGAACGTCTGGTGCGCGGAGAAGCGGATCTTGAAGAGATCGATATGCTGTGGGACGTGACCAAACAGGTCGAAGGCCACACCATCTGTGCTCTGGGTGACGCGGCGGCCTGGCCTATTCAGGGTCTGATCCGCAATTTCCGCGAGGAAATCGAAGATCGCATCAAAGCGCAGAAATCGGGCAAGCTGAGCTCCATTGCGGCTGAGTGATGACACGCATTGATTGAAGATACAGGCGTCGCAGATTGCGGCGCCTTTTTTTATTTTGAGGCTATTATGCACCTTGTTGAATTTAACTGGGGCGTTCTGCGCTACGATTGGGACGATCCGCGCGTGGCCGATTTCGCAAATGGGCTGGATCGGGTGAACCAGATCGCCGCGCGCTCGGACGGGTTTATCTGGCGCCTGGGCGACGACGAGATGGAGGCGGCGCAGACGGACCCCAGCGGCGCCATGGGGGGAAATCCACGATTCGCATCGACCCTCTCGGTCTGGCGCGATTTCAAATCGCTCGATCATTTTGTCTGGAACACGCTGCACAAACATTTTTTCGCGCGTCGCGAGGAATGGTTTGCACCGGGGCAGGGGCTGCGGCTTGTGATGTGGTGGGTTCCCGAAGGAGAGATCCCCACAATCGAAGATGCCGTTGCGCGGGCGGAACATCTGAAAACCCATGGTGATAGCGCGGATGCCTTTGGCTGGACGTATCTGGTGCAACAGCAGGCGTCGGAGACAGGCTGATTCTCGGCAAAGCTTTTCCTGTGTCACGTATTCCCGGTTGACGGGGTGTTTTCCTCTATGGCACCGCTTTGGGGCCGCGTTTCGGCAAACGATTGAATTTTAGGAGACCCCCGATGACCCGCATTCTTATGATCGCCATGATCGCCCTTGCCGCGACCGGCTGTTCACGTTTGGGATTTGGTCAGGGCGGGAAACCTCTTTTCGATGGTCAGTCGTTCCGGGTGTCGACCAAATCGGAACGCTCAGATCGTCAGGGGTTCTCTATCTCGGTGAGCCAGGTGAGCAAATCGCCCAAGGGCGCGGTGGAAGCTGCGAAGTATGAGGCGGTGAGCCACTGCATCGAGTACTTTGGGACCTCTGATTACACATGGTCCTTGCCCGAGATGGCGGGTGAGGAAGGCGAAGCCGCATCCCTGCCGGTTTCGAAGGACACCCTGACAGTTTCGGGAACTTGCGGCGACATTTAAGCGGCTTTGCGCCGGTGGTGGCGGTCATGCGGGCCGGGATCCGCGCGATTTTGCAAGGGAAACCCGGTGGATATTGAATATCACCGGGCTTTGCACCCAACTATCAGGCGATGACATTGTAATGGAGGTCGCCGATGCGGCTGCTTTTGACCAGTTTGGTTTGTGTGACATTGGCTTTGCCTGCAATGGCAAAGCCTGCGCTGCGGGATGTGGCGGAAATTGATGATGCCTTGATGGCCGTGGCAATTGCGGATGAACTTCGCAAAGACTGCGATGGGATCAGCGCCAGAATGCTGCGTGCCCTTAGCCGTCTGGAAGGGTTGAAAGGGCGTGCGCGCGACCTTGGCTACACCAAGGACGAGGTCAAAGCCTATGTGTCCTCGGATGCGGAGAAGCAACGCATGCGGGCCAAAGCCACGGCGTGGTTGGCAAAACAAGGGGTTGATCCAACAGATTCTGTCGGGTTTTGCGCTTTTGGCCGCGATCAGATCAAAGCAAAGACCGCGATTGGTTCACTGCTGCGCTGACTCGCCTAAATGATTAAAAATGGGCCGTCGCCGGTTAACCAAAATCCGGCTGGCGGCCCATTTTTGTGATCACATCACGAAATCTTGGTAACTTCTTGACCAACCGCGTCGATTTTTCCACCAAATCGGTGTTCTCTTATCTTTCAAAGGACAGTTAGTCGCGATAGAACCCGAACGACCGCAGTGCCTTTTTCTGGTGCTGTGCCAGCCAAGAAGTTGGGAAAGGCCGGGCATGTCCGATTTGCGCAAGATCATCATCGACGGAAACGAAGTTGAGGTGGATGGGGCGATGACGCTCATCCAAGCCTGTGAAGATGCCGGGATCGAAGTCCCGCGTTTCTGTTATCACGAGCGTCTCTCCATCGCAGGCAACTGTCGGATGTGCCTTGTTGAGGTTGTTGGTGGACCGCCGAAACCTGCGGCCTCTTGCGCCATGCAGGTACGTGACCTGCGCCCCGGACCGGAAGGCCAGCCTCCGGTTGTGAAAACCAATTCGCCCATGGTGAAAAAGGCCCGCGAAGGTGTGATGGAGTTTATGCTCATCAACCACCCGCTGGATTGCCCGATCTGCGATCAGGGGGGCGAATGCGACCTTCAGGATCAGGCCATGGCCTATGGCATCTCGGACACGCGGTTCAAAGAACCCAAGCGCGCCGTAGATGATCTTGATCTCGGGCCACTTGTTTCCACCACCATGACCCGCTGCATCAGCTGCACACGCTGCGTTCGCTTTACGAGCGAAGTGGCCGGGATCTCCCAGATGGGGCAGACGGGTCGCGGCGAAGATGCCGAGATCACCAGCTATCTGAACCAGACGCTCGATTCGAACCTGCAGGGCAATATCATTGATCTTTGCCCGGTCGGCGCTCTGACCTCCAAACCCTATGCCTTCACCGCCCGTCCGTGGGAACTGACCAAAACTGAAACCATCGATGTGATGGATGCGCTTGGCTCGAATATCCGCGTTGATACCAAGGGGCGTGAGGTGAAACGTATCATGCCGCTGAACCATGACGGTGTGAACGAAGAGTGGCTGTCAGATAAATCCCGCTTTGTTTGGGATGGGCTCAGACGACAGAGACTGGATCGACCGTATATCAGGGAAAACGGTCGACTTCGCCCCGCCACCTGGCCCGAAGCACTGGGCAAGGCAGCTGGGGCCATCAAGGGCGCAACAAAACTGGGCGCACTTGTGGGCGATCTTGCCCCGACCGAAGCTACCTTTGGCCTTAAACAACTGATTGAAGGCCAGAACGGAATTATTGAATGCCGCACAGACGGCGCGCGTCTGCCCGCAGGCAACCGCTCGGCCTATGTCGGTACCGCGTCGATCGAAGATATCGACACTGCCAAAGCCATTATGCTGATCGGCACCAACCCGCGTGAAGAAGCCCCGGTGCTGAACGCGCGTATCCGCAAGGCTTGGGCCTCGGGCGCAACGATTGGCGTTATTGGTGAAGCCGTAGATCTCACATATGACTATGCCCATCTGGGCACCGACCGCGCCGCGCTTGCGAAGCTGCTGAACGGTGGCCACGAGGGCGCCCTTGGCAAAGACACACTGGTGATTGTTGGTCAGGGCGCGATCAGCGAAGCTGATGGTGCCGCAGTTCTGGCTACGGCGCAGAAGTTTGCCGAGCAAACAGAGAGCAAATTCCTGGTTCTGCACACCGCCGCCGCTCGCGTGGGCGCGATGGATGTGGGCGCAACCAACGAAGGGGGCCGCAACGCGATCTCCGAATGTGATGTCATCTATAGCCTTGGTGCTGATGAGGTCGAAATTGGTGACGGCGCCTTTGTGATCTACCAGGGCAGCCACGGAGATCGCGGCGCGCATCGCGCGGATCTGATCCTGCCGGGCGCAGCCTATACCGAAGAAAACGGTCTGTTTGTGAACACCGAAGGCCGTCCGCAATTGGCCATGCGCGCCGGATTTGCGCCGGGTGAGGCCAAGGAAAACTGGGCCATCCTGCGGGCGCTGAGCGGTGAACTGGAGGCGACCCAGCCTTGGGACAGCCTTGCACAGCTGCGACAGGCGCTTGTAGCTGAGGTTCCGCATTTTGCTGGCATCGATCAGGTTCCGGACAATGACTGGGTTCTGGAAGAGACTGATGCGATGGGCAAAGCGGATTTCCGCAATGCCATCCGTGATTTCTATCTGACCAACCCGATTGCCCGCGCCTCCGAATTGATGGCCGAACTGTCGCGCGGTGCAAAAGAGCGCGCCGCGGCTGTTGCTCAGGCTGCGGAATAACGGGTGCGTCTGGCGGTTGCCATATCCGCACTGACCATGGTTGGTGTTTTGCAGGGCTGCGAAGAGGTGCAGCCTGCGCAGGAGGAGTTCAAACCGGAGTATGCCGGTGTTGAGACCCGCCTGCTGGATGGTGATCTTGTGAATTTTCATGTCTCGATGCGCGGTGCGCGTTCCGGGACGGATGTCGAGGGTTATGCGGAATGCGCAGCGGCGCAATATGCATTGATCCGAGGTTATGGTTTTGCGCGTCATTTGCGCACGAATGTGAAACTCGAGGGCGGCCTTTGGCATGGAGATGCGATTTACACCATCTCTGAGGCGCTGCCCCGTGGGCTAAAGACGATCGACGCCGAAGTCGTCGCGGCGGCCTGCGACGAAAACGGAATACCCAAGGTGTGAGGACCGGATGGCAGACTTTATCAGCACTCCCCTAGGCACGTTTGTACTCATCCTGGCGCAATGCCTGGCCATGGTGGCCTTTGTGATGATCAGCCTGCTGTTCCTGGTGTACGGGGACCGTAAGATCTGGGCTGCGGTTCAGATGCGCCGGGGCCCAAACGTTGTTGGCGTTTTTGGCCTGTTGCAGTCGGTGGCCGATGCGTTGAAATACGTGGTCAAAGAGGTGGTGATCCCCGCGGGCGCAGACCGGTCGGTCTTTATCCTCGCACCAATCACATCCTTTGTTCTGGCGCTGATCGCCTGGGCGGTGATCCCGTTCAACGACACCTGGGTGATCTCGGATATCAACGTGGCTATCCTCTATGTCTTCGCAGTGTCCTCGCTTGAGGTTTACGGTGTGATCATGGGCGGTTGGGCGTCGAACTCGAAGTACCCCTTCCTTGGCTCGTTGCGCTCTGCCGCGCAGATGATTTCATACGAAGTCTCGATTGGTCTGGTTATCATTGGCGTCATCCTGTCGACCGGTTCGATGAACTTTGGCGACATCGTGGATGGCCAGCGTGGTCTGGGTGCGTTGAGCTGGTATTGGATCCCGCACTTCCCGATGGTCTTCCTGTTCTTCATCTCGGCGCTTGCCGAAACCAACCGTCCGCCGTTTGACCTTCCCGAAGCGGAATCTGAACTGGTGGCGGGCTATCAGGTGGAATATTCGGCGACCATGTTCCTGCTGTTCATGGCGGGTGAATATATCGCGATCTTCCTGATGTGTGCGCTGATGACCCTACTGTTCTTCGGTGGTTGGTTGTCGCCTGTGCCCTTCCTACTGCCCGACAGCCCGCTGTGGATGGTTGGTAAGATGGCCTTCTTCTTCTTCCTCTTCGCCATGGTCAAAGCGATCACACCGCGTTACCGCTATGACCAGCTGATGCGCTTGGGCTGGAAAGTCTTCCTGCCATTCTCGTTGGTTTGGGTTGTGTTTGTTGCCTTTGCCGCCAAGTTCGGCTGGTTCTGGGGCATCTATGCGCGCTGGACCGTAGGAGGCTGATATGTCGGATCTGAAAGAAGCTCTCTTGGATGCCCGTTACATTGACATGATCTCGCTTGCGGATTTTGTTGTGCGGGACTGTGGTCTGCCAGACATGAATGCGGATGGCACACTTGCTCCGCAGGCAAATGAAATCGCCGCGTCGCTCTTTCGTTGGGCGGCGGGAGCCACCGAGGCCCACGAGGCCGACAATCTGATCGTGGCGGATGACGCGCCCGAAGCAGATGCAGAGGAGAGCGAATAATGGCGAACATCGATTATACCCGCGCTGCCAAGTATTTCCTGCTTCAGGATTTCTGGGTTGGGATGAAACTGGGCCTGAAGTACTTTTTCGCGCCCAAGGCGACCTTGAACTATCCGCACGAAAAAGGCCCGCTGAGCCCACGTTTCCGAGGCGAACATGCGCTGCGTCGTTATCCCAACGGGGAAGAGCGCTGCATCGCTTGTAAACTCTGCGAAGCCATCTGCCCGGCGCAGGCGATCACCATTGACGCGGAACCCCGCGAAGATGGCAGCCGCCGCACCACACGCTATGACATCGACATGACCAAATGCATCTACTGCGGTTTCTGCCAAGAAGCTTGCCCTGTGGATGCGATTGTCGAAGGACCGAACTTTGAGTTCGCCACCGAAACCCGCGAAGAGCTGTTCTACGACAAAGACAAATTGTTGGCGAACGGCGAACGCTGGGAAGCGGAAATCGCCCGCAACCTCGAAATTGACGCTCCTTACCGGTAAGACCTGACGATGACATTTCGCCCGCTTCTGACGCTAGCATTGATCTCTGCCGCCACCTTGGCGACTGCGGGGCAGGCACCTGTGTCATCCGGCGATCCGATGGAACGCCGCGCTGCGTTGTTTTCATCGGTTTGCATGGCTGCGGCCCCGGGGTTTGAGCAGTTTGAGACATTGGCCTCGGACGCGGGGTTGAGCGAGGGCGTTCAGGGCTGGAGCGGCGGTGAAGACTATCTGGTTGGCTTGATTGAGCATGATGGGTTCTGCAGCTGCTTCATGACGATGAAAGCCTCGGATCAGGCGGCTGCTACGAAGAGTTTGCACGCACGACTGATCGCGGATTACGGTCCGAGCTACACAGGTCCTGAAAACGGTCTGACATCTGTGGCGCCATTTGAGCGTGAGGGTTTTGAGGTCGTGTCGATCATCGAACCGCGCAGCTTTAATGACCAGCCCTGGTTGGCGGCGCGGATCTCGGTGTTTGGTGCCTGTCCTGTGCAGGAGGTAAGCGAATGACCGATCCCAAATCACCTTTTGAGCAGATGATGGCACAGGCGCAGGAAATGGCGAAGGCCTTTAACCCGGCCATGACAAGCTTTGATCCCAAAGGCTTTGAAACGCTGTGGCCCACCATGCCCAAGGACGCCATGGAGATGTGGTTTGGCAAAGGCATGTCGAAGAATGGTCTGGATGCGAAAACGCGTCTGTTGATCACGCTTGCTGGTCTGACCATGCAGGGCGCTCAGGCCGAGACCCCGTTTAGAATGACCGTGCGCCATGCCCTCGAAGCGGGTGCCACACAAGATGAGATCGCCGAAACCATCGCGCAGATGTCGATGTTTGCTGGCATTCCCGCCATGACCCGGGCCATGGACCTGGCCCGTGAGATCATGGACGAACGAAAGGATGATGAGACATGACTGTCTTTGCTTTCTACCTCTTTGCAATCGGTGTGATTGCCGGCGGGTTGTTCACCGTCATCAGCCGGAACCCGGTGCATTCGGTGTTGTGGCTGATCCTGGCGTTCATTTCGTCCTCGGGGCTGTTTGTCCTGTTGGGCGCTGAATTTGTCGCCATGCTGCTGATCATCGTCTACGTCGGGGCGGTTGCGGTTCTCTTCCTGTTTGTTGTGATGATGCTGGACGTGGATTTTGCCGAGCTCAAAGCGGGCATGGCCCAGCATATGCCGCTGGCACTGCTGATTGGTCTGGTACTGTTGATGCAACTGGCCTTTGCCTTTGGCGCGTGGGACGCAAGCCATATGGCGAGCGACCAACTGGTCAACCCGATCCCCGAGGATATCCAGAACACCGCCGCCTTGGGCCTGATCCTTTATGATCAGTACTTCTTGTTGTTCCAACTCGCGGGTCTGATTCTGCTGGTGGCGATGATTGGTGCGATTGTTCTGACCCTGCGCCACCGTCAAGACATCAAACGTCAGGATATTCTGGCGCAGATGTACCGCGACCCGGCCAAGGCGATGGAATTGAAAGACATCAAACCGGGGCAGGGGCTGTAAGCCTGTGCCGCTGGTGCGAACCATACATACAAAGTGCCTGGCCCTGATCGGGGCCCTGCACTGACTTTGGGAGAGTATTGAGTGACCGGGTTACTGGATGTTCTTTTGTCTCCCTGGGGGATCGCAGCCTATGTGCTGTTTTGGATCTTCAAGCTGATGTGCGGGGCCTGGGTGCTGCGCAAATTGGTAGGACTGCTGCCGGAAGGCGCACAGGGCTGGATTGCGGCCCGATTTGGATTTTTGGGTTTGGAGAATGACCGTTAGGTCCTCTGGCCCACCGCGTTCCGCCTAGGCAGAGCGCAACAGATAGAGCCGCGCCTGCGCCCGTGTCGCATGCAAGGCATTTGGTACTAACCCAACGTGGGGCGTAGCCCTGCAAATAGGACGAGGGACATGATCGGACTGGAACATTACCTGACGGTGGCGGCAGTGCTGTTCGTCATCGGGATCTTCGGGCTCTTCCTCAACCGTAAGAACGTCATCATCCTTTTGATGTCGATTGAACTTATGTTGCTTGCGGTCAATATCAACCTTGTCGCGTTTTCGTCTGGTGTCGTAGGGCACGGCGATTTGACGGGCCAGGTCTTTACACTCTTCGTTCTGACGGTCGCCGCAGCGGAAGCAGCCATTGGTCTTGCGATCCTCGTCTGCTTCTTCCGCAACCGCGGCACGATCGCCGTGGAAGACGTCAACGTGATGAAAGGCTGACGCATGGAAAGCATCATCCTCTTTGCTCCCCTCGTGGGCAGTCTGATTGCGGGCTTTGGCTGGCGCTATGTGTCGATCCGCGGTGCACAGTGGATCACCACAGGCCTGCTGTTCCTCGCCTGTTTCCTGAGCTGGGCGGTCTTCCTGACCCATGGTCCTGAAACACAGCACATTCAAATCATGCGCTGGATTGAAAGCGGCAGCCTGTCGACCGACTGGTCGATCCGTCTGGACCGTCTGACTTCGATCATGTTGATTGTTGTCACCACAGTGTCCTCGCTGGTGCACCTCTATTCGTTTGGCTACATGGCGCATGACGAGAACTTCAAAGAGGGTGAAGAGAGCTATCGCGCTCGGTTCTTTGCCTATCTGTCGTTCTTCACCTTCGCCATGTTGATGCTGGTGACATCCGACAACCTTGTTCAGATGTTCTTTGGCTGGGAAGGTGTGGGCGTTGCCTCTTATCTTCTGATCGGCTTCTACTACAAAAAACCAAGCGCCAACGCCGCTGCCATGAAGGCCTTTGTGGTCAACCGTGTGGGTGACTTTGGCTTTGCTCTGGGTATCTTTGCGCTGTTCATGCTGACCGACAGCATCAAGTTCGACGACATCTTTGCCGCCGTTCCACAGATCGCCGAAACGCAGTTGCACTTCCTCTGGGGCACCTGGAACGCCGCCGAAGTGGCTGCGATCCTGCTCTTTGTTGGGGCGATGGGTAAATCGGCGCAGCTGATCCTGCACACCTGGTTGCCCGACGCGATGGAAGGCCCGACCCCGGTTTCGGCGCTGATCCACGCCGCGACCATGGTGACCGCCGGTGTCTTCCTTGTCTGCCGCATGTCGCCGCTGATGGAATTCGCGCCAAGCGCCACGGCGTTCATCACCATCCTTGGTGCAACAACGGCCTTCTTCGCCGCGACTGTAGGTCTGGTGCAAAACGACATCAAACGTGTGATCGCCTATTCGACCTGTTCGCAGCTGGGCTACATGTTTGTGGCCGCAGGCGTGGGTGTCTACTCGGTTGCGATGTTCCACCTGTTCACGCACGCCTTCTTTAAGGCGATGCTGTTCCTGGGCGCGGGCTCGGTGATCCACGGCATGCACCACGAACAGGATATGCGGAACTATGGCGGGCTGCGTAAGAAGCTGCCGATGACCTTCTGGGCGATGATGCTGGGTACGCTGGCCATCACCGGGGTTGGCATTCCGCTGACCACCATCGGTTTTGCGGGCTTCCTGTCGAAAGACGCGGTGATCGAAGCGGCCTTTGCGGGCACCAATGGCGGCTATGCCTTCTGGATGTTGGTGATCGCGGCTCTGTTCACAAGCTTCTACAGCTGGCGCCTGATGTTCCTGACCTTCTACGGCAAGCCTCGTGGCGATCATCATACACATGAACACGCGCATGAAAGCCCGATGGTCATGTTGATCCCGCTGGGCGTTCTGGCTCTGGGGGCTGTGTTCTCAGGTATGCTTTGGTATGGGTCGTTCTTCGGCAAGACCGACCAAGTGGCCAAGTTCTTTGGCGTCCCTTATCACAATGCGGCGGAAGCCCATGCTGATGCGGGCCATGGTGATGACAGCCACGGGGCCGCAAAAGACGATCACGCCGATGATGGTCATGGTGAAGCCAAAGCCGACGACGGCCACGGCAAAGCCAAAGATGATCACGGTGGCAAGCCACATTACGTTCTGGCCGGTCATCCGGGTGAGGGCGCGATCTTTGCCGGTCCGGACAACGACATCCTGAACGAAGCGCACTATGTCCCCAAATGGGTCAAGCTGAGCCCCTTTGTGGCCATGCTCATCGGCTTCGGAACAGCCTTCTGGTTCTATATCGTCAACCCGTCGATCCCCGCCAAACTGGCCGAAAGCCAGCGTCCGCTGTACAACTTCCTGCTCAACAAATGGTACTTCGACGAAATCTACGATTTCCTCTTTGTCCAGCCTTCCAAAGCTGTTGGACGGTTCCTGTGGAAGTTCGGTGATGAGGCGGTGATCAAAGGTGGCTTGAACGGTCTTGCCATGGGCATCGTTCCCTTCTTCACCCGGCTCGCGGGCAAAGCTCAGAGCGGTTACATCTTTACCTACGCCTTCGCCATGGTGATAGGCATCGTTGTCTTCATCACCTGGATGACGCTCAGCGGAGGAGCGCACTAATGGATAACCTTCTTTCCATTGTCACCTTTCTGCCTGCGCTGGCAGCCTTCATTATGGCGGTTTTCCTGCGCGGCTCTGATGATGCGGCGCAGCGCAATGCCAAATGGCTGGCGCTGATCGCCACCTCGGCCACTTTCCTCGTGTCGCTGTTTATTCTAGGTCAGTTTGATCCGGCTGTGACCGAATTCCAAATGGTGGAAGAGCGCGACTGGCTGATGGGTCTCCAGTACAAGCTGGGCGTTGATGGCATCAGCGTACTGTTTGTGATGCTCACCACCTTCATGATGCCACTTGTGATTGCCGCAAGCTGGGATGTGAAACACCGTGTCACCGAATACATGATTGCTTTCCTCGTGCTGGAAACCCTCATGCTGGGTGTGTTCATGGCGCTGGATCTTGTGCTGTTCTATCTGTTCTTTGAAGCAGGCCTGATCCCAATGTTCTTGATCATTGGGATTTGGGGGGGCAAAGAGCGCATCTATGCTTCGTTCAAATTCTTCCTCTACACCTTCTTTGGCTCGGTGCTGATGCTGGTGGCGATGGTGGCCATGTTCTACGACGCGCAGACCACGGATATTGAGGGCCTGCTGTCGCATAACTTTGCCTCAGATGATTTCGAGATCCTTGGCATTCACGTCGTGGGCGGTCTGCAGACCATGCTGTTCCTGGCCTTCTTTGCCTCGTTTGCGGTGAAGATGCCGATGTGGCCGGTGCACACCTGGTTGCCCGAGGCGCACGTTCAGGCGCCGACCGCAGGGTCGGTTGTTCTGGCGGCGATCCTGTTGAAGATGGGCGGCTATGGCTTCCTGCGTTTCTCGCTGCCGATGTTCCCTGTGGGCTCGGATGTGATGGCAAACTTTGTGTTCACCCTGTCGGTGGTTGCGATCATCTACACATCGCTGGTGGCGCTGGTGCAGGACGACATGAAAAAGCTGATTGCCTATTCGTCGGTAGCGCACATGGGTTATGTCACTATGGGGATCTTTGCCGCGAACCAGCAAGGTGTTGATGGGGCTATCTTCCAGATGATCAGCCACGGCTTTATCTCTGGCGCGCTGTTCCTTTGTGTGGGCGTGATTTACGACCGTATGCACACCCGCGAGATCGACGCCTATGGCGGGTTGGTCAACCGGATGCCGGCCTATGCACTGATCTTCATGCTCTTCACTATGGCCAACGTCGGCCTGCCGGGCACCTCTGGCTTTGTTGGCGAATTCCTCGTGCTGATGGGCATCTTCCAGGTCAACACTTGGGTGGCGGCTGGTGCAGCCACGGGTGTGATCCTGTCAGCGGCCTATGGTCTGTGGCTCTATCGCCGCGTGGTGATGGGCGATCTGATCAAGGAAAGCCTGAAAACCATCAAAGATATGACCACCCGGGAAAAGGTGATCTTCGCGCCACTTATCGCGATGACCATCTGGATGGGGGTCTATCCTGCGCCAATCCTCGACCGAATCGGTCCGAGTGTTGAGGCGCTGTTGGACAACTACGACACGGCCATCGCCGATGCAGGACGCCTTGAGGCCCCTGCAACCGATGTCGCCGAAGCGAAATCTCATTAAGGGGGCGGGGGTATGATCTCGGCTGATCTCAATCTCATCCTGCCGGAAATTTTGCTGTCCGTGTATGCCATGGGCGCGCTGGTGGGTGCGGTTTACACCGGCAAAGACAATCTGGCGGGCACGCTTGTCTGGTCCACCTCGGCGGTGTTTGTGGCGCTGGCGGTCTGGATCGCCTCAAGCGGCACTGGCGCGCAGTCCGGCTTTGGTGGCCTGTTGGTCAATGATGGCTTTGCACGCTTTGCCAAAGTTGTGATCCTTGGCTCGGCGGCGGCGGTTCTGCTGATGAGCGAAGGCTATATGCAACGCCGCGGGTTGCTGCGCTTTGAATTTCCGCTGCTGATCGCCCTCTCGGCCGTTGGCATGATGATCATGGTGTCTGCGACCAATCTGATGACCCTGTACATGGGGCTCGAGCTGCAGTCGCTGGCTCTGTACGTGGTGGCCTCGCTGCGCCGGGACAGTGCGAAATCGACCGAAGCGGGCATGAAGTACTTTGTGCTGGGCGCGCTGAGCTCGGGTCTGCTGCTCTACGGGGCGTCGCTGATCTACGGCTATACCGGCACCACAGCCTTTGACGGCATCATCGCTGCGGCCAAGCACGGTGAAGTGGGTCTTGGCCTGCTGCTGGGGCTGGTTCTGCTGATCTCTGGTCTGGCGTTCAAGGTTTCGGCTGTGCCGTTCCACATGTGGACCCCGGATGTCTACGAAGGCTCGCCAACCCCGGTCACCGCGTTCTTCGCAACCGCACCCAAAGTGGCGGCGATGGCGATGTTTGCCCGCGTGATGTTTGACGCCTTTGGTCAGGCAGTTTCTGATTGGAGCCAGGTTGTTGCGCTTCTGTCGCTGCTGTCGATGTTCCTCGGGGCCGTCGCGGCCATTGGTCAGCGCGATATCAAGCGTCTGATGGCCTATTCGTCGATTGCTCACATGGGATATGCCCTGATGGGGCTGGCCTCGGGCACCGAGCTTGGCGTGCAGGCGATGCTCATCTACATGGCGATCTATGTCACCATGAATGTCGGCACCTTTGCCTTCATCCTGTCGATGGAGCGTGACGGTCAGCCGGTAACCGATATCGACAGCCTTGGCATGTATTCGACCCGCGAACCGGCCAAAGCACTTGCGATGCTCGTGCTGTTGTTCTCGCTCGCCGGTGTTCCGCCACTGGTGGGTTTCTTCGGCAAGTTCTATGTGCTGCGCGCCGCCTATGAAGGTGGTCTGGCCTGGTTGGCCGTTGCCGGTGTGATCGCCTCGGTGATTGGTGCCTTCTATTATCTGCGCATCGTCTTCTTCATGTACTTCGGTGAAGAAAAAGATGAGGTGCTGGACAAAGGCAAATCGCCTGTTCTGACCGGGTTCCTGCTTGTCTCGGCCTTTTTGATGGTTGCGGGTGTGGTAAATCTGTTCGGTATCGAAGCGCCCGCAAAGGCCGCAGCAGCATCGCTCTTGCAGTGACCCCTGTACATCTGATGTAACCCGGACGGCGCGCCATTGGTGCGCCGTCTTTGTTTTATCTCCAACACCAAGGAGTGGCCCATGGCTTGGCCCCAAGGATACGGCCGCCGTGTGTTGGCCGAGGTTGACAGCACCAACGCCGAAGCGGCGCGGATCGTTTCGGGCCTTTCGGGGCCGGAATGGATTTTGGGCCTGCGTCAAACCGCAGGACGGGGCCGGCGCGGGCGGGCGTGGACTGATCCGTTGGGAAATTTTGCGGCGACATTGGTGATGCGCCCGTCGGAAACGCCCGATCTGGTTGCCCTGCGTAGTTTTGTAGCCTCACTGGCGCTGCACGAGGCGTTGGCCAAGCTGATGCACACCGATATTGGTCTGGCGCTGAAGTGGCCGAATGATGTGCTTTTGAATGGCGGGAAGGTGTCCGGAATTCTTCTGGAAAGCATCGGAGGGCCCGGGGGGCATCTTGCCATTGGGATCGGTGTCAACCTGATCTCGGCTCCCGAGGCTGCGCAGGTTGAGGCCGGAGCCTTTGCGCCAGTGTCGGTGTTGCAGGAATGTGGCCAGCGCATTGCGCCTGAAACACTGCTTGATGCTTTGGCCGAGGCCTATGCCAAGTGGGAACACAGCTTTGTCACTTATGGCTTTGCTGCCATTCGCCAGCCGTGGTTGGACCGCGCCGCCCGCATCGGCGACGAGATTGTAGCCCGCACCGTAACGTCGGAAACCCGGGGGACCTTTGAGACGGTGGACGACAGCGGCAATCTGGTTTTAAAGACGCCCAAAGGCCGCGTGGCGATCACGGCGGCAGATGTATTCTTCTAAGGGGGCCGTGGAATGCTTCTGACCATTGACTGCGGAAACACAAACACCGTCTTCTCAATTTGGGACGGAACCGAATTTCTGTGCACCCTTCGAACCTCGACTCACCATTCACGCACGGCAGATGCCTATTTTACCTGGTACTCGACGCTGGTGAAACACTATGGCTTGGATCTCGACATCACCGATGTGATCATCAGCTCGACTGTGCCACGTGTGGTGTTCAACCTTCGGGTTTTTGCTGATCGGTTTTTTGGCTGCCGTCCGCTGGTTGTGGGGCGCCCTGAGTGCCTGTTACCCCATGCACCGCGCGTTGATCAGGGCACGCAGGTCGGTCCGGACCGTCTTGTCAATGCCGCAGGCGCGTTTGACCGGCATGGCGGCAACTTGATTGTGGTCGATTTCGGCACCGCCACCACCTTTGATGTGGTGGATCACGACGGGGCCTATGTGGGTGGGGTGATTGCGCCGGGCGTCAACCTGAGTCTTGAGGCCCTGCATATGGCCGCCGCTGCACTGCCCCATGTCGACATTGCCAAGCCGCAAAAAGTGGTCGGCACAAATACCGTTGAATGTATTCAGTCCGGGGTCTTTTGGGGCTATACAGGACTGGTGCGGGAAATCTGTGATCGCATCAAAGGCGAACGCGATTGCAACATGAAGGTGATTGCCACAGGGGGGCTTGCCCCATTGTTCCAGCAACACAGCGACCTATTTGATACTTTCGAAGACGATCTGACCATGCATGGGCTGACCGTCATCCACGACTATAACAAAACCAAAGGTGGAACCGCATGAGCGCGGAGCGTCTGATTTACCTCCCTCTGGGAGGCGCCGGCGAGATCGGCATGAACTGTTATGTATACGGCTATGGTAAGCCGGGCGAAGAGCGGCTGATCGTGATTGATCTCGGCGTGACCTTTCCAGACATGGATGGATCGCCTGGTGTCGATTTGATCATGCCCGACATCACCTGGCTGAAGGAGAACCGCAACCGGATCGAAGCGGTGTTCATCACCCACGCACACGAAGATCACGTGGGCGCGGTAGGGCATTTGTTTGAGCATCTGGGCGCGCCAATCTATGCGCGGGCCTTTACTGCGAATATCGCGCGCGGCAAGCTGTCGGAATATGGCGTTGATGGCGGTGCTGTGCGTACCGTATCCAAATATCCCGAGACCGTGCGGGAAGGGCCGTTTACGGTCAGCTATCTGCCGATTTCGCATTCGATCCCTGAAAGCAGCGCACTTGTGATTGATACGCCTGCGGGTCGGGTCATCCACACGGGTGACTTCAAGCTGGATAAAACCCCTCTGGTTGGTGAGGCTTGGGATCCTGAACTTTGGGCCGAAGTTTCGAAATCAGGCGTTAAGGCGCTTGTATGTGATTCAACCAATGTATTCTCAAAGCACGAAGGTCGTTCGGAAATCACCGTTGGCCCGGCGGTAGAAGAGCTTGTGTCCAAGGCTCCTCAGATGATGGTTGCCACGACCTTTGCCTCAAACGTGGCTCGTGTGAAAACCTTGGCCGAAGCAGGTGATCGGGCTGGGCGCTCGATTTGTCTTATGGGCCGTGCCATGCGGCGCATGATCGAGGCCGGGATCGAAACGGGTGTTCTGGATTCCTTTCCCAAGGTGGTTGGTCCGGAAGACGCGACCCAGATGCCGCGCGAAAACGTGATGTTGATTGTCACGGGCAGTCAGGGCGAACGCCGAGCGGCCTCGGCTCAGCTGGCGCGCGGCAAGTTCCATGGAATCGAGTTGAAAGAGGGGGATCAGTTCCTGTTCTCCTCCAAGACCATTCCGGGCAACGAAAAAGGTGTCTCGCGCATTCTGAACCAGCTGTCGGAAAAGGGCGTGGATGTTGTGACCGATGCGGATGGTGCGTATCACGTCTCCGGTCACGCAAACCGCCCGGACCTGATCACCATGCAAGAGGTGGTGAACCCCAAGATGGTTGTCCCGATGCACGGCGAGCACCGGCACCTGCGGGAGCATGTGAAGCTCACCGAGGGGCTAGGTCGTCAGGCGGCGCTGGCGGTGAACGGCATGATGCTTGATCTCACCGACGACACGCCCAAGGTCGCAGAATACATCGAAACCGGGCGTACATATCTGGATGGTTCGGTGCAGATCGGGGCGATGGACGGCATTGTGCGCGATCGGATCCGTATGGCGCTGAACGGGCATGTTCTTGTGACTGTGATCATCGATGAAGATGGCGAAGTTTTGGGTGATCCCTGGTGTGAAACCATGGGCCTGACCGAAATTGGCCGCAACAACGTGCCATTGGTTGATGTGTTGGAAGAAGACCTGTCGCAGTTCATGGGGCGGGCCAAAGCCAAAACTCTGATGGACGATGACAAGCTTGAAGACGGTCTTCGCAAGGTCACGCGCCAGAGTTCGCAAAATGAGATCGGCAAGAAACCCGAAGTCACCGTGGTGATCAGCCGTTTGGCGTGATGAAATTTGGAGCAGGCTGGCCCTGACAGGTCGGCCTGCTTCGGGTTTGTCAGGTTTCAAACGATCCCAATAAAAAAGCCGGCGCATCGCGCCGGCTTTTTCGTTGTCGTCTCTGAAAGCTGGATTAGCTGGCGCGGCGCTCTGCAAAGCTCAACGCGATAAACTCGGGCATATGATCGCCCATGCCAACCACGTTGTGGTCGCGTCCACCACCTTTGCGGCGACGGTCATCACGGCGATCGTCCTGACGGGGACGGTCGGTGTTGGCGCTACGCTCGTTGGTGTTGCCGCGTGTGTTGCGCGCGGGTTTCTTCTCGACCGGTGCCTTGTCCGCCGGAGCGGTGTCCGAGACTTTCTCCGCAGGTTTGGAACGCGGTGCAGGTTTGGCGACCTTCACAGGGTTCTCCAAACGCGGAATCTGTTTCTGAATAAGCGCTTCGACGTTGTCAAAGTTCTTTTCATCGCGCGGCACTACGATGGTAAAGGCCTTGCCTTCACGACCGGCGCGACCTGTGCGGCCAATGCGGTGCACATAGTCTTCCGCATGACCCGGAACATCAAAGTTGAACACATGGCTGACCGAGGGCACATCAAGCCCACGCGCAGCCACGTCCGAGGCGATCAGCAGGCGGATCTTGCCTTCGCGGAACCCATCCAAGGTGGCCATGCGCTGGCTCTGATCCAGATCGCCGTGGATTGGCGCGGCGTCATAGCCGTATTTTTTTAGCGACTTAGCGACAATATCCACATCAACCTTACGGTTGCAGAATACAATCGCGTTGCTGCAGCTGTCGCCCTCTTTGTCGATCAACGCCCGCAGGACACGACGTTTCTCGGTGCCTTCGCGATCTTTGCGTGAGGCTTTGAAGACAACGGCGGCCTGCTCAATGGTCTCTGAAGCGGTGGCCTGACGGGCCACTTCGACACGGGCCGGAGCCGACAGGAAGGTGTTGGTGATCCGCTCGATTTCCGGCGCCATGGTGGCCGAAAAGAACAGGGTCTGACGGGTGAAGGGCGTCAGGCTAAAGATCCGCTCGATGTCAGGGATAAAGCCCATGTCCAGCATACGGTCGGCTTCGTCGACAACCATGATCTGCACACCCGTGAGCAAGAGCTTGCCACGCTCAAAATGGTCCAGAAGACGGCCGGGGGTCGCAATCAACACGTCGACACCTTTGTCGATCAGAGCCTCTTGCTCCTTAAAGCTAACGCCACCAATCAACAGAGCTTTGGTCAGCTTGAGGTGTTTGGTGTAGGTGTCAAAATTTTCTGCAACCTGCGCCGCGAGTTCGCGGGTCGGACAAAGAACCAGGCTCCGCGGCATCCGGGCACGTGCGCGGCCACGGGCCAGCAATGTGATCATCGGCAGCGTGAAGCTTGCGGTTTTGCCTGTGCCGGTCTGGGCAATGCCCAAAACGTCTTTTCCTTCTAAAGCAGAGGGGATTGCGCCCGCCTGAATCGGAGTGGGCGTTTCATAGCCCGCCTCGTCAATGGCTTTCAGGACTTTGGGGTTCAGGTTCAGTTCTGAGAATTTGGTCATACGTGTCCGGGTTTTGTGCGGACACTTGCCTGGCCCGCGCGTCTGGTCTTCGGGGCAGGTCCGTTTGACCTGGCTTGTCTAGGCAGCATTAGTCCCCTGCCGCCTCCCATAAGGAAAATGGACTCAAAGGTCAATTGTAGGTGAGCTCTGGCGCGGCAAGAGGCCGGTATTGTTGCCAAATGAGGGACTTTGGCACCAAAATACGCGGATTTTCTGCGCAGAGCTGGAAGTGTTTCGTTGGAATGAGGGGCTTTGGTGGCTGTCTGGGGCTTGGCAATTTGCGGCGCATGCGGCAAAGGAGCAGAATGGCTTTGACATCGTTTGAACTGAAAGCCCGGGATGGTCGGGCACGCACTGGGGTGATCAACACACCTCGAGGAGAGATCCGCACACCGGCGTTTATGCCGGTGGGAACGGCGGCAACCGTGAAGGGAATGATGCCCGAAAGCGTCCGGGCCACCGGCGCGGATATTCTGCTGGGCAACACCTATCATCTGATGCTGCGTCCGGGCGCCGAGCGGATTGATCGCTTGGGTGGATTGCACAAGTTTATGAACTGGGACCGTCCGATTTTGACGGATTCAGGGGGCTTTCAGGTGATGAGCCTGTCGGGCCTGCGTAAGCTCACCGAAGAAGGCGTGACGTTCAAATCGCATATTGATGGCTCAAAACACCACCTGACGCCGGAACGGTCGATGGAGATTCAGCGGTTGCTGGGCTCTGACATTGTGATGGCCTTTGACGAATGCCCCGCGCTGCCTGCGGATCGCGACCGGATCGCGAGCTCGATGCGGATGTCGATGCGGTGGGCGCAGCGGTCGCGTGATGCCTTTGGCGATCGTCCGGGACATATGCTGTTTGGCATCCAGCAGGGGGGCTTGGAACAGGACCTGCGGGAAGAAAGCGCCAAAGCGCTGACTGAAATCGGCTTTGACGGTTACGCTATTGGTGGTCTTGCCGTCGGGGAAGGTCAGGAGGCGATGTTTGGCTGTCTTGACTACGCGCCGGATATGCTCCCGGTGGACAAACCGCGCTATTTGATGGGCGTGGGCAAACCGGATGATATCGTGGGTGCGGTCAAACGTGGCGTGGATATGATGGACTGTGTTCTGCCGTCCCGATCTGGCCGCACGGGTCAGGCCTGGACCCATCGCGGACAGGTGAATATCAAAAATGCGCGCCATGCCGATGATCCGCGTCCTCTGGACGAAAACTGCAGTTGCCCGGCCTGTTCGAATTACAGCCGAGCCTATTTGCACCATGTTATGCGGTCAAACGAGATGATCTCGGGCATGCTCCTGACCTGGCATAACCTGCATTACTTTCAGGAGATCATGCAGGGCATGCGCGATGCGATCTCAGAAAGCAGGTTTGATGCCTGGGAGGCGGATTTCCACGCCAAACGTGCCGAAGGCGATATCGCGCCATTGTAAGCACTTGGATTGGGGGCATCGCCCCCCAATCGCACCCTTTCCAATCGCGAAATTGGTGGATTTTTTTTGCGAACTTCACGTGTCTTTTTGCAAACAATCCCTGTGCATAAGCTCTGTATTATTGATTGATCCTTGTCTTTTGCCTACATTTTTGTGTGCGGCCGTAGTTTCGATGGGACGAAAATTCAAAATGTCTTGTCGCTAAGATGTCGACACGAAAATCACTCCAAATTTACCAAAACACTCGCATTTTCTAATAACCGCCTGATTCGGCCCGAGCTTTCTTCGGTAAACATTTAAACAAACGACGTTTTTTCGCCGTGTGAGTGGCAAATTCCGGGCGGATCGAGCGGGTAGATTGCACCCATCATATTTTTTGAGTGGAGACCAATTATGGTGACCTGGGTACTACGTGAAAAAACATTGGTGATGACCTTTCCGGACCTCGCAGCGCGCTTTGCGCCTCGTCAAAGGCGCGAATATCGCAATGCCATTGATGTGAGTAATCCATAAGACACGGGCAGGCTCGCTCTGCAGGCCTGCCTCAATTCCCTACAATACACGGTTGGACAAGAAAGGCGGTGCTTTTGGCGCTGTCGGAAGATCGTTTTCCCGCCAGGTCCACCGAATGCCCCACGGATTTCCGCGTTCTGGGGCGGCTTAGGAATTTTGTGTCTGACACAAAGAAAACTGCCGTGTTCAATCTTTTCAAAACATATGTGCCGGATAGTCATCAGATGCTCTTGCACCCATTCTGGTTGAGGGCCATTGTGATCACCCGAGGACGGGGCAGAGCTTGAAACGCCATGTTTAGACCCCAAGTTAAGCCTCTATGCCGGAGATGGCCAATGCTGCCGCTAAGCGGGGCGCGGTCATCTTGCCAAGAATAGGAAATGCGAGCATGAAACAGCCTCTCAATCCATCTTACCCCGTGCTTCCGCTGCGCGATATTGTGGTCTTCCCACATATGATCGTGCCGTTGTTCGTGGGCCGTGACAAATCGGTCCGCGCGCTGGAAGAGGTGATGAATGACGACAAACAGATTTTGTTGGCAAGCCAGATCGATCCAGCCATGGATGATCCGGAAACCGATGGAATCTATAAGGCCGGGGTTCTGGCCAATGTTCTGCAGCTTTTGAAGCTGCCCGATGGCACGGTTAAAGTTCTGGTCGAGGGCCAGACCCGTGTGCGCATCACGGACTATATTGAAAACGAAAACTTCTTTGAAGCCAGCGCCGAATACCTGACCGAGATGCCGGGCGATCCTGCAGCGATCGAAGCCCTTGTGCATACAGTTGCGGAAGAGTTCGAGCGCTACGCCAAAGTGAAGAAAAACATCCCCGAAGAGGCGCTGAGCGCCGTGGGGGATGCGACGGAATCCGCACAGCTGGCCGATCTTGTGGCCGGGCACTTGGGTGTTGAGGTTCCGCAGAAACAGGATCTTCTGGAAACCCTGTCGATCAGCGAACGCCTTGAGAAGGTCTATGGCCTGATGCAGGGCGAGATGAGCGTTCTTCAGGTCGAGAAGAAGATCAAAACCCGCGTCAAAACCCAGATGGAGAAAACCCAGCGTGAATACTATCTGAATGAGCAGATGAAGGCCATTCAGAAAGAACTTGGCGATGGCGAGGACGGCAGCAACGAGCTGGCGGAACTGGAAGAAAAGATCGCGGGCACCAAGCTGTCGAAAGAGGCCAAGGAAAAGGCAGATGCCGAGCTGAAAAAGCTGCGCAACATGTCTCCGATGTCGGCCGAAGCGACCGTGGTGCGCAACTATCTTGACTGGATGCTGTCGATCCCATGGGGCACGCGCAGCCGGGTGAAAAAGGATCTGAACCGCGCGCAGGATATCCTCGATGCGGATCACTACAGCCTTGATAAGGTGAAAGAACGTATCGTTGAGTACCTCGCGGTGCAGGCGCGGTCGTCGAAACTCAAAGGCCCGATCCTGTGCCTTGTGGGTCCTCCGGGCGTGGGTAAAACCTCGCTGGGCAAATCCATGGCCAAAGCCACAGGGCGTGAGTTTATTCGCATTTCGCTGGGCGGCGTGCGGGATGAAAGCGAAATTCGCGGTCACCGTCGGACCTATATCGGGTCGATGCCGGGTAAGATCATTCAGGCGCTGAAAAAGGCGAAAACCACCAATCCGCTGATCCTGCTCGATGAGATTGACAAGATGGGCCAGGATTTCCGTGGCGACCCTGCTTCGGCGATGCTCGAAGTGCTTGACCCTGAACAGAACGGCACCTTTGTGGATCACTATCTTGAGGTCGAATATGACCTGTCGGATGTGATGTTCGTGACCACCTCGAACAGCTACAACATGCCTGGGCCGCTGCTGGATCGGATGGAGATCATTCCTCTGTCGGGTTACACCGAAGACGAAAAGCTTGAGATCGCCAAACGCCACCTTCTGGACAAGCAGGTGAAAAACCACGGTCTGAAAAAGGGCGAGTTCGAAGTGTCGGATGAGGCGCTTTTGGATGTGGTGCGCTATTACACCCGCGAAGCCGGTGTGCGGAACCTTGAGCGTGAGATGGCCAAACTGGCCCGGAAAGCCGTGACCAAGATCGTCAAGAAAGAAGATGAGAAAGTCGCGGTAACCCCTGAAAATCTCGACGATTTCCTTGGTGTGAAGAAGTACCGTCATGGTCTTGCCGAAGATGAACATCAGGTCGGTGTTGTGACTGGTCTGGCCTATACCTCGGTTGGCGGTGATCTGCTGCACATTGAGGCGCTGAGCCTGCCGGGCAAAGGTCGGATGAAGACCACCGGAAAACTGGGCGATGTGATGAAAGAGTCGATTGAGGCCGCGTCGAGCTATGTGCGCTCGATCTCGCCGCAGATCGGGGTTAAGCCGACCAAGTTTGACAAGCTCGACATCCATGTTCACGTGCCTGATGGCGCGACCCCCAAAGATGGGCCATCTGCGGGGCTGGCCATGGTGACCTCGATTGTTTCGGTTCTGACCGGTATTCCGGTGCGCAAAGATATCGCCATGACCGGCGAAGTGTCTCTGCGCGGCAATGCGATGCCGATTGGTGGATTGAAGGAAAAACTGCTTGCGGCGCTGCGCGGTGGGATCACAACGGTCTTCATTCCTGAAGAGAACGAAAAAGATCTCGCGGAGCTTCCGGACAATGTGAAAGACGGGTTGAAAATTGTGCCCGTTAAACATGTGTCCGAAGTTCTTGAGGCCGCTTTGATCGACGCACCTGAGCCCATTGAATGGGATCAAGAGGCAGAGGAAGCGGCGGCCGCTGCGGCGGCGCAGGCGGGTAAACCTGAGCCGGGTGCCATCGCGCACTAGGCATTTGGGGTCGTTGAAATGAAAAACGCCGCAGGAAACTGCGGCGTTTTTTTGTAACTTGGACCGAGACTGGGCTTAGTTCAGAACAGCGGGGCTAAACGCCGTCAGAACGATCAGTGTCATCACAAGGGCCGGGCTCGGTGCGCTTGAGCTCTGCGCATCTTCGATAATTTGAACCGGGGTCACGGGCGGCGAGACGATCGGATCGGACATGGACCCGGCTGTCGCGCTGCCTGCAAATAGGGTGGCTGCGATAATAAGTGATGCTTTTTTCATTTTTCAGTCTCGTTGGCAGATTCGGCGCAAAGCATATTGAAAGATGTGTCACCTCTGTCAAGGAGGGTAGGAAAATGGTTAATAGACTGTATGCTAGGGGTAGTAGGGGAAAACCCCAGAGCCACCAGACATGGCCAATCGATAACATCGAGCAGAAAAGAGGCATCCATGACCAACAAAGGTAAATCCACGGACGAACAAACGCCCTCGACCAATGTTGAGGATGTGAGCGAAAACGATGTGGCCGCTTTTGATCCCATCGATGAACCGGTTAACGAGATGATAGATCCGGTGCTGGATGCAGACCTTGATGACGACATTGATGATGACCAGCCGACGACTGAGGTCGAACTGAAGAAAAAAGAACTGATTGATCTGGTTGTGGCCCGCAGCGGTGGCAAGAAACGCGATGTGAAACCGGCGGTTGAGGCCACTCTGGCTGTGCTGGGCGATATGTTGGCCGAGGGGCGGGATCTCAACCTGCATCCCATGGGGAAACTCAAGGTGACACGCACCAAACAGACCGACAATGCCCGGGTTTTGATAGCCCGCATTCGTCAGCGCGAAGAAAATGACATTTCCAGTCCGGATCCTCTTGCGCAGGCCGCAGAGTGACGATAGACACCGCTCTACCGGGTGATTAGCTCAGTTGGTAGAGCGCTTCGTTTACACCGAAGATGTCGGGAGTTCGAGTCTCTCATCACCCACCACTTCCCGAATATGATGCCAGGATGACGATGCGCTGCATCGTCTTTTTTCGTTTGTGCGCATCCGTGGTCATTACGCCAACAAAGATAATTGTGCCGTGTCGTGCTCTGTGGCTGAGATGGCTTGTACGATATCTCAAAAATATCACGGATTGGACGTCAAAGCGATTGTGCGCAATTGCCGAAACAATCTGACCGAGATCTTGATGTATTGGGAGTGGTGCTGCTGGAGAGAATTGAACTCTCGACCTCTCCCTTACCAAGGGAGTGCTCTACCTCTGAGCTACAGCAGCAACGTGAGGGCGCTTCTAGACGGACTGCGGGGTGGGTGCAAGAGGGAAGAATGGGATTTCTTTGGCATCGCGGGAATTTTCTATTTTTCTCCATTGGTTGCCCAGGGGGGGGGATCAGATTGGGAGGACCGGCACCAATTTCGTTGAGGGGAGCGCAGGAGTGATGCGACTTCGATCCGTTGACGCGTATCTCAGGCTGATCTCGCCAGTTCAGGCTCTGGGTTCCCCAAGGTTAGTTCGATCGATTCGTGATTCTTTCCGGAGATTCGGAGGGATTCGGGTCAATCTTTGGGTTTCTTGAGTATTGGTGCCCATATGAAAACAGCCCCATTTCCGGGCTGAGGCATTCACATCGCACTATCTTGGTCCGGCCCTCTAATTTTACTGTTCACGGGTTTCGAACAATGGTGCAACCCATGGGTGATTTCCTGCAAAATACTGTTAAAAATTGCACCAATTTCTCATTGATCAGGGAAACAATAAGGGTGGTTTTGTCTAAAATTCCCTACATCCTTGGTCCTTAAAATTGTATCGAATGTGCGCATTCCTGACTGGTTCCTGCCTTTTTTTCTTTTCCAGTCACCGTCTAAAAGGCTAAAACGGTTCTAAGCCCATCTGGGGGGTGAAGACTGCTGGCCACGGGGGCGGCCACTGAACTTATTTGTGTCCTGTTGGGCGCGAAAGGGATGTGCGGGTGCGTAACAGCGCCCACGCCGCGATGCGATCTTTGCTGACTCACATAAGAATGTGGGCTGCAGGTTGAGGCACCCTTTCTGCATCTTACAGGCATGTTGAAATCGAGTTTTGGCGCGATGCATTGGGCATTGCCGTCGCGCTTGTGGCTGGGGTCGTGACCCCAACTGACTGGTAGAGGGTCGATAATATGGCTGATTTGATACTGAACTGGGGTGATGTTGCACCTTATAATACATCGCTTCCGGATACGGCTCCGACCGATGTAACCACCAGCGTCGATACCGGCGGTGTTGCTGTCGATATTACTTTTGACGGGCAGGATGTTGGCGCCGAGGCCTTTACCTTTGCGACAACCGGATATGTTGCGCCAGGTGAGACCTTCAATCCCAACTCGCATCTCAAATTGGTTGGCCAGGGCGGCGACGTTGACGCGGCAAGCTCGCCAACCTCGACGACTGTTTTGGACTTCCGCGCCACAAACACAGATCTCTACACTGACAATGTCCAGAACGTCAGCTTCCGTCTGAACGACGTTGATGCGGACACCATGGGCGATCTAGGTGGCGGCGGCGATGGCTTTGAAGACATCCTGTCGGTCACAGCCTATGACGCGGAAGGCAATGTCATTCCGGTGACTTTGACCCCAGCCGGCACAGCCACCGTTTCTGGTGGCGACGTTGACGGCAATTCCAGCACAGGTTTTGCAGATCAGGATGGCTCGGTTCTGGTTGAAATCGCGGGCCCAGTTTCGCGGATCGAGATCAACTATGCCAATGGCGACACTGGCGAGCAGGCGGTTCTGGTTTCTGATGTCGAGTTCTCGACCGTTGATGTGGTTGTGGAAGATCTGCCGCCGGTTGCGGAAGATGATACAGCGACGACGCCAGAAGACACTGCGGTCATCATTGATGTGCTCGACAATGATAGCGATCCAGAAGGTCAGCCTTTGACCGTCACAGGCGCCACCGTTGATGAGGGCACCGTTGTGGTGAACCCCGACAACACCGTGACCTACACTCCGCCCGCCGATTACAACGGGCCGGCGACCATCACCTATACCATTGAAGACCCCTCGGGTCAGAGCGACACCGGCGAAGTGTCGGTGACCGTGACGCCGGTCAATGATGCACCTGTGGCTGTTGATGATGTGGCAACCACCGATGTGGGCACGCCTGTCACCATTGATGCGGTGGCCAATGACACCGATCCAG